>NZ_JAJQXX010000030.1 GCF_028767025.1 Blautia sp. XA-2221
ACATCTCTGTGATTTTTATTTTCTCTTTTTCAGATATTCTAATAACATCCCTCAAATGCAATGTTCCGCTATATATACGCACATAAACAAAACGCCGCCTTTTCTCTGAATATTCAATCTTAAAAACCTGCCCGCATAGTTCAGATTGACCTTCAGGCGTTGATGAATAAAATTTACTGGCAATTACTTCTATAAGCTGCCGAATCCCCAGATTGTTTTTAGCGCTTCCGTGATAAACGGGAAATAACGTTCCGTTTTGGAATCTCCTGTTTTCTTCCTGTTCCAGTTCTGACATTTTAAACGGTTTCCCTGACATATATTTCTCTAATAGTTCATCGTTTCCCATAATTACCGCATCCCACTGTTCCATATCGTCATTGTCCGTTACATTTATATGGGGATGCTGCCCAACCTTTTGCTTCACTATAATTTCCGAAGAAAGCTTTGCTTTCATTTCCCGATATACCATTGGCAAATCAATCCCCTCTTGGTCAATTTTATTGATGAAAAAAATTGTCGGAATCTTCATTATCTGTAGTGCATGAAACAGTATACGGGTCTGTGCCTGTATGCCATCCTTTGCAGAAACTAATAATACTGCTCCGTCTAATACGGATAAAGAACGGTATACTTCCGCCAAAAAATCCATATGGCCTGGCGTATCTATAATGTTGACTTTTACATCCTCCCACTGAAAAGATGTCACTGCTGTCTGGATAGTGATTCCCCTTTGACGCTCCAAATTCATTGTATCTGTCCTTGTTGTGCCTTCATCTACGCTCCCTAGTTCTGCAATTGCACCACTGGTATACAATAAACTTTCCGTTAATGTTGTCTTTCCTGCGTCAACGTGAGCCAGAATGCCTAAGTTAATTATTTTCATGTGATTTTCCTCCTATCAACACCCAAAAAAGGGCATAAAAATACCCAGTGATAAATACTCCTATCACTGGGTAAATAACTCCAATAGCCCCAAAACACTTATATGTTTTCGGGCATATAAAATTACATGATAAAAGTATTCTTAAACTGGGTACAAAAAACTAAGCCCCATATTAAAAGTGAAACGGGACTGCTACTTTTTGTTCCCACTATCAAATTGACAGTTTATTTAAGAATACCTTGCCGCATATTTATTAACTCCTTGTATAATACTGAATCTAATTATATTCCTTAACCCTTTATTTGTCAAGCTGACAAACTAAAGCAGAAAAAGCGGCAGGATTTCCCCCTGCCACTAATCATCTGTTTATGCAAAAATAATTTCCTTTTCCACAATCTCCCTCGCACAAGCCCTTATGTTATTGAGGCATCCTGTCCATTCTAAGGCGTTTTCTGCCTTTAGCTGTTCCGTTATGCCCTGTGCCTGTTTCATACCCTCTATGAGCCTTTCAAAGCGTTCCTGTGCCTGTCTGTTGATGTCGGCAAGGTAGGCGTTTAGCCTGCCGCTTGTAAGAAGATTGGTGTATGTAACTTTACGGTACTGTTTTAGATAATCTAAATGCCGTTGCCCCCAGATGCCTATTGCCTGTTCTTCTTCGGCGGGTACAGTTAAGCACGGTATCAAATAATCCCCTTGCCTTTCGTATTTGCCGCCCAGTTCCTCAAATAATGATT
>NZ_JAJQXX010000031.1 GCF_028767025.1 Blautia sp. XA-2221
TCGAAAAAATGTACGGTCATCACTATACTCCACAAACCATGTCCAACATGACTAAAGTTCTGACTGAAGAAGTAAATAAGGAAATAAAGAGTCCTCAAATTTTGCGCTACTAAATGAAGACGAGCGGAAGTAATCTCCCGCTCGTCAGTAAACTTAACTATGCCATATCAATCCCGCTTCTTTCCCGCCACCGGCACTAAGAACAGCGCGGGCAACAGCAGGAAAGCGGTACAGACCAGCCCCCAGGGTATGGACACCTGCTGGGCTACCAGCCCCACAATAGGCCCGCCGATGATCTGCCCGAAAGAGTCCAGCTGTCCGCTGGTGGAAAAGACTGTGGCGCGCATTTTCTCATCCACATGGTCGTTCATCCAGGCGGCCAGCACAGGCTCCTTGATGGTGCGCATAAGCCCCGCCAGCAGGAACACCAACAACATGAACCAAAAGCTCCGCCCCACCGCGAAGAGAACCAGGCACAGGATATACCCGGCGCTGGTGGACATGACCACACTGGTTCGGCTGACAGTCCCTTTTTTCTCCATGCGGGCGATGAGCAACTGAGAAGCCAGAATACCTAAGCCGCTGCCGATAAGACTGATAACACCGAACCAAGTGACGCTGTTCAGCGGCCCGATAACGGGTATTACCGTGTCATCCAGAAAATGAGCGGTGGAGAGCCGGTCAAAGCCTTCACTGGCAAGTCCCCCGCATAGTGTGATTGCTAAGAGCGCCAGCAACACAGGTGCGCCTTTCACAAAGCCCAGGTTGAGCTTGAACAGGCAGACAAAGTCTTTAAGCAAGCCCTGCCGTTCCTCAATAGCAGGGGAGAAGTTGGTTTCTGGCATGATGCGAACCAACACCAGCCCCAACAACAAGCACAAACTGCCCCCCAAGATGACAGGCATTTGCAGGTTTATGTTTCCCAGCAGTGTGCCCAGCACCACGCCCAGAACGCCGCCGATTTGCCCCATTTGACTGCCCCGCAGGAACACCTTGTCTATGGGTTTGTCCTCTTCCTCCGAGGCAATCCACGCCTCCAGAGCGCCGGTGATGAAGGTATCACCGCAACCCCAGACAACCTGGGCCAGCAGAACCGGCGCGAACCACGGTAGCGCACCCTCCATCAGAAAGCCCAGGCCGTAGAGGAACATTCCAATCAGCACCGAGCGCCGACGGCTATACAAATCCGCCACCACACCGGTGGGTATCTCGAACAGAAAGCAGGAGGTCTCCAGAACCGTCCCTACCAGGACAAGCTGGAAAGCATCCAGCTGCACCACCTCCAGGTGGTACACGATGGAAAGCACTGTGGACATAGAAACCGCCAGGGAACAGACAAATCGGAACAGCAGGTAGACAGAATATGCCTTTGAATTTTTAGCAAACATGAAGTTACATTCTCCTTTCAAATCTCATTTTATATGACTTTTGCAAGCTGTTAAGCTAACTTGTGGAACATATGCCGAACCTTATCTAT
>NZ_JAJQXX010000003.1 GCF_028767025.1 Blautia sp. XA-2221
CGAGGTAGATAGGGCAGAGGTGGAAGTGCGGTAACGTATGGAGCTGACTGCTACTAATAGGTCGAGGGCTTGACCAAAAAGCGAGAAAGCGGTCAAGACAGGAAAGAAGCAGGACGGAGCAGGCTTGCTTGTGAAGGAGTGGTTCTTAACTGGATTGGACATTTGCAAAGCAAAAGGCACCGAATGACGGAGTCATGAGGTGACCGCGATCGAGCATAAGCAAGGTTAAATAGATTCCAATGTCAACATGTATGTAGTTTTGAAAGTGCAATACTTTCTATTCCTCCTTAGCTCAGTCGGTAGAGCATGCGGCTGTTAACCGCAGTGTCGTTGGTTCGAGTCCAACAGGGGGAGGTTCAAAACTCCGTAAATAGTAACGTTTACGGAGTTTTTGTCATACAAATTTATTCATTAAAGAAGCGATGTTCTTTTGCTGCAGGAGAAGTTCTGGAAATGAAATATTCATGTTGTGAGTATGGGTATTTGCAGGGAACTTCTGAAATATCATCGTATCGTGCAGAATAAGTGAAAAATAGAATAAAATTTTTATTGATCTGTATTTGCAAGATTCACATCCAGAAATTTAAGATTTTTCTATATCCTTACATTATGGATTCTATTGTGAGAAATTCTGTATTTACCCATTTATAATTTATATTTAGATATAAACAGAACCGGAAATGGAACATCCGGTGAAAATGTAGCCAGTACCAGACAACGGTACTGATTTTTTGTATTTAAAATGCTTCCTGTATATCAATGTAATCACGTCATTTAAACCAGGATGATTAAATTTTTCAATGCATTTACGGGATAAGGAGCGAACCCATGTTATTGTGGCAAAAAGGCGGTGTCTTTACTGTTGTCAGAGGATTATGCCATATATTTACAAAATAGTTACACCACAATGATAGAATGAGTGCAATAATAAGGATAGAAGATATCAGGGGAGGAAGAGATATGAGTGCGCATATTCTGGTAATAGAAGATGAAGAGGCAATTAATGATCTGATCTGTATGAATCTGGAGGTAACAGGATATCAGGTAACTGCTTTTTTTGATGGAAACGAGGTTAGTAAAAGTCTTTCAGAAAAAGACGATTATGATTGTGCCCTTTTGGATGTGATGCTTCCGGGAAAGGATGGATTTGCTCTGCTTCCGGAACTGAAAGCCCATGGGATTCCGGTAATCTTTCTCACTGCCAGAGGCGAGGTACAGAATAAGGTACGGGGGCTGAAAGAAGGAGCTGAGGATTATCTTGTGAAGCCTTTTGAAATGCTGGAACTACTGGTGAGGATAGAAAAAGTTCTGGAGAGAAACGGAAGAATAAACAGTCGGATTCAGATTTATGATGTGGTAATTGACACAGAAAAACGGACCGTAACAAAGGACGGCCAGGAGATTTACCTGAAGCCTATGGAATATGAATGTCTTTTGTTGTTTGTGAGGCACAAAAACAAAGCTCTTACAAGAAAGCAGATTCTTGGGACACTGTGGGGAATGGAGTTTGAGGGAGAAACCCGTACCGTAGATGCCCATGTAGGACGTATCCGAAAAAAACTGGGATGGGGAAATGTAATAAGAACAATACCCACGATAGGATATAGACTGGAGGTGGACGAGTGAAGCTTTTTCGCAAAATTTTTCTTCAGGCGCTGTTGGCGGTAATGATCATTTCTCAGGCCACACTTATATATTTCCTGTATGAATCTCAGCAGCAGACTGTAAATGACTGGCGGGAAAATGAAGAAATCGTGTATAGGAACAAATTGAGGGAAATGAACACGAAACTGGATAGTACAGGAGTGATTTCTCATATGGGGGATACGAAGACAGACGTAATACGTTTGGAATTGATCAGTGTTTTCCGGGAGGTTTTTGGAAGTAGCGGGGCTTTGTTTTATAAGGGGGAATGTTTGTATAATGTCAGTTCTTATGAGTTTAATTATAAAGAAATGTGGGAAAATTTGCACGAGAAAACAGAGGGAGATATTTTTCCTGTACAGAAAGTAGAGGATAAGAGGCTCCTGGTCTTTATGAGTTCGGAACTGTACATAGGAAATCCTTATACAATTGTTTATTATAATGATATCACGGAAATTTATGATCGTACGGCAAGACTTTTTGTAAAGGGACTGATGATGACTCTTGTTCTTTTACTTCTGGCAGGAGGGATTCTGTACAGAAGTCTTGCCTATACGATACGTCCTCTCCTTTTGCTGAAAGATGCAGCTGCAGCTATTTCAGAGGGAAATTATCAGGTGCGTATTGATGACAGCAGAAAAGATGAGATCGGACAGCTTGCAAAAAGCTTTAATCATATGGCAACGACAGTTCAGGAAAATATAGAGGCTCTTACAAATACAAATGAAACTCAGAGAAGGATGCTGGGAAGTCTTGCTCATGAACTGAAAACCCCGATGACTGCGATCATGGGATATGCAGATACTCTTCTGACCGTTCGTTTAAGCGACAGAAGAAGGGAGCAGGCTCTGACTTATATAGGACGTGAATGCAGGAGACTGTCCAGATTGTCTGTAAAAATGCTGGAGCTGACAGAGCTTTATGAAGAAAAAGAACAGGTAGTGGATTTTGAAAAATGCCAGGTAAGAGATCTTTTGGAAAATGTAAGACAGCTGATGAAATTTAAGCTCAGTGAAAAAAACATCTGCCTGGAAACAGAGTGTATTCCAGAGGACTTATCCTGGGAAATGGATCAGGATATGATGGTCAGCTTTTTGGTGAATCTTGTGGATAACGCGTACAAAGCCTCTGAGAATGGTGGAAAAATTTTTATGAAAGCAGACGAACAGGGAATTACTGTAAAAGATCAGGGTCAGGGGATTCCGGAAGAGGAACTGAATCGTGTTACAGAGGCATTTTATATGGTGGATAAATCACGATCACGAAGCTTTGGAGGGGCAGGACTGGGACTGGCTCTCTGTAAGGAAATTGCCGAGCTTCACGGAGCGCGGCTTATAATCAAAAGCAGAGAGGGGACAGGTACTTCTGTTATTTTTCAGCGGTTACAGAACAGTTACAATCTGGGGGATATCCGACAGAATACTCTGTGATATTCTGATATCAGCAAAACAATAAAATCAGTGATGACTGTAGCAGGAACTGCATAGTCAGACATTAAGAGAGGAGATCGTATGAAAAGAAAAACGCTGGCATTGATCCTGGGGATGATGATAAGCACTGTATTACTGACCGGATGTGCAGAAACTCCGGAAGATTCTCTTGTGAAAATGAAGGGAAAAGAGGCAAGTGAAAAAAATTATGAAGAGGCAGAAATACCTGAAACTCAGGCAAATGCCGAAGAAACAGTGAAGGCAGATAAAGCTACCATTCGAGATATGGTAGGCGCTCCGGAAACCTATCAGAGTACGGTAACAGATGAGACCGGAAAGCTGAAGATTGACACAAACGCAGTGGTAGAAATTCCTGAGGCGGAAAAGGCTTCTGCCATTGCAGTCAGTCAGCATCCTTTTGACCAGGCGGAAATAGATCTTATTACAAATGCTTTTTTTAAGGATGCCAAGATTTATACCAGTTCCAGTTATTTTAGCAGAACAAAACAACAGGTTCTGAAAGAGCTCACCACCTGGAAGGGATATCTTGCAGAAGGAAATATGGACCCTAACGGATGGGGAAAAGATGAAAACGGAAATTATAATCTGGATATTTATGAGGTAATTGAAAATCTGGAGCAGGAATATGAAACTGCTCCGGAGGAGAGAGTATTGGAGGAGGTGAAGCCTCAGTTCGGACTTGAAACATCGGATGGGATGGGTGGAACCTATGTAATGGATGACAATTTTATTGGAGTGGCAGTGACAGAAGACGGAACTCCATTTCGCTATATTCTGAAGTCTTCCGGAAGCACGCCCATGTCTGTAAAAATTGAAAATAATAAAAAATATGAACAAAGTGAGCAGGCAGATGCATTATTTTTCTGGAACAGTTATGATGATTTTTCAGCAAACAATGATATTCATCTGGCAGAATCACTTCCGACAGAAGAGGAACTGAAGACTGACATCGGCATATCCTTTGAGGAGGCAAAGGCTCTTGCGGATGAGAAGGTGGCGGCTCTTCAGATCCCGGATATGGAGCTTGCAGACTGGGAATACGGACTTTGTACATATCAGGTAAACAGTCCGGAAAATAATGATATTCATATTCATGACACCGGTTATATGCTGTATTACACAAGGAAGCTGGACGGTATTCCCGTTACATACACAAATTCCTACGGCGGAGCTTTAGAGGACATGGATAGTGAAATGGAAACCTGGGATTATGAAAGACTGAATTTTTATGTGACGGAAGATGGGATCGACCAGGTGGAATTTATAAATCAGTATGATATTGGGGAGGTAAAAACAGAGCGTGTAAATCTAAAATCTTTTGATGAGATCATGGATATTTATGAAAAAATGATGCTGATACAAAATGCAGATACATTAAATTATGAAGATGGCAGAAACTATCATATTGACAGGATCACTTTTGGATACAGTCGAATTTATGAGCCTTCCACAGACAGCAGATCCGGGGTTCTGGTTCCGGTATGGGATTTCTTTGGAAATTTTGAGGGGATGTATACAGAAGAACAGAAGTCACAGGGAGCGCCGGAAACCTTTGGCAATTATGATAAAAAATGCAGCCATCTTACCATCAATGCCATAGACGGCAGCGTGATTGACAGAGAACTTGGATATTAAAGAACTGCAGAAGGAGAACAGAGCAGAGAATGAGCCAGATCAGAGCGGTTATCCGGTACAATTTTATGGGATTTTACAAAAAGCCCAAAGTGATACTGACATTTTTGCTGGGTTTTATTCTCTGTTTTCTGCTAAGTAGCCGGATCATGCCTGTGATACAGGCATATAAGTCTCCGGTTCAGATGCTGGAACCGTTTCTGTGGACCTTTGGAGATACAACGGCAATTCTTTTAAGTTCTGTACTTCTTTTGCTTTTGTTTTCAGACCTGCCGGTATTAAGTGCTATTACGCCGTATTATCTGTGCCGTACCACAAAAAAACGCTGGCTTTTCGGACAGCTTTTTTATGTGTCGGCTGTGTCAGGAATTTATACGGTTTTTATGCTGGGAGCAACCATGATCCTATGTGCAAAAGTGGGCTATCCGGGAAATATCTGGAGCGATACAGCGGCTATGCTTGCCTATTCCAAGCTGGGTGAGGACTTAAATGTTCCCTCTACGGTAAAGGTAATGGAAAGTGTTACGCCTTACGGATGTACAGCACAGGTGATTCTCCTGTTGTTTCTTTATATTCTCTGCCTGAGTTTTATTGTACTGGCAGGTAATCTTTTTCCTGGGAAAAACCGTGGACTGGCAGCAGGACTTCTGTTCTGCCTTTACGGATTTCTTCTGGAGCCTAAAGTACTTCGGGTTCTGCTGGGCTTTGAAGAATATGAGATGTTCCGGGTAAATGTGCTGATCGGATGGATCAGCCCTTTAAGCCATGCCTCTTATGGCAGGCACAATTTTGGATATGACCGTCTCCCGACAGTATGGCAGTCCTGCCTGATGTTTCTGATTCTGCTGGGATTTCTGGTCTGGTTTTGCGGAAGAAGGCTGAAATATTATCACTTTGTTTTTTTAGGAGAAAAGGATTGAGATGGGCAGTGAGATCAGAAGAATGTTCCTGGGAAAAGGATTCTGGATGGGACTGGCAGTGGCGATGGCAGGAATTATTTTTGGCGCATCCTATCCCAAAATAGAAGGACTTCTGGACACAGGAAAATTTGTGAGTATGGAAACAGAGGCGCTGAAATCTCAGGCAATGATTTTTCTGCTTCCTCTGGCATCAGTTCTTCCCTGGAGCGATTCTTTTCTTTTGGAACGTCAGGGCGGATTCCTGAAATCTGCGCTTCCGAGAACAGGAAGGCGGGTTTATGTGGAGAGCAAAGTGTTTACAGTGGCTCTGGGAGGATTTCTGGCAGTATTTCTGGCAGGGCTTCTGATGTTTTTTATCTATTTTTCAGTGTTTTTTCCTTTGGAGGAACAGGGAAAATTCCCATGGAATTCTGTGAGAGAGCTTACCTCGATTCTTTTTCGCTGTGGGATACTGGGAGGTATTATCAGCACTTTTGGAGGAATCTGTGGAACTTTGACAGGCTCCGTGTATCTGGCCTTTGGACTGCCCTTTGTGTCCTATTATTTCTGCGTGATATTAAGGGACAGATACTTTGAAAATGCATTGTGGCTGTATCCGCCTCAGTGGATTGAAGGTTCTGCGAAATGGGGAGAAAACAGTATGGGATTATGGCTGTTTCTTTTTATTTTTCTTGGGGTTGCAATGGTACTTCATGGAGGGCTTCTGTATGACAGAGTTAGTGAAATCTGAGCAGGTGATCCAGGTTGTAAAGGTGACAAAATATTTTGGAGAAGACTGTGTGCTGAAGGAGGCAGATCTTATTCTGAGAAAAGGAGAGGTCTGCGGTATTGTGGGGAATAATGGCTCAGGAAAAACAGTTCTGATGAAGTGTATCTGCGGATTTTTGCCAGTAACTTCAGGAGTGATCCGGGTGCAGGGACAGGAGATTGGAAAAGATGCAGATTTTCCGAAAAGTTTGGGCGTGATCATTGAGAGTCCGGGTTTTCTTACCAATATGACAGGATTTCGGAACCTTGAGATTCTGGCAGATATGAACCACCGGATCACGTCTGCTCAGATCAGGCTTGTACTGAAAAAGGTGGGTCTGAATCCTGACCTGAAAAAATCTGTGGCAAAATATTCCCTGGGTATGCGGCAGCGTCTGGGAATTGCTCAGGCAATCATGGAGGATCCGGATCTTCTGATCCTGGATGAGCCGTTTAACGGTCTGGATAAACACGGAGTAGAAGAGATACGAAAAATACTTCTGGAACTAAAAAAGGAAGGGAAAAGTATTCTTCTGGCAAGTCACAATGCAGAAGATATCAGGATTCTCTGTGACCGGGTTTTTGAGATGGACGGAGGAATTTTAAGGGAACGAGGAACGACGGAATGAAAAGGAATATAAGAAAAACAGTGATATTGCTGTCTGCAGTGATTCTTGGTGAAGCTCTGTGCCTGCAGGGAAACGGAGATATCGGGACAACACAGACAGGTGGTGTGATCGGTTCCGGCAGCCAGACAGTGTATGGTGCAGAATTATTAGTGGATGAAACAGAGAAAAACGGCTCAGAACAAGGTGTGGAGCCTGATGAGCCGGAGATCACAATAGTTCCGGTTCCTACTGATGTACCGGAGCCTTCTGTATCACCAGAACCCAGTGTGACTCCGGGTATTACGCCTGCTCCCACACCGGGAATGTCCATGAATATTGAAAACCTGAATATTTACACAAATGGTTCGGAGGATCTTTTCGGGGATGGTTCTGTACCTGAGGATCCAGGTGACGCTGCTGTGGGAGGATATTCCGGAGGGGGAGAAATGACTGCGGAACAGAAAGAAGAACTGATCCGTCAGCCCAGGCTCCTTCTGGAAAGCTTTAATCTTTCAGATAAAGCTCTGAATGCAGGCAGCCAGGCAGATGTGGAACTGGTGTTAAAAAACAGGAGCGGCAGTCAGGGAATTTATAATCTGAAAGTGTCCTTTGGTACAGAATCGCCATACATACAGTTTGAGAAGAAATCCTTTTATTTTTCCAGTGTAAATCCGGGAGGTGAAATTACTCTTAACAGTAAGGTAAGCATTACAAAGGATGCTAAGGACGGTCCTGTTCCGGTAACGGTTTCTTTTGAATATGAAGATGTGAAAGGGAAAGCGGCAACAGGTACAGAAAGTATTGAGATTCGGGTGGCGCAGCCTGTGTCGGCAGTTCTTGACTGTGAAGGAATCCCTGCATCTGTATATTCTACAGATACTATAGATCTGGCAGTCCGGGTACAGAATCTCAGCAGAACCGGTATTTATAATGTGCGTGTGGTGTTGGAAGGGCAGGGACTGTTCCCGAAAGAGGAAATTTTTGCCGGGAATATGGATGCCGGAACCATGACTGAAGGAAATATGCGTATTTATGTAGGAACCCGTACCATGAAAGCGCCAGGTCAGGATGAGGGAACAGATGAAAGTGAAATGTATGGAAAGGTAAGTGCCAAACTTACGCTGTTTTATGAGGATTTGCAGGGGAATGTTTATCAGGAAGCATCAGAATATCAGACGCAGATCAATAAGCTGGAAATACAGAGTCTGAAAATAGATACGCCCCCAAAGGCAAATTCCTGGTGGTATTCGGTTTTTGTTGTTGCTGGTGCAGGAATGCTTCTGACTATTATGGGACTTGTCATAAGAAACAGAAAGCAGAGAATACTTCTGGAGGAGGCTCGAAGGGAGGCAGCCGGTGAGAACAGGTAAAAGGAGACATTTCTGGCCGCTGACTGTGACGGGCGCAGCGATGGCAGCAGGTATTCTGTATCTGATGGTCCGGCTGATAGCAGGGATTCCGGCAGAACACAGAGAATATCAGGAGATTGTTTCCCTTGGGAAAGCGGCATATGATCAGGAATTACTGAAAGAAGTGCGAAAGATAGAGGGGCTGGTTTCCTTTACTCCGGTGCAGGAGATTCCTGTAGAGCTGAAGTTGGGGGAGTATACAATGAATACTGTATTTCAGGCAGCAGATCTTGTAGAAATCCATATGAAAGGAAAAGGACCGGATAAAATACAGGTTGGAAACACACTGGTTCTGTTGATTGGGAAAAACGTACTTTCTTCTATGACAGATGGAAACGGACGCAGGATTTCCAAAAAGGAACTTCAGAAATTCTGGGAGGGGAATGAAAAATACCTGCAGTACAGAATGGCAGATGAGGGCGGGCCTTCCGTAATAAGAAACATTTCTCAGGGAGAAGACGCAGAAAAAGCTGAAAAGGGTACAGATCCGGCAGCAGATACAATATCCGGGCAGGATGGCTCTGAACAGAAAGAAACGAAATGGCGGGACTGTTATGTTGCCGCGCGGTTGATGTCGCCTTCGGATGGAATTTATATGGATTATGGGCAGGGACGGCGGATGCTGGAGAACAGGTCTTTTTCCTGCAGCAAAGCATTGCTTACCGTTCAGGGAAAAGAGAACTTTGAAAAAGCGTCAGCCGCATTTGCAGATCTGGAAAGGAAACAGTAGAAGCTGGCAGACAGAAATCTTACCGGATAAAAAGGGGATATTTACGGGCGGAAAAAATACCCGCAAAAAAAATTAAAAAAAATATAAATTTCCTCTTGCAAAATAAAAACAAGTATGGTATTATAATTTTCGCTGAGGTCAGTAAAAATGATTACAGCGAAAAATAAGGCTCCATGGTCAAGCGGTTAAGACACCGCCCTTTCACGGCGGTAACAGGGGTTCAAATCCCCTTGGAGTCATTTAAAAAATATAAAATGTGATTTTCTTTGACTTGATTCCGACATTTGGTGTATAATGTTTTTAGTAGTATTACACGCCGATGTGGCTCAATTGGCAGAGCAGCTGATTTGTAATCAGCAGGTTATCGGTTCGAGTCCGATCATCGGCTTTTTGGACCTTTAGCTCAGTTGGTTAGAGCAACCGGCTCATAACCGGTCGGTCCTGGGTTCGAGTCCCCGAAGGTCCATTTATGTTTTTTGGCCCAGTGGCTCAGTTGGTTAGAGCGCCGCCCTGTCACGGCGGAGGTCGAGAGTTCGAGTCTCTTCTGGGTCGTTTTATGGGGTCTTAGCTCAGCTGGGAGAGCATCTGCCTTACAAGCAGAGGGTCATAGGTTCGAGCCCTATAGGCCCCATATATTTTTATCATTTTATAATGTATGCCGCAGTGGCGGAACTGGCAGACGCCCGGGACTTAAAATCCCGTGGGTAGTGATACCCGTACCGGTTCGATTCCGGTCTGCGGCAGTATTAAAAAGTGAGAGAAACGTTGAATTTACAGCGTTTCTCTTTTTTTGCTGTCAAAAGTCTGATTACACTTTTATAGATCCAGAATATCCTTCATGAAACTGATTGTTTTTTTCTTTCTTTTTGTACAAGTGTACTTTGAACACCACTGAACACTTTTTTTAGAAAGTCCCAGATTTTTAAAGACTGACATTAAATTCTTGTCTTTGTAGATATTTCTTAAATAATGGATTGTGGTATCTGATTTGCTATGCCCCATAGCTGACTGATGGTTGTGAGATTTTTCCGTCATAGGCAGTAGAAGCAATGCAGCGAACCATTGCAACGGTGTATTTGCAGGCATTACAGTTTTTAGATTACTTTGCTTTTTACTTTTCGTTCTTATGAGAACTATTGAAAAAATCATTTAATTCATTTCCCAATTGAATAGGAGTGTCTATATTTACTTCATGTCCTGCTCCGGATATAATCGTAATCTTTGCGTATGGTATTAAATTTTTCAGTTGTAGGGACGCTGATTTATTCGGTTTATCTTTTTCCCCACATATAATCAATACACGACAACAAATATCTTTCAGATTATGGGTAAAATCTAAATCAGTCATAGACTTGCATAAGCTGATAAAATCTGATTTCTGAAAACCCATTTTTGAAAATATTGATCCAGGCATAAAGTGAAACATGATATTTTGCATTTTTAGTAATTTTTTTGGCATTGAATACTGTGTTCCAATCAACACTAAAGAATGTACCTTTTCTGAATGTTCGATACTGTATTGCATAGCAAGAATACCACCTAAAGACAATCCACACAGCGTTAGCGGCTCGTTGAACTGTTCACAGTACCTTTCCAACGATTTATATAAAGTTTCATAGCAGGGGGATTCATAATATAGCCAGTCTGCAAGATTAGGACACAATATATCCCATTTATCACTCATTACGTCTAATGTTTTATTCCAACTGGAAGAAGTCTGCCCCAGTCCATGTAGTAAGATATATTTCATTTTGTTTCACTCCTGCGTTTTGATATACCATTTATTATAGCAGGTTTCACATCTCGGCTACAATGAAAATTTATATGGCGGACTTATTTATCCGGCTGTTTCTGCAGTGCATGGTTCTATAGGATGCCTGCGTTCTGATTGTCTTTATTTTTCACCACAATATCCTTTGCCTTTACATATCAGTCCACATCTGCGCCACCAAAAGTTTTTACTGATACTATGGAATATCCGGACCGGTTTTCTTTCTTGTAAAAGTGCGGGATTTGCGTTATACTGTTCAGCAGTATCTGAGAGGAATATAAAATTATATTACAGAAAGGATGTTTAAAATGAATGATGACAAAAGCTTTCTGGGGACAGAACCGATAGGAAAGCTTCTGATGAAGCTGGCGCTTCCCACAGTGGCGGCACAGATCATCAACATGCTTTACAATATTGTAGACAGAATTTACATAGGGCATATTCCGGGAGACGGAGCGCTGGCTCTTACCGGTGTAGGCGTATGTATGCCCATTATTATGATCGTATCTGCATTTGCGGCTCTGGTAGGAAACGGCGGCGCGCCGAGAGCAACGATCTACATGGGAAAAAAAGACCATAATACTGCAGAAAAAATCCTTGGAAACTGTTTTTTTACACAGATTGTAATTTCTGTGATTCTGACAGCAGTGCTTCTTATCTGGAACCGTGAGTTTCTTATGGCATTTGGAGCCAGCGAAAACACCATTGAATATGCTGTTTCTTACATGAACATCTACGCAATAGGAACTATTTTTGTACAGATTACACTGGGGATGAATATGTTTATTACTGCGCAGGGATTCGCAAAAACGGGAATGCTTTCCGTACTTCTTGGGGCAGTCACGAATATTATCCTTGACCCGATCCTGATCTTTGGTTTCCATATGGGAGTAAGAGGAGCTGCTTTGGCAACGATTCTTTCTCAGGCGCTTTCCTGTATCTGGGTTCTGTTTTTCCTTTTTGGAAAAAAGACAGTACTCAAGCTGAAAAAGAACAATATGCGCATAAAAAAAGAAATCATTCTTCCCTGCCTTGCTCTTGGCCTTTCTGTATTCATCATGCAGGCAAGTGAAAGTGTGATTTCCGTGTGCTTTAACTCTTCTCTGTTAAAATACGGCGGAGATATTGCGGTAGGAGCAATGACGATCCTTACCAGTGTCATGCAGTTTGCAATGCTGCCTCTTCAGGGACTGGGACAGGGCGCACAGCCGATCATCAGCTATAACTATGGAGCAGGAAACAGAGTACGTGTAAAAAAAGCCTTTATTCTGCTTTTAAAATGCAGTATGTTCTATGCAACCTTGTTCTGGGCAGTTGTTATGCTTTTCCCGCAGATGTTTGTAGGAATGTTTACTTCAGATGCAGCGCTGGCAGAATTTACACAGAGAGCGCTTAGGATTTATATGGCTGTTGTGTGTCTGTTTGGTATTCAGATGGCATGTCAGATTACCTTTGGAGCACTGGGAAATGCAAAATCATCGATTCTGGTTGCGGTAATGAGAAAGTTTATCCTTCTTATCCCGTTAATCTATATCATGCCGAATGTTCTTTCCGGAGATAAAACAATGGCAGTTTATATGGCAGAGCCGGTAGCAGATGTTCTTGCTATTACATTTACAGGAGTTCTGTTCTTCTTCCAGTTCCGAAAGGTTATGACAGAGATGAAGCAGAAAGAAAAAAAGACTATTAAATAATTGATCATGTATGATTTTACCTCCAGGCGGCTGGTTTATAAGACAGCCATCTGGAGGTTTTTAACTTGCCGGTTTTTATTTCAGCTGTGCTTCTGTGACAATCGTGCCTCCGCCAAGTACTGTATCGCCATCGTAGAAGACAGCAGCCTGTCCCGGAGTTACAGCGCGCTGAGGCTCATGGAAAGTGACTTTTAGAAGATCCTTTTCGATCTGCTCTATAGTAGCCGGCTGTTCCGGCTGACGGTAACGGGTTTTGACTTTACACTGAACAGGACCGTCCAGGTGATCCCAGGGGATCAGGTTGATATCATTTACCAGACAGGAGGAGGACATCAGATCTTCTTTTTTGCCAAGGATTACTTGATTTGTCTGCAGTGATTTTCCGCATACATACAAAGACTGAGGGGCAGAGATGCCAAGACCTCTTCTCTGACCAATGGTATAATGGATATGTCCTTTATGTTTTCCGAGAACCCGACCGTCCGTATCTAAAAATTCACCAGGCGCAGAGGAGTTTCCGGTATATTCTTCTATAAAGGACGCATAATCGCCGTCCGGAATAAAGCAGATATCCTGGCTGTCCGGTTTGTCTGCATTAATAAATCCCTGTTCCTGGGCAATTTGACGAATTTCCGCCTTGGTATATTCACCCAGAGGAAAAAGGATATGAGCAAGCTGTTCCTGGGTCATGGAATAAAGTACATAGCTCTGATCCTTTGTGGAGTCCAGGCCTTTTTTCAGAAGATATCTTCCCGTATCAGGATCTTTCTGGACTCTTGCGTAATGACCGCTGACAACGTAATCTATTCCCAGTTCTTGTGCTTTTTTTACAAGAGCATCAAATTTCAGGAAGCGGTTACAGTCAATGCAGGGATTCGGTGTTCCGCCATTCAGATAGGTAGAAGCAAATTTGTCGATCACGTTTTTGCGGAATTCCTCCTGCATGGGAAATACATAATAAAGCATTCCAAGTCGGGCTGCCACATTGCGTGCGACCTCCGTATCTGAGGGAGTACAGCAGGCGCGCTCTCCCGGCTGGCTGCACTGAGGGTTATCATAAAGCTTCAAAGTAGCTCCGGCGCAGTCATAGCCTTTCTGAGCCATCAGGTATGCTGCCACACTGGAGTCCACTCCTCCGCTCATGGCGATAAGTGCTTTTTTCTGCATGGATGTTTCTCCTTCTTATATATGAATATCAATTATTTTTGCTGACGCTATGGTATCATTATAAACCTATGATGTCAATGTGTAAATGGAACAGTATGAAACCTGCATAAATGGAGCGGTATAAAACATCATCTTCTATATGGCGCTGTCCCACAAGGTACTTTGCCGCATATGATAAATTACGGAACCTGCAGGGAAATTCTATTACTATATAGAATATGAAATGGATTTTTGTTTGCTGATGTGGAATTCCAGGGTTTTAAGACATTTTTTAAAGATTTTATAAATATATTAGAAAATATACAAACTCTCATCACAATTATATTGTATGCTGTAAATGTCTTAAAGATAATACACTTTAAGAAGCGGCAGTGATTCAATGCCGGAAGAGCTGCCGAACTCTTTCCTTTCCCTAAAATAAAAGAAAACGAACGAACAGCCGCCCCGCCTGGCAGGAATGTCAGGGGAGCGGTAGTTTTCTGTCTGTAAATAAATTTCTGTTTTTGGTTGTCATTCAGGTTTTAACGTCTGAAGCGGTTAAAGCAGGAGTAAATTTCCTGAGGCCGTGGCAGAGCATATCCGCAGGAAATGGATCCGTTGTTTAAAAATGCAAAGCCTTGTCGGTCCAGCTCCCTGATCAGATACTCTGCGATTTCAGATAAAGTTCTTTTTCCATCGATCAGGTGTTCCACAGCATATTTCAGGAGCAGGCCCAGACAGGCCGTCTGTTCTGTATCCACAAGCTGTTCTATATATCTGAGATCTACTTCCTGCCGTCCAATGGAAAAACTGTCTTTGCCATGTGTCTTTATTTTCAGTCGTTCAGGTTTGTCAGAGATTCTTCGGCCTGAACGGGAGAAAGTCTGTGTATTGCCAGTCATAACGCGGCTGCTCTGCGGAAAAGCAAATGTCGGCGCGCCGGAGGGCTCCAGAGGATAGCTGCTGCACAGCTCTTTTGTTTTTTCGGTAATATCAATGGGACGATAAGAATCCATCTGTATAATGGTATCAGCAATATGAAAAAAGGCTCCTGAGCTTCCGGCAACAAGGATTGTGGAAATTCCGGCTTTCTGATACAGGTTCCCGGCTCGTTCCAGAAACGGAGTGATCGGTTCTTTTTCTCTTGCAATTACTTTCTGCATAAAGGAATCTCTTACCATAAAATTTGTGGCAGATGTATCCTCATCCAGAAGAAAGACTTTGCTTCCGGACTCCATGCCCTCAATGATCCCGGCTGCCTGAGAGGTACTGCCGCTGGCATCCTCTGTTGAGAAACAGCGGGTGTCTTTTTTATTGGGAAGATCATTGATAAAAAGGGAGATATCTACATCCTTAATAAAACGTCCGTCTTCTGAGCGAAGCTTCAGGGCGGTGCTGTCTGTGATCACATATTCTCTGCCGTCTCCCGGTATATGATTATAAACACCCAGTTCAAGCGCATTAAGAAGAGTGGATTTGCCGTGATAGCCGCCTCCTACGATCAAAGTGATCCCCTGAGGGATACCCATACCGGTTATGGTTCCTTTGTGTGGAAGTTCCATGGTAACACGCAGAGAGTCCGGAGAGCGGAAAGGAACAGAATCTTTCATGGGGCGGGAAGACACTCCGCTTTCTCTTGGAAGAATGGAACCGTCTGCCACAAAAGCTGCAAGAGAGCGTATTTTCAGCTGTTCCCGGATAAAGGTCTGATCCTCTGCAAGAAAAACAGCCTCTCTCAGTCCGGCAGCATTAAGATTTTGATAAAGAAAGGTGTTTTTTACACAGACCGGAAGAAATTCAAACAGAATCTTTTCCAATTCTATGGAATTAATAGTACGTCCGTTTGCAGGAAAACCGATAAAGAAACGGGCAATGATCTCCTGACTCGTGACCTCACAGGCAGTTCTTTTCAGAACCTCCTGCCCACAGTGGCTGACAGAGATCAGGCCGCTTTTTCCGGAACCTTTTGCCTTAAAAGAAAAACGGTTGATCTGCCGTTCAAACTGGCGGGTCAGATAATCGCAGAGTGTGATCTTTGCAACAGGATTCTGAAGGTATTCTTCCGGAAAACCGGCAGTTTTCAGGGAAATACGGATGCTGATATGGGAGGGAGAAGCAAAAGGATCCCCCTGAACATGATCAACAGATAAAATATAATGGTCGAACCGGTACGTTCCTTTCAGAGATTTATATGCAGGATAGCTTTTTCTGTGAATGGAGTGAAGCATATTTTGGAGATCTGTGGATTGCTGCATAATATAGTTGCCTCCTTGATAAACTAATAAACGGCAGAATTGCCTTTCTGTTCATTTTAGTAAATGATCGGCAATAAGGCAATGATTTTTGGAAAAGAAAATATCCGGGAAAATAAAAAAACACCGGAAGTTCTTTCTTAAATCTTCTTTAAGATTTGTCAATATGTGTAGAATTTTAGATATAATTGGATTATAATGTACAGGAATTATATATTAATTCAGGCAGAAACAGGATTTTTGCAGAAATACAGAAACCTGATGTCATATTCCGAAAAAATTCGGAGTATTAAATATGAATTATATTAAGGAAAGGTGGAACCAATATGGAACGAAGAAACGCATGGCTCAGCTATGGAGAAAATGAAGAAAAAGAGATGGAGCAGATTGCCAAAAGCTATAAAAGCTTTCTGGACGCTGGAAAAACAGAAAGAGAATGTGTTACAGAGCTGATCAGACAGGCAGAGGCTGCCGGCTATGTTTCTATGGAGAAGAAACTTGCGTCAGGAGAAAAAATTCAGGCAGGAGACAAAGTTTATTCTGTAGCAATGAACAAGATTCTGGCATTTTTCCATATCGGACAGGAGCCTCTGGAAAAAGGTATGAATATCCTGGGCGCGCATATTGACTCTCCGCGAATTGACATTAAACAGAATCCTCTTTATGAAGAGGCTGATATGGCATATCTGGATACCCATTACTACGGCGGTGTAAAAAAATATCAGTGGGTTGCGCTTCCCCTTGCCATTCATGGCGTGATCGCAAAAAAAGACGGCACAGTTGTAAATGTGACAGTAGGAGAGGATGAAAACGATCCTGTTGTTTATATCACAGATCTTCTGATCCATCTGGCAGGAAAACAGCTTCAGAAAACAGCTGCTGAGGTCATTGAAGGTGAAAATCTTGATATTCTCATTGGAAGCAGACCGCTGAAAGATCTTGATGACGACAAAAAGAAAGAGGCTGTAAAAGAAAATATCCTCAGAATCCTGAAAGAAAAATATGATGTAGAGGAAGAGGATTTCCTTTCTGCAGAGCTTGAGGTAGTTCCGGCAGGAAAAGCAAGAGACTGCGGACTGGACAGAAGCATGGTTACCGGCTATGGTCAGGACGACCGTGTATGCGCGTATACTTCTTTCCTGGCAATGCTGGAAATGGAGGCTCCGAAACGTACAGCCTGCTGTCTTCTTACAGATAAAGAAGAGATCGGCAGTGTAGGAGCAACAGGAATGCAGTCCAGATTTTTTGAAAACAGCGTGGCAGAGCTTCTGGAAGGAATGGGATGCTATTCTGATCTGACACTGCGCAGAGCTCTCAGAAGCTGCAGTATGCTTTCCTCAGACGTAAGCGCAGGTTTTGACCCTGCCTATGCAGAAGCTTTTGAAAGAAAAAATGCAGCATTTCTCGGAAGAGGAATTGTTCTGAACAAGTTTACAGGAGCCAGAGGAAAATCAGGTTCTAATGATGCAAATGCAGAATATGTTGCAAGAGTACGGAAGATTTTTGACGATCATGAGATCGCTTTCCAGACTGCAGAGCTTGGAAAGGTAGACGTAGGCGGAGGCGGAACGATCGCCTATATTGCGGCTCTTTATGGAATGGAAGTGATTGACAGCGGCGTGGCTGTGCTGAGTATGCATGCTCCATGGGAAGTAACCAGCAAGGCTGATATTTATGAAGCTAAAAAAGCATACAAGGCCTTTTTGCTTGACGCATAAATAATATTTTTGTACAGCAGTAAGTTTATACCGGAATATTGAAGTATTTTGGTGCTTTTTTCCGTTTTATTTATTGATAAAGGAATTTTATCATACCTTATAAAACAGGTGGAAAAGAGAGTATAAAAGGAGAAGTCATGGGGGATACATTAATCAAGGTAGAAGACCTGTGTAAAATTTACAACCCTGGAGAAAACGAAGTCCGCGCTCTGGATCATGTGAACCTTGAAATTAAAACAGGAGAGTTTGTAGCCATCATCGGTCAGTCCGGTTCCGGAAAATCTACGTTTATGAATATGCTGGGCTGTCTGGATGTGCCTACTTCCGGAAAATATTATCTGAACGGAACGGACGTATCCACCATGAAGGACAATGAACTGTCAGTGGTTCGAAACCGCGAGATCGGATTTATTTTTCAGGGCTTTAATCTGATCGCAAATCTGAATGCCATCGAGAATGTGGAGCTTCCTCTGATATACCGGGGTATTGACAGGAAAACAAGACATAAGCTGGCTATTGAGTCACTGAAAATGGTAGGCCTTGAGAAACGAATGCAGCATAAACCAAGCGAGATGTCCGGCGGACAGCAGCAGAGAGTGGCAATAGCCAGAGCCATTGCGGCCAAACCGCCGGTTATCCTGGCAGATGAACCAACAGGAAATCTGGATTCTGCATCCAGCAGAGAAATTCTCGGAATCCTGAAGCAAATGCATCAGTCCGGAAAGACTGTGATCCTTATTACACACGACAATGGGATTGCCGATCAGGCAAGACGGGTGGTAAGGATCATGGATGGAAAGATAGAATCAGACACCATAAATCAGGATTTTGGTAAAGGAGAGGAAGTATTATGAAAAAGCCAAAGAAGAAACTGGTGATCGGAGTTGGAGCAGTAGCAGTGGCGGCGGTTGGGACAATTGCAGTTCTGGGAAATTCCGGAAAAGAAGGGAGCGCACTTCCGAAAGTGGAGGTTGTGGAAGCTGTAACCGGAGATGTTCAGCAGACTGTAGAGGCCAGCGGAACAGTTGTCAGCGAGGAAGAAAAGACATATTTTTCACCGGCAAATGCAAAGGTTGACGAGGTTTCCTTTAAAGAAGGGGAAACGGTAAAGGCCGGAACAAAGCTTGTGGAATTTAATATGAAAGATCTTGAGAGAGAAGAGAAAAAAGCTGAGCTGAATATGAAATCCGGTGAGCTTGATATGCAGAATACTCTCAATAAATCGGATAAAGCGGTACAGAAACAAAAAGATGCTCAGGGAAATGTTGCTTCCCTGGAGCAGCAGGTGGCAGCACAGAAAAATTATGTGGCAGGTCTGAAATCACAGCTGGCCCAGGTAACGGCAGATGCTCAGGCTCAGGTTGCAGCGGAAGCTGCCAGAAAAGCAGAAGAGGCAAGACGGGCTCAGGAGAAAAAGCAGCAGGAAATCCAGCGTAAGTATGAAGAGGCAGTGAGAATTTATGAAAATGAAACGCTCCCTGCATATCAGACCAGGCTGAACGAGCTGAATTTAGCAGCAGATCAGGCGCTTACAGCTTACAATCAGGCTGAGAATACATATCAAATGGCATTTACAGCCTGGTCAGCAGACCAGAGTCCGGAAAATACAGAAGCGCTTTCTCAGGCAGAGGCAGACAGAAGCAATGCTCAGGTAGAATACCAGAATGCTCAGGTCGTTTATGAGGATTACAAAACTCAGATGCCTCCGGCTCCTCTTTTATCAGATTTTACAGGCGCTTCTGATCTGGTGACAGACGGGAGCGGAAGCGATTTCAGCGATACGCCTTCCGGGGACATTTCCGGAGGGACTGTGTCAGTGGATACTTCCGGAATTGAAATAGCTCTTGAACAGGCAAGCAGCGATCTGGCAGAGCTTCAATCAGAGCTTGCGTCTCAGGAGGCGATTGCCGAGGCAGACCCCAATGCAGTAACTAAAGAAGAAAAGGAAAAGATGAAGATCACAAATAATCTTTCCGAGCTTGAAAAAATGTCTGCCAAAGAGCTGGTAGAATCTGCTAAAAAGGGCGTAACAGCGGATTTTAACGGAGTTATTTCAAAAGTAACGGTGGTAGAAGGCTCTACCGTAACCCAGGGAACGGAACTTTTTACTTTGCAGAATACGGATAAAGTAGATGTGGATGTAAATATTTCCAAATACGATTATGATAAGATCCAGAAAAATCAGAAAGCAGAGATCACCCTTGCAGGCAAAAAATACGAGGGAACGGTAACATCTGTCAGTCATATTGCCACACAGAATGAAAAGGGAGCTTCTCTGATTTCCGCAAGAGTAAGAATTGACCATCCGGATGAAAATGTATTTCTTGGAGTAGATGCAAAGGTGACGATTCAGGCAAACAAAGCAGAAGATGTTCTTGTTCTTCCGGCAGAGGTTGTGAATATCGGTAAACAGGGATCTTTCTGTTATGTCCTTGAGGACGGAGTGATTGCTAAAAAGAATATTGAAACCGGACTTAGCTCTGATGATTACATAGAAGTGACAGAAGGTATTGAAGAGGGAGATACAGTGATCCGGGATATTGGAACGCTTCAGGAAGGAATGCCTGCAGAGGCCATGGCGTCAGGTGATGCCGCAGCAACGGGAGAAGGTGCCTGATGAATGGATTTTATGAATATGTAAAAATGGCTGTTCAGAATATCCGCGCAAATAAAGGCCGGTCTTTTCTGACAATGCTTGGTATCATTATCGGAATTGCTTCTGTTATCGCGATTGTTTCCATTGGTGAGGGAACAAAAAATCAGATGAATTCAGAAATCAGTGATATCGGAGGCGGTCAGGTTTACATTTACGTCAGTAATGATGCAATGACAGAACAGGAATGGATCACACCGGAAGATATTGATGCTGTCCGCAAGCTGGAAAGTGTGGAAGGGGTAAATGTAGGTGATAGCTATGACGGAGAAACAGTTACCGGGAAGGGAACCTTTAAGCTTATGGTAACTGCCGAAGGTCCGGACCCCAAAATGATAAAGAATGCGGACATGAAATATGGAAATTACTTTGGTGAGCAGGAAGTGGAAGAGGCAAAACCGGTATGCGTGATCTCTGATGCCGATGCCAGACGTCTGTTTGGTACAGATGATGTAGTGGGAATGAGCCTTGACGTTACCTGCTATGATGTGACAAAAAGCTTTCGTATTGCCGGTGTGACTACCCAGAAAGAAAACGGAACCTTTGTCAGCTATACATATGAAGGGATGCCTGCAACTGTAAATATTCCCTATACCGCAATGAATGAACTGGTAGGAGATATGGATTACTTTTATTCCATGACGGTTCAGGTGGATAAAAGTCTGGACTCCCAGAAGGTTGCCAATGAGATCGTTCATCTTTTGGAAAAGAGACATCAGAGCGCAGGAGATGATTATTTCCAGATCCAGAATTTCCAGGATGTGATGAAATCCATGAACCAGATGCTTGGCATGGTAACTGCATTTATTTCCTTTGTAGCAGGAATCTCTCTGCTGGTAGGAGGAATAGGCGTTATGAACATTATGCTGGTTTCTGTAACGGAAAGGACAAGGGAGATTGGTATCCGTAAATCTCTTGGAGCAAAAACTTCCTCTATTATGCTACAGTTTCTGGCGGAAGCTGCCATTCTTACTGTGATTGGCGGAGTGATCGGAATTATTCTGGGAATTATCGGAGCATATGGAATCTGCAGTGTCATAAGCGCAGGTATGCAGATGGAGATTAGTCCCGGAATCAGCCTAAGCACAATTTTGTTTGCGACTTTGTTTTCCTGTGCAGTTGGTGTCTTCTTTGGAATTTATCCTGCAAGAAAGGCAGCAAAACTCAGTCCTATTGAAGCTCTGAGAAGAAACTGAGATGATATAAGGGTTTCCGTGGGAGAAATCTGGCAAAAGACCGGAAAAAGCCTTCCCGGGACCCCTTTTTGTATGCAAAAAGAAAAATGAAAAAGCAGAAATAAAGGCGAAAATCTTTTCTGGAAAAAAATAAAAATATTTTTAAAAAAAGTGTTGACAAAAAGTGGGTTATCATGTAGAATACTCTTTGTTGCGAGGGAAGTCGCAAGGATGTGCGTTTAGCTCAGCTGGATAGAGCGTTTGGCTACGGACCAAAAGGTCGGGGGTTCGAATCCTCTAACGCACGCTAATAATTATGAGAGTCTTGATTTTTCAAGGCTCTTTTTGTTTTTACATTTTATAACAAATAGGTGATAAAAAGTATTACCTGAAAAATGAAGAAAGGAGATTCTCTTCTTCTTGTAAATCACGCTCATCGGATTCGCTGAGAGGCGTGATCATACTAAAATTTTTTTGATGGATACTTGACAGAATAAGTAAAGTTTAATATAATGAACAATGTTCAAATTGAAGTTACTGATGATGAAGAAAGGAAGCCGGGAATGAAAAAAATATTAAATACTTCTATGGTTTATTTTATCCTTGCTGCGGCAGCAGGCGTGTTTTACAGAGAGTTTACAAAATTTAACGGATATACAGGAGAAACGGCACTGAGTTATGCTCATACTCACTTATTTGTGCTTGGAATGTTTGCGTTTCTTATTATAGCGTTATTTGGATGCCAGAAGCCGGAATTATTTGAGCAGAGTACCTTTAAGAAATTTTTTATTTTGTATAATATTTCCTTGCCGTTTATGGCGGTTATGCTTCTTGTGAGAGGCATTGTTCAGGTTCAGGGTACAGAGCTTACAAAGGCGGCAGACGCTATGATCTCAGGTTTTGCGGGAATTTCCCATATTTTAATTGGAATTGCCGTTCTGGTACTGTTCCGATCTCTGAAGAAATGTTTTGAGAATTGATGCCTGGATATTTGTATTTGATTCCTTCTGCGCATTACATAAAGATAAATAACCGGGAAATTTGTTTGATATAGCTATAAAATGAAAATACAGGATGCAGTGTTGAAAAACTGTTTCCTGTATTTTTTTATATGGATTTGACCTGTTCAAAACACTTAATGTCGCAAAGGCAGATGTATTCCTGCAGATCTAAGAGGCTATGGGGATATTTATATGATTACCTGACATAGAACCATTTATGGATACCAGAGAACAGTTTATCTCTTCATGTAAAGGAGATTGTAATTGATAAGATTAACCGATATAATAAAGAGAGATTTGTGTTTTCCGGAGGAATTAGAAGATGGATGATTTTGACAGGATAATGAAAATCATAAAAAGACAGGGGAGGAAGAGAAGATGCTGAAAAATAAGTATCTTTCAGAAGTAAATCTGGATGACAGATTTGAATTAAGGGAAATCAGACCAGGGGAGGCTGTGGAAGCAGCGGGAGTTGAAAAAGCCTGTTTTCCTCCAAGTGAGGCCTGCTCTGAAAAAATGATGGTAGAACGTGCTGTAAAGGCGCCGGAGTATTTTCTTGTGGCAGTTGACAGACAAACAGGAAAAATTGCAGGGATTCTGAATGGACTTGCCACAGATGAAACGACTTTCAGAGATGAGTTTTTTACAAATGCAGAGCTTCATACACCGGAAGGAAAAACGGTCATGCTTCTTGGACTTGCGGTTCTTCCTGAATACCGGGGAGAGGGGCTTGCCAGAGCGCTTATGTACAGATATCTGTGCAGAATGATGCAAAAAGAGAAAGATATGGTACTTCTGACCTGTCTGGATTCCAGAGTACCAATGTATAAGAAAATGGGATTTCATGATAAGGGAGCTGCCAATTCCACCTGGGGAGGCGAAGAGTGGCATGAGATGAACTATCCTGTGGGAATCGGCAAATTGCCTTGAAAACTGTCGGAGAAACCCGTATAATATAAATCAGCGGAAGAAAAATGAACATATATACAGGATCATTTTTTCTCCATAAGTTTCACAGACATGGGGGAATGTTATGAACAAAACAATAACCATCTGTTTTACAAATAATAAGGGTGGAAGCGGCAAGTCCACTACCTGTTCCAATATTGGCGCGGCAATGGCCCGTGCAGGAAAAAAGGTTCTGATGATTGACGGAGATATGCAGCTGAATCTGTCGCTGGCCTTTTTTTCCGAAGACTGGGTACTGGAACAGGCAGCGGGAAATAAGAATCTTTATTATGCCATAAGAGAACAGAAGGATCTGTCAGATTATATTGTACATACGGACTATGACAATCTGGATCTGGTTCCTTCCTCTACACTGATGAGTTCTATAGAGTATGAGCTGTTTACAAAATGGCAGAGAGAATTTATCCTAAAAAAATGTATTCAGAATGTAAAAGACTCAGGCGTTTATGATTATATTCTGATCGATGCGCCGCCGACTCTGGGAGGCTGGGTCATGAATATCCTGTGTGCATCGGATCAGGTGGTTGTTCCTGTGGAGGCAAGTCCCTGGGGAATGTTTGGTCTGGCAAATATGTTTGATTTTCTCAACGAGGTAAAGCAGATCACGCCGGAACTGAAGGTGGCGGGAATTGCAGTTACAAAGGTGGACACTCGAAAAAATTATTTTAAACAGACAATGGAAATATTGCACGAGATGGAAGAAATCTATGTGTTTGATTCTTTTATCCGGGTAGACAGTTCTGTAGAATGGGCTCAGGATAACAGCGCTCCGGTAGTGGAATACAAAAAATCCAGCAGAAGTGCAAAAGAATATACGGCATTAGCAGAGGAGGTAATGAAACGTGTCAGTAGGTAAGGAAAGTATTAAGCGCGCAGCAAGCGCAGGAGCAAAGAAAACTACAGCGGCAAAGACTGCAGAAGCAGGCGTTAAGAAAACCGCAGAGGTAAAGGCAACAGTTGCAAAAGCAGCGGAGACAAAGGCTTCAGCTGCAGAAAAAACAGCGGGAGCTGCGAAGAAGACAACAGCAGGAAGGGCATCTGGAACCAAAGCGGCAACAGCCAAAAAGACAGCAGCAAAAAAGACAACAACGAGAAAAACCACAGCGGCAAAGGCTGCAGAGAGTGTAAAGACTTCTGTACTTACTCCTGCTAATTCAGAAGAGATTCAGGCAAAATTTATTTCTGATAAGGCAAAACAGCCGGAAAGTGAAAAAGGTCCGGTGCATGTAACAGAAGAGCTTCCGATATATCTTCTTTAATAAAAACTGAAATAAAAAGCTGTCACGGGATCAAGGGAGAGTACTTTTCTGATTGAGAAAAATTACATCTCGGAAACTGATTTTGCGGCAGTTTTTATTTCGTAAAAATCTGGATGGGAGATGGAAAAAGGTGGAAAAAATCAGGCATCAGACGTCGGAAACATTTCGACTCAGCGCACTTCTGGCATTGTCAGGAGGCTTTCAGGATGCTTATACTTATAATGTAAGAGATCATGTTTTTTCTAACGCGCAGACAGGAAATATAGTGCTTATGAGTCAGCATTTTATGATGGGAAAATGGGCGGAAGCCCTGCATTATTTATTTCCTGTAATTGCATTTGCCATGGGAGTTTTTGTGGCAGAGAAAATTCAGCAGAAATATAAATACAGAAGCCGTATACACTGGAGGCAGATTATTGTTGCTCTGGAAATTGCGATTCTTTTTCTGGTGGGATTTATTCCTGTACAGTTTAACATGGCTGCCACCATGCTGGTATCTTTTTCCTGCGCCATGCAGGTTCAGACCTTCCGTAAAGTTCATGGCTACGGCTATGCCAGTACCATGTGTATCGGAAATTTACGGGCAGGAACAGAAAGTCTGGCTGTTTACCTGAGAGATAAAAAGCCCGGAGCGCTTAAAAAATCTGTCCATTATTATGGGATTATTCTGATTTTTGCAGCAGGCGCAGGCATTGGCGGTGTGTTGTCTCTTTATATTGGGCTTAGAGCCATCTGGATATCTCCGGTTCTTCTGACAGCAGCCTGTCTGTTAATGAACTATGAAAAAATATAATCTCATGATATGTGAAAAAGCAGGTGAATCTTAGATAAAATAAACGCATATTTTTTGAAAACAGCAGGTGAGAGTATGGAATTTCAGCATGAACTGATCATTCCCAATGAAGGGCTGCCCTTTAAGATTTTTCTTTTTGAGGGGAGCAAAGGGAACTATATAAGAGAAAAGCACTGGCATACTTCTATTGAGATTTTTGCAGTGATGGAGGGAGAACTGCTTTTTTATATTAATAATGAAAAATATCCTCTTCATGCAGGAGAACTTCTGGTTGTCAATGCAAATGAGATCCATTCGGTCCATGCGTTACAGACAAACAGGACAGCGGTTATACAGATCCCTCTCAGGCAGTTTGAAGGTTATTTTACAGCACAGCAGTTTATCCGGTTTGAAGGCGGCGTACGGGGTGGAAAAGACAGTGACAACCCTTCGGATAAACGCCTGATCGCTCTGGTTCAAAGACTGTATAATGTGTATGCAGAAAAACGGAACGGCTATGATTTCCGTACGATTTCTCTGTATTATGAGCTTCTTTATCTGTTGGTTACGCAGTATCGGGTAACGGAAGTAGAAGAAAAGGAGCTTCGCCATAGCAGGCATCTGAGCGCTCTTTCCAGAATCACAACTTATATGAGAGAGCATTACAGAGAAGAATTGAAGCTTTCGGATCTGGCAGAAATGTTCGGGTATTCAGATGCATATCTGTCAAGAATGTTCCGGGAGTATGCAAAAGTCAATTTTAAGACTTATCTTCAGGACATCCGTACCTCTTATGCCTACAGGGATCTTCTGAACACAGATCATACGATCAGTCAGATTGCTCTGGATAATGGTTTTTGCAGCAGTCGCGGCCTGTCAAAAGATTTCAGAAAGCGCTATGGAATGCTTCCCAGTGAGGTGAAGCGTGAAAAAAAGCAGAAAGCGGCTGACCAGGAAGAGGACAGCTTAGAATAGAAATGTCAAAAAAGTGCTATAAATCAGATAAAAAAAGCGGCGAAAAGCATACCGGTCTGTGGTATGCTTTTTTTAATGAATGAAAGCACCGGACGGTAATCGGACTTTCATGGAGATTGTAAGGAGGAATTACAATGAAAATTCAGAATGTAACAGATGCTTCTTTCAGAAAATACGGAAAAGTGCTGGAAGGCTATGATTTCAGTGGTCTTTTAAAAGAAATGAAGCATATGCCTGTGCCGGAAGACGTGATTTACGTTCCTTCTGTAGATGAACTGGAAGCATTGGATGTGGCAAAAGAGCTTCAGAACAGAGCCTATGGCGGACTGCCGATTCAGATCGGATACTGTAATGGACATAACAAAAAACTGAATGCAGTAGAATATCACAGAAACTCAGAGATCAATGTTGCAGCCACAGATCTGGTTCTTCTGATCGGAGAACAGAAGGACATAGAGGATGATTTTACATATGACACATCAAAAATCGAGGCATTTCTTGTTCCGGCAGGGACAGCCGTTGAGGTATATGCAACAACACTTCATTATGCGCCCTGCAATGTGAAGGAAAGCGGGTTCCAGTGTGTGGTCGTTCTTCCGAAGGGAACCAATACAGAGCTTAATTTCCAGCCGGAAAAAACAGGAGAGGACGCTCTTATCACTGCAAAAAACAAGTGGCTGATCGCTCATGAAGAGGCTGGTATCGAGGGAGCTTTTAACGGACTGAAAGGTGAAAATATCACTCTTGAATAAGGCTTTAAAGTTGGCGGAAACAAAGGATTAAAGAAAATTATAAAGCGATATTTATAAAAATTATATATAACTGTAAAAACTATAGTGTGTAGAAGAAAAATGGAGGAAAAAATCATGAATAATATGCCAGAAGTAAAAGTTGGAATCGTTGCAGTCAGCAGGGACTGTTTTCCGGAAAGCCTTTCTGTAAACAGAAGAAAAGCGCTTGTAGATGCTTACACAAAGAAATATGATGCAAAGGATATTTATGAATGTCCGGTCTGTATTGTAGAGAGCGAAATCCATATGGTTCAGGCTCTTGAAGATATCAAAAAAGCAGGCTGTAACGCTCTTTGTGTATACCTTGGAAACTTTGGACCGGAAATTTCCGAGACACTTCTTGCAAAACATTTTGACGGTCCGAAAATGTTCATAGCAGCAGCAGAAGAGACACAGAATGATCTTTGCCAGGGACGTGGAGATGCATACTGCGGTATGCTGAATGCAAGCTACAATCTGCAGCTTCGCAACGTAAAAGCTTACATTCCGGAATATCCTGTTGGAGACGCTGAGGACTGCGCGGACATGATCCATGAATTCCTGCCTATCGCAAGAGCAATCGAGGGACTGAATAACCTGAAGATCATCAGCTTTGGACCGCGTCCGCTGAATTTCCTTGCATGCAACGCTCCGATCAAACAGCTTTACAACATCGGTGTTGAGATTGAAGAGAATTCAGAGCTTGATCTGTTTGAAGCATTTAACAAACATGCCGGCGACGAGCGTATTCCGGAAGTTGTAAAAGAGATGGAAGAAGAGCTTGGCGCAGGCAATAAAAAACCTGAAATCCTTGCAAAACTTGCACAGTACGAGCTGACATTGAAAGACTGGGTTGAGGAGCACAGAGGATACCGTAAATATGTTGCGATTGCAGGAAAATGCTGGCCGGCATTCCAGACACAGTTTGGCTTTGTTCCATGCTATGTAAACAGCCGTCTTACTGCACAGGGCATTCCGGTTTCCTGCGAGGTTGATATTTATGGTACATTAAGTGAGTTTATCGGAACGGTTATAAGCCAGGATACAGTGACACTTCTGGATATCAACAACTCTGTTCCTAAGGATATGTATAAAGAGTCTATTGAAGGCAAATATAACTATACTCTGAAAGATACTTTCATGGGATTCCACTGTGGAAATACTGCTTCCGGCAAGCTTGTTTCCTGTGAGATGAAATATCAGATGATCATGGCAAGAGCTCTTCCGGAAGAAGTAACACAGGGTACTCTGGAAGGAGATATTCAGCCTGGCGACATCACTTTCTATCGTCTGCAGAGCACTGCTGACAATAAACTCCGCGCTTATATTGCTCATGGAGAGGTACTTCCTGTTGCTACAAGATCTTTTGGTTCTATCGGTGTATTTGCTATTCCGGAAATGGGACGTTTCTATCGTCATGTTCTTATTGAGGGAGGATATCCGCATCACGGCGCAGTTGCTTTCGGACATTATGGAAAAGCTCTGTTTGAGGTATTCAAATACATTGGCGTTCCGGTTGAAGAGATCGGATATAATCAGCCGGCAGGCGTAAGATATCCTACAGAAAACCCATGGGGTTAAGAGGATTCTGGCATAAATGATTGGAAATGCCGAAATACACAGATCAGAATTTTTGCAGCATATAGAAAAAAGTCTGGTTTTATAAACAGCAAAAGATACACGTCCCGGGGAAACCCGGGATGTGTGGTTTAAAATAAAAACCATATTGAAAAATCGTACTGAAATAAAGAAAGGACGAAGAATATGTACTATATTGGAATCGATCTGGGAACCTCTGCCGTAAAGCTTCTGCTTATGGAAGAATCCGGAAAAATCTGTAATATTGTATCAAAAGAATATCCATTATTTTTCCCTCATCCGGGATGGTCTGAGCAGAATCCGGAGGATTGGTTCGCTCAGAGTATGGAAGGAATGAAGGAGCTGACAAAGGATATTGACTGCAAAGAAGTTGCAGGAATCGGGTTTGGGGGACAGATGCACGGTCTTGTAACTCTGGATGAAAACGACCAGGTGATCCGCCCTGCTATTCTCTGGAATGACGGACGTACCCAGGAGGAAACAGAGTATCTGAATAACGAAATCGGCAAGGATAAGCTGTCTGAGTACACTGCAAACATTGCTTTTGCAGGATTTACTGCCCCGAAGATTCTGTGGATGAAAAAAAATGAACCGGACAAATTTGCCCGCATTGCAAAGATCATGCTCCCAAAAGACTACCTTGCGTACTGCCTGTCAGGTTCTTTCTGTACAGATGTGTCCGATGCTTCAGGAATGTTGCTTCTGGATGTAAAGAACCGTTGCTGGTCAAAAGAAATGATGGAGATCTGCGGCGTAAAAGAGGAACAGCTTCCAAAGCTTTATGAGAGCTGGCAGGTTGTGGGAACCCTTAAAAAATCTATTGCAGATGAACTGGGATTTTCCGAAAATGTAAAGGTTGTTGCAGGTGCAGGAGATAATGCTGCCGCAGCTGTAGGAACAGGAACAGTGGGAGACGGACAGTGCAACATCTCTCTTGGAACATCAGGAACTATCTTTATTTCCAGCAAGGATTTTGGCGTTGATGAGAACAATGCCCTGCATTCTTTCTGCCATGCAGACGGAAGCTATCATCTGATGGGATGTATGTTAAGCGCTGCCTCCTGTAATAAATGGTGGGCAGAAGAAATCCTTCAGACAAAAGATTTTGCGGCAGAGCAGGCTCCCATTGACAGGCTTGGAGAGAATCGAGTATTCTTCCTTCCGTATCTGATGGGAGAGCGTTCTCCACATAATAACCCGGATGCAAGAGGCGTGTTCTTTGGCATGTCTATGGATTCCACAAGAGCAGATATGACTCAGGCTGTTCTGGAGGGGGTTGCTTTTGGACTGCGTGATTCTCTTGAGGTTGCAAGAAGCCTTGGAATTAAGATTGAACGTACCAAGATCTGCGGCGGCGGGGCAAAGAGTCCTCTCTGGAAAAAGATCATTGCCAATGTTATGAATCTAAAGGTTGATGTTCTTGAGGTTGAGGAAGGTCCGTCTATGGGAGGAGCCATGCTGGCGGCAGTTGGATGCGGAGCGTATCCGGATGTGGAAACCATTGGACAGAAGCTTGCTCATGTGGTGGATACTGTGGAGCCGGAGCCGGAGCTGGTGGCAAAATATGAGGAACGCTACCAGAAGTTCAGAAAGCTTTATCCCGCAATGAAAGATCTGTTTTAAATTCTGCAAAAGATAATAAGGAGAAAAATAGATTTTAGATGACAGTTTATGGGAGAGCGAATAGAAAAACGCTCTCCCATATGTGTCAGTACTGATATTTTTTTCGGTATTTCAGAAGCATCCATGCAGACAGAAGAACTGCCATCAGCTCAGCAGCAGGATTGGCAAGCCAGATTCCGGTAACGCCTAAAAGGGCAGGAAGCGCCAGAAGGCAGATGATCATAAAGACAAAGGATCTGGTAAAAGCAAGCACTGCAGATATCACACCATTATTCAGGGCAGTAAACATTCCACTGGAAAAAATGTTGAAGCCAATAAATAAAAGTGCAGTAGTACAGATACGGTTTCCGGTAACTGCAAGCTGATAAACCGGAGAGGAAGGCTCAGTAAAAACAGATACCAGAGGTTCGGTGATCAGCAGGGAGATCAGTGCGGCGCTGGCAGAGATTCCGGCAATGATCTTCAGGCTCATGCGAATCAGTTTTTTCAGTTTAAGATGGTTCTGAGCGCCGTAATAATAGCTGATCATAGGCGCAGCTCCATAGGAATATCCGCTGAAAAGAGAGCTGACAAACATCAGTACATACATAATGATAGTAATGGCGGCAACTCCGTTTTCGCCAACATATTTCAGCATGGTCCAGTTAAAAATAAGAGTAGTGATACCGGTTACCAGAGCGGTTGCCATTTCAGAACAGCCATTGGTTATTGTTTTTTTCAGTACAGAGAAACGGTATACAGGTTTTACAAAGTGAAGCATACTTTTTTTCTGAGAGAAAACAATAAATCCGACAGCGGTAGTAACGGAATAACCAATTCCGGTTGCTACAGCGGCGCCTCCGATTCCCATTCCCAGTATCTGTATAAAAACATAATCAAGGATGATATTTGCAATTCCCCCTGCCACAGAACAGATGAAGGACAGGGAAGATTTTCCAGAGGCGATCAGATAAAGAGAAAAATTATTCATTAAAAGAATCGGGACAGTAAAAATCAGGTAATGTCCAAGATAATCTCTGCAATAGCTCATGACCTCCAGAGAAAGCTTCATATTGGAAAAGATTATGTTCATGGCAAAGTATCCGATGGTACCCATAATAAGACCAACCAGTATATTTACAAGTATGAGGCTGGTAAAATCCTGCCGGGCTTCTTTTTCTTTCTTTTCACCCATTTTTTTCATGATAGCAGCGCTGCCTCCGGTAGCCAGCATGGTAGAAACCGCAGTGACCAGAGAAATCACAGGGGCGGTGAGATTAATGGCAGAGAGAGCGTTTGTTCCAATGAGCCTTGATACAAAAAGTCCGTCTACCATGGTATAAAAGGACATAAACAGAGACATGGCTATGGTTGGCAGTGTAAAGAGTATGACATTTTTTAAAGTGACTGGTTTCTGATAGGCGTTCAGAGACCGGTCTTTTGTCTGATTCATAAGATTCCTCCTTGTGTTTTTGTTGTGCATGAGATATCATAAACTTTACAGTAAGTGTAAGGTCAATAGGAGAATATGAAAAAACAGGAAATAAATTTAACAACAGCGCAGTTTGCCGCCATTCATGAGGTGAATCCCAGAACTCTGCATTATTATGATTCTGTGGGACTGTTTTTTCCGGAAAGAAAAGGAGAGAATCAGTATCGTTATTATACCAGCCGTCAGAGTATTGATTTTGAATATATTCGTATGCTGAAAGAGTTGAATATGAGTATCCGCGAAATCCGCTCTTATGTGCAGGAACCGGGGCCGGATAAATTTATGGATCTGGCGGATAAAAAAATAAACGAGATAAACAGAGAAATACAAAAGCTGGAAAAGACAAAAGAAGTCCTGAAGATCAGGAAGGAGCAGCTTGCCGTATGCAGACGCGTAAAGGATGTTCTGATAGAGGTAAAGGAACTTCCGGAAGAACGCAGTCGGGTAATTCCTTTTGATATCAAAGAAGAAAATTTAAAAGATCTGTTTTCCTATGCAAAGGAATGTTGGGGGATTGAACAGTGCAGAATGGGGATCGGCAGCTATATTTCTGTTGATAAGGTAAGAAAAAAACAGTTTGAAAGGTATGACGGAGTTTTTTCTCCTGCGTTGAAAACAGAAAAAGGCGGAGAGGTTCTGATAAGAAAAAAAGGACTTTGTCTTTGCGGATATCAGAGGGGAATCTGGAACAGGCTTCCTGAGCTTTATGAAAAAATGCTGGCGTTTGCAGAACAGAAAAATCTTATATTAAAAGGATTTGCTTTTGAATCTGGTATGAACGATTTTGCCATAGCAGATGAAAACGATTATGTGACGAGAGTGGTGATCCCTGTGGAAGAACCGTTGCTACAGGGCAGATAGATGGAAAATCTGATAAAAATCTGCCACAGCTTTACAGCGTAAATTTAACTTTTATCAGTTCTGACAGATGACTAGAATAGAAAACCGTCCGGAGAGGGTTCGTTTCCGGACGGTTTTCTGTATTACTTATAGATTAACTATGAGTGACCTTTAATTAGAACAGACCTGTGATCTTTCCTGTTTCGTCAACATCGATCTTTTCAGCTGCCGGCACTTTTGGAAGTCCTGGCATTGTCATGATCTCACCGGTAAGGGCTACGATAAAGCCTGCGCCTGCAGAAACCTTCAGGTTACGTACAGTTACCTCAAAGTCTGTAGGAGCGCCCAGTTTTGTCTGATCGTCTGTCAGGCTGTACTGTGTTTTTGCAACACAGATCGGGCAGTTGCCAAAGCCAAGATCTTCAAGCTGTTTTGCCTGCTTCTGAGCGTTAGCTGTAAGAACAACTCTCTTGCCGCCGTAGATTTTCTGAACGATCTGGTTCAGTTTGTCCTCGATAGAACCTTCCAGTTCATATGCATAGGAGAAATCATTTGGTTCTTCAACAAGACGGATCACTTCTTCTGCAAGTTTAATTCCGCCGTCGCCGCCTTTTGCCCATACTTCAGAAAGAGCTACATTTACGCCCATTTCTTTACATTTTGCTTCTACAAGATCAAGTTCTGCTTTGGTATCTGTCGGGAAAGCGTTAATAGCAACAACACATGGAAGTTTGTATACGTTTGTGATATTGCTTACGTGTTTCAGAAGGTTTGGAATACCTTTTTCAAGAGCTTCCAGATTTTCTGTATTCAGGTCAGCTTTTGCAACACCGCCATTGTATTTCAGAGCACGGACAGTTGCAACAACAACAACAGCGTTTGGCTTCAGACCTGCCATACGACATTTGATGTCAAGGAATTTCTCAGCACCAAGGTCAGCGCCGAAGCCAGCCTCTGTAATTGCGTAATCAGCCAGTTTCATAGCCATTTTTGTAGCTGTTACAGAGTTACATCCGTGAGCGATATTAGCGAATGGTCCGCCGTGTACGATTGCAGGAACATGCTCAAGAGTCTGAACCAGGTTTGGTTTCAGAGCGTCTTTCAGAAGAGCTGTCATAGCGCCCTCAGCATGAAGATCGCCTGCTGTTACCGGTTTCTGTTCAGAAACTTTGCCGTAAGTATATCCGATGATGATTCTGGAAAGACGTTCTTTCAGGTCTTTGATATCGCTTGCAAGACACAGAACTGCCATGATCTCAGAAGCAACAGTAATGTCATAGCCGTCTTCACGAGGCATACCGTTGGTCTTTCCGCCAAGACCATCGATTACATTACGAAGCTGGCGGTCGTTCATGTCCACACATCTTCTCCATGTGATCTTTCTCGGGTCAATGTTAAGAGCGTTGCCCTGGAAAATATGGTTGTCGATCATTGCTGCAAGAAGGTTGTTTGCTGCGCCGATGGCATGGAAGTCACCTGTAAAGTGAAGGTTGATATCTTCCATAGGAACAACCTGTGCATAGCCGCCGCCTGCTGCGCCGCCTTTTACGCCGAATACCGGTCCGAGAGATGGCTCACGAAGTGCAACCATAACGTTTTTGCCAAGCTTCTGCATACCATCTGCAAGACCTACAGTTGTAGTTGTTTTTCCTTCGCCTGCCGGTGTGGGATTGATTGCTGTAACAAGGATCAGTTTGCCGTCCTGTTTGTCTGTTTCTTTCAGAAGATTGTAGTCGATTTTTGCTTTGTACTTTCCGTACTGCTCCAGGTATTTGTCATCAATGCCTGCTTTTGCAGCAATCTCGGTAATTGGTTTCATTTCGCATTCCTGTGCGATTTCGATGTCACTCTTGAATCCCATAAGTTTTGTCTCCTTTCATAAACGGAAGCCTGAGCCCGGACAGAAAAAAGCTCCTGTTCGAGTAAAAAAGGGCAGTATCTGAAAGTGTCAAATACTGCCCAGACGGTCGGCTTCACAAATCTCTGACTCCCCTGTGGTTATCCACGTCTCCGCCAGTTGTCAGAGATGTTTTAAATTGATAACAGAATATTACCATAAATACAGGTTCTTGTCAAGAAATTGTCAAAAATATATGTGTTTTTTGTATATATGCTATAAAAATACTGGATAAACTTTATATACATTGCACAAGTAAAGCACGATACGAATGTATTTGTAAACGGGGAGCTTACAGAAAACTATTTGGAAGTTCCGGTAAGCTTTTTCAGAAGCCTGCAGCCGTGGCTATACAGGGAAATGTGGCTTTTGTGAAGGTCGAAGAAATACCCTGTTCCTGTAAGGCTGTCAACAGCAACTGAAAGAAAGGTTGCATTCAGATGAGGATCAATGACAGTTTCTGCAATGGCGCTGTCGGTGGAAATTTCCTTCAGGGCTGTTTTGGTATCTTCTGTTACCCCATTCTGATACATAATGATGATCAGGCAGGCATTCTGCCCATCGCAGTCAGAATTGTTAAAATTATTAATTTCACGGTCAAGTGCTTCGGACAGATCAGAGGAATCTATCAGCTTTATATAATAGCGGACCCAGTCTTTCCAGAAAGAGAATTTTTTTCGGTAATAATAACCGTTTTCATACTGGAATTTATTTTGGCTCAGACTCTGCTGCAAAGTCATTTTGCCCATTGCAGGAAGAGAAGTAAGTTCCTGAGCGCTCAGCTTCTTTTCTTTACGTTCTGCTTCCCATATCAGGGCATAGCTGATATTTTTGAGAATAAGAACAAGTGATATGAAACCGAAGACAGTAAAGCCAACTAGAGCAATTGCATCGCCGTTTTTTACATTATGCTCCTGGAAAAATATCCCGGCGATAATAAAGCCAAAGGCGATAAGGACACTGACGAGCCCGGCAAAAAACATTCTGAGCCCTCTTTTTTCAGAGCGCAGCTGTTCCTGTTCGTCAAAGGATTCAGTTACCTGAGTGTTTTCATCTTTCATATACGGATTCCTCCTGAGTTGTAAGTATAATACTACAATTTTATCACAGAAGATTCTGAAAAGAAAGAATAATACCGGAATTTTTTGAAAAAACTATTTGAAAATAACAGCGCAGCAGGTGGGTTTTCGCATCAGCCTGATCAGAATACTGGATGAGCAGTAACAGATAATATTCAGATAAGTTCGTATAATTGTGAATATCTTGACATTCCTGGAAGGCTATGATATAAAGAAACAGAATTAAGTGCTGATTTTACAGATATCCTGGGATGGCTGTAAGGATCAGTGAAAAGGGAAACGGGTGAGAGTCCCGTGCGGTGCCGCCGCTGTAAGCGCATAAAAGCAGTTTTGTTCCACTGCATTCCATACAGGAAAGCGGGAAGGAACAGAACATGATTGCTGCGTGAAGCCAGAAGACCTGCTTAGTTCTTTTTTGCATCCACGGGCCATGGTCATGCAGAAAACAGAGGGATACTGTATCCATATAAGTAAAACAGACACACTGCAGGCCGTAGGACCGCAGTGTTTTTTTGTGTACAGGATGAGTAAAGATGGGCCAGATTATATTTTCAGGAGGAAAAACAATGTGTAACAAAAAAATGTTCAGTATGATGATGGCTGCGGTTATGACAGTGGGAGTAAGCGCAGGTACGGTATCAGCAGCGACTGATTATGAACCGGTAACCATTACCCTGAATTTACAGCGTTCAGGTCTGGGAGAGAATGTAGAGTATACATTTACGGAAAAGCCGTCCGCAGTAGTGGCTTCCGGAGAACAGATGGCGGATCTTTTCTTTGATCTGGGCCTGGAGGATCAGATGGCAGGATATACAAAAGGAAACTGCTGGAGTACAAAATCAGAATTTCCTGCAAGTGAGAAAGTTCCGCAGCTTTTGGAACCGGGACAGGCTCTTTCCAATATGTCAAAAGAAAAACTTCTGGAAACAGGCTGTGATTTTTTGATTGGCTGGGATTCTGTGTTTGCAGACAAAAGCTTTAACAGAGATTTTTGTGAGGAAAATGGCATTGCCATGTATTTCCCGTATGTATGCTCAGATAAGGCGACCTTTGAGGACCTTTATAAAGACTATGAAACTCTTGGAAAAATCTTTCAGGCAGAGGATGTAGCAGCGGAAAAAGTACAGGCTATGAAGGATAAGATCCAGTCAGTGAAAGAGACTATCGGCGAGGATGCTTATAAAGATCCTGTGGAAGTTTTTGTTTATGATTCCGGTGAGGATGCGCCTTTTACTGCATGCCAGGGAATGCCGGGAGATATTCTGAAACTTGCAGGCGGTATTTCTATTTTTGACGATATTGAAAAAGGATGGGCAACTCCTTCCTGGGAGGAAGTGATTGAGCGTGATCCGGAAGCCATTGTAATTCTGGATTACACAGGTGAGGACGATATTGCTGCCAAAAAAGAATTTCTGGAAACAAGCGAGTATACAAAAGACCTCACAGCAGTAAAAGAAGACAGAATTTATTCCGCAAGCTGCAGTGATATGCAGGGTTCAGCAGGAAGTGCGGCTACAGTGGAGCAGATCGCGCAGCAGCTTTATCCGGATCTGTTTAAATAAGAGGATGCTATGAAAAAAAGAGCAACAGCAGGCGGGAGGAGGCACTTTGCCGTCCTTCTGCTTTTTATATTAGGACTGATCGCTGTTTTTACCTGTATTTCTGTGACCATGGGGGCAGTAGAAATATCACCGGTAAATATTGTGAAGATTATTATTAATAAAAGCTTTGGGCGTGAGATTTTTGATGCAGTGTGGGAGACAAAAACAGAAAATATTATCTGGAATATCCGTTTTCCGAGAGTTCTGATGGCATTTATTGTAGGAGCAGGATTGTCGCTTTGCGGAGTTCTGATGCAGGCTCTCACAAAAAATTCCCTGGCAGATCCTTATGTCCTTGGAATTTCTTCCGGTGCATCGGCAGGAGCAGTCTGCGCTATGGTACTTGGGATGTTCAGCATTTTTGGGGGCTATTCCGTGATTGTGGGCGCAACAGCCGGAGCAGCGCTTTCGATTATTATGTCCATGAAAATCGCTTCTGTTCGGGGGCGTATTACATCCACCCAGCTAGTATTGGCAGGAATAGCTACTTCGGCTCTGTTTTCAGCTATAACAAATTTAATAGTGTATGGCGGGGGCGCCTCTGATAAGACCAAAACAGCGCTTTACTGGATGGTGGGTTCTCTAAGCGGAGCTACTTGGTCCCGTCTGCATTATGTGGCAGTGGTTTTTGTTATTGCAGTGGCAGTGATTTTTCTTTTTGCAAAAGAGCTGGATGTGCTGCTTCTCGGAGATGATGCAGCAGAAAATCTGGGGGTGGATACCCGGAAGTTAAAATGGGTTATTATTGCAGCTTCTACAGTACTTACAGGTGTGGTTGTCTCGGTCAGCGGCGTGATTGGATTTATTGGCCTGGTTGTGCCTCATATGATGAGAAGAGTTGCCGGTTCAGGACACAGAAAGCTGATTCCGCTGGCGCTTCTGGGAGGCGGACTGTTTGCTGTGATCGCGGATCTTCTTTCCAGAGTGATGATCGCTCCGGAAGAATTGCCGGTGGGAGTGATATCCGCCTTTTTTGGAGCACCTTTTTTCCTGTATCTGATCTGGAAAGGGAGCCGAGAGAAAATGTGAGGAGGTTATTAGACAGTGAGTTTAGAGGTAAAAACTCTGGATTATGAGATTGGTGGAAAAGAAATCCTGAATGGTATTTCGCTTGAAATCCATGAGAAAGAATTTGTAGGGCTGGTGGGACCAAATGGCTGTGGCAAATCTACTCTTCTGAAAAATATTTACCGAACTCTTCGCCCAAAGTATAACACTGTGTTTATTGACGGAAATGATATTCTGAAATTGTCCTCCAGAAAGATGGCCCGGGAGCTTGCAGTAATGGCTCAGGAAAACAATATGGAATTTGATTTTAAGGTTCAGGATATGGTAATGTTCGGACGTTATTCCCATAAAAAATTTCTTCAGGGAGACACATCCAGGGACAGGGAATTATGTGCAGAATATCTTACGGAAGTGGGACTGGAGGGCTATGAAGACAGATCGTATCTCAGCCTGTCCGGAGGAGAAAAACAGAGGGTGCTTTTGGCCAGAGTATTGATTCAGGAAAGCAGATATATTGTTCTGGACGAGCCCACCAATCATCTGGATATCAGTTATCAGTATCAGATTATGGATATTCTGAAAAAACAGAAGGCAACAGTATTTTCCTCTGTTCATGATCTGAATCTGGCGGCTCTTTACTGTGACAGGATTCTCTTTATGTATCAGGGTAAGATTGTGGACAATGGAACTCCTGAAGAGGTTCTCACTTCGGAGAACCTCTGGAAGTATTTTCAGATCCGGGCTCAGATTTCCCGGAATCCGGCAACCGGAAAACTGCAGATTTACTATCTTCCGGGCTGGATATAAAGAATATTTTTGTCAGTGTCTTTTTCGGAACTGAGAAACCAGAAACAGAACTACACCTACAACAAGGATAACAGGAAGCAGAAAACTGAGTACCATAAACAGAAGGGCAAGAACTGCAGCAGCAGCTGCGATTACGATCAGTTTCCCGTACCAGGTGGAAAGATCCAGATGATAGTGCCTGTGTTTGGGTTGACCGTATTCGCTGTCTGACTGATTTCCATAATCTGTATGATCTGTATGGTAAATATCCTGACCTGAGTACTCGGAGGTATCGGTTCCGGAGAATACAGAAGGATCAGCGTCTGTATCAATAAGAGTTTTTGCGATCAGTCGGGGATCTCCGAGAGAATCCATAACCTGTTTTTCGGACTGTCCCTTTTTCAGGGCGTCCTGTATATAATCATGATAGTATTGTGTATGTGCGGAAGCTTTTGCCTCCGGCATCTGATCTGAAAGCTGTTCGTATAGAGTGTTAAGAAATTCTTTTTTGGTCATATCCATCTCCTGAAATCATTAAGAACATCATTCTGTTTTTCTGTAGACTTCCTCTGTATATCCGGAGGAAGTTTTTATTCTATAAACAAACATATTTTTCAAAATTACATAAGGATTCTGAAAAGCTGTGTTTATTACAGGCATATGGAGAGATTTTTTTTATGTCTGGATGACACAGAGCTTTCTTCTTAATATCTGATAAATGTGTATGCATAGAATTACTGATATTTTATCACACAGGAAGAAATCATAATAGTTTTTGAAATATTAAATTTCCATAAAACAATTCAGAAGGTCCGGTAAATTTCATGGAAACAGAAGGATGATTTTTTAGGGCTGTTCCGTAAAAATAGCTTGTATACATTCTTTCCAGGTTATAAAATAAAAAACAGATGGTCTGATCATGTTTTTATGAAAAGGGAAACCAGTACAAAAAGGCAGGAGGCAGGAAACATGTTACGAACTTTTCTTGTGGAAGATGAAATTGTTGTCAGGGAGACCATAAAAAAGATGATTCCCTGGGAGCAGTATGGATATGAGCTGGTTGGCGAGGCTCCGGACGGGGAAGTGGCTCTTCCAATGATAAAAAATCTGAAGCCGGATCTTCTGATCACGGATATTAAAATGCCGTTTATGGACGGGCTGACCCTGTGCCGTATGGTGAGAAAGGATTTTCCTGAGATGAAAATAGTGATTCTCAGCGGATATGACGATTTTAATTATGCAAAGCAGGCGATAGCCATAGGGGTAGAAGATTATCTTTTAAAGCCCATTACAAAAAATGCATTTCTGGAGCGTCTGACAGAAATACGGGAACGCTGGGAGAGAGAAAAAGGACAGCGGGACTATTATGAAAAGTTCCGCAGGGAGATTCAGGAATACGAAAGAAATGCAAGCAGAGATTTTTTTGAAGCTCTTGTCAGCGGAAAAATGGATGTGGGAGAAATCTACAGACAGGCAGAGCGGCTAGGGCTTGATATTGTTGCAGAAGTCTACAATATCATTCTTTTTACAATGGATACCGGAACGGAAAGCTATGATATTTCTGAAGCGTACTCTGAGTGTGAAGCTCAGAGAAGAGAAAAAATGGAAGCTTTTTTTGTGGACAATGCAAATGCCATGCTCTTCCGTAACAATGCGTTCAGCTATGGCGTTCTTGTAAAGGAAAAGAGAGACGCGCTTTCTGAAAATACAGAAAAATGTGTGGAGTTTTTTAAGGGGATTATGAAGGGCGAAAGGGAGCAGGACTGGTTTCTGGCAGTGGGACAGCCGGTAGAAAGACTGAGCAGTATCAAATCCAGTTATTATACAGCTTCCAAAACCTTTGCAAGGCGTTATCTTTATGACGGCTCTGTTCTCTATTATAAGGATCTGAAACAGGAAGATACCAAAAGGGATAACAGCCCTTTTCTGAAAAAAATTGACATCAATGCCCTGAATCCGGCCACTCTGGAACGATTTCTGGGAAGTGGGCTTCTGGATGAGACAGAGGACTTTGTAAGAGATTATTTTCAGGCTATCGGCTATGAGGCAATGGAATCTCTGGTGTTCCGCAATTATGTGATATTGAATGTAAGGTTTTCTGTTCTGGGATTTTTGCAGAAATTAGGCTGCGAACCGGGCAGACTGGAAGGACAGGATACAGAGCAGGAGTTGATGGAAAGGGCTCAATCCATGGAAACTGCCAAAAAATACGCTCAGGATATTATCCGGAAGGCAATTATGCTTCGGGATGAGAACTCGGGAAACAGAAACCGGAGTATCCTGAAATCAGCCATTGAATATATTGATACTCATTATATGAATGAAAGTCTTTCTCTGAATACTGCCGCTCAGGTGGCAAACATCAGCGCCAATCATTTCAGTGCTCTGTTCAGTCAGAATATGGGACAGACATTTATAGAATATCTGACAGCTCTCAGAATGGAGCATGCAAGGGAGCTGCTCCGGTGTACCGGAAAACGTTCCAGTGAGATCGCAGCAGAGGTTGGATATAAAGACGCCCATTATTTCAGCTATCTATTTAAGAAGACACAGGGAATGACGCCAAGTGAATACCGTAAAACCAGGGAGGACAGAGGATGAAGAAGATCCGGCTGGAAACAAAAATAAAAAGAATCCTTCTCGGTACGCTGGTGCCCATGGTGGTATTAATGCTTCTGCTTCTGGCTATTGTTTCCAGGTATATTTCACAGTATGACAGACTTCTTGAGAATCTTGCTATCAGCAGTGAATTTAATCTTCATTTTAAGGATGATGTTGATCTTGGCATGTACTCTATTGCTGTAGGAACAGAGGAAAACAGCTATTTGCCTGAAGTGATGAAAAGTGTCAGGGATGCGGAAAAAATCTTGAACAAGCTGAAAGAAAATACATCCAGCAGTGAGAGCCGTAAAAATCTGAAGCATCTGGAAAGTTATCTGAAAAACCTTGAAAAAAGAATGGTGGAATTGACAGAGATCACTGAGTATGACCAGAAAATGGCTTCCATGGACAACAATATCCGGATTCTGACCCGTCTTATTGTAGAGGAAATGCAGAATTTTATTTATAACGAATCCATGTATCTGGTTCATATGGAGTCTCTTATGACACAAAGAGTCTATATGCTGGTGGGCGGCGTTGTGGTTCTGTTTGTGGTTACAGTAGGTATTATGCTGCGCCGTTCTTTTCGGTTTTCAAGAAGCATTACAAGACCTGTGACAGAAATCCTTGGAAATGTCAGGGAAGTAGGACGGGGAAATTTTGAGATTTCTGAAGTCGATACTGACAGTATGGAAATTGAGGAGCTGGATGCAGGAATCCGAAGGATGGCAGAGAAGATCGAGCAACTGCTGCAGAGTGTAAAAAAGGAAGAAGAAATGCAGCATCTGACACAGCTTCAGCTTCTTCAGGCTCAGGTGAACCCTCACTTTCTCTATAATACGCTGGACACCATTATCTGGCTGATCGAAGGGGGACAGAATGACGATGCTGTGGAAATGATCTCCAATCTGTCTGTATTTTTCAGGACCTCACTTTCAAAGGGAAACGATGTGATCACCCTTTCCGAGGAAAAAAGACATACAGTCAGTTATCTGGAGATCCAGCAGTCCAGATACCGGGATATTCTGGAATTTGAGATTCATATTCCGGAAGAATTTAATGAAGTTATGGTTCCAAAGCTGACGCTTCAGCCTTTGGCTGAAAACGCTCTGTATCATGGAATAAAAAACAAAAGAGGCGGGGGAAAAATACTGATCGAGGGAGAGAAAAGAGGGGACGATCTGATCCTGAGGGTAACGGATAATGGGCAGGGTATGAAAAAAGAGCGTCTTCTGGAAATTCAGCATGCGATCCGCACAGGAGAACGGGCCGGATTTGGACTTTCGGCAGTGGCAGAGCGGCTGAGACTTTATTATGGGGCCGGATATGGAATGGAGATTCATTCAGAGGAAGGCAGAGGTACTGTAATTGAAATTCGTATTGGTAAAAAAATTAACCTCTCATCATAAATAAATCAACTTTAATCGTAAAAAAATCAATTTGTTAAATTGAAAACAAAAAATTGATAAAAGACCATACATTTTTCCGAAAATATTCTATGGAGTTTTTGGTGGTTTTCGCTATAATAAAGACATCTTAAAAAACACCGAACCAAAAAGTAAAGGGAGGAAACGGAACATGAAGAAAAAAATTATGGCAGCAGTTATGACAGCAGCAATGGTAGCAGGACTTGCAGGCGCAACAAGCGTATATGCGGCAGAGGATACTATTACAGTTGGATTTTCACAGGTTGGCGCAGAATCTGACTGGCGTACAGCAAATACTGAGTCCATGAAATCCACATTCTCTGAGGAAAACGGATATGAGCTGATCTTTGACGATGCACAGCAGAAACAGGAGAACCAGCTGACTGCAATCCGTAACTTCATCCAGCAGGAGGTTGATTATATTCTTCTTGCTCCTGTAACTGAAACCGGATGGGATACAGTTCTTCAGGAAGCAAAGGATGCCGGAATCCCGGTTATCATTGTTGACCGTATGGTTGATGTTTCTGATGACAGCCTTTATACTACATGGATCGGAACAGACGCTCTTCTGGAGGGTCGTAAAGCAGCAGAATGGCTGAACGCATACGCAACAGCAAAAGAGATCAAACCAGAGGATCTTCATATTGTAGATATTCAGGGAACAATCGGTTCCACAGCTCAGATCGGACGTACACAGGGTCTTGAGGAAGGCGTAGAGAAATATGGCTGGGATCTTCTCGAGCAGCAGTCCGGTGAGTTTACTCAGGCAAAAGGACAGGAAGTTATGGAGTCCATGCTGAAGAAATATGACAATATCAATGTTGTATACTGTGAGAACGACAACGAAGCATTCGGCGCAATCGACGCTATTGAGGCTGCCGGCAAAACAGTAGGAACTGACATTGCAAACGGTGAAATCCTGGTTATCTCCTTTGATACAACAAACGCTGGTCTTACAGACACTCTGAACGGAAAAATTGCCTGTGATGTAGAGTGCAACCCACTTCACGGACCACGTGCAGAAGAACTGATCAAAGCTCTTGAAGCTGGTGAAGAAGTTGAGAAACTGAACTATGTAGACGAGGAAATCTTTGCATCTGACGATACTGTTGCTTCTGTAACAGCAGTAAACAGCCTTGAAGAAGAAGGCGAATATGCAGTTACACCGATCACACAGGAAATCATTGACGGACGTGCATATTAATTACAGAGCAGACTGACAACAAAAGTGGAAGCAGATAGGAAAGTCTGAGAAACAGGAAGTGAATCCGGAGCGTGGTACATAATTCGGAGAACCCGGATCAGTGGACCACGCTCCTTTTGCGCTCAAAATCAGAGAAGAAAATCTGTTTTTGGCATATTTTATATGATTTTACAGATAATTATAAAAATTTAGGGAAAGCAGGTGGAAAGAATATGGAACAGAATGTTGTGCTGGAAATGCGTGATATCAGTAAAAATTTCACCGGTGTCCGTGCTCTTTCCCATGTGGATTTCACTTTGCGTAAAGGCGAGATCCATGCGTTAATGGGAGAAAACGGTGCAGGAAAATCTACGTTGATCAAGGTTCTGACAGGTGTTCATGAATTTGAAAGCGGAAGCATCCGCATGGCTGACAAAGAAAAAAATATCATCAATCATTCCCCGCAGGAGGCGCAGGAAAACGGAATCAGTACAGTATATCAGGAGGTCAATCTGTGCCCGAACCTGACTGTGGCTGAGAATCTTTTTATCGGACGTGAACCCCGTAAAATGGGAATGATCAACTGGAAAGAAATGAATAACCGTTCTGAAAAGCTTCTGGAAAGTCTTGATATTCACGTACCGCCTACCCAGATGCTGGATGAGTGTTCAGTGGCTATTCAGCAGATGATCGCCATTGCCCGTGCAGTGGATATGAAATGTCAGGTACTGATCCTGGATGAGCCGACCTCTTCGCTGGATGATGACGAGGTTGAAAAGCTGTTTGTCCTTATGAGAAGACTTCGGGATGAGGGAGTTGGAATTATCTTTGTTACTCATTTCCTGGAACAGGTTTATGCAGTTTGCGACAGGATCACAGTTCTTCGCAACGGCGAGCTGGTAGGGGAGTATGAGACAAAGGATCTGCCGAGAGTCATGCTGGTAGCCAAGATGATGGGCAAGGATTTTGACGACCTTGCTGATATTAAGAGTGCTCATGAAGGAAAGAAAGCAGAGGGTTCCGTTCCGGTAATTGAAGCAGAGGGACTTGGACATAAGGGAACTATTAAACCATTTAATATTAAGATCAATAAAGGCGAGGTAATCGGCCTTACCGGTCTTCTGGGCTCCGGCCGTTCCGAGCTTGTCCGCGCCATCTACGGTGCAGATAAGGCAGACTGCGGAAAGCTGAAGGTCAATGGAAAAGAAGTAAAGATCAACAGCCCTCTGGAGGCTATGAAGCTTGGTATGGCATATCTTCCTGAAGACCGTAAAGCAGAAGGCATTATCGCAGACCTTTCTGTAAGAGAAAATATTATTATTGCCCTTCAGGCGAAAAAAGGTATGTTCCATCCATTAAGCAGAAAGGAAATGGAAGAAGCTGCAGACAAATACATTGATATGCTTCAGATCAAGACTGCAAGCCGTGAGACACCGATTAAGAGTCTTTCCGGCGGTAATCAGCAGAAGGTGATCCTTGGCAGATGGCTTCTGACGAATCCGGAATATCTGATTCTGGATGAGCCTACAAGAGGTATTGACATTGGTACAAAGACAGAGATCCAGAAAATTGTCCTTGACCTTGCAGATCAGGGAATGGCAGTGACCTTTATTTCCTCAGAGGTAGAGGAAATGCTCCGTACCTGCTCCCGTATGGCAGTGCTCCGTGACGGAGAAAAGGTGGGCGAGCTGGAAGAGCATGAACTTTCTCAGAGCAGTATTATGAAAGCCATTGCAGGAGGTGACGATAAAGATGAATAAAAGCAAATTAAAACAGATCACAGGCGCAAGGCTTTTTCTCCCGATCGTATGCCTGATCGCCGTGCTTCTGCTCAATGTGATAAAAACACCGGACTTTTTTAATGTATCTATCAGGAACGGTGTCCTTTACGGATACATTATTGATGTTATCAACCGTGCTTCCGAGCTGGTTATCCTGGCAGTGGGCATGACTCTCGTAACAGCTGCTTCCGGCGGACAGGATATCAGTGTAGGTGCGGTAATGGCAGTGGCGGCAGCGGTTTGCTGTCAGGTACTTTCCGGCGGACAGGTTTCAGTTACTGAGTATCAGAACTCCATTATCCTTGCAGTTGTGGCAGCTCTTCTGGCATCAGCTCTCTGCGGCGCGTTCAATGGATTCCTGGTAGCCAGGCTGCGTATCCAGCCCATGGTTGCAACGTTGATCCTGTATACTGCAGGACGTGGTATTGCACAGCTTATCACAGCAGGTCAGATTACCTACATCCGTGTGGATTCCTTTAAAATGGCAGGCGGATATATCGGAAAATGTCCGATTCCAACCCCGATTTTCTTTGCAGTGATCACAGTTGTGATCGTTGCCCTGATCCTGAAAAAAACAGCCCTTGGTCTTTATATAGAAAGTGTTGGCATTAACGGAAAAGCAGCCCGTCTGGTAGGCCTGAATTCTACTATGATCAAGTTTCTGACCTATGTGATCTGCGGTGTTCTTGCAGGTATTGCCGGAATCGTTGCCTCCAGCCGTATCTATTCTGCAGATGCAAACAATATCGGTCTGAATCTTGAGATGGATGCGATCCTTGCAGTTGCTCTTGGCGGAAACTTCCTTGGCGGCGGTAAATTCAGCCTGGTAGGTTCTGTAATCGGCGCCTATACCATTCAGGCTCTTACAACAACTCTTTACGCAATGAATGTAAAGGCGGATCAGCTTCCGGTATACAAGGCTATTGTAGTTATTATCATCGTAACTCTTCAGAGTGAGGTATTTAAGAAATTCATCGCCGGACTGAAAAGCAGAAAAGCATCCGGTGCAGTAGCAGAAGGAGGGCAGAAATAATGAAACAGAAAAAGAAAATGACAAGCTCAGGATTCCTTTTGCTGATCACAATTGTTCTGTTCTTCGTAATGTACGCTGCAGGCATGGTGATTTTTGCAGACAAAGGTTTTGCGAAACCTCAGATGTTTTTGAACCTGTTTGTATCCAATGCAGGACTCCTTGTTATTTCCTGCGGACTTACCATTGTTATGATAACAGGAGGAATTGATATTTCTGTAGGCTCTGTAACGGCCCTTGTGTGCATGGTAATGGCAGACCTTATGGAAAACAAAGGTGCAAGCGCTTATGTTGCAGTTGCAGTTGCTCTTGGCATCGGACTTCTGTTTGGTATTGTACAGGGCTTTCTTGTAACCTATATGGGCATCCAGCCCTTTATCGTAACACTGGCAGGAATGTTCTTCGGACGAGGCCTTACTGCTATCATCAGCACAGATATGATCGCTATTAAAAACAAGGTATTTCTCAGCTGGGCAAACTACCGTTTTTATATGCCTTTTGGTTCCACCAACAAAAAAGGTAAATTTATTCCGGCATACATACCGCCTACCGTTATTATTGCGCTGATCGTAGTGGTTCTCTGTGCAATCCTTTTGAAATACCGTAAATTCGGACGTAAGCTTTACGCTATCGGCGGAAATAAGCAGAGTGCTCTGATGATGGGACTTGATGTGAAAAAAACAATGTTCAAGGCTTATGTTCTTGACGGATTTCTGGCAGGCCTGGGCGGTTTCTTATTCTGCCTGAACAGCTGTGCAGGTTTTGTTGAGCAGGCAAAAGGACTGGAAATGGATGCCATCTCCTCGGCAGTTATCGGCGGAACACTTCTTTCCGGAGGTGTGGGAACTCCAATCGGAACCATGTTTGGTGTTCTCATCAAGGGAACGATTTCAAGTCTTATTACAGCCCAGGGAACACTTTCCAGCTGGTGGGTAAGAATCGTGCTTTCCGCCCTTCTGTGCTTCTTTATTGTGATCCAGTCTGTACTGGCTTCTGCAAAGAAGAAAAAATAAACAGTAATGCAGTAATTGAAAAGATGTAAGCAAAGCTGATATTGATGTTTTCGCGGAAGAATATTATAATAAATATGGTATTCTTTCTGAGGTCAGGGACTCGGAAGAATTCGCATGTCATGTATACAGCCATCCGTAATTTTAAAAATGAACTGAGGTGGAACGAGGCTGCATTCTTAAGGTTACGGATGGAGGACTAAGGAAAATTTGGGAGGATTTACAATGGGTGTAAACGAAACAAAAAATTCAATAAAGAATCATAAAACAGCGTTGGGTATTGAGTTTGGATCTACGAGGATCAAAGCAGTTCTTGTAGATGAAAACAATATGCCCATTGCATCAGGAAGCTATGACTGGGAGAATCGTCTGGAAAACGGAATCTGGACCTATCATCTGGAAGATATCCATGCAGGTCTTCAGGGAAGCTACAAAGCCCTTGCCGAGGATGTAAAATCCCGGTACGGTGAAGAGCTTACCAGTGTGGGGGCTCTTGGAATCAGCGCCATGATGCACGGATATATGCCATTTGATAAAGACGGTGAACTTCTGGTTCCTTTCCGTACCTGGAGAAATAATATGACCGCTCAGGCTTCAGAGGAGCTGATGGAGCTGTTTCAGTATAATGTTCCCCAGAGATGGAGTATTGCGCATCTTTACCAGGCAATCCTGAATAAAGAAGAGCATGTAAAAGACATTGATTATATGACAACCCTAGAGGCCTATATCCACTGGAAACTTACAGGAAAAAGAATCCAGGGAATCGGAGATGCTGCCGGAATGTTCCCGGTTGATTCTGAAACAAAAGATTACAATGAGGAAATGGTACAGAAGTTTGACAGACTTGTGGAGCCATATGGTTTTCCGTGGAAACTCCGCGATATTTTGCCGCAGGTTATGGTGGCAGGTCAGGATGCAGGCTGCCTGACAGAAGAAGGTGCAAGACTTCTGGATCCTTCCGGAAAACTTCAGGCAGGGATTCCAATGTGTCCGCCTGAAGGCGATGCAGGAACCGGAATGGTTGCCACAAACAGCGTAAGACAGAGAACCGGAAATGTTTCTGCAGGGACTTCTGTTTTTGCAATGATCGTTCTGGAAAAAGCTCTTTCCAGACCTTATAAAGAAATTGATATGGTAACGACTCCCGCCGGTGATCCGGTTGCCATGGCACATTCCAACAACTGTACCTCTGATCTGAATGCCTGGGTCAATGTATTTAAGGAATTTGCAGAGGCTATGGGAATGGAAGTGGATATGAACAGACTGTTTGGAACTCTGTACAACAAAGCTATGGAGGGGGATGCAGACTGCGGTGGCCTTCTGTCCTACTGTTATTTCTCAGGCGAGCATATGACCGGCTTCGAGGAAGGTCGTCCTTTGTTTGTTCGTTCTCCTGAAAGCAGCTTTACACTGGCAAACTTTATGAGAAACAATCTGTATACCTGCCTTGGAGCTATGAGAGTAGGGCTGAATATTCTTCTTGATAAGGAACAGGTAAAGATTGACCGGCTTCTTGGTCATGGTGGTCTGTTTAAAACAAAAGGTGTTGGACAGCAGATTCTTGCAGATGCTGTAAATGCTCCGGTTTCTGTTATGGAGACAGCAGGAGAGGGCGGCGCCTGGGGTATTGCGCTTCTGGCTTCTTATCTGATCAATAAAGGAGAGGGAGAAGAATTGGCGGACTACCTGGACAATAAAGTGTTTGCAGGAAACGAAGGCAGCACTTTGAATCCGGATCCGAAAGGTGTGGATGGATTCAATATATTTATGGAAAGATATATGAAAGGTCTGAACATTGAAAAAGCAGCAGTAGAGTCTGAAATCTGGTAAAATGAAAGAAATAAAAAGTTCCCGATTTTCGTTTATACAAAAATCGGGAACTTTTTATCATATGAAAAATCTCAGATGGTTCTTTCACATTTCTGGTAATAAATAACAGCTTTAATATGACCTTCCGGTAAAAATTGCCACAGATCTTGGCCTCATAACAAAATTTCCGGTGATCCGTATTTCCTGTCCCTGAGGATAGAAATATCTTCCCTGGCCGTCACCGTAGGTATTGACGCTCAGATACCAGGAACCACGTTTATGAAGATCAGGAAGTGTGATGGAAACATCTTCCCAGTAGGAATTAACCGCAATATATACAAGATCATCTCGTCCTTTTTCCCGGTCATATCCGGCAAAACTTACGGCAAAAGTATAGGCATCTCTTGGCATGGCTATATCCTGAGCATTTATATTATGGGTATGGATGGAATCCATGCCGCATACAGCGTCGGGAAGTTTTTTTCGGATAACGAGATGTTCTTTTCTGTAAGCGATCATAAATTTGAAAAATTCAAACAGATCTTTGTTTTTCTCCAGAAGAGTCCAGTCCAGCCAGGAGATTTCATTATCCTGACAGTAGCTGTTGTTGTTGCCGTATTTTGTATTTCCGAATTCATCTCCTGCAAGAAACATAGGGGTTCCGCGGCTGCATAAAAGCACTGCGCAGGCGTTTCGGATCATACGGTACCGGAGCTTCAGCACTTCAGGATCGTTTGTTTCGCCTTCTGCGCCGCAGTTCCAGCTTCGGTTGTCGTTAGCTCCGTCTGTGTTGTCCCATCCATTGTTTTCATTGTGTTTTTCATTATAAGAATAAAGATCGTACAGAGTAAAGCCGTCATGGCAGGTCAGGAAATTGACACAGGAATTATATCCTGCGTAGTTGCCTCCCGGTGAGTCCTTGTACATACCGTAAAGATCGCCGGAACCGGCAATGCTCCAGGCGGCATCCCAGGAACTCCAGCAGTCTCCTTTCAGAAAGCTTCTGAGAGAATCTCTGTATCTTCCGTTCCACTCTGCCCAGCGCCCACTGGCGGGAAAGCTTCCTACCTGATACATTCCGCCTGCATCCCAGGCTTCTGCGATCAGTTTGACATTGCGGAGAAGCGGGTCTGAGGCAAGCATACGGAGAAGCGGCGGGTTGTTCATAGGGGAACCGTCCTCATTTCTTCCAAGGATGCTTGCCAGATCGAAACGGAAGCCGTCTACACGGTAGTTGACAGTCCAGTACCGGAGACATTCCAGGATCATCTGCTGTACCACCGGATGATTGCAGTTCAGAGTATTTCCGCAGCCGCTGAAATTATAGTAATTGCCGTCCGGCGTCAGCATGTAATAAATATTATTGTCAAAGCCTTTGAAGCAGAAGGTTCTTCCAAGCTCATTTCCCTCTGCGGTGTGATTAAACACAACGTCCAGAATGACTTCGATGCCGTTATCGTGAAGGGCTTTGATCAGGGTTTTCAGCTCAGTTCCTTCCCGGTTGTATTCATTGACTGAGGTGAAACTTGTATTGGGGGCAAAAAAACTTACTGTATTATATCCCCAGTATTCCAGAAGACGTTTGCCGTTAATCTCCCTGGCATTCATGGTTTCATCAAATTCAAAGATGGGCATCAGCTCCACGGCGTTGATTCCAAGCTCTCTCAGATAGGGGATTTTTTCCATAAGTCCTGCAAAGGTTCCTCTGTTCTGAACTCCGGATGATTCATGCACTGTAAAACCTCTTACATGAAGCTCGTAGATAATAAGATCGCAGAGTTCTTTTTTTGACTGAGGCATATCGCCCCAGTTAAAGGAATCTTTTACAACACGGGCATGGTAGGTCGGATCCCAGTGAGTACCCCAGGTCCTCTGTCCGGAAACTGCTTTTGCATATGGATCCAGAAGAATATTGTTTTTGTCAAAGAGGAGTCCTTTTTCGGGATCCCAGGGACCGTCTACGCGGTAGGCATATTCAAAGTTACGGATATCCAGACCGTAGACAATCATGGAGTACACATCGCCGATTTTATAAGCCTCCGGAAATGGGAGTACAGCGAAAGGCTCCTCCTCTTCACGATGGAAGAGAAGAAGTTCGCAGGCAGTGCCGCCGCAGGTGTGTATGGTAAAATTCACTCCGTTTTGAAGAGGAGTGGCCCCATTCAGATCAAACATTCCGGGACTGACCGGGAATCCGGAAATTTCCCCGGTTGGGTAAACTTCCAGAGGTGTTTCTGACACAAATTTCTGATGATAGGATTTCATAATAGATATGTCCCCCTGTTTTTACTATTCCATAAAAAGCTTTTCACATTTTGAAAGTATGTCCTGATTCCGCTTTTCATAATCCACATTCATGGTATGTATCTTTCCTTCAATAAACATTTCCATTCCCTGAACAAGTCCGTCCTCGCTGTTCGGGAGAAGAGTTCCGCCGTATTGTTGGATAAAAGCCCTTGCGCCGTTTACATCACAGGCAGCGGTAGGAACACCGAGGATATCGGCCTCAGGAACTACCAGAACCTGTCCTTCATAGAAGGAAGACAACAGGAAAAAGTCGCAGGCTTTGACTACAGGCATAGGATTGCTCATAGATTTCAGTAGGATAATGTGATCTCCGGATTTTACAGATGTCGCCAGTTTGCAGGTATCTGTATATAAATTTCCCATACCTCCAATGATGATCAGCCAGGTATCAGGATGGGTTGTCCAGAAACGGTCAAATGCACGGATCAGCCGCTCATGACCTTTTTCCGGGGAAAACCGTCCTACATTGATGAATTTAAGATCACTGCTGTCCAGGATTTCCTGGAGTCTTTCAACAGGAACAGTGGATTCGGTATTTTCGTCAAAAACAAGCGGCTTTTGTGATTTGGAGCGAATAAGATCAACATCCATATAATTGGATATAACCTGTATTTTTTCTGGATGTCCGCCAATTCGTTCTGCGGCTCCGCGGATATCTTCTCCTACAGGTATTACATGGTCGTAGATAGAGTATGCCTTTTGGAGAAGAGGGCGGCTGACATTATGTTTTTTTTCTATTTCCATTTCCATATCATTGTGAGCCCAGATCGTGCGTGTACAGGGAGCCTTTTCCAGAAGCGCGATCACATAATTCTCATAGCCGTCATAGTGTACTACGTGGTCAAAGGAAATACAGCCGAAATGTTTTTTCCATTCTTTCTGATAAGCTTTATCCAGACGTTTTCCGATGCCAAAGGCAGTGATGCCGAATTTTAGGTAAATAAGCTGTGCGATGGCAGTTATCACATCAAGATTCATCTCTGTTGCGAGAGGATAGAAATGATAGCCATCCGGGACGCGCTGGAGCCGTTTCGGATCCTCTTTGAGAGAAGTAGAACGGTATGAAATATAGTAGTCACATTTCTTAGGATCCAGATTACGTACCAGACTATAAAAAGCAGTTGTGATTCCATTAGGCTGAAGACTTCCTGCATACAGAAGGACTTTTTTCTTTTGGGTTCCGGGCATAGTTACTTCCTGACAGATTTTTTCTCCTAAAAGTATATGATGGCAGATATCCCTTGTGGCATTTGCCTGTTCAAATGTGGAATATTTCTGGAGAAAAGCATCATCCGGATATCCGGAATCTGCATTCAGTTCCTTTATCAGTTCTTCAGGTGTCCGCACCAGTGGGAACGGGTAAGATGAGACATCTTCATACATTCCCCTATGTCCCTGGTAGTCCTCAAGATCATAGGCAAAAAGAAGGATTCGACGTCCGGAAACTGCAAAATCATACATGACACTGGAATAATCAGTGATCAGTACATCACAGGCATTAAGAACCTCATAAGTATCATATCCGTCAGGAAATGGACGTATATGGCGATAGGAGTCTGTGTCCAGACATTTCTGTACAAGAGGATGAAGCTTAACCAGAATAATCTGGCGGTCAGTGAGCTGCTGGTCAATACGATCCAGGTAGTTCTTTACAAGAGTTACATAGGAATCTTTTTCCACAGAATCTGTTTTTCCGCGAAAAGTTGGCATATAAATGCTGAGCTGAAGTCCTGAATATCCCAGAGCTTCTTTCAGTTGAGCTCCTTTTTCAGGGTGAAAAAAGATACAGTTTCGGGGGTAGCCTTCATGAAGGATTGTTCCCTGATACAGTTCTCGGAGATTACAGGCTCCGGACATTTTTTCTTCCATATAAAGATTGGGGAAAACCAGATAATCCGATTGAAGCAGATTACGCATTACGTTTCCTGTATCGTATCGTTCTTCCTCATTATCCTGTGCCATTCTCTTCAGCGGTGTTCCATGCCATACATTCAGGTAAGTCTGCTCGTCCTTTTTGATCCAGCGTCCAGGAAATGTGACATCATTGATCAGCCATCCTGCCTTTGAAAGATGATAATAATAGGAAGGCTCACTGGTATAAACAAACTTGTCTACAGAAATACCGTATCGTTCCAGCTTTTTTTGTATCTGGTCTTTTTTATTTTTCTGGACAGCCAGGACTTTACGGAAGTTTTTGTATTCCGGCTGGTTCAGCTCCTTTAAAATAGCAAGGATATTGCTTTCCAGTGCAAGACCGCTTCGTGAAACAAGAAGAATTTCTTTTTTGTCAACAGGAACTTTTTCATAGAAAGTATTATAAAAAGGATACCAGGCTCCACTTTTCAGTTTTTTCTTAACTTTGGAGATAAATGATGGCATAAAATCACCGCCTTAAAAATATTTTATAAATCGTTTGTCAGATGCAGTTTATCAAGTACATAGAATATAAGGCTCAGTACCATGGCAACTACACAGGCAAGAACCATTCCTGTAAGTTTTACATTTCCCAGATTCAGAGCGATTCCGGAAAGTCCTACAATAAATACTACGGAAGTCAGAGCAAGATTTCTGGATTTTCCGTAATCTACCTGATTATCAACCAGCATACGAAGTCCTGATGTTCCGATCATTCCGTACAGAAGGAAGGAGATTCCGCCAATAACAGGTCCCGGGATAGTGTTGATCAGTGCGGCAAGCTTGCCCATGAAAGAACAGCAGATAGAAAGTACAGCTGCTCCGCCGATTACCTGAACACTGTAAACCCTGGTCATTGCCATTACGCCGATGTTTTCTCCGTAAGTGGTAGTAGGAACGGAACCTACCAGACCGGAAAGGGTAGATGAGAAAAAGTCTGCAAAAAGAGAGCGGTGAAGTCCCGGATCCTTCAGGAGGTCTTTTTCTACAATTTTACTGGTAACAATCTGATGTCCGATATGCTCTGAGGTAACAAGAAGAAGCGCAGGCAGAATCGTCAGGATCGCCTCGATATTAAAGGATGGCGCCTGGAAGTTTGGCAGGGCAAAGAAAGAAGCTTCTTTTACTGCTGTGAAATCAAGGATGCCACAGAAACCTGCTGCCACATATCCGGCAATGATTGCGATCAGAATCGGGATAACAGACAGAAAACCGCGGAAAAGAATCTGGCCGAATACGGCAACACCCAGTGTTACCAGAAATACGATCACGTTTCTGGAGTCGATTTTGTCCTCCAGAAGTCCGGCTGTGCTGGCAGCGCTTCCTGCAAGCTCCAGTCCGATGAGAGCCACAACTGGCCCCATAGCCGCTGTAGGCAGAACGACGTTGATCCAGTCAGTTCCGCAGCGGCGGATGATCAGCGCAAGGATCATTCCGGCGATTCCCAGAACCACGAATCCGCCCAGAGCATATTCATAGCCGAATTTGTCTGCAACCAGAAGCCCCGGAGATAAAAATGCGAAACTGGATCCCAGATAGGCGGGAGCTTTTCCCTTGGTGATAAGAATGAACAGCAGAGTTCCCACACCATTCATTAGAAGCACTACAGCCGGATTGATCCCGAACATAAAAGGAACCAGCACAGAGGCTCCGAACATAGCAAACATGTGCTGGATACTCAATGGTATCAACAGTTTTACAGGTACTTTTTCTTCTACTTGGATAATTTGTTTTTCCACTCTTTTCCTCTCTTTCTCGTGAATACACGATGTAATCGGGATTATTATAGCATAGGATAGAGGGGAATACTATTCAAATTCATAACAATCAGGCAGAACTTAAGAAAATCTAAAATTTTACATATCTTATGGTAAAATCCACAGGATAGTGATATACTATAGCTTACAGGAAAACAGTGCGGACAGAGCGTTCTTCTGTATGACCCGTGTAACGGCAGAGTAGATGTCGATGAAAAAAGAGAGGATGGTGTGCATATGAATATGAATACAAAAATCGAAGAATTACTGGCAGTTTTAAAGAAAAAGGAAGACGACAAACAGAAAAATACAGTCCTCTGGGTGTTGGCGATCATTGGTGCTGTAGCAGCAGTAGCAGGAATCGCTTTTGCTGTTTACCGCTTCTTTGCGCCGGATTATCTGGAAGATTTTGAAGAAGACTTCGATGATGATTTTGACGATTATTTTGAGGACGAGGAAGAATAAAAACCGACAGCTCCGGTTGATACCGGGGCTGTTTTCTTGCAGGCCCTTTGTGCAAAAAACATGCCATACCTGAGATTCACAGAAAAGGAGATATTAAGGACAGACATTATATGAAAAAAGGCGAGATATACGAAGGAATCATAGAAAAAGTAGATTTTCCAAATAAAGGCTATGTGATGGTGGAGGATCAGAAGGTACTTGTAAAAAACGGGATACCTGGTCAGAAGATCCGCTTTGTTATTCAGAAGAAGCGTTCAGGAAGAGCTCAGGGGCGTATTCTGGAGGTACTGGAAAAATCACCTCTGGAAAAAAGAGAGCCTGTATGCTCTGCGTTTCCTCAGTGCGGAGGCTGTATGTACCAGACAATGCCATATGAAGAACAGCTTCATATGAAAGAAAGGCAGATCCGAGAGCTTCTGGAGGAGGTTCTCATAAGAGAAGGACAGACAGATCAGGATGGAAAAGCGGACTTTGTGTGGGAAGGCATCCATGGAAGCCCGCAGGAGTTCTGTTACAGAAACAAAATGGAATTTTCTTTTGGAGATGAATATAAGGACGGACCTTTGTCCCTGGGACTTCACAAAAAAGGAAGTACCTATGATGTACTGAATACAGATGACTGTAAACTGGTCCATAAAGATATGACAGACATTCTTACCTGTGTGCGTGATTATTTTCTGGAAAAAGGGGTATCCTATTATAAAAAAATGCAGCATACAGGATATCTGCGTCATCTTCTTCTGAGGAGAGGTGTGACTACAGGAGAGATTCTGATCCATCTGGTAACTACAAGCCAGGAGGAACATGATCTGGAACCTTTAAAAAATCTTCTTCTCGAACTGCCGCTGGAGGGGAAAATTGTGGGAATCATGCATATCATCAATGATTCTCTTTCTGATGTGGTAAAAAGCGATGAGACCAGAATTCTGTACGGTCAGGACTGGTTTTATGAGACACTTCTGGGGCTGAGGTTTAAGATTAGCACATTTTCCTTTTTTCAGCCTAATTCTCTGGCGGCGGAGGTTCTGTATTCCATTGTCCGCTCATATGTTGAAGATGCAAGAGGCATGGAGGTCTTTGATCTTTACAGCGGAACCGGAACCATTGCCCAGCTTCTGGCGCCAGTAGCAAAAGAAGTGATCGGCGTGGAGATCGTAGAGGAAGCAGTGGAGGCTGCCAGACAGAATGCGGAGCTGAACGGGCTGTCCAACTGCCGTTTTATTGCGGGAGATGTTCTGAAAGTTCTTGATGATCTGAAAGAAAAGCCGGATATGATTGTTCTGGATCCTCCAAGAGAAGGTGTTCATCCAAAAGCCCTTCCCAAGATCCTTTCCTATGGCGTAAAAAGGATCGTGTATGTATCCTGTAAAGCCACCAGTCTTGCCGGAGATATGGAAACCTTTCTTCATGCAGGCTATCGTCTGGAAAAAGCCTGCTGTGTGGATCAGTTCTGCCAGACAGTCTGGACGGAGGCTGTGGCGGTATTTGTCAGGGAGTGAGACGCATGGAAAACAAAGTGGAGCGAAAGAAGAAATTTATTATAAATGTAGTATTTTACGCCCTGATCGGCATACTTGTATGGATTGGATGTAAATATCTGGTTTCACCGATGATGCCGTTTATCATTGCGTTTCTGGTAGCGGCTCTGATTCAGGTGCCGGTAAGAAAGTTTCGGGGATCCAAAAAACAGAAAAAGCTTTTGTCTATTGTTTTTTGCGCTGTATTTTATGGGATTTTGCTTTTGCTGGCAGCCTGGGCCAGTCTGAAGCTTCTGAACGGGGTAGAAAATCTGATACGGCAGGTTCCTCACTTTTATAATACAACAGTAGTTCCGGTAATTGAGACGATTTCCGATTATCTGGAGGAATCGATGGCTTCGGTACATCCTTCTGTGGCAAATACCATTGAAAATTCTTTTGAAGAGATGACTAATAATCTGGGATCTTATGTATCCGGTCTGTCTGTAAAAGTGGTACAGATCATATCAGGTGGGATCAGCGGAGTACCGGGATTTGTTATTAAGCTTGTGATCACCGTTGTTGCAACATTTTTCTTTGTTGGAGATTATGACGGGATCATTGCATTTTTTAAGAAGCTTCTGACACCGAAACAGGTAGCTCTGGTAGAAAAGGGACAGTCCTATGTAAAAAACGTTCTGTTTATTTATATCAGATCTTACAGCTTTCTGTTTCTTCTGACTTTTACAGAGCTGTGCATCGGAATGTTTCTCCTGAAAATGCCTTATCCGGCTCTTCTGGCCTTGTGTATTGCAGTGTTTGATATTCTTCCTGTTTTGGGTACAGGCGGCGTGCTTCTTCCCTGGGCGGCAATCCTTTTTATTATGAAAGAACATGGACTGGCAGTGGGAATATTGATTCTGTATCTGGTGATCCTTATTGTGAGAAATATGGTAGAGCCAAGAATTGTCGGAAAGCAGATCGGACTGCATCCGCTGGCAACTTTGGCGGCGCTCTTTTTGGGACTGAAGCTTTTTGGTCTGGTGGGTCTGGTGGCCTTTCCGGTAGCACTGACTGTGCTTGTGAATTTCAGCAGGGAAGAATTAATGGAAAAATTATAAAATACAAATATAAAAAATATAAGAGAGCTGTTGCTTTAAGTGACAGCTCTCTTATATTTAGGAAAAAAGAATGTTGTTAGATCTTTTTTCAGCGATATTATTTTGTTCAAAAGTGTGTGGCATCAGAAGAATTTACCAGCTAAAAAGGAAAGCAGTCCTCCTGCTCCGCAAAGGCACATAACAAGGATTGGATTCCATTTCCATTTTCTGAGAATGATAAAGGCTCCAAGGAAAAGCAGCGCATTGATCCAGTCAACAGAAGAGAGGCTTGCGGGAAGTTCTCCCCACAATGCGGTTTGAGTAAGGGCAAGGCCTGCGGCAGCGATCAAAGCCACAACAGCAGGTCTCAGACATCCGAGGATTGTGTCAATGGCAGTGGTTCCTTTATATTTTCTGTAAACCAGTGAAAGAAGCGATACCAGGATAACAGCAGGAAAAATGGAACCAAGAGTGGCTGTTACAGCTCCGGGCAGACCTGCAATGCGAAGTCCTACAAAGGTAGCAGAGTTAATTGCAACAGGCCCGGGTGTCATGGAAGAAATCGTAATAAGATTGGTAAACTCCTGCATACTGAGCCAGCCGTGACCGTTGACAATTTCACTTTGGACAAGAGGAATGGCTGCATAGCCTCCCCCTACACTGAAAAGTCCTATTTTCAGAAAACTGAAAAAAAGCTGTATATAGATCATCTGGATACCTCCCTGTTAAAGTGTCGTATGATCAGAAGTCTGACAGCCCCGATGATGGCGGCAGCCAGGATAATGTAGATAACACTTACATGAAAAACAAAATTCAGTACAAAAGCCCCTGCCATAATGAGAATGGAAAGGCTGCTTTTTGTTTTGAACGTTTCCATACCAAGGTCACAGGCAACATCCAGAACTGTGGCGGCAACCCCGGCTGACATACCATGAAGAACGGCTGCTACCAGAGGACTGGAGGCGAATGCAGAATAAAATAAGGAGATCACTGAAAGTATGACGATGGGAGGAAGAATGGTTCCCAGAACCGCAGTGAGCATCCCTGCAAATCCACAGATTTTCCATCCGACTAAAATGGCGGCATTGACAGCCACTGCTCCGGGACAGGACTGAGCCAGAGCTGCGAAATCAAGCATTTCCTCTTCATCTATCCAGTGAAGATCATGGACAAACTTTCTGCGCATAAATCCTACGATCACAAAGCCGCCTCCAAAAGTAAACGTGCTGATATACAAAGTGGAAAGAAAAAGAGTTTTCAGTTTTTTAGAATTTTGATGATTAAGAGGTACGTTCATGGAAGCCTCCTTTTTAAGGTAAACAGTTATTTGGATAAGACTATTATATAGGAAGAAATTCTTTTTGAAAATATCAATAGTAGAAGAAAGTAGTTGACTTTTTTAGTTTATCTGTATATAATACAAACAAACATATGAATAACTGTTCATATGATAAAACGTAAATGAAAAGGAGATTAAAACATGAAGAAAACCTATAAGATCGAAGTAGACTGTGCAAACTGTGCAAACAAAATGGAAGAGGCTGCAAGAAAAACAGCCGGAGTAAAAGATGCGACAGTGAATTTTATGATGTTAAAAATGAATGTAGAATTTGAGGACGGTCAGGATCCGAAAGCTGTTATGAAAGAGGTTTTGAAAAACTGTAAAAAAGTGGAAGATGATTGTGAGATCTATCTGTAATAAGTGAAAGGATAAGGGAAGGATATGAACAAAAAACAGAAAAAAATGCTGACTCGTATCCTTATTGCGGCAGTAATGGTTGTAGCGCTGTCGCTGATACCTGTTCAGGGATATCTCAGAGCGGCGCTGTACATGGTTCCGTATCTGGTGATCGGATATGATATTCTTTTAAAAGCATGGAAGGGAATCAGGAACAGACAGGTATTTGACGAAAATTTTCTTATGGCAGTGGCTACAGTAGGCGCTATCTGTCTGGGGGATTTTAAGGAAGGAACAGCGGTTATGCTGTTTTATCAGATCGGGGAACTGTTTCAGAGTTATGCGGTGGGAAGAAGCCGCAGGAATATCAGTGAGCTTATGGATATCCGCCCGGACTATGCCAATGTAGAAAGAAACGGGACTCTGGAAAAAGTAGATCCTGACGAGGTGGAGATCGGCAGTATTATTGTAGTACAGCCGGGCGAAAAAGTTCCTATTGACGGAATTATCACAGAAGGAAAAACAACGCTTAACACAAGTGCTCTTACGGGAGAAAGCCTGCCCAGAGATGCAAAAGAGGGTGATGAGATCATCAGTGGATGCATTAATATGACAGGCGTTCTGAAAATCCGTACCACAAGAGAGTTTGGAGAATCTACAGTTTCCAAAATACTGGATCTGGTAGAGAATTCCAGTTCAAGGAAATCCAGATCCGAAAATTTTATATCCAAATTTGCCCGTTATTATACGCCTGTAGTCTGTTACAGTGCGCTGGCGCTGGCAATTTTCCCACCTCTTGTCCGGTTAATATTTATGGGACTGGATCCTCAGTGGGGAGATTGGGTTTACCGTGCGCTGACCTTTCTGGTGATCAGTTGTCCCTGCGCCCTTGTGATCAGTATTCCTCTCAGCTTTTTTGCGGGAATCGGCGGAGCAAGTAATGCAGGTGTTCTGGTAAAGGGTTCCAATTATATGGAAACACTGGCTCAGACCAGATATGTGGTGTTTGATAAAACAGGAACTCTGACAAAAGGTGTGTTTGAGGTCTGCGGCATACATCATAATGTTATGGAAGACCATAAAATCCTGGAATATGCGGCGCTGGCAGAGTGTTCTTCTTCACATCCGATCAGCCGGAGTCTTCAGAGGGCTTATGGAAAAGAAATTGACCGTACCCGTGTAGCGGATATTGAGGAGATCAGTGGAAACGGTGTGACAGCCAGAGTGGACGGGATTTCAGTTGCAGTGGGAAACAGCCGACTGATGGAAAGATTGGGAATTGAATTTAAGGAATGTCACCAGGCAGGAACCATTGTCCATGTTGCCATTGACGGCTCTTATGCAGGTCATATCCTGATTGCAGATGTTTTGAAGCCAACGGCAAAGGCTGCGGTAGCGGAATTGAAAAAATCAGGTATTCGTGAAACAGTAATGCTGACAGGTGATATTGACCGGGCAGCTCAGCAGGCTGCTGCAGAAACAGGCGTAGACCAGGTGTACAGTGAACTGCTTCCTTCAGATAAAGTGGCAAAAGTGGAAGAACTTCTGGAGAAAAAGAACCCCAGAGAAAAGCTTGCATTTGTAGGAGATGGTATCAATGACGCCCCTGTTCTTTCCAGGGCAGATATCGGAATTGCAATGGGAGCGCTGGGATCAGACGCTGCCATTGAAGCGGCAGATGTGGTTCTGATGGACGATGATCCTCTGAAAGTGGTAAAGGCAGTAAGGATTGCAAAAAAATGCATGAGGATCGTTTACCAGAATATTTATTTCGCTATTGGAATCAAGATTCTGTGCCTGCTTCTGGGCGCAGTGGGAATTGCAAATATGTGGCTTGCTATTTTTGCAGATGTAGGCGTTATGGTAATTGCAGTTCTGAATGCCATCCGTGCGCTGTTTGTAAAAAAACTATAATACCCGTGCAGAAAATCCCTGCATGTGATATGATAAAAAGGAAAGGCAGGGAAATTACATGGCAGAAACAAAAGAGAGTCTGTGTTGTGATACAGAGGAAATTCATGAAGAGCTTTTAAAGATCGTGGATGAAACAATGCCTGATGAGACAGAATTGGATTCGCTGGCAGAGCTTTTTAAGGTTTTCGGAGATCCTACCAGAATCAGAATTCTGTTTGTCCTTTTTGAGACAGAGGTGTGTGTCTGTGATCTGGCAAGAGCATTGAATATGACCCAGTCGGCAGTTTCCCATCAGCTTCGTATCCTGAAACAGAGCCGTCTGGTAAAGAACAGAAGAGAAGGAAAATCCATGTTTTATTCTCTGGCGGACGATCATGTACGAACAATGATCGCCCAGGGAAGAGAGCATATACTGGAGTAGAGATTATGTCACTGCTCACTCCGTTTACAGTGATCTGACCAAAATACTTTTCGCTCACCTTGGGTGATGGTATTTTGACCTGTGGATTCTGGTATTTTTGCATATATAAGCAGAAATACCTTGTGGGATAGTGAACAGTGGATCACACTGTTTGCGGCAGCAGAAATTTTAGAAAAGAGGCTGTGGAAACACAGTCTGCAAAAAAAAGAAGGATCAGAGATTCACATAGAATCCCTGGTCCTTTTTTCAAAAAGGAACATACTGCTTTTTCAGTGGATATATGATAAAATAAACAGATAACGATAAAAGGGTAACTATCGAATTTGGTAAGGACTATCTGTAAACAGCAATCAGTTTCTTATGTTATGTAGCAGACAAAAACCAGTAACATATACGGTTTTATTACTTACAGTATTAGGATATAAGGGGGAAAAAGGGTGAAGGATCAGGAACTGTATCAGATTATGGCAGAGCATATGGAAAAAAATAACAATATGCTGGCTACAGTAATAGAAGGAGAAAATACAGGGAAACGTCTGTTTTTTACTGAAGGCAGGCTTGTGGCTGAAAGTGGAGAAAAAAAGTTTTCCGAGGAGTTGATAAGCCGGCTGGCAGAAACAGAACAAAGCAGTATTATTGAGGCAGACGGATGCCGGATTTTTGTGGAAATACTGAGGAAACCTGCAAAGCTTGTGATCTGTGGCGGAGGTCACGTGGCGCAGCAGACAGTGATTCTGGCAAAGCAGACAGGATTTCATGTGACTGTGCTTGAGGACCGGCCGTTTTTTGCAGATCAGGCACGGGCGGCAGGGGCAGATCAGGTGATCTGCGATGATTTTGCCTCAGCGCTGGAAAAAATCCCCGGAGGCAGTGATACTTATTTTCTGGTTGTTACAAGAGGTCATCGGTATGACGGAATATGTCTTACTTCAATCCTTAAAAAGGAACGGGCCTATGTAGGGATGATGGCAAGCAGGAAACGTGGAATACTTTTGAAAAAAAGACTGGTAGAGGAAGGCTTTCCGGAAAGTGAAGTAGAACTTCTTCACACACCGGTAGGGCTCTCTATTCATGCGGAAACACCGGAGGAAATTGCAGTTTCCATAGTAGCAGAACTGATTATGATAAAAAACAGTATAAAAAAAACAGGCGGGTATGACAAAGAACTTCTGGCATGTCTGACAGGGGAAAGCTATCCGCAGCAGAAAAAGGCTCTTGCTACCATTGTGGCAAGACAGGGATCTGCCCCCAGAGAGATTGGAACAAAGATGGCAGTGCTTGCAGATGGAAGAATTATTGGTACCATTGGGGGCGGATGTATGGAAAGCAGAATCCAGCATCAGTGTCTGCATATGCTGAAAGAGGAGAAACCCCAAAGCCGCCTTGTGCTTGAGGATATGTCCGGGCAGGAGGCAGAAGAGGAAGGACTTGTCTGCGGAGGAAGAATCAGAGTTTTTCTGGAGGTGCTTTAAACTGGTATTTGACAATACAGCGGTTAGATTGTAAGTTGTCGCATTATCACAGAGTGTGGGGTGTTTTGGCGTAAACAGAGAGGCATCCAGTTGTATGCGAATGATATTTTGCAATAAACGGAAAGGTATCCAGTTGTATGAGGATGATATTTTGTAATAAGCAGGGAGATATCCAGCTGTATGAGGATGATATTTTGCAATAAACGGAAAGGTATCCAGTTGTATGTGAATGATATTTTGTAATAAGCAGGAAGATATCATGTTATGTGCAGATGATTCTGCAGAGGGAGATCAATACCGTATGCTACATTAGAAATGGCGGCTTTGACGGGACACGACAGCTGTGAGAAAATATGGAATACAAATATACCAAAATGTATGCTATAATAGGGTTCATAACAGATCCGGATTCTTCGGACTGAACAGAAAAATAAGAAAATCAGTTGATAACAGAATATTTTTATAAAATGGAGGACAGGATGATGAAAAAAAGAAGTGTGATCGCAGCATTACTTTGCAGCTTGTGTCTGACAGCCGGAGGAGCGGTTCCGGCCATGGCAGATTCAGCCAAAGTTGTAACACTTGGTGCAGACCTTACACAGGATCAGAAGGACACCATGATGCGTTATTTTAAAACAGATGCCAGTCAGGTTCAGATCCTTACTATCACCAATAAGGATGAAAGGGAACATCTGGGACATTATATTCCGCTGGAGCAGATCGGAACCAGAACTCTGAGCTGCGCCTATGTAAAACCTACACAGTCAGGTGGAATCAAAGTCCGCACTGCCAATCTGAATTACGTAACAGGAAATATGATCGCCAATGCTCTTTCCACTGCAGGAGTAACCAACTGTGAGGCTGTTGCAGCATGCCCTTATGAAGTATCCGGTACAGGCGCCCTGACAGGTGTGATCATGGCGTATGAAAGCGCAAGCGGACAGAAACTGGACAGTACCAAAAAAGATCTTGCCACAAAAGAGGTTGTTGTTACCGGTGATCTTGCACAGCAGGTAGGAAATGACAATGCAACCAATATCATTAACCAGGCAAAACTTCAGATCATTGGTGAAAATGTCCAGAACGCAGACGAGATTTACAATATTGTAAATAATATTGCTGTTCAGAATAATGTTACATTAAGCCAGGAGGAACTGGAAACAATCGTCGCTCTTCTTCAGGAGATCGCGCAGCAGAGTTATGATATTGAACAGATGAAAGAAACTCTGGAAAACATCCAGCAGAATCTGGATAAAGAAGCTTCTGATGAACCGGTTCTTGATGGAACCGCTCAGGATGATGGCGTAGTTGAAGATGATGGTTTCGTGGATGAAGACAGTACAGATGGAGAAGACATTACACAAAATGTAGATCCGGATGCTCTTGGAGAAGATATTAAAGAGAGTTTCACAGAGGATCCGAGTCTTCAGGAAGAAACTATGGGAGATGTTCAGGAAGGAGAGAATGTCGGGACTGATGAAGAAACAGGAATTCCGGAAGCCACAGAGGACGGAACAGTTCTTGACGGAACCGCCCAGGATGACATGGCTGTAGCTCCGGAAACTACAGAAGACGAAACTGTTCTTGACGGAACCGCTCAGGATGATATGAGTGTAACACCGGAGGAAAATCCAGCAGAAGATCCTCTGAATACAGATTCTTTAAGTGAAGAAGCCAAGGCATCCTTTGAACAGGCAAAAAGCTTCTGTAAGGGAGAGTATGAGGGAGATATTGATTCTCTTCATAGTGTAATGGGGCAGGATGCCATGGCATCAGCTACAATCGATCCGCAAATCGGTGCAGAGCTGACTCAGAAGGTACTGAAATCCTATATCAAGGTTCTGAAAGACGGAGGAATGAGTTATATTCCGGCTGATACAGACACATATCTCTCTGCAGAGCTGAACATGGTTAATGCGGAAATGAGATTGATCTTCAGTATAGAACTGGATCCGGCTGAGGATGACATTCTGGTAAATGAAACACCGGAAACAAGACAGGCGCTTTACAGTGATACTATGAAATTCTTTGAAAAGCTGTATGGAGAGAGTAACACTTCTGCTGAAACCGCACAGGAAGAAGTAATTGAATAATCCTAAAGACAGCAGACCTGTTATATAGGGCAAAGGGTGTTTTGCCCAGGGAAAACATAAATTAACACAACAGATTAAGATCTCAGTATTAGAAATAATACTGGGGTCTTTTGTGTATCAGGAGAAGAATGTGATTATTTTGTGTCTTGGCAGAAATACTGGAAAATTCAGATTGTGTGTGCTACAATAAATGGAAATGCTGACGAATACAGTGAAAATATATTTCCGAAAGGAGAAGAATACATGAGTCTGGCAGTAGTAACGCTGAAAAAAGGGGAAGGACGTCTCCTGAAATCCGGCGGAATGTGGGTGTTTGACAACGAGATAGCCTCTGTGATGGGAAGCTTTGTCAATGGAGATATTGTTCTGGTAAGAGATTTTGACGGATATCCTATGGGACGAGGATTTATTAACACAAACTCCAAAATTACAGTAAGACTGCTCACACGGGATGAAAATCAGAAGACTGATGAGAAATTTCTTGAGCAGAGAGTAAGAGACGCCTGGGAATATCGAAAAAAGGTAACAGATACAGGAAGCTGCAGGCTGATTTTCGGAGAGGCTGATTTTCTTCCCGGACTTGTTGTTGACAAATTTTCGGACGTACTTGTTGTTCAGTCTCTTGCCCTGGGAATTGACCGGCTGAAACTGCAGATACTGGAACTTCTGAAAAAAGTTCTGGAAGAAGACGGTGTAGCTGTCAGAGGAATTTATGAGAGAAGCGATGCCAAGGTAAGACGCCAGGAGGGAATGGAGCTTTATAAGGGCTTTATCGGACCGGAGTTTCCTACTTTGGTAGAAATCGAAGAAAATGGAGTAAGGTATCAGGTGGATATAAAAGACGGACAAAAAACAGGATTTTTCCTGGATCAGAAGTATAACCGTCTGGCGATCCAGAAGCTCTGCAAAAATGCAAAAGTGCTGGACTGCTTTACCCATACAGGATCTTTTGCTCTGAATGCGGGAATTGCAGGCGCCAGTGAAGTAACCGGAGTAGACGCCTCTCAGCTTGCTGTAGATCAGGCGTCTGCCAATGCGCAGCTGAACGGACTTGACGGTACGGTGAAGTTTATCTGTGAGGATGTATTTGAACTTCTTCCTGAGCTGGAGGAACGAGGAGAAAAGTTTGACGTTGTGATTCTGGATCCACCTGCTTTTACAAAATCCAGAAATTCTGTAAAGAATGCGGTGAAAGGGTACAGAGAGATCAACCTGAGAGCCATGAAGCTTGTAAAAGACGGCGGATTTCTGGCAACCTGTTCCTGCTCGCATTTTATGACCTACGAGCTTTTTACAAAAACGATCGGACAGGCTGCGCGCAGCGCGCATAAGAGACTGCGTCAGGTAGAATACAGAACCCAGGCTCCGGATCATCCGATCTTATGGGCATCTGATGAATCTTATTATCTGAAGTTTTATATTTTTCAGGTATGCAGTGAACGATAAGCAAAGACAGGAGATGCATTGACATGAAAGAAAAGTTTATAAAATTTATGGAAGGACGCTATGGTGTAGATGGATTTGCGCGGTTTACCATGGGAGTTGCCCTGGTATGCATTGTGGTTTCTATTTTTTTCCGTAACGGAAGCACTATGGGAGCGATTCTGAATACAGTAGGTCTGGCTGCGATCATTTATACATATTTTCGTATGCTTTCCAGAAATATCCAGAAACGCTATGCGGAAAATCAGAAATATCTTTCCATGACAGCAAAGATCAGACAGCGTTTCAGAAAAGAAAAAAATATGATGGAACAGAGAAAAACGCATCATATTTATACCTGTCCCAGCTGCGGACAGAAGATCAGGATCCCTAGGGGAAAAGGAAAAATTGAGATCGACTGTCCCAAGTGTCATACAAAATTTATTAAAAACAGCTGAAAAGCCTGAGGATAAGCAGGAGGAGTTATGTTTGGATATGTGGTGATGAACCGGCCGGAAATAAAATTTAAAGATTATGATCTGTATCGGTCCTTTTACTGCGGATTGTGCAGAGAACTGAGAGAACGCTATGGAATCTCAGGTCAGATCACACTGACTTATGATATGACTTTTGTGATCCTGCTTCTCAGTGGTTTATATGAACCGCCTACCAAAAAAGGAACAAGTCGTTGTATAGTCCACCCGGTAAGAAAGCAGCCGGTACGCAAAAATGAAGTGACAGAATATGCGGCTGATATGAATGTCTTTCTTGCTTATTACAAATGTGTGGACGACTGGAAGGACGAAAAAAAGCTTTCCAGACTGGCATACAGCAGACTTTTGAAAAATAAGGACAAAAAGGCGGAAACTCTCTGGAGAAAAAAGACGGCAGTCATTATAAAACATCTGAACGAGATTTCTGCCATGGAGAAAGCGGGAGAAACGGATATAGATAAAATATCCGGATGCTTTGGGAAAATCATGGAGGAGATTCTCGCCTGGAGGGAGGATGAATGGGAACCTGCCTTAAGGAGAATGGGATTTTATCTGGGAAAATTTATCTATCTGATGGATGCCTATGATGATGTTGAGGAGGATCTGGAAAAAGGAAATTACAATCCGTTTGCTCAGGATTATATAATGGAAGGGTTCCAGGAACGTGTGCGTCAGATACTGATCATGATGATGGCTGAGACGTGCCGGGAATTTGAAAAGCTTCCTATTATTAAATATGCGGATATTCTGCGAAATATTTTGTATTCCGGCGTGTGGTGTCGGTTTGAGGCAGTTTCAGAGCAAAGGAAGAAGAAACAGGAGAAAGAACATGTTTGATCCGTACAGTATTCTGGGTGTATCGAGAGATGCATCTGATGAGGAAATAAAAAAGGCATACAGAAAGCTCAGCCGGAAATATCATCCGGATGCAAATATCAATAACCCCAATAAGGACCAGGCTGAGGAAAAGTTTAAAGAAATTCAGCAGGCTTATGATCAGATCATGAAAGAACGGGAATACGGTTCCACGGGAAATTATGGATATGGCGGAAATGCGGGATATGGAGGTTTTGGCGGATTTGGAGGCTATGGCGGAAACCAGAGTAACACCGGCTATCAGGATGAGGAGGCCATTCGCAGACAGGCTGCTTCCAATTACGTTCAGAGCGGTCATTATCAGGAGGCAATGAATGTTCTGTCCTCATTAAAAGAGAGGAATGCTCAGTGGTATTATCTGTCAGCAGTTGCAAATATGGGACTTGGAAATAATGTAAATGCCATGAACCATATTCGTGAGGCTGTGCGTCTGGAGCCTGATAATATGCAATACCGTATGATGCTTCAGCGTATGGAAGGCGGCGGAAACTGGTATCAGGAACAGCAGAATCCCTTTGGTGGAATGCCTACAGCAGGAAATGATCTCTGTATGAAATGTCTGATGGCAAATCTTGCCTGCAGTTGCTGCTGTCCGGGAAGCGGGATCATGTGCTGCTGACAGAAACAGTACAGTCTGTTGTAGTGATTGCAAAAGGTAGCATAATGTGGGGAAAATGCTATTACCTGAGAGAAAATGGAAGACATTTTATCCAGGCTGTTGTGACCGGAGTGAACAACAATTAACATGGCATAAATTTTGTCGGGAGCAAAAGAAAAAAATTGACATTATTCCTCTGGAAGATTAATATATAAGCAGAAAAAATGAGGAGGAAATTATTATGAGTATTCGAATTGGAATCATGGGATATGGCAACCTGGGAAGAGGTGTGGAATGTGCAGTAAAACACAATCCTGACATGGAACTTGCGGCAGTGTTTACACGTCGTGATCCGAAAACCGTAAAAATCCTTACAGAGACAGCAAAGGTCTGCCATGTAGATGATGCAGAGAGTATGAAGGACGAAATTGATGTTCTGATCATCTGTGGCGGAAGCGCAACAGATCTTCCGGTACAGACTCCTAAATATGCACAGTGGTTCAATGTTGTGGACAGCTTTGACACACATGCCAAAATTCCGGAGCATTTCGAAAATGTGGATAAAGCGGCAAAAGAGAGCGGTCATGTGGGAATCATCTCTGTAGGCTGGGATCCGGGAATGTTTTCTCTGAACAGAATGTATGCAAACGCTATCCTTACCAACGGAAAAGATTATACCTTCTGGGGCAAGGGTGTAAGCCAGGGCCATTCTGATGCAATTCGAAGAATTGACGGAGTAAAAGACGGAAAACAGTATACAATTCCGGTAGAGGCTGCTCTGGAATCTGTAAGAAACGGAGAAAATCCTGAGCTGACAACAAGACAGAAACATACAAGAGAATGTTTTGTTGTTGCAGAGGAAGGCGCGGATCTGGCTCGTATTGAGCAGGAGATCAAGACCATGCCGAACTATTTTGCTGATTATGATACAACAGTACATTTTATTTCAGAAGAAGAACTGAAACGTGATCACAGCGGAATTCCTCATGGCGGTTTTGTTATTCGTACAGGAAGCACCGGATGGAACAATGAAAACAAACATGTGATCGAGTACAGCCTGAAACTGGATTCTAATCCGGAATTTACTTCTTCTGTGATCGTAGCGTATGCAAGAGCCGCACATCGTATGAGTCAGGAAGGACAGAAAGGCTGCAAAACCGTTTTTGATGTTGCACCGGCATATTTGAGCGCTATGGATGGAGCAGAATTACGAAAACATCTCCTTTAAAAAATAAATAAAAAATTTTACAAAAGAGTGAAGTTGCAAAGGCTTTGCTCTTTTTTTAGGCTGATTTTACAAAATGTAATAAAAATATTGACGCATGGAAAAAGTTGAGATATAATAATTACACAATATTGTAACAAGATTGTAAAAAATAAAGTCCAGGAAGAGGAAATATTTATGAATAAGGTATGCAAACGCTGGAAATTCTGGGGGATTTTGCTGGGGCTGATGCTATTTGCAGCCGGCTTTTCCATGCATTCCACTACCGTAGAAGTTCAGGCGGCAAGGAATGGCTTTCAGACGATTGGAGGAAACACATATTATTACCAAAATGGAAAAAAGGTAACAGGTTGGCTTACAATCGGAAGAAATAAATATTATTTTAATGCTAAAACCGGAATAATGTATAAGGGCTGGTATAAGATCAGTAACGGCAGATGCAGATATTTTGACCCGAAGACAGGTGTTATGGAAACAGGCCTTACAACGATAGCCGGAAATTCATATTATTTTGATGGGAAGACCGGATGGGCAAAAACAGGGTTCTTAAAAGCAGCCAATGGAAATACAAGATATTTCCAGCCAAGCAATTACATTATGGCAAAGGGCTGGATGACAAATTCCAAGAAACAGAAATGGTACTTTAATACCAGTAACGGAGTGATGTATAAAGGCCTGAAAACAATAGGAAGTGATTCCTATTATTTTGATGGGAACTCAGGAGCTGCCAAAAGTGGATTTCTTACAGCAGCCAATGGAAATACAAGATATTTTCGAGGCGGCACCTATAAGATGGCAAAAGGCTGGATAAATACATCCAAGGGTGAAAAGAGATTTTTCCATACATCTAATGGCGTGATGTATAAAGGAAGAAAATCTGTCGATGGCAAATATTATTATTTTGACAAAAAGACAGGAATTGCCCAGGGCGGATGGGTAACAGAAGGGTCTGAAAAGAGATATTTTGATCCGAAAACATTCCAAATGGTTACAGGAACACATACCATTGACGGTGTGACGTATACGTTTGATGAAACTGGTAAACTGACCGGAAAAGTAGACAGTCCTGTAGAACCGCCGGCTCCTTCAGCATCGAGAACAGTGAAGAATTATCTGCTTAATGCAATACAGCCAGTAGGAAGAACTCTTTATATCTGGGGTGGAGGACATAATTACAGTGATGCTACCAGAAAGGGAATCAGTACCAAATGGACTTCTTTCTTTAACAGTCAGAACAGCAGCTATGATTATCATAATTATGATGATCTCAGTGAAAGCAATCGCTCTAAAGGACTTGACTGTTCCGGTTATGTAGGCTGGTCAACTTATCAGACAATGAGAACCCATTCAACTGTTGTGTCAGGAGAAATCGGAAGCCTCTATAAAGGACGTGGCTGGGGTCAGGTTTACAATCAGAATTATCTGAACAGGACAGGATACAAGCTGTATCCGGGCGATATTGGTTTTGATGATGGACATACCTGGATTATCCTTGGACAGTGCAGTGATAAGAGTGCGGTGATTCTTCACTCTACACCGAATGCCGGTGTACAGATTTCCGGAACTCCTACACCGAATGGTGATTATTCCAGTCAGGCAATTTCGCTGGCGAAGAAGTATATGACGAAATTTCCTGGATATCAGAAGATGGGAGCTGACTTCTATCATACTTCATCAGGTAACTATATTCGAAGAGGTTCTTATTTCAGATGGAATTCTTCTACTCTGAATGATCCAAACGGATATAAGTACAAAACAGCAGATCAGATTCTGGCAGATCTGTTCAGTTAAAGAAAAGTAAATATAGTGACTTACAGGGAGATGTTTCTTTATGAAGCATCTCCTTTTTTTAGAGAGAAATTGAGGATTCTGTTTCGCAATCATTAACAAATATTACAAAATATTAAACTAATTCTCAATTTCCTCTTGCAATCAATGAAAGCTTATGTTAATATGTAAAAGAACTTAAGAAAAATATTTCGCAAATGTTACAAAACTTGTTTATTATATGAGGTGAGAAACATGAAAAAACGAATTGTATGTCTGATGTTAGCAGTTATGATGATGGGCACACAGGTTACTACTGTAAGCGCTTCCAGAGAGGAAGAGCTGAGAGATGAGCAGGCATGGACAAGCGCACAGCTTGATGCTACATATTCCCAGATCGATCAGCTTTATGCAGCTAAGGAGCAGCTTCAGAACGAAATTGCTACACTGGACGCGAATCTTGTAAATGTCATGGTCTCCATTCAGACTCTGGAAGGAGATATCAGCAATAAGCAGGCCGATATCGAGCAGACACAGTCAGATCTTCAGAAAGCTCAGAATGCAAAAGATAAACAGTATGAAGCTATGAAAAAGCGTATTCAGTATCTTTATGAGAAAGGCGGAAATGATGCATGGTTCCAGATGATGGTAAATGCAGAGAATCTTTCCGAGCTTCTTACAAAAGCTGAGTATACACAGAAGATGTATGATTATGACAGACAGAGCCTTGAAAAATACGCAAATACAATTGAGCAGGTAACTAAGCTTGGTGATAAATACCAGCAGGAAAAAGCAGAACTGGAAGGAATGAAGCAGGAATATGAGGCTGAATCAGTAAACCTTCAGACTGCAATTGACGAGAGAAGAGCAGTTTCTGCGGACTGTGATAATGAGATTGCATACGCTCAGCAGATGGCAAATGAGTATGCAGCCCTGATCGAGCAGCAGCAGGCAGAAATTGAACAGCTTGAAGCAGAGAGAATCGCAGCCGAGGAAGAGGCAAGACGTCAGGCAGAGCTTGCAGCAGCAGAAGAGGCGGCTCGTCAGGAAGCTGAAGAATCAGAAGAAGATGAAGAACCTGTTTATGATGAAGAGGGCAACGAAGTAGACGCTGAAGATGCTCTGGAAAACGGTGAAACTCTTTACGATGAAGAGGGAAATGAAATCGATCCTGACTCTGTTACAGACGAAGAGGAAAGTGACGGGGAAGTTGAGTACGATGAGTACGGAAATGTAATTGACAGTGATAATACAGTAGATCCGGAAGATTACCAGAGTTCAGGCTCAGGCTCAGGTTCTGCGGTAGTTGATTTTGCAACACAGTTTGTAGGAAATCCATATGTATGGGGCGGAACAAGCCTTACTGACGGTGCAGATTGCTCCGGGTTTGTACAGAGTGTATATGCAAACTTTGGTGTAAGCCTTCCTAGAACTTCCTATGAGCAGCAGAATGCAGGAACAGAGGTTTCTTATGCTGATGCGCAGCCAGGTGACCTGATCTGCTATGGCGGACATGTTGCAATTTATATGGGCGATGGAAAAATTGTACATGCATCCAATGCAAAAGACGGTATTAAGATCAGTAATGATGCAACCTACAGAACCATTCTGTCTGTAAGACGTCTGGTGTAATAGTAAATATAATTAAGATATGATTTATGGTGAGGGTACTGAAAATATAAGTTTTCAGTACCCTTGTTTTGTCAGGTGTGTTCACTGTTCTTGTTTACAGAAGCCTGAAAACCTGTTCTGCACTGGAGCGCATATTATATTTTGCGGTTTCTGTATCCATGGATTCTTTCAGAGTGGTGATTCCCCTTACTATGGGAAAGAAAGCATCAATACCCGCCTGGTTGCAGGCTGATGCTTCATTTGCCCCTCTCCGGTAACTACAATATCTGCATTTTTTATTTTATCTTCCAGATTAATTGCATTCAGAAGCAGCTGGACGCCGGGAGTAAGCCTGCCGTTTAGATAACTTAAAAAAGCAAATCCAAGTCCGCCGGCTACCCCGGCACCCTTTGCCAGTGAATGAGCTTTTCCGGTCAGAGCAGCAGTAACCTCTGCATCAGGATGCGCAGCCAGAATGTCGGCCTTTACTGCAGTTCCGGTTTCCATGGAAGTCATACTTCCTTTAAAAGAATTCACTGCAACAACTTTCATATTGAAATCCTCCTGCGAGTATACGTGAATTTTATATATGCATTTTACCACGGGAAAAATCTGAGGTATATGTTGTAAAAGAAAAATATCCGGGATTTTTTGTGTTCAGGGAGAATATAAAGACTGTTATTCTTGCGATAAATATGGATTGTTTGTATAATAAAAGAAATCAGAGCCTATAAAAAGAATCAGAGAGAAACAGTTACTGTTCATAATATCGCTCAAAATTCAGATGTGGCATTTACATAACATAAAGGAGTTCGGACTTGAAAAGTTTACAGGAAGACTTAAAAACAGGAAATTTTAAACAGGCGTATCTTTTGTTTGGAGAAGAGGCTTATCTCAGACAACAGTATAAGGATAAGTTGATACAGGCATTGAATCCGGATGGAGATACCATGAATTTTACCAGATATGAAGGGAAGGGAATAGAGGTCCGTGAAATGATCGACCTTTGTGAAACCATGCCCTTTTTTGCAGAGAACAGGGTGATACTTGTGGAAAACTCCGGATTTTTTAAGAATAAATGTGAAGAACTTGCTGATTACATGAAAACACTTCCTGATTATATACGAATGATCTTTGTAGAAGAGGAAGTGGACAAGCGAAGCCGTATGTATAAGGCTGTAAAAGCCTGCGGACGTATTACGGAATTTGCCAGACAGGACGAAAAATCTCTGATGCGCTGGGCGGCAGGAATTCTGGGAAAAGAAGGTCGGAAAATCAGAACCTCAGATATGGAACTTTTTTTTACAAAAACAGGAACCGATATGGGAAATATCCGTATGGAGCTGGAAAAGCTGATCGCTTACACTCAGGGACGGGACATTGTCACATCAGAGGATATTGAGGCAGTGTGTACCACCCAGACTGCAAACAAGATTTTTGACATGGTACGCGCAGTAACAGAAAGAAACCAGAAACGGGCATTGGAGCTGTATTATGATCTGCTGACTTTGAAAGAACCGCCCATGAGGATCCTTTTTCTGTTGGCAAAACAGTTTCACCAGCTTTTCCTGGCAAAAAAAATGGCAGAGGAGGGAGTGGCTCAGCCGGAAATTGCTTCCCGATTAGGGGTGCCGTCCTTTGTTGCAAGAAATATTTCTGCCTGCGCCCGTTCCTATTCTTCGAAAGAACTTCGGAAAGCAGAGGAAGATTTTGTGGAGGCAGAAGAAGCTGTGAAAACAGGGCGGCTTCAGGATGTGCTGAGTGTGGAGCTTCTGATCGTAAAATACAGTTCTGCGCGGTGAGAAAACTGTCTTGATAAAATAAGATGGAACACAGAGAAGTATTTTATAAAAGAAAATCAAAGAGTGAATAAAAATATATAAAAAACCGTGCGAAAGCGCGGCTTTTTTATGTCCTTTACAGGTGTCTTGACACCTATCAAGTTTGGTGGTATACTTGCAAAAAAATGTTAAGAATATCCAAAGATTATGTAAAGAAAACCGCTCAGGTGTCGGCAAATGGCAGCTGTGGGGTGCGAGGGAAAAAATGAAAGAATATTATGATGTGATCATTGTGGGAACCGGTGCAGCAGGCCTTTATTGTGCCCTGAACCTTCCGGAAAGAAAGAATATCCTGATGATCACAAAAAAGGAAGCAGATCAATCTGATTCTTTTCTGGCTCAGGGCGGAATCTGTATGCTCAGAGGCGAGGATGACTACGAAGATTATTTTGAGGATACCATGCGGGCCGGACATTATGAAAATAATAAAAAGGCAGTGGATCTGATGCTCAGAAGTTCCAACAGTATTATCCGGGATCTTCTGATGAGAGAGGTGGATTTTGAGAGAAATGAAAAAGGAGATCTGGAATTTACCAGAGAAGGCGCTCACTCTCAGCCGAGAATCCTTTTTCACAAGGACATTACAGGTAAAGAGATCACCTCGAAACTGCTGGCTCAGGCACAAACCAGAGAAAATATTGAAATTGTTGAATATATGACAATGGTAGATCTGATTTCCGCAGATAATATCTGCGGCGGAGTTGTCGCCATGGACGAACAGGATGAAATTTACGAAATCCGCGCTCCTTATGTGGTACTTGCCTGCGGAGGTCTCGGCGGTCTGTATAAGAATTCTACAAATTTTCCGCATATTACAGGCGATGCGTTAGGCATTGCCATGAAGCATGGAGTTATGCTGGAAAACATTGATTACATACAGATCCATCCCACAACTTTGTACTCCCAAAAGCCCGGAAGACGTTTCCTGATCTCGGAATCAGTAAGAGGAGAAGGCGCTTATCTTTATGATAAAAACGGTCAGCGTTTTACAAATGAACTTCAGCCGAGAGATCTTCTGAGTCAGGCGATTTTTTCTCAGATGGAAAAGCAGGATACAGAATTTGTCTGGGAGGATATGAGACCACTGGGAGAAACTGCGATTATGAAGCACTTTCCCAATATTTTCAGCAGATGTCTGGAGGAAGGCTTTGATGTAAGAAAAGAACCGATTCCTGTAGTTCCTGCCCAGCATTATTTTATGGGAGGAATTAAAGTCAATCTGGGAAGCAGAACCTCCATGCAGGGACTTTATGCCTGCGGAGAAACCAGCTGCAATGGTGTTCATGGAAAGAACCGTCTTGCCAGCAATTCTCTTCTGGAATCTCTTGTATTTGCAAGAAGGGCAGCTGATGATATATTGTTTGGGAAAAAGCCGGAGCCATGCCGGGCCGGCGCAGTAGACCGAAAGGCATATGAGGACCGGGAAAATCTTATGGCGGGATACCGTACAGTGATTTTAAATGAAATTGAAAGGATGAAAAAAAGTCATGAATGAAATTACAATGAAAATGCAGGCAGACGAGCTGATTATGATGGCTCTGAGAGAAGATATTACAAGTGAGGATGTTTCTACAAATGCTGTTATGCCAAAGGCACAGAAAGGAACGGTTGACCTGATTGCCAAAGAGGACGGAGTGATGGCAGGTCTTCAGGTTTATGCAAGGGTATTTACACTTCTTGATGACAAAACAGAAATTGAATTTTTCTGTGAAGATGGAGAGGAAGTAAAAAACGGACAGCTCCTTGCAAAGGTAACAGGAGATATCCGTGTGCTTCTTTCCGGCGAACGTGTGGCTCTTAATTATCTTCAGAGAATGAGTGGAATTGCTACCTATACAAGAGAGGTGACAAAACTTCTTGAAGGAAGCAATCTTACCCTTCTGGACACAAGAAAAACAACCCCTAACTGTCGTGTGTTTGAAAAATATGCAGTGCGTGTAGGTGGAGGAAACAATCACAGATACAATCTTTCTGACGGAGTGCTCCTGAAAGATAACCACATCGGCGCAGCAGGAAGCGTTGCAAAAGCAGTTACCATGGCAAAGGCCTACGCTCCCTTTGTCCGCAAAATTGAAATCGAGGTAGAATCTCTGGAACAGGTAAAAGAGGCTGTTGAGGCAGGAGCTGATATTATTATGCTGGATAATATGACTCCGGAACAGATGAAAGAGGCAGTAGAGCTTATTGACGGAAGAGCGGAGACAGAATGTTCAGGAAATGTCACAAAAGAAAATATTGCCAGAATCCGTGAGGTGGGCGTTGATTATGTTTCCAGCGGCGCACTTACTCATTCTGCTCCGATTCTTGATATTTCCATGAAAAATCTTCATGCGATCTGAGAGGAGGGAAAGCATGAATACCTCTGAGAGGAGAAAAGAGATTCTGAAAACGCTTCAGAGCTCGGATTTTCCGGTGGCAGCCAGAGAACTTGCGGCAAAATTTGGCGTAAGCCGTCAGGTGATCGTTCAGGATATGGCGGTGATACGAGCGTCAACACCGGGAATCCTTTCCACTACAAAGGGTTATACCATACAGCAGGAAAATAGCTGTACAAGAGAATTTAAGGTTCGTCACAGCCAGGAACAGGCAGCGCAGGAACTGAATCTGATCGTGGACTGCGGAGGACGTGTCAAAAATATCAGCATCAGCCATCGTGTATATGGACGTGTTTCGGCAGAAATGGATATTCGTTCCAGGCATGATGTAACGGAATTTGTAGAAGCTTTGAACAGCAGTCATTCTACAGTTCTGAGCAACGCCACTTCAGGTTATCATTATCATTTAGTGGAAGCGGAAAGTCAGCAGAGATTGGATCTGATCGGTCGTCAGCTGGAGAACGCAGGACTGTTGGCACCTTTGCAGCCCTGGGAAAAGAAAGAGAAAAAGGAGAACATAAGATGACAGTAGCGGAGTTACAGGCAGAGATCATTCGCCTGAAAAAAGAAAAAAACATCTGTATTCTGGCACATGCCTATCAGGGACATGAGATTCTGGAGGTTGCGGATTATACAGGAGATTCTTACGGATTAAGCGTAGAAGCCACAAAAAGTCACTGCAGCGGCATGATCATGTGCGGTGTTCGGTTTATGGCTGAAACCTGCAAGATTCTGAATCCTGATAAAAGAGTCTGGCTGGCAAATCCGGCAGCAGGCTGTCCTATGGCTGAGCAGCTTGATGTTCAGAGTCTCCGCCAGCTGAAGAAGAAATATCCAGGCTATGTGGTTGTAGCATACATAAACACCACTTCAGAGCTGAAAACAGAGTGCGACGTATGTGTGACCTCAGCTTCTGCACTGGAAATTTGTAAAAAGCTTGATAATGACAAGATTCTGTTTATTCCGGATCCTAATCTTGGACATTTTGTGGCAGAACAGCTTCCGGAAAAGACTTTTGCTTTTTATGACGGAGGATGTCCGCATCATAAGAGGATTACCGGACAGGAGGCAGAAAAAGCAAAAGCTGCTCATCCGAACGCCCTTCTTCTTGTGCATCCGGAGTGCTGTCCGGAGGTGACGCAGCAGGCCGATTATGTGGGTTCTACAACAGGAATTATGGCGTACGTAGAAAAATCGGATGCAGAAGAATTTATTATCGGAACAGAAAACAGTATTGTAGAACATCTGCAGTTCTCCTATCCGGACAAAAAGTTTTATCCTTTGTCTGTTTCTCTTACATGCATGGACATGAAAGTTACTACTTTAATGGATGTTTATAATTGCCTGAGAGGAACTGCTGGAGAAGAAATCGAGCTTTCGCAGGAAATAATGGAAGGCGCAGGAAGATGCATCAGAAAAATGGTTGAATAAAAAATATATATTTATATATGGCAAAGGGAAGTGCGAAAGCGCTTCCTTTTGTTGTCTGGAAAAACGGAACCGGAAATTTTCCGAACATATAAAAAATAATATTTATCACTTACAGATATAATACTCAGACGTAAAATTACAAATAAAAGATTAAAAAGGTAATTACGATAAGAAAATCAAAAAAAGATTTTATTTACAGCGTTGCCGATTGCGGCAGGGATGCTGCTGATGGTTTTCGGTGTGGCCTGGTAACTCTTATGACGACAGAAAAGCCTGAGGGAATTTTGAAGACGTATTTTTTTGTAGTGGAACAAAAGAACTGACAGAGGGATGAAAAAGGATCTTATAAGATTATTATAGATGGGAGAGGGGGCAAATACATAAAAAGACAGTCACATGACGGTTGTGACTGTCTTTTTTAATTATAAGCTTATAATTAAAAATAAAAGGCGTTTCTATTAGCCGATGTTGTTTACGGCTTTTGTTAAACGGGAAACTTTTCTTGCACAGTTATTTTTGTGGTAAACACCTTTGGATGTAGCTTTGCTGATTGTAGCAATTGCCTCGTTAAGTGCAACCTGTGCAGCAGCCTTGTCGTTATTCTGAACTGCAGCTTCTACCTTTTTGATGGAAGTTTTAACAGCAGAACGGATAGACTTATTTCTCGCAGCTTTAGTTCTGTTTACTAAGATTCTTTTCTTTGCAGATTTAATGTTAGCCAATGTGGACACCTCCATTTCGAGTTTTTTGATAAATTGCTACAGGAACAGACACGGGCGCTCCTGTAAACATGCTTATTTATTTTAGTATACATATTCTGGAATGTCAATACATAATTCTCATAAAAATGTAAATCTTATAGAAAAAGAGTTTTTAATTGCTTTATACACAGTATAACGCTGGAATTTGTTTCAGATGTTACGGGAAAATGAGAGTATTATTTGTATGACATCGGACCAAACTGGGTGTATAGCGGAAAAGAAGATACTACCAATATTATTTACAGGTATGGAGGGAAAAATGTTAGGAAACAGCAGAATCAGAACCGATCTGGCTCTTGAAGCAACGGAAAGTTTTTCGCAGGGAAGTACGGAGCTTCGGGGAGTGGAAGTGAAAGAACAATATGACGAAGAGAGGGATATCCGAACCACGGTTGTAAAAATAACCACAGAAAACGGAGCGAAGGCTATGGGACGGCCTCAGGGAACTTATATTACCATAGAAGCGCCTGATCTTTCGGCTTCTGATGAGGATTATCACAGGGAAATCTCAGAAGAGATTGCGCGCCATCTGAGAAAACTTGTCAATCTGAAAAGGGAGACATCGGTTCTTGTGGTAGGTCTGGGAAATCAGGCTATTACAGCAGATGCCCTTGGACCTCATGTGATAGATAACCTCAGAATGACCCGTCATATTATCAGAGAATACGGACTTAAAAGCACGGAAAAGGAAATTTTGCACCGGGTCAGCGGACTTGCCCCGGGAGTTATGGCTCAGACGGGAATGGAAACTTCTGAAATTGTAATGGGTGTGGTAGCAGAGACAAAACCGGATCTTGTGATTGCAGTGGATGCTCTGGCAGCCCGCAGCATCCGAAGACTGAATAGAACGGTGCAGATTACGGACACGGGTATCCATCCCGGTTCAGGGGTAGGAAATCACAGGATTGGACTTACTGAAGAAAATCTTCAGGTAAAAGTCATTGGAATCGGAGTTCCCACAGTAGTAGATGCGGCGACCATTGTCCATGATTCTATGGAACATCTTCTGGACGCGCTGGAAGAACAGGAGCAGAAAGAGTTTCTGGAGGAAATGATCGCACCAAACCTTTACAGTATGTTTGTTACGCCAAAGGATGTGGATGAAACTGTTAAATACTTAAGCTTTACTATATCAGAGGGACTGAATATGGCTTTTTCGGGAGTTTGATGAAAAGCGATAGATTTCTGCAGGCATAAAGTATGCGGATGCCGTAAATGATCCGAAATATATTATTGAGAAAGAATTTAACAGTAATATATTTCCGGAAATACAGGGTTATAATCATATCATGTTTGTCATAGGATTCTTTGAAAGAGGTGATTCCATGACAAAGCTCCAGAAAGTATCCTGTATTATTCTGAGTGTTTTCTTTTTTGCGGTTCTGCTGTTGGTTCCGGGACCGTTTTTTCTGCGGGGAAATGTGTACAGGCAGCTGCCGCTTTACTGCTTTCTGGAGGAAGAGGCAAGAAGTGTTCCTCAGAGAGAGGATCCGGAAACATATGAAAAACTTGTAGAAAGCAATGCAAAATACCTGGCTGATATGATGAAAGCGGAAAATCTTCAGTCAGGCAGCGATGCTATGGAGGGAAGAATGGAGACAGCTGATGAAGAAGAAAAAGGCAAATCGGAAGCGGATCTGACGGAAAATAAAAATCAGGAAGAAAAACCACAAGAATCGGACAGGCATTCTCAGGAGCAGCAGACGGCCGGAGAACGGAAAAACTCTGAGAAAGAGATGGTTCCCACATCGACTCCAGATGTGAATCAGGAAGCCGGTCCGCCGTCAGGTTCCGCATCAGACTCGAATGTGAACCAGGAAGCCGGTTCGGTTGTGACTGCTCAGCCTGCTCTTGCACAGATACAGCCTGCTCCTGTTATTGATCTGGCACCGGAGGCTCTGGCAGATTATGATTATCTGCTGAATAATTTTTTTATTGTGGACGAAGGCACGTCCACCAGTGCAGAACAGCTGAATGCCGCAGAATTTTTTGCCAATGATCTAACTGTAAAAAAGGATCCGCAGGTACCTCAGATTCTGATTTATCACAGTCACACTCAGGAAGCTTTTGCAGATTCCCGAGAAGGCGTGGTGGAGGATTCGATTGTGGGGGTGGGAAATTATCTGGCACAAATTCTTACAGAAACCTATGGATATCAGGTTCTTCATGTAACAGAAGAATTTGACCTTGCAGAAGGTGTGCTGGACAGAAATAAAGCCTATGACTATGCCCGGCCTTATATAGAGCGGATCCTGAAAGAAAATCCTTCTATAGAAGTAGTAATAGATCTGCACAGGGACGGTGTGGCGGAGGAACGCCATCTGGTAACAGAGATCAACGGCAAACCTACCGCGCAGATTATGTTTTTTAACGGACTCAGTTACACGGTGTCAGGCGGACCGGTAGATTATCTGCCAAATCCATACATACAGGATAATCTTGCTTTTTCTTTTCAGATGGAATACCAGGCTGCGCAGTATTATCCGGATTTTTACAGGGGGATTTATCTGTCCGGACTAAGATATAATCTGCATCTTTGCAGGAGAGCAGTCCTTCTGGAAGCCGGAGCTCAGACAAATACAGTTCAGGAGGTCAAAAATGCAATGGAACCTTTTGCTGATATACTGAACAGAGTTTTGACAGGGGAAAATAAAAATAGGTCTTGAAAATGTGAACGTATGTTTGTATAATAAAAACAGAAAAATAAGTGGCATATACTGCGGGGAAAGGCTTCGGAAAGCAGGGCTGACAACTGGACTTGATGAGGGCAGATATGCTATAATGGGGCACGATATAATGAAAATACACTGAGATAAGAGGAGGAAGACTGCGGAATGACAGATCAGAGCAAGATTCGTAATTTCTGCATTATTGCACATATAGACCATGGTAAGTCCACACTTGCCGACCGTATTATTGAAAAGACAGGACTTCTGACACAGAGGGAAATGCAGGCGCAGATCCTGGATAACATGGATCTGGAAAGGGAGCGCGGGATCACTATTAAATCCCAGGCAGTCCGTATTGTATATAAGGCAAAGGACGGAGAAGAATATATCTTTAACCTGATTGATACACCGGGACATGTGGATTTTAATTATGAGGTTTCCAGAAGCCTTGCGGCCTGTGACGGAGCAATCCTTGTGGTAGACGCTGCCCAGGGAATCGAGGCTCAGACACTGGCAAATGTTTACTTGGCTCTTGAACATAATCTGGATGTGCTTCCGGTGATCAACAAGATCGATCTTCCAAGTGCGGAGCCGGATCGTGTTATCAGTGAGATTGAGGATGTGATCGGACTGGAGGCAGAGGATGCACCAAGGATTTCTGCAAAAACAGGACTGAATATTGAGGATGTACTGGAACAGATCGTGGAGAAGATCCCGGCGCCGGAAGGAGATCCGGATGCTCCGTTAAAGGCTTTGATCTTTGATTCCATCTATGATTCCTATAAAGGTGTTATTGTATTCTGCAGACTGATGGACGGACGGATCAGGAAAGGCACAGAAGTAAAAATGATGGCAACAGGCTTTACAACAGAAGTTGTGGAAGTTGGATATTTCGGAGCCGGACGTTTCATTCCATGTGATGAGCTGTCTGCGGGAATGGTAGGATATTTTACAGCAAGTATCAAAAATGTCAGCGATACCCGGGTAGGTGATACTGTTACTGAAGTATCCAGACCGTGTGCAGAGGCGCTTCCGGGATATAAGAAAGTTCAGCCCATGGTTTACTGCGGCCTTTACCCGGCAGACGGCGCCAAATACGGAGATCTCAGGGATGCGCTGGAAAAGCTTCAGTTAAATGATGCCTCTCTGTTCTATGAACCGGAGACTTCTGTGGCTCTGGGCTTTGGTTTCCGATGCGGATTTCTGGGACTGCTTCATCTGGAAATCATTCAGGAGAGACTGGAGAGAGAGTATAATCTGGATCTTGTTACCACTGCTCCGGGTGTTATTTATAAGGTATATAAAACAAACGGCGAAGTGATCGAACTTACCAACCCGTCCAATCTTCCGGATCCTTCAGAAATTGAATATATGGAAGAGCCTATGGTAAACGCTGAGATCATGGTAACTACGGAATTTATCGGCGCGATCATGGATCTTTGCCAGGAACGCCGGGGACAGTATCTCGGCATGGATTATATGGAAGAAACTCGTGCGCTCCTGAAATATAAACTGCCTCTCAATGAGATTATTTATGATTTCTTTGACGCCCTGAAATCCAGATCCAGAGGATATGCATCTCTTGATTATGATCTCTGCGGTTATGAGCGCAGCGAGCTTGTGAAACTGGATATCCTTGTAAACAAGGAAGAAGTGGATGCTCTTTCCTTTATTGTCCATGCAGAAACTGCTTATGAAAGAGGACGTAAAATGTGCGAGAAGCTGAAAGAAGAAATTCCGAGACAGCTTTTCGAAATTCCTATTCAGGCAGCGATTGGAAGCAAGATTATTGCCAGAGAAACGGTTAAAGCCATGCGTAAAGATGTGCTTGCAAAATGCTATGGCGGTGATATCAGCCGTAAGAAAAAGCTTCTGGAAAAACAGAAAGAGGGAAAGAAGCGTATGCGTCAGGTAGGAAATGTGGAAATTCCTCAGAAAGCATTTATGAGTGTCCTGAAGCTGGATGAGAAATAAGAAATTCTGTGAAGGACAAGAACAGTGACAAACAGGTTACTGTTTACAGGGATGCGAACAGATTGAACAGTAACGTGAATAATCTGAACAGGTCTGAACCTGTCAGAATTGGAGATAGGAAATGAAAAAAAATACAGCAAGAAAGCTGGTTGTCGTTTCTGTGCTTCTGCTTTGTGTGTTTATGGCAGGATGTGGCTGCGGCAAAAAGAAAAAGGATCCTGCCACTCAGCAGGTTCTGAAGATCAGTATCACACCTGAGCCGTCGCCTTCGCCTGAACCGGATAAAATAGATCAGGATGCAGTTGTAAAAAATGGGAATATCACCATGGTAAATGAATATCTGATCAACAGAGGTAAGGCAGAAGAGAAAAAAACAGACAGCAAAACAGACGGGAACACGGAAAACACAGAAAACTCCGACCAGGAAACTGATAACGGCGGCGACACAGCAGACCAGGAGGACATCATTGAGGAATAAAGGGAAAAAACCTCTGGAACTTTATCTTCACATTCCTTTTTGTGTGAAAAAATGTGATTACTGTGACTTTCTTTCCGGCCCTTTCGGAGCAGAGAACAGGAAAGCATATACAGAGGCTCTTCTTAGAGAAATTCAGGCGCTTCCGGATGACCTGGACAGAGAAATTGTTTCTGTATTTACAGGAGGTGGAACTCCGTCTCTTCTGGATGCTCCGGATATGGAGCGGATTATGACAGCGCTCAGAGATAAGTTTGAGTTTTCTGAGAATGCGGAGATCACCATAGAAGCCAATCCCGGTACACTTTCTTCTGATAAGCTGGAAATATACCGGGCGTCCGGTATCAACCGTCTCAGTCTGGGGCTTCAGTCAACAGATAACAGGGAACTTCAGATTCTTGGAAGAATTCATACCTATGAAGAATTTCTGGAAAGCTATGAACTGGCAAGAACTGCCGGGTTTGACAATATCAATATTGATCTGATGTCAGCAATTCCGGAACAGACCTGTGAGAAATGGATACATAATCTGAGAACTGCAGCAGAGCTGAAGCCGGAGCATATATCTGCCTACAGTCTGATCGTAGAGGAGGGAACTCCTTTTGCACAGAGAGAATTGAAGCTTCCTGATGAAGAACAGGAGTATCAGATGTATGAAGATACGGCAGATATTCTGAAGAGCTATGGATTTGAACAGTATGAAATATCCAATTATGCGAAGAATGGATATGAGTGCAGACATAACCTGGGATATTGGAAAAGAACAGAGTATCTTGGTCTTGGACTGGGCGCGGCCTCTCTTACAGGCGAAGATTTATGGAAACACCTCTGTGGAGAGAGGAGCAGCGGAAACTTTGAAAGAGAGTGCATCAATGAAGAATACCGCAGTCCAGAACAGGCGGAATACCGGTTCTGCAATACCCGGAATATGCAGGAATATCTGGAAAACAGCAGAAATCCCCGGATGCTCCGCCGTGACATTGCTGTTTTGTCAGAAAAGGAACAGCAGGAAGAGTTTATGTTTCTTGGACTTCGGATGACAAAAGGCATTTCTGTTCAGGAGTTCAGGGAACGTTTTGGAAAAGAAATAGATGAAATTTACGGAAAAGTCCTGAGAAAATATGAAGCTATGGGATTTATGGAAAAAAGCAGTGGGTTCTGGCGTTTTACGCGAAAAGGAATTCATGTAAGCAATCACATTCTGTCAGATTTTTTGCAGGACTGACAGACTGAAATAAAAAAGATACAGAATCGAAGTGTATACAGGATAGAAAGTGGAGGAACAAATGGCTGAACATACAACAGGCAAAAAGTTTATCAGAATCCGCGGTGCAAATGTAAATAATCTGAAAAATCTCAGTGTGGATATTCCAAGAGATGAATTTGTGGTCCTGACAGGTGTCAGTGGATCCGGAAAATCCTCTCTGGCTTTTGATACCATTTATGCAGAAGGACAGAGACGTTATATGGAATCTCTTTCTTCCTATGCAAGACAGTTCCTGGGTCAGATGGAAAAACCGGATGTGGAAATGATCGAAGGACTTCCTCCTGCAATTTCCATTGACCAGAAATCTACCAACCGGAATCCACGTTCTACAGTAGGAACCGTTACAGAAATTTATGATTACCTTCGACTTTTGTATGCAAGAATCGGAATCCCTCATTGTCCAAAGTGCGGGAAAGAGATTAAAAAACAGACTGTGGATCAGATGGTGGATCATATCATGTCTTTGCCGGAGCGGACAAAGCTTCAACTGCTGGCTCCGGTAGTCAGAGGGCGGAAGGGAACCCATGTCAAGCTTCTGGAGCAGGCAAAGAGAAGCGGATTTGTCCGTGTCCAGATTGACGGAAGCATGTATGAGCTGTCAGAAGAGATTAAACTGGACAAAAATATCAAACATAACATTGAAATTATCGTAGACCGTCTTGTGGTAAAACCGGGAATCGAAAAAAGGCTGGCGGATTCCATTGAAACTGTTTTGGATCTTGCCGAGGGACTTCTCATGGTTGACACCATGGACGGAAATGTTCTGACTTTCAGCCAGAGTTTTTCCTGCCCGGACTGTCAGATCAGCATTGATGAGATAGAGCCCAGAAGCTTCTCTTTTAACAATCCTTTTGGAGCCTGCCCGGATTGCTACGGTCTTGGATACAAAATGGAATTTGATGAAGATTTGATGATCCCGGATAAATCTCTGAGCATTTCTCAGGGAGCCATTGCAGTGACAGGCTGGCAGTCATGTACGGACAAGGGGAGCTTTACAAGAGCCATTCTGGATGCTCTGGCAAATGAGTATGATTTCAGTCTGGACACACCTTTCCAGGATTATCCGCAGAAAATAAAAGACGTTCTGATCCATGGAACAGAGGGACGTTCTGTTAAGGTTCATTATAAAGGCCAGAGGGGCGAAGGCATTTATGATGTAGCGTTTCCGGGACTGATAAAAAATGTGGAGCAGAGATACCGGGAAACCGGTTCAGATGCTATGAAACAGGAATATGAAACCTTTATGCGGATCACACCATGTAAAACCTGTAAAGGTCAGCGTCTGAAAAAAGAAGCTCTGGCTGTTACAGTCGGTGATAAGAATATTTATGAGCTGACTGCCCTTTCCATAGAAAATCTTAAAAAATTTCTGTCTGAACTGAAGCTGACAGAGCAGCAGGAGCTGATCGGAAGGCAGATTTTGAAGGAAGTTCGGGCAAGAGTAGGATTTCTGGCAGAAGTAGGGCTTGATTATCTGTCGCTGGGGCGGGCTACATCAACACTTTCCGGAGGAGAGGCCCAGAGAATCCGTCTTGCAACTCAGATCGGCTCCGGTCTTGTAGGCGTGGCATACATTCTGGATGAGCCGAGCATCGGACTTCATCAGAGAGATAACGATAAGCTTCTGAAAGCACTGATGCGTCTGAGAGATCTGGGAAACAGTCTGATCGTGGTAGAGCATGACGAGGATACCATGCGGGCAGCGGATTGTGTTGTGGATATTGGTCCCGGAGCAGGAGAACACGGTGGAAAACTTGTGGCAATGGGAACCGCAGAAGATCTGATGAAAAATGAAAACTCCATAACAGGAGCTTATTTAAGCGGGAAATGCAAGATCCCGGTACCTGAAGAGCGGAAAAAGCCCACAGGATGGCTGAAGATCCGGGGAGCTTCAGAGAATAATCTGAAACAGGTGAATGTGGATATTCCCCTGGGAATCCTGACCTGTGTCACCGGTGTCAGTGGTTCGGGAAAAAGTTCTCTGATCAATGAAGTGCTTTATAAAACTCTGGCAAGAGATCTGAACAGAGCCCGTATCATTCCGGGAAAACATAAGGAAATACTGGGCCTGGAAGAGCTTGACAAGGTGATCAGCATCGATCAGTCGCCTATAGGAAGAACTCCCAGATCCAATCCGGCAACCTATACAGGAGTTTTTGATCAGATCCGAGATCTTTTTGCCTCCACGGCAGACGCCAAGGCAAGAGGGTATAAAAAAGGACGCTTCAGTTTTAATGTAAAGGGCGGAAGATGCGAGGCCTGCAGCGGAGACGGAATCATCAAGATAGAGATGCATTTCTTGTCAGACGTCTATGTTCCCTGTGAAGTCTGCAAAGGCAAGCGATATAATCGTGAAACTCTGGAAGTGAAGTATAAAGACAAAAATATTTATGATGTGCTGAATATGACGGTGGAAGAAGCCCTGGGATTTTTTGAAAATATCCCGTCTATCCGCAGGAAAATCCAGGCCTTATATGATGTGGGACTTTCCTATATCCGTCTGGGACAGCCGTCTACGGAACTTTCCGGAGGAGAGGCCCAGAGAATCAAGCTGGCAACGGAACTCAGCAGAAGAAGTACGGGACGGACTATTTATATTCTGGATGAACCTACCACAGGCCTTCATTTTGCTGATGTGCATAAACTGGTAGATATTCTGAAACGTCTGGCAGATGGCGGAAATACAGTAGTAGTGATCGAGCATAATCTTGATGTGATCAAAACAGCAGATTATATTATTGATATGGGACCTGAGGGAGGCGACCGGGGCGGCACAGTGATCGCGAAGGGCACTCCCGAGGAAATTGTAAAAATCCCGGAATCTTATACAGGACAGTACGTGGCCAGATATCTGGAGCCGTAAGCAGAGAACTGTCGGAGAGGTAAAGGCTTTTATTTTTCCGGAACAAAAACTGTAATATGGCTGCAGCCTGGTCAGAAAGGAGGGCATTATGCCTGCAAGTGATATCGGAATCGATCTGGGCACCAGAAACTGCCTGGTGTATTCTACGGTAAAGGGACTTGTTCTTCAGGAACCTTCTGTAGTTGTTTATGATAAAAATACAGAAAAGATCAAAGCCATAGGGGAAGAGGCGCGTCAGATGGCAGGCCATGTGACCTCTAATATGGAAGTGATCCGCCCTATACGTCAGGGCGTGATCGCTGATTTTACTGTTACAGAAAAAATGCTGAAATATTTTATAACAAAGGCAATGGGAAACCGGGTGTTCCGTAAACCCAGAATCAGTATCTGTGTTCCAAGCGGGATCACAGAAATTGAGAGAAAAGCCGTTGAGGAAGTTACTTATCAGGCCGGGGCAAGAGAAGTTTTTCTGGTGGATGAACCAATTGCCGGAGCAATCGGTTCCGGTGTGGATGTGACAAAGCCTTTTGGAAATCTGATCGTTGATATTGGCGGAGGAACCACAGATGTGGCAGTGATCTCTCTGGGAGGCGTGGTGGTTTCTGCATCTGTCAAGGTGGCAGGCGACGCATTTGACCAGGCCATCATGAATTATTTGCGGAAGACTCACAGCCTTTTTATCGGAGAGGACATGGCAGAGGAAATAAAAGTTAAAATAGGAACGGCGATCGAAGAGTCCAGCCCTCACGTTATGGAGGTAAAGGGCAGAAATATTATGACGGGACTTCCCAAGACCGTTAAGCTGACTTCTGAAGAAGTGCGGGCGGCTTTGAAGGACGCTACCGGACAGATTGTAGAGACCGTACACGGGGTTCTTGAAAAAACTCCGCCGGAACTGGCGGCAGATATCGTTGACCGCGGAATCGTTCTTACAGGAGGCGGCGCTCTTCTTCGGGGAATGGATGCTCTGATCGAACGGAAAACAGGAGTCAGCACACTGACTGTGCAGAACGCTATGAGTGTAGTTGCTGTGGGAACAGGAAAATATGCTGAAGTAAGAGCAAGAATGGAAGAATAAGATGAGCGAAAGTGTAACAGGATATATTGACCATATTATATTCAGAAATGAAGACAACGGATATACGGTTCTTGTTCTGAAAGGAACAGAAGGCGACGATGAGGAGCTGACCTGTGTGGGAACTTTTCCTGTGATCAGTCAGGGAGCAACCATTGAGGCTTCCGGGAAATTTATTAATCATCATATTTATGGAAAACAGTTTCAGATTACTTCTTTTATAGAAAAAATGCCCGAGGACGCCATGGCAATGGAGCGGTATCTGGGTTCCGGAGCAATCAAGGGTATCGGAGCGGCTCTGGCTGCCAGGATTGTCCGCAGGTTTGGGGCGGACACTCTGAGGATCGTGGAAGAAGAGCCGGAGCGTCTGGCCGAGATCAAGGGGATCAGTGAAAAAAAGGCCCGTGAGATCGCTGCTCAGATGGAAGAAAAAGCAGACATGAGAAAAGCCATGATGTTTTTGCAGAAATATGGTATTTCCCTGAATCTTGGGGCAAAAATCTACCAGAAGTACGGGGATTCTGTTTACAGTGTTCTTCAGGAGAATCCTTACCGTCTTGCAGATGATATCAGTGGCGTGGGATTTAAGATCGCAGATGAGATTGCAGGACGCATAGGTATCCATACGGATTCAGATTACAGAATTAAAAGCGGAATGATGTATACTCTTTTACAGGCAACAGGAGAAGGCCATGTATATCTTCCCAGAGAAGAACTGTTCCGGAGAGCCTCCGAGCTTCTTGGAGTAGACGCCTCTTATATGGAAAAGCATCTTATGGATCTTTCCATGGAGCGCAAGGTGATCCAGAAAGAAGAAGGGGAAAAGATACTGGTTTATCCAAGCCGCTTTTATTATCTGGAGCTTAATACTGCCAGAATGTTAAGAGAGCTGAATGTTCACTGTCCTGAGGATGAAGATTTTGTGCAGCGCAGGATTGCCCAGATCGAAAAGGAAACAGGAACAACTCTTGACGAAATGCAGAAAAAAGCAGTGACCGAGGCTGCCGGCCACGGTCTTTTTATTTTAACCGGAGGTCCGGGAACCGGAAAAACAACAACCATCAATGCTATTATCCGCTTTTTTGAAGGGGAAGGCAGTGAACTGCGTCTGGCAGCGCCTACAGGAAGGGCCGCAAAGCGTATGACAGAGGCCACAGGCTATGAAGCCCAGACCATACACCGGCTTCTGGAATTAAACGGAATGCCGGAAGAGGAAAAGCAGGGACAGGCAGTTCATTTTGAGCGTAATGCAGAAAATCCTCTGGAAGCAGACGTGATCATCATTGATGAAATGTCCATGGTGGATATTCAGCTAATGCATTCTCTTCTCCTGGCAGTAACAGCAGGAACACGGCTGATCCTTGTGGGAGATGAAAATCAGCTTCCCAGTGTGGGACCGGGAAATGTTTTAAGGGATATTATCCGAAGTGGAGAATTTCCGGTTGTAGAGCTGAAAAAAATCTTCAGGCAGGCATCAGAAAGCGACATAGTTGTCAATGCCCACAAGATCAACAGGGGAGAACAGGTGACTCTCAGTAACAAAAGCAGTGATTTCTTTTTTCTGAAAAGACAGGATGCAGATATTATTATCAGAGTGGTGATCGCTCTGATCCAGGAAAAGCTTCCCAGATATGTTGAGGCAAAGCCTTTTGACATTCAGGTTCTTACGCCTATGCGGAAGGGACTGCTTGGTGTGGAAAGACTGAACCAGATCCTGCAGCGCTATCTGAATCCTCCGGATCCATCCAAAAAAGAGAAGGAGTATGGTCAGGGTTTATTCCGGGAAGGCGACAAAGTCATGCAGATCCGGAATAACTATCAGCTTGAGTGGGAAATCCGTGGAAGATACGGAATTCCTGTGGATAAAGGTGTGGGAGTTTTTAACGGCGATACAGGAATCCTGAAATCTATCAATGAATTTTCAGAAACTGCAGAAGTAGAATTTGAGGACGGACGCTGCGCGGAGTATTCCTTTAAACAGCTGGAGGAGCTGGAGCTTGCCTATGCAGTGACCATACATAAATCTCAGGGGTCTGAGTATCCGGCAGTGGTGATCCCTCTTCTGTCAGGACCAAGAATGCTTTTAAACAGAAATCTTCTGTACACGGCTGTCACAAGAGCGCGCCGGTGTGTGACCATCGTGGGCAGCGAAGAAACTTTCCGGGAAATGATAAAAAATGAAAAGCAGCAGAGACGCTACAGTTCTCTTGACATCAGATTGAAGGAAGAGCTGTAGATACCTTTTTCATCGGGGAGAAAGGACTGTTATTGAATAAATATGTAGAGGTGTTACTTAATATCCTTTATCCCAGACACTGCCCTGCATGTCACAGAATTCTGAAAGACCAGAAAATGCTGATCTGTCCGGAATGTGAACAGGCATTTTGCAGGGTGGGGAAGGACTATTGCCTGAAATGCGGCAAACCTGTAAAAAAACAGGAAGAATACTGCAGGGAATGTTCAGGGCTCTGCCGCAGCTTTGATCAGGGAAAATCTGTTTTTGTTTATAACGGAAAGCTGAGACAGTCCCTTGTGCGATACAAATATTATGGATGCAGAGAATATGGAGATTATTATGCGGATGCTATATGCAGGTATATGAGAAGAGATATCATGAGATGGCAGCCGGATGTAATCGTTCCGGTTCCCCTTACAGGTCGGAAACAGAGGCTGAGAGGCTTTAATCAATCTGCGTATCTGGCTGACAGAGTGGGAGAGCAGTTTCAGATCCCGGTGGCTCATGGACTGGTAAAAAAGATCCATAATACAAAATCTCAGAAAAAGCTGAATGCAGCTCAGCGAAAGAGAAATCTTGCAGATGCTTTCCGAACAGAGGAAAATATCCGGGGTCTTACCGTACTTGTAATTGATGATGTATACACAACAGGAAGTACAGTGGATGCAATGGCCAGGTGTCTGAAGGCAGCAGGCGCTGAATATGTTTATTTTATTACGCTGTGCACAGGGCAGCAGTAGAAAAACCAGAAAAACACTTTTCATGGATAGTGATATATGTTACAATTAAATTACTGTGAGTATCTGTATCCTTTTTCAGGAAATGCCGGAGACAGATATCTCCGGCGGTTTATTCAGAAACAGATTGCTTATTGAGGAGTAGATCATGATCAACGAAGAAAAGGTTAAAATAATGACCAAAATTGCGATGTATGAACAGGGAAAAGGCAGAAGATATCTTCCGGTCAGCAAGTATTACAGAAGCGATTATATCGGGCTGGCTCTGATCAAGAACTTTTTTCTTGTTACCATAGGATATGCGCTGGCAATTGCAGCAGTAGCCGTATATTTTGGTGAATATCTGATGGAGAATATCCATAAGATGAATCTTGTTTCCCTGGGTATTTACATAATTGCAGGATATGCGGCTGTTCTTGTGATATATTCTGTTCTTACCTATATTCAGTATTCAGTGCGGTATTATAAAGCCAAAAAGAGCGTGCGGGAATATTATACCCAGCTTACTGAACTCAGCAAGATTTATGTACGCGAAGAGAAAAAAGCAGCAGGCAGAGGAACTGCAGGAGGGTATCGGAAATGACAGCTTTACTGGAATTTAAACAGAAAATAAAAGGATTCTACGCAAAATATGAAATGTATCTGCAGCCATTGATGAAGTTTGCTCTGGCTCTGATATATTTTATATGGATCAATTCCAATATGGGATATATGACAGCTTTGGACAATATATTTGTGGTACTGATACTTGCGCTGATCTGTTCTATTCTGCCATCCGGAATGACCATATTTACCGGATTTGCCATGATGGTGGGACACAGCTATGCTCTGGGACTTGATGTTGCTGGCTTCATGCTTGTTCTGATTCTTTTTATGATGATCGTATTTCTCAGATTCAGTACAGAACAGAACATTGTTGTGGTTCTGACTCCGCTTGCCTGTGCATTTGACCTTCCGGTACTCCTGCCGGTTGGATGCGGCCTTTTAAGCAGTGTGCTTTCAGCTCTTCCTGCGGCCGGCGGTGTGATCATTTATTATTTTGTAAGATTTATCGGAAGCCAGTCACAGATACTGCAGAATCCGGACGGTGAGATCCTGGACAGAATTACGCTTCTCTCTGACGGACTTATGAACAACGGTGAGATGTGGCTGACTCTTGTTGCTTTTGTAGCTGTGATCCTGGTTGTGAATCTGATCAGAACCAGAATGTTTGATTATGCATGGCGCATTGCTATTGTTGCCGGCGGTGTGACTTATATCGTCATCATGCTGATCGGAAGTATTTTTATGGGAATTTCCATTTCTGTGGTTCCTATGATCATCTTTTCCGTTGTGTCTGTTCTTATTGGTCTTGTCCTTGAATTTTTTGTATATGGAGGAGACTATACACGTACAGAAAGACTTGAATATGAGGACGATGAGTATTATTATTATGTAAAAGCAGTTCCCAAGGCTCTTGTAGCTACTTCTGACCGCAGTATCAAAAAAATCAATGCCGAGCCGTCACGGGAAGAAAAAAAACAGAACGAACATGTGGTAAAATATAACGAGCCGCTGTTCCATGGACAGGAACCGGAAAAAAAGTCCGGAAAACCTCAGCCACAGCAGGAGGAGCAGCTTCTCAGAAGACCTTCTGTGGATAATGTTGACTTTGAGAAGAAACTGGAGGAATCCCTGAAAGATCTGTAACAGAAATATGATTTGTAACCTGAAAATGTATGAGAAAGAGAGGAACAGTTATGCAGAACATCATAAGTGTATTGGACAGATATGTATCGCATATCAACATGCCTTCTGTCAATATCATTGATGTAATAGAAATTCTGTTGATTTCTGTATTTGTATATCAGTTTATGGTATGGATTAAATATACCCGTGCCTATACTCTCCTGAAAGGCCTTCTGATCATCAGTGCTTTTCTGATCATTGCATACATTTTTAAGATGAATACAATCCTCTGGATCGTGTCAAAACTTTCCAGTGTACTGATCATGGCGGTAATCGTTATTTTCCAGCCGGAGCTGCGCAAGATTGTGGAACAGCTGGGACAGAAGCGTATCATGTCAGCCATCATTCCCTTTGATGTGGGGAAAGAAGTAAAGGAACGTTTTACAGATAAGACGATCAATGAACTTGTAAAAGCCTGTTTTGATATGGGAGAGGTTAAAACCGGAGCACTGATCGTTATTGAACAGAAAAACCGTCTGGATGAATACATTCGTACAGGAATCAATGTTGATGCGGTTCTTTCCAGTCAGCTTCTGATTAATATATTTGAGCATAATACGCCTCTCCATGACGGAGCAGTTGTTATGAGGGGAAACCGTATAGTTGCAGCTACCTGTTATCTGCCTCTGTCTGATAACATGGAACTGAGCAAGCAGCTTGGAACTAGGCACCGTGCAGGTGTAGGGATCAGTGAAGTTTCGGATTCGGTAACAATTATAGTTTCAGAGGAAACCGGACAGATCTCCGTGGCACAGGAAGGAAAACTGGAGAGAAACGTTTCATCTGCCAGACTGAGAGCAATTCTTGAAAAAGCACAGAATAAAACAATTGTGGATAATAAACTGAGACAGCTTTTAAAGGGGAGGTCAAAGCATGAAGGAAAAACTGACAAATAATCTCTCTCTGAAAATTCTTTCTTTGTTTGTTGCTATTCTGGTATGGCTTCTTGCGATCAATATCGACAACCCGATTGTGAAAAAAACTTTTATTGTAACAGACGTTCAGCTTTTGAACGAGGCTTATATTGATGCCGACGGTAAAATGTGTATGCGAAATGACGAGCAGGAGCCGATCCGTGTGACAATAAAAGCTCAGAGAAAGCTTTTGGATGATCTGACATCATCGGATATCCGGGCGGTGGCAGATCTGCAGCAGGCAGTGAGTCTGGACACAAATCCGGTCATGGTGCCTATAACTGCTACAGTAGATAATATTGCTCCGGGGAATATCCAGGTGACTCCTCAGAACCTCAGTCTTCATATAGAAGACAAGGAAACGCAGGAGTTTGTTGTGAATGTGACAACAAGAGAAACAAAACCTGAAAGAGGATATGAGATCGGAAACCTGGTATCCAGTCCTGAGAAAATCAGGATTACAGGTCCAACGTCACTGATTAATAAAATAGATAAAGTAACAGCATCTGTTGATGTCAGTGGCGCAACTTCTGATGTGACCCGGGAAACAGACGTGACAGTCATTGATAAAAATGGAGAGCAGTTCAGCAGTCAGGATCTGTCATACCTGAACGCATCAAAGGTTTATGTAACTGCCCGTTTGTGGAAAGTGCGTACAGATGTAAAGATCAGTGCTGAGTGCTCCGGAACACCGGCAGACGGTTATCAGATAGAGAGTGTTACCACTACGCCAAATGTGATCAGCGTGTCAGGAAGCGACGAGGCTCTGCATGCTCTTGCCGAGCAGAATAATACGGTATGGATCCCGGCAGAAGCTATCGATATCATTGGCATGGATAAAGACTATGAAGAAAAAATAAACATATCTGATTATCTTCCGGATGGACTGAAGCTGACCAGCGATTCCAGTGAAGATGTATTTGTTCATGTGAATATTCTTCCGGAAGGCAGCACGGTATGCGAGGTGCCTACAAAGAATATCACAGTGGAAAATGTGCCGGATGGAATGCAGGTGGCATTTGATGCAGCGCAGATAGAACTTCGTGTAAAGAAAACAAAAGAAGACCTGGGAGATCTGAAAGAAAAAAATATCAAAGCCTCCATTGATCTGAAAGATAAAAAAGAAGGAACTTATGAGGTGATCGTTGATATTAAGATCCCTGAGGGATATGAACTGGTAGATGAGGTAAAGACTGGGATTGAGGTGTCCAGGATTTCCAGCGCAGAAGAAAACAGTTAAACAGGAGAAGGCAGTATGGTCAGTCAGAAAATTACAATCCATAATCCTTCCGGGCTTCATTTGCGACCGGCAGGGAATTTGTGTAATGAGGCGATCAAGTATCAGTCATTGATTACCTTTACGTACGAGGGGGGAACCGCCAATGCAAAGAGTGTACTCAGTGTATTGGGCGCCTGCGTAAAATGCGGGGATGAAATTGAGCTTGTCTGCAAAGGCGCAGACGAGGAGGAAGCAATGAAAGCTATGGTCAAAGCGATTAGCAGTGGCCTTGGTGAATAAATAATAACATGTGGAATGAAGAAGAATAAATAAGGAGGAAGTACGTTGAAAAAACGAGTAGTGGCGATTCTTTTGAGCCTGACAATGTGTTCATCTATGGTAACTGAGGCCGGCGCGGCAGCAATGTTGGATACGGCAGTAGAGTCTGATTCTGAAAGCAGCTTTTCGGATTCTTCATCGGATGTTACAGTGGAAGAAGCGCCGATGGATGGCACTGAAACAGAAAAGCCGGAAGATACGGATGGTGGAGATATTTTTGTTGAAGATTCTGAGGGAGAGGCGCAGCAGCCCTCTGATGAACCTTCTGATAATACAGACAGCAATGACGTGACAGACAGCGCAGAACCGGATGTGGGATTTGCAGATGATCTTTTCAGTTCAGGTGATAATATGTCTGAACTGGAACAGAAGCCTCAGACTATACCGGAAATGGAAAATACAACTGTAGAACCGGCAGCAGCTTTTGAATCAGAGGATATAGAAAAGCATACAGCAACTCTGCTTTATACCCGCTGGATGTTAGACGAAGAAACCAATAAATGGAGACTCCAGAAGCTTCCAAAGGCAAATGAGAATGCATCTGACACCGGAAATGCAGAGGTTCTGGACGGAACAGCAGCTGATGCTGGAATGCTTCAGGAATCTGCTACAGAGGTTCAGCCAGAAAAACAGGATTCCGAAATCGGTATTGAACCGGTATCAGCTGAGGGAACAGCGGATGCAGCGGAAGAAATTATTCCGGAAGCAGAAAATATTCAGGGAGAAGCAGATCAGCCGGTGACAATTCCGGAAATTGTTCCTGATACTGAAACGGTTCCGGAAACAGAGACAGTTCCTGAAACAGAAATGCCGACTGATCCAATGGATGCTGAGCAGTATTATAAAGACGCTATGGTAGAAATCACTACTGTAGACAGCAATGGAACAGAAATGGAAAAAGGTAGCTATTACTTTGATCAGGACGGATATCTTGTAACGGGTCAGGCTGTTGTAAAACAGGGAACAGACGGCTTTGATTTTGATACGGATGCGGAATTCTTTTTCCTGGATGACAGCAGGGCTGAGGTGGAGAATGCAGCTGTAGATGTTTCCATGTATAGAGCAGCACAAATTCCTACGCCGTTTAATTCTGACCTGGGTCAGATGCAGACCGGATGGATATGGGACGGCGAAGCCTTCCACTATTACGGCGCTGATGGACGGGAAGAGGAGATTAAAGCTGATATTTATGAGATCGATGGCGTAAGCTATTACGTTCAGGCTGACGGTAAACCTTATGACAAAGGTATTGTATATATTAAACCGAAAAAGTCTTACTATGCTTTCAGTACATCCAAGAATGACAAAGGTATTCCGGGTCAGATGATCCAGAACGGCTGGTCATACAGACGGATGTCAAAGGGAAATCAGTGGCTGTACTTCCAGGCTGACGGACGTTATAAAAAGATGGAAAGTGGAGCATATAAGCTTCTTGAAGATAAAGATGTTCTGTATTTAATTGACAGCAGTGGATATCAGGTTAAAGACAAAATGATCCGTGCCGGAAATGGCAAGTATTATCTGTCAAATAAGTATGGTCATGTATACAGAAACCGCCTTCAGAAATATGGAAAATACAGATATTATTTCTGTAGTGATGGAACAAGAGCTGCCTGGAGAAACCGTTGGGTGAAACTGGGAGCCAATACCAACAACCGCTACTATTACTTTGGTAATACATCCGGATGTGTTCAGGAGAAAAAGGGAATCCAGAAGGTTACTGTCAATGGAAAGTTTGTAGGCTGGTTCCTGTTTACCAATGGCGGTAACAATGTACAGAATTACTGGGCTTCCGACAGATATTATCTTCCGGATGGTCGAATGGCAAGTGGTGTTACAAAAGTAAATAATACTTATTATTTCTTTGAGCGTTCCAGCACAAAACAATATCGTGGAAAGATGTATAAGGGAACCTGGATCAAGTATAATAATAAATATTATTATGCAGGAAGCAAAGGAAATCTGGCTACCAATGGCTGGAGAACAATCCATGGCGGTAAATATTATTTCAAAAATTGTACTGCGCTGACCAATTATAATATCCAGTACACAGACGGTACATATGGACGTCTTGATGAGCGCGGAAAGTTTACAACTGAGTGGATTATTATAGATAATTCAAAGAACCGTGTGCGTTACATGGATCCAAAAACCGGAAGATTGATGAAGAATATGACCAAAACCATTGATGGGGTAAATTATCGTTTTGATAAATATGGAAACCGTGTCAATGACAGAACAAGTGAGTTCAGACAGAAATCTTATTATTTAGAATGCGACCGTGTAAATGGAGTTATGACTGTTTATACAAGCAGCAGTAAAAAAACTCCGATTAAAACAATCCGTGTATCTGTTGGTCTTCCGGAGACACCTACAAAAGTTGGAACATTTAAGATTACCAGAGCGGATCGCTGGCAGCTTCTGATGGGACCGTCCTGGGGACAGTATGGATCTCATGTGGTGAATGGAATTTATATTCATTCAGTGGCAAGCGGACAGCCAAATGGAAACAACCTTCCGGCAGGAGAATATCTGAAGCTTGGAAATCCGGCTTCCCATGGATGTATCCGCTGCTGTGTGGCAGATGCCAAATGGATCTGGGAAAACTGTAATGGATCTACAATTCGTGTGTTTGACGGAAAGTACAAATCAGATGAATGTTTCAAGGGACCTCTGGGAAGAAATCCACTGAAACCATTAAGGGGAAGCGGAACTTTCGATCCTACAGATCCGAACTATAATTAATCAATAAAAAAGGAGGCTGTTGCAAATCCTGTGGAAAATAAGGTTCTGCAATAGCCTTTTATCAGGAGGAAAAAATATATGAGAACATATCTGGTAACAGGAGGAGCAGGTTTTATTGGTTCCAACTACATTCACTATATGTTTGAGAAGTATGACAATGAAATCCGCATTATTAATGTAGATAAACTGACTTATGCGGGAAATCTTGAAAATCTCAAAGACATCGAAAACAGAGATAATTATACATTTGTAAAAGCGGATATCTGTGACAGCGAAACTATCATGAAGCTTTTTGAGGAAAATGACATTGACCGTGTTGTTCACTTTGCGGCAGAAAGTCATGTGGACAGAAGCATCCGTAACCCGGAAGTTTTTGTAAAAACAAACGTACTTGGAACACTTGTTATGCTGAATGCTGCAAAAGCTGCATGGGAGCTTCCGGATGGAACCTTTAAGCCGGACAAGAAGTTTCTTCATGTGTCTACAGATGAGGTTTACGGTTCTCTGGAGGAAGATGGCGGATATTTTTATGAGACAACTCCTTATGATCCTCACAGCCCGTACTCTGCCAGCAAGGCGTCTTCAGATATGCTGGTAAAATCTTATATGGACACCTATAAGTTCCCTGCAAATATTACGAACTGCAGTAACAACTATGGTCCGTACCAGTTCCCGGAAAAGCTGATTCCTCTGATCATCAACAATGCTCTCCAGGGCAAAAAGCTTCCGGTATACGGCGATGGAAAGAATGTAAGAGACTGGCTCTATGTTATGGATCATGCAAAAGGTATTGATATGGTTCAGGAAAAAGGCCGCCTTTTTGAAACCTACAATATCGGCGGACACAATGAAAAACAGAATATCCAGATCATCCATATTATCCTGGATACTCTGAAGGAAATGCTCCCGGAGGGAGATCCAAGAAGAGAACTTGTCAGTGAAAACCTGATCACTTATGTAGAGGATCGCAAGGGTCATGATCGCCGTTATGCGATTGCTCCGGACAAGATCAAAGAAGAGGTAGGCTGGTATCCGGAAACTTGCTTTGAGGATGGAATCCGCCTGACTATCAAATGGTTCTTTGAAAATGAGGACTGGATGAAAAACGTAACAAGTGGTGATTACCAGAAATATTATAATGATATGTATCAGACAAAATAATGCTTCCTGAAAAAAGGATATGATGTCTGACTGATGAAGATGCTGCAGTGAACTGGCCGGGGAGCCAGAACTGCAGCATTTTTTGGCTCTGTGTCAAGTCTTTGGGTGGTATTTCTGGAAATCAGATATCTATGTGCAACGATCCGGTTATTGTTTGCAGGCTGTATCCCACAAGGCATTTTAGTTGAAATTTCGGGGGATACAGGACGAAATATTATCATCGAGGGCGCTCAGGAATGTATTTTGGAACAGTCACCGGGAACAAAAGGAACAGCACCTCCCGTTTCAGGTGTGTCACAGCAACTTGGAAATATGTATTTTGGCGGCATGAAAATGCGTGTTTCCACGGCTTGAAGATGCGTGCTTCCGCGGCATGAAAATAAGGTGGAAAGCTTCGGGATAAAATGATAAAATACCCTATAGATGAATGTCCGTGATCCGGACAGGAAAGAGGTATCCATGAAAAAGATTGTGATTATCGGGGCCAATGATTTTCAGCGCCCTTTAATAAAAAAAGCCGGAGAAATGGGATATGAGACTCATGTATTTGCCTGGAGAGAGGGGGCTACAGGAGCCGGGGATGCGGATTTTTTTTATGAGATCAGTATTACGGAAAAAGAGCAGATTCTTGAGATCTGCCGTAAAATACAACCGGACGCAGTTGCAACCATAGGCTCTGACCTGGCAAATATTACAGTGCAGTATCTGGCAGAAAAACTTGGGCTTCCGGGAAACAGCAGCGCATGTATTGAAAATTCCACCAACAAGTTTGCCATGAGGACTGCTTTTCGGAAGGCGGGAATACCGGTTCCCTTTTTTCAGGCCGTATCTGTGGGAGACAGAGTGGTTCCGGATAAATTTCCGGTTATTGTAAAACCCACAGACCGCTCCGGAAGCAGAGCCATTACAAAGGTTTATGCTCAGGAAGATCTGGAACAGGCCATCATACAGGCAGCAGAACAGTCTTTTGAACACAGAGCGATTGTGGAAGAATATATTGAGGGCGCCGAGTACAGTGTGGAAACCATCAGCTATGAGGGGGAGCACACCTGTCTTGCAGTAACAAAAAAATTTACAACAGGCAGTCCTCATTATATTGAAACCGGACATTTGCAGCCGGCTCCTGTGTCGGAGGAGATGTACGGAAAAATCCGGGACACAGTTTTTGGCGCTCTCGATGCTCTTGAAATCAGAAACGGAGCAGGGCACAGCGAACTCCGTATTGACAAAAAAGGAAATATAAGGATCATTGAGATTGGTTCCAGAATGGGCGGAGACTGTATTGGTTCCGATCTTGTTCCATTGTCTACAGGCCAGGATTTTGTGGCAATGGTAGTAGATACTGCTGCCGGTAAACCACCGGTTTTTACGGAAAAAAACAAAAAGATTTCAGCGATTCGTTTCCTTATGGACGGAAATGATCTGAAACATCTTCGGGAACTTCAGAAAGAACATCCGGACAAGGTGAAAAAAGTGGTGATGGAGGGTGATGTGGAACAGGCAAGGATCACAGACAGCGGAAGCCGTCCCGGTTTTTTCATCCTTCAGACTGATACCATGGAAGAAATGGAACAGCTTTTTTATCACGGTCCCTGGGAAAATCCTCTGAAGGAACTTCCGGAAACTCCCATACAAAAGCTGAGATTTACGAGAAGCAGCAGGGAAGATGCTGAAACAACGCATACACACAATCATTTTTACATGAAAAGAGAGGATCTTCTTCCTTATTCTTTTGGGGGGAATAAGGTTCGCTTTGCCCGGAAGTTTATTGAGGATATGAAAAGAGAACACTGTGACAGCATGATCATTTACGGAAATTATCATTCCAATCTCTGCCGGATCCTTGCCACTCTTTGTTACCAGCTTCATCTTCCGTGCTATATGGTCCATAATACAGAGGATATAAAAGAGGATAAAGAAACAGAGAACAGCAGGATCATCCGGAGTATGGGGGTGACAGAGATTCCCTGCAAAAAAACAGAAATCTCTGAGGCTGTGCAGCAGGCTATGGATGAGCTGAGGGAAAAAGGCTGTAAGCCTTATTATATTTACGGAAACACCAGAGGCGAAGGCAGAGAATGGGTTCCTATGGAGGCCTACAGAGAGGTTTATCAGGAAATTTGCTGTCAGGAAAAAGAGCAGGGGATCCATTTTGATTATATTTTTCTTGCATCCAGCACCAACGCTACACAGTCCGGTCTGCTTGCAGGAAGTCTGGAAGAAAATGATGACAGGAATATCGTGGGAATTTCTGTTTCCAGAAATGAGAACAGGGGAAAACAGGTAATTGCCCGTAATCTGGAGGAGTATGCGCAGATGCATGGAAACTGTTTGCCCGGAAACTTTAAAGAGAAGATTTTCTTTACGGACAAATACATGGAAAACGGATATGGAACCTACTCACAGGATACGGCAGATCTGATCCGGCAGATTTACCGGTCGGAAGGTATCCCCCTTGATATGACCTATACAGGAAAGGCTTTTTGTGGTATGGTAAAATATCTGGAGGATCATCAGATCCGGGATAAAAACATTCTGTTCCTTCACACAGGAGGAACGCCGCTGTTTTTTGATTTTCTGGAGGAGTACAACCTGTAAATATGAAAAAACTTATGATTTTAGGAGCCAGCTATTCCCAGCTTCCTCTTTATGAGGCAGCAGAAAGGCTTGGTATAAAAACAGTAGCTGCAAGCACTACCGGTGACTGGCCGGGATTTCAGGCAGCAGATGAAAGCACATATACAGATATTTCTGATCCGTCGGCAGTTATGGAAGCTGCCCGTAAGCTTCAGGTGGACGGCATTACCACATGCTGTCTGGATACCGGAGTCAGGGCAATCGGTTATGCCTGTGAGAAACTGGGGCTGAAAGGTCTGTCAGAAAAGGCGGCTGAGGTCAGCAGCAACAAATTTAAAATGAAAGAAGCTTTTATGGCAGGTGGCGTACGCTGCGCCCGTCATATCTGTATCAGAAACCGGGAAGAACTTGCAGAAGCTTTGAGAAAACTGGATTTTCCGGTAGTGATAAAGGCAGTGGATCTGATGGGAAGCCGTGGGATTTTCCGGTGTAATACCAGTGAACAGGCTTTTTCCTTTTATGAAAAAACAATGGAAGCCACAGGCAAGGATTACTGTCTTGTGGAAGAGTTTATTGAGGGAGAGCCCTTTGGCTGTGAGGCAATGATGTCAGATGGCAGGCTTTTATACTGCCTTCCTAATAATATAGATGCCTTTCAGAGTTATGTGCCTACTCCGGTAGGTCATTCAGTTCCCTGGAAAAAACAGTCCAGTCTGGGTGAAGAGGCGGAAAGCCAGGTGAAGCTTGCTATCCGTGCGGTAGGGCTGGATAACTGTGCAGTAAACTGTGATCTCATTGAAAAAGACGGAAAGGTTTATGTGATCGAGATCACGGGAAGAGCAGGAGCTACCTGTCTTCCGGAAACAGTGGGGCTGTATTACGGAATCAACTATTATGAGGCTATTGTGCGTCTTGCTCTTGATATGGAGCCGGAAAAGCTTTTTGACAGAGCGCATCCGGGAAAGGCCAGTCTGTCAAAAATTCTTACCTCAGACAGAAGCGGAACCGTAAAAGCGATCCGAAATGAAAATGCGCCCGCAGAGGATATTGTAGATCTTTCTTTTAATATCCAGCCGGGAGATTATGTGAATCAGTACCGGAATGGAAGGGATCGCATCGGACAGATCATTCTTGCAGGGAAAGAACTTCAGGACTGCGAAGATCGGCTGGATGAGATTTTGTCGAAAATTAACATTGAATTTACAGTATGATTGTGAGAAAATAACATGAGAAATAATGACCATGCCTTAAAGAAAAGTACATTTTTGCTGCTGCATATAAGCCTTTTGTTCAGCTCCCTCAGCGGTGTCTGTTCAAAAAAAGCTTCCGGATATACGGATCATATTTTTTCCCTGCCGTTTATTTTCTGGTTTGGGCTTGTTTTTGTGATCATGTTCGGATATGCCATTATCTGGCAGCAGATCCTTAAAAGAATGCCTCTTACGGTGGCTTATGCAAATCGTCCTGTAACTCTGATCTGGGGGATTGTCTGGGGGGCTTTGATTTTTGGAGAAAAGATCACCTGGAATATGATCGCCGGAGCAGCTGTGATCTTTGCAGGAATCTATCTTGTGACAAGTGATAATACCGGAAAGGATGGTGAGGATTCATGAGCAGTCTTGGAATATCCGTATGCCTTTTGCTTCTGTCGGTTTTTATCTCATCTGTATCTCAGATCATTCTGAAAAAAGCAGCAGATAAAACCTATGAAAGCACTCTGAAAGAATATATGAATCCTATGGTGATCGGAGCTTACGGGCTTTTTTTCTGCTCTGTGATACTGACCATGCTGGCTCTGAAACATGTGCCTCTTTCCATGTCGCCGATCCTGGAATCTTCAGGTTACATCTTTGTATCAGTAATGGGATATATTTTTCTGAAAGAAAGATTCAGCAGGCGGAAACTTATGGGTTTTGCCCTGATACTTGCAGGGATCGTCATATTTAACTTATAGAAACGAGGGACAAAAGAGATGCTGGTATCTATTGTTATACCGTGCTATAATTCAGAGCAGACCATCGGTAAAGTGGTGGAGCTTGCAATTGAAGAATTTGAGAAACTGAAAGATTACGAGTGTGAGTTTGTTCTGGTAAATGATTATTCCAGAGACAACACATGGAAATCCATACATGCTCTTACGGAAAAATATCCAAATGTAAAAGGAATCAACCTGGCTAAGAATTTTGGACAGCACAATGCGATTATGGCCGGAATGAATTATGCCAGGGGAGAGTTGATCCTGGGAATGGATGACGATATGCAGAATCATCCGTCACAGATCCCTCAGTTCCTTGACAAAATGGAAGAGGGCTATGATATTGTGTTCGGAGTGTTTAAACAGAGGAAATTTTCCTGGTTTAAAAATCTTACCGGCGCAGTAAGCCGTTTCCTTTTGTGGCATCTGCTGGACCGTCCGAAGGATATCCAGATGAGCAGTTTCTGGTGCTGCAGAAAGTATGTGAGAGACGAGGTTGTCAAATATGACGGCTATAATACGTTTCTTCAGGTATTGTTTTTCCGGACCACACATAATATTGCAAACATAGAGATCGAACATTTTGAGCGTGAGGTGGGAACCTCCAACTATAATTTCAAACGGGGACTGAAACTGTTTATGTCCTGTCTGAATTTTACGGTGATCCCTCTGAGGGTATCCACATTTTTCGGGACTTTGTTCTCGGCAGCAGGTTTTATAGGCGCAGTTATTGTCTTTATCCGTAAACTTCTGGATCCGGCAGTTGCCATTGGCTGGTCTTCGTTGATGTGCGCCCTGCTGGTACTGTTCGGCATCTGCTTTCTGATGCTGGGCATTATGGGAGAATATCTGGGAAAACTGATGCTGAATGTAAACAGGACACCTCAGTATGTGATCCGTGACAAAGAAAATATTTCCGAGAAAACTGACAACGCAGATAATTAAGAAACAGGAATAACAAATGATAGATTTTAACAGGCCTGCAATTGTAGGAAAAGAACTGACATATATTAAAGACGCTGTAGACCAGGGAATGCTGTGCGGGGATGGCAAGTATACGAAGCTGTGTTCTGCATGGATGAAGGAACGGTTTCAGGCAAATCAGGTGTTTCTGACAACCTCCTGTACGCATGCTCTGGAAATGGCGGCATTTCTCTGTGATATAGAGCCCGGAGATGAGGTGATCATGCCTTCCTATACCTTTGTATCCACAGCAGACGCTTTTGTTCTGAGAGGAGCGAAGATCGTGTTTGTGGATATCAGGCCGGACACTATGAACATGGATGAAAACCTGATCGAGCAGGCAATCACAGAAAAAACAAAGGCGATTGTCCCGGTTCATTATGCGGGCGTTGCCTGCGAGATGGATGCGATCATGGCTCTTGCAGAGAAATATCATCTGAAGGTAGTGGAGGACGCTGCCCAGGGTGTGGAAGCCTATTACCATGGAAAAGCTCTGGGAACAATCGGAGACTTTGGCTGCTACAGCTTCCATGAAACAAAGAATTATACTATGGGAGAGGGCGGAGCCCTTGTTTTCCAGAAAAATGAATATCAGGAAAAGGCAGAGATCCTCAGAGAAAAAGGAACAGACAGAAGTAAATTTTTTCGGGGACAGGTAGATAAATACCGCTGGATCGATTACGGTTCTTCTTATCTTCCAAGCGAGATGAATGCCGCGTATCTTTATGCTCAGCTTGAGGAAGCGGAAAAAATCGACTGCAAACGGCATCAGATCTATGACTATTACCATGAGGGACTGAAGATCCTGGAGGATCAGGGAAAGATCCAGAGACCTTTTGTACCGGAAGGCTGCAAGCACAATGCTCATATGTACTATATAAAGGTCAGGGATCTGGAGACCAGAAGCAGACTGATTTCTTATCTGAAACAAAACGGAATCTGCACTGCCTTTCATTATGTACCTCTTCACAGCTCTCCGGCAGGCAGAAAATTTGGGCGTTTTAACGGAGAGGATGTTTATACCACTCGGGAAAGCGAACGGCTTTTAAGACTGCCTATGTTCTATAATCTGGAAATATCTGATGTGGAATACATTACAGAAAAAATACTTTCATTTGAGTTTTGACGGAGGAAGCATAATGAAAAATAAAATAGCAGGCACTGTGGCAGCCGGAATTGCGGCGCTGCTGATCCCGGCAGTGTCCGTGCAGGCGGTAACTGTGAATTTCGGTACGGCGGCAGCAGTAAGCTCCGATAGTATCCAGGGATGGCCGAAAGGACCGGACACAGTTTCTGAGACAGCAGTTCTGATCGATGCGGATACAGGCGCCGTACTTTATGACAAAGGAAAAGATGAGTACCGTTATCCGGCAAGTACCACAAAGATCATGACTGTGCTGACAGCAATCGAAAACAGCTCCCCGAAGGATTCGGTAACCTTTACAGAAACCGGGGTCCGGGATGTGACCTGGGACAGCTCCAATATTGGAATGAAGCTGGGTGAAACCATTACCATGAAAGACTGCTGGTATGCGGCCATTATCAAATCTGCCAATGAAGTGTGCGCTCAGATGGCAGAATATGTAGGGGGAACAGAAGCTCAGTTCATTGATATGATGAATGAGAAGGCCAGGGAGCTTGGATGCAAAAACACACATTTTGCCAATGCCAGCGGGCTTCCGGATTCCAATCACTATACGACAGCCTATGATCTGGCGAAGATCATGCGGGCAGGACTTCAGAACCCCAGGTTCCGGAAAGTGATCAGCGCAGCCAATTATACGATTCCGGCTACAAATCTCAGCGAGGCAAGGGGAATGCATACTCATATGCCTCTTATGGCAAAAGAATCCAATCTTTATTATGAAGGATGCATTGGCGGAAAAACAGGCAATACCAATGACGCAGGTCATACCCTTGTAGTTGCTGCGGAGCGGAACGGAAGAACATATATTGCCGTTACCATGCGGACAGCAGATCTGGGAGCAAACTGTACAGACAGTATCGCGCTTTTTGATTATGCATTTGATCATTTTGATACGCTGACAGTCAACGGAAAACAAATGACTGTACCAAAAGGTGTAACAGCGGATCAGCTTACTGTAGAGCAGGTGGACAAAAACGGAAAAATGCTGAACCGTTATTTTTATAACGGACAGTATGTAGGTTATGCGGCGCCGGCCGCAATTCCCACACCGCAGGCTGTGCAGACAGCAGCGGGAACAGGGGAAAACACTTCCGGCGCACAGACAGTACAGGAAGAACCGGAGATGCCGGAACAGGAAGCTGAGGATGGACTTTCCGATACGTCAAAAGTCCTTCTTGGAGTGATGGCAGTGATGGCTGTGATTCTGGTGGCATTAATGACAGCCCTTTACTTTAAAGAGAAAAAAATGTACGGTTCCAGAAAATAGGAGGAGAAATATGAAAGGTATTATTTTAGCAGGCGGTTCAGGAACAAGATTATATCCATTGACAAAGGCAATTTCCAAGCAGATCATGCCGGTGTATGACAAGCCTATGATTTACTATCCGCTTTCTACGCTGATGCTGGCAGGGATCAGAGAAATTATGATCATTTCCACACCGAGAGATCTTCCGGTGTTTGAAGAGCTTCTGGGAGATGGAAAACAGCTTGGAATGCGTTTTGAGTATGCGGTTCAGGAACAGCCCAGGGGACTGGCAGACGCATTTATCATTGGAGAGGACTTTATTGGAGATGATGCGGTTGCCCTTGTTCTGGGTGACAATATTTTTTACGGTCAGAGCTTTTCCAGAGTGCTTCAGAATGCATATAAGAGAACAGAAGAGGAAAAGGGTGCAACAATCTTTGGCTATTATGTAAGAGATCCGAGAGAGTACGGTGTGGTAGAGTTTGATGAGAATGGCCGCGCTCTTTCCATTGAGGAAAAACCAGAGCATCCGAAGTCCAATTATGCAGTTCCGGGACTTTATTTCTATGACAATGATGTAGTGGAGATCGCAAAAAATGTAAAACCTTCTGCAAGAGGTGAAATTGAGATCACAAGCATCAACAATGAATATCTGAACAGAGGAACTCTGAAGGTAGAAACTCTGGGAAGAGGCTTTGCATGGCTGGATACAGGAAACCATGATTCTCTTCTGGACGCAGCTGATTTTGTTTCCGCAGTCCAGAAACGTCAGGGACTTTATGTTTCCTGTATTGAGGAAATTGCCTACAAACGTGGATTTATCAATAAAGAGCAGCTTGTGGAGCTGGCGCAGCCGCTTCTCAAAACTGCATATGGAAAATATCTGATCGAAGTAGCGGAGGGCTTATAAAATGGGAAAAATTACAGTAGAGACCTGCCATATTGAAGGATTAAAAGTGATCACTCCTGCAGTGTTCGGCGATGAGCGCGGATACTTTATGGAAACTTACAATTACAATGATTACAAGGCAGCAGGTATTGACCAGGAGTTTGTTCAGGATAATCAGTCCAGCTCCAGAAAAGGCGTTCTCCGGGGACTTCATTTTCAGATCAATTACCCGCAGGATAAGCTGGTCCGTGTAGTAAGCGGAGAGGTTTATGATGTTGCTGTGGACCTTCGTGAAGGTTCTCCTACTTATGGACAGTGGTACGGAGTTCTGCTTTCTGCAGAAAATAAAAAACAGTTCTTCATTCCCAAGAACTTTGCACACGGATTCCTTGTTCTTTCTGATTCTGCTGAGTTTGCCTATAAGTGCACAGATTTTTATCATCCAAATGATGAGGGAGGACTTGCATACAACGACCCGGATATTGCAGTAGAATGGCCGATTCCGGAGGGAATGGAACTGATTCTTTCTGACAAGGATAAAAAATGGGGAAGTTTTCAGGAATATTCCGCAAACAGGAGCAAAAAGGATTGAAAAAAGAGACATGGCTGCCAGGGGAATTGTACAGGAACAGACGACTGGTTTTTTCCCTGGCAAAAAACGATTTTAAAACAAAATATGCAGGTTCCTATTTCGGAACCATATGGGCCTTTATCCAGCCGGTAGTTACCATCTGTGTGTACTGGTTTGTGTTTGGTCTGGCTTTAAGAAGCGGAGCTGACAGAGGAGTTCCTTTTGTTCTCTGGCTGGTGGCAGGTCTGGTACCCTGGTTCTTTTTGCAGGACGGTCTTACAGGCGGTACAAATTCTCTTCTGGAATACAATTATCTGGTAAAAAAGGTAGTATTTAATATCCGCATCCTTCCTGTGGTAAAAGTGATCTCAGCCGGGTTTGTCCACTGCTTCTTTGTGCTGATCGTTCTGGTGATCTATACCTGTATGGGCTATCCGCCTACCTGGTATGCGCTTCAGCTTATTTATTACAGCTTCTGTATTTTTATGCTGATCCTGGCAGTGACTTATTTTTCCAGCGCAGTAGTGGTATTTTTCCGGGATCTCAGTCAGATCATCAACATTGCGCTTCAGGTAGGAATATGGGTAACTCCCATTATGTGGAATTTCAGCGACCTTGGTCTTACGGGAATCCTTACAAAGATCCTGAAGCTGAATCCGGTATTTTATGTGGTACAGGGATATCGTGATTCTCTGATCGATCATGTGGGATTCTGGCAGCATCCGGCTCTGACTTTGTATTTTTGGGCCTTTACACTGGTACTGTTTTTCCTTGGAACAAGACTGTTCAAAAAACTTCAGGTACATTTTGCAGATGTACTGTAAACGGAGAAAAAAATGAGTGAATTTGCAATTCAGGTAAAACATCTGGACAAGATGTATAAATTATATAATAAGCCTTCAGACAGACTGCGGGAAACTTTGGGCTTTAAGGTTCCGGTCAGAGAGCATTATGCTCTGCGAGATGTGAATTTTCAGGTGGAGCGGGGAGAAACTGTGGGGATCATCGGAACAAACGGTTCCGGAAAATCCACAATCCTCAAGATCATTACCGGAGTTTTGAATCCCACTGCAGGAGAAGTGAAGGTGGACGGAAGGATTTCCGCTCTTCTGGAGCTGGGAGCCGGATTTAACATGGAATATACAGGAATCGAAAACGTATATCTCAACGGAACCATGATGGGATTTTCAAAGGAAGAGGTAGATGCCAGACTTCAGGATATCCTGGATTTTGCAGATATCGGAGATTTTGTTTATCAGCCTGTAAAATCTTATTCCAGCGGTATGTTTGTCCGTCTGGCATTTGCGGTTGCCATTAATATTGATCCGGAAATTCTGATCGTTGACGAGGCGCTGTCTGTAGGAGATGTGTTCTTTCAGGCAAAGTGCTACCGGAAATTTGAAGAATTTAAAAAAATGGGAAAAACCATTCTTTTTGTCAGCCATGACCTGAGCAGCATTTCCCGGTATTGTGACAGAGTGATTCTTCTGAACAAGGGAGTGAAGCTGGAAGAAGGTTCTCCAAAACAGATGGTGGATATGTACAAGCAGCTTCTGGTAGGTCAGGATCCTGCAAAAGCCGAGGAAAAGAAAGAAGAGCAGAAAGAAAACTGGAGCCAGCAGTTCCAGGTAAATCCCAATATGCTGGAATATGGAACCAAGCTTGCGGAGATTGTGGATTTTGCAGTTCTGGATGATAAAGGCCGCTGTACCAATACTATTGAAAAGGGCAGCAGCTTCCGGATTCGGATGAAGGTGGTATTTCATCAGGATATTCAGGAACCGATCATGGCCTATACCTTTAAGGATATCAAGGGTACAGAGATCACAGGGACCAACACTCTGTTTGAAAAAAAATCGGTGGAACATTCTCAGTCAGGAGACTGCTGTACTGTGACCTTTGAGCAGGAAATGTTCCTGCAGGGAGGGGAATATCTCCTTTCCTTTGGCTGCACCGGATATAAGGACGGAGAGTTTACAGTTTTCCACAGGCTGTATGACGCATGTAATATCACAGTGGTTTCCAACAAGAACACAGTTGGATTTTATGATATGAACTCAAAAGTGGAGATTCGCTACGGAGAAAAAGCATGATAGAAAAAATCGGTAAGGCAGTCTTGGATGATACCTGTTATCCGGGACAGGATTTATACAGTGACGGAGCCATAGAGGATGAAATGCTGGAAATTGCCAGAACTTATCCCAAAGAGCAGTGGAACCAGGTGATCGCACAGCGAAAAAGCTGGCCCATTCTCTATCATTTTTCCCACGTAAGGGAAAATATTTTAAGCTGGCTTCCGTTTACCGGAAAAGAAAATGTGCTGGAAATCGGTTCCGGCTGTGGCGCTATTACAGGTGCGCTCTGTGAAAAAGCAGAGAAAGTCACCTGTATTGAGCTGTCCAAAAAACGAAGTGAGATCAATGCCTGGAGACATAAAGACTGCGAAAATCTCACAATACTTATGGGAAATTTTCAGGAGATCGAGCCTGCGCTGACGGAGAAGTATGATTACATTACTCTGATCGGCGTTTTTGAGTATGGGGAAAACTATATTCAGAGTGATACCCCTTATGTGGATTTTCTGAAAACCATTGCCCGTCATCTGAAACCGGGCGGACAGATCGTTCTTGCCATCGAAAACCGTTTTGGACTGAAATACTGGGCAGGCTGTACAGAGGATCACTTTGGAACATTATTCGAGGGGCTGGAAGGCTATCCGACAACAAAGGGTGTAAAGACCTTTACCAAAAAAGAGCTTACAGAAATTCTGGAAAAAGCAGGGAATCTGAAAGCCCAGTGGTATTATCCGTTTCCAGATTACAAGCTTCCCATGACCATATATTCAGACAGGCGGCTTCCTTTAAAGGGAGAGCTGAACCGTATGGAAACGAATTTTGACCGGCTGCGTCTGCAGCTGTTTCAGGAATCTCCTGTTTATGATTCGCTTCTGGATAATGATATGTTTCCGGAGTTTTCCAATTCCTTTCTTCTCCTGATCGGAAAAGAACAGATCTGCCCGGAGATTGTGTATACCAAGTTTTCCAACGAGCGGGACGTGCGTTTTGCTCTGAGAACAGATATCTGTGAGCCGGGCAGATTTGAGAGATATGTGCAGAAGCTTCCTGCAAATGAAAAGGCCTGTGAGCATACAGCCGGTCTGGAACGGATCTGTGCAGAACTTACAGAAGATTATAAAAAGCAGGGGCTGGAACTTAATCTCTGCAAAACAGTAAACGGAGCTGCAAGACTGGAGTATCTGGAGGGAATGACTCTGGAAGAAAAGCTGGATCGGCTTCTGGCTCAGGGGAAATTTTCAGAGCTGGAGGAACTGTTCTTTTCTTATCTGAAAAAGATTCAGAGTATTCACAGTGGAAGCACATTTATAAAAACACCGGAGTTTATCCGGGTATTTGGGGATGTACAGCTGAACGGAGAGTATCCGTGCGCAGAAATGTCCAATATTGATCTGGTACCTGCCAATATCCTGATCCTGAAGGACAGACAGGTTGTGATCGATTATGAGTGGACCTTTGATTTTCCGATTCCAGCAGGTTTTATCCTGTATCGGATGATCCATTATTATCTGGAAAGCGATGGAAAGCGTCGTGTTCTGAAGGACAGAGATTTTTATGGCAAGGCAGGCATTACCCAGGAAGAACTTGCCGTTTACGCACAAATGGAAAAGAATTTCCAGAAGTATATGCAGGGAAGTCATGTGCCTCTTCTTTCTATGTATGAAGATGTTTCTCCGGGCAAGGTGGAGATTCTTCCCTATTATGAGCAGATGAGAGCAGCCGGGGCAGAACGGAGACTTCAGGTGTTTTTTGACCGGGGAAATGGATTCTCAGAGGAAGATTCCGAAGTTTACCCTATGAATAGAACAGGGATCAGTATGGAACTTGAGATTCCGGATAATGTGAAAAATCTTCGTCTTGATCCGGGAGAAGCAGCAGGCGGTCTGATCCTCCGGAAACTTACATTTGAAAATGACATAAAGGCAGATTTTACCACAAACGGTTTTCCGGTAGGAGCTGACAGCTATTATTTCGGCGGCGGAGATCCCCAGTTTGTGATCGGAAATATCAGTGGAGAGAAAAAACTCAGGATTGAAATTGAGATCATGAAGGCGCAGGATGCGGGAGAAAAGTTCTGGAAGAGCTTCGGTCTGGTATCAGCGGAAAAGGACGAAGAGATCCGCAGACTGAAAGAAAAGATCAGTCAGATGGAAAACACAAAAATCTGGAAATTATACAGAAGCATTAAGAAAAAATAAGCTGTCAGAGATAAATGGCAGAAAGAAAGGGTCTGAAGGCAAAATTCCGGCCTTCAGATCAGACAGAATGAGGATGAAATATGGAAGAATTGCGCTTCAGCATTGATGAAGAAAAATATGATGACAGGCATGGACAGGTGTTAAGTCTTGGAGGCTGGTATGCCGGACCAGACAGAAAGCAAAAGAATTTTTGCCTGATAGGTGACGGAAATCAGGAGATTGTTCTGGATGCTCCTGAAAGCTATGAAAGACCGGATGTGGCTCAGGCTCTGGCAGTGGATTTTGGAGAGTTCCTTCCGGGCTTCCGGCTGCGGATTCCGGGAGCTGATCAGCTTGCCGAACAGTTTCAGCATATTGAACTGTTTCTTACAGACGGAGAACAGAGAGTTTCTGTGTGGAAGAAGAGTGCAGATGAGCTAAAAAGCTTTCTGAAGCAAAGTCTACTGGAATATCATCTGGACAGAGTGGAAATCCTTTATGATACTATGCTGGAAATCCAGGGCTGGGCTGTAGATCAGAGAGGCGATACAGAGCTTGCTGCTGTAAACGAGGACGGAAGTTCTGTTGCCTGCAGGATGAGCAGAGGACGGCGGCCGGATGTGGTGGAGCGCTGTGGTCTTGATGAGATTTACAAAAATCAGGAAATAGGATTCCGTATTTCAGTCTCTTTAGATGAAATTTCAGGAAAAAAGATCCTGCTTAAATTTACAGGATCTTCGGTGGAAAAGATTTATGAAATAGATGTTCAGAAGCTTCGCAAAGAGAAGAAGCCTAAAGGCTTTTTTAACAGGATCCTGAACCGTCAGGAAAGTACCCGGGGAGATTATGAGCAATGGCTGAAACGTCATTCCCTGAACCGGCGTCAGGCATGGAAGCAGAAGCATACTTCCTTTGTCCGAAAGCCTTTGATCAGTATTGTGATCCCACTTTACTGTACCCCTCTTCCCTATCTGAAGGAACTGATCGAGTCCATAAGAAAGCAGACCTATGGAAACTGGCAGCTATGTCTGGCAGACGGAAGCCCGGACGAAACAGTTCATGAGTTTCTGAAAAAAAATTACAGACATGAGGTAAGGATCAGCTACAAAAAGCTGAAATCCAACGGCGGGATCTCTGTGAACACAAATAAAGCCATGGAGCTTGCCAGAGGGGAATACCTGATGCTCTGTGACCATGATGATACGCTGGAGCCTGACGCACTGTTTGAGATTGTAAAGGCCATTAACGATCAGGATGCAGATGTGGTTTACACAGATGAGGACAAGGTCAGCATGGACGGACAGCATTATTTTGATCCTCATTTCAAATCAGATTTTAACCTGTTCCGTTTTCGGGATAACAATTACATCTGTCATATTTTTGCAGTAAAAAGACAGGTTGCAGAGCAGGCGGGATATTTCCGGAAAGAATTTGACGGAGCTCAGGATTTTGATTTTATTTTCCGCTGCTGTGAGCAGGCAGAAAAAATTGTCCATATTCCAAAGGTTTTGTATCACTGGCGCTGTCATATGGATTCTACGGCAGCAGATCCGGAAAGTAAGGCGTATGCTTTTGAAGCGGGACGAAAAGCTGTGGAAGAGCATTATAAAAGAATGGGGATCCCGGCGAAGGTGGAGATGACAGAACGGCCCGGATGGTACAGGAGCAGACTGAAGATCCAGGGAAATCCCATGATTTCTGTAATCATTCCAAACAAAGACCATACGGAGGATCTGGAGCTGTGTCTTTCTTCTATGGCAGAGCGCACTTCCTATGAGAATTATGAGGTCTTGGTTGTAGAAAACAACAGTGAGGAAAAAGAAACTTTTGCCTATTATGAGAAGCTTCATGAGCGTTATCCGAGAGTAAGAATCCTGACCTGGGAAAAAGAATTCAATTATTCCTCTATTAATAATTTTGCCGCAGAGCAGGCAAAAGGAGAATACCTTCTGTTTCTGAACAATGATGTGGAGATCCTGACGCCTGACTGGATGGAGGAAATGCTTGGGATCTGCCAGCAGAAAGACGTTTCCATTGTTGGAGCCAAGCTGTATTATCCGGATGATACCATCCAGCACGCAGGGGTGGTTCTGGGGCTTGGAGGCATTGCAGGCCATGTGATGTGCCGGGCATCCGGGGAGGATGCGGGATATTTCGGCAGAATGGTAAGCGTTCAGGAGATCAGCGCAGTGACAGCAGCCTGTATGCTTGTAGATGCCTGTGATTTCCGGGCTGTGGGAGGCTTTGATGAAAGCTTCCGCGTGGCGTTTAATGATATTGACCTCTGTATGAAAATAAGGGATATAGGCAGAAAAATCGTCTTTACCCCCTATGCGGAGTTGTATCACTATGAGTCCAAATCAAGAGGTCTGGAAGATACTCCTGAGAAACAGTACCGCTTTGAAAAAGAAATAACACGTTTTCGGGAAAAATGGGAAGATCAGCTGAAAAAAGGCGATCCTTATTACAGTCCGAACCTGTCGGTGACAGAGGGAGACTGTTCCCTGAGAGAAGACTGAGAAATTGTGAGGTTGGATATGTCAAGAGAGATTTTTGAGGTAACAAAGGACCGGTTTCACCTGAAGGATCCCTGTCAGTATATTCTGCAGGGAACCTGGCCAAAGGAAGCAAAAATGCGCGCCTGTCTGGACGGCTCTGAGGTAAAGGCGGAAATTCAGCGGCTGGAAGTAGTCAGCGCCCTGGAAAGATTTAAAGATCCGGATCTGATGAGAGGCGAGAGGATCACAGCGTCTGTGCGTCTTCCGAAGTCCCTGGAAGGCTGTCAGAAGCTGACTGTGTATGCGGATATGCCGGACAGGAGGATCTGCTGGTTTTCCGTTTCTGCAAAAGAGCTGGAAAAAAGAAGAGGAAAGCCTCAGTTTTTTATTGAAGAGGAAAAGGTACAGCAGGGATTTCTGCGGATCAGAGGCTGGGCAGTGGCAGATGAGCCAGTAAAAATCCAGATTTTTGATGAAAACAAACAGAAATTAAATGCGGAGATCCTTCGTACCGAGCGTGTGGATGTAGAACAGCTTTATGAGGAAATGGACAGCGAAGACAAATCCGGATTTTTTGTGGAGCTTACAAACCTTACCGGAAAACTTCTGTACCTTGTGTTTTATGCAGGAGATACAAAATCTGTCCACATAGTTCATCTGAATCCGGCTGTTGTTTTCCGCAAAAAAGTAGAAAAATATGTAAAAAAAGGACTGCGATACTGGAAAAGCCAGGGAAGCGCAGCTATGGTGGGCAAGGTGGTATCCAAGGTGAAAACTGCGTCCACAAGAGAAATTCCCTATCAGAAATGGATCCTCCGCCATCTTCCCGGCTCAAAGGAGCTGGAAAAGCAGCGAAGGACAAAATTTGAGTATCAGCCTAAGATTTCCATTGTCGTGCCGCTATATAAGACTCCGGAAAAATATCTCCGCCAGCTGGTGGATACCGTAAAAGCTCAGACTTATCCAAACTGGGAACTTTGTCTGTCAGACGGCAGCGGTGCAGATTCTCCCATCCGTAAGCTTCTGGAAGCGCTGGCTTCTTCTGATGAAAGAATTAAAGTGATCTTTCATGAGAAAGCGCTGCAGATTTCCGAAAATACCAATGCGGGAATTGAGGCGGCTACAGGCGATTACATTGCTTTTGCAGACCATGATGATGAGCTGACGCCCCATGCGCTGTTCCAGTGTGTAAAGGCCTTAAACGAAAACAGGGATATCCGTATCCTTTATTCCGATGAGGATAAAATGTCCATGGACGGGCACAAGTTTTTTCAGCCTCATTTTAAGCCGGATTATAATCCGGATCTGCTGTGTACGGTAAACTACATCTGTCATCTTTTTGTGGTGGACAGAGAAATCATCAGCCAGATTGGAATGCTTCGTAAGGAATTTGACGGGGCGCAGGATTATGATTTTATTTTCCGATGTGTGGAAACCGTAAAGCCGGAGCAGATTTATCATATTCCCAAGATTCTTTATCACTGGCGCTGCCATGAGGATTCCACAGCAGAGAATCCGGAAAGCAAGACCTATGCCTTTGAGGCGGGAAAACGAGCCATTGAAGAGCATTATAAGAGAACGGGAATCAACGCAGAAGTAATTCAGGGTGAGTTCCTGGGACTTTACCGTACAAGGTTTCTCCGGGATCATGATCCGCTGATCTCCATTATCATTCCCAACAAGGATCATATTGCAGATCTGAAACGGTGCATGGACTCCATTGACAAAAAATCCACGTATCAGAATTATGAGTATATTATTGTGGAAAATAACAGTACGGAGGAAGAAACCTTCCAGTATTATAAAAAGCTGGAGGCAGAGAACCCCAGGGCTCATGTGGTTTACTGGGACAGAGAGTTTAACTATTCTGCTATCAATAATTACGGAGCCACTTTTGCAAAAGGTGAATATATTCTGCTTCTGAACAACGATACGGAAATTATCAATGAGGATTGTCTGGAACAGCTTCTGGGTTATTGTATGCGAAACGATGTGGGCGCTGTGGGTGCAAGAATGTATTATGAGGACGATACCATTCAGCATGCGGGAGTTGTCATTGGTTTTGGCGGCATTGCAGGACACTGCTTTGTGCTACAGCCGAGAGGGACTACAGGCTACTGCCACCGGATTATCTGTGCTCAGGATTACAGCGCAGTTACAGCAGCCTGTATGCTGGTAAAACGGTCCGCCTTTGATGAGGTGGGAGGTCTTACAGAGGAGCTGGCAGTTGCGTTTAATGATATTGACTTCTGTATGAAGTTGAGAGCTGCAGGTTATCTTATTGTGTATAATCCTTATGCAGAGCTGTATCATTATGAGTCAAAGTCAAGAGGGCTTGAGGATACACCGGAAAAAGTTGCACGGTTTAATAAAGAAATCCAGATTTTTGAAAGACGCTGGCCGGATATTATGAGGGACGGAGATCCTTATTATAATCCGAATCTTACATTAAAGAGCCAGGATTTTTCGCTGAAAAGAATATAGGAGGTTTGTCATGAAGGTATTGGTTACAGGAGTAAACGGACAGCTGGGCCATGATGTGATGAATGAGCTGGCAAAGAGAGGATATGAGGGAATAGGCGTAGATGTGGCGGAAATGGATATCACAGATGCCGAGGCTGTGCGCAGAGTGATGGAAGAAGTCCGCCCGGACAAGATGGTACACTGTGCTGCATGGACGGCTGTGGATGCGGCAGAGGATGAAGTGGAAGTGTGCCGCAAGGTCAATGTGGACGGAACAGAAAACATTGCAAGAATGTGTGGAGAAATGGATATTCCAATGATCTATTTAAGCACAGACTATGTGTTTGACGGTCAGGGAACCCGTCCGTGGGAGCCGGATGATCCGGTGGTAGAGCCGCTGAATGTTTACGGCCAGACGAAATACGAGGGAGAGCTTGCCGTAGAAAAATACACCGATAAGTATTATATTGTGCGTATTGCCTGGGTGTTTGGCGTCAATGGAAAGAATTTTATCAAGACAATGCTGAACCTGGGAAAAACACATGACACATTGACTGTTGTGGACGATCAGATCGGTACTCCTACCTACACTTATGATCTGGCAAGGCTCCTTGTGGATATGCTGGAAAAAGAAGAGTACGGAAAGTATCATGTGACAAATGAGGGCGGATATATTTCCTGGTGCGATTTTGCAAAGGAGATCTTCCGTCAGGCAGGAATGAACGTAACGGTAACTCCGGTAAGCTCTGATCAGTATCCTGCAAAGGCAAAAAGACCTTCCAACAGTCGTCTGGAAAAGAAAAAACTGACAGAACACGGTTTTACACGCCTTCCGGACTGGCAGGATGCCCTTGCCCGTTATCTGAAGGAGATCATGTAAGTATATATGAATAATACACATAAGAAAAAAAGAGCGGTGGATAAAGCCACCGCTTTTACTAAATGGTGTGGAAAAGATCTGAAATATCCGGCTCTGCTGCTTTTTCTGATGGCAGTCAGCAGTCTGATCATGTTCCGGGACTATCTTTTTGGAGATCAGCTGATGGTTTTTAACGATATCGGAAGCGACACCTGGCAGCAGTATATTATGAATTATACTGCTATTGTCAATGACATCCGGGACGGAAGCTTTTCTCTGTGGGATTTTTCCAATGGAATGGGAGTGAATCTTTTTAATTTTAATCTGTTCGATCCCTTTCTGATGTTGCTGTACGGCCTTGGAGTGATACTGGGGCCTGCTCATATGCTGATGTATCTGAATCTGATCCAGATTGTAAAAATGCTGACAGCAGGGCTTGCCTTTTACTGGTTTTTGGCTCAGTTTTCCTTCAGTCCAGGGGCGAAGCTGGTTGCCTCTTATGCATATGGTTTCAGCGGCTTTCTTCTGGTGTGGGGACAGCATTATCAGTTTGGGACAGCAGTGATCTATCTTCCTTTGCTTTTGCTTTTCTGTGAAAAGTTTATCCAGAAGAAAAGAGGGCGGGGATTCTTCCCGGTCATGGTATTTCTCTGTGGGATCTACAGTGTATATTTTACCTATATGTGCCTGGCTGCCACAGGACTGTATCTTCTTTTCAGGATCCTGATGGTGGACGATATGACTCTGGGACAGAGAGTGAGGAAGTTTCTTCTGGGATGTGGCGAAATCCTTTTGGGCGTGGGTATGAGCCTTGTGGTATTTCTTCCTATGGCAGAGGTGCTTCTGAATGTTTCTTCCCGTCTTGACAGCCAGGGAACCGGATTTTTGCAGTGGCTTCAGCAGTGCTTTACACCTTATCACACAAAGGTTTATGATTCTATGGTAAAGCATCTGTTTTCCAGTAACCTTCAGAACGGATTCGGACTTGCAAAAGGACCTCAGTCCTATGCCATGAATTACTATGAGGATCCCATCTTTTTCTGCTCTGTTCTGGCAGTGTTTCTGAATGTTCAGTTCTTTTTTGTACTGCATAAAGCCCAGATGAAAAAAAGAGCAAAAGCAGTGCTGTACAGCGCGGCGGGTCTGATTTTTATCGGTGTGATCTTTCCGGTTGGGGGAACTGTGTTCAACTATTTCACAGAGCCTACGCAGAGGTATACCTTTGTTCTGATCCCGTTTTTTCTTATGGCAATGGCGTGGATGTGGGATTATCTGAGAAAGGGAGGAAAACTCTGTCTGACGTTGATCCTGGCTGTAGCGGTTCTTATGGGCTGGGTGTATCTGGAAGGCTGGAAACAGGCAGGTTTTGCAGAATATAAAAGAAATATCCTGATCCTGGCTGTAACTGGAACAGTGATGGCGCTATGCCTTATTCTTTTAAATTTTGTATATAAGCAGACTGTTCGCCAGGGGATCCTGGCTGTGCTGGCGCTGGCACTTCTGGTAAATGTAGCGTCTGAGGGCGCAGCGAACTTCCAGGCAAGAGTCACCATGAAAAAAACTGATACACCTGCAGAGAGTATGGAACAGGAAATGGTCCAGTATGAAGCAGACAGAAAATCGGGCGATAAAGAAACAAAATACCGGGCAGAAATGAACAAACCGCAGGATTTTTTCAGAGAAATGTACCGTGCAGATCTGGGGCAGTGTCTGGATTATCTGGAACAGAAAGATCCGGATTTTTACCGGGTGGAAAAGGATTATATATCAGGAACGGTTGCCATGGATGCTTCTGCTCAGGGGTATAATGGTATTTCTTCCTATAATTCTGTTATGAACGGTTATGTGAAAGAATTTGTGGAAACCTGCTGTCCGGAACTGTTTTTTGCAGACCGGAACCATTATACTTTTTGGAATAATGTAGAAGAAAACCGTCTTGCAGCGTTCCTTGGAATACGTTATCTGCTCTCAGGACAGAAAACACCTCAGGAGGGCTGGAAACTTCTTGACAGGGTGGGAAGCCTTTATATTCATGAGAATGAGGCTCAGGCAGAAACTGCGCATTTTTATACGGATGCGGTGACAGAGGACAGTATGAAAGCACTGTGTACAGAGGAAAACAGAGATGAGCTTCTGGAAAGTGTGATCGCTCTTCCACGAGAAGGAGAAGAAGCAGAGAAAGAAGATCAGAGGAAAACAGAGAAATCAGATGAAAAAAACAAAGCTACAAAACCCTCAGATGATAATCCGGCATCTGAGATTACAGATCTGGAAGAGTTTTCTGACATTAAAAGCGTTGTTTCCGAAAGGGACAGGCAGGTAATGGAATCCTCTGAGATCATTCTGGATGATCCGGAAAAAGATGCTCATATTACAGGAACCGTTCATGCGGAAGCTGACGGCTATGGACTGTTTATGATTCCCTGTGAAAAAGGCTGGAGCCTTACTGTGGACGGAAAAGAAACAGAACTGCTAAGAGGCGATATTGGCTTTCTGGCATGTCATATCCCAGAGGGAGATCACAGTCTGGAGCTGAAATTTGAGGCTCCGGGACTGAAAGCAGGGGCAGTCGGAAGTACAGTATTCTGGGCGCTGTTTGCAGTGAGCCGTATGGCATCTCTGTGGAAGAAAGATAAATATCTGAAAGTGAAAAGTAAATAAGAAAATAAGCTTTTGAAGCAATCGTAAAAGTAAGGCACAGGAATAAGGAGTTCCCTATCATTTATCGGAAAGTCGTCAGAAAGACGGAGATGAAACATGAAGTCAGAACTGTGCTTTATGACAAATAAAAAGGGACTGAACATCAGCCGTTAAGGCAGTTGTTTAGTCCCTTTTGGATATTCCTGTTATTTCAGGAATTTATTGATCAGATACACAAGAATAGTCAGGATGATGATTACTGTAAAAATACTCAGCATTCCTTTCCACATAACCTCAAGTGCCTGCATAATAAGCACAGAATTCATAGAGATATCTCCTTTCTCTTACAGAATACTTGCAACAACATTCAGGATAACTCCACCTGCAACAACAGAAGCAATCTGACCGGATACGTTTGTACCTGTGGCCTGCATGATCAGAACATTGCTTGGATCCTCTTTAAGCGCCATTTTCTGAACTACACGGGCTGCCATTGGGAAGGCGGAAATACCTGCGGCACCGATCATAGGATTGATCTTTTCCTTGGAGAAAAGATTCATAAGCTTTGCAAAAAGTACGCCTGCAGCAGTGTCGAAGATAAAGGCTGCAAGACCGATCAGCATAATGAGAAGAGTTTCTTTGTTTACAAAAGTGTCAGCCTTCATACTGAATGCAATGGTAATACCCAGAAGAAGGGATACCAGATTGGACAGTACGTTCTGTGCGGTATCGGAAAGATTATTCAGCACACCGCACTCGCGGAGCAGGTTGCCGAACATCAGGAATCCTACCAGAGAAACGGACATTGGAGCTACAAGGCCGGCGATAAAAGTAACCACGATCGGGAAAATGATCTTTGCTTTTTTGGAAACTGTAGCCGGTTTGTATTCCATATGGATGCAGCGTTCTTTTTTTGTTGTAAGAAGTTTGATCACCATAGGCTGGATGATAGGAACAAGCGCCATGTAGGAATATGCCACCACGGCGATAGGTCCTATGTAATTGGAGCCAAGTACCTGAGATACAAGGATGGAAGTAGGGCCGTCAGCTGCTCCGATGATACCGATAGACGCAGCGTCTTTTAAGTCGAAGCCCAGGAAACATGCAACAACGATTGCGGCAAAAATACCGAACTGTGCGGCTGCTCCAAAAAGAAACAGCTTGGGGTTGGACAGAAGTGGTCCGAAGTCGATCATGGCTCCGATTCCGATAAACAGAAGCAGAGGCATTGCCTCGGAAGCTTCGATACCTACATTGAAGAGCCACTCGATAATACCATTTGTTTCACCGATACCTGCAAGTGTCTGATTCAGAACACCGGAAGCAGGAAGGTTTACAAGAATTGCTCCGAATCCCAGAGGCAGAAGCAGTACCGGTTCCAGATCCTTATTAATGGCAAGCCAGATCAGCACAGCGCCGATCACGTACATAACGATCTGCTGGGGGGTGATAGATGTGATGCCGGAAATTAAAAAATCCATACTGGTTCCTCCTGATTTTTTTCACGGGAAAGTCTGCCTGAAGATTTTCAGTAAAAAAGACCTGTGCTCCTCTTAATGCGGAACACAGGTCTTGTCGTATACCAAAAGCATAAGGTATAGATTAAGCCAGAGCCGGAGGCTCAAGGTGTTGACTTAATCGCACCATACAGTGCTGACTACTCCCCTATATCAAGGATATTGTACAGTATGGAAAAGTTTTTTTCAAGAAATTTTTTGTAATTCTGAAACATACAGGCCAAAATACTGCCACCGAAGGTAAGTTGGAATGCATTTTTTTCGGTTACTGAAAATGAAGTGAACAGTAACTGACATGCTCAGTCATCTGTCAGGATTTTGCTGTTTTTACAATTCTGTAGATCAGAAAACCAAGAAGAAGAATTCCTATACCGGCAATCGCATAGTAAGGAATCGCCGTGTGTTTTTTGGAATAGTTTCTGGCAGCTTCCATATTTTTTTCTCCGGCATCTGTAAGAGTCGTATCTTGTTCCTGTACCGCAGCCATTACCGAAGTTCCTACAGGAGTGTTGCCAAAGTAATACTGACGGGTGTACTGTCCGTTTTCCGGTGTGCTGTCTTTGGTGGTAAGAGAGTCGGCAGCAGTTCCGGCAGGAACATAAACATTGCCGCCGGAAAGCATATTAAAGTCTGTATCTCCAAGAGAAAGCATCTGGAAGTTATCAAAGCCATAATTTAAAAGGCTTCCGGCCTCAGCGGCTGTTGTACCGGATGCGCCCTGGAGTACAACTGCGATCAGGGTTACTCCGTTTTTTTCTGCCCCACATACCAGGGTACTGCCGGAAGCGTTTGTATATCCTTCCCGTCCTCCAAGACAGTTCTGATAATAAGCGGCGTTGGCAGCGCTCATCATGGAGAAATTATTTGTCAGTACACGCTCGCCGCCGGAGATGTTGGTGGGAGATATCGTATAGGAAAGAGTTCCTGCAATGGTGCGGAAAGTTTCGTTTTTCATGGCAGCCTGCATAATAAGAGCCATATCATGAGCTGTTGTGTGCTGATTTTCATCAGAAAGTCCGGTAGGGTTGGTAAAAACCGTATTGGTACAGCCAAGCTCCGCAGCCTTCTGATTCATCATCTGTACAAAACCTTCCACAGATCCTCCGAGATGTTCGGCAACCTGCAGGGCAATGTCATTGGCGGATACAAGCATGATGGCATATAAACATTGCTCCATGGTAAAAACTTCGTCAAGGTTGGCGGAGATATTGGCTCCTCCGTCAGTAACACCGGAAACTCCGGTTGCAGTCATAGTAACCTGATCTGTAAGCTGGCTGTTTTCCAGAGCCAGAAGAGTAGTCATGATCTTTACCGTACTTCCGGGAAAAAGCTGCTGGTCCATATTTTTTGCATAGACAATAGTATTGGTAGATTCTTCCATAACAACTGCGGCTGTGGAAGTGATATCAGCTCCCTGAGGCCAGCCCGGGACAGCATTGGTTGTAATTCCGGGAGCAGCTTCTGCGGCGCTGACCGGTGTTTGAAGCATCAGGGTAAAAGCCATTCCCAGGGCAAAAAGCCCGGCGCATAATTTTTTTATTTTCATAAAGTATACTCCTGTAAAAGGTTCGATAAATAAAGGTAGTGTGCCGCAATATCAGCAACAATTACTCTGCATGCGGCGAAACTGTTACAAAAACTATCATATCCCATTTTTTTATGTAATTCAACACTTTTGTGAGCCTGGAATACCGATACACACGTTCAGCCTTGCAAAACATGGGACAGAATGATAAAATAAACCCGGATTCGATGTAAAAACGATGTAAAATGACAATAAACCGAGGTTTTATATGAATAAAGAAAAAAGTTCAGCCGGCAGGATCCAGTGGGGACGGATGCTAAAAAAACTCAGTCCATACACCATACAAAAGGGATTCCGCTATCTGAAGCATTATGGTCCAAAGGAGTTCTGGATAAGGCTTCACGAAAGATTTGAGCCGGAGGAAGTTCCTTATGGACCGTGGTATGAGGCCTATGTGCCTGATGAAACAGAGCTTGAGAAACAGAGACAGCATCATTTTGAGTACAGTCCTCTGATCAGTGTGGCAGTGCCCGCATATCGTACACCGGAAAAGTTCCTGATCCAGATGATAGAATCTCTGATTGCTCAGACCTATGGAAACTGGGAGCTTTGTATTGCAAATGGAAGCCCTGAGGATACAGCAATGAAAACGGTTCTGGAAAAGTATACAAAAAAAGACAGCCGTATCCGGGTCAGTGAGCTTACAGAAAATAAAGGTATCGCAGGAAACACCAATGCGGCGCTTGAAATGGCGCAGGGAGAATTTGTGGGGCTTCTGGATCATGATGATCTGCTTGCGCCCAATGCACTTTATGAAATTGCCCTGGCTCTTGGACGGGACCGGGCTCTGGATGCAGTTTACACAGATGAGGACAAAGTGACAACGGAACTTGACGAGCATTTTCAGCCTCATCTGAAACCGGATTTTAACCTGGATCTTCTGAGATCCAACAACTATATCTGCCATTTTTTTGTGGTAAGGCGTTCTATTGTACAAAAGATCGGAGGATTCCGTCAGGAATTTGACGGAGCCCAGGATCATGATTTTATCTTCCGATGTATAGAAACTGCGGAAAAGGTAGGACATATTCCGGAGATCCTTTATCACTGGCGTATTCATAAGGCGTCTACCGCAGACAATCCTGCCAGTAAAATGTACGCTTTTGATGCGGGAAAGCGGGCTATAGAAGCTCATCTGAAGCGGACAGGAACAGAAGGAACAGTAAGCCATACGCCGGATCTGGGATTTTTCCGGGTTAAATATCCGGTACAGGGACAGCCGCTTGTTTCTATTATTATCCCAAACAAGGATGAAAAAGAAACACTGAAGGCATGTATTGATTCCATCCGAGAAAAAACAGAGTATCCGAATTATGAGATCATTATCGTGGAAAATAACAGTACCACAGATGAGATTTTTCAGTATTATAAAGAACTGTCGCAGGATCCTCGCATCCGGCTTCTCAGATGGAAAAAAGAATTTAATTATTCTGCTATCAATAATTACGGAGTTCGCCATGCAAATGGAGAATACCTGCTGTTTCTGAATAATGATGTGACTGTGATCACACCAGGCTGGATCAGAGAGCTTCTGGGTGTTTGTCAGCGTCCTGAAGTGGGAGCGGCAGGTGTCAAGCTGATCTATCCGGACGATACCATTCAGCATGCGGGCTGTGTGATCGGACTTGGAGGAATCGCAGGCCATATGTTTGTGGATATGCCGGCAAACAGGACCGGATATCTTCATAAGGCGTCGATTCTTCAGGATATGAGCGCAGTGACAGCGGCCTGTATGATGATGAAGAGGGCAGTCTTTGAGGAGGCAGGCGGATTTACCGAAAAGCTGTCTGTAGCATTTAATGATGTAGATCTGTGTCTGAAGGTTCGAAAGAATCATAAGCTGATCGTCTATGATCCATATGTACAGCTTTATCATATGGAATCAAAAACACGGGGAGCAGAGGACAATAAAGAGAAGGTACGCCGTTTCCAGGAGGAAATTGAGTATATGCGGTGTCAGTGGATCGATATTCTGAAAAAGGGAGACCCTTATTATAATAAGAACCTTTCTCTTACAAAATGGAATTACTCTCTTCGCCCTCTCCCGGGAATGACGAAGAAGCAATAAGGAGGGCTTATGGAAGTATCGGTAATCATACCGAATTATAACGGGATTGCGTTTCTGGACAGTGTACTTGGAAGTCTGGAAGGGCAGACCGCAAAAAATTTTGAGGTTATTTTTGTAGACAATGGCTCCACAGACGGAAGCTGCTCTTTTGTGGCAGGAAATTACTCCTGGGTCCATATCATTGAGCTTCCTGAAAATTATGGCTTCTGCAGAGCTGTGAATGAGGGGATCCGCGCTGCAAAAGCTCCTTATGTTCTGCTTCTTAACAACGATACAGAAGTGGCAGAGGATTTTGTGGAACAGATGCTCAGCGCCATACGAAGACATAAAAATGCGTTTTCCTGCGCAGCCAGAATGGTTCAGTATCATGACAGGGACAGGCTGGATGATGCGGGAAATTATTACTGCGCTTTGGGGTGGTCTTATGCCAGGGGCAAAGGAAAAGATATCCACACCTACGAAAAAGAAGAACAGATTTTTGCCGCCTGCGGCGGAGCAGCCATTTACCGAAAAAAAATACTGGAAAAGATCGGGTATTTTGATGAGGAACATTTTGCGTATCTGGAGGATACGGATATTGGGTACAGAGCCAGGATTTATGGTTATGAAAATTGGTATGCGCCAGAGGCTCTTGTTTATCATGTGGGAAGCGGTACAAGCGGATCCCGGTACAACCAGTTTAAGACAAGATATTCTTCCAGAAACAACATATATCTGATCTATAAAAATATGCCCTTGATCCAGATCATTCTGAACCTTCCGTTTTTGATTCTCGGTTTTGGAACAAAGCTTTTGTTTTTTACGGTAAAAGGAATGGGAAAAGAATATCTGGCAGGGATCAAAAACGGGTTCAGTATCAGCAGACAGGGGAAAAAAGTGAAATTTTCTATGAAGAACCTGCCTCATTACGCAAGAATCCAGATAGAGCTGTGGATTAATATGTTCCGCAGACTGGCGGCGTAAAGTGTTTATTACAGAGTTTTACTGAAATTTTATAAAATAAACCCTAAGAAAACATTGATTTTGAAGAACAACTATTATAATATAGACAAAATGGATTGAGGTGTCAGAGATTGATTCAGGATAATCAGAAGAATTTCAGCCGCCTTCAGATGCTGATAGATGTAATTGTACTGGCAGTTTCCTATATAAGCGCATGGCTTCTGCGTTTTATGGGGCCTTTTGCCTATTCGGCAGAAAAGGGACTGAGTTTTGAACAGTACATGTTGGCTCTGATTTTCATTATACCGGGCTATCTGTTACTGTATCAGGCATTTACTCTTTATGAGCCTCTTCATATGCAGGGGCGCAGGCTGATGCTTGCCAATATTATTAAGGCAAACGTGCTGGGAATGCTTGCTTTTGTATTCCTTTTATATATGCTGAAAGAGAGCGATTTTTCCCGACTGACAGTATATATTTTCTGCGTGATCAATATTTTGCTGGAATGGGGCGTCCGTATGCTTATCTTTGCTGTTGTGAGAGATATGCGAAAAAAGGGGCTGAACCAGAAACAGATCATACTGGTTGGATACAGCCGGGCAGCAGAGGAATATATTGATAGGATCGAGGCGAATCCTCAATGGGGATATATTGTCAGAGGAATTCTGGATGACAATGTTCCGGCAGGCACTGTGTATAAAGGAATCAAGGTGATTGGTAGAATTGCCAATCTGACAGTGATCCTTCCTGCAAACAGGCTTGATGAGATCGCGATCACTCTTGGATTAAGTGAATATTACCGTCTGGAAGAAATTGTTGCCATGTGTGAGAAGTCAGGCGTGCATACAAAATTTATTCCGGATTACAATAAGATTATTCCTACAAAACCATATACAGAAGACATTCTGGGACTTCCGGTGATCAATATCCGCTATGTGCCGTTGAGTAATACCTTTAATGCCATGGTGAAGCGTGTAATGGATATTCTGGGTTCTATTGCCGCGATCATTGTATCTTCTCCTGTTATGCTTCTTATGTGTGTTCTGATAAAAGCAACTTCTCCCGGTCCGCTGATCTACAAGCAGGAGCGGGTAGGACTTCACAATAAAACTTTCTGGATGTACAAATTCCGTTCCATGGAAATACAGCCGGAATCAGAAGAAAAAAAAGCATGGACCGTCAAAAATGATCCCCGCGTAACGGGAATCGGAAAGTTTATGCGCAGAACGAGTATTGACGAGCTTCCTCAGCTCTTTAATATTCTGAAAGGGGATATGAGCCTGGTGGGACCAAGACCGGAGCGCCCTTTCTTTGTAGAAAAATTTCGGGAAGAGATTCCAAGATATATGGTAAAACATCAGGTTCGTCCCGGCCTGACCGGATGGGCTCAGGTAAATGGATACCGGGGAGATACATCCATCAGGAAACGTATTGATTGTGACCTTTATTATATTGAAAACTGGAGCATTGGTTTTGATATCAAAATATTGTTCCTGACAATTTTTAAGGGTTTCATTAATAAAAATGCATATTAAAAAGATAAGGGGAAAGAAGATGGCAAAACCAAGGTCAAAAACAAAAAAGATACTGTTTGCGGTTGAGATCATTGTGCTGCTTCTGTTTATCGGAGGTCTGTATGTTTACGGACAGCTCAATGCCAGACTTGACAAGATTGACAAGCCCAGGACAGAAAATGCACAGCCGATAGAAGTGAACCAGGAAGTACAGGATTCTATTAATGCAGAAGAATCCAAGCTGACAGGTTATACCACCTATGCGCTGTTCGGTATTGACCACAGAGACAAAAGCGCTACCGGCGGCATGAACAGCGATACCATGATCATTGCAAGTGTGAATAATGACACAAAGGATGTAAGACTTGCCTCTGTGTACAGAGATACGCTTCTCAATGTGTATGACGATACTTATTCCAAGGCAAATGCGGCCTATGCGAGAAGCCCGGAAGCTGCAGTTAATATGCTGAACAGAAACATGGATCTGAATATCACAGATTATGCAACTGTAAATTTTTCAGCTCTCACAGAGATTGTTGACGCGCTGGGCGGTCTTGACATAGATATGTCCTATGCGGAAATCGTACACATGAACAGCTATTGTGAGGAAACTTCCAAGGAAACAGGAAAGCCTTTTGAGCCGGTTCCGCTTCCGGAAAGACCTGAGGACATTGAAAAGATTGATTACCGTTTTCACCTGAACGGTGTGCAGGTAACTTCCTACTGTCGTATCCGTTACACGGCAAGCCTTGATATGGGACGTACAGAGAGACAGCGAAAAGTTATCCAGCTGATCGTCCAGAAGGCGAAAAAGGCAGGACTTCCTACGATCTTTAAGATTATGGATGCTGTATTCCCGATGGTATCCACATCCATGGATAAAACAGAAATCCTTCAGCTTTTGCCAACAGTGATCGGATACAGCCTGAATGAGACAACCGGATTCCCGTCAAGCATTAAGTTTTCCAATGTAAAAGGAAGCGTTATTGTTCCTACAAAGGAAGGTACTTCAGAGGCTGATCTGGTGTCCAATGTAATTGCACTTCATAAATTCCTTTATGGAGACGAGTCATATACACCATCCAGCACAGTTCAGGAGATCAGTGCGAAGATTGCTGAGATCGTCAGCGGACTTGGAGAACTGGAGGATGTACAGAAAGTTACTCCGGAAGATGAGAATGCAGGCATCAGTTTTGAAAATGATGGTTCCGGATGGATTGATAACAGCACAGACTGGGTTGATCCGAATGCCGGAGATGTTGGCGGTGGAGATACCGGAGGCGGAGACGTCGGCGGTGAAGATACCGGAGGCGGAGACGTTGGCGGTGGAGATACCGGAGGCGGAGACGTCGGCGGTGAAGACATCGGAGGCGGAGACGTTGGCGGTGGAGATACCGGAGGCGGAGACGTCGGCGGTGGAGATACCGGAGGCGGAGACGTTGGCGGTGAAGACATCGGAGGCGGAGACGTTGGCGGTGGAGACATCGGAGGCGGAGACGTTGGCGGTGGAGATATCGGAGGCGGAGACGTTAGCGGTGGAGATACCGAAGACGGTTTCGTAGATGAAGGAACCGGAGAAGCCATATAATCAAAGTCATAAGGAAAGGGAATTTCTTTAAAAAGAAATTCCCTTTTTGCCAGTTTGGGACAGAGGATAACCAGAAAGAGAGAAAAACATGAAAACTGAAAAAATTGATGTAATTATTCCGGCATATCATCCGGGCAAAGAATTTGCAGATCTTCTTGAATGTCTGGAACAGCAGTCCTGTCCTGTCAGCAGGATTATTGTTATGAATACAGAGGAGCAGTTCTGGGATGCCAGATGGGAAAAAGACCACCCCTGCCTTGAAGTTCATCATTTAAAAAAAGAAAATTTTGACCATGGGGGAACCAGAAAACAGGCGGCAGAGCTTTCTGATGGAGAGATTATGATTTTTATGACACAGGATGCAATGCCTTCTGATAAAGATACTGTCAGAGAACTGGTAAAGGCTCTGAACAGGCAGGAAAATATCGGGGCTGCATATGCCCGTCAGCTGCCAAATCCTTCCTGCAGTTTTGTGGAAGCATATACAAGATCTTTTAACTATCCGGAGGATTCGGCAGTAAAAACAAAAAAAGATCTTCCTGTTCTGGGAATTAAAACTTTTTTCTGCTCCAATGTATGTGCTGCCTACAAAAAAGATATTTACAAAAAACTGGGAGGTTTTGTAGAAAAGACGATTTTTAATGAGGACATGATTTATGCGGCAGGTCTTATTCAGGCCGGATATGGAATCGCATATGCTGCGGATGCAAAAGTTGTTCACTCTCATAATTATTCCTGCAGCCAGCAGTTTCACAGGAATTTTGATCTGGGAGTTTCCCAGGCGCAGTATCCGGAAATTTTTGAGGGAGTTCCTTCAGAGGGAGAGGGAATACGACTGGTAAAAAAGACGCTTTCATATCTTGTAAAACAGGGAAAATGGTATTTGATCCCCGGATTTATTATGCAGAGCGGGTGCAAATATGCGGGATATTTTATGGGAAAGCGATATAAAAAGTTATCAAAAAAAATGGTTCTCCGGTGTACTATGAATCAGACATACTGGAATGAATCCAGATAATAAGAGAATTTTGGGGAACACTGTTTTTTAAAGCTATTATCACATTTTGAACACAATTCCCTGATACACTTGTGTCATAACAATAAGAAAGTGGTGAAGGGAGGGAAGTAAGCCCATGGATTATGAAAAGGACCAGGACATTAGTGATTCCGGTACACATGAGATACAAAGCAGTGAGCCGCCCCGGTACGAACATTATCAGATGCATCGGAACAGCGGCAGAATGGAGCAGAAATCTCCTGTAAAGCCCAGCAGGAAAAATAAACCGGGAAAGAAAATCGCAGGAACCATAGCTCTGGCAGTGGTGTTCGGAGTAACCGCCAGCGCAGTGTTTCAGTGTTCCAATACAGTTGCAGAAAAGTATTTCAAAAAAGAAGAATCTGTTCAGCTTTTTTCTGACAGCGAAGAACAGACAAGCCAGACAACAGCTCCGGCAGGAGAAGCTTCCGGAGGGACAGGGAGCGTGTCAGAGGTAGCAGGATCGGCAATGCCGGAAGTTGTTGCCATTACTTCGGTAAGTGTTCAGGAGATTCCCAGTTTTTTTGGCATTTACGGGTTTAGTCCTTATGGTACGGTAGAGCAGTTTTCCAGTGAAAGCAGTGGTTCAGGAATCATTGTAGGTGAAAATGAGGATGAACTTCTGATCGCAACCAATAATCATGTGGTAGAGGGAGCCACTACGCTGAGTGTCTGCTTTATTGGCAATGATGTGTCAAATGCAGAGGAAGAAACCAGAGATCTGGCAAGCGGAGACATTAATGTGAAGGACGCAGTCAGCGCCAAGATCAAGGGGACGGACAAGGGAAACGACCTTGCAGTAGTAGCAGTTCAGAAGTCGGATATTCCGAAGGATACCCGTTCGGAAATTAAAGTTGCCAAGATCGGCAATTCAGATGGACTTCAGGTAGGAGAGCAGGTAGTTGCCATTGGAAATGCTCTTGGATACGGGCAATCAGTTACCTCGGGGTGGGTCAGCGCTCTGGATCGGAGCATTTCCAGTGAAGATGGAACGACCACAACAGGACTGATACAGACAGATGCGGCGATCAATCCCGGAAACAGTGGAGGCGCTCTTTTGAATATGAAGGGAGAGCTGATAGGAATTAATTCTGCCAAATATGCGGCGGATGCCGTAGAAGGAATGGGGTATGCAATTCCCATATCAACAGCCCAGCCGATTCTGGAAAAGCTTATGAACCGTCAGACAAGAGATAAGCTTGAATCTTCAGAATCAGGTTATCTGGGGATCAGTGGAGGCGATCTGACAACAGAAGCTGTACAGATGTTTGGAGTTCCGGCGGGAGCTTTTGTTCGGGAAGTGAATGAAGGTGACGCAGCGGAGAGAGCAGGTCTGCAGAGAGGCGATGTGATCATGGAAATGGACGGTCAGCCGGTAACGGGAAGTGACGATCTGGCAGAAAAGCTTTCCTATTATGCGGCAGGTGAAACCGTGGAAATGGTCATTGCAAGGGCTGTCAATGGAGAGTATGTGGAACAGACCATGAAAGTGACTTTAGATGCCAGACCTCCTTCCGGATATTGACTGGAATTTTTATAAAAACTTTAGTTTACAGGTGCAGAGGTTATGATATAATGGACGCATAGGCGGCAGATACCTGGAGAAACAGGGCTGACCACCTGTGCGTTTTGTATTATGACAGAACGGAAAGGAGTTCATATGACAGATAAATACGAAGATGAGATAATTCAGGAAGAGGATCATGAGAATAAAGACGAGGATAGACATGGACCGGAGAAATTCTGTTCCCTTTGCCGAAGATCTGAGCGGCAGGCGGGCAGACTGATCGATCTTCCGAATAATATACATATCTGCTCAGACTGTATGCAGAGAAGCTTTGACACCATGAATCAGCAGATGAGCAGTGGAAAGTTTAATTATAACGATATTTTTAATATGCCCGGTGTAAGCATGGTTGATCTGGGAAGTTTTCAGAACCAGATGTCACAGCAGCAGAGCGCGCCAAAGAAGAAAAAAGAGGAGAAACATAAGCCGGTTCTGGATCTGAAGAAGATTCCGGCTCCTCATAAGATCAAAGCTGCGCTGGATGAATATGTGATCGGGCAGGATTATGCAAAAAAGGTAATGTCAGTTGCAGTTTATAATCATTATAAGCGTGTGGCAACAGACACCATGGATGAAATCGAAATCGAAAAATCCAATATGCTGATGATCGGACCGACAGGAAGTGGAAAAACTTATCTTGTAAAAACTCTTGCCAGACTTCTGGATGTACCGCTTGCCATTGCAGACGCTACCTCTCTTACAGAGGCAGGCTACATTGGCGATGATATTGAAAGTGTGGTATCCAAGCTTCTTGCTGCTGCAGATAATGACGTAGAAAAAGCAGAGCATGGTATTATTTTTATTGACGAGATTGATAAGATCGCCAAAAAGAAAAATACCAATCAGAGAGATGTAAGCGGCGAGGCGGTTCAGCAGGGAATGTTGAAGCTTCTGGAAGGCAGTGAAGTGGAAGTGCCGATAGGGGCGAACAGTAAGAATGCAATGGTTCCCCTGACAACTGTGAATACAAGAAATATTCTGTTTATCTGTGGAGGCGCTTTCCCGGATCTGGAAAACATTATCAAAGAACGCCTGAACAGACAGGCGTCTATCGGATTTTATGCTGATCTGAAAGACAAGTATGACAATGATCCCCATCTTCTGGAAAAAGTTACCGTAGATGATATCAAAAGCTTTGGTATGATTCCGGAGTTTATTGGACGTCTGCCGATCATCTTTACTTTGGACGGACTTTCTGAGGATATGCTTGTGAAGATACTCATGGAGCCGAAAAATGCTATTCTGAAACAGTATCAGAAGCTTCTTGCACTGGACGAGGTAAAGCTGGAATTTGACGAGGGTGCTCTTCATGCGATTGCGGCAAAAGCCATGGAGAAAAAGACAGGAGCCAGAGCACTGAGGGCAATTCTGGAAGAATACATGCTTGATATTATGTATGAAATTCCAAAAGATGACAATATTGGACAGGTTGTGATCACCAGAGAATATATTGAAGGAAACGGCGGACCGAAGATCCTTCTGAGAGGGCAGGAAATCCCGCTTCTGGAAACAGCTCAGTAAACGGTGACCGGAAAGGAGAAACGGTTATGGCAAAGGATTTTTTTGAAGAAATTGGAGATGCAATCACAAAAACTGCCAGAGAAATCAGTGGACGAGCAGAGGTTCTGTACGGAACTCAGAAACTGAAAAATAAAATTTCCGGCGAGGAAAAGCAGATTCAGAAGATCATGGAAGAACTGGGTAAGGTTCTTTACAGGAGATATCGGGAAGGCGTACCGCTGGATGACCTTCAGCAAAGACTCTGCGAGCAGATTGATCAGAGAATGACAAAGATTGAGCAGTATAAAGAAGAAATGGCAGGAGTCAGATCAAAGAAGGTGTGTCCGTCCTGCGGAACAGTCGTAGATCAGGATTCTGCATTTTGCCATCACTGTGGAGCAGCCTGTACAACAAAAGAAAAGGGAGAGATTGCAGGCAGTGTTATTGATGGAAAGATAAAGGAAGCTGCAAAACAGGAAGAAGCTCCGGCATGGAAGGTTACTACAGATACAGCAGAACCGGAAGAAACGAATACAGTGGAGCAGGCAGAGGCGGTTTCAGAAGAATCTGCGGAAAAGCCGGAAACAGATACAGTAGAACCGGAAGAAACAGAAGAGGAAATTCTGACGCCGGAAACAGCAGAAAAACAGCCGGAAACTGAAGTGTCGGGTGAACAGCCGGAAACAGCAGAAGAGCTTTCCTCTGAAGCTCAGAACGAACAGTCGGAATCCGTACAAACAGAGGAAGCATTAAAAGAAAAATCAGGAACAGATAAAATATCTGAAATTCCGGAGGAACCGTCAGAGCAGTAAGTTTTACTGGAAGCCGTGTATCATGAAACAGAAAATTCCGGCTATACAGCGAATATGACAGTGTAAGATCAAAGATTTTGAGGGGAAAATTAATGAAAACCAGATTTCTGGCAGCGATAGACAGAAAGCGAAAAAGTCCGTGGTTTGCCCTGGGAGTAAACCTTATGGTCATGCTGGCGATGGCATGTGTTATGCGCCCGTCTTTTGAAACAAATGATGATATTGTTTTTGCCGAGTTTGGAAGTGGACTGCGGGGAGTGAAAACTCCCCGTCTTGTATTTCAGAACTACATTCTCGGACTTGTATACCGTTTTCTTTATCAGGTTACAGGCAGACTGCCCTGGTATACGATTGTGCAGTATGCTGTGCTTGTGGCAGCCTTCAGCGCAGTGACCTATGTGTTTATGAACCGGATGAAAGGCTATTGGGGCTTATATCTGTCCCTGATTCTTCTGTGGGTGTTCGGCTACGAAAGCTATATTCATATCCAGTTTACCAAAACAGCAGGAATAGCGGCGGCGGCAGCTGTGCTGCTTCTTTTTCATGTGGTGACTTCTGAAAAATTCTGTATCTGGGAGGCTGCGGCGGGTATTCTTCTGGGCATGACAGGATTTATGTACAGAGAGGATCAGTTTTTTGCCAGCAGCGCGCTGATGGCAGGTATAGGTATTTATTTTGTTTTCACGCTTAAAAAACGCTTTTCGGGAAAAGAGTGGAAGAGATTCGGTCTGTGTGCAGGTACATTTGGAATGTTGCTTCTGACTGTGGCTGCTGTGGATTGTGCAGACAGCCTGATGTACAGGGAACCTCAGTGGCAGGAGTATCAGAAGTTTAATAACCTTAGATCAGAGCTTCTGGATTATGGATTTCCGGATTATGAGTCCAATAAATCTTTATATCAGGAACTGGGAATTTCCAGAGAAGCATATGAGCTTTACAGAACCTGGAATTTTAATGATCCGGAAAAATTTACCACAGAGGTTATGGAAAAACTGGCGGAGCAGAAACCGGAAAAGGTACTCTCCGGAAACGTAATCCATTCTTTTGTAAAGCGTTTTCCTGGTGATGTGATCCGGCAGAAAGCATTCTGGGTTGTTCTATTGTTTTTTGTGTTGTGGCTGCTTTTGGCAAAAAAGGGATATGCTGCGTGGCTTGGCCTTGCCGGAGAAATCCTTATGCTGGGAGGACTGAATTTTTATCTTTATTTTCAGGGAAGATACCTGGTGAACAGAGTAGATGTTGGTCTTTGGTTCAGCGTATGCCTGACAATGGCATGGATACTGGCAGACACTGTAAAAGAGCAGGGGGAAACAAATGAATTTTCAAAAGGGAAATCTGCTTTGTCATCTGTCCGGATGATTTTTGAGGATAAGATTTCCGGGAAATGGGGACTTGTCCTATGTATTGCAGCGCTTCTGTTCTGCCAGAGCTTCTGGTATGGCGACTGGAGAATGACCACCGGAGAGATTCCAAAAGCGCGGGTAAGCCAGCGGGCAGTGCTGGAAACTATCGGAACAGACAAAGAGCATGTGTATCTTGCAAAAAGCGGTACGGTATCAGAGATTGTATGTTACGGTCCTTTTGACCCTATGCCGGAAAATCTTCTTGATAATCTGTACTGGTTCAGTGGATGGGAATGTAGAACTCCGGGGATTGTAAAGGAAATGCAGGAGCATGGGATCACAAATCCATATAAAGATATGATTGGAAATGAAAAAGTTTATCTGATTGATGATAATATCCAGCTGACTTTGGATTACATCAGGCAGAACTATGATAAAAATGCGGAAGTAGTATTTGTGAGAACGCTGGGAAATGTGGATTTATATCAGATCCAGGGCAGCGTCCGGGAATAAAATCCCTGTAAAACCAGCAAAAAAGCAGGCTTTTGCATGGAATTGAAAAAATTTCGCGAATTTTTAAAAAAAATTGAAAAAACCTATTGACTTTTATTAGAACATGAGGTATTATAATTAAGCAGTCGCGAGAGAGCGGCTGATAAATAAGAAATGCAGGAGTGGCGGAATTGGCAGACGCGCAGGCTTCAGGTGCCTGTGGTCGCAAGATCGTGTGGGTTCAAGTCCCATCTCCTGCATTATTTTTTTGAAAACACGGGATGTTCTGTAAGGAGAAGACATCTTGTGTAAAAAGAATTTTTTATTGGATAAGTTTTGTGAGAGTAATAAACGTCATCAAATGGATTTTGTTTCCATTTATGGCGTTTTTTTGTTGTGTGTAATGTGTAAAGAAAGTATACTTGGATAAAAGCTCTGTTTTGAGATGATGTAAAAGGATTTTGACAGGAAAAATAAGCCTTGTCAAAAGTATTTGATAGACATTTGATCTTGGATCTATAATAATGGGCACCGAAAGGAGCAATACGAAAATGGAAATAGGTAAAAAACTGAAAAATGCAAGAGTTCAGTCCGGGATGACACAGGAAAATGTTGCAGAAAAAATTAATGTATCAAGGCAGACAATTTCAAATTGGGAAAATGAAAAATCCTATCCGGACATTATCAGCGTGATAGCGTTGAGTGATCTATATTCTATAAGCCTTGACGTATTGTTGAAGGGTGATGAAAAAATGATAGAGCATTTAGAAGAAAGCACAAATGTTGTAAAAAGTAATCAGAAAATGACAGGCGCTGTTATTGCTAATGTCATTATTGTAGCGTTGCTGATAACATTAAATATGTTTATTCCGAATAACCGTTATTTTCTGGTGGGAATATTTTGTCTTATGGTTATCAGTTCATCAGTATTGCTATATCAGATTATAAAAAGATTTTAGGAAAGGGAGTAGGATATTATGGACTTTACTACAGTTTTAGCAGTGATTTGTGGAGCAGTTGCCTTTTCGGGAGCATTATGTGTTGTATTTCAGATTTATTATATGACTGTAATAGATGCGTCTGCCAGAAAATTAAAACATCCGAAATTTTGGGGTTTTCTTACAATGAGTGGAAATAATTCAGGCGGTCTTATTATGTATTTGATCGGAAGAAGAAAATATCCCATTATAAATATAAGTGAAAGTGAGAAAAAAGAACTGGAAAGGCGAAAAAAAGCAGTGGGTGTGGGACTGCTGTTCCTGGTTACGGGGATCATTGGTATGGTATGTGCGATTTTATTATAATACAATAAAAATGAGTGTATAGTTATACTTTTAATTTGTAAAAAGCAGCACAGGGAATAATCAGAATTTTTTTCAGTAGAACATAATTTTTTTCAGCCTCTCTTTGTGTTGAAAAAGAAATTTTCTTGTGATATAATCTTGAAGATTTAGGATAAAACAAGAGAAAGGGAGATTGTATGAAAGCATTTCTGATATTAGAAGACGGCCATGTGTTTACAGGAACCAGTATTGGCGCAGCCAGAGAAGTAATCAGTGAGATCGTTTTTAACACATCTATGACCGGATATCTGGAAGTGATGACTGATCCGTCTTATGCTGGACAGGCTGTTTGTATGACCTATCCGCTGATTGGTAATTATGGAATTTGTTATGAGGATCAGGAGTCCAGGAAACCGTGGATAGATGCATTTATTGTTCGTGAATTATCCCGTATCCCCAGCAACTTCAGAAGCGTTGATACCATTCAGCATTTTCTGGAAAAACATGATATTCCGGGAATTGCGGGCATTGACACAAGAGCCCTGACAAAAATTCTTCGTGAAAAAGGTACCATGAATGGTATGATCACAGTTGATGAAAACTATGATTTAGATGCAATTATTCCCCGTTTAAAAGCATATACAACTGGAAAAGTAGTGGAAAAGGTTACCTGCCATGAAAAAGAGGTTCTGGAAGGCAAAGGACCGAAGGTGGCTCTGATGGATTTTGGAGCAAAACGGAACATTGCCTGTTCTCTTAATGAGAGAGGCTGTCAGGTAACAATCTACCCGGCTCTGACACCGGCAGAGGAAATTTTAAAAGATAATCCGGACGGAATCATGCTCAGCAACGGACCTGGGGATCCTAAGGAATGTACTTCTATTATAGAAGAAATCCGCAAGTTATATGAATCTGATGTTCCGATTTTTGCAATCTGCCTGGGTCATCAGCTTATGGCGCTTGCAACAGGCGGAGACACTCATAAGATGAAATACGGACACAGAGGCGGAAATCATCCTGTGAAGGATCTTGCAACAGGAAGAGTTTATATTTCTTCTCAGAATCACGGATATGTGGTGGATGCAGAGCAGCTTGAGGCGAAAAATATCGCAAAGCCGGCATTTGTAAATGTAAATGACGGCACCAATGAAGGTATGGCCTATGTAGGCAAAAATATCTTTACCGTGCAGTTCCATCCGGAAGCATGCCCGGGACCGCAGGATTCCAGCTACCTGTTTGACCGATTTATGGAAATGATGGGAGGAAACAGATAATGCCGAGAAATAAAGATATTCATAAAGTTCTTGTGATTGGTTCCGGTCCGATTATTATCGGCCAGGCAGCAGAGTTTGACTATGCAGGTACTCAGGCATGCCGTTCTCTGAAAGAGGAGGGAATGGAAGTTGTACTTCTTAACTCCAACCCGGCAACTATCATGACAGATAAAGATATTGCTGACCGCGTATACATTGAGCCTCTGACTGTAGAGGTGGTAGAACAGCTGATCCTGAAAGAAAAACCGGACAGTGTGCTTCCTACACTGGGAGGTCAGGCCGGTCTGAACCTTGCAATGGAGCTGGAAGAAAAAGGCTTTTTCAAGGAACACAATGTACGCCTGATCGGTACCACTGCAGAAACGATCAAAAAGGCAGAGGACCGTCAGGAATTTAAGGATACTATGGAGAAGATCGGCGAGCCGGTTGCAGCCTCCAAAGTAGTAACAACAGTTGAAGATGGTGTTGCATTTACAAAGACCATCGGATATCCGGTTGTTCTCCGTCCTGCTTATACTCTTGGGGGAAGTGGCGGCGGTATTGCCAATAACGAATATGAACTGAGAGAGATTCTTGAAAATGGTCTTCGCCTTTCCCGTGTGGGCGAGGTTCTTGTAGAGCGCTGCATTGCAGGCTGGAAAGAGATCGAGTATGAAGTAATGCGTGACAGCGCAGGAAACTGCATCACTGTCTGCAATATGGAGAACATTGACCCGGTAGGCGTTCACACAGGTGACTCTATTGTAGTTGCCCCATCTCAGACTCTCGGAGACAAAGAATACCAGATGCTTCGTACCTCTGCTCTGAATATTATTACAGAGCTGGGAATCACAGGCGGATGTAATGTTCAGTACGCTCTTCATCCGGAGAGTTTTGAATATTGTGTTATCGAGGTAAATCCACGTGTAAGCCGTTCTTCTGCTCTTGCAAGTAAGGCTACCGGTTATCCAATCGCCAAGGTTGCGGCAAAGATCGCTCTTGGCTACACACTGGATGAGATTCCCAACGCTATTACAGGAAAAACCTATGCAAGCTTTGAGCCGATGCTGGACTACTGTGTTGTAAAGATTCCGCGTCTGCCATTTGATAAATTTATTACTGCAAAGAGAACACTGACTACTCAGATGAAAGCAACCGGAGAGGTTATGAGTATCTGCCATAACTTTGAGGGAGCTCTTATGAAAGCTATCCGTTCTCTGGAGCAGCATGTGGACAGCCTTATGTCCTATGATTTTACCGGACTTACCGAGGATCAGCTGATTGAGGAACTGGCTGTTGTAGATGACCGCCGTATCTGGAAAATTGCGGAAGCCATCAGAAGAGATATTTCCAAAGAGTATATCCACCGTATCACAAAGATTGACCGTTGGTTCATTGACAAAATCGCAATCCTTGTTGAGATGGAGCAGGCACTGAAGACCCAGCCGCTGACAGGAGAACTTCTTCTGGAAGCAAAACGCATGGAATTCCCGGATTATGTGATCGGAAATCTCTGCGGAAGAACAGAGGCTGAGATCAAGGCTCTCCGTGAGGGCTACAATATCCGTGCAGCCTATAAAATGGTAGATACCTGTGCAGCGGAGTTTGCGGCTGCAACACCATACTATTATTCTGTTTATGGCGGACCGGATACAGAAAACGAAGCAATTTCCACACCGGATAAGAAAAAAGTTCTTGTTCTTGGATCAGGCCCGATCCGTATCGGTCAGGGTATTGAATTTGACTTCTGTTCTGTACACTGTACCTGGGCTTTTGAAAAAGAAGGCTATGAAACAATCATTATCAACAACAACCCTGAGACTGTCAGCACAGACTTTGATATTGCAGACAAGCTGTATTTTGAGCCTCTGACACCTGAGGATGTAGAAAATATCGTAAAAATCGAAAAACCGGACGGAGCGGTTGTTCAGTTCGGCGGACAGACTGCCATTAAGCTGACAGAAGCGCTTATGAAAATGGGCGTGAAGATTCTTGGAACATCTGCAGAGGATGTAGATGCGGCAGAGGACCGTGAGCTCTTTGACGGCATCCTGGAGCAGTGCCAGATCCCGAGACCGAAGGGAGATACTGTATTCACTGCAGAGGAAGCAAAAGAAGTTGCAAACAGACTGGGATATCCTGTTCTGGTACGTCCTTCCTATGTTCTTGGCGGACAGGGAATGCGTATTGCAGTCAGTGATGAAGACGTGGAAGAATACATTGGAATCATTAACCAGATCGCGCAGGATCATCCGATTCTGGTAGATAAATACCTTATGGGTAAAGAGATCGAGGTAGACGCTGTATGTGACGGCGAGGACATTCTGATCCCTGGTATCATGGAGCATATTGAGCGTGCGGGAATCCACTCCGGTGACAGTATTTCCGTATATCCGGCACAGACTATCAGTGAAACTGCTAAGGAAACTATTGCAGAGTACACACGCCGTCTTGCAAAAGCGCTTCATGTGGTAGGTATGATCAATATTCAGTTTATTGTATGCGGCGAAGAAGTGTATGTAATCGAGGTAAATCCACGTTCCAGCCGTACCGTGCCGTATATCAGCAAGGTAACAGGAATTCCGATCGTGCCGCTGGCAACAAAAGTGATCCTGGGATATAAACTGAAGGATCTGGGTTATGAGCCGGGACTTCAGCCGGAGGCAAAACATTTTGCCATTAAGATGCCGGTATTCTCTTTTGAAAAAATCCGTGGCGCAGACATCAGCCTTGGACCTGAGATGAAATCCACCGGAGAGTGCCTTGGTATTGCAGAAACCTTTAACGAGGCTCTTTACAAAGCATTTATCGGAGCAGGCATCAAACTTCCGAAGCACCGCAACATGATCATCACTGTAAAAGAGGAAGATCATGAAGAGGTTGTTCCGATTGCAAGACGTTTTGAGGCTCTTGGCTACCGTATCTATGCTACAAGAGGAACTGCAAAGGTTCTGAAAGAAAACGGAATCAAGGCAATCCGTACCAACAAACTGGAGCAGCCGGCGCCAAACCTTATGGACCTGATCCTGGGTCACAAGATCGACGTTGTAATTGATACTCCGCCTCAGGGTGTAGAGCATCAGAAAGACGGATTCGTAATCCGCAGAAATGCCATTGAGACAGGCGTAAATGTACTGACCAGTCTTGATACTGCAGAGGCTCTTGTAACCAGTCTTGAAAATACAGATCTTAACAATCTGACACTGATCGATATTGCAACAATCGCAGACAGATAAAAACAAATATGAACCGGAGAGGCGCAGGCTTCTCCGGTTTTTGGCTTTTTGGGATCACTTGCGTCTGTTATCTTGCAGAATATTGCATATGAACAGTGACTCTTTGTTCTTTTATGAGAACAAAAACTGTGTTATACTTACAGCAGGGCAGAAAATTTCTTTGTTATAAAGAAGGAAAATCCCCGGCATAAAATAAAAATGAAAGGAAGAAAGAATGGATATTATTGAATTTTTAAAAGCCGTGTTTCTGGGTATTGTGGAAGGCATTACGGAATGGCTTCCTATCAGCAGTACCGGACATATGATTCTGGTGGATGAATTTATTAAACTTAATGTGACTCCGGAGTTTAAAGAATTCTTTCTGGTGGTGATCCAGCTTGGCGCGATCCTGGCAGTGGTGGTGCTGTACTGGAGCAAGCTGTGGCCTTTTTATATCAGAGAGATTCCAAAGAAACAAAGGGCGATTATAGCAAAACAGCCGGCTGTAGCAAGAGGCATCATGATTTTTGTGGAGCGATTTTGCGACAAGGATAAATGGATGCTGTGGTTTAAGATCCTTGTGGCATGTATTCCCACCATTGTAATCGCATTGCCGTTTAACGACATCATTGAGGAAAAATTTAACAATTACGTGGTTGTTTCCATTGCTCTGATCGTTTATGGTGTGATTTTTATCTTTATAGAAAATTACAACAAAAAACGAAAAGCGACCTGCAGATCTCTTCAGACCATGAGCTTTAAAACTGCTTTTCTGATCGGTCTTTTCCAGGTTTTGTCTGTAATTCCAGGAACTTCACGCTCCGGTTCTACGATCATTGGCGGTATTCTGGTTGGAACTTCAAGAACGGTAGCGGCTGAATTTACATTTTTCCTGGCAATTCCAGTTATGGTTGGCGCCAGCCTTCTGAAACTGGTAAAATTCGGATTTGCTTTTACTGCCGGAGAAGTTCTGATTCTTATTACAGGCGTTCTGGTTGCGTTTATTGTATCCATACTGGCGATCAAGTTCCTGATGGGATATATTAAAAAGCATGACTTTAAAGCGTTTGGATGGTACAGAATCGTATTGGGTGTTCTTGTGCTTGGATATTTTATCGGAAAGAATGTAATTGGATAAAAAATAAGGGATATACAGGGCAGAATTCTGTTATACAGGGGAATGAGCAGGATTTTGGCCGGCAGCTGCAACAGGCTGCAGAAACGGAGGTACATCATTATGGGAAAATATATTATGGCAATGGATCAGGGAACCACAAGTTCCCGCTGCATCCTTTTTGATAAGACGGGAAATATCTGCAGTTCTGCGCAGAAAGAATTTGCCCAGTATTATCCAAAACCGGGTTGGGTAGAGCATGATCCTCATGAAATCTGGTCCTCTCAGATGGCTGTTGCCATTGAGGCAATGGGAAAGATCGGAGCTGACGCAGGGGACATTGCAGCTATTGGAATTACAAATCAGAGAGAAACAACGATTGTCTGGGATAAAATAACAGGAAATCCTGTTTATCCGGCTATTGTGTGGCAGTGCCGCCGTACTTCGGATATGATCGAGGATCTGAAAAAAGACGGTTTTGCAGATAAGATCAGAGAAAAAACAGGACTGGTTCCGGACGCTTATTTTTCTGCTACAAAAATCAAATGGATCCTGGATTGTGTGGACGGAGCCAGAGAGGCGGCAGACAGAGGAGATCTTCTTTTTGGCACGGTAGACACCTGGCTGATCTGGAAACTTACCAAAGGTCAGGTTCATGTTACAGACTACACCAATGCTTCCCGTACAATGTTATTTGATATTTACAAAAAACAATGGGATAAAGAGATTCTGGAACGGTTTGGGATTCCTGAATCCATGCTTCCGGAAGTAAAACCAAGCAGCTGTATTTACGGATATACCAATGAGAATCTTATCGGTGGTTCGATTCCGATTTCAGGGGCAGCGGGGGATCAGCAGTCAGCGCTTTTCGGACAGTGCTGTTTCCGCCCCGGAGATGTAAAAAATACATATGGAACAGGTTGTTTTCTTCTGATGCACACTGGAAATCAGGCAGTCTGCTCCGAGCATGGACTTCTTACAACGATAGCTGTGAACCCTGACGGAACACCGGGATATGCGCTGGAAGGAAGTGTGTTTGTGGCAGGTGCGGCAATACAGTGGCTGAGAGATGAAATGCAGATTCTCAACAGCGCTCCGGAATCAGAGCTGTATTGTCTTTCTGTGCCTGATACCAATGGGGTTTATGTGGTTCCTGCCTTTACAGGTCTGGGAGCGCCTTACTGGGATCAGTATGCCAGAGGGGCGGTTTTGGGGCTTACCCGGGGAGCCGGAAAAGCTCATCTGATCAGAGCAACAGTGGAATCCCTGGCATATCAGGTTACAGATGTGATCCATGCTATGGAAAGGGATTCCGGAATGAAACTGGGTTCCCTGCGTGTGGATGGAGGCGCAAGCGCAAATAATTTCCTGATGCAGTTTCAGTCAGATCTTCTGGATGTTCAGGTAGTGCGTCCAAGCTGCATTGAAACAACCGCATTGGGAGCAGCATATCTGGCGGGACTTGCAGTGGGATTCTGGAAGGACGCAAAAGAAATCAGGCAGAACTGGAAGCAGGAAAGAGAATTTTCTCCTTCTGTTGCCCCGGAGAAGAGAGAAGCCCTTCTGAAAGGATGGAAAAAAGCAGTACGCTGTACGTTCCAGTGGGCAAAGGACGAATAGATATTTTGTTTGGATTCATATTTATGAATCCGGAAAGGATGGTAGATTCAAGTGAAAAAATCCAGAAAAATAGTATTTGCAGTCAGTACAGCAATGGCATTGACACTTGCAGGATGCGGTTCAGATAAAAAAGTGGAGGAGGTTGTTCCTACAGTGGCTCCCACAGCTACTCCCACACTGCCTCCGGCAACAGCCACACCGGCGCCTACTTCCACACCGGCGCCACGCAAGATTGGTGAAAAAACCTCTCAGTCAAAATTTATTTATCTTACAAACAGTTTGAAAACAGATGTAAGAGAACTGTATCTTATGGTTTCCGGCGGAGAGGACTGGGGAGAGAATCTGGTTCCAAGAGAATTTGCAATAAAAGCCTCCGATCAGGTTCAGATGTTTTATACCCCGGAATCTGTACAGACTTCTGCAGAAGATGAGAGTTCCGAAGACGTCGGCGCTCCTTCCGGTGCGTTGTATGACATGAAGCTTGTAACCGCAGATGGAAATACTTATGAAATTTACAGTATTGAGCTTAGCGATATGGAAAAAGCGTCACTGACACTGGATGAGGACACATCAACCGCATATCTTCGCTATATGAGTCTTTCAGAGAAAAAAGAAAAAGATACAAAGGAAAATTCTCAGCAGACCGGTTACGGTGATGATGAAAGCTATAATGACAGTTATTCCGATGATGGAACTTCAGAAGATGGAAGCTCGGATGACGGGAATTATGGTAATGGAAGTTCAGACGATGGCAGTTCGGATGACGGGAATTATGATGATGGAAGTTCTGACGACGGAAGTTCCGATAGCGGAAACTCGGATGATGGAAGTTCGGATAGCGGAAACTCAGATAGTGGAAACTCTGATGATGGAAGTTCAGATGACGGAAGTTCAGATGCCGGAAATTCTGATGATGGAGGTTCAGACAGCGGAAGCGGCGATGATTATGTAGATGCCGGAGATGGCTCTGATGACGGCTACTATGATACCGAAGAATAATACAAGTGTAAAACCCAAAAACGCTCACCTGGTGGTGGGCGTTTTTGGGTTTACAGGGATTGATATGATGTTTTCCGGAACGGTAAAACCGCCCTTATCCCTCAAGGTTGAGAGGCAGGGGCAGTTCCCTTTTATAAATACAAAATTTCTCCGGTTCGGGATGTATCGCTGCCGTTTTGGAGATGCAGAGCAGTTTTAAATTCTGAAGAACGGATAATTTCTGCGAGAGCTGAAAAACCAGGTCGGTTCAGGGATTCTGTTTCCATCACAAGAAACATGGGAAGCTTCATCAGAGGAATAAACTCCAGTTCTTTTGATTTGAATACAACAGATTCCGCGCCTACGGCAGCATCTGCCTGAGCATTTAGCACAGCATTTGCTGTGGAAAGGTCAGAAACCAGTTCTCTCTGATAGCCATTGATCTCAGAGGGAGAAACAGATGCTTCTTTCAAAAGAAGATCCAGATACATTCGACCGGTACTGCCTTTTTCTCTGTTTGCCAGAGTAACATCGGAGCGTTTCAGATCGCTGACGGACAGTATATTTTTGGGATTTCCTTTTTGGACATAAAATCCCAGATCATATTCATAAAGAACAAAAGCCGCAACGGACATACCGGGAAGCAGAGCAGGGATATGCTCAGGAAGAATACCGGCAGTGGTTGCATGGACTTTTTTAAAATAAAGAGAATACAGTCCGTTATAAGTATTCAGGTGTGAATGAAGTACAGGAAGTCCATTGGGATGAATAGCCATCTGGTTGATCAGATACTCCAGAGCGGGAGAAGCCTGTCCGCTGATAATAAGACCATTGGAATATAGAAGATAGTCTCTTTTCAGAAGAGAGCTTTCCGGCTGGAAATCGGGAAATGGCAAAGGAGCTTCAGAGTCAGAGGAATCCCCGCCCTGAAGATATCGATTCAACTGTTCTTCGCTGATCCGAAGCTGCTTGCCTATTTTGGAAGATTCCAGTTCTCCACGTTTGATAAGTTCGTAGACCGTAGTTTTTTTTATTTTCAGTTTGTCTGCGATTTCCTGGGCAGTGTAAAGTTTATTCATCAATACCTACCATAACATTTGTAGCCTTGATGACAGCATAGGCATCAGAACCAACTTCCAGACCAAGTTCTTCTACAGCTGCACAGGAAATGGTGGCAACAATAATATTTCCTCCTCCGATATCAATAGAAACGATGGAATTTACAGCTCCTTTGTTAATGCTGACAACTTTTCCTTTTAACTGATTTCTTGCGCTTAATTTCATGATGATTTCTCCTTTATACATTATTGTAAAATTATTGGTAGCTGTTATTTCTGTTACTGCTTACAGTGTCTGCCACAATATCAAAAATGACTTTGAGGCATTTGCTTTGTATATATCGGGATTTTGCCGATCGTATCAAAACACCTTATGGGATCATGCTGCATGAACAGTAACACTGTACTATTGATTACTATAACACAGCGGAAATAAATTGACAATAACAGTATTCTGATATAAAATGAATGAAACAGAACTAAAATAAACTAAAGTGAATAAAGGAGACGGGAAATGAAGAAAAAACTGGCAGTTATTGCACTTGCAGGAATTATGGCATCTGGATTAACAGCAGCAAATGTACAGGCGGCAGAACCCAGCGGAGAGGTTTATGTATTTATTGCAGCCAGCCTTGCCAATGCAATGGAGGATATTCAAAAGGATTTTAACCAGAAGTATCCGGATGTGGAGATTTTTTATAATGCAGACAGCTCCGGAACTCTTCAGACACAGATTGAGGAAGGTTCCAGATGCGATATCTTTTTTTCAGCGGCAACCAAGCAGATGGATGCTCTTGTAGAGGAGAACCTGGTAAAAGAAGACTCTGTAGTGAATCTTCTGGAAAATAAGGTTGTGCTGATCAAGACAAATGATACAGAAACTAAAGTTACAGGATTTGAGAATATTACAGATGCTGAGAATATTGCCCTGGCAGGGGAGGATGTGCCTGTAGGACAGTATGCCAGAGAAATTTTTACCAATCTTGACATTATGGATCAGGTAGAGAAAATGGAAATCAACGAGGGAAAAAATGTAACAGAGGTTCTGGCAGCAGTTACCGAGGGAAGCAATGAAGTAGGAGTTGTATACGCAACAGACGCAGCTTCCGTAGCTGATCAGGTAGAAATCATTGCCGAGGCTTCATCAAATATGCTTAAAACACCGGTTCTTTACCCGGTTGGTATGGTAGAGGATGAAGAGGCTTTACCAGAGGAAAAAGCGGCAGCAGAAACATTTTTTGAGTATCTGCAGACAGAAAATGCGCTGAAAGTTTTTGAGGAGTATGGATTCAGTCCGTATACTGCTGAAGTGGAGGAAAACACCAAAGAAGATGCGGAAGATACACAGGCAGATGAGAAAACTGACTCAGCAGCATAAAAAATTGAAGGGACTTTCACTGAACAGAAGAAAGTAGCAGAATGATATAAAAACAAGAATTTACAAAAGTTCTGTAACCTGGAGAATGAATAATGAGTGAGTTTATACAGGAGATTAACTGGTCTCCTTTATGGATTTCCCTGAAAACAGGCGCGGTGGCTACGACCATCGCGTTCTTTCTGGGAATTTGGTGCGCCAGAAGAATAATGAAGATGAAACCGGTGACCAGGGCGGTATTTGATGGCATTCTGACAATGCCTCTTGTACTTCCTCCTACAGTTGCAGGTTTTTTTCTGCTGATTATTTTCAGCCTGAGGAGACCTTTTGGAAAGTTTCTCTTAGAAAATTTTGATTTTAAGATTGTGCAGACATGGAAAGGCTGTATTGTGGCGGCTGCAGTAATAGCGTTTCCACTGATGTACCGGAACGCCAGGGCGGCCTTTGAGCAGGTAGACGTAAACCTGATTTATGCAGGGCAGACCCTTGGAATGAGCGATCGGAAGATATTCTGGAAAGTTATTATCCCGGCAGCTGCTCCGGGAATTGTATCCGGTACAGTTCTTGCTTTTGCCAGAGCGATTGGGGAATATGGTGCCACATCCATGCTGGCAGGAAATATCCTGGGAAAAACAAGGACAGTTTCTGTTGCCATTGCGGCAGAGACTGCGGCGGGAAATTACGATGTAGCGGGATTCTGGGTTGTGATTATTGTACTTATTTCTTTTTTTATAGTGGCATTGATCAATATTGTATCAGGAAGAGGAATGAAAAGCAGACGGTGGATATAAAAAATAAATGGTTTGCACATAAATACAGAGCAATCAATAAAAAATACGGAATTATACATAATGGAAGCGGTAATGTGCGGACATAAAAGAATTGCCGGATATTTTATGGGTGGCACGCAAATAAAAAAGAAATTTGAGTATTTTTTATAGGAGCATTTATCACACAAAGGAAGAAAAAAGAAATTTATACTTAAATACGAAAGAGCAGCAAACAAATTCAGATTTCAGATTCGGACTTTATAATGACAGCTGTCAGGGGAAAGTGAGACGGAAGAAAACTATGTCCATAAGTGTAAATATAGAAAAAAGTTTCAGAGGATTTACTCTGAAAGTACAATTTGAAACTACAGATTTATCTACAGGAATTCTGGGAGCCTCCGGAAGTGGTAAAAGTATGACTCTGCGCTGTATTGCAGGCATTGAAACACCGGACAGAGGAAAGATTGTGATTCATGGAAAAACGGTTTTTGATTCAGAAGAAAAAATCAATCTGAAACCACAGGAGCGCCAGGTAGGATATCTTTTTCAGAATTATGCGCTTTTTCCAACTATGACAGTTCGTGACAATATTGGCTGTGGATTTCGGGGTGAAAAAAAACTTAGTGATAAAAAGGTGCAGGATTTTATTTGCCGCTATCATCTGGAGGGCTTGGAAAACAGGTATCCCTCTCAGTTATCCGGAGGGCAGCAGCAGAGAGTTGCCTTGGCCAGAATGATGATAGGGGAGCCGGAGGTCATTCTTCTGGATGAACCTTTTTCTGCGCTGGATGGGTTTTTAAAGGATGTTCTTCAAAAAGATATGCAGGATTTCCTGAAGGAATATACGGGAGATATGATCCTGGTTACTCACAGCAGAGATGAAGCTTTTCGATTCTGCAGGAATCTGATGCTTCTGAAAGATGGAAAAACTCTGATATTTGGAGATACACGGAACCTTTTTGAGCAGCCGGAGCTTCTGGAAGCAGCAAGACTTACCGGGTGCAAAAATCATTCCAGGATCGAACGGCTGGGAGATCATGAGTTGTTTGCGCTGGACTGGGGCGTTACTCTTCGTACAGAGAAAAAAATAGAATCGGATATCACTCATGTGGCAATCCGCGGACACTGGATTCAGGGAACGGATCACAAAACAGAAAACTGTATTTCGTTTCAGGCGGCAGACTATGTGGAAACGACCTTTGAACATCAGTATCTGGTAAAAAGTCCGGAGATGGAAGAAGATGCAGTTCTCTGGTGGATGCGCCCTAAGGAAAGTTTTGATGAAGATGCAGAAAAGAACCTGCCCAGGTATCTGTACCTTCCGCCAGAGCATCTGATGCTGCTGAAATAGAAAGCTTTTTTTATGATGTTTTTCTTTATAAGTGCAGAAGGTTGATTTATAATAAAAGTGTAATCGAGAAATGGAAGGGATTTTTAGACGAGTATAAAAAAATCGAGAAGTATCTGGAAGAAAATTTCCTTGAGAAAGGGAATGAAAAAGCGTACCGAGATATGGTAGAGCTGATCATCCGGATCGCAGATTATGTGTTCAGAGATAAAGAAAAAGTAAGGAAAGGATTTGGTGATGTAATGGGCGGAAAGGTATTGGAACTGGAATCGGATAAGCTGATCCAGCGGGGAGTTGAACAGGGCATTGCCATGGAACGAAAGAAAACGGAACTTGTACGTCGTAAAGCAGAGGCGGCAGAAGCGGAGATTCGGCGCTTGAGGAAGATTTTGGAAGAACAAAATAATAAGCAGTGATTATGGGAAGTATAAACCAAACACCCAGACCGGAGCATTCAGCTCCGGTCGTTTTTATTATAAGTCACATAACCGCTTACCAACATTGCCAGTTTAAAGGTCAGGGCATCCTCAAAGGTACGGAGATCAAGCCCGAATTTTTTTTGGATTTTTTCAAAGCGGTATACAAGGGTGTTGCGGTGGACATAAAGCTGTCTGGAGGTTTCGGAAAGATTCAGGTTGTTTTCAAAAAAAGTGCGGATGATGGCAAGGGTTTCATTGTCCAGAGATTCCAGAGACTCCTCGCCAAAAACTTCCTGGATAAACATTTCACATACAGACACGGGAAGCTGATAGATCAGTCTTCCGATTCCAAGTTTGCGATAGCTGAAAACATTTTTTTCTGAGTAAAAGATCTTGCCGATTTCCATGGCTGTTTTTGCTTCTTTGTAAGCATTGGAAAGCTGAAGGAGGTCGTCCGATACGTTGCTGTAGGAAACCCAGGCCTGGGTCATGGCTTCGGTTCCCAGCATATCTACCAGCATAAACGCAATATCTTCTATATCTTCATCTGTTTCTGTAGAGGAAAGTTCACGGATCACAATGATCCCGGAATCATCTACGGAGGTAATAAAATCCCTTGTACGGGCGGAAAAGATATTCCGGATAGTGGCAAGAGCATGCTCATCTCTGGCTTGGCGGGTTTCTACCAGAAAAACAGCCCGTCTGGCAGTGGAAGAGATATGGAGTTTTTTTGCACGGTTAAAGGCTTCTACCTCCTGATAATTTCCAAGAAGCAGTTTTTGCATAAAAGTATTTTTGTCATTTTTTTCAGAATAGGCTTCCAGAAGACTCTGTACCTGGCAGACGGCAAGTTCTCCGATAGTGGGAACGCTGTCGCCGCTTCCCCACACAATAAGAATATAGGCCGGTTCTTCTTTATACAGGACTTTATAAAGGCACCGGCTGGCATTTGCCATGATAAGGGCATTGCTCTCCCTGAACTCGCTGAGTTTTTTTTCTGAAGGAAGTGAGCGGGAGCAGGTAGTTACAAAAACCTCGTTTTCATCAGTAATAAGACAAAAATCAAGACTGCTGATGTTTTTCCAGTCATCCATATATTTCTGTAAGGTTCGCTGTATTGACATGAGATCATCTCTCCTTCTACTGTAGTTATAAATGAAACAAAGCCGGCTTCTGTACAGGTTACTGTTCCGTGGGCGCTGCTCCTGTGGAATTTCGTTCGATCAGCTGAGCGTGAAGGTAAATGGTTCCGATAGAAACTTTGTTCATAATACTGTCCATGGCATAAAACCCACACTTACCAAGTTCAATCCGGTCCTGGCGGATGGTGGTCAGAGGCGGAGAGGTATAGGCGCACAGGGGCAGATCATCAAAACCGATAATACTGATATCTCCCGGAACCCGGTATCCCAGCTGCTGGCACTGGATCATTGCGGCGTTGGCAATCTGGTCGTGACTGCAGATAATGGCAGTCATTCCCATATTCAGAAGTCTGGGCAGATGTTTTTCGATGCACTGAGTCACATAGTAGGAAGCGCCTGCATAATCGGGATCAGCCTTCAGTCCGTTCTGTCTCAGAGCATGGAAAAAGGCTTTGTGTCGCACCTGCATAATATAAGCTCCAAGGGCGCTGCTCAGATATCCGATTTTCCGGTGTCCGAGCTTCTTTAAGTGAGACACGGCAAGAGCCATTCCTTCATTATTATCAATTCCGATAGAAGCGATAAAAGGATTGGCAGGAATATAGTTGTCATAAAGAACGGTAGGGGTATGGCTTGTTTTAAAATCTTCCATCCAGGGATCGTTCAGAGAAAAGCCAAGGACAAAGGCGCCTGCATAACCATTCTGAAGCATAAAAACATCATAGGGAGTTTTTTTCTGAAGTTTTGCTGTCATAGGAACTACATTTACTACATAACCGGCAGGTTCTGCCATCTGTCGGAAGCCGATCACAAAATCATATCCGAACTGATGAGGTTCTTCATATTCCATATTTTCGATCAGGATGCAGAAACGTTTTGCATCATTCTTTTGTCGGCGCAGTCTTGTATAGCCCATTTCTACTGCAGTGTCAAGAATTGTTTTTCGTAAAGTTTCGCTTATATCGGGAGCGTTATTGATCGCCTTGGATACGGTTCCCTTGGAAACGCCAAGTCTGTCAGCGATATCCTGTATTGTTGCCATATGTGTACCTTCCTTTTTCCAGATATATCCGGTGTAAGAGAGCAGTTGCGTAAATCCGAAAATACAAAGCCTTCAAGGGAAAAGAGCAGAGCTTTTTGCTATGAGAAATAAGTTTATTTTTAAGTATGCTCTTTTATCCGGAAATAACTGCCTGATGCAGAAAAAAGTATTTGATATATCTGGATTCTTTGTTTTTTATTATATCGAAATACCGGGAAAAATGCAATTCTTTTGCCTGTTTTTGTTTCGAAAGAAATAAATGTGAGAATAGAAAATATAAAAAATGCACAAAAATAATATTGAAAAAATGTGGAAAACAGAGAAAAGCATCTGATATATTGACCTTTTTTTCCTGTTGTTGTATATTACAGATAACGAAACATAACGAAACATAAGGAGACGAAAATAATGGGAAAGAGAAGAACAGCGCTTCTGATGGCCGGTGTTCTTGCTGCATCCGTTCTCTCAGGCTGCGGCGGAGTTTCCGGAGAAAAGGTAGAAGAAAAGGAAAAAGTCCGGTTGATGGTCTGGTCCCCTTCTGAGGATCAGTCGAAGGACAGCGGTGAATGGCTCCAGAATACCTGCGAGGATTTTGCAGAGCTTCATCCGGAATGGGATATTACGTTCGTGTATGGCGTTGCCGATGAGGCCACAGCCGCTACACAGGTGGCGCAGGACCCGGAGGCAAGCGCAGATGTGTTTATGTATGCAAACGATACCCTGACGATCATGACAGATGCCAATGCCCTTGCAAAATTTGGAGGCAGGTACAGGGAAGAAATTGAAAATACAAACTCGGAGGAGGTTCTGGCATCTCTTATTAAAGACAATGAGCTTTACGGAGTTCCTTTTACTACCAATACCTGGTTTATGTATTACGATAAAAGTGTATTTTCAGAAGAGGATATCAAAAATTTTGATACGATGCTGGAAAAAGGGACCGTCAGTCTTCCGTTTACAAACTCCTGGTATCTTCCGGCATTCTATATCGGCAACGGATGTACTCTTTTCGGAGATGGGACAGACGAGTCAAAAGGTGTTGATTTTGCCGGAGAAAAGGCAGTTGCTGTAACAGATTATCTGATCGACCTGGTGGCAAATCCCAATTTTGAAATTGACGCAGACGGTTCCGGATTGGCAGGACTTCGTGACGGAAGTATCAATGCGATCTTCTCAGGTTCTTGGGATGCCAATGCTGTAAAAGAAGCCCTTGGGGATAATATGGGAGTTGCAGCGCTTCCCACTTTTACTTTAAATGGAGAAGAAAAACAGATGACATCTTATGCAGGCTCAAAAGCCATTGGTGTAAATCCTTACAGCAAAAATATGGTAGCCGCTGTGGAGCTGGCAGTTTATCTGGGATCTGCAGATGCTCAGAGAACCCATTATGAGCTCAGAAATGTCATTCCCTGTAATACAGAACTTCTGGCAGAAGAAGCCATTGCCAACGATCCGCTGGTATTTGCACAGAATGACACCTTTAACAGAACTTCTATTCTTCAGCCGTTTGTGGCTAAGATGAATAACTGCTGGATCCCTGTTGAGAACATGGGCAAGGGAATCAGGAACGGAAGCGTCACGCATGAAAATTCCGCAGCGCAGACTGAGGATATGAATGAGGCAATGAACAGTGACGGTATTTAAGAGAAGGGGATAGGAAAATGTTGAAAATAAAGAAAACAAAAGACGAATTTTCCACACCATATACCTGCATGAACGCCATAAAAAAAGGCGGCATTGAAACAAAGCTTTCCATGGTACTGATGGGATTTGGAAATTTTGTCCACAAGTAGAAAATAAAAGGACTTCTTTATCTGGCTGTTGAGGTGGCATATCTTGTTTTTATGCTGGTAAACGGCATTGGCTTTTTAAGTATGCTGGGTTCACTGGGAAGTGTTCCTCAGAAAGAGGTATGGGATGAGGCGAAGCAGGTTTATGTTTATACACAGGGCGATCAGTCTGTACTGATTCTTTTGTATGGGGTGGCTACGGTTCTTCTTACACTTCTGATGGTATGGGTATGGAGAGGGACTCTGAAAAGCGCTTACAAGGCAGAATGTCTGGACAAAAGCGGGCAGCATGTAAACAGCTTTGTTGAGGATGTGAAGTCGCTGCTTCACGAAAACCTGCACAGACTTTTAATGACACCCCCAATGATCGCAATTATGATCTTTACTATTTTGCCGCTGATTTTTATAATCTGTATGGCATTTACCAATTACAGTAAGATCGGAAATCATCTGATGCTTTTTGATTGGGTAGGCCTGGAAAACTTCAAGGCGCTGTTTGATTCCAACAGTATTCTGGGAAGCACCTTCTGGTCGGTTCTGGGATGGACTCTGGTGTGGGCATTTTTTGCGACCTTCAGTAACTACATCTTCGGAATGATCCTTGCTATGGTGATCAACCGGAAGGATACAAGGGCAAAAGGCTTCTGGAGATTTTGCTTTGTGCTTTCCTGCGCGGTTCCGATGTTTGTTTCTCTTCTTATTATGAGAACAATGCTACAGCCAAATGGCGCGGTAAACGTGCTTTTAAGAAATCTGGGCTGGATCGGGGCAGATGCAAGTCTTCCGTTTTTCACAGATCCGACATGGGCGAGAGTGACTGTGATCGTTATTAATATCTGGGTTGGCGTTCCCTATACACTGCTTCAGCTTACCGGCGTGCTGCAGAACATTCCCGAAGAACTTTATGAGGCGGCAAAGGTGGACGGAGCTAATGCTGTTCAGAGATTTTTTAAGATTACCCTGCCTTATATGCTGTATGTGACAACTCCGTATCTGATCGTAACCTTTACCGGAAACGTAAACAACTTTAATATTATTTATCTTCTTTCAGGAGGAGATCCGGTTACGGATCTGGCATCCACAGCCGGAAAAACTGACCTGCTTGTTACCTGGCTCTATAAGCTGACCATTGATAAACAGTACTACAACATAGGCGCGGTAATCGGAATTCTGACCTTTATGATTCTGGGGGCAGGAGCGCTTCTTACTTACCGCAACAGCAAGTCCTATAAAGAAGGAGGGATTTAAAGATGGCAGCACCAAAAATCAAGTCAGCAAAAACAAAGCGTTTTGTAAACAACACTATCGTTCATGTGAGTCTGGCGATTCTGGCTTTTATCTGGGTATTCCCCATTATCTGGGTTGTGCTTACAAGCTTCCGTGCAGAAAAGGGATCTTATGTTTCTACATTTCTGCCCCAGTCTTATACGCTGGACAACTATGTTAAGCTTTTTACAGATACATCTATTCTGAACTTCCCAAGGATGTTCATGAATACCCTGATCATTGCAATTTTTTCCTGCCTGATCGCAACCTTTTATACACTGGCAGTTTCCTACTGCCTGTCAAGGCTGAAGTTTAAACTGAGAAAACCCTATATGAATATGGCAATGATACTGGGACTTTTTCCGGGCTTTATGTCCATGGTTGCTGTGTACTTTATTCTCAAGGCAGCAGGCATGACAGAAGGAAATCTTATCCGGGTGGCATTGATTCTCTGTTATTCAGGCGGTGCAGGACTGGGATTCCAGATTGCCAAAGGATTTTTTGATACCATTCCTTATGCCGTGGATGAGGCTGCTATTCTGGATGGCTGTACCAAGTGGCAGGTGTTTACAAAGGTTACGCTGCCGTTAAGTAAACCGATTATTGTCTATACAGTTCTTACAGCATTTATGGCGCCGTGGCTGGACTTTATTTTTGCAAAGGCAATCTGCCGTGCAAATTCTGATCAGTACACCATTGCCATTGGTCTGTGGAAGATGCTGGAAAAAGAATACATTGACAGCTGGTATACAAGCTTTGCGGCAGGAGCTGTTTTGATTTCCATACCGATTGCGATTCTTTTCCTGTGTATGCAGAAATATTATGTAGATGGAGTATCCGGCGCAGTTAAGGGTTGATGAAAAAAGGAGAATTATGAGAACAAGACAGGAATTAAAGGGGCTATATCATTCTTCAGAATTTCAGGAAAAATATTTGTATGAGGGCAGCGATCTGGGGGCTGTCTGCACAGAGGAAGGAACTACCTTCCTTTTGTGGAGCCCGCTGGCAGAGGAAGTAAATCTGCGTTTTTATAAAGATGGAGAAAAAACTCCCTGTCACCAGATCATTTCCATGGAAAAAGAGAAAAAAGGAGTCTGGGCATACCGGAGGTCGGAAAATCTTCACGGAGTATACTATGATTATGAGATTACTCTGGACGGAGAAAAAACAGTAACAGGGGATCCTTATGCAAGGGCATGTGGAGTAAATGGGATCCGCAGTATGGTCTGCGATCTGAAAAAAACAGATCCAAAGCACTGGGATGAGGACAAAAGACCGGAACCATCACCGGAAAATGTGATCTATGAACTTCATGTAAAAGAATTTTCCTGGGAAACTTCCGGTGGCTTTAAAAAGGAAAATCGTGGAAAATACAGGGCATTTACAGAAGAGCATACTACGCTTCACGGAGACGGTGTGCATCCTACCGGCCTTGATTATCTGAAAGAGCTTGGGGTTACTCATGTACAGATCATGCCGGCATACGATTACGGTTCTGTAGATGAAAAAAGTGAAACAGATTTTAACTGGGGCTATGATCCGGTGAATTACAATGTGCCGGAGGGTTCCTATTCCACAGATCCGGAGCATGGGGAAGTGCGTATCCGGGAATTTAAAGAAATGATCCAGTCTCTTCACAGAAATGGTTTTCGAGTGATCATGGATGTTGTTTACAATCATATGTATTCACTGGACAACAATCTAAATCGTACTGTGCCCTGGTATTACTTCCGAACAGAAAAAAACGGAGAGATCTCCAATGGCTCTGCCTGCGGAAATGATGTGGCAAGCGAGCGTCCCATGTGCGCCAGATATATTCTGGATTCAGTGCTTTACTGGGTAAGGGAATATCATATTGACGGATTCCGTTTTGATCTTATGGGACTTCTTGACGTAGAGCTTATGAACCGCATCCGAAGAGAACTTGATGCTGTTTACGGAGAAGGAGAGATTCTGATCTATGGCGAGCCATGGGCAGCGGATGCGACAGCCATGGAGGACGGCACAGCACCGGCCCTGAAAAATAATATACAGCTTTTGGACAAAAATATTGGTATGTTCTGCGACAACACAAGAGATGCTGTTAAGGGGCATGTATTTGAGGCGGAAACGCCGGGCTTTGTCAACGGCGCCCAGGATATGGAGGATAAAATCCTGGACAGTGTAACTGCCTGGTGCGGCAAAGGCGGCGCAAAGGCTCCCAGTCAGATCATCACTTATGTATCGGCACATGACAACTGGACGCTCTGGGATAAGCTGGAAAAGACGATTCCTGATAAGAAAGAGCGGGAGAGAGTGAACCGTCTGGCAGCAGCTGTTTATATGACTTGTCAGGGAAATCTTTTTTTCCTTTCCGGTGAGGAATTTGCCAGAACAAAGGACGGATATGAGAATACCTATAACGCTTCCATAGAGCTGAATTGGCTGGACTGGGAGCGGGCGTATGAATATCAGGAGTTAAGACGGTACTATCAGGGACTGATCGCTCTTCGGAAACAGCTTTCCGGACTCTGTGACAAATCAGAGGAGGCGTGGAAAAGAATTTCCGGGCAGTGGAAAGAAGAGGGGGCTGTGGGATTTCTGGTGGATAACCGGGATAAAGAGCAGACATCACCCTGGAAAAAGCTTCTGATCATTTATAACAGAACAGAAACAACAGTAAAAAGAGAACTTCCGGAAGGAGAATGGGAACTTCTTCTGAACGGAGAAAGCAGTTTTCTCTGGAAAGAGGCAAAGAAGGCGGAAAAGGCAGAAGCGGCTCCGGTGAGCGTTCTGCTTCTGGGACAGAGGTAAGGATATGAAGTGGATTTATGGAAAACAGGAACTGAAAAATCTGGAAAGGGGACAGGAAAATTGTTACCTCCTTACCAATGGACTGGGTGGCTTTTCCTCTCTGACTATGACAGGTTCTGCGGCACGAAATGATCATTCCCTTCTGATGGCCTGCGTGCAGGCTCCAAACCACAGATACAATATGGTACATCGCCTGAAGGAATGTCTGTGTTTGGGGGAAGAGGAGATTGTTCTTTCTTCCCAGGAGTTTGCGGATAGACAGAAAGAAGAGGGCTGTTCTTATCTTTCCTCTTTTATATTTGATGATATGCCCATATGGAGATTCCTTGTTCACGGAGTAGAGATCCGAAAGGAAATCGCCATGAAGCAGGGGGAAAACACGGTAGCAGTCCGCTACAGTATCAGAAACCGCAGCAGTAAACCGGCAGAGCTGAAAATCCTGCCTTTTTATCAGTTTACTGCAAAGGGAAGCGAGCCGGAACCGGAGCAGGAATTTCAGTATAGGGAAAATGCTGTTATTTCAAACGGAATGACTCTCGGCTTCCGGACAAATGGAACATTGATTGATATAGAAGAAATACAGGAAACATATTTTTACAGCTATGACGTCTGTGACGGACGAAAGGAAACTGGTCTTGCAAAAACCGGACACATGATCACGGAATGTGTTCAGCCGGGAGAAAACAGGATTATGAAGATTGTGTATTCCATGGAAAATGCAGATCAGGATGCAGATGCCATTATCCTGGGAATGCAGACCTACCGTAAAGCCCTGGAGGCGAAGGCGGGACTTCACAAGGAAATGGCAAAAGAGTTGGTAAAAAGCGCCAGTCAGTTTGTTTCCAGAAGAGAATCTACCAATGGCAGCACCATTCTTGCAGGATATCCGTTTTTTGAGGACTGGGGAAGAGATACCATGATCGCTCTTCCAGGCGTGTGTATTTCTACCGGTCAGTATGAAACGGCAAAGGAGATTCTCAGAACCTTTGCGATTAATGAGCGGAGAGGCCTGATGCCAAATCTTTTTCCGGAGGGTGGAAACGAGCCTCTTTATAATACTGTGGATGCAGCGCTTTTGTTTATTAATTGTGTATATCTTTATTATCAGGCTGCGAAAGACAGCGATTTTGTACGGGAAATGTACCCGGTGATGGAGCGGATCATAAAAGCTTACCGGGAGGGAACCGATTACGGAATCCATATGGATGAGGACGGCCTGATCCGGTCAGGAGAGGGACTGTGGCAGGTAACCTGGATGGATGTGCGGGTAGGGGATATTCTTCCCACACCCCGTCACGGTAAGCCTGTGGAAATTAATGCTTACTGGTATAATGCGCTGTGTATTATGGATGAACTGGCAGACATCGTAGACAGAAAAAAAGGTTATACACAGTTAAAAGAAAAAGTAAAAGCTTCTTTTGTGGATAAGTTCTGGATGGATGACAGAAAATGTTTAAAAGACCTTGTATCAGGAACAAAGGCAGATACCCAGATACGGTGTAATCAGATATGGGCAGTATCTCTTCCGTTTACCATGCTGGAACCGGAAAAAGAACAGCAGGTAGTGGAAACTGTTTTTGAGAAACTTTATACTCCATATGGACTTCGCACACTGGAACAGGAAGATCCGGAATTTCATGGGCTTTACCAGGGAAAAATGGAAGACAGAGATATGGCTTATCATCAGGGAACTGTATGGACATTTCCGCTAGGAGCTTATTATCTTGCATATCTGAAGGTGAATCAGTACAGTCCGGAAGCAAAAGAAATCGTGAGGGAGCAGCTTGAGGTTATGGAGGCAGCCATGAGAGAGGGCTGTATCGGACAGCTTCCGGAAATCTATGACGGGGAAAATCCCACCCGCTCCAGAGGCTGTTTTGCACAGGCCTGGAGTGTAGGGGAGATCCTGAGAGTATATGAAGCACTGGAAAAACTTTGAGCATAGAAAGAATAGAAAAGAGGAGACAGCTATGGAGAAATTATTAGAGCAGGTATTACAGGAAAGATACCAGAAAACGATTAAAGAAGCCTCAAGTCAGGAGATTTACACAGCACTTCTTCTGATCACAAAAAATAAAATGAAGAATATGAAGAGAAACGAAGGAAAGAAAAAGCTGTACTATATCTCAGCGGAATTTCTGATCGGAAAGCTTCTCTCCAACAACCTGATCAACCTTGGGCTGTTTGAGGAGACAAGAGAGGTTCTGGAAAAGAACGGCCATCACCTTACAGATATTGAGGAGATCGAGCAGGAGCCTTCTCTTGGAAACGGAGGTCTTGGACGTCTGGCAGCATGCTTCCTAGATTCTATCGCAACACTGGGCCTGAACGGAGACGGAGTGGGATTAAATTATCATGACGGTCTGTTCCGTCAGACTTTTGTGGATCATAAGCAGAAAGAAGAAAAGAATCCGTGGATCACAGAGGATTCCTGGCTTACAAGAACAGAAACTACTTTCCAGGTTCCTTTTAAGGATTTTACTCTGACCTCTGTTATGTATGACATTGAAATTCCGGGTTATAAAAACAACTGCAACCGTCTGCATCTTTTTGATACAGACACTGTGGATGAAAGCATTATCGGCGATGGTATCAGCTTTGACAAAAACGATATCAAAAAGAATCTGACACTGTTTCTTTATCCGGACGACAGTGATGAGGCAGGTCAGCTTCTTCGTATTTACCAGCAGTATTTTATGGTCAGCAATGCCGCGCAGCTGATCCTGAAAGAAGCAGAGGACAACGGCTATGATCTCTACAGACTTTACGACCATGTTGCAATTCAGATCAACGATACTCATCCTACCATGGTGATTCCGGAGCTGATCCGACTTCTCATGGAAAAGGGATTTAACATGGATACTGCTATTGACGTTGTAAGAAAGACCTGCGCTTATACCAACCACACCATTCTTGCGGAGGCTCTGGAAAAATGGCCGGTTGCATATCTTGAAAATGTGGTTCCACATCTCATGCCTGTGATCCGTGAACTGGATGCCCGTGTGAAAAAAGATTACAGCGATGAGCGGGTTGCCATTATAGACAAGGATGACCGTGTGCATATGGCGCATATTGACATTCATTACGGATATGCGGTAAACGGCGTAGCTGCCCTTCATACAGAAATTCTGAAGGAATCTGAGCTGAAACCGTTCTATGATATTTATCCGGAAAAATTCAATAATAAAACAAATGGGATCACTTTCCGCAGATGGCTGAAGCACTGCAACCATGAACTGGCAGATTATCTGGAAGAGCTGATTGGCGGAGAATATCTTGAGGACGCCACAAAGCTTGAAAAGCTTCTGGATTATAAAGACGATGAAACTGTACTCAAAAAACTTCGTGAGATCAAAATGCATTCCAAGGAAGAGCTGAGAGATTATCTGAAAATGACTCAGAATGTGGAGATCGATCCAAATTCAGTATTTGATATCCAGATTAAACGTCTTCATGAATATAAAAGGCAGCAGATGAACGCTCTTTATGCAATCTATAAATATAAGGAGATCAAAAAAGGAAATCTTCCGAAGCGTCCGCTGACAATGATCTTTGGGGCCAAGGCAGCTCCGGCCTACACCATTGCCAAGGATATTATTCATCTGATCCTGTGTCTGCAGGAGCTGATTGAAAAGGATCCTGAGGTGAATAAATACATGAAGATCGTTATGGTAGAAAACTATAATGTAACCAAGGCAGAAAAGCTGATCCCTGCCTGCGATATTTCCGAGCAGATCTCTCTTGCTTCCAAGGAAGCTTCCGGAACAGGAAATATGAAGTTTATGTTGAACGGTGCGGTAACACTGGGAACAGAGGACGGCGCAAATGTGGAGATCCATCAGCTTGTTGGAGATGAGAATATCTATATTTTCGGAAAACGTTCAGAGGATGTAATTCGTCTTTACGAGGAGGAAACCTACAGTGCAGAAACGATCTACCAGGAAGATGAAATGATTCGTGAGCTGGTTGATTTTATTACAGGCAAAGAGTTAGAAGCAATCGGAGATATGGAAAATCTGGAAAGACTGTATAAAGAAATCCGCTCCAAAGACTGGTTTATGGCTCTTCTGGATGTAAAAGAATATATTCAGACAAAAGAAAAAATGCTGGCAGATTATGAGGACGAGGCAGCATGGTCAGGAAAAGCTCTGGTAAATATTGCAAAGGCCGGATACTTTTCTGCAGACCGTACCATTGCCGAGTATAACCGTGATATCTGGAAGCTGTCATAAAATAAAGAGGTGGCTTATGAGAGAATCAGGAATTTTGATGCCGGTATCAGCCCTTCCCTCCAATACAGGAGTGGGAGAGCTGGGAGCCGACACCTTTCGGTTTATTAAAAATCTGAAACATTCAGGCGTAAAGATCTGGCAGATCCTGCCTTTGAATCCGGCAGGATATGGAAACTCTCCATATCAGCCGTACTCCTCCTGCGCGGGAGATGAAATTTACATCAGCCTGGAAGAACTGTATGCTCAGGGACTTCTGAAAGCTTTGCCGGAAGCTTTCCGTAAAAATGCGGAAAAGGTGGATTATCAGGCAGTGAGAGAATGGAAGGAACCTTATCTCCGGGAAGCCTGCGGCAATTTTCAGGAAACAGAAGATTATCAGAAGTTTGCAGAGCAGCCCTGGGTAAAAACTTACGGAATGTTCCGTGCTTTAAAAAAAGAAAACGGAAACCGCTGCTGGAATGAGTGGAAGGATGCGGATAAATCCTGGCCGGAAACAGGCGCAGAAGTTCCGGTTCATGTAAAGGAAGAGGTTCAGTACCAGATGTTCCTTCAGTATGTTTTTTACTGTCAGTGGATGGCTGTAAAAAAAGCTGCCAATGATGTCGGGATTCGCATTATGGGAGATGTTCCTTTTTATGTGGGCGTGGATTCTGTGGATGTGTGGGCCGGCAAGGATAACTTCCTTCTGAATACAGACGGCCGTCCTATCTTTATTGCAGGAGTTCCTCCTGATTATTTTAGCGCTACAGGTCAGAGATGGGGAAATCCAATCTATGACTGGGATTATCTGAAAGAAAGTGATTACCGGTTCTGGCTTGACCGGATCGGATACAGCAGCAGGCTGTTTGATATGATCCGTATTGACCATTTTCGAGCTTTTGACACCTTCTGGAAAATTCCGGCAGCCTGTCCAACTGCCATTGAAGGGGAATGGATCGAGGCTCCCGGATACGAAGTGCTGGATATGCTGACAAAAAAACTTCCAGAGGTGGAGCTGATCGCAGAGGATCTGGGTGATCTTCGTCCTGAGGTTCTTACCTTAAAAGAACATTATCATCTGAAGGGGATGAAGGTTCTGGAATTTGTACTGGATACTTCTGGAAAATATGCAGTAGACAGCTTTCCGGATGAGGAAAATATGATCATATATACCGGAACCCATGACAACAGTACGTTGATGGAATGGTATCAGGAACTTAGTGTACCGGCCAGAAGAAAGGTACGGCGTTTCCTGAAAAAACAGGGTATCAAAAATGGTTCTGTACAGGACAGGCTTCTGGAATATACCTGGAGAAGCAAAGCAGAGTACGCAATTGTTCCTCTTTCTGATATTCTTGGAATGGGAAAAGACGCAAGACTGAATACTCCGGGTACGGTGGGAAGTCCAAACTGGGAATGGCGGATGCCGGACGGAAAACGGATAGAAGCAGGTCTAAAAAAATATGCCGGACATTTGAGAGAGAGGAAATAACATATGGAATTTACCGGGGTTTATCACAAAACTTCAGAGCAGATGAGCTATCCGTACAATGAAAACCAGCTGATTGTGAATATAAAAACTGGTTATGACGTAAAGCGGGTCTTCATACATTATGGGGACCCGTTTGATGCAGGTATTCTGGGCGGAAAAGAAAAATGGTCCGGAAAACGGGAAGAAATCTGCTACAAAAAGCGGCTGAAGCATCAGCTCTGGTGGACAACCACCCTGGAGCCGCCGTATAAAAGATGCAAATATTATTTTGAACTTCAGACAGAAAAAGAAATCTGGTATTATTTTGAGGACGGTTTCCTTACAGAAGAGCAGCTTCATATGGATGGAAGAATGCTTCAGTGTTTTATTGTTCCCTGGATGAATCCGGCAGATCTTAACAGGACGCCGGACTGGGTGAACAGTACAGTATGGTATCAGATTTTTCCTGACAGATTCTGTAATGGAACACCGGAAAAAAATACAGAGGATATCATTCCCTGGAGAACCGGACCAGTCACCAACAGAGAACGGTATGGAGGGAATCTTTCCGGAATCCGACAGAAACTGGATTATCTGAAGGAACTGGGTATCAATGGGATTTATCTGAATCCTATTATGAAGGCGGAATCCAATCACAAATATGACACAACAGATTATGAAAAGATCGATCCGGCTTTTGGTGATGAAAAGGAGTTTTCTCTTTTGGTAAAGGAAGCCCATGATCACGGTATCCGCGTGATGGTGGATGCGGTATTTAACCATTGCGGCCCCAAATTTGCGCCCTGGCTGGATGTGCAGGAAAAAGGACGTGATTCCGAATATGCGGACTGGTTTATGATCAATGACTGGAGTGACCTGAAGAAAAAGGCAGACACCCGGGACGGAAGATTTTATACCTTTGCCTTTGCAGACGGAATGCCAAAGCTGAATACCAATAATGAAAAGGTGCAGGAATATTTCTGTGATCTTTGTGAAAACTGGATTCGTGACTATGACATTGACGGCATCCGCTTTGATGTTGGCAATGAGATTTCCCACAGCTTCCTAAAAAAGATGAGAACCAGGGTGAAAGGACTGAAGCCGGATATTTATCTTCTTGGTGAAATCTGGCATGATGCAAGCCAGTGGCTTATGGGAGACGAATATGATTCTGTTATGAATTATCCTCTGATGAGTGGTATTCATGATTTTTTTATTGATAAAGCAATGACAAAACAGGACTTTGAATATATGGCCAATCACTGTTATACTATGTATATGCAGCAGTGCAACAATGTACTTTTTAATCTTCTGGATTCCCATGATACGGAGAGATTGATGAACCGTTTTTATGATCTGGATATCTTTTATCAGCAGCTTGCGGTGTTGTTTACCATGCCGGGAAGCCCCTGTATTTACTATGGAACAGAAATTGCAATGGAGGGCGGACACGATCCGGACTGCAGAAGATGCATGCCCTGGCAGGAACTGGATTCAGAGGAAAACAGACAGCGTATAGCAGAAATGAAAAAACTGATTTCCCTGAGAAAGCAGGAGCCTTCCTTTAAAAGCCTGTACTTTAATTTTCCGGGAAACTATCAGGAGAAGCGCTGTGTGGATTATATTAAGCTGGATGAACAGAATCAGAAAACGGAAGTGCTGTTGAACTGTTCAGAGGATTCTATAAAAGTGGAAGAACAGGGAGAAGTCCTTTTTGCCCGTGGCTATATGAATGGAAGCCTTGCAAAAAATGGAACTCTCATACGAAGGATTTAACAGGAGGAAATGGATATGAACAATAAAAAATGGTGGCAGAATTCTGTGGTTTACCAGATTTATCCCCGAAGCTTTCAGGACAGTAACGGAGACGGGATCGGCGACATCCAGGGAATTATAAAAAGACTGGACTATCTTCAGGAGCTTGGCATTGACGCCATCTGGCTGTCTCCGGTGTGCAGATCTCCCCAGGATGACAACGGTTATGATATTTCCGATTATCAGGATATTGACCCCATGTTCGGAAATCTTGATGACATGGAGCAGCTGATCTCTGAGGCAAAAAAGAGAAATATCCGTATTATTATGGATCTGGTGCTGAATCATTCCTCTGATGAACACCGTTGGTTTACTGAGGCAAAAAAAAGCAAGGACAATCCTTATCATGATTACTATGTATGGCGCGATGGTGAAGAGGGCGTTTATCCAAATGATATGGGCTCTGCATTCGGAGGCCCGGCCTGGGAGTGGGTGCCTGAGTTAAAGCAGTATTATTTTCATCAGTTTTCCGTAAAGCAGCCGGATCTGAACTGGGAAAATCCTAAGGTCAGAAGAGAAATTTATGATATGATCCTCTGGTGGATGGACAAAGGTGTTGGCGGCTTCCGTCTGGACGTGATCGACCAGATCGCCAAGGAGCCGGATCTTATGATCACCAATAACGGACCGAGACTTCATCAGTTTATTCAGGAATTAAGCAGGGAAACTTTCCAGAAGGGCGATCTGATCACAGTCGGAGAGGCCTGGGGAGCAGATATTGACCGGGCAAAGCTTTATAGTAAGCCGGACGGCAGCGAGTTTTCCATGGTGTTCCAGTTTGAGCATATGATGCTGGATCAGGAACCGGGAAAAGAAAAATGGGATTTCTGTCCTCTGCCTTTTTTGAAACTGAAAAAATGTCTGGAAAAATGGCAAAAGGAGCTTCACGGCTGCGGCTGGAACAGCCTTTTCTGGGATAATCACGACCTTCCGAGAATCGTATCCCGTTGGGGAAATGATAAAGAGTACAGAGTGGAGTCTGCAAAAATGCTGGCGACTGTTCTTCATGGAATGGAAGGAACTCCCTATGTGTATCAGGGAGAGGAGCTTGGTATGACAAACGTGCGCTTTGATTCTATTGAACAGTATCAGGATATCGAGATCCGAAACATGTACAGGGAGCGTCTGGAAAAGGGCTATTCAGAAAAAGATATTATGGAATCCATTTATGCAAAAGGTCGTGACAATGCCAGAACTCCCATGCAGTGGGACGATACAGAAAACGCAGGCTTTACAACAGGAACTCCATGGCTTGGAGTTAATCCAAATTATACGGAGATCAATGCTCAGAGCCAGATTAATGACGAAAACTCTGTTTTCCATTATTATAAAAAGTTGATTCATCTCCGCAAAGAAAACAGCATTTTTGTTGACGGTGATTTTACACTTCTGTTGCCGGAAGACGAAAATATTTTTGCTTATGTGAGGGAGTATGAGGGCAGGAAACTGCTGGTAGTAGCTAATTTTACAGATAAAGAGGTGGAGTGTCCACTGCTGAAGGAGTGGGGAGTGCCTGCGGTTGACGTTGGCGTTAATAAGAGCCAGGAGGATAGCAGCGTAGAGCTTTTAATCCACAATTACAATGATCTGCCTTCCCTGAAGAAGCTGAGACCTTATGAAGCGATGATGTGGGAAAAAACAGAGACAGGCTCTGAGAGCTGATTTATGGAAAATCTTCATTTCTCTCGTAACCATGAATCCGGTTTTTAATTACTGAATAAGGACTTGAGTATTTTGGGGCTCTAAATTCAAAGCCTCCTTTACCAGAGAAGCATTTTTTACTATTTTTCTTAAATTGGAAACGATATTTTGCCATGAGAAAACTGATCTCCCAAAAGCTGGATTTTCAGGTCTGACTTTTGGGAGGCAGTTCAGAATTAAATTTCATGGACCCCGACATTTTTACAGAACTTTAAATTATGCACCCCTATACACCCCCAACATTTGTTATAGAACCATTTTATTTAGAATCAAAAAAACACCCCCGGAAATCTCCGGGGGTGAAATCGTATCTGGATTAGTTTGTGATAACAAGTTCAGTTTCTTTGTCAAAGAAGTGAGCTTTGTCCATATCAAAGTCGAAGCTGATCGGATCGCCAGTTTTTGCTGTTGTACGAGGATCAACACGAGCTGTGATCTGAGTTCCGTTTACATCAAAGTACAGGAATACTTCTGCTCCGAGAAGTTCGTATACTTTCACTACAGAAGACATGGAGCCGTTAGCGGAATCAGTAACATCCTCAGGACGGATACCCATAACAACTGTTTTGCCTACATAGCCTTTGTCTTTGAGAACTTTTGCTTTTTCTGTCGGGATCACAACCTCATCATTACCAATCTTAGCAACCAGGTCAGAACCGTTTTCTTTGATCTCAGCGTCAAGGAAGTTCATCTGCGGAGATCCCATGAATCCTGCTACAAACAGGTTGCCCGGTTTCTGATACAGGTTCTGAGGTGTGTCTACCTGCTGAACAACACCATCTTTCATAACAACGATTCTGGTACCAAGAGTCATAGCCTCTGTCTGGTCATGTGTTACATAGATGATGGTAGCGCCCAGTCTCTGGTGGATCTTGGAAATCTCAATACGCATCTGTACACGAAGTTTCGCATCCAGGTTGGAAAGAGGCTCATCCATAAGGAATACCTTAGGATTACGAACGATTGCACGACCCATAGCAACACGCTGTCTCTGACCACCGGAAAGAGCCTTCGGTTTACGGTCAAGAAGTTTTTCCAGGTCAAGGATCCTTGCAGCTTCACGAACCTGTTTGTCGATCTGATCTTTCGGAACCTTGCGGAGCTTCAGACCAAATGCCATATTATCATAAACAGTCATGTGAGGATACAGAGCATAGTTCTGGAATACCATTGCGATATCACGGTCTTTCGGCTCTACATCATTCATAACTTTGTCACCGATTTTAAGAGTACCGCCGGAAATCTCCTCAAGACCTGCAATCATACGAAGAGTTGTGGATTTTCCGCAGCCGGACGGTCCTACAAAGATGATAAATTCTTTATCTTCAATTTCAAGGTTAAAATCCTTAACAGCTTCAAAGCCGTTCGGATAGGTTTTGTTAATGTGCTCTAATGATAAACTTGCCATTTTAAATTCCCTCCAGATAATATTTGTAAAATATAGTTTTGCTCTTGTTTTGAACTGTACTCAGTATAACGAAAAGCGATAAAATGTACCAGAGAAGAATCCTACAAATATTTCAGAGGTTTATTGACAGATTGACGAAAAGACAATATTTATTGTGCAGACTGTCCATATTAATCTGCTTTGTGTCACACTGGCTCCATGACCAGACGGCGTTCATTCAGGAACATGCCCTGAAGATTTTCTGCATGGAAACGACGCTGGAACAGATCGCATTTGCAGAGAAACAGATAATAAACGTTCAGGTCGCAGTCGTTGAGAGTTTCAAAATTCCCCTGACCTTTTGCGAGAATCACATCTGCCTGATAAAGAAGCTCACGGGATTCAGAATTGATTCCGGGAATCCATGTACCGCCTATATTGCTGCCGTTGCCGATCACCTTTACCAAATCGGTAAGTCCGATTTCCTCTGCATCCTCCATGGTGGCATCATTTACTACCGGGTATCCGCGGACGATTACTGTGATGTCCAGATTCGGATACTGCTCTTTTAGGATTTGCACAGCCAGTTTGTCCAGAACAATTTCTCCGCAGTTGTCAGTAAGATAGACAAGCTTTCTGGCAGAGGAAAGATCATGAATAAAATTTTTATATTCTTCTTCGTCCAGTGCTTCTGAGCTTTTTTCATCAAGAAGAGTAATGACGGTAGACTGGTCAACATTGGAAATGGCGGCAAAGTCAATATAATTTCCGATACGTGCATAGAGAAGCGCCTTTTCCAGAGGATCGTCTGCTTTTCGGATTTTTTCTTCTATAGAGGCTTCCATATTCAGCATAAGCTGATTGAATTCTCTTTTGATTTCTGTGAAATCTTCCATAGGACAATTCCAGAATTCGCTGTAGAGCTTTTGAATTTCTACAGAAAGGCTGGGAGAGCAGTCCTGTTCCTCGGAACCAGAAAGAATTGCCATTACCTTTTTCATATATTCGGTTTTTTTATCCATGTCCGGGAATTTCCGGATTTTTTCTTCCTGTTTATTTACTGCACAGCACATGCAGAATGGGTTCAGTTTCATTTGTGTTTCCTTTCCATACCTGTTTTAGTTAAAATTATTTATGGTATCATTATAAGCCATTACAGGGAGAGGGGCAAGTGAGAACATGAGGGGGAGGTTTGATAAAACATTACAGGACACAGGGAGAAATTGGGGGAGGTGAATTTTATAAATATAGATGAGATAAACTGTATGGAAAAAGTCGTTTCAAGTTTTGTGTGATATTAATTGCTTGGGCAGAGCCGGTTTTTGAGGTTTTGCCTTTGCTTGTATTATAATGAAGTTCCCAGACAATGGCTTTCTCTCACTTTTTTCTCTTCCCTTCATAAGATAAGGAGAAGGAAAAAGGAGTATCACAAATATGAGAATAAAAAAAAGACTGACAGCGGCAGTTCTTGCTGTTCTTCTGGCAGTGGCAGCTCTTCCGTGTGCAGTTATGGCGGAGAGAAAAGAAGAGAAGCTGACAAAGATTACGTTGAATGAGGTTGCTCATTCTGTTTTTTATGCGCCTCAGTATGTTGCTATTGAAAAGGGGTATTTCGCAGCCCAGGGATTGGATGTGGAGCTGGTGACTGGATTCGGAGCGGATAAAGTTCTTACAGCTCTGATCTCCGGGGAGGCGGATATTGGATTTATGGGAGCGGAAGCCTCTATTTATGCGTATCAGGAGGGCGCTACAGATCCGGCAGTGAATTTTGCACAGCTGACTCAGAGGGCGGGGAATTTCCTGGTGGCAAGGGAGGAAATGCCGGACTTTCAGTGGAGTGATTTGAAGGGAGCGAAAGTGCTTGGAGGACGAAAAGGTGGTATGCCGGAAATGGTTTTTGAATATATTCTGAAACAAAACGGACTTGACCCGCAGAAGGATCTTTCTATTGACCAGAGTATTGATTTTGGTTCTACAGCAGCGGCTTTTGCAGGTGACGACTCTGCTGATTTTACAGTGGAATTTGAGCCTTCTGCCACAGCTCTTGAAAAAGAAGGAACAGGTCATGTGGTTGCTTCGCTTGGAGTGGATTCCGGATATGTGCCTTATACTTCCTACTGCGCAAACACCAGTTATCTGAAAGAGCATCCGGATGTGATACAGAAGTTTACAGACGGCCTTCAGATGGGGATGGAATTTGTGCAGGAGCATACACCTGAGGAAATTGCCAGGGTGATTGCACCGCAGTTTCCGGAAGCAGATATGGAAACACTTACCACTATTGTAAAGCGTTATTATGAACAGGACACATGGAAGGAAAACCTTGTTTTTGAAAAAGAAAGTTTTGAGCTTTTGCAGGATATTCTGGAAGACGCCGGAGAACTGAGCCAGAGGGTGCCCTATGAGAAACTTGTTACAGTGAAATATGCGGAAAAAGCTGCAGAATGACAGAAATCTGCGTTTTTTGATATTGACACTTTTTTTCTCCTGTGACACTATAAAATAAGAAAACGGAAGGAGAAAAAATATGTCAGACAAAAGACAATGTGGTGTGCTGCTGCCTGTCAGCAGCCTGCCGTCAAAATATGGAATCGGATGTTTTTCAAAAAGCGCTTATGATTTTGTGGATGCGCTGAAAGCAGCAGGACAGAGCTGCTGGCAGATTCTGCCTTTGGGCCCTACCAGCTATGGTGATTCTCCCTATCAGTCATTTTCTACTTTTGCGGGGAATCCTTATTTTATCAGTCTGGAAGATCTGATCGAAGAGGGTGTTCTTACAGAAAAGGAATGTGATGCCGTGGACTTTGGCAGTGACCCTTCCAGTGTGGATTATGCGAAGCTGTACAAGGGGCGTACCCTTCTTCTCCGAAAAGCTTATGAGCGCAGCAATGTGGGAGCAAACGAGGAATTCAGGCGCTTTCAGAAGGAGGAAGCCTGGTGGCTGAAAGATTATGCGCTTTTTATGGCTGTGAAGCAGAGATTTGATGGAAAGCCATGGAGTGAATGGGCGGAGGATATCCGTCTCAGATGGCAGAATGCGCTGGATTATTACAGACGCGAGCTGTATTTTGAAATTGAATTTCAGGAGTATATGCAGTTTAAATTCAGGCAGCAGTGGATGAAACTGAAAGCTTATGCCAATAAACAGGGAATTGAGATTATTGGAGATATTCCCATTTATGTTGCCATGGACAGTGCGGATACCTGGGCAAATCCATGGCTGTTTAAGCTGGATGAAAACAATTGCCCCACACAGGTTGCAGGTTGTCCTCCTGATGGCTTTTCTGCAACAGGACAGCTTTGGGGAAATCCTCTTTACAACTGGGAGGTTCACAGAAATTCCGGATTTGAGTGGTGGATCAAACGAATCGAAAACTGTTTCCGGCTTTATGATGTAGTCAGAATTGACCATTTCCGTGGATTTGACGAGTACTATGCAATCCCTTATGGGGATAAAACAGCGGAAAACGGATGGTGGGAAAAAGGACCGGGCATTGATCTGTTCCGGGCGATTTCTGAAAGACTTGGCTCAAGAAAGATTATTGCAGAAGATTTAGGATATATGACAGATTCTGTAAAACGTCTTGTAGAGGAAAGCGGATATCCAAATATGAAGGTCATAGAGTTTGCCTTTGATGAAAGAGACACAGGAAATGCCAGTGACTATCTGCCTCATAATTATCCGGAAAATTGTGTGGTTTATACAGGCACGCATGATAATGAAACACTTTTATCCTGGTTTCAGGATATTACGCCAAAAGAGCGCAGGCAGGTAAGAGAATATCTGAATAATTTTCATGGTTCAGACCAGGAAATCTGTCAGGATCTGATCTGTCTTGTTATGAGAAGTGTAGCAAAGCTCTGTGTGATCCCGGCGCAGGATTATCTTTGCCTGGATAATTCCGCACGTATGAATCAGCCTTCTACTCTGGGAAACAACTGGAAGTGGAGGCTGACACCCGGACAGATTACAGAAGAACTTCAAAAGCAAATGAAAGCACTTGCCGGAAGATACGGCAGAGAGTAAGAATCGGCCCAGCAAAAAAAGCCTCCGGAATGTTCCGAAGGCTTTTTGCCATAAGCAGATAACGGGAATCGAACCCGCCTTCCCAGCTTGGGAAGCTGGTGTTCTACCGATGAACTATATCTGCATGAGATTATTATAGCACTGAGATTTTTGGGATTCAAGATAACTTGAAAAAATACTTTGTGGAAAGCTGAAAAGTAAATGAAAAAGGAAGCAGATCACGCTATATGAAAACAGAAGGAAGTTGTTATGCTGTGCGTGATAGGGAAATTCTTTTGTCTGCTGTGTTTTTGGTTGCGATTGTTATAGAGATTTTATTTGCCAGCTGCAAGTTTCTGATGACAGAAGTAGATGATATGGTGTACCATGAGAGAAATAAAAAGAAAAGAGGAAAACAATTATGAAAATTGGATTTATTGGTTGCGGAAACATGGCTTCAGCTATGATCGGCGGAATTTTGAAAAAAGGGATTGTAAAAAAAGAAGAGATCATTGTGTCTAATCTTACAGAGGCAGGATCAAAACGAAGCCGGGAAAAGCTGGGCGTAGAGACGACTATGGACAATCGTCAGGTTGTTTCTCAGGCAGAAATTGTATTTCTTGCAGTAAAACCGCAGTTTTATGAAGAGGTTCTTATAGAAGTGAGAGATCTTTTAACAGAAAAACATATTCTGGTGGGAATTGCTCCTGGTAAAACTCTGAAATGGCTGGAAGATATCTGTGGCTGCCCTGTGAAGGCTGTGCGTCTGATGCCAAATACTCCGGCTCAGGTGGGGGCGGGAATGACTGCCGGCTGCTGCAATGAACGGGTAACAGAAGAGGAAGTTCAGAAGATCAGAGAGATTGCAGAAAGCTTTGGAAGATTTGAATTTATTCCGGAGAGACTGATGGATGCGTTCAGCGCAGTATGCGGATGTTCGCCGGCTTATGTATTTATGTTTATTGAGGCAATGGCAGACGCTGCAGTTGCCCAGGGACTTCCGAGAAGTCAGGCATACTCTTTTGCGGCTCAGGCAGTGATGGGAAGCGCAAAAATGGTATTGGAAACAGGAATGCATCCAGCTGAACTGAAAGATATGGTCTGCTCTCCGGCAGGAAGTACCATAGAGGGCGTTAGGATTCTGGAAGACAAAGGAATGAGAAGCGCTGTATTTGAGGCTCTTACGGGAGCAGCAGAAAAAGGAAAACGTCTGTAAAATAAAACATCAGGATTTATTTTTTGTAAAATTGTGTTAAAGAACAGAATGTGCTAAACTATTTCTTATAAGGGAGGTTTAGCACATGTTTTTTATTCAGAAACTCCTTGAACAGTCTATGAGGCTGGAAAATAGCAGTAAGCCGATAGTACAGATTGTGGGGAAGCTTCTGGGAATCATTCCGGTATCTTACAGTAGATATCTGGAAAAAAGGCTGATGAGCGGAAAGTGGGATCCTGCACAAAAATGGAGAAAAGTAACGCCGTGTATAAAAAGACGGCACAGAAGAAAAAGAAAACAGCAGAGATAAAAGAAAATATCAATAAAGGTGTCCATATGGGAAACAAGAACACCTGAAAATATCTGTCATTTAGCCGGATAAAAAGCAGTGGATTATTTTTTTGTGAGACCACGGCTTAAAGTACTGTTGTGGTATCTGGAGGAAAAGGTGACGTCCTCTCCGAACCAGTCAGGAGGGCAGTAGGATTCGGCTTCTTCCTGAGAGGAAAATTCTACTTCAGCCAGAAGAAGACCATTATATTCCTGATGAAATACATCAAGTTCAATAGTCAGTCCGTTTTTTTCTGGGATCAGGTATCTTGTTTTTGAGATAACAAGTCCGTCAGCTTTCGGCTTCAGGTGAAGATAGGCATCTCTGGTCAGCGGAAGATTATATTCTTCCCGGGTCATCAGTCCTTTTGATTTATAAGTAAGATAATATTGTTCATCTTGTCTGCGGATACGCACAACCGGTTCTGTACAGAGATAGCCCTGTTCAATTTCATGGCAGGGGAATTGCTCCAGGTTAGCGGGAAGCTGCTCTTTTTTTATAAGAAATTTTCTTTCTATTTCCATGATATACTCCTTGTGATTGAATGTTGGTAAAAAATTATAAATGATAAGATTCAAGAGACTATAAAAAGTTTCTTCTATTTATTTTGGGATGGATATAAATATTTGTTTCATACTCGAATAAAGCAGCACACTGTTTTATATTATGGATTTTAAAGTATTATCAGTCCGTATCGGCAGGCTGTGTTCTGTAAATGGACAAATACAGAATTTTGCATAATAGAATCCGTAGTATGCGGACACAAATAACATGAATTTCAGTCTGTGTTTTGTACAAAAATAAAACAGCAATATTGTGTGCTTTTTTATCCGTTCATTTATAACTCTATTATTATAGCATGGGGAACGCGCTCCGTCACGAGATTTTGCTGTGGTTGACCTGGTAAATTTATCTTTGGAAATAACAGTACAGAGTCTGTTTACGACAATAATAAAACAGAGTCCACAAACCATGCGATGAGAAGCGGTTGAACAATATTTCTTGTATGCAGTCGGAAAAAAGTGGTATACTTACAGACATATGGAAAGGGTTCTGAACCCTGATGAACGAGAGGATTTTTTATGAGCAAAGTATATATTTTTCTGGCAGATGGATTTGAGGATATTGAAGGCTTGACAGTTGTGGATCTTATGAGAAGAGCAGGAATTGAGGCGGTTACGGTTTCTATTAAGGAAACAAGAGAGATTACTACTTCACATGGGATCGAAATGAAAACAGACTGTATTTTTTCAGACACAGATTTTTCAGATGCAGACATGCTGGTACTTCCGGGAGGAATGCCGGGAACAAAATATCTGGGTGCGTATCAGCCTCTTACAGAACTTCTTACAGAATATTATGCAAAAGGCGGAAAAGTTGCAGCCATCTGCGCAGCCCCAAGTGTTTTTGCAAAGCTGGGATTTCTGAAAAACAGAAAAGCAACTTCCTATCCTTCTTTTATGGACCAGCTTGACGGAGCGGAAATCTGCGAAGATTCGGTTGTTGTAGATGGAAATGTGACTACAAGCCGTGGACTTGGAACAGCTGTTCCTTTTGCTCTCAGTCTGATCGCGCAGCTTATGGGAGAGGAAAAGGCAGCGGAAATTGCAGAATCTATTGTATACAGGGCATAAATACGCTGAAATACCTTGCGGGACAGTGTTGTGTGAGCCGTTACCGTAAGGGAACAGAAAACTGAAAAAAACTCTGGTGTTTTTATGTCAGTTGTGCTATACTTCGATAATGACTGTAATTGTATCTTTTTTTAAAGGGTACACTTGCCTGAAATGCTGAAACACAGGCAAAAATAGAGTAAATTTTAAAAATAGAATCAGAACCTGACAATTTTAAGGAGGAACAGGAAACATGAGTTTACAGGTAGAAAAAATGGAAAAAAACATGGCGAAACTTACAATCGAGGTTTCCGCTGAAGAATTAGACAAGGCAATGCAGAACGCATACCTGAAAGCAAGAGGCAAAATCTCCATCCCGGGATTCCGTAAAGGCAAAGCACCGAGAAAAATGATCGAGCAGATGTATGGCAAGGGAATCTTCCTTGAGGATGCTGCAAACGCTCTTATTCCGGAGCATTACAGCAAAGCTCTTGAGGAGTGCGACCTTGAGATCGTTTCCCAGCCGGAGATCGATGTAACTCAGGCTGAGCCGGGAAAAGCTTTCATCTTCACAGCAGAAGTAGCTGTAAAACCGGAAGTAACACTTGGCGAGTACAAGGGTGTTGAAGTTCCGAAGTCCGAAACAGAAGTAACAGACGAGGACATTGATGCTGAGATCAAAAAAGAGCAGGAGAAAAACTCCAGAACTGTAACAGTTGAGGATCGCGGAGCAGAGAACGGCGATATCACAACAATCGACTTCGAGGGATTTGTAGATGGCGTTGCTTTTGAAGGCGGCAAAGGAACAGATTATCCTCTGACACTTGGTTCCGGCTCCTTTATTCCGGGATTCGAGGATCAGCTTGTAGGCGCAAAAGCAGGCGATCACGTAGAAGTAAACGTAACTTTCCCGGAGGAATATCAGGCAGCAGAGCTTGCAGGCAAAGCAGCAGTATTCCAGTGTGATGTAAAGAAAGTAGAAACAAAAGAACTTCCGGAGCTTGATGATGATTTTGCTCAGGATGTTTCCGAGTTCGATACTCTTGCAGAGTACAAAGAGGACGTTAAGAAAAACCTCACAGAGAAAAAAGAAAAAGAAGCACGCGCAGCAAAAGAAAATGCAGCAGTAGATAAAGCAATCGAGAACGCTGAGATGGAAATTCCGGACGCTATGCTCAACACACAGGTTCGTCAGATGCTGAACGACTTTGCATCCAGAATGCAGTCTCAGGGTCTGACTATGGAGCAGTACTTCCAGTTCACAGGAATGACAGCAGAGAAGATGCAGGAAGAGATGAAACCGCAGGCTCTGAAGAGAATCCAGACAAGACTTGTTCTTGAAAAGATTGCAGAAACTGAGAATATCGAGGTTTCTGAGGATGAAGTAAACGAAGAGATCAGCAAGATGGCTGAAATGTACAAAATGGAAGCTGACAAATTAAAAGAGCTTCTTGGCGACCGTGAATTAGAGCAGATGAAGAAAGACATGGCTGTACAGAAAGCAGTTACTCTTGTAGCAGACGAAGCAAAGGAAGCGTAAAAAGCGCAAGCGGACATCTTTTGAATCCACTGTGACGCGACGAATGGAGGCATATATATGAGTTTAGTACCTTATGTCATTGAGCAGACAAGCAGGGGAGAGAGAAGTTACGACATTTATTCAAGACTTCTGAAGGACAGGATCATTTTCCTGGGAGAGGAAGTGAATGATGTAAGTGCCAGTATCATTGTGGCACAGCTTCTGTTTCTGGAAGCAGAGGATCCGGGCAAGGATATTCAGCTTTATATCAACAGTCCGGGAGGTTCTGTTACCGCAGGTATGGCAATTTATGACACTATGAAATACATTAAGTGCGATGTATCCACCATCTGCCTTGGAATGGCAGCCAGCATGGGCGCATTCCTTCTGGCGGGAGGAACAAAGGGCAAGAGATTTGCTCTTCCGCACTCTACCATTATGATTCACCAGCCGTCCGGCGGCGCTCAGGGTCAGGCTACAGAAATTCAGATCGTGGCAGACCACATTGCTCAGACAAAGCGCACCTTAAATGAAATGCTGGCTGAGAACACAGGACAGCCTCTTGAAGTGGTTGAAAAGGATACAGACCGCGACAATTATATGACTGCAGAAGAAGCAAAGGCATATGGTCTGATTGACGGTGTTGTCGAACATAAATAAAAAAGACTGAAGAGAAGACTCCTTTAACAGGGAGTCTTGTCTTGCTTTTATCTCAGCATATCAATATATTGTAGTAGAAAGGAATAGAGAAATATCCATGGCAGATAAGATAAGAGAAGGAAAGGTCAGATGCTCTTTTTGTAATAAATCCGAGGATCAGGTACGCAAACTGATCGCAGGTCCGGAGGGTGTGTTCATCTGTGATGAATGTATCGGGATCTGTTCGGAGATTATGGAAGAAGAGCTGGCTCAGTACGGTCCGGAGGATGATTTTGACACGGATATCAACCTGTTAAAGCCCGAGGAGATCCACAAAATCCTGGACGATTATGTGATTGGACAGGAGGATGCCAAAAAAGCTCTGTCTGTGGCAGTTTATAATCATTATAAAAGAATTACCGCAGCAGGAAATCTGGATGTTGAGCTTCAGAAAAGCAACATTCTGATGCTTGGTCCTACAGGTTCCGGAAAAACTCTTCTGGCTCAGACTCTGGCCCGCCTTCTGAATGTTCCGTTTGCGATCGCTGATGCCACTACACTGACAGAAGCCGGTTATGTGGGAGAGGATGTGGAAAATATTCTCCTGAAGATCATTCAGGCAGCTGACTATGACATTGAGCGCGCACAGTACGGAATCATTTATATCGATGAGATTGACAAGATCACCAGAAAAGCTGAAAATGCATCTATTACCCGTGACGTATCCGGAGAGGGTGTACAGCAGGCTCTTCTTAAAATCCTTGAGGGAACTGTTGCCAGCGTTCCGCCACAGGGAGGAAGAAAGCATCCGCATCAGGAGTTTATCCAGATAGATACAACAAATATCCTGTTTATCTGCGGCGGTGCCTTTGACGGGATCGAAAAGATCATTGAAGCCCGTCAGGATACCAAAGCGATTGGTTTTGGAGCAGAGGTTACTGCAAAAGAAGAAAAAAATGTAGGTGAAGTTCTGAAACAGGTAATGCCGGAGGATTTCATAAAATTCGGACTGATCCCGGAATTTATCGGACGTGTCCCGATTGTTGTTACTCTGGACGGACTGGATGAGAAAGCTCTGATCCGTATTCTCCGTGAGCCCAAAAACTCTCTTACCAAACAGTATCATAAGCTGTTTGAGCTGGATGGAGTAGAGCTTGATTTTCAGGATGAGGCTCTGGAGCTGGTGGCCAGAAAATCTCTGGAAAGAAAAACAGGCGCAAGAGGACTTCGTTCCATTATGGAAACATCTTTGATGGATCTGATGTATAAGGCGCCTTCAGATAATACGATCCGTAAGGCAATTATTACAAAAGAGGCTGTTGAAGGAACCGGAGAGCCGGAGATCATTTATGGAGAAGAACCGGCAGTACAGCCTTCCGCGAGAAGAAATTCCCGTTCCAGGAAAAATGGAAAGCCGGAAACAGCCTGAGGAAGGAAATGACAGCAAATGACGCAGCCAATTAACACTTTGCCGGCGATTGCCCTTCGGGGAACAACAATCCTGCCGGAAATGATCGTCCACTTTGATATCAGCAGAGAACGCTCCATAAAAGCCGTAGAAGCCGCAATGCTTCGCGGACAGGAGATTTTTCTGGTGACACAGAAAGATCCGGAAATAGAGAATCCCGGAATTTCAGATCTGTGCAGAGTGGGCACCATTGCATATATCAAACAGGTAGTAAAACTTCCGCATGATCTGCTGAGGGTTCTTGTTGAAGGAAGAGAAAGAGCCGAGCTTTTGTCTCTTGTTCAGGAAGAACCGTTTCTGGAGGCAGAGACCGCTGTTTCTGTTTCAGAAGAAGAACCATATGCAGATACTGTGAGAGAAGCTATGTACAGAGGAATTCACGGTCTGTTCCACCAGTATTGTACGGAAAGCGGCAAGGTCAGCCGGGAGCTGGCATCGCAGATTCTGAACATCGAAAATCTTGAAGAACTGATGACACAGATTTCTGTGAATATTTCTCTTACCTGGCAGAACAAGCAGAAACTTCTGGAGGCAGCTACTCTGGAGGAACGATATGAAGTCCTTGGAGGAATCCTTCAGAATGAAATTGAAGTTTTTAAAGTAGGTCAGGATCTTCAGAAAAAGCTGAAGATCAGGGTTGACAAAAATCAGCGGGAATACATTCTGAGAGAACAGTTAAAACTGATCCGTGAGGAGCTTGGAGAAGAAAGCGTTTCTGATATGGCGGATGAGTACGGGAAGAAACTGGAACAGCTGGATGCTCCTGCTGAAGTAAAGGAAAAGCTTGCAAAAGAAATCAGCCGTTACCGCTCCATGAGCAGCAGCTCAGCAGAAAGTCCTGTGCTTGGAACTTATATTGAAACACTTCTGGCTCTTCCCTGGAACAGCCGTTCCGAGGATTCCGATGATCTGGCAGAAGCCTGGAAGATTCTTGAGGAAGGGCATTACGGACTGAAAGAGGTAAAAGAAAGGATCATGGAATTCCTTTCTGTGAGAAAGCTGACAAAGGGCGGAAAAAGTCCAATCCTCTGTCTTGTGGGCCCTCCGGGAACCGGAAAAACTTCCATTGCGAAGTCTGTGGCAGAGGCTCTTCACAAAAAATATGTCCGCATCTGTCTGGGCGGTGTCCGGGATGAAGCTGAGATCAGAGGGCACAGAAGAACTTATGTAGGCGCCATGCCGGGAAGGATTACGGCAGCCCTGCAGCAGGCGGGAGTCAGCAATCCTCTGATGCTTCTGGATGAAATAGACAAAACCGGAAGTGACCACAGAGGAGATACCGCTTCAGCGCTTTTGGAGGTTCTTGATCCGGAGCAGAACAGTCGTTTTAATGATCATTATGTGGAAGTACCCCAGGATCTTTCAGAGGTTCTTTTTATTGCCACAGCCAATGATCTTCAGGAGATACCGCGTCCGCTTCTTGACCGTATGGAGGTTCTGGAGATTTCCGGATATACGGAAAATGAAAAAGAACATATTGCAAAGGAACATCTGATTCCAAAGCAGATGGAGGTCAACGGACTTCCGAAGGGAAGCCTGTCGATCCAGGCGCCTGCTCTTCGGAGAATCATTAATCTTTACACCAAAGAAGCCGGAGTCCGGTCTCTGGAGAGAAAGATCGCGCAGATCTGCCGCAGGGCAGCTCGTGAGATCATGGAAAACGGTCAGGACAAAGTAAAAGTCACTACAAAGAATCTGGATAAGTTTCTTGGAAAAAGCCGTTATTCTTATATGATGGCAAATAAAAAGGATGAGATCGGTATTGCAAGAGGACTTGCATGGACTCAGGTAGGCGGCGATACGCTGCAGATAGAGGTCAATGTAATGCCGGGAAAAGGTGAACTGGTCCTTACAGGACAGCTTGGAGATGTGATGAAGGAATCTGCCCAGGCAGGTATTTCTTTTATCCGTTCCATTGCAGACCAGTATAAGATTAAACCGGAGTTTTTCCAGGAAAACGACATTCATGTACATATTCCGGAAGGAGCAGTTCCAAAGGACGGTCCCTCCGCCGGAATTACCATGGCTACAGCCATACTGTCTGCGATCATTAAGAAGCCGGTAAGGGCAGACGTGGCAATGACAGGAGAAATTACTCTGAGAGGCCGTGTGCTTCCTATTGGAGGATTAAAAGAGAAGCTTCTTGCAGCCAGATATGCAAAAATAAAAGAAGTTCTTGTTCCCGCAGAAAACAGAGTGGATGTGGAAGAACTGGACCAGGAGATTCTTGACGGTCTGAAAATTTCTTTTGTAGAAACTATGACAGATGTGCTTCACAGAGCGCTGAGCAAATAACAGGATCCCGGATCCGTGAAAGGAGCCGGACAGGAGAGGAAACAAATGGTTATAAAACAGGCAGAATTAGATATTGTTTGCGGAATTACCAGCAAACTTCCTGATACGGGAATGCCGGAAGTGGCATTTGCCGGAAAATCCAATGTAGGGAAATCCTCCCTGATCAATGGTCTGATGAACCGGAAGTCCCTGGCTCGCACCAGCGGACAGCCGGGCAAAACACAGACGATCAATTTTTATAAGATCAATGGCGAAAGATATCTGGTAGACCTTCCAGGATATGGATATGCGCGGGTATCTCAGACGGAAAAGGAAAAATGGGGAAAAATGATCGAGAAGTATCTTCATACTTCAAAAAATCTGAAAGCAGTGTTCCTCCTGATCGACATCCGTCATGAGCCGTCTGCCAATGACTGTCAGATGTATGAATGGATTCTTCATAACGGTTATGAACCGATCATCATAGCCACTAAACTGGATAAATTAAAAAGAAGCCAGATCCAGAAGCATCTGAAAATGATAAAAGAAGGACTTCAGCTGAAAAAAGGAAGCACAGTGATTCCTTTTTCTGCTGAAACCAAACAGGGAAGAGATGAAATCTGGGAAGTGATCGAGTCTCTTACAGACAGCAAAGAGCCTTCTGAGGAAGTCTGAAAGGATACGGATATGGGAATCATCAAAGCATTGAAACTGGGATTTGATTATTTTAAATATGATGACGACGGAAACATACAGGAAACTCAGAGAGCGGTAGACGAAGTGAGTGTGGATATTCAGGAAGGTGAGTTTGTGGCTGTTCTGGGACATAACGGTTCCGGAAAATCCACGTTTGCCAAGCATATTAACGCTTTGCTCCTTCCTACAGAGGGAACGATATGGATCGACAGTATGGATACCATGAAAGAGCCGGAACTGTGGAAGATCCGGCAGAAAGCCGGAATGGTATTTCAGAATCCGGATAACCAGATCATCGGAACGGTTGTGGAGGAAGATGTGGGATTCGGACCGGAAAACATGGGAATACCCACAGAAGATATCTGGAAACGTGTGGACGAAAGTCTTCAGAAAACCGGAATGGCAGCATATCGTCACCATTCTCCAAACAAGCTTTCCGGAGGACAGAAGCAGAGAGTCGCCATTGCAGGAGTCATGGCAATGCGCCCAAGATGTATTGTCCTTGACGAACCTACAGCCATGCTGGATCCAAACGGCAGGAAAGAGGTTCTGGAAGCAGTGCATCAGCTGAACAGACAGGAAAAAGTAACAGTAGTTCTGATCACTCACTACATGGAAGAAGTTATTGACGCAGACCATGTATATGTTATGGACGAGGGTCATGTAGTAATGGAGGGGACTCCAAGAGAGATTTTTTCCCAGGTGGATATGCTGAAAAAATACAGACTGGACGTGCCTCAGGTAACACTCCTTGCCCATGAACTGAAAAAATCCGGGGTGGATATCCCGGATGGAATCCTTACTACGGAAGAGCTGGTGAATTGCTTATGTCAATAGAATTAAAAAATATCACATACACCTACAGCCCGGGAACCGCTTATGAAATCCATGCGCTGAAGGATATTAATCTGGAAATTCCGGATGGACAGTTTATCGGGGTGATCGGTCATACCGGAAGCGGAAAATCCACACTGATCCAGCATCTGAATGCTCTGATCCGTCCTACATCCGGCTCTGTTCTCTATAATGGAGAAGATGTGTGGGAAGAAAAATATGACAGGCGGAATTTAAGAAGTCAGGTGGGGTTGGTGTTCCAGTATCCGGAGCATCAGCTTTTCGAGAGCGACGTGCTTTCTGATGTGTGTTTTGGCCCCATGAATCAGGGAATGAGCCGTGAAGAAGCAGAGGCTGAAGCGAAAAAAGCGCTTCTTCAGGTTGGATTTAAAGAAGAAAATTTCAGTAAATCGCCTTTTGAACTTTCCGGAGGTCAGAAAAAAAGAGTTGCCATTGCAGGCGTTCTTGCAATGAATCCCAAAATTCTGATCCTGGATGAGCCCACAGCCGGACTTGATCCAAAAGGTCGGGACGAGATCCTGGATCAGATAGCAGAGCTTCATAAGGCCCGTGGGATCACGATTATTCTTGTGTCTCACAGTATGGAAGACGTGGCAAAATATGTAGAGCGTCTGATCGTGGTAAACCGTGGCCAGATTGCTTTTGACGATACTCCAAGAGAGGTGTTCAGCCATTATCAGGAGCTGGAGGCCATGGGACTGGCAGCACCTCAGATTACTTATATTATGCACGCCCTGAAACAGCAAGGGCTGAAAGTAGATCCCAATGCGACAACTGTGGAGGAGGCCAGGGACGATATTCTCAGAGCGCTGAAAGAAGCAGCTTCTCCTCTTTTGAAGGGAGGAAATGAGAAATGATCAGAGATATTACGATTGGTCAGTATTATCCTGCGGATTCCCCTCTTCATAAACTGGATCCCAGGACAAAACTGATGGGAACTCTTGTTTTTATTATTTCTGTGTTCCTGTTTAATACGATTCCGGGGTATGCAGTGGCGACAGTATTTCTGGCTGTTGCAATAAAGATATCCAAGGTTCCGGTAAAATTTATTTTTAAGGGTCTGAAAGCAATTTTTATCATCCTGCTTATCACCATGGTGTTCAACGTATTTCTGACACCGGGGGAGGTGCTCTGGAGTTTCGGATTTCTCAAGGCGACAAGAGAGGGAATTTCACTGGCTGGAAAGATGGCGATCCGTCTGATCTACCTTGTGATCGGTTCTTCTCTGATGACGTTGACCACAACACCCAATCAGCTTACAGACGGTCTGGAAAGAGGTCTGCGTCCTCTGAACAAGATCCATGTGCCGGTTCATGAAATTGCAATGATGATGTCTATTGCTCTTCGTTTTATTCCTATACTACTGGAGGAAACAGACAAGATCATGAAGGCGCAGATTGCAAGAGGAGCAGATTTTGAGAATGGAAATCTGATCCAGAAGGTAAAAAATATGGTGCCTCTTCTGGTACCGTTGTTTATCTCTGCATTTCGCCGAGCCAATGATCTTGCTATGGCAATGGAGGCAAGATGTTATCACGGAGGAGATCAGAGAACGCAGATGAAACCTCTTCATTATGAAAAAAGAGATTATGTAACCTATATGATACTGGCTCTGTATCTGGCAGTTGCGATCGGATTTCGGGTGGCAGGAATATGAAAAGAGTAGGACTTGTAGTTGCCTATGACGGCACAAATTACTGCGGCTGGCAGATCCAGCCAAATGGAATCACCATTCAGGGAGTTCTCAATGATACATTGTCAGAACTTCTTGGTGAAAAAATAGAAACCATAGGAGCAAGCCGTACAGATGCGGGAGTACATGCTCTGGGGAATGTTGCTGTGTTTGACACAAATACAAAAATTCCCGGAGAAAAAATTTCCTATGCGCTGAATCAGAGGCTTCCGGAGGATATCCGTATACAGCTTTCCGAGGAAGTGGAACCGGATTTTCATCCAAGATACTGTGACAGTGAAAAAACTTATGAGTACAGGATCCTCAACAGGAAGTTTCCGGTGCCTACAGAAAGACTTTATTCTTATTTTTATCATTATAAGCTTGATGTGGAAAAAATGAGAGAGGCGACTTCTTATCTGATCGGGCGTCATGACTTTGCCAGCTTCTGCGGCACAGGGGCGCAGGTAAAATCAACGGTCCGGACCGTGACAGGAATTGATGTGTGGAGGGATGGCGATATTGTTACCATCCGGGTTTCCGGGGAGGGATTTTTATATAATATGGTAAGAATTATTGCAGGAACTCTGATACAGGTGGGAAACGGACAGTATCCGCCGGAGAGAGTCCGCGAGATTCTGAATGCCTGCGACCGCTCTGTTTCCGGTCCTACAGCGCCGGCTCACGGACTGACTCTTATGGGAATTGAATTTTTTGATTCATAAAAATAAAAAATTATTTACACTTATATGCAATGATGGTGACGGTTCCTTTTCCGGGATAGCGCTTCATTGCATATTTTTTTGGAAAAGCTTCAATAAGATCAGGAAGCTTCATAAAACCGTAGGTGCGGGCGTCAAAGTCCGGTTTGGCACGTTTGATATACTGACCGGCAGAGCTGACATTGACATATCGGTCATCATCCTGATATTTGTCCCAGGCAATTTTCAGAAGCTTGTGGATGTCCTGCAGCTCGTCAGTATTTGATTTTTCTTCCAGATCACTGTCAGCAGTTTCCTTCCGTCCGTTTGGTTTGCTTTCCGGTTTGGAAACAGGGATTTCGGAGGATTTACTCATATTTTCCAGAAAAAGAAATTCATCGCAGGCATTACGAAAAGCAGCGGGAGTTTTTTTCTCTCCTACGCCCATTACATATACACCGGATTCGTGAAGCCGAATAGCAAGAGGGGTGTAATCACTGTCGCTTGCAACGATCACAAAAGCGTCATAGATTTCTTTGTGGAGCAGATCAAGAGTGTCAATAACCAGCGCCATGTCTGTGGCGTTTTTGCCGGAAACATAGTCAAACTGCTGCTCCGCTTTGATCGCAAGTCTTTTCAATTCATCTTCCCAGTTTTTCAGAGATTCTTTTCTCCAGTTTCCGTAGGCTCTTTTTACAACAATGCGTCCGTAAGCAGAGAGTTCCTGTATTACCGTTTCCAGTTTGGAAAGCTGAGTGTTATCTGCGTCGATCAGCAGAGCAATTTTTTCAAGATTTTTCATAATCGGGTATTCTCCTGTTTAAAATTCTGTCATAAAGCTGAAATGGATGTGTCCTGAAAACAGATAGATTCCTGTACAGATTTATATATGCAATATAGCATTTTCCCGGCTAAAAGTAAATATTTATGGAATTTTATCACAGAATGTGTTAGAATCGAGGGAATGAAACAGGAGTAGGAGATGGTAATATGATTCAGTTTTTGGCTTCGATTTTTATAAAAAACAGACAGGATTACAACTCCCCTGCAGTGAGACAGGCGTACGGAACTCTTTGCGGCGCTGTGGGGATCGGGCTTAATATCCTGCTTTTTCTGGGAAAGTGGATCGCCGGATTTTTAAGCGGTTCCATAGCCATTACTGCAGATGCATTTAACAATCTTTCCGATGCGGGTTCTTCGATCATAACCCTGATCGGTTTCCGGATCTCCGGACAGAGACCAGATCCGGAACATCCTTTCGGACACGGAAGGATGGAGTATATTTCAGGACTTCTGGTATCGGTTGCCATACTTGTTATGGGATTTGAGCTTGTAAAATCTTCCGTTGAAAAGCTGATCCATCCGGAACCTATAGAAAGCAGTCCCGTGATCATTGGTATCCTGGCAGTATCGATTCTGGTCAAAGTATATATGTTTTATTATAACCGGGCTGTAGGGAAAAAGATAGAAAGCGCTGCAATGAAAGCAACTGCAATGGACAGTTTAAGCGACACGGTTTCCACAGCTCTTGTTCTGGCTGCTACGGTAATCAGCCAGTTTACAGGGCTTCTTCTGGATGGATGGTTTGGTATTCTGGTAGGACTGTTTATTCTGTACACAGGAGCCTCTACAATCAAAGAAACCATGGATCTTCTTCTGGGACAGCCGCCAAAGGAGGAATTTATCGAAGAGATCAGAGATATTGTTACCTCTCATAAACTGGTATATGGAATCCATGATCTGATCGTCCACGACTATGGTCCGGGGCGTCTGATGATCTCACTTCATGCGGAAGTAGATGCAGAGGGGGATATTCGGGAAATCCATGAGCAGATCGATCACATTGAGAATGAACTTCAGGAAAAACTCCACTGTTCAGCAACAATCCATATGGATCCGATCGTTACAGATGATAAGGAGATCCTGGATATGCAGGAAAAGGTGAGAGCAGTTGTAAAGACAACAGACGAATCTTTAAGTATGCATGATTTCCGAATGGTAAAAGGTCCTACCAATACAAATCTGATCTTTGATGTGTCTGTGCCAAGCGGCTGCCATAAGACAGATAATGAAATTATAAATAGCCTGAAAGAAAAAATCAGGGAGCTGCCCGGAGGGAAATATTCTCCGGTGATCCAGATCGATCATGAATATTACTGATAAAAAAGGAGCCACCACAAGTTAAGACGGTGACTCCTTTGATTTTTATCATCTGGATCGGGATACAGCAGATACACCTTTACTTTTTTTGACTTTCTCTGTATTCCCTGGGGGATATACCGGTATATTGTTTAAATACTTTGCTGAAATATCTGGGATTGTCGTATCCGGTCATCTCGCAGATTTCGATGATTTTTTTGTCTGAGTTCAGAAGAAGTTCTTTCACTTTTTCCATTCGTATTTCGGTAAGGTATTCCACAAAGTTATGACCTGTTTTTTCCTTAAAAAGCCTGCTCAGATAATTAGGATGCAGGTAAAATTGCTCGGCTAAAGAATTAAGAGTAATGTTTTCGGCATAATTGCGGCGTATAAAGATCTGGATTTCCCGTATTACATCTTTTCCGAGAGACTGCTCATCAAACTGATTTAAAAGGCTGATCAGCCAGTCAAGGTATTTTGTCATACACCCGGTACATTCCTGATAGTTCTGAGAAAGAAGAATACTGCTTAATACCTGATTCAGACTGGAATGAAGCTCCTTTTCCGGAAGGGAAAGATCCTTCAGACAACTGTTTAGCTCAATAAGAAAACTGATACATGCAGTCTGATACTGGGTGAGAGAAATATCCTGACTGAGGACAGACGTCAGGGAGGTATTGAGCAGAGCAAACACTTCATCTCTTGTTTCAGGATTAGTGAGCTTCTGGAAAAGTTGCGGCAGGATATCCTGAAGTGGAAGGGCGTTTTTTGAAAACAGTTTTTCGATATTTTGATAAAGAATGGTTCTCTCTTTGCTTCCGGCGCGATGATAGTGCTGAGCCCGGCAGGCTTCCTCCCATCCCTCATGAAGATCATCCAGACCATATTTCTGCTTGCTTGCTCCGGTGGCCCATTCCTCCAGTTCCGGGCAAAGCTGCTCCAGAAGTGTGGTGAAAGAATGAAAATCGTTTTTGGGATCCCACGGAATCAGACAGAAAAGAGAAAAAATTTCATCTTCAAGAAAAATTGCAGACGGCACAAGGGCGGAAATCTGTCTGCGCATCTGTTCTTTTTTGCAGGTGATCTCGTCCTCGGAGAGTTCTCTGTTTTTCAGAAACAGAGACAGGCCGTACCAGGATTCCAGGATGGGAAGATTAAAGCGCACGGCATCCGCCTTTGAGTAGCCTTTGGCAGCCGAAAGAAGCAGGGCTTCCATCCGGTTGCATCGTATACGGTTATCGTTCTGTATGGCGTCAAAATCATTTTTCAGGCGTTCCAGAAGCGCTTCAATATCTTTCAGTACCACAGGCTTTGTCAGGTAGTCTACAGCTCCGTTGCGGATCGCTTCCTGAGCGTAGGAAAAATCAGAGTATCCGCTCAGGATCACGGATTTTACATCAGGATATTTCTGCCTGATAATACGAAGAAGCTCCAGACCTGTCTGACCTGGCATACGGATATCCATAAAAGCTACGTCAATATGGAGCTTTTTCATAACAGAAAGAGCCTCATCCGCACTGGAAGCGGTTGCAGCAACCTCAAATCCGTATTTTTGCCATTTTACAAACTGTGCCAGTCCGCGGCATACAATTTCTTCATCATCTACAATCAGTACCTGATAAATCATGAATATCTGTTCCTCTCATATTTCCTGCCATATTTTCAGAATGATCTCTGAGAGGCAGGAGTATTTTGATTTCTGTACCCTTTCCGGGAGAACTGGAAATGTGGATTCCATAATCATCCCCGTAAAAAAGGCGGATTCTCTGATGAACATTGACAAGTCCAATACTTTCGCCAGAGACTTCTTCTCTGTTAAGAGACTGTTTAAGAGAAGCAAGCTCTTCATCGGTCATTCCTTTCCCGTTATCTGTTATAAGAATACACAGATTTCCGTTTTCGGAAAAAGAGCGAAGCCGGATAAAATAACCGCGGCTTGCATCTCCAAAAGCATGAACCACTGCATTTTCCATAATAGGCTGCAGCATGAACTGCGGAATATAAACTTCGTTTTCATTTACTTCTGTTTTCAGAATAAGCTGTATTTTGTCACTGTGGCGGAAATTGATCACATCCATATAGATCGAAGCATGTTCGATTCCCTCTTTTAAGGGAATTGTGTTTCCGCCGGTTTTCATTCCAAGCCGGCAAAGTCGGCTGAATTTTTCGATCATCTCTGTCACCGGACTTTCGCCATTGGCCTCATACATGGCTTCCCAGCGGATGATATCCAGAGTATTATAAAGAAAATGAGGATTGATCTGCATAAGCATAGCATCCAGCTGAGCGTTTTTCCAGCTTAACAGAGTCCGTTGCCGCCGGATTTCTGAAATATATACCTGATCAATAAGCTGATTGGTGTTTTCTGCCATTTCATTGAAACGGTTTCCAAGATCAGTGATCTCGTCATGACCGCTGTTTTCATAGCGGGCAGTCCATTTTCCGCTGCCTGTTTTTTTCATTACATAATTCAGCTTTTTCAGAGGATCAGAAATACTGAAGGTTACATAATAAGAGAGAATAAAGCAGGCGATCACTGTTCCGGCAAGTACCAGCAGACAAAGGTTGCGTATATGAAAAGGGTGCTTCATAAGAGTATTCAGGTCAGCAACGTAGCAGGTGAAAAGTCCTGTTCCGGGAATCTGTTCATAGGCAAGAAGCACATTTTGCCCGTTGATCGAAGTACGCTCAATGCTTTTTCCCTTGCTCTGCATCTGCTGATAAAGTGCAGGATCATAGGGAAGAGAGGGAGCATTGATACTGGGGTTGAACCAGTGTAGAATCCCGTCTTTTCCAACCAGAAATGTGTTTCCGGTACTGCCGTTATCCATAGTGCCATCCACAGCGCCGGAAAAAGTATCCGTATCAATATTAAAAAGCAGAACACCAAGAAATTCCCGGTCATATGGTTCATAAACGGCAATGCCCAAAGTGATGATGTTGGCAAAACCGTATACATTCTGTTCATTCTTGTAAAAAATATCTGTCTGTTTCCGACTGTCCATCCATACGGGATATCCCTTTTTTTCCTGTGGAAGAAGATAAAATTCAGACTGATAAAAGGCATTCAGATCCCGGATAGTGCCGCCTCTCTGGAACCCGTGTTCCTCTACCATATGGTACTGACAGTCCGGAGTGACAAACTGAATATTTACAATATATTTCTGATTCTGGCGCAGATCATAGAGCCTGTTTTCTATCAGGAATTTATTTTTTTGAAACTGCGTTTCCTCTTCAGGAGTCCGATTTTGAGAAAAAGCGGAATTTTCTGAGATGGCATTGAGGATATGGATATCATCATAAAAATTCAGAGCCGTGTTTTCATAATCTTTCATGGTATCCTGTATCTTCAGACCTGTATTCTGTACCATCATAGTGGTATATCGGTCAAGATTCAGGCTGATTTCTCTGGAATACTGAAAGAATGAAAAAAAGGTCAGAAAAAAAGCGGAAGTAAGTAAAAGTACCAGAAAAGAAATGTTCAGTCGTTTAAAAATACCGACTTTGCGAAGCTTTCGGATTACCAGAGCATTCCATTTATGTCTGAGGGTGCGGATAAAAGTGAACAGTTTCATAGAAAACCTCCGGACGGGTATATATGGGTAACATACATAAAGCTTTGTTTATTATAGCATAATTGGGGAAAAAAGACATCATCATATAAAAAAGAACTGTTTTCCTACATGGTTAAAGCAGGAAAAACAGTTCTTCTTTTAAATTTTATGCCTGACAGATAACACAAAAAGGATTTAGAGTGTTATTTTTTATTTGCCTCATTGAATTTTTCAAGAGCTTCTGACTCACACTGTTTCTGTGCATCTGCAAATTCTTTTTCCGGATCTGCATTTGGATCGGTGAGGATTTTCTGGACAGCACGGTCAACATAGGAGCCGAAATCAGCTTTTCCGTAAAATTCCAGACGACCAACAGTTTTTGCTGCTTCCAGGACTTCTTTGTATTCCTCCGGGAAGTCATAGAAATCAGTTACGCTCATATCATCACGAGGAATGATTACCGGGCTTAAAGCGCCTTTTGTTGCAAGATTCTCAAAGTAGGAGGAGAAGTAATCTTTTGAATTATAAAATTCAATATATTCCCATGCAGCGTCTTTTTTTGCTTGATCAGATTTTGCGTTAATAACATAGGTGGTTCCTGCAATGGCTGTGGTCTGTTCTCCGGAAGGTCCGGCAGGAGGCAGACAGAGACCGATATCGTCAGGATCCATTCCATTGGAAACAGCATCGGATACCCAGTCAGATGCAAATGGCATCATACCGATCTTGCCCATTGCAAAGTCCATGGTCAGATCTTCAAATTTCAGTGTCAGATCGCTCTGAAGAACACCTTCGCTTTTTAACTGCTGATAATATTTAGCGGCTTCGATAACAGCCGGATCAGTAAATGTAAGCTCTGCGGTTCCGTCCTCGTTTTCTTTTGTCAGATCACCGCCGGCCTGCCATACATAGTACTGGAAGAACCATTCTGTCCATTCAGCAGCCAGAGTTGCGTAGCCTGCAATCTGATTTTCTGGATTGTTGATTTTTTTGGCCATATCAAGAGCCTCTTCCCATGTTTTCGGAGGCTCAGTCAGGCCTGCTTCCTCAAAGAGTGCTTTGTTGTAACCGAAAAGCATTGGAGAAACAGTGGAAGGGATACCGTAAATCTGTCCGTCTCTTGTGAACATATCTACATATTCTTTGGTAAAGTTTCCCCATTCATCCCAGTTATCTGTATAAGTGTTCAGAGGCTCCAGGATACCTGCCGCAATATAAGAATCCATCATGGTAAAAGAGCAGTTTACAAGATCCGGTGCGGTTCCGGAAGCAACGCCCTGATAAAATTCATTTCCGGGATCGCCTTCTTTTACAACTTTGTTTAATGTGATCCAGGGATGTTCTTCCAGGAACTGTTCTTCCATGGAGAGAGACCAGTCATCCTGTGTACGGCTTGTTACCCAGATGGTAAGTTCTACCGGTTCATGTTCTTCTTCTGCTGCAGAAACAACAGTAGCGCCTGCAAAAGTAGTTGCTGCCATAGAAAGGCAGAGCAGAGTTGCAAGAAGTTTTTTCTTCATCATAAATAGATCCTCCTTTTTATTGACTTCTTTTATGCCGTTGCTTTAACTTGTAATTAATCATAACAGATAAATTTACTTATGAAAATAGAATAAAATTAACCAAAATGCATAAAAAAAGTCACTTTTTTTAAGGTGTAGCAGGAACGTGGTTTAAGAGGTTAAGAAAAGTGACCTGAAAGTAAGGTTCGTATATTTTATAAAGCATTACTTTTCTTTATACTCTAAGCTAATAGAATCATGCAGAAAAATGGAGGTACGGAAAATGAGTAAGAAAAAGAAAAGATCTCTTGCCGTAAAATCGGGCAGCTATATGTTCCGGAAAAAAATAACGCCGTGGTGTATCCTGTTCCTTCCCATGGCATTTACTGTGTGGCTGAAATATTACCCTATTTTCAGCGCATTTTATATTTCTCTGTTCCAATATGATCCCATCAATCCTCCGGGAAAATTTGTGGGCTTTGAAAATTATATGGAAATGTTTCAGATGCAGTTTTACTGGGATTCCTGGAAAAATACGTTTATTTTTCTGATGCTGCAGCTTTGTATGTGCTTCTTTATTCCGCTGATTCAGGCGCTGCTTTTGAATGAGCTGATTAAATTACAGAAATGCCTGACAACACTTTATATTCTTCCGGCCCTGATCCCTACTTCCGTGAATGTGATCATCTGGAAATGGATATGGCATCCGGATTATGGTGTGGCAAATCAGATCGTGCAGTTCTTTGGCGGAGAGCCACAGACCTGGCTTAGTGATCCCAATCTGGTAAAATTCTGTATCATTTTTCCCGGTGTGTTGGGAGGCGGTCTGACTGTTCTGCTTTATCTGTCGGCAATACAGGGAGTCTCAACAGATATCATGGAATCGGCAGCTCTGGATGGATGTACAGGATTTAAAAAAATCATACATATTATACTTCCAAATATTTCCTTTATGATTTTTATCCAGCTTATTATGTGCGTGATCACAACTATGCAGATGCTGGACGCTCCTTATATGTATGCATCAGGAGGTCCAAGCGGAGCGTCTACCACACAGGGCATTTTTATTTACAATGCGTTTAATCAGGATCTGAATTATGGACGCGGTTCTGCCGCATCGGTGGTCCTGCTGATCGTGATAGCAGCCCTGACTATGATGCAGATGCATTTTGAAAAGTCGGAAAATAACTAGAGGGGGCAGAGCAATGAAAAGATTAAGAAATAAAAATAAGATCCATTATGGAAAATCAGAGCGCTGCCTTAAGATCGTGGCAGTTGTGGTATCTCTGTTGTTTGCGGCGCTGATGCTGTATCCCATGATTTTTGCCGTATCAAGCTCCATGAAAGACAATTCGCAGATTTATGAGGTGCCTCCGAAACTTCTTCCGGGCAGAGCAAACAGTGTGTCTCTTGTGTTTGATTATTCCGGTCAGGAGTTTGAAAGTGAAGAGGCTTTAAAGGACCAGATGATGCAGGACAATGTACTTGCCATGTTCGGAACAAACTTCAAGCTTGCGGATCAGTCGATTATGGAGATCCAGGTGTATGGCACAAAAGACGGAAAAACACTGTTTCATTCCAGAGCGCACCAGATGAAGCTGCAGATGGAATGTGACTATGGTATTTATAAGAGAACTGCCATCAAAAAAGAAATTCTCCTGCATGATGACCGCTATATCCGTGCCTGTGAATCCATTGGATATGAATTTGATGCAGACGGGATCGATAAAAAAGTAGAAGAAGGACTTGGAAACAATTTTACCGAACAGGTAAGTTCTGTGCTGAATGAAAAATATCAGACTGTAGGAAAACTGGTAAGTGTGGGCGATAAGACAAAAAATTTTCTGAATTTGGAAAGTTTTAAATATTATCTGGATATGCCTGCCTATATTTATCCACAGAACGAACGGATCGCCAAAATGGGATTTATGACTTTTGTGATAAACAGTGTGATTGTCATCGGTTTTGCAATGGTTGCCCAGGTAATCCTCTGTTCCGTATGTGCGTTTGTGATCAGCAGACAGCTGTCAAAAAAAGCCGGAAAATTTGTATTGATGTTTTTCCTGGGTGGAATGATGATTCCGTTTGCAAGTATTATGCTTCCTCAGCTGATTATGTATAAGGAAATGGGTGCCTATAACAATTATGCGGCGCTTCTTCTTCCGTTCCTTTATCCTTATGGCTTTTATGTATATCTGTATAAGGGATTTTTCGATCAGATTCCAGGCAGTTATTTTGAAGCGGCTGCGCTGGACGGAGCGGGAAGCTGGTATCTTTATACAAGGATCTGTATGCCGTTGTCCAAGCCGATTATTTCTCTGATCGCACTTCAGACTTTTATTGGAAACTGGAACGATTTCTTCTGGGCATGGCTGGTAACAGAGGATCAGAATCTGTGGACATTGAATGTGGCGCTTTATAATATTTCCAATAATGCGGGAACCAAACAAAATGCTCTGATGGGACTGGCAGTGGTGACAATTACTCCGGTTATCCTGTTGTCGCTTCTGTTTTCACGGCAGCTGAAACAGAGCATAGTGGCTTCCGGTGTCAAAGGCTAAAACAGTATAAGCGGATTTACAGAAGATCCAGTCATGGATTCTGGAGGTACAGTTAAAAATAAAATAGAAATCAAAGATGAGTTCAGGAGAGAATATATGACATTGAAAGGTTATGCAACAACAAAAGAAGAATTTCTTTATCCGGACAGTCCTCTGGGCTGTCTTCCGGAACAGCTTCGGCTGGTAATGGCCAGAAATGGCAAACCGGGCATTCAGGTTCTGCTGGAAACTCTGGGGCAGGATGTGGAATTTGTCATAGAAGGAACCGGATTTCAGACAGAGTGGTATCAGATGAAAGCTGTACCGGTGGAGTACAATACGGGAGATGGTGTTTCTCAGGGGGGAGGTATGGTCCTTCAAAATCCTCCGGAAGAAAAACCGGAGTATGTCACCAGACTTGCTCCGTTCAGAGTATATGACTGTCTGAGGAGCATAAAAACCGGCAGAGTGCAGGCAGAAGAGGGAAGAGCGGCAGTTTATTTCTGCTTTACAGCGGATAAGGATATTCTTCCGGGAGAGCATACGCTGAAACTGCGGGCTGAAGCAAAAGAAGGAAGCTGGGAGTGCAGGCTGTTGGTACATGTTTATGATGTGATGATTCCACAGGATGCGTTTCCTGTTACCAACTGGTTTTCCCTGGAAGACATCAGTCGTTTTCATTATGTGGAGATGGGAACTCCGGAATATATCCAGGTACTCAGAAAATATATCCGTGCAATGAGAAGACTTCATCAGAATGTTTTTTATATTCAGCTGGATGAGAAATGTGTGACAGGAGAAAAGCCCTGGACCTTTGATTTTGAGTATCTGACTCCTGTTATAGAAAGTTTTTTTGCAGAGGGAATGGAAATACTGGAGCTGGGAGCGCTTCTGCACAGAGGATTTCGTCCGGATGGAAGTCCGGATATGTATACAGACAGTTTTACCTGCATGATGAAAAAAAATCTGAAGTTTGATACCCTTGAAGGATATGAACACACGGTTCGTCTGGTACAGGCTCTGGCTTCATACCTGAAAAAGCACGGATGGGACAAAAAAGTTCTTTTTCATATTCATGATGAACCGGATATTCATTTCAGAGATCAGCAGGCGCTGGAATCCAGAAGACGGCAGTATTATCTTGCTGCAAGTATTCTCCGGAAATATCTTCCGGGTGTGCGCATAATCGAAGCGGTGGATACTGCGGGATTTTTCGGGGGTGTAGATATCTGGGTTCCCGGTACAGCCGGCTATGAAAAACGAAAAGAAGAGTTTGATACTTTGATCGGACTTGGGGAAACGGTATGGACTTATGTGTGCTGTGGTCCGGAAGGGAAATGGCTGAACCGTTTTCTGGACTTTCATTTAATGAGAGGAAGACTTCTTTTCTGGGGATGCGCCAGAAACAGGATTTCGGGATTCCTGCACTGGGGATTTAACCAGTTTCCGGGGGGAATGGATCCGCTTAAAGGAACAAGCTGTCCAAATGACACAGGAATAGGAACAAACTTCCCATGTGGTGATTCGTTTCTGGTATATCCGGGAGAGAATGGATCGGATATAGGAATGAGGCTGGAAGCCCAGAGACGGGGGGCAGAGGATGCAGCTCTGTGGGGACTTCTGCGTAAAAAAGACGAGGCGCTTCATGACAGGCTTCTGGATCAGATGTTTACCAACAATTATACATACTGCAATGATCCTGAGGAGCTGGAACGTGTCTTTGAACTTCTTCTGGAAAGTCTGGAGGATACTGCAATTCAGACAGATGAAGAATGCTTGTGAATATCTCCGGCTTACAGATGACCTTTATCAGATTCCTGCTTTTGTTCTGGAGTTTTAGAGCCTTGGGAAAATCATCGGAACGGCGGGGGGAGATCTCACTGAGTTTACACTGTTTTTTTGCCAAAGTATAAGTGGAATTCTTCATAAGTTTATGTTACAATTTAGCGAAGAAAATGAAGCTGTATAATATAGGACGTATGATAGACTGTGTTTTGATACACAGTCGGATTTAACACTGGATTTTTTGAAAGTCGTTTAATCTCGGAACTGACCGGGAAAATGGCAGAAATTCAGATAGAGGGAGATATGGCAGCAGAAAAAAAGAAACGTACATTGAACAGAGAAATCACACTTCTTACTATGGCTACTTCCGTTGGAGCCCTTGTTCTTTTCGGAACCGTGATAATCATTATGTTTTTTGTGTTTTTTCTGGGAAATATCAGAGAGGATATGGAAAATATTCTCCGTAATACAGAACAGGACTGTCAGAATAAAATGCAGTTTATTCAGGATGGCGCTGTAATGATCCGTCATAACTCCACTCTCAGGAAGTTTTTTGAGGGGGAGTGGACGGACCGGGAAGAAATGGAAAAACAGCTTTCATATAGTATGGAACTGTTTTCTGACCGTAATATGACGGATCAGCAGCTTCCGTTTGTGACCAGTGTCTGTCTTTTTAATGGAAAAGACGAATATATCCGCGAACATTATTATCCCATGACAGTGGCAGCAGCCGGAGACAGAGAAAAGGCCTATCTGGACAGAATGAGACAATTCCGTACAACAGAAAAAAGATATGATATGACTTCAGGGGCTGATGAGATCAACCTCTGTTTTCGTGTTTATGACGAGGCAATGGAAGAACTTGGAATCTGTGTCCTTGGAATAGGAAAAGCCGCTGTAGCAGATATTTTTGATGAAATAGAAAACTACAGCAATGGAACCTGGGCCGTATACTCTGACAGAAACAATATTCTGGCATGGGGCGGAGATAAAAAAGCTGCCCGGGAGATTTGTGAGCTCGCTCCGAATTTTTCGGGAGAAACGAAACTGAACGGTATTCGGACTCTCAGTGTTTCCGGGGGCTGTGGCTTTGGAACCTCTGTGGCGGTTTCAATCGGTATGAACAATATTTATGTGATATTGAAGCCTACCATGCTTACGTTTCTGGTGGTTATTTTTCTGGCGCTGGTTTTTATTGCGATTGTAATGTTGGGAATCAGTTACCGTTTTACAAGACCACTGAAAACACTGGGAGATAATCTGAAAGCCTTTGGTAAAAAAGATCTGAATGTCAGAATGGAGGATTCTTCTATTTCAGAGATTCACGAGATCAGTGTGATCTTTAATGAGATGGCAGAGAGGATCCAATACCTTATTGAGCAGGTTTATGAAAAACAGCTTCTGGCTGCCAGATCTCAGACGAAATATCTTCAGGCTCAGATCAACCCTCATTTTCAGTTCAATATCCTTGCAATGTTCAGTATTCGGGCGAAGCTGGATGGAGATGAAGAGCTGTATCGGGGATTACAGGCATTTTCCGGGCTTATGAAAGGTAAAATTTTCAGAGAAAAGGAAATACGGATACCTGTTTCCGAGGAGATGGAGCTGGTTAATTTTTATCTGTATCTTCAGAAAAGCCGGTTTGGGGACCAGCTTTCTTATGAGATTGAATATGGAAGTGAGGACGTAAAAAAATTAAAGATCCCGCGTCTTTTAATAGAGAATCTGGTGGAAAACGCAGTATCTCACGGACTGGAACCCAAAAGTGGAAGCGGGCTTGTAAGAATCAGGCTTTTTGAAAAAGAAGAAAAACTTCATATTATTGTAGAAGATAATGGAGTAGGATACGAAAAAAACGGAGAAGACATGGACAGCGGCGATATGGAAGGTACGGATGGTATTTCGCATACTCATACAGGACTTGCAAATATGAAACGTCTGCTAAAGATTTTGTACCATGACAGTTACAGTATGGAAATTACGGGAGAAAAGAATATAGGAACGAAAGTTGAGATTATCGTTCCGGTGGAAAGGGGGAGCAGTATATGTGGCGTGTAGCAGCGGCAGATGATGAAGCGTATTTGAGAACCGCTTTGAAAAAGCTGATGAACTGGGAAAAAATGGGGTGTGAGCTTATCAGTGTGGTTAATAACGGCAGGGAACTGATCCAGTGCATTGAAGAGGAACATCCTGATATTGTCATTACGGATATCCGGATGCCGGAGGCGGACGGTCTGGAGGTATGTAGATATATTTATGAACAGTATCCGGAAATCCAGACGATTATTCTAAGCGCCTATACAGATTTTGAATACGCTCGTACTGCGCTTCGTTATGATGTGGCGGATTATGTACTGAAGCTTTCGATTCTGGAGGAGCTTCCTCCTGCTGTCCAGAAGGTGACAGGCAAGCTGGAAAAACAGAAAAAAGAGCTGGAAGAAGAATTTGTGAATCCTCCCCGAAAAAAAGAGGCGGAAGGACTTTATGAGCAGGTAAATGATTATATCCAGCGTAATTATAGCCGTAAGATCACGCTAAATGACATTGCCCAGGAGCTTCATGCCAACAGCAGTTATCTGAGCCGACTTTACAAAAAGGAAAGCGGCATGAATCTTTTTGATGTGGTACTCCAAAAACGTATAGAAAAGGCAAAGGAATACATGGAGGATACGGACCGTAAGATCTATGAGATTTCTCAGGCAGTGGGATTTGATGATACCGGATATTTTTCCAGAGTGTTTAAAAAATATTCCGGTATGTCTCCAAGAGAATATCAGAACAGGAAAAGAGGAACTCATGAGGAAAAGTAGGATATGTCTGCTTCTTTTGTGTATAACACTGGCAGTTGTATCTTCGGGATGTGGAAAAAAGCAGAAAAAACCAGTGGAGATCACCCTGATCCACGGATGGGGAACCACTGAAGAGGATCATGTGGCCATGCGCCAGATATACCAGGATTTTGAGAAACAAAATCCGGACGTAAAGCTGAATCTGGTATCCATGCCCTCAGGAAGTGAAATGGTCCGCAAGGTGGAGGATCTTCTTGTAGTAGGAGAAGTTCCGGATATTATTTTTCTGGGAGGCACAGGAAAGGATACCGTCTACAGCTTTATGACAGAAAATGATCTGGCTCTTAATCTTATGCCCTATATCAGTGAGGACAGGGAATTTGCCGAAAGTCTTGCTCCTGCCAATATTGATTTCTGGACCACTCCGGAAGGGGAATTGTTTACTGTGTCAGATGTTCTGCTTTTAAGCGGAGGCTACTGGTATAATGAGGATATTTTTGAGGCAGCGGGAGTTGAGAAGCTGCCGGAAACCTGGGATGAATTTCTGGAAACCTGCGGTCTTATTGAGGCCTGGGCACAAAAAGAAAATAACGGTGTGAAATGCCTGCAGATGTCTTCTGAGGCATATCTTTATTTTATGGATCATCTTCTTGCTGGACAGGATTCCGTAAGCGGACAGGCTATCAGGAACCATCGCCTTCTGCTGGAGGAGGAAGCGGTGAAGGAAACGCTTGTTATACTTCGGAAGATTTATGAATATTCCAGAGTACAGGAGAATTACAGCTACCGGGATGAAACAGATATGTTTAATGAGGGAAAATCAGCTATGTATGTCAATGGAATATGGGGCGCTCCTATGATAGCAGATGAAATTTCTGCTTCCTATAGTCTGATACCGGCAGAGAACGGGGAGAGTATTTCCTGTGAATCTACCTGTCTGGGGTATATCCTGGGAAGCACCGGAGATGAAAAAAAGGAAAATGCCAGTGTCCGTTTTTTGAAATATATGCTCAGCGAACCTGTACAGGAAAGGATATTGCAGGAAACAGAGCAGGTGCCTGCCAATCCTCATATTCAGCTTCGGGACTATGAAAAAGGGATGGAGCGGTTTGCTGCAGCTGCAGACAGAGTGAAATCAGCAGAAATGAAAATACAGGTTCCTAATAATATCTGGAATTCAGGCGCAAGAGAGAAATTTATGGAAGGTATTTTTGATGTTCTGGAAAACAAAATAACAGATGAAGAATTTATTCATTCTCTGATGTAAAAATAATCCATATTTTTGTGGAAAAAGTAAAAATAATACAGAGTAACTGTCAATATACTTCATTCAAAACAACCATAAAAAGAGATACAATACAGACATGTTAAGTGAACTTGCACAAAACAGAGAGTATTTCAATTATGGAGGGAAAAGGAATGAAAAAAAGAGCGATCAGCATTCTTCTTGCAGGAGCAATGACAATGGCAGCAGTAGTCGGTACAAGCGTTACTGCATTTGCAGATGAAAAGGAAACACTTGAATTTTACCACGGATATTATCATGATGAGAGCGAGTGGCCTGCAGCAAAGGTTATGAGAGATATTTATGATGAGTTTGCAAAGGAACATGCAGACGGGGATGTTGTATTCGAGCCGATTGCTGTGGAGAACAGAGATGAGATCGTAAGCGCTGAGGTAGCAGGAGGAAACTTCCCGGATATGGTTGACTGCGGACAGCCTCTTTCACTGGCAGCTATCAGCCAGGGACTGGTGCTTGATCTGAAACCGTATATTGATGAAAATAATCTGCAGGATGCGGTAGGTCTGAACTACACACAGAATGATGTGGACGGACATATTTATACGGTTCATGATCAGCTTGAGAGCCGCGGACTGTGGTATAACACAGAAGTTTTTGAAAAAGCCGGAATTACAGCAGAGGATGCCTTTAAGGACTGGGACAGCTTCGGAGCAGCTATGGACAAAGTTCATGAGCTGGGAGGAGATATGTATGGATATGCGGCAGGACAGGGATCCCGCTACATCATTAATGCGATTCTTGGTTCTACAGAAGAGGGAAGAGCCCTTCTGGAGGGAGAGCTGACTGCAGAGGGAATTGAATCCGATGCATTTGCAGAAGCATTTAAGACAGCGGCAAAGCTTGATCAGGCAAATGGCTCTGACCATACTACAGAGGATGTAGGAAATCTGATGGATGATTTCAATAAGAACGGAAAAGCAGCAGTTCTCTTTAATGGTGTATGGAATGCCAGCGGTATTGATGAAAACCTTGCAGATAAGGTGGAATCCCAGGTATTCCCGGGAAATGTTTCTGTTATAACAGCAGGCTCCGGACTCTCTGTTTCTGCAAACTTAAGTGAAGCAGAAGAAAAGTTGGCTCTTGAATTCCTTGCTTATATGGTAAGTCCGGAAGTACAGGCAAAGATCTTTACAGGCGTACAGGCAAATCCATGCAATACTACACTGGATCTGAACGCTCTGGCAGAGGAGAGCGGCGATGCCATTACAGTCAAGCTTGCCAAAGCCTGCACACAGGTAAATTCTGCAGAAACTGTAGTAAAAGACCTCAACCACGTATGGGGATCTGATGTGGGAAGCGCTATTATCAACGCACTGATGGAATGTGCAGTAGAAGGAACAGATATTGACGCTCGTTTTGAACAGTTAAAACAGGAGCTGACAGCTCTGGTTGCATAAATAACGGCGAAATCCGTACAGACAGGGGGCGGCTTGAGGCCGCCTCCTTCTCATCACAGCAGGAAAAAGGAGGAAACCGATCATGAAAATAAAGCACCGGGGCTGGAAAAGAAAAGGGTTTATTCTGGCGTTTCTCGCCCCTACCCTGATCGCCTTTGCACTATTTTATCTGTATCCCATTGTGACAGTTTTTGTAACTTCATTCTGTAAATGGGATTACACAAATATCACAAGTCCGGAGTTTTTTGGATTTGCGGATATGTGGAACAACTATAAGTATATATTTGAGCTGTATCCCTATTTCTGGGAGGCACTGAAAAATTCATCTATCTGGGCTCTTCTGGGCGTATTTGTACAGATTCCTATAGCGACAATGATCGCGATCGCTCTTTCCCGGAAGGTAAAGGGTGTAAAATTTGTAAGAAACGTTTACATTATCCCGAATATGATCTCTACAGCGGCAATGGGTATGATCTTCCTTCAGCTCTACAGCCCGCTTTATGGAGTTGTAAACCCTGTGATCAGGCTTTTTAAGCCGGATTTTACAGAAAATATTCTGCTTCTTAAGGGACCGGCATTTATTGCCATGACCTGTGCGTATATCTTTTTTACAGGAACCACCACGCTGATGATCCTGGGAAATATTATGGCAATTCCGGAAGATGTCCGAGAGGCTGCCATGCTGGACGGGGCCAGCGGTCTTCGTCAGGATCTGTATATCACGGTTCCCATGATCAAGGATACTCTGCGTACGGTATCTATCCTGGCTGCAACAGCAGGATTCCTTCTTTATAATGAGGTTTATTTCCTGACAAAGGGAGCAGCAGGAACCTACAGTATCAGCTATGTGATCCGAGAGCTTGCAATTACAAGCACCAGGACCCAGTTTGGCCGGGCTAATGCTGTAGCGGTAGTCCAGATACTTGCAGGAATGGTGATCATTGTTATTGTAAATCTTCTGTACAGTGGTATTTTCAGAGGTGTAAGACGCAGCAGAAAGGGAGGACAGAAATGAGCAGAAAAACAAAATCTCATGTAAAGGTGCAGACCATGTCCCGTGGCACAAAGATTATTACATATATTTGCCTTGGCTGGGCTCTTTTGGTGGCGCTTGTACCTCTTATATGGCTGGTTCTGTCCAGTCTTAAAGAAGATCCCCTGGCAAGACCGGGATTCCAGCTTCCGGAATCTATTTGTCTGGACGGATATATTTCCACCTTCCGGGATCTGCATGTAATGCGGTATTTTGGAAACAGCATGATTGTTGCAGGAGTTTCCGTAGTTTTGAGCATTCTGATGATCTCCATGTCTGCCTATGTGGTGGCGCGAATGGAATTTAAAGGAAAAAAACTGGTGAATCTTATTCTTTATTCCACTATGTTTATTCCGGCAACAGCTCTGACTTATCCGGTATATAATCTGGTAAACAAAATGCATATTTACAATACAAGAGGCGCACTGATTTTTATTTATGCATGTAGCGGTATTGCAATAAGCTTTTTTGTCATAAAAAACTATTATGCCAATATTCCTCCGGAGCTGGAGGAGGCGGCAAGAATTGACGGCTGCGGCTATGCCATGACCTGGTGGAAGGTGATCTTTCCCATAGCAAGACCGGGAATCATGACTGCGGCAGTGCTGGCCTTCCTTAATAACTGGAATGAGTACTACTGGGCTTCTCTTGTGATTGTTGACAGGGAAAAGCTGACAGTTCCGGCTCTTCTTTCCACCTTTACAACTTCCTTCAGGACAAACTATAACGGTCTGTTTTCCGCTATGGTGATCATTATTCTTCCGCCGGTCATTCTTTATTGTGTATTCAGCAAGTTCTTCGTAGAAGCCCTTTCCGGCGGCGCAGTAAAAGGCTAAGAGAAAAGAGGTAAAATATAATGAAACAGATTACAGCAGTCCTGATCGGTGCAGGACTTCGTGGCGGATGGGTTTATGCTGCATATGCAGAAGCTCATCCGGAGGATATGAAGATCGTGGCAGTGGCAGAGCCGGATGAGGAGAGAAGAAATGCCATTGCAAAGCTTCATGATATTCCGGCAGAACGGTGCTACAGAGATTATGCAGAGCTTCTCTCAGAAGAAAAAATGGCAGACTGCGCTTTGGTGTGTACGCAGGATACCATGCATTTTGAGCCTGTAACAAAGGCACTGGAAAAGGGGTATCACGTTCTCTGTGAAAAACCAATGTCACCGGATGCGTCAGAGATCGTTACCATGGGTAAAATGGCGGAAAAATATAACAGAATCCTGATGATCTGTCATGTTCTGCGGTATTCTTCATTTTTTTCGCGTATCAAGGAACTGCTGAGTGAAGGAAAAATCGGAAAAATGATTAGTATTCAGCATATTGAAGAAGTAGGATACTGGCATCATGCTCACAGCTTTGTAAGGGGCAACTGGAGAAGAGCAGATGAGACAAGCCCGATGATCCTTCAGAAATGCTGCCACGATATGGATATTCTTTTGTGGCTGGTGGGAAGTCCCTGTCAAAAGGTAAGTTCCTTTGGAAACCTTACATATTTTAAAGAAGAAAATGCTCCGGAAGGCGCTCCGGAGAGATGTCTGGATGGATGTCCTTACAGGGATGAATGTGCCTTTTATGCGCCGGGATTTTATTTTGAGCATCCCAAAGCAGAGGCTGACGGCCTGATTTATGCTGTATCTACAGAAACTGACAGAGAATCCGTGATTCAGGCTTTGAAAACAGGGCCTTACGGACGCTGCGTATTCCACTGCGACAATGATGTGGTGGATCATCAGGTAGTGAATCTGGAATTTGAGAATCAGGTAACAGTCAACATGACCATGTGTGCGTTTACAGAGAATTGTGCCAGAAGAATCCATATTATGGGAACAGACGGAGAACTTTCCGGAGATATGGAAAAGGGAATCATAGAATTGCGGAATTTTTCAACCGGGGAAAAGGAAACGATCCAGCTTCACACACCTTCTACAGGACACAGTGGAAGTGACACAAATATGATGAAGGATTTTGTGAAATATGTTCGGGAAGACAGCGAGGAAGTAAGGTCAGGCGCCTCCGTATCGGTAGAAAGCCATCTGATCGCGCTTGCTGCAGAGCAGTCCAGAGTGACCGGCAGGACAGTAGATCTGGAACAGTTCCGGCAGGACATTGAGGAAAAGTAATATGAAACTGAAAGAGTTTTGCCGGGGGATCAGGCTGGCTCCGGAAGCGCTACAGGTTGTAGAAAAAATGGATGAGGAAATTTCTGAAATACGGTATCAGTATATTCGGGAAGTGTTCTGGGTGGATCAGAAAAAAATGTTCCGGGAAATTTCAGCAGCTCCGGGATACAGACAGAGATTTCTTTATTATTACTGCAGGCTTGCCTGTGAAACTTATGAGGAATATCAACAGAGAAATATCGGAGAAAAAGTGTTTTTTGACACTTTCTCCGATATTTCTCTATGGTGTGATGTATGTTTTAGGCGGTATGGAGAATATGGTCTGCAGGAATATGAATGGCTGTGGCGTCATATAAAAATGGCACTTTTTCGTCTGGGCAGATTTCAGTTTGAGCGTATGAGTTCAGAATGGGAATTTATATGGAATGGAACTTCTGTAAAAAAAGGGGATACGGTAATCAGTATCCACATTCCGGAAGGAGATCCTATTACACAGGAGAAGTGTCTGGAATCATTAAAAAAAGGACAGGAATTCTGGAAAATGGCAGTACCATACCTATGTCATTCGTGGCTTCTTTATCCCGGATTGCAGAATTTACTGGGAGAAACATCTAATATCCGCAGGTTTCAGAAACTGTTTGATATAGCAGGTACCGATTATAAATATCGGGAAGGAGAGGAAAGGATATTTGGGATGCTGCTGGATGATCCGTCCGGATATCCTGAATATACCCGCCTTCAGAAAGAGGCAAAAAAGTACCTGGAAAAGGGAGGAAAACTTGGCAGCGGACTGGGAATTCTGAAAGATCTGATATAAACGGTCCGGAACAGGCGCTGTTAAAAATAATATATCAGCACAGAGATGAAGCATTTGTTCTTTGACTGGCTTTTATGCTCCGGAGTTCTTCTGTAGGTTTTTATGCTCTGGAGTTCTTCCTGATTGATTTTTATTATCAAAGATACTATAATATCAAGCGAAACTCTGCGATAAGAGCAGGATAGAAATGGATGTTGCAGGGGTATAGAGCCTGCAAAAAACATAACAAAAAGAATCAGGGAGAATTTTTAGTTTATGAGCATATTAAATGTTGAACACCTGTCACACGGCTTTGGAGACAGGGCGATTTTTTCGGATGTATCTTTCCGTCTGCTGAAAGGCGAGCATATTGGTCTTGTAGGGGCTAATGGAGAAGGAAAGTCTACTTTTATGAATATTGTTACCGGAAAGCTGATGCCGGACGAGGGAAAAGTAGAGTGGGCAAAAAATGTCCATGCAGGTTATCTGGATCAGCATGCAGTCCTGGAAAAAGGAATGACGATCCGTGATGTTCTGAAGTCTGCTTTTGACCCTCTTCTTCAGAAAGAGCAGCGCATGAATGAGATCTGCGATATGCTGGGAAGTGCCGGAGAGGAAGAAATGAATGACCTTATGGAGGAGCTGGGAACCATTCAGGATGAACTGACTCTTCATGATTTTTATGTGATCGATGCCAAAGTTGAGGAAGTTGCCCGGGCTCTGGGGCTTCTTGATCTTGGGCTGGAAAGAGATGTTACAGATCTCAGCGGTGGTCAGAGGACAAAGATCCTGCTTGCCAAGCTCCTTCTGGAAAAACCGGACATTCTTCTTCTGGATGAGCCTACCAACTATCTGGATGAGGAGCATATTGCATGGTTGAAACGGTATCTTCTGGATTATGAAAATGCGTTTATCCTGATCTCTCATGACATTCCGTTTCTGAATGAAGTGGTAAATATTATTTATCATATGGAAAATCAGGAGCTGAACCGTTATGTGGGAGATTACGATCATTTCCAGGAGGTTTATGCAGTAAAAAAGGCGCAGCTTGAGGCGGCCTATCGCCGACAGCAGCAGGAAATTAGTGAGCTTAAAGATTTTGTGGCAAGAAACAAAGCCCGTGTTTCCACCAGAAATATGGCAATGTCCCGCCAGAAAAAGCTGGATAAGATGGATGTGATCGAGCTGGCAGCGGAAAAACCAAAGCCGGAATTTAATTTTCGGTATGGACGTACTCCGGGAAAAATGCTGTTTGAGACACATGATCTGGTGATCGGATATGACGAGCCTCTGTCAAAGCCATTGAATTTCTTTATGGAAAGAGGTCAGAGGATCGCGCTGGTTGGAACTAACGGTATCGGAAAAACGACTCTTCTGAAAAGTATGCTGGGGCTGATCCCGTCTCTTTCCGGTTCCTGTGAACGGGGAGAAAATCTGGAGATCGGTTACTTTGAACAGGAAGTAAAGGGCGATAATAAAAATACCTGTATTGAGGAACTCTGGCAGGAATTTCCTTCTTATAATCAGTACGAAATCCGTTCGGCTCTTGCCAAGTGCGGCCTTACTACAAAGCATATTGAAAGTCAGGTGCGGGTTTTAAGCGGCGGTGAACAGGCGAAGGTACGTCTGTGTAAGCTGGTGAACCGTGACACGAATATCCTGGTTCTGGACGAGCCGACCAATCATCTGGATGTGGATGCCAAGGACGAGCTGAAAAAAGCCCTGAAAGAGTACAGAGGAAGTCTTTTGCTGATCTGCCACGAGCCGGAATTTTATCAGGATGTGGTAAACCAGGTGTGGGATATGAGCAAGTGGACCACGAAGGTGCTGTAAAAGCATATAAAGATTATATAAAGATTTTCTTTATTACAGAATACCCAATGACTTTTCCGGTAAAAGGTGATACAATATCCTGAAAATCGGAGAGCTGCCTGGTGGATTTACAGGAAGAATCAGGACAGAACCGATGAGATAAGGAGGAAATATATGTACAGGAAAAAAGGAGCAGGTTCCGGCAAAAAAGGAAAGCTTCTGGCAGTGCTTGCGGTAATTGTTATAGCAGCTGTGTACTACTATGTGGCAATTCCTGCTGTGAACATTCATTCCAGTGGATTCTGGATGTTTCTGATCGCACTGGTCGTGCTGGGACTGCTGTTTTATGGAGGGAGAAGAGGAATCCATTCCAAAGAAGAAGTCAAAAGTTCAAAAATCTTAAAGCTGGGAATAGGACTGGTAGTGCTTCTGGTGCTTGTTTATTTTGCAGGCAGTATTCTTTCCTCACCCATTGTTAATGCAAAAAAATACCGGAATCTGATGGTACCGGAAACAGGAAATTTTGCGGAGGATATTGAACAGATCAACTACGATCAGATTCCGCTTCTGGACAAGGAATCTGCAGCTCTTCTGGGAAACCGTAAAATGGGAAGCATGGTGGACATGGTTTCTCAGTTTGAAGTCAGCGATCTTTATTCTCAGATTAATTATCAGGGACGTCCGGTTCGTGTGACACCTCTGGTGTATGCAAGCCCGATCAAATGGCTGACTAATATGAGCAAGGGAATTCCGGCTTATATTACCATTGATATGGCAACACAGAATACAGAACTTGTAAAACTGGAAAAAGGAATTAAATACTCAGAAGCAGAATATTTTAACCGGAATATTTACAGACATCTGAGATTCAAGTATCCTACTTACATTTTTGATCAGCTCAGCTTTGAGATTGATGAAGAAGGAACTCCTTACTGGGTATGCCCGGTGAAAAAGTTTAATATCGGACTTTTTGGCGGGCAGACTATTGGAAGAGTAGTTCTCTGCAATGCTGTTACAGGAGAGTGTGTGGATTATAAAGTTGAGGACTGTCCTACCTGGGTAGACCGTGTTTATCCGGCAGATCTGCTTGTACAGCTTTATGATTATCACGGTACTCTAATCCATGGATTTTTAAACAGTGTTCTGGGCCAGAAGGGCTGTCTGAAAACAACAGAAGGCTACAATTATCTGGCGCTGAATGATGACGTATGGGTGTATACAGGTGTTACCTCTGTCAGCGGTGACCGTTCCAATGTAGGTTTTGTAATGATGAACCAGAGAACAAAGGAAACAAAGTATTATGAGATCCCGGGAGCCGAGGAGTACTCAGCAATGGCGTCTGCAGAGGGGCAGGTTCAGAACCTTGGTTATAAAGCGACATTCCCGCTGCTCTTGAATATTGCAGATGAGCCAACCTATTTTATTGCTCTGAAGGACAATGCAGGTCTGGTGAAAAAATATGCTATGCTGAACATTCAGAAATATCAGAATGTTGCTATTGGAGATACAGTTCAGGAGTGTGAAAAGAAGTATCTGAAAATGATCAAAGGCAGCGGTGCGGCTGTGGCAGGAGAAGATACGAAAAAGATCACCGGAGAGATCAGAAGAATGGCTCAGGGAGTCATAGATGGAAATACTCATTATTATATTGTACTTGAGGATCATGAAGATCTGATCTTTGATGTACCGATCACCGATTTTCTTGGAATTGTGAAGTATGATGTAGGAGACAGGATCACGATTTCCTATAACGAAGCGCAGCCTGCAAACAGTGTGGTTTCTGTGAAAGGAGATGCGGGAAGCGCTGAGGGAAGCGTGGAAACTGACGGAAGCAGTTCCGGGGACGATACCGCAGCTCTGGGAGAAGAGGAATCCTGAGTGAAATTATTTTGTCGATGATATATTTTACAGTATCAGGTATTTCAGGAAAATAAAATAACAGAAAAGAAAGCTGCCAGACAGCTTTCGGCAGGAAATGACAGCCTGTCGGAAGTTGGCCTGGCAGTTTTTTACTTTACAGGCAGGAAAAAGTAGAATCTACCATATCTAATGCTTTGTGAGGGACAGATTTTTGGCTGTCTGCGGAACTAACTGTACTTTCAGGGCATTGTTATTCCGCAATATAATACACTGCGGAAAATGGAGGAAGTTCTGTCTGATATCTGCCGGCTGTGAGCTTTCTGGCAGGTCGGCGCCTTTTCAGACTGCCTCCGTATATTTCCAGATCGCTGTTAAGAAGTTCTTCGATTTTCTGGCAACCGGAAAACTTCAGTTCATAGGTCTGAGGACGATCAGAAAAATTAAAAACGGCAGTAATGCGCTCTTTCTGACTGTTCCGTTCAAATACATAGACGCAGGTCTGCTCCTGGTGGCAGTCAATCCACCGGAAGCCGTCTGCCTGATAATCTTTTTCCCAGAGAGCGGAATGGGACAGATAGATTTCGTTGAGATCTTTCATAAAACGGGCGAAACCACTGTGAATGGGATAATCCAGAAGCATCCAGTCCTGTTCCCGTTTTTCATCCCATTCTCTCAGCTGGCCGAATTCATTTCCCATAAAATTCAGCTTTTTCCCCGGATGGGCGTACATATACATATAAAGCGCTCTTGCCTGAGGAAATTTGTTGTCATAATCACCATGCATTTTCTGGAGGATTGTAGCTTTTCCATGTACCACCTCATCATGAGAAAGTGGAAGAAGAAATCTTGCGTCATAGTAATACATCATGGAAAAGGTCAGCTTATGGTAGTTTGCGCTTCTATATTCCGGGCCGGTACGAAAATAGTTCAGAGTGTCGTTCATCCATCCCATATCCCATTTATAGTCAAATCCCAGACCACCCTGAGAAACCGGGTCTGTAACCTTTGGAAAAGATGTGGAATCCTCGGCAGCCAGAATCACAGAGGGGTACATTTCCTTCAGTCCCCTGTTCATGTACTGGAGAAATTCCACTGCGTTCAGATTTACACCCCGCGCAGGATCTCCCTGCCAGTAAATGGCTCTGCTGATGGCATCCATACGAAGTCCGTCAATATGAAATTCTTTTATCCAGTAGTTTGCAGCAGACTGCAGGAAACTGCGGACTTCGCCACGGGAATGCATAAAGTTGCAGCTTCCCCATTCGCTGACACCCACAGCAGAATGAGGATATTCATACAGGGCGGTTCCGTCATACTGAGCCAGACCGTAGCTGTCTACAGCAAAATGTACTGGCACAAAGTCCATGATCACGCCGATATTGTTCTGATGACAGCGGTCTACAAAATATTTCAGCTGATCTGCAGTGCCGTATCTGGATGTAGGACTGAAAAAACCGGTTGCCTGATATCCCCAGGACTCGTCACAGGGATATTCGTTCAGGGGCATGATCTCCAGATAGTTGTAGCCGTTATTTTTTATATAGGGAATCAGGATTTCAGCCATTTCTTTATAGGTATACCAGGAATCCGCTTTTTCTGAGGGCTTTTTAAAGGAGCCGAAATGCAGTTCATAAATATTCAGCGGTTTTTTGCGGCAGTCTGTACGGGATGCCAGCCATTCGTGATCATGGAAAGAATAACTGTGCAGATTTCTTATGACAGATGCGAAAGCAGGGCGCAGCTCCATGCCAAAGCCATAGGGATCGCAGTGCTCTACACGGTTTCCTGATTTGTCATAAATGCAGTATTTATACATCATTCCTTCTTTTGTTCCCGGAATAGAAAGCTCCCAGAAATTGCCGTCAGAAACTTTGTGCATATCCCATTCCTGCCAGTGGTTAAAATCTCCGAATACAGTGATTCGGGAAGCGGCAGGCGCAAAGGTGCGGAACATGGTTGTGCCGTTGTTTATATGAGCCCCCAGATAGTGGTAGGCGTCAAAAATTTTTCCTGTATAGAATCCGTAAAAATCCATGGTATTCTCCTTATAGATAATAGACATCAGTTGTTCTTTTGACTATAATATAAAAAACAGTACAGGATATGTCTACCGACAAAACATCCTGTAAGACGGATAAGCAACCTTTTGGCAAAAGTGTCGCATATATAAGAAAGATCAATATGAAAAAGAATTGGGTTGGGACATTCAGAAAAGAAAACCGGAAGAAGAGGGAGAGTATGGATATCAGAATAGAAAAAACAGAAAAAGCAATCAAAAATGCGTTTCTGGAACTCAGGGCTAAAAAGCCACTGGAAAAGATCACAGTTAAGGAGCTGTGCGGGCTTGCCTGCATTAATAAATCTACATTTTACAGCCATTATGAGGATATTTTTGCTCTGTCAGAGCTGATGGAGGCGGAAACCATTACCTCTGTAGTAAAAAATATTTCTGCGCAGCAGCAGGATCCTTTCCGGGAACCGGAGGTTTTTACCGGCAACCTTTATATGGCTCTTCTTTCCAGTAATTCTCTGATCAGTATTCTGTTTTCCGGGAAGGAAAAAGCAAGGCTGGGAGACTGCCTGGAAATAGAACTGAAAAAGCTGATATGGCAGAGATATCCGGAATATCAGCAGGATACAGAGCGGAATATCCTGCTGTCTTTTTGTATTCAGGGATGCTTTCATGCATATCTGAACCACAGAGATGAGGATCTGGAGGCAGTGATCCGCGTCAGCGAAAATGTGGTGAGGAATCTGAGACCACTGTATTTCCGGGAGTAGATCATAGAGAAAATTTCAATAGAAAATATTTGTCAGTTCTGGGAGATGTGATCAATTTCAGGAATATAGAACAGATGAATATGGACTTTCGTTACTGATCTGAAATAGATATTACAGAAACAGGGAAAGGAGCAAAACATGAGTAACATATTGCTTTTAGAAGATGATCTTAGTCTGATCAACGGGCTTTCTTTTGCATTCAGGAAACAGGGTTTTGAACTGTCTGTTGCCAGAACGCTCAAAGAAGCAGACAGTCTGTGGGCAGATGGAAAATATGATCTTCTGGTACTGGACGTAGCGCTGCCGGACGGCACGGGATTTGAATTTTGCCAGAAAGTGCGACAGGCTTCCAAAGTACCTATTATTTTTCTGACAGCAGCAGATGAGGAAATGAACATTATTATGGGGCTGGATATTGGCGGAGACGATTATATTACAAAACCGTTTAAGCTGGGGGTGCTAGTGTCCAGAGTCAATGCACTTCTCCGACGGGCAAAAGATTTCAGCTCCGCAGATACGCAGCTGGAATCCAACGGAATAAAAGTGCTTTTACTGCAGGGACAGGCTTTCAAAAACGGAGAACTGCTGGAGCTGACGGCTGCAGAATATAAGCTGCTTTGTCTGTTTATGAGAAATCCCAACATGGTACTTACCAAAGAAAAAATTTTAGACCAGCTGTGGGACTGCGACGGAAATTATATTGACAGCAGTACTCTTACCGTGTATATGAGGCGGCTTCGCATAAAGGTTGAGGATAATCCCAGCGAACCGCAGATGCTTCTGACAGTCCGGGGAATGGGCTATAAATGGAATGTGACAGGGTGAGGCGTTTTATGAAGATATTTGCAGATAAAGAAATCAAGAAGCTGTTTCTTTCGTTATCAGTTATCTGGCTGATCTTTCTTATGCTGGCGCAGGGATATCTGTGGCTATCCTGTCAGCGTGTTTCTCTGTGCCTGCTGTTTCTTTTTTTGTTTGCAGGAGGCGCTGTATGGGCAGCTTGCTGTTCCTGCTTCCGAAAACAAAATCAGATAATGGAACAGGCAGTATCACAGATCCATGAATATCTTGACGGCGATCGCAATGCTCGTATTGAATGTGACGAAGAGGGAGAATTATATCGGCTGTTTCATTCTGTCAATTCTCTGGCGGCGGTGTTAAATGCTCACGCAGATAATCAGCTTCGGGAAAAGGAATTTTTGAAAAATACGATCTCTGATATTTCTCACCAGCTGAAAACACCTCTGGCGGCTTTGAATATTTACAACGGGCTGCTACAGGACGAAGAAGCAGATCTGGCTCAGGTAAAAGAATTTGCGGATTTGTCAGAGCAGGAACTTGACCGCATTGAAATACTGGTGCAGAATCTGCTTAAAATTACAAAGCTGGATGCAGGCTCTGTGCTGATCGAAAAGAAAACAGAGAACGTAGCGGATATGATGGGAGATATTGAGCTGCACTTTGCATATAGAGCCAGGCAGGAACAGAAAGAGCTTATTCTGTCCGGTTCAGATAATATTTTTCTTTTATGTGATCGTGACTGGATGTGGGAAGCAATCGGTAATATTGTGAAAAATGCTCTGGATCACACAGAAAAAGGAGATACGATCCATATCGAATGGAGAGCCCTGCCCTCCGTGATCCAGATTACCGTAAAGGATAATGGATGCGGCATTCATCCGGAGGATCTGCATCACATTTTCAAGAGGTTTTATCGCAGCCGTTTTTCCAGTGACAGACAGGGGCTCGGACTTGGACTTCCGCTTGCAAAAGCGATTATTGAAGCCCATGGCGGCAGTATTGAGGTTGACAGTGAACCAGGAAGAGGCACGATTTTTACAATGAATTTTTTAATTCCTACAAAATTGTAGGCTGGCTGTAGGCTGACTGTAAGGTTTCAGTGTTATCCTTTGTAATGCAGACACAAAAAGAATGATATCTGTCTGCATGACAAAGTTATTGAGAAAGAGGTGTTGCATGATGGATTTATTAGAGGTCAGAAATATCTGTAAGACCTATGGCAGCGGAGAAACTTCTGTAAAGGCGCTGAAAAATGTCAGCTTTTCTGTTCCAAGAGGCGAATATGTGGCAATTGTTGGAGAATCAGGTTCCGGCAAAAGTACCCTGTTGAATATGATCGGTGCTTTGGATACGCCAACGACCGGAAAGGTGCTGATCGATGGCAAGGATATTTTTTCTATGAACGACCAAAAACTTACAGTGTTCCGGCGCAGGAATATTGGCTTTATTTTTCAGGCGTTTAATCTGATTCCGGAGCTGACTGTGGAGCAGAATATGATTTTTCCAATGCTGCTGGATTACCAGAAGCCGGACAGAAAATATCTGGAGGAGCTGCTGGCTGTATTGAATTTAAAAGATCGGCGAAACTATCTGCCCAGCCAGCTTTCCGGAGGTCAGCAGCAGAGAGTGGCGATAGGGCGTGCGCTGATTACCCGGCCGGCCCTGATCCTTGCGGACGAGCCTACAGGAAATCTGGATACTCAGAACAGCAGCGAGGTGATTGCCCTGTTGAAAGAGGCGTCAAAACAATATGAGCAGACGATCATTATGATCACGCATAACCGCAGCATCGCGCAGACGGCAGATCGTGTACTTCAGGTATCAGACGGTGTCCTGACCGATTTTGGGAGGTGCCGTGAATGAAAAGCTATTTAAGTCTTATTCCGATTTCTGCGAAAGTGCGGAAAAGACAGAACCGGATGACAATGTTGTGCATTATCATTTCTGTGCTGTTGGTTACCACGATTTTCAGTATGGCAGATATGGCGATTCGTATGGAAAAGAGCCGTGTGACAGAAGAGCATGGCAGCTGGCATATTATGCTGAAGGAGCCGTCTGAGCAGCAGATTGAGCAGATTACACAGAGGACAGATGTGGCGGCGTTCTCCCGTTATGACGGACTGAATTTCAATCTGTCCGATTCTTATACGATCCAGGGGAAAAAATGCGTGATCGAAGGTGGCGATCATTCGTTTCTCACAAATATCTATGATGATCTGACAGAAGGGCAGTATCCTGTAAAAAAGAATGAAATCTTACTTTCTAATGGTGCAAAAGAGCTGCTTTCTGTAAATATTGGAGATGTGGTTACCATACATACGCTGTCCGGAGATTATGACTATACGATTTCCGGTTTTGGAGGAGATGTGACCATGACCACCACAGATGTTGATGTTGTGGGGGCATTTCTGAATTGGGACTCTTTTCAGCGTTTGGCAAATGCAGAAGGAAGCAAGCTTAAACCGGTATGGTTTGTACGCTTTGACAAAAATATCAATATTCGTAAGGTGATTGCTGAGCTGCGGCAGACATATGGATTTACCGATGAAACATTATCTGAAAATACGGCTTTGCTGGGATTAGCAGGATCCAGCAGTGGTTCATATGTTATGGGGCTGTACCTTGTAGCTGCCATTTTGTTTGTTCTGGTTCTTGCTGCGGGAGTCTTTATGATCGCGGGAAGCCTGAACAGCAGAACCGCAGAGCGGATACAATTTTTTGGAATGCTTCGCTGCATTGGGGCAAGTCGGACTCAGGTTATGCACATAGTCAGACTGGAAGCTTTTTACTGGTGTAAAACGGCCGTTCCGATTGGCGTGGCAGCAGGAATTGCAGGTACATGGATACTTTGTGCAATGCTCAGATTTGGCGCAGGATCAGAGTTTGTACAGATCCCTCTGTTTGGAATCAGCGGTGTAGGAATCGCCAGTGGAATTATTATTGGAGTGTTGACTGTGCTGCTATCTTCTATTTCTCCGGCAAGGCGGGCAGCAGCAGTTTCTCCGGTTGCGGCTGTTACCGGGAATTTTTCCGAAAGGGGAAGCACTTCCCGGCCGGTCAGAAAGAGCTTCCTGAAGATTGAAACAGCTCTGGGGCTTCATCATGCAGTATCCTCCCGCAAAAATATGCTTCTTATGACAGGATCTTTTGCCCTCAGTATTATAATGATCCTGAGTTTTTCGGTTCTTGTACAATGGGTGAATATGGCGCTTAGCCCGTTAAGACCCTGGGCGCCGGATGTTTTTTACAGCAGTCCGGATAATCGGTGCGAAATTGAAAAAAGCTTTGTCAGACAGGTGGAAGACAAACCTTATGTAAAACGTGCGTTTGGCAGGATGTATCAGAGCTTTCCGGCAGAATACGAAGGAAAACAGGGGAAAATCGACCTGATTTCCTATGACGATCAGCAGTTCCGGTGGGCGGAGGAAGATCTGACCGCTGGTGATATATCAGATATCTCCGAGGGAAAGGGGGTACTGACAGTCTATGATAAAAGCAACTCTTTAAAGGTTGGCGATACCATTTTGCTGGAGCAGACAGAGCTTACGGTAGCCGGAGTCCTGGAAGACAGTCCCTTTGACACAACAGACCAGCCCTGTGTGATCTGTTCAGAGAAAACGTTTCAGAATATTACAGGCAAAGATGACTATGCTGTTCTTGATGTGCAGCTGACTTCAGACGCAACAGACCGGAATATTGACGAGCTTCACGCACTGGCAGATGGACATTATGATTTTTATGACAGAGTGGCGCAAAACAGGGACACACAAAATACATATTTGATGTTTTGTTTATTTGTGTATGGATTTCTGGCTGTGATTACACTGATCACTATTATTCATACTGTAAACAGTATTTCCATGAGTGTATCTGCAAGAACAAAGCAATACGGAGCCATGCGAGCTGTGGGGATGGATCACATACAGATTAAGAAGATGATCCGTATGGAAGCTGCTACATATACAATACTTGGATTTTTTGCAGGATGCGGTCTGGGATTACCCCTTCATTATTTTCTTTACTCTCAGATGATTACAAATTATTGGGGAACTCAATGGCAGCTTCCTTCAATATCAATAGCAGGAATACTGGTGTTACTTGTAGCTGTTTCGTTACTTGCGCCTTTTGTTCCGGCAAAGCGCATTTGTAATATGCCTATTACTGCAACAATCAGTGAATTGTGATTTTGGCATTCAGAGAATTAAGAGTTTATAATATTTCGGAAAAATACATGAAATTCCAACAAGGGTAAAATAGATTGCTATTATGGCTGACGTGATCCTTCCGGTGGCATCTCGACTATCGCCTCCTTTTGTGCTATAATTTACTATAATACGATCACAGAAGGAGGCATTTTTTATGGGCGGACAAAAGCCTGAAAAAACAAAAAAACGTATATGCATCGGTATTCTCGCCCATGTAGATGCCGGGAAAACTACTTTATCAGAAGGGCTTCTTTATCTTTGCGGAGAAATACGAAAGCTGGGAAGAGTGGATCATGGAGATGCCTTTCTGGATACTTATGAACTGGAGCGGGAACGGGGAATCACCATATTTTCCAAGCAGGCGCGGCTGGAAACAGAGGATATGGAGATTACGCTTCTGGATACTCCGGGACATGTGGATTTTTCTGCGGAAATGGAGAGGACTCTTCAGGTTTTTGACTACGCGATCCTGGTAATAAACGGTATGGACGGCGTACAGAGCCACACCATGACTTTGTGGCGTCTTCTGGAAAGATATGAGATTCCGGTGTTCCTTTTTGTAAATAAAATGGATCAGCAGGGCACAGATCATGATGCCCTTCTTATGGATCTCAGAAAACGTCTCAACGAAAACTGTATGGATTTTACCTGCCTGACAGAGGACACCAGTGAAAGCTTCGGCGGTGAAAATGGCAAAACAGAAAGCAGGAAACAGGGAACGGACATTTCCAGGGAACGAGAGGCTCTTATGGAAAATCTTGCCATGTGCGAGGAAGAGCTGCTGGAAACTTATCTGGAAACAGGGGTGGTTGAACACAGAGAAATCTGCCGTCTGATCGCGGAGAGAAAGGTGTTTCCATGCTGGTTTGGGTCAGCTCTTAAAATGCAGGGCGTTCAGGAATTTCTACAGGGATTGGAAAGCTATACCATGGAGCGGGCTTATCCCCGGGAATTCGGTGCAAGAGTATTTAAGATTGCCAGAGATCCTCAGGGAGTGCGGCTTACCTATCTTAAGATCACAGGTGGAAATCTGAAGGTTAAAACGATTTTAGATGAGGAAAAAATTGATCAGATCCGTATTTATTCCGGCTCAAAATATGAACTGGTACAGGAGGTTTCTGCAGGAGATATCTGTACTGTGACCGGACTGACAAAAACCTGTCCGGGCCAGGGACTTGGCATAGAACAGGAGTCGGTTCTTCCTGTTCTGGAACCTGTTCTCAATTATCAGATCATACTTCCTGAGGACTGTGACGTTCACGAGATGCTGAAAAAACTGAAACAGCTGGAAGAGGAAGAGCCGCAGCTTCACATAGTGTGGGACAGTGTTCTGGGAGAAATCCATGCTCAGCTGATGGGAGAGGTTCAGATCGAAATTCTGAAAAGTATGATCTGGGAACGCTTTCATGTGGCTGTGGAATTTGGGGCAGGAAGTATTGTGTACAAAGAAACTATTGCAGAGCCTGTGATCGGTGTGGGACATTTTGAGCCGCTGCGTCATTATGCGGAGGTGCAGCTTCTTCTTGAACCGGGAGAGCCGGGAAGCGGCTGTCAGTTCTTTACTGCCTGCAGTGAAGATGTTCTTGCCAGGAACTGGCAGAGACTGATTTTGACACATCTGGAGGAAAAAGAACACCTGGGAGTTCTGACAGGATCTGCCCTGACAGATGTGCAAATTACTCTTCTGACCGGACGGGCTCACGCAAAGCATACAGAAGGCGGAGATTTCCGGCAGGCAACTTACCGGGCTGTGCGACAGGGGCTGAAAAAAGCCAAAAGTATTCTTCTGGAACCCTACTATGAGTTTCGTCTGGAAGTTCCCACAGAGATGATCGGCCGGGCAATGTCAGACGTTCAGAAAATGCAGGGAAGTTTTCAGCCGCCGGAGACAGACGGGGATATGGCTGTCCTTACAGGTACGGCGGCAGTTTCATCTATGAGAGATTACCAGAAAGAGGTGATTTCCTATACAGGCGGAAGGGGAAGGCTTTTTTGTAATCTGAAGGGGTATGCGCCCTGCAGAAACCAGGATGAGCTGGTAATGGCTTCCGGCTATGATTCTGAACGTGACCTGGAAAATCCCACCGGTTCCGTGTTCTGCGCTCACGGGGCGGGATTTGTTGTTCCCTGGGATCAGGTGGAAACTTATAAGCATCTGGACTGCGGTGTGGATGCAGAGGAACTGGCGCAGGATACAGAGAGCTGGTACGAGATTCCGGAACAAGAGCATTTTTCAGACAGCTCAGCATATCCATCAGCACAGAGCGGAGCAGGCAGGGAAAAAGGACGCAAAAGTCAGAAGGGATTTTCCTACAGCGGAAGCTATGAGGAGGATCAGGAGCTTCAGGCGATTTTTGAAAGAACTTTCGGCGCTGTAAAAAAAGAGCGGTTTACTCCTTATAAAACCGTAGGAAAAACTTCTGAGAATACAGTTCGCTATCGGGCAGGGAAACCGCGTAAGGAAGAATATCTTCTTGTGGACGGGTACAATATTATTTTTGCCTGGGAGGAACTGCGGGATCTTGCAAAAGAAAATATTCATGCCGCCTGTGACAAGCTTATGGACATTCTCTGCAATTATCAGGGATACCGGAAATGTACATTGATTCTTGTATTTGACGCTTATAAAGTGGAGGGGCATGCAGAGGAAGTGATTCCCTATCACAATATTTTTGTAGTATATACAAAAGAGGCGGAAACTGCAGATCAATATATAGAAAAAACTGTCCACAGGATTGGTCGTCAGTATCAGGTGACTGTTGCCACCTCTGACGGACTGGAGCAGGTGATCATTATGGGACAGGGCGCTCATCGGCTTTCTGCCATGGGACTGAAAAAAGAAATCGAGGATGCGGAAAAAGCAGGAAAGCAGGAATGGAAAGCCCGTCGCCAGAGCAGTAAGACCTATCTTTTCGATCAGGTGCCGGAGGAACTTTCGGCCTATCTGGAAAAAGTACGGATGGGACAGGAGAAACTGTAAAATCATGCAGAGAGCCGTTGATTCGGCATTTATTTGAACAGTGTTTGCGGGAGTTCGTAAAGCATTGTAAGAAAATTTCTACAATAAGGAAATATCAGGAAGAATTTACCCCTGTCACAACTGACAGGGGATTTTGGTATAAAGATAAGAAAAAGGAGGAGCAGGCCGTGATCTGTACAGTGACTTTTAATCCGTCTCTGGATTATATTGTGGACGTGGAAAATTTTAGGCTGGGATTTACTAACAGAACCAGTTCTGAGCAGATTCTTCCCGGAGGCAAGGGAATCAATGTTTCCATAGTTCTCAGAAACCTTGGGATTTCCAATACTGCCCTTGGCTTTGCCGCAGGTTTTACCGGGGAGGAAATCATACGAAGAATTCAGGATATGGGGATAGATTCGGATTTTATCCCTGTAGAAGAGGGACTTTCCCGGATCAATCTGAAGCTGAGATCCATTGATGGAACTGAGATCAATGGCGCCGGGCCGGAGATCGCTCCGGACAAAGTAGAAGAGCTGATGAAAAAACTGGACAGACTTGGAAAGGGTGACGTTTTATTTCTGGCAGGCAGCATCCCGGCATCCATGCCGGATAATATGTACGAAAAAATTATGAAAAGACTGTCTGGACGCGGCGTGGTAACTGTGGTAGATGCAACCAGAGAGCTTCTTGTAAAAGTGTTGAAATATCATCCTTTTCTGGTGAAGCCCAATCATCATGAGCTGGGCGATATTTTCGGTGTGAAGCTTCACACAGGGGAAGATGTGATCTTTTACGGCAAAAAGCTCCAGGAAATGGGGGCAAGAAATGTGCTGATTTCCATGGCCGGAGATGGGGCGGTTCTTGTGACGGAAGAGGGTGCGGTTTATCAGAGTCCTGCTCCAAAGGGAAAGCTTGTAAACGCAGTGGGAGCCGGGGATTCCATGGTGGCAGGATTTATGGTAGGCTGGATGGAAAAACAGGATTATCGACACGCATTTTATATGGGTATTGCAGCAGGCAGCGCCAGCGCTTTTTCCGAAAATCTGGCAACACAGGAAGCAATCGAAGAGGTTTATCGGCAGGTGGTCGATTGCAGGAAGAATGAAAATTCATAATGTTTTTCTTTATAAATGTCTGTGATTCTTTTATAATAAAAATGTAATTATCAATTGTTTTATATGATAAAGGAGGGAGGCCGGTTATCAACACCATTTCCACAGAAGATAAGGATTCCGGGAGTGCTCCGGAATAAAAGATACTGGCTGATAACATTTCTTGAAATACATAAGACAAAACCTGAAAGTGAATACTATAAGTTACATAAAGAAAGGGATGTCTTATGGAAAGCAGTACTATTTTTGATGATGTGTTCCGGACCATGCTGGAAAAAATGCCGCAGCTGGCGATCCCGCTGATTAATGAAGTCTTTGGCACTTCCTATCCGGAGGATATTAAAATCATACAAAAGAGAAATGAACATCAGACACAAAACGGCAGAGTGATCACAGATTCCCATTTACTGATTGCGAATCGTATTTATCATATAGAATGTCAGAGCACTGATGATTCTACAATGGTGATCCGTATGATTGAATATGATTTTGCCATCAGTCTGGAGTATGTACAGAAAGAAAACGGCAGATATCGGATGTATTTTCCGCAGTCATGCGTGTTGTACCTTAGGGGTACAAAAAAGAGGGATAGGATATCCGTGGAGATTGTGATGCCAGATGGCAATACAGTAGAGTACACGGTTCCTGTCGTACAGGTACAGAGGTTTACCTGCGATGATATGCTGAAGAAGCATTTGCTGTTTTTACTGCCGTACCATGTAATAAAATATGAACAGGAAAAAGGTCTGGACACAGACGGCGAGAAATGGAAGGGATTTTTAGACGAGTATAAAAAAATCGAGAAGTATCTGGAAGAAAAATTCCTTGAGAAAGGGAATGAAAAAGCGTATCGAGATATGGTAGAGCTGATAATCCGGATCGCAGATTATGTGTTCAGAGATAAAGAAAAAGTAAGGAAAGGATTTGGTGATGTAATGGGCGGAAAGGTATTGGAACTGGAATCGGATAAGCTGATCCAGCGGGGCGTTGAACAGGGGCTGGAACAGGGAATCGAACAGGGCATTGCCATGGAACGAAAGAAAACAGAGGCCGCAGAGGCTGAAATAAGGCGCTTGAAGAAGCTTCTGGAGGAACAGAAGAAACAGTAGTATTCTGTTGTAAAATATTCCTGATTAATAAGTACAAATAAAACTTTGGAGGGGGAGTCTGCCGGAAAGAGGCTCTGTGTCAAGTTTTGGGGTGGGATTCCAAGAATCCCACCCTATTACTGTATTTTGAACCTTTTTACATTTTTAAGTTCTATACTTATATTATCAGGAACGTTCAGAAGCCTTTCATAACCCGAAAAGTTTTGAAAAGCAGAGCAGATAGTATGGTTTGAGAAATAAATCCTCTGTCCTGAAAATCAGATATCAAGCTGCTTTTTCAGGCTGCGCAGTGTACGGCGGAAAACAGCATAAATGATAAGGGCGATCACCGCAGCTGTTTCCAGGCACATGGCAAAACCGAGAATTTCAGATTTTGTCAGGATCCCGTCATTGGCAAGCAAGATCATAAAATAAAGCAGTATCATCAGAGACATTCCACTGATCGCAGGAATTTTGAATACCGGACCTGCCTGTCTCTGGAGTTCTCTGCCAAGAAAGGCTGGAGAAGCGCCAAGGCGCATCAGATCTGAAAATACATAAGCATTGTTCAGGGCAATAGTCTGACAGCGGGTATAGGCAATGACCAGCGCTGCGGTGATGCAGATGATGGCAATAAACAAAAAAGTCATCATAAATACTCCGAAGGTTTTCAGCTGATCCTGAGTGTCCATAATACGGAACTGAGGAATATAATTCCAGTACATCCGAAAGTCAGAACTGTTGAGGTTGGTACGATCCACCTGTCGTTCTTCCGGACTGACAGTATAGGTGGAACCATAGTAATTATTTGTATAACCGTCGGTCATGAGATATTGAACAGGGTCATAATAGCTGTTGCTGAAATGCTGGTCATCATAGGAATTCACGATTTTGACAAAGAGGTCCTGTGCAAAGGCGTAACTGTCTTTTCCTTCTGAGTTAAACCAGATCATAGATCCGGTCCATTCAGGTTCAAGACCCTGAGAAATTTTTTCGTAGTCCCGGTCATCCAGAACAGCGGTACCGTGGGCTGCCATATCTTCAAAATGTACAAAGCCTTTGCAGGAAACCTGAAGTTCTTCCCTGGTAGTCATGTTTGTAAAAAGTGTTGCATTTTCCACGGTATCGTAAGCAGTTTCTTCTTCGTTTGTAACTGCGTAGAAGAAGCCCGGATCCAGTGAAATGTTCTGCCCGGTAATCTGATTATAGGTGGATTCTGACAGGGCATGACATTCAGCGGCAATGTCAAAATGCTGATAGGAAAGAGTATTGTCCGGATTCAGAATCTGCATGTTACCATCACGGGCAAGGGAAAGATAAGAGCACTGTACCCAGTCCTTGATCTGAAAATCATGTTTTTCTGCCAGTGAGTAAATCTCTTCTTCAGAAGGAAGCGACTGATCGGAAGGCCAGAACCAGGAATAATCATAGGTACGGTTTTCGCAGACTCTGGAAAGTCCGGTATGAAGCATTGGCAGATAAAAGATTCCGAAACAACCGGCTGCCACCAGTACAGTAGTAACAAGGAGACTATTTACTGTCTGTTTTCCCTGAAATTTCATCATGCTTCTGGCAATGATGTTTTTCCAGGGATTTTTGTGTCTGGATGTCCAGCCGTTGACAACTGTGTGAAGCATGACCATGTAAAGTCCTGCAAAAACAGGCGCGTACAAAAGATTCAGAAGAGGGGAGGGATATCTGTGAAATACATTCATATATACAGTGGGGGCGTTGTATCCTGCAAATGCGTCAGCCAGAATCAGGACAATGCCTGCAGGGCCACACCAGTGTCCAAGTTTTTTTACAGGTTCGTTCTGATGTTCCTCCTGGATCACATCCAGGATATTGGTACGTTTCATATAAAGAAAAGCAAGAACGCACGCACAGATCATCACCAAAACTGTGAAGCCTGCAGATACCCAGAGACACCGGAAATTTATGCTCAGAATCATTTCTTCTGAATTTACAATAAAAATCCGGAAGGCAGTCCACAGAAGAATCAGGAAGGGAAAACCAGCCAGAGTTCCCAGAACAGCGGAGCTGCCGCTTAACACCAGTACTTCACGGAAAAGCCCTGGCGCCAGTGTTTTTCTGGAAGCTCCCAGAGCCATGAGGATACCCAGCTGCCGTGACTTTTTACGGAAAAAAAGGCTGGCAGCATAGACAGTAAAGATAACACAGCCAAACAGGGCCATAACAAAGATAGCGTACAACTGTTTCCGGCTGTCCCCTCCCGGTGGAAAAATATCCTGTACTGTGGGAGAAAACATCAGACCTGAATAAGCTGTCATCAGCATTAGGGAAATAAAATTGCAGAACAGGTAAAGGGCGGCCTGCCTGTGATTGGTACGGCGAAGGCTGCTTTCCAGTTCCGCCATAGTTTTGATCGATCTTCTTTTTCTGTTATCCATTACATATCACCACTCATTTCTTTGATCGCATTTAACAGTGTGTCATGAAAAGCGTTTCTTGTCTGAATATTTTTTTCAAGCTGACGGTAGATATTTCCGTCTTTCAGCAGAATCACCCGGTCACAGAAGGAAGCGGAAAAGCTGTCGTGTGTGACCATAAAAATGGTAGCGTCCAGATTCTGTCTTGCATTTTCAAAAGATTCAATAACGATCCTGCTTGATCTGCTGTCCAGATTTCCTGTGGGTTCGTCAGCGAGAAGCATCAGAGGATGGTTAATAAGACTTCTTGCAACTGCGGTTCTCTGACGCTCCCCGCCTGAAATTTCTGCCGGATATTTATTTCGTATATGGCTGATTCCAAAAAGCTCCATAAGCTGATCTGCGTAGCGTTCCCCTTCTTTGTCTACATTCTGTCGAATGATTCTGGGTACCAGAATGTTTTCACGGACAGAAAGACCGTCAAGAAGCATAAAATCCTGAAAAACAAAACCAAGCTTTTCGTTGCGGACAGATGCAAGATGCTCCGGAGTCAGAGAACTTAATTCCTGTCCACCCAGGGTGATTTGGCCTTTTTCAAAGGGAACATAACAGGAGATACAGTTGAGAAGAGTGCTTTTTCCTGAACCGGAAGGTCCCATTACAGCTATAAATTCGCCCTTGGCAACAGAAAAGCTGATTCCTTTCAGTACGGTGTAGGTACGGTTGCCGGTAGTATAGGACTTTTCGAGATTTTTTACAGATAACATAAAATTCCTCCTTTTACTGCGTCTTATGCAAAAAAAATATATGGATGTTCTTCTGTTGTGCTTTTACCATATCACAGAAAAAAGCAGAAAGAATCCAGGCTGTAAAGTTTGACGCTTGTCCGGTAAAGTTTTGCAGCCCTTTTCGGAAAATGTAAAAAATGGAAGGATTTTTGTAAAGTTTGGTGTGTGACGGGAACTGTGATTGTGGTATGATAAAAGAAATCTGAAGCAGAGAACATCAGTAAAAGCTGTAAGTGTATCAGGAGGAGATATTATGCTGAGGATCGCTGTGTGTGATGATGAACAGGAGGCCAGAGATCAGCTGCGGTTTCAAGTTGAAAAATCCATATATGAAACAGATGAGGAAATCGTATATGAGTTTTGTTCAGGAGAAACGGCGGTTAGATGGCTGAAAAAGCATCCGGGAGAGATTGATCTTCTTTTTTTGGATGTGGAAATGAAAGAAATGACAGGCATGGAAGCTGCGGAAAAGATAAGGGAGTATGACAGAAATATTCTTCTTGTATTTGTGACAGGATATTCCGAGTATGTATTTGACGGATATCGGACAGGAGCATTGGATTATGTGATGAAACCTGCCGGGGAAGATCGGATCAGGCAGATTCTTTCAAGAGCCAGAGAAGCTCTTTACAGCAGACGGGAAAAGGATTTTGTGTTTCATAATCAGGAGGGAACCTTTCGAATGGCTCTGGATCGGATTCTGTATTTTTACAGTGACAGAAGACAGGTGTGCCTGGTAACGGAAAACAGAGAATATGCTTTTTACGGAAAACTTTCTGAGGTGCAGACTCAGGTGGACAGCCGGTTTGTGCGTATCCACCAGCGATATCTGGTAAATGGCGATCATGTGGAGTATATTGGTCATGATGAAATTCTTACAGGCGGAAAAAATCTTCCGGTAAGTCGTGGAATGAAAGATGAGGCTTTGAAAAGACTTGCGGAGCTTATGCTGAAGGGAGCAGGTTTATGAGAGAAAATGTGGAGTTATTGCTTGTGACTATTGTCTGGCTTTCGATTATGGGCATATGTCTGTTTCTGGCAGTGGGACGCCTTTTGAAGTTGAAATCCGGAAGAATATACAGACTGATTCTTGTAACAGCCTGCGGATTTTTAGGAGGAATGGTGATTTATCTGGCAGACTGGGGAAATATTGTTCCCACGTTTGCGTTTTTTATGACAGCTGTTATGATCTGCTGCGAGGGAAGCATCATAAAAAGGCTGACAGTAGGGCTGATGATAGCCAGCACGGTATTTTCCTTTAATGCGCTGGTAGATAACTGGTCATTGCTTTATCAGATGTACCAGCTTGTGGTAAAGATATTATTTTGTACAGGATTGTGGCTTCTGGTCTGGAAGTTCGGACCAGACAGAGAGTTTGAACTGTCGCCGTCCATGTGGAAACTTCTTTTTATACTGACGCTTCCTCCTATGGGAATTGTATTCAGTCTGGTTCTGTTAAGCGATTATGATACAACAAGAATCTCTGCCCAGTATCTGATCCTTCTGCTTTTATCTCTTTCGGCTTTTGCAGGACTTTTGTGGACCATGGTGGTTCTGGCCAGACAGCAGAAGCTGGAAGCGGAAGCTCTTCTGGCAGAGCAGAACAGACAGTATTATGAAGCTATGGAGAATCAGCATTTTGAGATCAGGCGATTAAAGCATGATATGACAAATCATCTCCAGACAGCTCTGGCTCTTCCGAACGATCAGAGAGAAGGATATCTCAGGGAACTGCTGGAGCACACAAGGACTTCCCATACACTGAAATACTGCGGGGATACCACTTTAAATATTATTCTCAGCTCCAAGGCTGCTCTGATGGAACAGAATCATATTAAATTTCATGTTTCAGCAGATATTCCAGAACCTCTGACTATGGAGAAAACAGATATCAGCGCTGTTTTTGGAAATGCGCTGGACAATGCTCTGGAGGCAGTCAAAAATCTGCCGGAAGATCAACGGAGAGTTTCCCTGGAAGCAAAACAGGGAAAGGGAATCCTGGTAGTCAGTGTACGAAATCCGGGCAGCCTTCCCGGAGCAGGAAACGCAGACAGGAAAGATTACCGTAAGAAAAATAAGGGGATTTTATCTTCCCTGCCCAATACAACAAAAAACGATACAAACAATCACGGATTGGGCCTGCCAAGCATTCAGGCCACTCTGGAAAAGTATGATGGAATGTTGGAACTGAGGCAGGAAGAAGATGAAGTATGTCTTCTGTTCTGCTGTTATACAGCAAATAAAAAGAAGTGTCAGTAAGAGTTATTGAGTTTCCTGTTGTTATCCTGTATACTTTATAATCACACTATATAATGAATCAGGGAGAGAAAAATATGCGTGAAAAGCTGACAAAACGTGATGTGGAAAAAATAGAGCAGGAGATCGAACACCGGAAGCTGGTGGTGCGCAAAGAGGCGATTGAAGCAGTAAAGGAAGCCAGAGCTCAGGGGGATCTCAGTGAAAACTTTGAATATTATGCGGCAAAGCGCCACAAAAACCAGAATGAAAGCCGTATCAGATATCTGGAGAGAATGCTGAAAACAGCGGATATTGTTACAGATACTTCCAGAGAAGATGAAGTTGGTATGGACGATATTGTAGAAGTGGAATTTGAAGAAGATGGGGAAATTGAGAAATATAAGCTTGTAACTTCTATCAGAGGAAACTCCATGGAAAACAGAGTGAGCATCGAATCACCCATTGGACGGGCTCTGAAGGGTCACAAGGTCGGGGACAGGGTTCAGGTGCAGGTCAATGAAAATATGAGTTATTATCTGAAAATACGTTCTATTGACAAAACAGGCAATGAGGAGGAAAACATCAGAGGCTTCTGAGAATTTTACATAAATTTAACATTACACTGGGGACAACTTTACAATTATTCCTTAAAATGAAAATATATTAAAATTTCGTAAAGGAGAAATACAATGGATTTTTTTAGTATACTGACGATGCTGGGCGGTCTTGCGCTGTTCCTGTATGGTATGCAGGTTATGGGCGATGGTCTTGCAAAGATTTCAGGAGGAAAACTGGAGAAAATTCTTGAAAATCTTACATCCAGCAAATTAAGAGCAGTGCTTCTGGGACTGGGCGTTACAGCTGTGATTCAGTCTTCCTCTGCCACAACTGTTATGGTTGTTGGTTTTGTAAACTCTGGTATTATGAAGCTGACACAGGCTGTTGGCATTATCATGGGTGCCAATATCGGTACTACAGTAACTGCCTGGATTTTAAGTCTTGCGGGTATTGAGAGCAATAATTTCTTTATGAGCCTTCTGAAGCCAAGTTCCTTTGCTCCGATTCTGGCGCTGATCGGAATTGTGCTTCTGATGTTTACAAAAAATTCCCGTAAAAAAGACATCGGTGCTATTCTGGTTGGTTTTGCAGTGCTGATGTTTGGTATGGATACTATGAGCGCTGCTGTTAAGCCGCTTGCAGATGTTCCTGAGTTTACCAACCTTCTTCTTGCATTTTCCAATCCGATAGCAGGTGTGCTGGCAGGTACGGTTCTTACAGCGATCATCCAGTCTTCCTCTGCCTCTGTGGGTATCCTTCAGGCACTTTGTGTTACCGGAGCTGTTCCCTACAGTGCGGCTTTCCCGATTATCATGGGACAGAATATCGGTACCTGTGTGACTGCGCTTCTGTCCGCTATCGGCGCAAATAAAAATGCAAAACGTGCAGCTATGATCCATTTGTATTTCAACGTTGTGGGTACCGTGATTTTCCTTGGAGCATTTTATGCGCTGAATGCCGCTATCCAGTTCCCGTTCATGGACTCTATGGCAACACCGGCAGCGATTGCAGTAACACACAGTGTATTTAATGTAACTGCAACCTTACTGCTTCTTCCGTTCTCTAATCTTCTTGTGAAACTTGCATGCATGACAATCCGTGATTCTGCGGAGGATGTTGAGGCGGCAAAAGAAGACCAGGAGTTCCTTATTCTGGAATCCCGTTTTCTGGAAAAACCTGCATTTGCAGTAGAGCAGGGAAGAACAGCAGCGAGACGTATGGCTGAAGATTCCTGGAAAGCGTTGAAGGCTTCCTTTGAGGTTCTTCATGATTACAGTGAGGAAAAGGCTCAGAAGATTATAAAGATGGAAGGTAAGGTAGACCGGTACGAGGATGAGCTGGGTACCTATCTTGTTCAGCTGAATAACAAAGACCTTTCCGAGAGAGACAGCCACAGCGTTTCCATGATGCTTCACTGCATCGGTGATTTCGAGCGTATTTCTGACCATGCAGTAAATATCAAGGAATCAGCAGACGAGCTTCATGCAAAAGGTTTAAGCTTTTCTGTTTACGCAAAGGCAGAACTCAGAGTGCTGACCGCTGCAGTCACCAAAATTGTAGAAACAGCATTTTCTGTATTTGATGAACAGGATATTTCAAAGGCTTCAGAGATTGAGGCTCTTGAGGAGCTGATCGATGAGCTGACAAAAGAAATGAAACGTCGTCATATCAATCGTCTCCGCTCCGGCGAGTGTACCATTGAAATGGGCTTTATTCTTTCTGACCTGATCACCAGTATGGAGAGAATTGCAGACCACTGTTCCAATATTGGCGTCTGCGTAACCCAGGTACGTGAGAACCTTTACGATACACACAGACATCTGAATGCAATGAAAAACGATCAGGACGATGAATTTAATAAATGTCTGGAAGAAGTTCGCAAGGAATATCTGCTTCCGTAAGCGCCAGTAAAAACTGAACGCAGATCATATAAGGCTGTTGTGGGAATTTTCGGAGTAAAATTCCTCAGCAGCTTTTATGGCATATATGAAGAGAAGATAGGAGGAAAGTTCATGATCTACTGTGTAGAAGATGAAAAAAATATCCGGGAACTTCTTGTATATACCCTGGAAACAACCGGATTTACGGCAAAAGGGCTGGCAGATGGGAAAGAGCTTTGCGCAGCTATAAAAAAAGAACTTCCGTCCCTGATCCTTCTGGATATCATGCTTCCGGGTGAGGACGGATACAGTATCCTGACCAGACTAAAATCCGCCCCTGATACAAAAAACATTCCAGTGATCATGGTTACAGCCAAGGATGCGGAGTTTGATAAGGTACGGGGGCTGGAAGCAGGAGCGGACGATTATATTACAAAGCCTTTCGGCATGATGGAGTTTGTGGCAAGAGTAAAAGCAGTGCTTCGCCGGTGCAGCCGGACAGAGGAAAACAGAGAACTTCACTGCGGAGCGCTGAGAATATCGGTGGGACGCCATGAAGTACATCTTGGAGATCAGAAGGTGGAGCTTACCAGGAAAGAATTTGAGCTTTTGCAGTATCTGATAGAGAACAAAGGTCTGGTTATGAGCAGAAATCAGATTCTCTGCCATGTGTGGGGATATGATTTTGACGGAGAAACAAGAACTGTGGACGTACATGTGAGAACCCTTCGCCAGAAGCTGGGAGAAGCGGGAAATATGGTGGAAACCATACGGGGAGTAGGATACCGGATCGGAGAATAAAATGAGACAGAGAATTTTAAATCATGGAAGCTTTCTTGTAATTTTATCTGTTCTTCTGACTTTTCTGGCTGCAAGCTTTGTCATGTATGACAAGTTTGATGTGTTCATGAAACAGAGTGTGCGGGATGAAGTGGAGTATATACGGGCCGGTATAGAAGCTGCCGGTCTTGATTATCTGGAAAGTAATGTAAAAGAGATCAATGCCACGAGGATCACAGTTACAGACAGTGAAGGCAGTGTGCTGTATGATTCGGAAACAGAGGCAGATAAGCTGGAAAATCATGGGAAACGCCCGGAGTTTATGGAGGCAAAAGAAAAAGGCTATGGAGAGATCGTAAGATTCTCAGAAACTTTTTCCGAACAGACTTTTTACTGTGCCATAAAACTGGATAACGGAAATATCCTTCGGGTGGCAAGGACAACAGACAGTGTGTTCCTTACTTTGTTCTCCGGCTTTACGCTGCTGGGACTTCTTGTTTTGGGGATTCTTGCCCTGGAGTTTTTTCTGGTTCAGAGGCAGACAAAAGAGCTGATCGCGCCTATTAATGAACTGGATCTGGAGCACCCTCTGAAAGATGTAAGATATGAAGAACTGCGGCCTCTTCTTGTAAGGGTGGATCAGCAGAACAAACAGATTGCATCTCAGCTGGAGGAACTGAAGGAGGCTGAGGCTATGCGCAGAGAATTTTCAGCCAATGTTTCCCATGAGCTGAAAACTCCTCTGATGTCTATTTCCGGCTATGCGGAGCTGATGATGAACGGAATGGTGGGAGTGGATAAAGTTCCTGAATTTTCCGGAAGAATCTACCATGAGGCAAGCCGTTTAAGCTCTCTTGTATCAGATATCATCCAGCTTTCAAGGCTTGATGAAAAAAACAGCGATATGCCTTTTGAGGCTGTGGATATCTATGAACTGGCAGAGGATATTGTATATCACCTGCAGCCGGCCGCAGAAAAAAAACAGATCCGGCTGGTTCTGGAAGGAGAACATGTGGCAGTGAGAGGCATCCGGCAGGTTCTGTATGAGATGTTTTATAATATTGCGGACAATGCCATCCGCTATACCGATACCGGAGGAACTGTCCGGGTGTTTGTAGGACAGGAAGGATATCATCCCTGCTATATTGTGGAAGATAATGGAATCGGTATTCCAAGGAATGAACAGAAACGTATTTTTGAGAGGTTTTATCGGGTAGATAAAAGTCATTCCCGTCAGACCGGTGGCACGGGACTGGGGCTTTCTATTGTAAAGCACGGAGCTGCTCTCCATAAAGCAAAGATCAATCTTGACAGTGAACCCGGAAAGGGTACAAAAATGGAACTGGTGTTTTAGGCACCGGCTCCGTTTGTGTTATCCTTGTCTGAATTCTGAGGACGTTCAGAAATTGCTTTAATGGAAAGGGCGTATTCTGTGGGTGTCATGCCGCAGAGTTTTTTGAACTGTCTGGAAAAATAATGGATGGAGGAATATCCCAGAAATTCAGAAATCTGGGTAAAATTCATGTCATTTTCCCGGATCAGCTGTCTGGCAAAATTAATTTTCATATGAGAAAAAAATTCGATCACTCCACAGTTATATTCTTCACGGAAGATTTTCTGAAGCTGGGATCTGCCGATCAGATTATCGTGGCAGATTGCTTCAAGAGAAAGCGGCTCGCAGATATGATCCTCCAGATAACGGGTGATCCTTCGGCATGCAGAAGATTCAAAGGAGGGATCGCCAATGTTTCTGACACAGTGAGGTACCTGAGTGGTGTATCTTCGGAGCATATGGATCAGAAGCTCTTCCAGATAGAGAACAAGAAGCTGCTGAGATCCCACAGGGCTGTCTTTTTTTAATTCCATTTTATGAAGATAGGGATCGTCAAGAGGGGAGGCGATGCACCGTCGTGCCTCAGCGATAATTTTTCCGATCAGGGTTCTCTCCGTATCAGAAAGGGTAAGGATCTGCTTTTCGAAAAAACGCATACAGGGAGAATTACAGGCAAAGGAAACAACTACAATATTGGGGGCATGACTGCCGGTTGCTGACAGGTTGTGAAATTCGTTGGGACGGTGAAAGATCACCTGGCCGTGAGTAAGAATATGGACTTTTTCGTCTGCCTGAACCTGGGCAGTCCCTTTATCCACACACTGAAATTCCCAGAAATCATGTTGCTCTCCGGGATAGAAAAAGTCACTTCTGTATTCAAAATAATGAACGGTATAAATTTTTTCCACAGAAAGATCAGAAGTAAGGGGGATACTTTCGTATATCATAAGACAGATGCTCCGTAAATCTTGTGATGGCTGTTGTTTTATCCTGATTTTATCAGAACAGGAAATAAATCATAAATACAGTCTAGCAGATAAAGGGTTATATCACAATAAAAAACAATAAAAACAGAAAAAAATCAAGGTTAAAAGTAATATTGTCATTGATTTTATAATTCACAGCAATATTTCTAAAGTTTATAGCAATATACGCATTGAAAAAGCAATTTTAATGAGTTACTATTAAAAAAAGAGAAAGTTTTTATATCTTATGTACAAAAATCAAAGGAGGATATGAAATGAAAGCGAAAAAAATTACCAGTGTTGCTCTTTCTGCTCTTATGGCAGTAGGAACTATGTCAGGAATGGCAACAACCGTTATGGCAGACGAAGAACAGACTCTGAAACTGGCAGTAGTAGAAACCGCATATGGACAGGATATGTGGAAAAATGTCTGCACAAAGTTTGAAGAGGCAAATCCGGGAGTGAAGATTGAGCTCACAATCGACAAGAAGCTTGAAGATATCATCACACCGGCTATGAAATCCGGCGATTATCCGGATGTTATCATGAGAGCAGTTGGTTCTGAGTCCGCTCTTACAGAAACTTTTGTGAAAGATAACAATGTGGAAGAGATGACAGACGTACTGGAAATGACAGTTCCGGGCGAAGATGTTAAAGTAAAAGATAAAATCCTTCCGGGATTTGTGGATAACTCCATTACAAATCCTTACGGAGATGGAAAAACATATCTGATGCCAATGTTCTACGGCCCATGCGGACTTTTCTATAATAAAGGACTGTTCGAGGAAAAAGGCTGGGAAGTTCCGGAAACATGGGATGAAATGTGGGAGCTTGGAGAAAAGGCAAAAGAAGAAGACATTGCATTATTTACATATCCGACAGCAGGATACTTTGATGCATTTTTCTACGCACTGCTTCATGAGGCAGCAGGCGCAGAAACATTCCAGGAAGCTCTGAAATACGGCGAGGGCGTATGGGAGACAGACGGAGCAAAGAAAACATTTGATATTATTGAGAAGCTTGCTTCCTACACAGAAAAAACAACACCTGCAAACGCAAACGACAATGATTTCCGTAAAAACCAGCAGATGATCCTTGACAACAAGGCTCTGTTTATGCCAAACGGAAACTGGGTTATCGGCGAGATGGCAGATGCTCCACGTGCAGATGGATTTGAGTGGGGATTCACAGCTCTTCCGGCAGTTGAAGAAGGCGGAGAGAGAGCTTCCTATTCCTTCTTTGAGCAGATCTGGATGCCGAAGGGCGCTGTAAATAAAGATCTTGGAAAACAGTTTATCGCATATCTGTATTCCGATGAAGCTGCTGAGATCTTCGCAAAAGACGGCGGAGCAGTTCAGCCGATTCAGGGTATGACAGACAAACTTGACGGCGATGCAAAGATTTACTACTCTATCTATGATGATGGCGCAGTAGCAGTTATGGATGCATTTGCAACTACTGAACCGGTAGAGGGCGTAACTGTTCGTACTACATTCTTTGATCCGATCAACTCTCTTGTCAGCGGAGATAAGACAGTAGACGAATGGGTAGAGCAGATCAAGAAAGACAGCGATACTCTTCGCGGCGCTCTGAAATAAGTAATAATTTTCAGGTAGAATTCCATATGATATTTGAAAACGGACGGTGGATGCTACCGTCCGTTTTTCAGGATAAAGACAGAGAGGAGAAGAATCATGACGAAAAAAAAGGGAAGAAGCCGGTTTATATTTTGCTGTCTGGCTCCGGCAGTTATTCTTTTTACTATTTTTATGCTGATCCCTACCATTGACGTTTTCAGAATGTCCCTTTATAAATGGGGAGGCTATACAGCAGATAAAACATTTGTAGGTCTTGATAACTTCAAAACACTTTTACAGAGTGACAAGTTTTATCAGGCATTTCAGAATTCAGTGCTTCTGATCGTAATTGTAACGATTGTTACTTTTGCAATGGCGATTATTTTTGCCGCTATTCTTACAAGAGAAAAGCTGAAAGGACAGACGTTCTTCCGTGTTGTTTTTTACATCCCGAATATTCTTTCTGTTGTAGTGATCAGCGCGATTTTTTCTGCCATTTATGATCCGAACCAGGGACTTCTGAACTCCTTTTTGAACCTGTTCCGAGGACAGAATGGAGTAGATAATCCTATTTTATGGCTGGGAAGCCAGAAACTCGTTATTTACAGTATCATCATTGCCATGGTATGGCAGGCCATCGGATATTATATGGTTATGTACATGGCAAGTATGGCAAATATTCCGGACAGCCTTTATGAATCGGCAAGTCTGGAAGGAGCAGGAAGGATCAAGCAGTTTTTCTCCATTACACTTCCTCTCATCTGGACAAATATCAGGACAACTCTGACATTCTTTGTTATCAGTACCATTAATATGAGCTTCCTGATGGTAAAAGCAATGACAAACGGCGGACCGGACGGAGCTTCTAATGTATTCCTGAGCTATATGTATCAGGAGGCATATACCAACTCTTCTTATGGATATGGTATGGCAATCGGTGTTGCGGTATTTCTGTTCTCCTTTGCGCTGGCAGCTGTTCTGAATGCGGCAACCAAACGTGAAGAAATTGAATTCTAAGGAGGGTGAAAAATGTCTGACATGATGAAAAAAAGCACTGCCAGTTCCAAAATTTCCAAAGTGCTGATTTATCTTGTGCTGGGACTTCTGGCAGTTACGATAATCGTTCCGGTAGCATGGGTATTTGTTGCTTCGATCAAAGAAAATTCAGAGTTTTACGGAAGCCCGTGGGCGCTTCCTAAGGGCTTTCATTTCCAGAACTTTATTGACGCATGGGAAACCGCAAATATGGGTTCCTATATGCTGAATTCCGTTCTGGTAACAGTTCTGGGTATTTTTCTGCTGATCGTGATTGCGCTTCCGGCTGCTTATGTACTGTCACGTTTTAAATTCAGAAGCAGTAAGATCTGGAACGTAATGTTTATGGCAGGACTTTTTATTAATGTAAACTACATAGTTGTACCTATTTTCCTGATGTTAAATAATGCGGACGGCAAACTCCGCCAGTGGTTTGGAGCGCCGTTTTTCCTGAACAATCTTTTTGTGCTGGCGCTGGTTTATGCGTCAACTGCTCTTCCTTTTACCATTTATCTCCTGTCAGGATATTTTAAATCTCTGGCAAAAGATTATGAGGAAGCTGCCTATGTGGATGGCGCAGGATACTGGAGAACTATGATTCAGGTTATCATGCCTATGGCAAAACCGAGTATTGTTACAGTAATCCTCTTTAACTTCCTGGCATTCTGGAATGAGTACATTATTTCTATGACACTGCTTACCAGACCTGAAATCAAAACTCTTCCGGTAGGTCTTATGAATCTTATGGCAGCACAAAAATCAGCAGTTCAGTACGGACAGATGTATGCAGGTCTTGTAATTGTTATGATTCCTACACTGATTCTGTATATCTGTGTTCAGAAAAAACTGACACAGGGAATGACTCTGGGCGGTCTGAAAGGCTGATCTGTCTGTGAAACAGGAGGTAAATAAAATGAATGAAAGAACAAAAAGCATTTTAAAGACAGTTCTGGCGATTGTATTTTTTATCGTATGCGTGGCGCTTGTAGTTGTAGGACAAAGACATGTAGGACCTCAGGGATTGCTGGTGATGCTGCTGGGCCTTGTGGGACTGATTCTTCTTTTATATCTTTATAACAGGAAATTCAAGTGAGATTATTACCTATGGATATTACGTGTAATTGGGAAAAAAACATTTCCCGGTGGGATGAAGCAGTCCCGCTGGGAAATGGAAAATGTGGCTGCCTCTGCTGGGGCAGCCCTGAAGAAATAAGGTTCAGTCTGGACCGTGCAGATTTATGGGATCGGACCGTTTTGTGGGAGCAGAATGAAGAATTCAGCTGGAAAAACCTGGTGAAACTTGCAAAAGAAGGAAATACCAGAAAAATCCGGGAAATCTTTGATGCTCCCTATTATTATCCCTCTCCAACAAAGCTGCCTGCAGGCAGGATCCTGCTTCATTTTACGGGAGTTACAGGAGAAATACAGTCAGAACTTTGCCTGGAAACCGCAAAAGCAGAAATGATAATGGAAAACGGAGAAAATTGCTTTCGGATCACAGCCTGGGTCCATGCGTTGGAACAGGTTGGAATTGCAGAGATCGAAGCTCCGGAAGATGCTTTTTCTGTTGAACTGAAAAATCCGGAATTTGGAGAAAAAGGCACGGAAAAAGAGTACGTTTACTGTCAGGAGAAAAGAGAAATTTCCCAGGGAAACCTGAAAGATCTGAAATATCTTCCTGTGATAAAAAAACAGGAGGGAGAACTGCAATGGTTTTGTCAGAATGTAAATGAAGCGTTCTCTTATGGTGTGATTATGGGAAGCCGGAGAACAGGCGGAAAAACCAGAATCATATGGAAAATAGTATCTTCCGAAGACGGAAAAGAGTGGCTGGAGTCAGGAAAAAAGGAAGTTGTTCAGTTTCTTTCAGCCGGTAATGAGTTTTTTGAATCTCATAAAAATTGGTGGAAGAGATTTTTTGCAAAAAGCTCCATGGATCTTCCTGATAAATTTATGGAAAAACAGTGGTATCTTACAAATTATCTGTTTGCCGCTACTTCCCGCGCAGGCGGCGTCCCCATGGCTCTTCAGGGAGTCTGGACAGCAGATGAGGGAACACTTCCGCCGTGGAAGGGAGATTACCATAATGATCTTAATACAGAGCTGTCCTATACACATTATCTAAAAGCCAATCATCTGGAAGAGGGACGGTGTTTTTTAGATTTTCTATGGGGGCTTCTTGATGAAGGACGTAAGTTTGCCGGAGAATTTTATGGGGTAAAGGGCTGCTGTCTTCCGGGAACCATGACAATTGACGGTAAGCCTCTGGGCGGCTGGCCCATGTATTCTCTTTCCCCGTCCAATCAGATGTGGCTGGCTCACGGGTTTGGAGAATATTACCGGTATACAGGAGACAGGGTGTTTCTGGAAGAAAGAGCTTATCCTTATATGAGAGAAACAGGTATTTTTATCAGAGAGCTTCTGACAGAACGTGAAGACGGATGTCTGGTTCTTCCTGTGTCCAGTTCTCCGGAAATTCATGATGATACAGAAAAGGCATGGCTGACGCCGGTAAGCAATTATGATCTGGCATTGATGATCAATCTGTTTGGAACATTGGAAAAAATGGCCTGTGAGCTGGGAAATCCGGAGGAAGCGCAGTGGCGTAATATAAAGCAGAAACTTCCGGAATTGTCGGTAAACGAAAATAAAGTTCTGATGCTGTCGCCGGATGAAAGTCTGGAAGAATCACATCGTCATTTTTCAAATGCAATGGCCGTTTCACCTTTGGGAATCCTTCCTTATGAGGGTGAGTCAAAGGAAATTATTGATGCTGTAATAGCTGATTACGAAAAACTGGGAACTTCTCAGTGGGTTGGATATACTTTTGCATGGATGGCTCATCTGTATGCTGTTCAGGGAAATGGAGAAAAAGCAGCAGAATATCTCCGGATTTTCTGGGAAAGCTTTTGCGGATGCAACGGATTTCATCTGAATGGGGATTTTCGCAAAAAAGGATATTCTCAGTTTACTTACAGACCGTTTACACTTGAAGGAAATATGTTCAGCGCAGATGCGCTTCAGGAAATGCTGTTTCAGATGAAAGACGGGAAGATACGGCTGTTTCCGGCGATTCCCGGGGAATGGAGAAAACAGAACGTTTCTTTTGAGGATTTCAGAGGAGAAAAAGGAATACGGTGCAGCGCAGGGATTGTCAATGGGAAGAAGCTGTACTGGGAAATTGATACAGATGTGGCATTTTGTGTCCGGATACAATATCAGGATCTCTTTTTTGAGGAGAAAGAGCTTTCCTGCGGAGAAAGCTGGAAGGGCTGTGTCATACTGGAGTGATATATAAAAAGGTTGTTTTTTGCATTTGATGAAAGTCTTTATGCAGAAACAACCTTTTTGTGCAAAAGAAACAGATAATTGTGCAAATACTAATTGTGTAAAAGTGATAAAATAAATTACAACAAAACACGTAATTGTATAAAATGCACAATGCGTGGGGGTTTTTACATTATTTCTAGGAGGTATACAGGTATGAAAGTAAAGAAAGTTCTGGGTGTGGCTTTATGTGCGGCAATGGTAGGATCAATGGCTGTTCCGGCGGTAACAGTGCAGGCGGCAGATGATACTCTGGTATACTGGTCCATGTGGGAGTCTACAGAGCCACAGGGAAAAATAATCCAGGAAGCGGTTGATGCTTATACCGAAGAAACCGGTGTAAAGGTAGATCTTCAGTTTAAGGGACGTACCGGAAACCGTGAGGCTCTCCAGCCGGCTTTGGACGGAGGTACTCAGATTGATATTTTTGACGAGGATATTGACCGTGTAAATGGTATGTATGCAAAATATCTTCTTGATCTGGAAGATATGGTAAAAGAATCCGGATATGAAGAAACTGCAATCCCAGGTCTGATGGCAGCATGCCGTGACGCTGGCGGCGGCACACTGAAAACAATCCCATATCAGCCGAACGTATTTGCATTCTTCTACAACAAAGATCTGTTCGAGCAGGCAGGAATCGAAAAAGAGCCTACTACATGGGCAGAGTTCCTGGATGTATGCCAGAAACTGAAAGATGCTGGAATCACACCAATGACAATGGATGATGCCTATGCTACATCCGTAATCGGATATCACCTTGCAAGACTGGTTGGCGAGGACAAAGTTGTTGAGATCGTTACAGAAGGCAAATGGGATGACCCGGCAGTTCTTCAGATGGCACAGGATATTGAAGAACTTGCAAGCAAGGGATACTATTCTGAGATGGTTGGTTCCAACGTATGGCCGGCAGGTCAGAACACAGAACTTGCTCTTGGAACAGCTGCTATGTATCTGAATGGCTCCTGGCTTCCAAACGAGGTTAAGGATATGGCAGGCGAAGACTTTAAATGGGGCTGCTTCGCATATCCGGAGCTTGAAAACGGTGCAAACGGAATCGAGACAAACAACTTTGGCGCACAGGTATTCGGCATCAACAAAGATACCAAAATGCCTCAGGAAGCATTTGATCTGATCAAATTCATCACAACAGGCGAATATGATAAGAAACTTGCAGAGGCTTCTGTAGGTATTCCGGCAGATACAACAAACACAGAATGGCCGGCAATGGTTGAGTGTGCAAAACCGGTTATCGAGCAGAGCACAGGTCGTTTCACATGGGCAGCCGGTGTTGAAACAAATGTAGATATGACTCCGGTTATCAAAGAAAACTTTATCAAACTGATGGCAGGCTCCATGACTGCAGATGAGTTTGTAGCAGCAATGCAGGAAGCTGCAAAATAATAAATAAGTAATGTAGAGATGGTGGCATCGTTCATACGCTGCCACCGTCTTTTCTTTTGGGGAAATCCGTAAGAGGAGGAAACGATATTGAAGAAAAACAAGACAATGATTGTTGTATTTCTGACACCGGCAGTGCTTCTGTTTCTGGGAATTTTTCTGTATCCGATACTGAAAACCATTCTCATGAGCTTTTTCAAGATTGAAGGTGTTACAGATGCAATGAATCTGTGGGAGTTTGTGGGATTTGAAAACTATGCAAAGCTTATTAATACCAGTCTTTTCCAGACAGCATGTTTTAACCTGTTCCGTATCTGGTTCTTTGGCGGACTGATTGTTATGTCCTTGTCACTTCTTTTTGCCGTTATTCTTACAAGCGGGATTCGAGGCAAGAAATTTTTCCGTGCTATTATCTACATGCCTAATATTGTAAGTGCAGTTGCTCTTGCAACCATGTGGCTTCAGTATGTATACAGCCCACGGTTTGGTCTTCTTAAAAACTTTTTCTCTGCCCTTCATCTGGATGGGCTGGCAAGCACTCAGTGGCTGGATAATGAACATAAATTCATGGCTCTGCTGCTGGCATACTGCTTTGGTATGGTTGGATATCATATGCTGATCTGGCTTTCCGGTATTGAGCGTATCAGTCCGGAATACTACGAGGCAGCCACAATTGACGGCGCTAATAAAATGGCGCAGTTCCGTTATATGACGCTTCCTCTTCTGAAGGGTGTGTTTAAAACAAATATCACTATGTGGTCCGTAAGCTCTGTAGGCTTTTTCGTATGGTCTCAGCTGTTCTCCAATGTAACGGCAGATACTCAGACCATTACGCCTTATGTATATATGTACATGCAGATCTTTGGCGGAGGAAATACAGTAACCGAGCGTAATTCAGGTCTTGGAGCTGCCATTGGTGTTCTTCTGAGCTTATGTGTGGTACTTGTATTTACTGTATGTAACAAAGCGATCAAAGATGATGATTTAGAATTTTAGGAGGTGCATGCTATGGCAAAGACAAAGGAAAGGGAGCCGCGTCGCCCGTTTAACTGGAAAAAAGAGCTGAAGCTGGCACCTGGATATATTATTATTCTTCTCTGGGTTATTTTTACAATTGTACTTCTGGGCTGGGTGTTCTGTGCCAGCTTTTCCACAACTGCGGAAATTTTCCAGGGAAAGGCGCTGAAATTTGAAACAGGTCTTCATTTTGAAAATTACGCAAAAGCATGGAATGGATCCGGTGTTGCAGGATTTTTCGGAAACTCACTTCTGTATTCTGTTGTTTCCTGTTTTGCACTGATCGTAATCTGCGCCCCGGCAGCCTATGTATTGTCAAGATTTGAATTTATCGCAAATAAATTTATCCAGACAAGCTTTGTATCCGCAATGGGCGTTCCGGCTATCATGGTAGTTCTTCCATTGTTCAGTATTATTTCCGGTATGGGAATTCTGAACAACATTCCTCTTGCAAAAGGAACACTGATCCTTTTATATGTGGGAATCAATGTGCCATATACAACGATTTTCCTCTTAACGTTTTTCTGTAATATTTCCAAAACTTATGAGGAAGCCGCAGCCATTGACGGATGCCCTCCGATGAGAACTTTCTGGAAGATCATGTTCCCAATGGCACAGTCCGGTATTGTAACAGTGACAATCTTTAATTTTATTAATATATGGAATGAATATTTCCTGTCCCTGATTTTTGCAAGTTCCGACAAGCTGAAACCGGTAGCGCCCGGTCTGTACGGAATGATCAATTCTATGAAATATACGGGCGACTGGGCAGGTATGTTCGCCGCAGTTATTATTGTGTTCCTGCCGACCTTTATTCTCTACATTTTCCTGTCAGAGAAGATCATCGGCGGTGTAACAGGCGGAATTAAAGGTTGATCAAGAAAGGAGCAGAAATTATTATGAAAAAACCGGTATTAGTAGTTATGGCAGCTGGAATGGGAAGCCGCTACGGTGGTCTGAAACAGATCGATCCCATTGACAGAGAAGGCCATATCATTATGGACTTTTCCATTTATGATGCTGTAAAAGCAGGATTTGAAAAAGTAGTGTTTATCATTAAAAAAGAAAATGAAGAAGACTTCCGTAAAGCTATCGGAGATCGTCTCAGCAAACAGATCCAGGTTGCTTATGTGTTCCAGGATCTTCATAATCTTCCGGAAGGCTACGAGGTTCCGGAAGGAAGAGTAAAACCCTGGGGAACCGGTCATGCGGTTCTGAGCTGTATTGACGAGGTTGACGGTCCTTTTGCAGTTATCAACGCAGACGATTATTATGGAAGCCATGCATTTAAAATGGCATATGATTTTCTGGCAGAAAACCAGGATGATGAAAATCTTTACAGATATATGATGGTTGGTTACAAGCTGGAGAATACGCTGACAGACAATGGTCATGTAGCAAGAGGCGTTTGTGTTACTGATGAGGAAGATCATCTTCTGAAGATCAATGAGCGTACTCATATTGAGAAGCATGGAGAGGGCACTGCCTATACAGAGGATGACGGAGCTACCTGGACCATGCTTCCGGAGGGAAGTACAGTTTCCATGAATATGTGGGGATTTTCTGCAAGTATCCTGAAAGAACTGAAAGCACGTTTTGCGGCATTCCTTGATGAGAATCTGGAGAAGAATCCGCTGAAGTGCGAGTATTTTCTTCCGTTTGTAGTGGATGAGCTTCTTCAGGAGAAAAAAGCCACAGTCAAGGTGCTGAAATCCGAGGATAAATGGTATGGAGTTACCTACAAAGAGGACAAGCCTGTTGTTATGGCAGCAGTGCAGAGCCTGAAAGATCAGGGGCTCTATCCGCAGAACTTATGGGAGGAGAACAAGTAATAGTGAATGCGATTCAGAAAGAAGTAATAAGTAAGTTTAACTTTCCGGGAGAGGTAGTAGAATGTGTTACCTACGGAAGCGGACACATTAATGATACATATCGTCTTACAGTCAAAACACCGGGCGGACAGGAAAAGCATTTTATTCTCCAGAGAATGAATAAAAGCATTTTTACAAAGCCGGTAGAGCTTATGGAGAACGTGCAGGGGGTTACCGCATGGCTCCGCAAAAAGATCCGGGAAAACGGCGGTGATGTGGAAAGAGAAACTCTGAATGTGGTAAATGATACGGATGGAAATCCTTATTATGTGGACTCAGAGGGAGAATACTGGAGAGTTTATCTTTTTATTGAGGGAGCTACCAGCTATGATATGGTAAAGGACGACAATGACTTTTACCAGAGTGCAGTTGCCTTTGGACATTTTCAGAGACTTCTTGCAGATTATCCTGCTGAGACTCTTCATGAAACCATTGTGGATTTCCATAATACGGTTGACCGTTTTGCAAAATTCAAGGCAGCAGTTGAGGCGGACAGTGAAGGACGCGCCGCATCCGTACAGGAGGAGATCAGATTTGTTCTTGACAGAGAAGAGCTGGCTCATACTCTGTGTGATCTGCAGGATGCAGGAAAGATTCCTCTTCGTGTAACTCACAATGATACAAAGCTGAATAATATTATGATTGATGATGAAACAGGCAAGGCAATCTGCGTCATTGATCTTGATACAGTTATGCCGGGACTTTCTGTAAATGATTTCGGTGATTCCATTCGTTTCGGAGCAAGTACGGGGGCAGAGGATGAGCAGGATCTCAGCAAGATTTCCTGTGATCTTCACCTTTACGAAGTATATGCAAAAGGCTTTATTGAGGGCTGTGCAGGTGCGCTTACAGAGATTGAGCTGGATATGCTTCCCATGGGAGCGATCCTTATGACTTTTGAGTGCGGAATGCGTTTCCTGACGGATTATCTGGAGGGAGATCATTACTTTAAGATCCACAGAGAAGGTCATAATCTTGATCGGTGCCGTACACAGTTTAAGCTGGTTGCGGACATGGAAGAGAAGCTTCCTCAGATGAAAGCTATTGTAGAAAAATATAAGTAGTGGTATACTGAAACTGACTTTGGGAAAAGAACGCTCAGGCGGTTCCTTTTCCTGAGGTCCGGTCAATGACTGAAAACCTGAAGAGGAGGACAAAGACATGGCAATTTTAGTTACAGGAGGCGCCGGTTATATCGGAAGCCATACAGTTATTGAACTTCAGAACGCAGGATATGATGTAGTGGTTCTGGATAACTTGAGCAATTCCAGCGAAAAGAGTCTGGAAAGAGTGGAAAAGATCACAGGCAAACCAGTGAAGTTCTACAAGGCAGATATTCTTGACAGAGAAGCACTGACAGATATTTTTGACAAAGAGGATATTGATTCCTGCATTCATTTTGCAGGACTGAAAGCAGTAGGAGAATCTGTTTCAAAGCCATGGGAATATTATGAGAACAATATTGCCGGAACACTGACTCTCGTAGATGTAATGAGAAAACATGGTGTTAAAAATATTATTTTCTCTTCCTCTGCAACTGTATATGGAGATCCGGCAATTATCCCGATCACAGAGGAGTGCCCGAAGGGACAGTGTACCAACCCTTATGGCTGGACAAAATCCATGCTGGAGCAGATCCTTTCTGATATTCAGAAAGCAGATCCGGAATGGAATGTAGTTCTTCTTCGTTACTTCAATCCGATTGGCGCTCATAAGAGCGGAACTATCGGAGAAAATCCAAATGGTATTCCGAACAACCTGATGCCGTATATTACACAGGTTGCTGTGGGCAAGCTGAAAGAGCTGGGCGTATTCGGAAACGATTATGATACTCCGGACGGAACAGGCGTAAGAGATTACATTCATGTGGTTGACCTTGCAAAGGGACATGTGAAGGCTCTTAAAAAAATTGAGGACAAATCCGGTTTAAGCATTTATAATCTGGGAACAGGAAAAGGCTACAGTGTTCTTGATATTGTAAAGAACTTTGAGGAAGCCAATGGTGTGAAGATCCCGTATGTGATCAAAGAACGCCGCCCCGGAGATATTGCAACCTGCTATTCTGATGCTTCCAAGGCAGAAAGAGAGCTTGGCTGGAAAGCAGAATATGACATTAAGGATATGTGCGCAGATTCCTGGAACTGGCAGAGCAAAAATCCAAACGGATATGAAGACTGATCGTTAGTCATTAAATGTAAAATAAAAAGAAGTTCCCTGAGATTCAGGGGACTTCTTTTTTTAAACAAAAGTTTATTTATCGTCATCGTCTGTTTTCTTTTTTTCAAATTTCGGTTCGCAGGTAAGCTCAATGCCCAGTTTGCGTAATTCCCAGATATCCACAGAAGACAGCATAACAGAGGTATGTGCCTGGCATCCTTTTAATTTTGGAAGCTGCTCCAGAGCAAGTCTGGCTTCTGGATTGCTTGCAACGCTGACAGAAAGTGCGATCAGAGTTTCATCTGTGTGCAGACGTGGATTCCTGCTGCCAAGATATTTGATCTTCAGCTCCTGAATAGGGCGGAGAGCATCCGGAGAGATCACATGATGCTCATGGTCAATTCCGGCAAGCTTTTTCAGTGCGTTCAGAAGAAGTGCTGAGGATGCGCCAAGAAGATCAGAGGTTTTTCCATAAATGATTCTTCCGTCCGGAAGTTCCAGTGCAGCTGCAGGAGCAGATGTTTTTTCTTCCATGTAAAGCGCGGCAGGAACAACCTTACGGTCTTCAATGGATGCATGTGCCTGCTTCAGAAGAAGTTCGATCTTGCATACCTCATCTTCTTTTCCTGTGCCGGATACAAGGGCATCACAGCTCTTATAGTAACGACGGATGATTTCCTGGCGGGAGGCTTCCTTACAGATTTCATCATCCACAATACAGTTTCCTGCCATGTTCACACCCATATCGGTAGGAGATTTGTATGGGCATTCTCCCATGATTTTTTCAAACATTGCCTGGAGTACAGGGAAGATTTCTACGTCACGGTTATAGTTGACTGTTGTTTCTCCATAAGCTTCCAGGTGGAAAGGATCGATCATATTAACATCGTTCAGGTCTGCGGTAGCTGCTTCATATGCCAGATTGACCGGATGCTTCAGAGGAATATTCCAGATCGGGAAAGTCTCGAATTTGGCATAACCGGCGCAGATTCCCCGTTTATGTTCGTGATAAAGCTGGGAAAGGCAGACAGCCATTTTGCCGCTTCCCGGTCCCGGAGCAGTTACCACAACAAGAGGTCTGGTGGTTTCAATGTACTGATTTTTTCCGTAGCCTTCATCGCTGACGATCACAGAGGTATTGCTTGGATAGCCTGGGATATTGTAATGAACAAATACACGGATGCCAAGCTTTTCCAGTCTGTTTTTGAAAAGATCCGCGCTTTCCTGTCCTGCATAGCGGGTGATGCAGACACTACCAACATAAAGGCCTCTTTCTGTAAAAACTTCGATAAGACGGAGTACATCCTCGTCATAAGTGATTCCCAGATCCCCACGGACTTTGTTTTTATCAATATCAGCTGCACTGATCACAATTACGATCTCTGCCTGGTCGCTGAGCTGCATCAGCATACGGAGCTTACTGTCCGGTTCAAAACCAGGGAGGACTCTGGATGCATGGTAGTCATCAAAAAGCTTACCGCCGAATTCCAGGTAAAGTTTATTATCAAACTGGCTGATTCTTTCACGGATATGTTCCGACTGCATAGTTAGGTATTTTTCGTTGTCAAATCCTGTCTTCATATGTTCATTCCTTTCCCGATTTATGTTATAGGCAGAGTGATTTCTGTTACTGTTCATTTGTTCCCGGTACTCTGGTCTGAAAGTATTCCAGATTACTTTCGGCAATGTTATTTTGATCTGAATGTCCCGGGAGCGCGGCAAAAGTATGCCGGAACACCCTGGGGGACAGCAACCTGTGAACAGTTCCATTTTCTGTTTACCGCACTGGTAATACAGAATATTCTGCCGGACTCATGCAGATAGTATACTACGAACAACTGTCGGATGCAAAACTTTTTTTATAAGGCTAATCTGGTTGATTTATCATAGAAATCTCTTTATAATAAAGAAGACAGTAGAGGAGGAAAAGAATGAACGAGAATAAAGACAATCGTCCGGATGGAAACAGACCGGATCGGAATGGATCCGGGAATCCGGGACCGAATAAAAACCGTCAGACACTTCTGGCATTTCTGATCTGTCTTCTGGTAACGCTGGTATGTGTGAGTTTTATTACAGAAATGAGAAACGGAAGTACCGGTGAGATCACCTATGACAAATTTATTGAAATGGTAGACAAGGATCAGATCAAGGAGGTAACTCTTCAGTCCGGTATTCTGACTGTGGAGCCGAAGCTTCAGAATTCAGCCTATAAAAAAATGACTTATCGTGTCAATCAGATGGAGAATATAGATGCTCTTACCAAACGTCTGGAAGGAAAGGATATCGTATTCAAATATGAACAGCCGGATGCCCTGATGGAGGCACTCTCCATGCTGCTCAGCATTATTCTTCCAACAGTTGTGATGTTTGGTATGCTGATGTTCTTTATGAGACGTATGAACAAAGGAAACGGAGGCATTATGGGCGTGGGAAAAAGCCGCGCCAAGGCTTATATACAAAAGGAAACAGGTATTACCTTTAAAAATGTAGCTGGTCAGGATGAAGCCAAGGAATCTCTTCAGGAAGTTGTGGATTTTCTGCATAATCCGGGCAAATATACGGCTGTGGGAGCCAAGCTTCCCAAGGGAGCTCTGCTGGTAGGACCTCCGGGAACAGGAAAGACTCTTCTTGCAAAGGCAGTGGCAGGAGAGGCAAAGGTTCCGTTCTTTTCTCTTTCCGGTTCAGAATTTGTGGAAATGTTTGTAGGTGTGGGCGCATCCCGTGTCCGCGACCTTTTTGAGGAGGCCAAAAAGAATGCCCCCTGTATTGTATTTATTGATGAGATCGATGCTATCGGAAAAAGCCGTGATTCCCATTATGGAGGCGGAAATGACGAGAGAGAGCAGACGTTGAATCAGCTTCTTGCAGAAATGGATGGATTTGACACATCCAAGGGACTTCTGATCCTTGCGGCAACCAACCGTCCGGAAGTTCTTGATCCGGCGCTTCTCAGACCGGGACGCTTTGACCGGAGAGTGATCGTAGACCGTCCGGATCTGAAAGGCCGTGTGGAAATTCTCAAGGTTCATGCCAAAGATGTTCTTCTTGACGAAACTGTGGATTTGGATGCCATTGCCCTGGCAACATCAGGAGCAGTAGGTTCTGACCTTGCCAATATGATCAATGAGGCGGCAATCCTTGCAGTGAAAAACGGACGTAAGGCTGTTTCTCAGAAAGATCTTCTGGAATCTGTAGAAGTGGTTCTGGTAGGTAAAGAGAAAAAAGACCGTATACTCAGCGCTCAGGAGCGCAGGATCGTATCTTATCATGAAGTGGGCCATGCTCTTGTAAGCGCTCTTCAGAAGGATGCGGAGCCTGTACAGAAGATTACCATCGTTCCCCGTACCATGGGGGCTCTGGGCTATGTGATGCATGTTCCGGAAGAAGAAAAATTCCTTAATACCCAGAAGGAACTGGAAGCGATGCTGGTTGGCTACCTTGGAGGACGGGCAGCAGAGGAGATTGTGTTTGACACAGTAACCACAGGAGCTGCCAATGATATTGAACAGGCAACCAAAGTGGCAAGAGCCATGATCACTCAGTATGGTATGTCGCAGAAATTTGGTCTTATGGGGCTTGCTTCACAGGAAAATCAGTATCTTTCCGGAAGGGCGGTGCTGAACTGCGGAGACAATACAGCAACAGAGATCGATCATGAAGTTATGAAACTTCTTCATGATTCCTATGAGGAGTCCAAGCGACTTCTGAGAGGACACAGGACAGCCCTTGACAAGATCGCAGAATATCTGATCCGCAGGGAAACCATTACCGGAAAAGAATTTATGAAGATCTTCCGGGCAGTGGAAAGAGGAATGGATATTCCGGAAAACCTGGATGAACTGGTATTTCCTGAGGATGTAAAAGAGATTGAGGATAAAGCGGAAAGCCAGGAAACAGAAATTTCCGAGTCACATTCAGCAGGAGATAACAGCGAGGCAGAAAACGCAGAACAGAAAATCATTGACTCAGCTGACAGGTATTCAGCAGAGAAAGAATGCAGTCCGGCTTCCGGAGACGATCAGAAGCCACAGGAGCCTGAGAATGTTTCACATTGAGGAAGAATTAAAAAAACTTCCCGCCAAACCGGGCGTATATCTGATGCATGATGAGCGGGATGAGATTATTTATGTGGGTAAGGCTGTCAGTCTTAAAAACCGTGTGCGTCAGTATTTCCAGAGCAGCAGGAATAAAGGCGCAAAAATTGAGCAGATGGTCACCCATATTGCGAGATTTGAATATATCATCACAGACTCTGAGCTGGAGGCTCTTGTACTGGAAAGCAACCTGATCAAAGAGCACAGACCAAAGTATAATACCATGCTGAAAGATGATAAAAGCTATCCTTTCATCAAGGTAACGGTTCAGGAGGCTTATCCTCGGGTACTGTTTGCCCGCAGGATGAAAAAAGACAAAAACCGGTATTTTGGTCCCTACACAAGCGCAGGCGCTGTAAAAGATGTGATCGAGCTGGTGCGGAAGCTGTACCAGGTGAGATCCTGCAGCAGAACACTTCCAAGAGACTGCGGAAAGGACAGACCCTGTCTGTATTATCATATGAAGCAGTGCACAGGTCCCTGTACGGGAAATGTGTCTCAGGAAGCGTACAGAGAAAATATCCGTAAAGTCCTGAAATTTCTCAATGGAGATTTTCAGGAAACCATAGATGCCCTTACTGCAAAAATGGAAAAGGCATCCGAAGAAATGAGATTTGAGGATGCGGCAGAGAGCCGCGATCTGATACAGAGTATCCGCAAGATCGGAGAGCGCCAGAAGATCACAGCCTATGGCGAGGAAGACAGGGATATCATTGCGGTTGCCATGGATGAAAGTCTGGATCTCCGGGAGCAGGACGCAGTTGTCCAGGTATTCTTTATGAGAAGCGGCAGACTGATCGGACGGGATCACTTTTATCTTAGGGTGGCGCGGGGCGATACAAAGTCCCAGGTGCTTTCCAGTTTTCTGAAGCAGTTTTATGCAGGGACTCCTTTTATTCCAAAAGAGATCGTGCTTCAGACAGAAGTGGAAGACCGGGAAGTGATCGAGGAGTGGCTCAGTTCCAGACGGAAACAGCGGGTTCATATCTTCGTTCCCCAAAAAGGTACCAAGGAAAAGCTGGTGGAGCTTGCCCGCGAGAATGCCTGTATGGTTCTTGATAAGGATCGTGAGCGCATTAAGAGAGAAGAGGGCAGAACCATAGGCGCTGTTCATGAAGTGGAAGAATGGCTGGGATTGCAGGGAATTGTCCGTATGGAAGCTTTTGATATTTCCAATATCAGCGGTTTTGAATCAGTTGGCTCCATGGTGGTTTACGAAAAGGGCAGACCCAAAAAAAGCGATTATCGCAAATTCCGCATCAAATCTGTCCAGGGTCCCAATGATTATGCAAGTATGGAAGAAGTCCTTACCAGACGTTTTACCCATGAGACCAGCGGAGAATTTGACAGCTTTGCCCGAATGCCGGATCTGCTTCTGATGGATGGAGGAAGAGGGCAGGTAAACATTGCTCTGGGGGTTCTGGAAAAGCTGGGGATCCAGGTTCCGGTATGCGGAATGGTGAAGGACGATCACCACAGAACCAGAGGCCTTTATTTTAACAACAATGAAATTCCCATAGAAACAAACAGCGAGGGTTTTCGGCTGATCACCAGGATCCAGGACGAGGCTCACCGCTTTGCGATTGAATACCACAGATCACTTCGCAGCAAGGAACAGGTTCATTCGATTCTGGACGATATTCCGGGAATCGGAGAACGAAGGAGAAAAGCTCTTATGAGAAGGTTCCGGGGGATTGAGGGGATCCGTGAGGCATCTGTGGAAGAACTGGCGGAAACAGAATCCATGAATGCCGCAAGCGCAAAACAGGTGTATGATTTTTTTCATCCGCCGGCAAAAACAGACAAAACTCAGCAGAATCATTTACCTGAGCATAAATAAAGAAAAGGAGAACACATATGAAGGGTGTATTGATGACCAAGATGGTACAAGAGCAGAATCTTACAAATCTTACTCCTGAAATTGATCTTTCTGACAAAAGAATCATGACTGCAGAAATCAACCGTCCTGCACTGCAGCTTACGGGGTATCTGGAGCATTTTGCCAACGAACGTGTTCAGATCATCGGATATGTGGAATATACATATCTGATGCAGCTTCCGGACGACAAGCGCCTGATGAAATACGAAAGGTTTATTTCCAGCAAAATACCGTGTGTTATTTTCAGTACCATGACAAAACCGTCACAGGATATGCTGGATCTTGCAATTAAGTATAATGTTCCTACTTTTGTTACAGAAAGGACAACTTCCAGCCTTATGGCAGAAATCATCCGCTGGCTGGGCGTACAGCTTGCGCCCTGTATTTCCATTCACGGTGTGCTGGTAGACGTTTTTGGCGAGGGAATCCTGATCACCGGAGAGAGTGGGATCGGAAAAAGCGAGGCTGCTCTGGAGCTGATCAAAAGAGGTCATCGTCTTGTCAGCGATGATGTGGTGGAACTCCGCAAAGTCAGCGACGTAACCCTGGTAGGTTCTGCACCGGATATTACAAGGCATTTTATAGAGCTTCGCGGTATCGGCATCATTGATGTAAAAACACTGTTTGGTGTGGAAAGTGTTAAAGATACTCAGTCTGTGGATCTGGTTATTAAGCTTGAGGAGTGGGACCGCGACAAGGAATATGATCGTCTGGGACTTACAGAGGAGTATATTGAGTACCTTGGCAACAAAATCGTATGCCACTCTCTGCCTATCCGTCCGGGACGTAACCTTGCGGTGATCGTAGAAACAGCGGCAGTCAACCACAGACAGAAAAAAATGGGTTATAATGCAGCTGAAGAGCTGTATAAGCGTGTTCAGGCAAATATTGCCCGTAAGCGCGATAAATAAAAAAAGCAGGAAAGGGGAAACAACATGTATTGTTTCGGTATTGACGTAGGGGGAACAACTGTAAAATGCGGCCTGTTCCAGACAGATGGAACTCTGGTAGAAAAATGGGAGATTCCTACAAGAAAAGAAAATAAAGGCGAATATATCCTTCCGGATGTAGCTGAAACTATTCAGAACAAGATCAGCGAAAAAGGAATTGACAAGACTCAGGTAGTCGGAGTCGGAGTTGGTATTCCGGGACCTATCAATGCTCAGGGAGAGGCTGCCTGTGCAGTAAACCTTTACTGGGGATTCAAGCCGGTTGCCAGGGAGCTCAGCGAGCTTACAGGACTGCCTGCGAAAGCAGGAAATGATGCCAATGTAGCTGCTCTTGGAGAGGCATGGAAAGGCGCTGCGGCAGGCTCTCAGAATGTGATCATGGTTACTCTGGGAACCGGAGTAGGCGGTGGTATTATTTCCGATGGAAGAATCGTAGCAGGAGCTCATGGAGCAGGCGGAGAGATCGGCCATGCAAACATCTGCCATGATGAGGAAGAAGCCTGCAACTGCGGAAACAGCGGCTGTCTGGAACAGTATGCTTCAGCAACCGGAATTGTACGTCTGGCAAAAAAAGCTCTGGCAGAAAGCAACGAGGAAAGCGCCCTCAGAAATAAAGAGAATATAGAGGCAAAAGACGTACTGGATGCATTTAAGGCAGGAGATGCTCTTGCTGTCCGTGTTATGGATGAAGTAGGAGAAAAGCTTGGCGGAGCACTTGGTATTTTTGCAGCAGTAGTAGATCCGGATGCCATTGTTATCGGTGGCGGCGTATCAAAAGCCGGTCAGCCTCTGATCGACCTGATCGAAAAGCATTATAAAAAATATGCATTTTCTCTTTGCAAAGACACTCCTATTGTAATCGCCAGTCTTGGAAATGATGCCGGTATTTACGGAGCGGCAAAAATGGTTCTGTGATCCCAGCGGTTTATACGGCGCTTGTCAGCACAGATGTATGAGTTGAGTCGGAGTGGCAAGCAAACTATAAAGATATAGATATAAAAAAGAAGGTTCCCAATATGGCAATGTTTTAACTTAATGACATTGTCCCAATATGGAAACCTTCTTTTTTTATGGGGGCGTTTTGGGACGCCCCATTTTCTTTTTATTGATTTAATCTAAGAGATCGTCGCCGCCGTTTTCGCCGCCTTCGACATCACCGCCGCCGGTATCGCCGCCGCCGGTATCGCCACCGCCGTTTTCACTGTCGCCGCCATTTTCACCGTTACCGTTCTCACCGCCGCCATTTTCGCCGCCGCCGTTTTCACCGTTACCATTCTCGCCATTTCCATTTTCGCCGCCGTTTTCGTTATTGCCATTACCCTCATCACCGTTGTTATCCGGATTCTCCGGGGGAAGAGATGGCTCAGGAATAATAGTTTCCTCATAGGTATATTCCGGAATTACCGGTTCCGGTTCATAGAAATGTTCATCACATTGATCAGTAGGAATATCGCCTATATCAAAGAATTCTGTGATCACAGAACAGCCGGGTCTTGGGAGAAGACCTGTATCAGCGCACACACTTATTTTTTCTATAGTGGATGGCATTTCAAAATCTTTATACTCAAGTCCCTCATGGATTCTTGTCATGACCTTGCGCCACATATCCTTGTGGAAGTCACGGGAATAGTCGTCAGGGAGCTTTTCGTTATTGTCAAATCCGGACCATACTGCGCAGGTGTAATATGGAGTGTAGCCTACAAACCACAGGTCATTGTAATCATCTGTGGTACCTGTTTTTCCGGCCACAGTCATATTGTCCAGCTGGCAGGCAGTTCCTGTACCGCTCTTTACAACGTCCTCCATGGCGCTTGTGAGAAGCCATGCAGTGCTTTCCTTAATGACAGAACGTTCTGCTGAAGTTTTTTCAATCAGTACATTGCCGTTGTGATCAAGGATTTTTGTGTAATAAAGAGGTTCGATGTAATTTCCCTGGTTGGCAATGGCAGCATAGGCTGCGCAAAGCTCTACGTTTGTTACACCGTGAGTCAGACCGCCAAGTGCGAGCGGCAGATTGGCATCTGTCCATACAGTCCCGTTGGCATCTGTGTCTGCCTCTGTTCCATGAGCAAGTGTTGTGAAACCAAAGTTATCCAGATACTGAAGACCGAGTTCGGGAGTAACTTCCTCCAGACATTTCACTGCAACTACGTTTACAGAGTTCTGGATAGCTTTTCGGATGGTAGTTGTTCCGCCGTAGGTTCTGGTAGCGTTTTCTACAGGGGAGCCATCCGGATAGTTATAGGGCTCGTCCTCAAAAGTGGTGGCCAGTGTCAGGCCTTTTTCATTGAGAGCAGGAGCATAGGTAGAAACAATTTTAAATGTAGAACCGGGCTGTCTTGTAGTGTCGGTTGCACGGTTCAGAGTAAGGCTGGCGGTTTTTTCACCACGTCCTCCTACGATCGCTTTTACATAACCTGTATGCTGGTCAATGATACTCATGGATGACTGAGGCTGCGGAGCAAAGTTCACACGCTCTGCTACAACCTTGCTTCCGTCTGCAAGAACAGACTGCTTGTATCGGTCAACATAGCTCTGTGCTTCTTCCTGAGAATCAAACAGAAGGTCAAATTCCGGATCCTCATTCTGGAAATACAGGGAAAGCATTTCCTTACTGTAATTGACTTCCTCGCCCTGAGGATTGGTTACTGTCAGAGCATAATCAAGAGCATACTGAACGTTTTCCGGATAGTTTTCCGGATTGGAATACTCTTCATCAAGAATTGTCTGGATGTGCTGGTCCTGGGTGGTATAGATTTTAAGACCGCCACTGTAAACAAGGTTCTGAGCCTGAGTTCTTGTATAGCCCTTGATGTTCATAAGGTCATTGATCACCTGGTCAATAAGCTCGTCTTCAAAATAACTGTAGATCGTGTCAGCTGACTGGGAATTCTGAGCCTGTGCAGCCTGGATCTGTGTATAGATATCATCATTGATCACCTGATCATATTGCTCCTGGGTAATATACTGCTGATCCAGCATATGATCCAGAACCTCTTTACGCCTTTTGGCATTGGCTTCAGGATGCTCGATAGGGTTGAACTGAGTCGGATTCTGAGTGATTCCTGCAAGTGTGGCACATTCTGAAAGGTTCAGATCCCATACATCCTTATTAAAATACTGTCTTGCCGCTGCCTGAACGCCGTAGGCTCCTGCGCCCAGGTTGATGGTGTTCAGATAGTTTTCCAGGATCACATTTTTGTCATTGATCTTTTCTTCAATCTGAATAGCCAGATACTGTTCCTGGAATTTACGCGTGAACCGTTCCAGCCAGGTGGATTCATTGGTCCAGTTGGTAAATACGTTATTTTTCAGAAGCTGCTGGGTAATGGTACTGGCACCTTCGGAAAGACCGCCGGAAGTGATATTTTTTACGAAAGCACGGAGGATACCTCTTACGTCGATTCCGTTGTGCTCGTAAAAACGTTCATCCTCAATGGCAACTACCGCATGCTGCAGATCCACCGGAATCTGTTCGATGGAAACAGGCAGACGGTTGGAGCTTGGCGCAGTCAGCTTACGCAGCTGGTTTCCGTCTCCGTCATACAAAAAGGTTGCATATCCCAGAGGCGAAATATCCACGTCATCCACGTCAGGGGCATTATCTATAATTCCCCGAAAGGCTCCGATGCCTAAACAGCCCACAATCACACAAAGTGCGATCAGAGATATGAACAGAACTCTGATAAACGAAACGTGTGCACGTTTTCCCATCATGGCTGTACGGGAAATCAGAGAATTTCGCTTTTTTGAGACTGATTTTTTACCGTAATTCATGATTTTCCTCCTTTATAATCCGTTCTATTATATCAAATAAAAAATAGTAAATAAACCCTAAAATCAAAACTTCATATTTAGTATAGCAGAAAAATGAAAAAATATTGTAATATTCATATGCATACAGAAAGAAAAAGTCCCGGGAAATTTTATGGCACTCTGTCATAAAGCTGTCCTGACTGATGACAGGGAGAAAGAGAAAGTACCGCAATGGAGCAGGGGAAGTGAAAATAAGAGGAAACAGAGGGAAAATTTATAAGAACAAAGCCCTCTGTCCGTAAGAGTTTTTTTATGATATAATCTCATAGAGAAATTAAAAATACCGTTTTTGGGTCTGAACAATAAGAGAGGAACCGGATAAGGGAGGATAAACTGTGGAACAAAAGAAAACAGCAGGTCACCCCACATCTGACCGTCCCAGAAGTCCGGCTACAGAGGCCAGAATAAAAGAGAAAAACCGCAGAGTGATCATGACGGTTTCTCTGTTTGCGTTTCTGGCGGCCGGAAACTTACTGATGAAAGAAAATGATAAATGGAAGCTTCGGGAAACAACCGTTATTCCTACAGCAGTAATTGTAGAGGGGAAAGCCCCGGATAAAGATAAAACCAAAAAACAGGGAAGTACGACTTCTGTTAGCGTAGAGGAAAAGATTTTTGCTCAACCGTCAAAGTATCCGGCAAGCTTTCTGGATGCTTTAAAGCGAAATCCTGAGATTGCGGATTTTGTAGCCGCATATCCGGATACGCCCCAGAAGGCCTTTGGAGGAATCAGGGAATCAGAGCGGCCGGAAAAAGTCCCGCTTTTTATTCAGTGGGACAAACGCTGGGGATATGTGCCTTACGGACAGTCCAATGTGGGAATTTCCGGATGCGGGCCAACCTGTCTTTCCATGGTACTTTACAGTCTGACAGGAGATAAAAATCTGTCCCCTGATATGCTGGCAGCCCGTGCTATGGAAAACGGGTATTATGTGGAAGGAGTGGGAACTTCATGGCTTTTTATGACCGATATCGCCGTGGAATACGGAATCACAGTTTCTCAGTTTCCTTCTGTGGAGCTTCAGAAGATAGAAGAGGTTCTGGCACAGGGAGGATTGCTGATCTGCGCTATGGGGCCGGGGGATTTTACCGATGAAGGCCATTTTATTGTGATCCGGGGGCTTTCTGACGGAATGTTGACGATCAATGATCCTTTCAGTAAAGCCAACAGCAGAAAGAAGTGGGATTACAGTAGGGTGGCGCCTCAGGTGCAGCAGGTATGGACTTATGTAGCGCAGTAGGAACACTTACTGGAACAGGGATGAAAATGTTGAATGATTTCAGGGAGAGCAGTAAAAATTTCATACAGAGAAAATCAGATATCAAAAAGTAAATATAAAACAGGAGAAAAAGATTTATGCTGGAAACCTACAAAACCATATTAGAGGGCGGCTGTGGGGAGATCACAGAGAAAAAGTCCAGATTTATAGCAACTGTGCGTCCGGTAAAAACGGAAGAGGAAGCGTTGGCATTTCTGGAAGAAATGAAGAAAAAATATTGGGATGCAAGGCATAACTGCTTTGTGTATTCTGTGGGATTAAACAGAGAATATACCAGATGCAGCGATGACGGGGAACCGTCCGGAACTGCAGGACGTCCCATGCTGGATGTGATTCTGGGAGAGGATATTTATAATGTTGCCGTGGTTGTAACAAGATATTTCGGGGGAGTTCTGCTGGGAACCGGAGGACTTGTCCGCGCCTATTCCAAAGCAGTACAGGAAGGGCTTGCATCCAGCCGCATTATTGAAAAGAAAAAAGGAATCTGCCTCAGAGTGACCACAGATTATACGGGAGTAGGAAAACTTCAGTATATTGCAGGAGAGAGGAATCTGCCCATTCTGAACAGCGAATATACAGACCGGGTGATCCTGGATCTTCTGATTCCGTTTCAGAATGTGGAGGAAGTACAGAAAGCCATTACAGAAAGTACCAATGGAAGGGCAAAAATGGAAAAAGACAGAGAACTGTATTTTGCAGTCCTGGATGGGGAAGTCCTGACCTTTGAGGACTGATTTCTGTAATTTGCTATAATAAAAACAGAGATTAACCGGGCTTTATGGAAGCTCTGATATGAAAAGAGTGCAGTCTGTATGAGAGGGGATTTTTAATCCAAATTCTGGAAAGCGCCCCTGCATCTGAAGACTGCACGCTTTATTTATATGTCTGCTATTCAGTTATATTCGTAAACGGAAATCAGCATTTCTCCGGTTCCGGATAATCCACACCAAAGGTTTCCACAGTTACAGTTTTCATTACCTGATCATCAAGTGGTCTGTCGCTGTAGTCTGTATCTTCTTCCGCAATGCGGTTTACAACATCCATACCCTCTGTGACCTTGCCGAAGGCAGCATAGCTTCCGTCAAGATGAGGAGCGGCTTTATGCATGATAAAGAACTGGCTTCCGCCGGAGTTTGGATGCATGGCTCTTGCCATGGAAAGAACACCGGGAGTGTGTGCAAGGTCATTTGCAACACCGTTCTGAGCGAACTCGCCTTTAATGCTGTATCCCGGGCCGCCCATACCGGTTCCGTCCGGGCAGCCGCCCTGGATCATGAAGCCGTTAATGACACGATGGAAGATCAGACCATCGTAAAAGCCCTTTTTCACAAGACTGATAAAGTTGTTTACCGTATTGGGAGCAACCTCCGGATAAAGCTCTGCTTTCATTACATCACCGTTTTCCATGGTGATCGTTACAACTGGATTTGCCATAGTTTTATTCTCCTTTTGCGAAAAGTATTGTTTTTCTCTGTTTGCTCTATTATAATATGCAAAGAACAATTCTGCAAGAAATAAGTAAAAGACCGGAGCTGCTGTGAACAGTACCGGAATTTGTTTGGGAAGGCGTAGACATGGTAATAGAAACAAGAAGTCCAGAGGAAACATTTGAATTAGGAAAAAAAATCGGTGAATCAGCAAAGCCGGGACAGGTATATACTCTTAACGGAGATCTTGGTGTAGGAAAAACAGTTTTTACCCAGGGAGTAGCAGCGGGGCTGGGCATCACAGAACCTGTCAGCAGCCCTACCTTTACGATTGTGCAGGTCTATGAGGAAGGCCGTCTGCCTTTTTATCATTTTGATGTGTACCGTATCGGTGATATTGAAGAAATGGAAGAAATTGGCTATGACGATTATTTTTTCGGAGAGGGGATCTGTCTTATTGAGTGGGCAGAGCTGATCGGGGATATCCTTCCGGAAAAACGCATTGAGGTTACTATAGAAAAGGATCTGACACAGGGATTTGATTATCGCAGGATCACTGTACAGGAGGTTGAATAAAATATGAAAATTTTAGGCTTGGACAGTTCCGGGATCGTAGCTTCCGTAGCTGTTGTTGAAGATGAAGTTCTGATCGCAGAATATACAGTGAATTATAAAAAAACACATTCTCAGACTCTGCTTCCGATGCTGGATGAGGTGGCAAAGATGACAGAACTTGATCTGGATACGGTTGACGCTATTGCTGTTGCCGGAGGCCCGGGATCGTTTACAGGGCTCCGTATTGGCTCTGCTACGGCCAAAGGGCTTGGACTTGCGCTGAAAAAGCCGCTTATCAGTGTGCCTACAGTAGAAGCGTTGGCTTATAACCTTTATGATACCCAGGGTCTGATCTGTCCGATTATGGATGCCAGAAGAAACCAGGTATATACAGGAATTTATCGCTTTAAAGATCATAAACTCCAGACAGTGGAGGATCAGATGGCAGTTCCCATTGAGGAACTTCTGACAAAGCTTGAACAGTATGGGGAAACAGTGACTTTCCTGGGGGACGGTGTCCCTGTATTCAGAGATCTGATCCGGGAAAAACTTCAGGTATCCTTTAGTTTTGCTCCGGCTCATGTAAACAGACAGAGAGCGGCAGCAGTGGCTTCACTGGGGCTTGTATATTACGAAGAAGGACGATACGGAACCGCAGAGGAGCATGTGCCGGATTACCTTCGTGTTTCTCAGGCGGAAAGAGAGCGGGCAGAACGGGAAAAAGCGAAAGACCAGGAGGCTGCACAATGACATTTCGTGAAATGCTTGTGGAAGATCTGGAGCAGGTTGTGGATATCGAACAGAAACTGTTTTCTGTACCGTGGACAAAAGAAGGCTTTCTTACCTATCTGATGAAAAAAGATACCATGTTTTTTGTGGTGGAAGAAAAAGAGCGTATTCTGGGCTACTGCAGTATGATGACTGTGCTGGATGAAGGAGATATCCTGAATGTGGCAGTACGTTCAGACCGTCAGAAAGAGGGAATCGGACAGTTTCTTGTGGACAGTATGCTCCGCATGGCGGAAATGCAGGGGATAAAGCTTGTCCATCTGGAGGTTCGCCAGGGAAACGGAACCGCCAGACGGCTTTATCAGAGACTTGGATTCAAAGAGGACGGACTCCGCAGGGATTATTATGAGAATCCTGTGGAAAACGCAGTGCTGATGACAAAAGAGATGTAGATAACTTTGCCAGAAGAAGCACTGCGGCAGCACAGCTGAACAGAATACCGATCCGTTTACCGGGCGCATGAAAAGTAACAAGAACTTCATGCGTCCCTTTTTTTATGGGAAAACCTACAAATCCTTTGTTCACCATAACCGGTTCTGCACGATGTCCGTCTACCCGAATCTGATATCCTCTGGAATAGGCAAAAGAAGTTACAAAGTACCCATCCTCCTTCATGGTAATATTTCCCTGGAGAAGAGCTTTTCTGTTTTCCGGGCAGGAGGTAAAAGGTATAATATCCGGATGATTGATCGCAGAAACCGGCAAAGTGAATCCGCGGAGATTCTTTATTTTGTAATTTCCCTTAGAAAAAGCAATCTCAAGGGTTTTTAAAGGCGTATTGGCGGAAAGCATATAGGTGAAGGTATGGTTATGGTTCGGATACGGGGCAGAGGAGCCAGAAAGCCTGTTGCGGATGCCGTTGATAGTTATGTCAACATCCCTGCTTCCGTTATAGTCCACATCGAAAGACAGAAGCAGAACCTGATCTTTCAGTACAGATGGGAGACTGCGGGATACGGTTTCTGCCTGGCTGCCAGAGGAACGACTCATAAAATCTTGTGGAAGAGGATATTCTTTCATCTGAGAAGTATAGGCTGATTTCCTGGAAACAACAGTTTCCGGTACAATGGTCCGATTGGTCAGGCTGTCCAGATTATAAGGATAGACAAGCCGGTCATAGTCTGCTTCGCTCATAAGAGCTGAGGTTCCGTAAGCAACAGGAAGTACACCGGGATTTTCTGCCAGAACAAGATTTTCCTTTTTAAGACGGGTGATATATCCTGCAGGAATCCGGTCCTCAGAGGTCTGTATATACCGGACACCTGTCAGATACTCCTGAAACGGATTGGGCGCAGCATTCATGGAAACGCGGTTTCTGGCGCTGACCGGCATTTTCAGAATGTCATAAAACAGATGATTGTAGGTGGTATTGGAAACAGAGGAATACATAGTTGTGCGGCGGTGGTTTTCCGGAAGCATATAGTTGCTGTTGGTCATAGGAGCGGTAAAAATATCTATTGCGCTTCCCGGTTCAGTACAGATGTCATTCAGTTCCTGCGAAGTGAAGGTTTCTCTGGATTTTCTGAAGGAATCAGCGAAATTTTCTGTTTTTGCAGTGCTGAGAAACAAAAGAGCCGGTATAACGCAGAGCAGGACATAGGATGTACTGTTTTTTGTAAAAAAGCTTTGTAAAGTACGGAAAGGGACAGCTGTTTTCAGAGTATTGATCTTCCGGCTGAAAAATAAATTTTTCTCTGAAAGTATGACAGCCTTCGGTGAAAGAGAATAAAAAAGTAGCACCAGAACATCTGCCAGGATCAGGTTTTTCTGTGAAGAATGAAAGAAAAACACCTGGACCAGTGCAGGCAGAGTACATAGAACTGCCAGCGGAAAGCTGTGCCTCAGCTTTTTACTCTGCAGGAGGCTGAGTGTATGAGCTGTAAGCAGCAGGAACAGAGGCAGAAATGGAATCAGGGCTTTGGGGCGGAGATAAAGGGTTCCGTTCAGAATCCAGCAGCAGAGCTGACTGGAACACAGGATAAGAAGCGCAAAAGCCAGCTTTTTTGTTTTGCGGCAGCCCAGGGACAGAACCATACAGTAAAGCACAAGAAGGGTGAGTCCACAGCCGTAGGGACTGTAAAGCAAAGTGTTCATGGAGGGATTTACTGTAAAAATCTGCCACAGAGCAGCTGGCTTTGCATCTTTTTTGTTTTCCAGAATCACAAGTGCGGTAGGCAGAAGATGAACCATGGCAAGACAAAGTCCGGTAAAAGTGGAAATTATATAAATTTTCCACATATGAGGCTCTTTTTTTCCTGTGCAGAGAAAATACAGGGTACAGCAAACCAGGCAGGAAGGCAGAAAATAAAAGCTGTGAACGGATATCATAAAAAAGCAGACGGCAAGTCCGGGATGAAGGGGAAAATATTTTTTCGCAGTTCTGAAAGGGCGTGTTTTTATGCTGTCTGTGCATAAAAGTGCAAGGATCAGAAACGGAAGATAGTTTACAAACATAATCTGTCTGTGAGCCTGGAACATACAGTTGGCAGTAAGATAAAGAAATCCTCCTGTAAGACAGTAAGACCTGTCCATACCATGACGAAGGAGCCACCAGTAAAGAAGACAGGCGCCTGCAGCCATTTCTGTTACTGCGTAAAACTGAATTATGGTTTCTACAGGGACAGAAGGAAGAAGATAGCAGATCAGCACATCCGGGCGCAAAAATCCGTAATAGGAAAGGGTATAAAAATTTGCTCCGCTTCCAAGAGCGGTCCAGTCAGGAAACAGATTTCCTGTTGCATAAAACTGTTTGCGCATAGTATCCACAATTGTTATATGCTGACAGTACCAGTCTGTTTCTGAGCCAAAAAGTTTTCCCTGAGGTACAGAAACATACACAAATATAAGCACTGCAGCGGTAAGCAAAACAAAATGCAGTGCAGTAACAGGAAAATGAACGGTAGCCTGTTCACGGGTGTGAGATACGGAAACGGATTCCCGGCCAATAAGATGCTCCATAAAGGGGTTCTCCTTTCAAATGAAGTAGAGTATGTGAAATAATAGTAAAAATATACAATTTTTATCTTAAGAAACCTGTTTGATAAATCTGAAGATTTATTAAGAATTATATGGAAGCTGAAAAAATATGGTATAATTCATCAATAAAATACCAAATTCAGAACAGGTAAAAACAGCAGTTTGATATGCAGTTGCCAGGGTACAAGATAAATACCTCCAATTTATGCAAAGGGGATGCTGTCGGTTCTGAATGTGCGGAAAAAGGAGAGAAATCATGGAAGAACCGGGAATTTTGATCGTTGATGATAACCCTGAGATCCGGGAGGTGACGATGGTGCTTCTGCAGGGCGAAGGATTTACTGTGGATGAAGCCGGAGACGGAAAAGAAGCTCTGGATAAAATAGAACATGGAACTTATGATCTGATCCTGCTGGATGTAATGATGCCGGGATTGAACGGATACCAGACCTGTATGGAGATCAGAAAAAAATCAAACGTCCCAATTCTGTTTCTAAGCGCAAGAACTCAGGTGGAAGATAAGATCATGGGCTTTTCCAGCGGCGGAGATGACTATCTCCCAAAGCCTTTTTCCTATCAGGAGCTGATCAGCAGAGTAAAGGCGCTTGTGCGGCGCTATCATGTGTATCAGGGAAGCAGCCGGAGAACCCGGGAAGAAAAAATGTGCAGCGGAGCGTTGGAAGTGTATCTGGAAGCAGGAACCGTATGGAAAAACGGAAAAGAGATTTCTCTTACAGACACGGAGTTTTCCATTCTATGTACTCTTATGAAGCATAGAAAGCAGATTTTTTCTGTGGAACATCTGTATGAAACAGTGTGGGAAGAAACTTATTATTACGGTGCGGCAAATATTGTTATGGTACATATCCGAAATCTTCGGTCAAAAATAGAGGACGAGCCCGGAAATCCCAAAATCATCCGCACTGTATGGGGAAGGGGGTACAGGTGTGATTAAGAAAAAAAGAGCAGAAAGGGAATGGAAACTGACGCAGGAACTTATGGTGCTTTTTTTTGCAAGCTTTATCATTGCTGTTTTGTGTACGATTTTTTTTGTAAACAGAAGGTTTACAATTTATTCCTGGGCTCTGGAGCATGAAATACTGGATGATACCCGGGAAGAATATGCGGACTGGCTGAAAAAAACAGCGCCTTTCTACAGAATGGCTCAGCCGGAAGAGTATATGCCGGTGTTTAAAGAGAAAGCAGATGCTTATACGTGGCTTGGGATTTATGATGAGAGCGGACAATATCAGGCAGGCTTTTTCCCGGAGATTTTAGACAGTCCTTTCTGGGGCAGCTGGATCTGGTCGGATAGTGATATAGCAGCTCAGGGAATGGAGACGCCTGTAAAAACAGAAATCGAATTTCAGGATGGAATTGCCCGGATACGTCTTATGAGTTATCAGTCTCTTAAATTTTTTTCACTGTATTATCTGATGGTTGCAGTTTTAAACGGAGCGGCAGTTTTTTTACCTGTGCTTATTTTTGCTCACAGGAGAATGAAATATCTGGGGAATGTGCGTGCTGAGATAACAGTGATCGGGCAGGGAGACATGGAGCACAGGGTAACAGTAAAAGGACACGATGAAATTTCCGCCCTGGCTGCAGAGCTGGACGATATGAGAATGACGCTGAAGAACAGTATGGAAAATGAACAGAAGGTTTACAGAGATAAGCAGGAACTGATCAGGGCAGTTTCTCATGATCTCAGAACTCCTCTTACTGCTCTTAACGGATATCTGGAGATTCTTCACAGAAAAAAAGGAAGAGAAGAAGATTATCCTGGTTATATTCGGAAATGCCTGGAAAAAACAGAAGAAATCAGGAGCTTGTCAGATAAAATGTTTGAGTATGCTCTTGTATTTGGGAACACCGGAGAAATTGCCATGCAGGCCTGGACTCCGGCACAGTTTGCAGAAGCGGTAAAGGAAATGGCAGAAGAACTGTCTGTTCAGGGGATTCTGATTTCTTTTCGGCAGGGAGAGCTGCCGGAAACGGTATGGGAAGCTAATCCGTTTCTTATCAGACGTCTGATCTGGAATCTGGGTTCTAATATTCAGCGTTATGGAGATAGGACCAGAACTGCAGATATGGAGGTATCTGCAGACAATAACGTTTTGAAATTAACTGTGCGTAATTACATAGAAAACAAGGGCCGGGCGGCAGGCAGCGGCGTAGGACTGAAAAGTGCGGCAAAGATTGCAGAACTTCACGGAGGAAGCCTTTCATACGGGAAAGCAGGAGAGGAATTTGCTACAAAGCTCAGCCTTCCACTGTGACGGAAGGGGATTTTTGCCTTGTTTTGAAGTTCTGATTGTGTTACACTTTGCCAGTAGAGAAAACGTGAAGATAACAGCAGAATGTATTCTGCATAAGTCTTTTCAGAATAAAAGAGGTAAGCTATGTTAGATGTTTGTTTAGTAGGAACCGGAGGTATGATGCCTCTTCCAAGAAGATGGCTGACTGCTCTGATGACCAGATATAACGGAAGCAGCCTGCTGATCGACTGTGGAGAAGGAACTCAGGTTGCTGTAAAAGAAAAGGGATGGAGTTTTAAGCCGATTGATGTGATATGCTTTACTCATTATCATGGAGATCACATCAGCGGGCTGCCCGGACTGCTTCTGACCATGGGAAATGCAGACCGTACAGAGCCTCTGACGCTGATCGGTCCCAGAGGACTGGAAAGGGTGGTGAACGCTCTGCGGGTGATTGCTCCGGAGCTGCCCTTTGAGATCAAATTTATAGAGATCACGAAACCGGAAGAGGTTATTGAACTGAACGGGTATCGAATTACTGCTTTCAGAGTAAATCATAATGTGATCTGCTATGGATATACGCTGGAGATTTTAAGACAGGGGAAATTTTCTCCCGAACGTGCCAGAGAGCAGGAGATTCCGTTGAAGTTCTGGAATCCGCTGCAAAAAGGTCAGACCATAGAGGCAGATGGAGTGGTATATACTCCGGATATGGTTCTCGGGCCGGATCGAAAAGGGATCAAGCTGACGTATACTACCGATACCAGACCGACAGAATCCATTCTTCGCAACGCCAGAGAGTCAGATCTTTTTATCTGCGAGGGAATGTATGGAGAAGATGACAAGGCGGATAAGGCAAAGGGATATAAGCATATGACTTTCCGCGAAGCGGCGGAGCTGGCGCGGGATGCGCAGGTAAAAGAAATGTGGCTGACGCACTACAGCCCGTCCCTGATCCGTCCGGAAGAGTACATGGAAACGGTAAGAGGAATTTTTCCGCAGGCTTATCCAGGCAGAGACGGAAAAAGCACGGAATTGAATTTTGAGGAGGAGTAAAGGTGGAAGATACACTGATTCTGGCAATAGAAAGCTCCTGTGACGAAACAGCGGCATCTGTTGTAAAAAACGGAAGAACAATTTTATCTAATGTGATTTCCTCTCAGATTGAGCTCCATAAACTGTATGGTGGAGTTGTGCCGGAAATTGCATCACGGAAACACATTGAAAAAATCAATCAGGTGATCGAGGAGGCGTTAGAGGAAGCAGGAGTAACTCTGGATGACCTGGACGCTATTGGCGTTACCTATGGTCCGGGGCTTGTTGGCGCGCTTCTGGTAGGAGTGGCAGAAGCCAAGGCCATTGCCTATGCAAAAAAACTTCCTCTTGTAGGTGTTCACCATATAGAAGGACATGTTTCCGCTAACTATATTGAACATCCGGATCTGGAACCGCCGTTCCTGTGTCTGATCGTTTCGGGCGGCCATACACATCTTGTGATTGTTAAAGACTATGGAGAATTTGAGATTCTGGGAAGAACCAGAGATGATGCGGCAGGAGAAGCCTTTGATAAAGTTGCCAGGGCTATTGGTCTGGGCTATCCGGGAGGCCCGAAAATTGATAAATTGTCAAAAGAGGGAAATCCTGATGCTATTCAGTTCCCCAGAGCCAAAGTGGGAGACTGCCCTTATGATTTCAGCTTCAGTGGAGTGAAGTCTGCGGTTCTGAATTATCTGAATCAGGCACAGATGAAAGGTGAGGAGGTCAACAGAGCAGATCTGGCAGCTTCTTTCCAGAAAGCAGTTGTGGATGTTCTGGTAGAGCATACTATGATGGCTGCAAAAGATTTTGGTATGAAAAAGGTGGCTATTGCCGGCGGAGTGGCTTCCAACGGAACGCTTCGGGAGGCAATGGAGCAGGCATGTAAGGAGAACGGATATAGTTTTTGCCGTCCGTCACCTATTTTCTGTACAGATAATGCAGCTATGATCGGAGTAGCCGCTTATTATGAATACAAAAAAGGAACCCGTCATGGATGGAATCTGAATGCGGTGCCGAACCTGAAACTGGGTGAGAGATAAAGCCGGATTGCTGGAGGTTTTAATGAAAAGGGAAAAAATTACAGCCATTGTTCTGGCAGCAGGTCGGGGAAAGAGAATGAACAGCAAAGTACAGAAACAGTTTCTGGAACTTGGTGGAAAACCGGTTCTCTATTATTCGCTGAACTGTTTTCAGCAGAGTCCGTTGGTTACAGATATTATTTTGGTAACAGGGGCGGAGTCTGTCGCTTTCTGCAAAGAAGAAATTGTGGAAAAGTATGGGTTTACTAAGGTAAAAAAGGTGATTCCCGGTGGAAAAGAACGGTATGATTCTGTTTATGAGGGACTTCTTTCCTGTGAGAACAGTGATTTTGTCCTGATCCATGATGGGGCAAGGCCATTTATTACACAGGAGATACTGGAACGGGGAATGACCGGAGTCAGGGAAACGGGAGCCTGTGTGATAGGAATGCCCTCGAAAGATACTGTTAAAGTATCAGATGAGAATGGATTTGTGCAGGAAACACCGGAGCGAAATCTGGTATGGTCTGTCCAGACCCCTCAGATTTTTGAATACTCTCTGATTCGGAATGCCCATGAAAAAATCCGCTGTGAAAACATGACTGGAATTACAGATGACGCTATGGTGGTGGAACGGGCGTCCGGAACAAAAATCAGGCTGGTAGAGGGTTCTTATAAGAATCTAAAAATAACGACGCCTGAGGATCTGGACATTGCAGAAATATTTTTAAAAAATATTTGAATTTATGTCTTGACAGCAGGGATGTTTAATGATAAAATGCAATTCGTGCTGACACAGAGTGTCACAAAAACACAGAGTTGCATATGGAGAGATATCGAAGTGGTCATAACGAGGCGGTCTTGAAAACCGTTTGTCCGCAAGGGCGCGTGGGTTCGAATCCCACTCTCTCCGTTTGTTGAGCAAAAAAAACTTTTTGATAAAAAGATAAAAAAGTGCTTGACAAAATGGAAAAAGATGTTATATAATGTAAAACGCTTCTGGAAAACAGAAGCAAGCATCTAGGACGATTTGGAGAAGTACCCAAGCTGGCCGAAGGGGCTCCCCTGGAAAGGGAGTAGGTCGTTAACAGCGGCGCGAGGGTTCAAATCCCTCCTTCTCCGTTTGGGTTTTGAGATTTGAGAAAGTCGAAAAAACTTGAAAAAAGTTCTTGACAAGCTCGGGCGAATGTGATAAAATGAACGAGCTGTCTGAGAGATAGAAAACAAAGAACCTTGATAACTAAACAGTGAGACACATACGATTCTCGAAAATTCTTTACATTTTATTTTTAAGA
>NZ_JAJQXX010000004.1 GCF_028767025.1 Blautia sp. XA-2221
TTGAAAAGCCACCGAAAGATGGCTTGTTTGCTATGCAATTTATTTTTTTCTACCCACTACCTCTTTGTTTCAAACTTACCTCCTCTGTGCGCATATCTGCACACATCCAGATACTACTTTACATATATCTGTTCTGTTACCTGCCAAAAACAGGCGTCTGAATTTAATCCAGCTCCGTTTTTATTTATGCAAGTTTAATACCGTAATCTTTCATTGCTTTCGCAAGGATTTCTTTATTACTCTCTTCCATTTCACAAAGCGGCATACGAAGAGGTCCTACCTCCATACCCATCATGTTCATAGCTGTTTTAACCGGAATCGGATTCACTTCACAGAAAAGCGCATTGACCAGCGGAATAGCTTCAAGCTGAAGTCTTGCCGCCTCTCTGGTATCACCTTCCATAAACTTCATAACAATATCATGAGTCTGCTTCGGCGCAACGTTTGACAGAACGGAAATAACGCCAAGTCCGCCAAGAGACAGGATTGGAAGAATCTGATCGTCATTGCCGGAATAAAGTTCCAGATCCTCTCCTGCAAGAGACATCATTTTTGCAATCTGAGAAAGATCTCCGCTGGCAGCCTTAATTCCAACGATATTTTTTACATTTTTTACAAGTGCAGCTACCGTAGCAGGCTGAAGATTACAACCGGTACGACTTGGCACATTGTACATGATGATCGGTGTTTCCGGAACCGCATTGGCAATCGCTGTATAATGAGCGATCAGACCTTTCTGTGTGGCTTTGTTATAATAAGGAGTTACAACCAGAAGCGCATCTACGCCATAGGAAGCCGCCTCCTTGGACATCATAATCGCAGTTTCTGTACAGTTGGAACCTGTACCTGCAATCACGGGAACACGTTTTGCCACCTTATCCACTGTAAACTTAATTGTTTTCAGATGTTCTCCGTGAGTCATTGTAGATGATTCACCGGTTGTTCCACAGATAATAATGGCATCTGTACTGTTAGCGATCTGAAACTCCAGAATCTCCTCCAGTTTTTCATAATTTACACTCCCGTCTTCATGCATCGGGGTTATAATAGCAACGCCTGCGCCCTTAAAAATTGCCATATAAGTTCCTCCTTTTATTCTTCTGTACTATATTATGCAAATCACAGTTTTCCCGAATCACGGATTTTACTGTTGCTCTGAATCATTTTCAGCCATATCCTCAGTGAGTCTTATCACTGTATCCACATAGGGCCTCAATTCTTCCGGCAGATTCGAACCGGTCATAACAATCTGCATACTTTCGTCTTTCTGCCTGAGAATGTCTGCAACTGTTTCTACGGAAACAATTCCCTGTTCCATTACACCAAGAATCTCGTCCAGCAAAAGAAAATCACATTCCTGTGTTACAACTACTTTTCTGGCAAAATTCAATCCGTTTAAAATATTGGAACGTTCTTCTGCCTTTTCTTCATCACTCAGATCATCATAGCAGCAATCTCTTTTTTCAAATCGGAAGATCTTGATATCCAGATCATCCAACTGCTCCAGAAAATCAACAGAACGTGTTTCTTTTCCTTTCAGAAACTGAATGATAATAACGCTCTTTCCCTCAGCAGCAGCACGAAGACTGTGCCCCAGAGCCAGTGTAGTCTTTCCCTTTGCGCTTCCGCAGTATACTTCTGTTAATTCTTTTTTCATGACAATTCCTCTTAATATTGATGAAACTGCATCTTTTTCAATGTCCTTATCTTACCTCAGTTCACTTGAAATTGCAAGCTTTTCCGTCCTGCGCCAGCAATTCAGAGTCCGTTTAAAGCAATCTTCAACAATAACATTTTGGCTTGTATATCCCGGAATTTTTGCTTGTATGCGCCCAAAACACTTCCCGGTACAGCGCCATGTAAACAACAATCCGCTAGCAATCCTCCGTTCTGTTTTCTGTCCGTCAGTAAAAATAACCTGTCCAAACTGTCTGCCGCAGTCAAAATCCCCTCCCTGCATTATCGGATTTTTTAGACGCATCTGTACCAACCAGCCATACCGAATAATCATTCTATCTGTCCCTACATTATCAAATTTTTTAAGACGCATCTGTACCAACCGGTCATAACGGATAATCGTTCTATCTGTCCCTATATTATCAAACTTTTTAAGACGCATCTTCGCCTGCACTTTATAATATATTTTTGCGCTCGTCTCTTTGTATATTAAGACGAAAAACCTTCCAAAATATCACTTTTTTTATTGCATATTATAACAAAACAGTATATAATAGCCTCATAAAAAACATGCAGAGTAGATTCATATGCGTAAAGTGCCATCCGGATAGAGAGTTGCCGGAAGGACGAAAAGAGTAATCTTGCGGTATATGGATTGCATCTCGCTGCAACAGAGGGTAAATATTTTTGGTTATCTCCTATTGTAGTCAGATATCTGCGAAGGGAGGTAATTTTTTTATGGAAAAAAACAAAAATATGTTTCTTTCCTCAGCCAAAGAGCTGAAGAGTGTGCCTGCACTTGCCATGTGCGCAATGTTTGCGGCACTTGCACTGATCCTGAATTCAGTGGCATCCATTAATCTTGGTCCGTATATCAAAATTGGATTTTCCGGAATCCCCAACCAGATTGTGGATTATCTGTTTGGTCCTGTTACCGGAGGATTATTTGCAGGAATTCTTGATATTGTAAAATATTTCATGAGACCTGACGGAGCTTTTTTCTTTGGCTTTACATTTAATGCAATACTTGCAGCTTTTATTTACGGATGCTTTTATTACCGTAAAAAGCTGACGCTGAAAAGAGTTCTGATGGCCAAGCTGGTAGTTGTTCTTGTTGTCAATGTAATTCTGAGTACACTGTGGCTTGATATGCTGTACGGAAAAGGTTTTCTTGCAATTCTGCCTGCACGTACAGTAAAAAATCTGATCATGTGGCCCATTGACTCCTTTATCTTTTTCACTATTACCAGACTGATTGAACAGACGGGAGTTTTCCGCATATTTAAAAAAACAGCTGTAAAACAGGCCTGAATTTCCAACTGAATAAAAGATGAACAAAGCCCCTGTCGATCAATATATGAATTCGTCAGGGGTTTTGTGCAGCCATATATTCTCACATTTTTATTCCCACAGCCCCTCCTGATCACAGACCGGCCTATATACCTGCCCCATTCATTTGTCCGCTTATGTACAGAAGTAATACAGACGCCTGAATGAGGCAATGTATGTCCTGACTCCTACTCCATGTATTCCAGTTTGCTTACTGAAACCTCGTAGGCAATACGCTTTTCTGCCTGGTTCTCACCCAGTTTTTTTACATATTCCCGGCTCTGGATACGTCCCCAGATCAGAACATGTCCCCCAACGGCAAAAGCCGAAGCATACCGGGCGTTTCTTCCCCAGCAGATACAGGGTATGTAATCAGATTTTCCATAAGGACGGTTTACAGCCATCAGAAGATCTGCGATTTCTCTTCCCAGCGGTGTTTTACGGTAAACCGGCGGTTTACAGATATATCCGTCCAGAAAGATTTGATTTACAGGAACAGAGTCATCCTCTTCCTCCACAAATCTTACCTCTCTTGCAAAAACAGAAAGCACCAGACGGTTGTGTTTTTCCTCGTGGCGGTTATAAGACCGGAACTGGCCGTGGATTTCTATATATTCCCCCACGTAATCCTGCGTTACATCCAGAAGCCTTTCGGATACCATGACCGGGATCCTGTCCTCTGAATCACTGAGTCTCTTTACGATCAGATCCATCACATAAAATCCCTCTCCAAACACCTGATGACTGAAGGTAAAGCCCGTATCAATTTTCCCCATGATTGATACCTGATTGTTTTCAATAATTTTGTCTGCCATAATATAGTTCTCCTTCCTCTTTGGGTATTTTGTCTATATTAGCCTATGTACACACCCGCAAGTTTAGAACCAAAATCTTAAAAAATTTTTTTGAATACCTTGTAATCTGCGAGAAATGTGGTAAACTGAAAAGTCGTACCATGAATAAAAAACACATTAATATAGAAGAAAAAAGAAAGGATTTCAAATTTTATGAAGACCAAACGCGAAGATGTACGCAATGTTGCCATTATCGCCCATGTAGACCATGGCAAAACCACTCTGGTGGATCAGCTTCTGAAACAAAGCGGTGTTTTCCGCGAAAATCAGGAAGTGCAGGAGCGTGTCATGGACTCTAATGATATTGAGCGTGAGCGTGGTATCACTATTTTGTCCAAAAACACTGCTGTCCATTATAAAGGCGTAAAAATCAATATTATCGACACTCCCGGACATGCTGATTTCGGCGGAGAAGTAGAACGTGTACTGAAAATGGTAGATGGCGTAATTCTTCTTGTCGATGCCTTTGAGGGAGCTATGCCTCAGACAAAATTTGTTCTTAAAAAAGCGCTGGAGCTTAACCTTCATGTAATCGTCTGCATTAACAAGATCGACCGTCCGGAAGCTCGTCCTGATGAAGTAATTGATGAAGTGCTTGAACTTCTCATGGATCTGGAAGCTTCTGATGAGCAGCTTGACTGTCCGTTCCTTTATGCATCCGCAAAAGCCGGACATGCGGTTCTCGACCTTTCCGATACACCGGAAAATATGGCTCCTCTCTTTGAAACTATTCTTAAATATATTCCTGCTCCGGAAGGGGATCCGGATGCAGATACACAGGTTCTGATCAGCACCATCGACTACAATGAATATGTAGGACGAATTGGTGTCGGAAAAGTAGAAAACGGCAAGATTGCTGTAAATCAGGAGCTTACTCTCCTGAACCACCATGATCTGGACAAACGCCAGAAAGTAAAGATCAGCAAGCTTTATGAATTTGACGGTTTGAACAAGATTGAAGTCAAAGAGGCTTCTATCGGATCCATCGTAGCTGTTTCCGGTATTGCAGACATCCATATCGGCGATACCCTGTGCGGCGGTGAAAATCCGGAATCCATTCCTTTCCAGAAAATTTCCGAGCCTACTATTTCCATGAATTTCCTGGTTAATGACAGCCCTCTTGCAGGACAGGAAGGAAAATATATTACTTCCCGTCATCTCCGTGACCGTCTTTACAGAGAGTTGAACACTGACGTAAGTCTTCGTGTTGAAGATACTGAATCAACAGAATGCTTTAAGGTATCCGGACGCGGTGAGCTTCATCTTTCTGTTCTGATTGAAAATATGCGCCGTGAAGGCTATGAATTTGCCGTCAGCAAGCCTGAAGTCCTTTATCATTTTGATGAGCGCGGCAAAAAAATGGAACCAATGGAAATTGCTTATGTAGATGTTCCGGAGGAATTTTCCGGTACTGTAATTCAGAAACTCAGCGAGCGTAAAGGTGAGCTTCAGGGAATGAGCACTGCAAGTGACGGTTCTGTCCGTCTGGAATTCCATATTCCATCCCGCGGACTGATCGGTTTCCGCAGTGAATTTATGACTTCCACAAAAGGAACCGGAATCCTGAACACCATGTTTGACGGCTACTCTCCGTACAAAGGAGATTTCCAGTATCGTAAACAGGGCTCCCTGATCGCATTTGAGGCTGGCGAGGCCGTAACCTACGGACTTTTCTCCGCTCAGGAACGAGGCGTCCTTTTCATTGGACCGGGCGCAAAAGTTTACAGCGGTATGGTAATCGGACAGAACGGTAAAGCCGAAGATATTGAGCTGAACGTATGCAAGACCAAACATCTGACTAATACCCGTTCCTCTTCCGCTGACGAGGCTTTGAAACTGACACCACCCAAGGTATTAAGCCTTGAGCAGGCCATTGAATTTATCGACCGTGACGAGCTTCTGGAGGTAACTCCTACAAGCCTTCGCATCCGCAAAAGAATTCTTGATCCAAGAGAAAGAAAACGTGCGGCATTTAAAAAGAACTGATTTATCTACCCTATAAAAAGACGCGGCAAAGTCATTCAGGCAATGATTTTGTCGCGCTTTTTATTCTGATTATGTTATTTGGGATTTTCAATTGTTATCGAATTTTTATTTCTATTTTATTGCCTAATGGACAATATATCTGTGTTAAATCTACATCTTCCTCATACACATGTCCTGTTCCTTCTCCATATATGCCTTCTTCTCCTGTTGTATCAAAGTATTTGTTGACAATATCTTTATTTTCATATTTATTAACATATAACCGGAGTGTCAGTGATTCCGCTTTTTTGGAAATACGCGTATAGCGCGGGAAAGACCGATCCTGTTGAAACAATATTTCTGGTTTATTATAATCTGCAAGTCTATAACAAACAGAATTGCCCAGATTATCTTCTCCAATTAAGTAATATTCATCATATTCTCCTAAATCTGTCATCTTTCCTGAAATCGTACTTGTAAAATCATTTAGCCGGATTTGAGAAACAGTTAAATTTTGATTTTCATTTATTTTAATCTGTTGATCTACATTAATTATTTCAGTATTTGCCTCCAGTTCTTTTAAATCTGTTTTAAATTCAAAAACAAATTCATCTGACTTCGGAAGTTCATCTGTTTTTTGTAGTTCTTCCGGTGAAGCTGCATGTATACTTATTTTTACCGCTGCCTCTCCGTTCCTAATAACATCATCTTCCATATGATAGCCAGAAACTTCTCCCCATATATCCTGTTTTTCCAGCGGCACCGGATAACTTTCACTTAATTGCAGTGCTTTCCCATTAACAAACACATCTGTCAGCAAAACTGGCGCCTCTGTTTCGACTGAATCAGAAGTTTCCGAAAACGCCACCCATAAGTTATTCTTATCTATAGCTACTTCTTGTATGGTAAGAGAAATTCCATTTCTGGTTACAGTCTTCCCTATAATATCTGTATAACTGCCGACATCCTCAATAACACCCAATGCTGTTCCAATCCACCAGGTAAACTGTTTCCATGCTGCTTTTACCTCTTCCTGATGCATAAAAAGACCTGTTACCAAAAATACTACTATAAATCCCGCTACAGCAATCTTTAATAACCTGTATTTTATAACTACATGTTTTTTCCATGGACGAGAAGCCTCATAAATAAATTTTTCATCAATGTCCCCAAATAACTCCAAAAATATATAATTATATTTCATAACAGATCACCTGCCTTTTTCCATAATTTTTTTCTGCTTCGAAACAGGCTGGATTTCACCTTACTTTCCGAAACAGAATGTCTTCTGGAAATCTCTTTAATATCATCCATATACCAATAACGCCGCACAAAAATATCTCTGTCCTCTTCTTTTAGTCCTTTTAGAAATTCATCCAGAATGTCTAAAATCTCCTGACGTTTTATATTATGTTCCAGAGAATATTGTACCGTTTCTTCCAGACGTTCCAGTTCACCATTAATATCTGCCATATGAGTATCCACTCTTTTAAACGCATTTTTCCTCCGTAAACAGTCGATTGCCTGATTTCGAGTTATTCTTCCAACAAATGCGGATAGCATTTTCGGAATTTTAGGTGGAATCTCATTCCATGTTATGAGCCAGGTATCGTTTACACATTCTTCTGAATCTTCTTTATTCAACAAAATATTCCATGCGATTCCAAAGCAGAGTTTTGAATATTTTATATCTGTCTGACGAATTGCTTCTTCAGATCTGTTTAAAAATAACTCAATGATATCTGTATCTTCCATAGTCGCCTCCTGTTCATCTACTCCCATATATTATATTAGACGTATTTTTTCATCTTGTGTTGCATTTTTTACAAAATAAAATCTTGTCCAGGCAAAAGAAATCCCCGAAACCGACACAGTCGGCTCGGGGATTTTATAAATAATAAAGGGATTTGTTTTAAATGATTTTTTGTTTGCAATTTACTGGAAATCAATGATATCTGTCCAACGAAGCAGGAACTCTTCTTCCTCTTTTACACCTTTGGTAAGCTGCGCTGCCGCTGCAATGGGAAGCCATTTCTGTACATACTGCTTTGCGGTATCGCTTTTCCTGCAGAAAAGTTTCAGATACAGATCAGCCATTTTTTCATCTTTCAAAGCAAACTCCAGATAAGTAATGGCTGCGTCGCCGCTGGCATTTCCCTGAGTTGCATGGGACCAGTCTACGATCTTCATGGTTCCATCTTCTGCAACGATCACATTGCTTGGGTTAAAATCGCCATGGCAGAGCTTGGTGTGATCTGGCATAGAGTCCAGTCTTGTCAGCAGTTCGTAGCGGACAGTAGCATCCAGTTTATCTTTCATGCTCTCAATCTTGCGGGCAAATTTGTCCTTCTGAAGTGTAAGACGCGGAGCTTTTTTCTCATGCATGGAAAGCTGAAGATCTACAAATTTCTCCATGTATTCCTCAAGTTTTTCCGGATTTTCATTCATCAGCTGTTCCAGAGTTTTTCCTTCTGTATATTCGATCACTATCGCCCATTCACCGTCAATCTCGGTTACTTCTAAAACCTTCGGGATATCCAGACCGCTTTCCTCTACGCGAGCCTGGCAAAGAGCTTCATTAAAAACGTTCGCCTTACCATGCTCTCTGGTAAATACCTTGATAATACGGTCTCCGTCTTTGTAAACAACTTTGTATGGACGTGTCAAAAATACCTTTTTGTCTTTCAACTTCATGGTAAATACCCTCCCTTTTCTTATTTGGACTCTTTTCCGTAGTATGCTTTCAGGTAGATTTCCTTCAGCTCAGCCATCAGCGGATATCTCGGGTTTGCTCCTGTACACTGGTCATTGAATGCCTGCTCAGTCATCTCATCCAGAGTGTCCAGGAAATATTTTTCATCTACACCATAATCTTTGATGGTTGGCTTGATCTCAATAATCTTCTTCAGCTCTTCCAGCTTCTCAAGAAGTTTTTCAAATACTTCCTGATCGTTTTTGCCGGTAAGACCTACGAAACGTCCGATTTCTGCGTAACGTGCAAGTGTATGCGGGTACTGATACTGAGGGAATGTTCCCATCTTTGTAGGTACCTCAGCACTATTATAACGCATTACATCTGTAAGAACCAGAGCATTTGCAATTCCGTGTGGAATATGATGGAATGCGCCAAGCTTATGAGCAAGGGAGTGGTTTACACCAAGGAAAGCGTTTGCAAAAGCCATACCTGCCATACAGGAAGCATTTGCCATGTGATCTCTGGCTTCCACGTCATTTCCGTCTTTGTAAGCTCTCGGAAGGTAATCAAATACCAGTTTGATCGCTTTCAGCGCAAGGCTGTCTGTATAATCAGAAGCCATTACGGAAACATATGCCTCAATTGCATGAGTCATAACGTCAATACCGGAAGCGCAGGTAAGACCTTTCGGTGCGCTCATCATGTTGTCTGTATCAACAATAGCCATATTCGGCATCAGTTCATAATCTGCCAGCGGCCATTTGATTCCTGTCTCTTTGTCTGTGATAATAGCAAACGGAGTTACCTCGGAACCTGTACCGGAAGATGTTGGAATTGCCACAAAATAAGCTTTTTTACCCATTTTAGGGAAAGTATAGATTCTCTTGCGGATATCCATGAAATCCATTGCCATATCATCAAAATCAGCGTCCGGATTCTCATAAAGAACCCACATAACCTTACCGGCATCCATTGCAGAACCGCCGCCGAGAGCAATAATGCAGTCCGGTTCAAAAGCGCGCATTGCTGCAGCTCCGGCTTTTGCAGATGCAAGAGACGGATCCGGCTCTACATCAGAGAAGCAGGTATGAACAATGCCCATCTGATCCAGTTTATCCTCAATAGCCTTTGTGTATCCGTTTTTGTAAAGGAAAGAGTCAGTTACAATAAAACAACGTTTTTTGCCCATAACAGTTCCCAGTTCATCAAGGGCAACCGGCATACAGCCTTTTTTGAAGTAAACCTTTTCCGGTGTTCTCATCCAGAGCATGTTCTCTCTCCTCTCTGCAACAGTTTTAATATTGATCAGATGCTTCACTCCAACGTTTTCAGAAACAGAGTTGCCACCCCAGGATCCGCATCCCAGAGTAAGGGAAGGAACAAGCTTAAAGTTATAAAGATCTCCGATTCCACCCTGAGAAGATGGTGTATTAATTAAAATACGGCAGGTTTTCATGGCAGCCGCATGTTTTGCCATTTTTTCTTTCTCGTTTACATTGATGTAAAGAGAAGAAGTATGTCCGTATCCGCCGTCAGCTACCAACTGTTCAGCCTTTGCAAGAGCCTCGTCAAAGGTTTTTGCCTTGTACATGGCAAGTACCGGTGAAAGTTTTTCGTGAGCAAATTCTTCACTGATATCCACAGACTCAACCTCTCCAATAAGGATCTTTGTTTCTGCCGGAACAGTCACACCTGCCATTTCTGCAATTGTGGCAGCTTTCTGACCTACGATCTTTGCATTCAGCGCGCCGTTAATAAGAATAGTTTTTCTTACCTTGTCAAGTTCATCCTTTTTCAGGAAGTAGCAGCCTCTGTAAAGAAATTCTTCTTTCACTGCTTTATATACGCTTTCCAGTACAGTAACAGACTGCTCGGAAGCGCAGATCATACCATTATCAAAAGTTTTTGAATGGATAATGGAGTTTACTGCCAGACGCACATCTGCTGTGTCATCAATGATAACCGGGGTATTTCCGGCGCCAACTCCAAGAGCCGGTTTTCCGGAAGAATATGCAGCTTTCACCATTCCGGGACCACCTGTTGCCAGAATAATATCCGCTTCCTTCATAACCAGGTTAGTAAGCTCAAGGCTTGGAACATCGATCCATCCGATAATACCTTCCGGTGCGCCGGCCTTTACTGCTGCTTCAAGAACAAGCTTTGCTGCTGCAATGGTACAGCCTTTTGCCCTCGGATGTGGACTGATGATAATTGCATTTCTTGTTTTTAATGCGATCAGTGTTTTAAAAATCGCTGTAGAAGTAGGATTTGTTGTCGGGATAACTGCAGCTACCAGACCGATGGGCTCCGCAATTTTTTTGATTCCGTAAACAGTGTCCTCTTCGATCACGCCACAGGTTTTTGTGTTTTTGTAAGCATTGTAAATATACTCTGCTGCGTAATGGTTCTTAATAACCTTATCTTCCACAATACCCATGCCAGTTTCTTCAACAGCCATTTTTGCAAGGGGAATACGTGCTTTGTCAGCAGCGGTAGCCGCAGCCTTAAAGATTTTGTCTACCTGCTCCTGTGTGTAAGTGGCGAAAAGTTTCTGTGCTTCTTTCATCGCAGCCATTTTTGCTTCCAGTGCTTCTGCAGTGTCGATCACAGCCGGGATGTGGGTTTCTGTCTTTGCCATTTGAAATCCTCCTTGTTAATCCATTTATATTCTTATATTGTTACTTTCTTTTGATAGAGCGTCAAATAATTATGTTAATTGATTAACGTTAAATATTTGTCAAACTCGATGGTTCTATTATATTTGTTTGTTAATCATTTGTCAATCTTTATGTTTGCAAAAAAACATTCAAAAAACAGAAGCTTCAAATCCTGTTTTTTATACAACATACACAAAAATATTTCTGTCATATTTTTCCAAACAGGAACATATCTTAGTTGATGGGGACTGTTTTTCTGGCTAATATCCACTGTAAACAGTTATTCTGACAGCCTTTCAGACTTTCAGATATATTTTACCCTGAATTAACTTAATCTTTTTTTCTATTTATTATAAGGAGTATAAAGTAATGAACAGTTGTATTGCAGTAAGAGACCATTGGAAATTTATTTATACACAGATTGAGGAAGAACAGCAGAAATTGAAAAAGAAAGAGCAGCTCAAGCGTGATCTGACGGACGAAACATTTCGCACAAAAGGAAAGTGCGCTATCAGCCTTATGCTGACAAAACTTGATATTATCAACGCAATCCTTACCATGAAGTATCAGCGCAATGTCATTCAGATGAAAACCGGACGGCTGAAAGAATATGACAGCGTATATAAAAAAATGCAGAAAAAAGGGCTTGAACTGAATTTTAATATTGCCCTTGAAAAAATAAACGACCTGATCGGGGTAAGAGCGGTGTGTGCTTATGTAGATGATATCTACCAGGTTGCCGGACTGCTCAAAAAGCAAAAAGACATCCGAATCCTGAAAATCAAGGACTACATACAGGAGCCCAAAGCCTCCGGCTACCAGAGTCTTCATCTGATTCTGGAAACAGCAATTCCCTTTCAGGAAGATATCCAGTGGATAAAAATAGAACTTCAACTCCGCACTGCCGCCATGGATTACTGGGCAAATCTGGATCATCAGCTCCGCTATAAACGAAAACAAAAAGAAACACAGTTTATTGACGAGGAACTTCAGCAGTGCGCTGCGGTCATTCGCGCGCTGGATCAGAAAATGCTGGCTATACGGAAAAAGATTGATAAAATTTAAACAGGATTCCTTCCTGTTTTATGGAAAAGAATCCTGTTCTCGTATTTACATTATTATTTTTGACTTTTGCCGTCATAAAACAGCAAAGCCTGAAAAGAACCGGCTTCTCTCCGGCTTTATTTTTCTCCTGTAAGAGAAAACTCTGCTGCCAGCTTTTTAAATTCCGGAAGAGAATTGATGATCGTCTCATAGGAAACACAATAGGCCAGTCTCACATATCCGGGGCAGGCAAAGGAACTTCCCGGAACCATAAGAATATTATACTTTTTTCCCGCCTCACAAAATTCCCTTTCATCAGGAACCGGTGACTTCACAAAAAGATAAAAGGCTCCCTGCGGTTTGATACACTGAAAACCGCAGGCAGTAAGACCGTGATAGAGAGCCTGACGATTTTTGTCATAGGCAGCCACATCCACTTCCGCATCCACACAGCGGGCGATCACCTTCTGCATCAGAGAAGGCGCATTGACACTTCCCAGAATACGATTTGCAATACCTGCTGCTGCAATTACCGTTTCACTGTCCTCAAGAGCATCCGGGATCACAAGATAACCGATCCTCTCTCCCGGAAGGGACAGGGATTTGCTGTAAGAATAACCTACTACTGTATTTTTGTAGTATTTTGTAAGATATGGAACCTCCGCACCGTCATAGGCAAGCTCACGGTATGGCTCGTCTGAAATCAGATAAATCACACTGCCATATTCTTTTTGTTTTTTATCCAGAATCGCTGCCAGAGCTTTAATTGTATCTTCCGAATAAATAACGCCTGTGGGATTGTGAGGACTATTTACAATAACAGCCCTTGTGTTTACAGTGATTTTTCTTTCCAATTCTTGAAGATCTGGCTGAAAGGTTTCTGTATCCGGAGAGATTTCCACAAGCTTTCCGTCATAATTTTTTACATATGCACCGTATTCCAGAAAATATGGTGCAAAAACAACAACTTCCTCTCCGGGATTCAGAACGGTTTTCAGGATCACATTCAGTCCACTTGCAGCTCCCACTGTCATGATCAGGTTTTTTGCAGAAAAATCTGTCCCAAAACGACGATTCAGGGACTGTGCAATCGTTTCACGCACATCCTCAAATCCCGCGTTATTCATATACCCGTGGAGAATTACAGGATCCTCGTTGTTTGCCAGGTCAACAATGGCTTCCCGAACGCAGTCAGGCGCAGGAACACTGGGATTTCCCAGACTGAAATCATATACTTTATCCGCTCCGTACTGCTTTTTCAGACGGTTTCCCTCCTCAAACATGGTACGGATCGCAGAATTATTCTGAACAAAAGGAATCATTTTTTCCGCTATCATATCCGTCAGCTCCTGTCTTTTTTACTTTTGTTATGCCCAAAAGCGATCCACACAACCAGCGCAAGCATTGCCACGCCAATGATCATCCCCGGAACAAGATATTCCATTCCTTTTGGCTTAAACATATCATAGTAGCCTTTCAGATAAATTACAGAAACCACTACAGGAATCACCCACAACATATACATACGGATACCTGCCGGGAATTTTACACCCTTTCCTGTGTTTGCTTCTTTTAAAAAGTTCTTCCAGCCCCAGCCTCTCTTTGATGCGCAGAAAAGTACAAACAGTACAGAACCAAGAGGCAGAATATTATTAGATACAATAAAATCTTCCAGATCCATAATGTTTGTTCCTTCGCCTAAAATCTGTATTCCGGACCAGGGTCCAAAGCCAAGGATTGCCGGCAGGGAAAGAAGAATAACAAGCACAATATTTACCATTACTGCTTTCTTACGGCTCCAGCCCCACAGATCAATGGCAAAAGACAAAATATTTTCAAATACGGCAACTACTGTAGACAGAGCCGCGCATGCCATAAAAAGGAAGAACAATGCGCCCCAGAGCCTTCCTCCCATCATCTGATTAAATACATTGGGAAGTGTGATAAATACAAGCCCCGGACCCGCACCCGGTTCTACATTAAACGCAAAACATGCAGGGATAATGATCATGCCTGCCATCAGCGCAACAAAAGTATCCAGTACAAGAATGCTAAGACTCTCTCCTGCCAGTGTCAGATCCTTTTTCATATAGCTTCCAAAGATCTCCATTGCTCCGATTCCAATACTCAAAGTGAAAAACGCCTGAGACATGGCTCCGAATATTACATTTCCGATTCCGGCTTCTTTCATATTCTCAAAATTCGGAATCAGATAAAATTTGATACCTTCCATGGCCCCGTCCAGAGTAGCAGAATGAACTGCAAGCACAACAATCAGTGCCAACAGGCAGAGCATCATGATTTTTGTAATTCTCTCAACTCCGTTCTGAAGCCCAAGAGAACAGATCCCAAATGCCAGAAACACTGCAAGAACCATCCAAAAGATCATGGTTCCTGTGGATTTCTGGAAGTTCCCGAAAAATTCTGTTACCTGTGCAGAATCCGCTCCCTGAAGCTTTCCGGTTGCCATTACATAGCCATAGTACAACGTCCATCCGGCTACCATGGTATAAAACATCATCAGAACATAATTTCCGATCATCCCCATATAGCTGTACTTATGGAAATTAGAACCTTCCGGTTCCAGTTCGTGAAAAGCCTTCGCCGTACTTTTTCTGCTGGCACGTCCTACTGCAAATTCGCTGACAAGAATAGGAAGTCCCAGAACTATAAGAAAAACAAGGTAAAGGAGAACAAACGCCGCCCCACCGTATTTTCCTGTCATATATGGAAATTTCCAAACGTTCCCCAGACCTATGGCACATCCAGCAGACACCAGAATAAACCCAAGTCGTGAGCCAAAAGTTTCTCTTTCTTTCACTGATTTCCCCTCCTATAAAATAATTTAAGTCATTATATCACATTAAAGCGTTAATGGAAACCAGTAATTATTTGAGATTTAGAAATTCTCCTCCACTTTTTCAAATCTCCACTTCTGTTTTACATCCGGATACTTGTCCCTGTCCACTTCGCTCATAAACATTTCAAAAGGTCTTGCGCAGGTTTTAAAGGGAGCATACAGAGCCTGATAAACCACAAACTTTTCTCCTGTTTCTGTATGATCCGCAAAAGCAAGCACTTTATAAAGATACTCTGAAGTATTCTCATTTACCCATTCTCTTTTAAAATGACGGACAATATCTCCCGGGCGAATATCCCTTCTGGCTGCTTCTTCTGTTATTACAAGAGCCTCCGGCTCCGAATCAAGTTCTGCGTACTCCTCTTTGTCCAGAGATACCGGTACTCCGGTCCTGCCGGAAATATGAACGCCCCCATACCAGGTTCCCTCTGTTTCAAAGATGTCTCCCACTTCATACTCCTGACTGTATTCATCATTTTTCTTGATAATTCTAATCCTGCTCATTTCCTTCCTCCTGTATCGTCATGTATTTTAAAAATCCAAGCCTCTCTGCCTTTTGCCGCTTACCATGTAGATCGCCGCATGGATATTCAGCATATCACCTGCTATATGCTCTTTTTCCGGTTAAAATCAACTGTGTTTTTTCAGGAATTTGTTTCTGATCTTCACTGCTCTGTCCGGATAGTTGGTAATAATTGCATCCACCCCTGCATGGAATAGTTTCTCCATATGCTCTGTTTCATTTACTGTCCACACACGGATCTTCAATCCACTTTCTTTATATTCTCTGAGAAAATCCGCCATCACCATATGATAAATTGCCGGATGAAGCCCTTTGATCCCGGTCTTTTTTGCATAATCGGCAACATTAAGGATCACATCACTGTACAGATAAGCAGTTTCCGCTCCTGGATCCAGTTCTCTGATTTTCTGCATACTATAATGGTTAAAAGAAGAATATATGATCCTGTCTTCCATTCCCTGGTGCTTTACCTCTTCTATTACCATACGCTCCAGTTCCGGATACCAGAAAATTCCTGTTTTCAGTTCAATATTCACTTTAATCCCACTTGGTTTTACCAGTTCCAAAACTTCTCGTAATGTGGGAATCCTGCCTTTTTTTCCCTCAGGAGTACTAACCTGAAATCTTTTCAATTCTTCCAGTGTATAGTCTTTTACCCAGCCTGTCCCATTACAAACTCTGTCAATACTTTCGTCATGTATGATCACCATCTGACCATCCCTGCTAAGCTGGACATCCAGTTCAATTCCATCTGCTCCCTGTTCCACTGCCAATGCAAAAGCCTCCAGGGTATTTTCTGACTCATATCCACTGGCACCCCTGTGGGCAAAAATTTCCGTAGTTTTCACTTTTCTGTCCTCCATAAAAATATATCCGGGTGTATTTTACCACACCCGGATTTTGGAATAAAGCTATATTGCGTCATTGTGCTTATTCATTTACAAGGTTATATTCCTCAATTGCTCCATTAATAGATGCTGCCATATTTTTACACAACGAAAAAACACCGTCCCCGCGGCAATCACGTTGTCCGCAAAAACAGTGCTTTAAATGCGTCTTCAGGGGTTCGAACCCTGGACACCCTGATTAAGAGTCAGGTGCTCTGCCAGCTGAGCTAAAGACGCTTATTTTATTTTCCTGCGTTTTTTATTTCCTTAACGCAAAATTTATTATACGAAACACTTTGTCAAAAGTCAAGCATTATTTTATATAATTTTTAATTTTTTTCACTAAAAAATCACTTTTTCATTTTATCCGCATTTTTTCTATCCAATGAGTCCAGCATTTTTGCCAGCTCATCTGCATTTTTACGAATTTTTGTCAGATGACTGTCCAGTCTGCGATGATCATAACTGAACTGTGTCATAATTGAATAAATTTTCCCATGCTTTTTCAATGCTGCCATAATATCCTCCGCTTAAACAAACCTCTCAGTCAAAAAAAGAGGACAGCTGTTTCTGTCCTCTGAAGTGTTTCTTCTATATAATATATGTATATCTGAATCAAAGGGTTCCCAGTTACTTCTGACGGATCACCAGTTTGCAGATAGGATTTCCCATGGAAGAAAACTTTTCTTCATATTCTGTCATAACATTGCCTTCCATCATATCCTCCTGATGATGCAGATCAAAAGTATGCGCCAGAAGCTCCCAGCCTTTTTCCTTTACTTCTTCCAGAGAAAACTCAAAAAGTTCTCTGTTGTCTGTTTTAAATTCTACCACGCCATCGGGAATCAGAATTTGCTCATAGCGGGCAAGAAACTCTCTGGATGTGAGTCTGCGCTTTGCATGACGTGCCTTTGGCCACGGATCGGAAAAATTCAGATATATTTTCTGTACCTCTCCTTTTTCAAAAATATCAGGAAGCTCACGGGCATCTACTCTCATAAAAAGAAGGTTATCCAGCTTTTCTCCTGCTTCCTCCATTTCTTCTCTTTTCTGAAGAGCCCGGAGCAATACGCTGTCATACATCTCAATTCCTACATAATTGATATCCGGATGAAGTCTTGCCATATCCATCAAAAAACGGCCTTTTCCCATTCCAACCTCAATATGCACAGGTTGTTCCTTCAAAAAGCACTGACTCCACTTTCCTTTTTGTGTTTTTGGCTCCTGCACTACATATCTGCTTTCCAGAATAGCATCTTTGGCTCCCGGTATATTTCTAAGTCTCATAATACAGTTCCTCCTTTTATGCTGTACTCTTAGTCTTATTTTTAATCTCCGTTAATTTTATTTGAATTTTTCTTCCTGTCAGATTATGGTTTTTTTCACAGCTTTATTCTCAGGTATAGTAAAGGCTCTTCATATCAAAAAATTCCTCATCTGAAAATATATTATATCAGTTTCTATAATAAACAAATACTGAATCCTACACAATGGCATCTTCAATATGCAAAAATATTTTTTCACCATAAATCAAAGATTCTCTCCTATCATACATGTTTTCTCTGTACTCAGCAACAAAAACATTTCCTGCGTTTTCACTGTTTTCTCTGCCAGTCTTGCATTTTGTCTGTATCATTATAACAGCATTCCTGTTTTCTCTTCACAAAAATCTTATGATTTTCCCTGTGTCCCTTTTGCAACAATATGCATGTTTTGTGACCTTTATACAACTTGTCATAAAATAATTACCATATAATACCGTAAATTTGTATGGTATTTTTTAAACAAAAGGTGTATCATAGGATAAAGTTCCACAAAGTAAGAATCCTGCCAGCAAAAGGAGGTTGAATATGGAACAGATACTCAATAAGCTATCTGAAATAGAACTTACTGCAAAACGCATTATGGAGGATGCAGACAGCACCAAATCCGCTCTTTCCGCAGAAATGGAGGAAAAATGCAAAGAATTTGACGCTGCTCTGGAACAGGAGACCAATACAAAGATTCAGGAGCTCCGCAGCAGTCTGGAACAGAAAAAAAATGAAGAGCTTTCTGAACTGCGCAGTCATATGGAATCTGCTCTCTGTGAGCTGGACAGCTATTACAGCCAGCATCACAAAACTCTTTCAGAGCACTTATTCCAGAAGCTTCTTGCAAACTGAAAAAGGAGGCATAAGACAGCATGGGAAATCTCCTCTCCTACAGCGGGATTTCAGCAAAGATCCGCGCCATGCAGAGCAAACTGACAACGGAAAAACAGTTTCAGGAAATTCTTCAGTTATCCAGTGTTCCTCAGGTGATCACTTACCTGAAGCATACAAAGGAATACGAAGAAGCCTGGGCTTCTCTGGATGAAAACACCCTCCACAGAGGACAGATTGAAAAACTGTTAAAAGCTTCTGTTTTTAACAATTTTTCCCGTATCTATCAATTTTCTAATCCGGAACAGCGCAAATTCCTGGATCTTTATTCCAAGCGCTATGAGATTCGTGTTCTAAAGGAGATCATGACAGACCTGTTCGATCACAGAAACACAGATCCTGTAGATGTGACTCCGTACCGTGATTTTTTCCGTAAACACTCTAATATGGACCTTGACAGGCTGATTGCCTGTACCTCTATGGAAGAATTTATCACGGCATTAAAGGGCAATGAATTTTACCAGCCCCTGTCTCGGATCCAGAATCACGAAAGCGCACTGCTCTTTGACTACGGCATGGCTCTTGACCTGTATTATTTTACACACATCTGGAATGTCCGCAAAAAACTCTTTTCCGGAAATGACCTGAAACAGATCACTCATGCATATGGAGAAAAATTCGATATGCTGAATCTGCAGTTTATTTTCCGATCCAAACGGTATTTTCATATGGCGCCGGCAGATATCTACGCTCTGCTGATACCAATGAATTACAAATTAAAAAAAGAAGAAATCAACACCCTTGTGGAAGCCGCTTCTTTTGAAGAAGCAAGACCTTTATTCCGCAAAACCTATTATGGCAAAAAATACGAACATCTGGCAGCACATAATCTTGAGGAATTTTATAACTGTATGCTCCGCAATACTCTGGAAAAAGAGGCTCGGAAGGATCCTTATTCCGTGGCTCTGCTCTATTCCTATATGTATCACAAGGAGCATGAAGTAAACCGTCTGACCATTGCTATTGAATGTGTACGGTACGGTGTACAGCCTGAAGAAGCGCTTCAGTTTATTCATAATAATTAACACCCCGGAGGTAACATCGTGATTGAAAAAATGAAATTTTTGAGCATCACAGGACCAAAGGCCGATATTGACAGAATGACAGAAACCTATCTTTCCAAATATGAGATTCATCTGGAAAATGCTCTTTCTGAGCTGACAGAGGTTGCCAATCTGTCACCGTTTCTGGAAATCAATCCTTATCGTGAAGCTCTTACTTCCATTAACAGTTTTTATGAACAACTGGAAGATCCGGAGAGCATCACTCCCAAAAAGATGGATACAGAAACCGCCGTCTCTGTGGTCCGAAAGCTCCAAAAAGAATCCGGTCATCTCGCTGATGTCCGTCAGCAGCTGAAGGCGGAACATGCTGAAATACTGGATTCACTGAAGATCATCCGTCCTTTCCAGACTCTTAATTATGATGTATCTGAAATTCTGAACTTCAGTTATATCCATTACCGGTTCGGTCGGATTGAAAAACAGTATTTCCAGAAATTCGAGAAATACATTTATGATACCCTGGATACTCTGTTTATCAAATGCAGCGATAATGAGCAGTATATTTACGGTGTTTATTTTGTACCAAAGCATCAGGCTCACAAGGTACACGCAGTTTATTCATCCATGCATTTTGAACAGATCTTTGTGCCTGACTGCTATACCGGTACTGCCAAAGAAGCATTTTCAAAACTGGAACAGCGTCACCAGGAGATCCACGCAGGCCTGGATGCCAACCAGAAAGCTTCCGACAGTTTCCTTAAAGATAACTGCCAGGATATTGTTTCTGCAAAAGCCGCCCTTGATGCCTGCTCTTCAAGTTTTGATATCCGTAAGCTTGCAGCCTGCACACGAACAAGGAACGAAGTAAATCCTTTCTATATCCTGTGCGGCTGGATGACGGAAAAGGACGCTCTGGCTTTCCAGGAGGACATCAGAGATGACGACAAAATCTTCTGCCTTATGGAAGATGAAGAATCACCGGCAAAAAAGACGCCGCCAACCAAGCTTCATAACCCGAAGCTGTTCCGGCCTTTTGAAATGTATGTAAAAATGTACGGTCTTCCCGCTTATAATGAGCTGGATCCCACATGGTTTGTGGCTATTACCTACTCTTTGATCTTCGGAGCAATGTTCGGAGATGTGGGACAGGGACTGATCCTTTTTCTTGGCGGTCTGTTCCTGTATAAGAAAAAACATATGGATCTTGCAGGCATCATCAGCTGCGCCGGAGTTTTTTCCACCTTTTTCGGATTTATGTACGGAAGTATCTTTGGATTTGAAGAAGTTCTCCACGCCATATGGCTGAAACCTATGAAAGCAATGATGGACGTTCCACTGGTGGGACGACTGAATGCAGTATTTGTCATCGCTATCGGATTCGGAATGCTTCTGATCCTGATCTGTATGGTATTTAATATCATCAATGCTGTCCGCAATCATGATACAGAACGTACATGGTTTGACAGCAATGCTGTTGCCGGACTTGTATTTTATGGTTCCATCGCTCTGTCCGCAGTGCTTCTTGTTTCCGGCAAAAAGCTTCCCGCAGCAGCTGTTCTGACAGTTATGTTTGGCGTACCGCTGGTTCTGATGTTCCTGAAGGAGCCTCTTACCAATCTGGTAGAGAAAAAGAAACAGATCCTTCCTGAACAGAAAGGAATGTTCTTTGTTCAGAGCTTCTTTGAACTTTTTGAGGTACTGTTAAGCTACTTGTCCAACACTCTTTCTTTCCTCCGTATCGGAGCCTTCGCCGTCAGTCACGCGGCAATGATGGAGGTTGTTCTGATGCTGGCAGGAGCTACAGAAGGCGGCAGCCCCAACTGGATCGTTATTGTTCTGGGCAACATTTTTGTATGCGCCATGGAGGGTCTGATCGTTGGTATCCAGGTTCTTCGTCTGGAATATTACGAGATTTTCAGCCGCTTCTATGCAGGAAACGGACGCGAATTCCTTCCTTTTAAGAAAAAAGGACAGAAAACAAATGCTTAATAAAAACAGCCGGGATTTTTCCCGTAAAAAATAATTTTATTTTCAGGAGGATATTACCATGACAATGATCATTCAAATCGTAACAGCAATCGCACTGATTCTCAGCATCATCTTACCTGTGAGCTACTTTTTCCTTGGTGAGAAAAACAAAAAACGCTATAAACGCACACTTGCAGCAAACTGCTTTATGTTCTTTGGCGTAATCCTTGTTGCCTCTGTGGTAATGTTTGCAGGCACATCAAGCGTACAGGCTGCATCAGGCAACAGCGGTCTGGCTACAGGTCTTGGCTATATTGCAGCTGCCCTTGTTACAGGTATTTCCGGTCTTGGTTCCGGTATTGCAGTTGCCAGCTCCGCAAGCGCTGCGCTTGGAGCCCTCAGCGAAGACGGTTCTCTTTTTGGTAAATCTATTATCTTCGTAGCTATGGCCGAAGGTATCGCCCTTTACGGACTGATCATTTCCTTTATGATCCTTGGTAAACTTTAAGAGGCATATTTTATGAAAATGTATTTAATCAGCGACAACATCGACACCTACACAGGCATGCGCCTGGCAGGTGTCGAGGGCGTGGTTGTCCATGAACGTGATGAGCTCCGGGAAGCCCTGGAGCGCACTATTGCAGACAAGGAAATCGGGATCATTCTCCTTACGGAAAAATTTGGACGGGAATTCCCGGAGATCATTGATGAAGTCCGGCTTCACCACAAAACTCCCCTGATCATTGAAATTCCTGACAGGCACGGAACAGGACGTAAACCGGATTTTATCACTTCATATGTCAACGAAGCAATCGGACTGAAATTATAGGCAGGTGAAAACATGACAATAGATGAAAAGTTGCAGCATTTTTATGAGGTCTCTGTCGAGGAAGCAAAGGAGGATGCCGCAAAGGCGATCCAGGAACACAGAGAATCTCTTTCTCAGATGCTGGAAGATCATAAAGCAGCCCGCAGACAAAGCGCTGAGGCTGAGGTAAAGGCCGAAGCCGAGCATGTCCGCAGGGAGATCAACAAGGCTCTGGCCGCAGAGCAGATCACTCTCAAGCGCGGCTGGTCCAGAAAACAGGAAGAGCTGAAAGAAACTCTTTTTGTAGAAGTAAAACAGAAAGCACAGGCTTTTATGGAAACTCCTGAATATATGGATTATCTGTGTAAACAGATTCAGGAAGTGAAATCCTTTGCCGGCGAGGATGAAATTCAGATTTCTTTATCTTCCGGTGACAGCAGTAAGCTCGAGGCTCTTTCACAGAAAACAGGAGCGGAGCTTACTGTTTCTTCAGATGATTTTATCGGCGGTATCCGCGCTGCTATTCCCCAGAAAAATATCATGATCGACAACTCTTTTCTGGAAGGACTGGAGTCCATGCGAAAGGAATTCAAATTTGACGGAGGGCTGAAGAATGAGTAAAACAGGTATTATCTACGGTGTCAACGGCCCGGTTATTTATCTGAAGGGCGATCCCGGATTTAAAATCTCCGAGATGGTCTATGTAGGAAAGGACAATCTGGTAGGAGAAGTCATTGGCCTGAAAAAGGGAATGACCACCGTTCAGGTTTTTGAGGAGACCACAGGGCTTCGCCCCGGTGAAACCGTTACAGGAACAGGCGACGCCATCTCTGTTCTTCTGGGGCCTGGAATCATCCACAATATTTTTGACGGAATCCAGCGTCCTCTGGAGGAAATTGCAAAATCCTCCGGAAAATATATTTCCAGAGGTGTCAGTGTAGATTCTTTGGATACACAGAAAAAATGGAACACTCATATTACAGTTAAGGAGGGGGATGTTGTGGGTCCCGGTACGATCATTGCCGAGACACAGGAAACAGCCTCCATTCTTCATAAATCCATGGTTCCCCCTTCTATCCAGGACGGAACTGTCATCAAAGCAGCTCCGGACGGCGACTATAACATTCTGGAGCCTATTGTAACCATTGAACTGCCGGACGGGACTACAAAGGATCTGACGCTTGCACAGAAATGGCCTATCCGTATTCCAAGACCTACACAGCTGCGTTTCCCGGCAAGTGTTCCTCTTGTTACCGGCCAGCGTATCCTTGACACTCTTTTCCCGATCGCCAAGGGAGGCACTGCTGCTGTTCCGGGCGGATTCGGTACAGGAAAGACCATGACGCAGCATCAGATCGCCAAATGGTCTGACGCTGATATCATTATCTATATCGGCTGTGGAGAGCGTGGAAACGAAATGACTCAGGTTCTGGAAGATTTCAGCAAGCTGATCGACCCTAAATCCGGCAACCTGATGATGGACAGAACAACTCTGATCGCCAATACCTCCAACATGCCTGTTGCTGCCCGTGAAGCTTCTATTTACACAGGTGTCACTCTGGCAGAATATTACAGAGATATGGGATATGACGTTGCCATCATGGCGGATTCTACTTCCCGTTGGGCAGAGGCTCTTCGTGAACTGTCCGGACGTCTGGAGGAAATGCCTGCAGAGGAAGGTTTCCCTGCATATCTTGCCTCTAAGCTTTCTGCCTTTTATGAAAGAGCCGGTATGATGCAGAACTTAAACGGAACCGAAGGATCTGTTTCTATTATCGGAGCGGTTTCTCCTCAGGGCGGTGACTTCTCAGAGCCTGTTACCCAGAATACCAAACGTTTTGTCCGCTGCTTCTGGGGACTTGATAAATCTCTGGCCTATGCCCGTCACTTCCCGGCAATCCACTGGCTTACCAGTTACAGCGAGTATCTGGAGGATCTCTCCCCCTGGTATCGCACCCATGTGTCCCCGAAATTTGTTACAGACCGAAATCAGATCATGGCGATCCTTAACCAGGAAAGCTCTCTGATGGAGATCGTAAAACTGATCGGAAGCGATGTTCTTCCTGATGATCAGAAACTGACTCTTGAAATTGCGAGAGTGATCCGTCTGGGCTTTCTTCAGCAGAATGCCTTCCATGACGAGGATACCTGTGTTCCAATGGAAAAACAGTTCCAGATGATGGAGATCATCCTTTATCTGTACGAAAAATCCCGCGCCCTTGTAAATCGTGGTATGCCGGTTTCCGTATTGAAAGAGGACAATATTTTTGAACGGATCATTTCTATTAAATATGACGTTCCAAATAACGAACTTGAGAAATTTGACCAGTACAAAAAAGATATTGATGAATTCTATGAAAACGTATTAAAGAAAAACGGATGACAGGAGGAAAAGTTTATGGCAATCGAATATCTGGGATTAAGCGAGATAAACGGCCCTCTGGTTGTTCTGGAAGGGGTTAAAAACGCATCCTATGAAGAAATCGTAGAGTTTCATATGGACGACGGAACACAGAAAATCGGCCGTATTGTAGAAATTTATGAGGACAAGGCCGTTATCCAGGTCTTTGAGGGAACAGAAAGCATGTCCCTGACAAATACTCATACAAGACTGACCGGACATCCAATGGAAATCGGACTTTCTCCGGAAATCCTCGGACGTACCTTTAACGGTATCGGTCAGCCTATTGACGGACTGGGCGATATCGCCCCGGAAGTAAAGCTGAATATCAACGGACTTCCTCTGAATCCAGTATCCAGAGAGTACCCGCGAAACTATATCAACACTGGTATTTCTGCTATCGACGGTCTGACAACACTGATCCGCGGACAGAAACTCCCGATTTTCTCCGGAAACGGTCTTCCCCATGACAAACTTGCTGCGCAGATCGTACAGCAGGCTTCTCTGGGAAGCGACTCCGATGAAAACTTTGCCATTGTATTTGCAGCAATGGGCGTAAAATATGACGTAGCTGAATTTTTCCGCCGTACCTTTGAGGAAAGCGGCGCTTCCGACCATGTTGTCATGTTCCTGAATCTGGCAAACGATCCTGTAGTAGAGCGTCTTCTGACACCAAAAATCGCTCTTACAGCAGCCGAATACCTTGCCTTTGAAAAAGGAATGCACATTCTGGTTATCCTTACTGACATTACCTCTTTCTGTGAGGCAATGCGAGAGGTTTCTTCATCTAAAGGCGAGATTCCGTCCCGTAAAGGATACCCAGGTTATCTGTACAGCGAACTTGCAACACTTTATGAACGTGCAGGAATCGTTCAGGGCGGCACCGGATCTGTAACACAGATTCCGATCCTTACCATGCCCAATGATGATATTACTCATCCTATTCCTGACCTTACCGGATATATCACAGAGGGACAGATCGTTCTGGACCGCCAGCTTCACGGACAGGCAATTTACCCGCCTATCAATGTGTTACCGTCTCTTTCCCGACTGATGAAGGACGGTATCGGAGAGGGCTTCACACGTGCAGACCATCAGGATGTAGCCAACCAGCTTTTCTCCTGTTATGCAAAGGTAGGAGATGCCAGAGCTCTGGCATCCGTTATCGGTGAGGACGAGCTTTCTCCTCTTGATAAACGCTATCTTGTGTTCGGTAAAGCTTTTGAAGCAGAATTTGTAGGACAGACAGAAACCGAAAACCGCAGCATTACCGAAACTCTGGATAAAGGCTGGGAACTTCTGGGACTGCTTCCAAAAGAAGAGCTGGATCGTATTGATACTAAGATTCTGAACAAATATTACAGAGAAACCGTCAGATAAGAAAGGGAGGTGGTTTCTTGGATCCAAATACCTTTCCCACCAAGGGAAATCTGATACTTGCCAAAAATTCCCTTGCTCTTTCCCGTCAGGGATTTGAGCTGATGGACAAAAAAAGAAACATTCTGATCCGTGAAATGATGGATCTTATTGATCAGGCGAAAGATATACAGACACAGATCGACGATACTTTCCGGACCGCATATGCGGCTCTCCAGAAAGCAAATATGGAAATCGGTATTGCTTTTGTTCAGCAGATTTCCTATACCGTTCCTGTAGAAAACTCCATCCGAATCAAAACCCGAAGCGTTATGGGAACAGAAATCCCGCTGGTAGAGTATGATGCTCAGAGTACAAATACACCGACTTATGCCTACTACAGTACAAAAATGTCTCTGGATCAGGCAAAGGCAGAGTTTGAAAAGGTAAAAGAGCTGTCCATTCGACTCTCTATGATCGAGAATGCAGCCATTCGTCTGGCAGCCAACATCAAAAAAACTCAAAAACGTGCCAATGCTCTGAAAAATATCACGATCCCAAAATACGAGACACTTACCAGGGATATCCAGAATGCTCTGGAAGAAAAAGAGCGAGAAGAATTTACACGACTGAAAGTTATCAAACGAATGAAACAGAATGCTGCCTCAGCAGATTCCTGTGGATAACATTCTTTTTTAAACTTTATCCACAATGCAGAAAAAATCCCGAAAGAGAATTTCCTTTCTCTTCCGGGATTTTTTGTTATTTTCATATGACAAACACTATAAGATGTATATCCTCACAGCTCACATACTATATGATGTAAGTTTGTTTATACTCACAAACTCTTTTTGATATTGTCAGATAATTATTCTTTAAAACACCAAAATCACTCTTTTACACAAAATATTTACATGTATTTTCACATTGAAAAAGTCAATAGAAATCTGTTGTTTTTTGTCGTTTTTTGTATTTTTATCATTATTAACCAAAACATCTGTTTCTTGTCTTTTTATGTAAATCAGGTATTCCACATGTTATTCATGTGGATAATGTGGATAACTTTGTGCATAACTTGATTTTACAGGGTTTTCCACGTTTTCTCACAGTGGATAACTTTTGTACAAAAATCCATACAATCCACATTTTTCGACAGGCTTTGTGCAATTTGCCAAAACCTCGATTATTTCAGATAAGTTCCGACACCAGACGGTGTTTCAAAATCATAATCAGAGACTTTTATCCCTGATGCTGAGGTGCTGGCATGAATGATTTTTTCATCTCCGATATACAAGCCTACATGATAAATATTACTTCCATAAAAAACAAGGTCCCCTACCTCGATATCACTGATTTCTTTTTTCTGTGAGGATTCATACTGAGCCGCAGCCACTCTTGGCAATTCATACCCAAACTCTTTAAACACAGACATCATAAACCCTGAACAATCTGCGCCATTGGTAAGGCTTGTTCCGCCATATACATAGGGATTTCCCTCAAACTGCATGGCAAAGTCCACAATCTCCTGACGGTGCGCCACCCGCTCCTCTTCAGCCTTTCGCGCTTTTTCTTCTGCTGCTTTTTTTGCAGCTGCTCTGTCAGCCTCTTCCTTCAGTTTCTGGTATTCCTGGGCCTTTTCTTCAGCCTGAGCTACAATATCGTTTGCAATTTCACTGATATCACCTGTCTGATCATCTGCGCCGCCATCGGTAAACATTCCATCAAGCGCTTCCTCTCCGCTGGTAAAGTCTGCCGCCTGCACACCAACTGCCATTGTGATACTCATACAAACACTTAACATCACTGCTGCAATCTTTTTTATCATGGAAATCTCCTTTTTTATTCATCCTTGTTTTCAGCAGAAATGTCCCGATATCCGTCCCAAAACCAGAAACAGGCATCTCTGCGCTGCATACAGTTGCGTATGTTATCACAGAAATGCCTGTTTTGTCAAATTTTATTACGGAATGATTACAATTTTATTCTTATTTTTAATAAAAAGGAGTCTTTCATATAGGAACCACATAGAAAGGGACAGCCTCTTTTCTCATAAGACTGTCCCCTATTCCATCCTGATCACTTTCGAAATCCCATAGATTCTGAACATTACTTTTCCTCCAGATATTTATCCATAACTGACTGGAAGGCATAAAGAAACTCTCGTTCATTGGAGCTTAAAGATCTCTGCATTTCTATGATAAATGTTTTCTTATCTTTATCATTCAGCGGAATACAATCGCTGAGAAGTTCATTTGGCGTCGTGTCCAAAATTTCACACAGCTGTATCAGAGTCTGAAGCGTACATGTCTTACGCCCATTTTCTATATTACTGTAATGTCCGTTTGAAACTCCCAGCTTTTCTGCAACATACTCTTGCTTTAAATCTCTTTTATTTCGTATTTCTTTGATTTTCTGACCTATGAGATAATTATACTGTTTACTTTCCTGTCTGTTATACTCCATACAATGTCTCCTTTTTATACCATTGTACGGAGTATAAGAAACAAATTTAAGTTTCTATAAGAAATATTTGTTGTCTATAAGAAACCTCATGTCTTCTTCTATTCATTCAATATGGAACTGTATAATACAGCCCCTCTTCTCCTTTACCTCTATCTCCTAGTAATCTTCCTCTGAATTTACATCCTCATCTACATAATCTTTTCTGGAATCATCTGCCTCTCCACTATCCTGGGGCTCCTCATAATCAGAGGAATCATCGTAATCCTGAGAATTTTGCTGCATTTGCTGCTCATATTCATACAAAAAACTTGGAGAAAAATATTCTATTCCATCACTATGTATATAAGTTGCAATATTCACTCCATCTTTCACATAATAATCCACATCTACATTCAGGCTCGTCCTGAGACTACTGACACCAACCACCTCATTCGCCTCAATATCCACTTCTGCATTGCTGATATCAAAAGTCATTTCGTAAAAATTGCCGTCTGCCCCTGTCTCTATCGTCATTGATGTGTCATCATTAGTCATTACATTTCCACTGACATACTGCGTTTCATATTCTTCCTCTGCTTCGTTTCCTGATGAAGAATTACCCGAATTATTTCCTGTCTGTGAGGAACTGCTGCTTCCGGACTGTGAACCGGAGCTGTTTTGAGAACCTGTATTGGAAGGTTTCGGTGTAGAGGTTGCCTTAGGCGTTGGCGTGGCAGTTGCTTTTGGAGCTGCAGTTGCTGTGGCTGCCGGACTTGGTGCAGTTGTAGGAGCTGGTGTGGATTCTTCTGTCAGTCCACATCCTGAAAAACACATCATTGTCATTCCCAGTGCCAAAAATACTGCTGTGATTTTTTTATAATTCATCTTCTTTTCCCCCTGTTATGCGAAATTATTATTTACGTTTATTATATCTCTTTCTTTTTCCGTTCTGTAAAACCTGTTATAATCACGGTACTTATTGTAATAATTTCCATTCTGCTTACACGGCATTTTAAACAAGCTTCCATGGACAACGTGTACAATCATATAAATGTCTTTCGTTCTCACCTTTCCGGAAATTCATCTTTTATATTTAAACTTCCTGTGCTAAAATATTTATAAAATAATACAAAGGAACTATCTGATATGACACCAATTCAAAAAGTAAAACAGATCATTCTTCTTATTTTTGGTCTGTCTGTGGCCCATCTGGGCGTAACCTTTTTTATTCAGGCAAACCTGGGTACAGACCCTTTTAATGTTCTGGTGCAGGGAATTTTCCGAAGCGTTCCATGGCCGGATGCGCTTCACTGGACCCACGGACGCACCCATATGATGATCTGCTTCCTGATCATACTTACGCTGCTTTTTATTGACAAAAGCTATGTGCGGATCGGAACCATTATCTGTATGTTTTTGGGCGGTCCCATTATTGATTTGTTCACAGCAGTACTTGGAAATTATATCAACAGCTCCCTCTCTTTGACCGTACGCATTTTTGTCCTTGTGGCAGGATGCATTATTCTTGCTCTGGGTATGACTATTGTTATCAAATCCGAAGCAGGAACAGGTCCTAATGACCTGGTAGCAATTGTGATCAGCGACAAAACTCACAAAGTGTTTGGCATTGTCCGAATTCTGACTGACTGCTTTTTTGTTGCAGCTGGTTTCCTCCTTGGCGGAACCTTCGGACTGGGGACGATTATCTGCGCCTTTCTTGTAGGACCGGTTGCTCAGATCTTTATGCCCTATTCTGAGCGTTTTTGCAAAAAAATACTTGAAAATCACTAAGCACAGACCGTCAAACAAAGAATAGCATTTCTCTTTTGGCTTCTCAGATTTCTCTGAGAACCCTGTATAAAAAACGACCACACATCATGTGCGGTCGTTTTTCAGTGCTTTACTTCACATATTTAGTCTGCCTGACAGAGCGTATGACACTCATTCCTGTATCCGGCATATTGTTTCTGTTATTATAAAAAACGTTCTGCTGAGATTACAGCATTTGCTCCGTCTGCCACGGCAGTCACTACCTGCCGGAGCTGCTTGGTACGGATATCTCCTGCGGCAAAAATTCCCAGAACACTGGCAGCGCAATCTTCTCCGGCAGCAATATAGCCCCCTTCATCCAGTTTCACTAGCCCCCGGACCAGTTCCGTATTCGGAATAATTCCAACAGCAACAAAAACTCCCTCCAGAGAAATCTGCTGCTCTTCACCCGTCTTTTTATTCTGAACCTTCAAGGCAGTCACTTTGTTTTCTCCCTCAATGGCAAGAGGTATGGTATCCCAGATTACTTCCACATTTTCACAGGCAAACAGTTTTTCCTGAAGAATTTTGTCTGCCCGAAGCGTATCTCTTCTGTGGATCACATAAACCTTTTTACAGGTTCGGGCAAGAAGGATCGCATCTTCCACAGCTACGTTTCCCCCTCCGATCACAGCAACTGTCTGATCCCGGAAAAAAGCCCCGTCACAGGTAGCGCAATAAGAAACTCCCATTCCCCCAAGCTCCTGTTCTCCCGGAATATCCAGAGTTCTGTGAGCGGCTCCCATTGCAAGAATCAGAGTTTTTGCCCTGTATTCATTCTTGCGGGTACGGATAATCTTAATTCCCTCTTCCACCTCTATGGATACTACATTTTCTCTTACCGGAGCCAGTCCGAATTTTTCCGCATGGGAAGCCATTGCCTCGCCCAGATCCAGTCCGTTGATCCCGGGCATTCCCGGATAATTATCCACTTCATAGGTGTCTACGATCTGACCGCCCTGAGCAAACTTTTTTTCCAGCCACAATGTATGAAGCTGAGCCCTTGCCGCATAAATAGCTGCGCTGATTCCGGCCGGACCTGCTCCCAATATGGCTAAATCATATATTTCCGACATGATATCTTCCTCCGTTTCCCAGTATTTATTCTGATTTTATTTACTTTAATCTTTTTTTCAGTGTAGCATACATTTATATTTTTTCCAATAAGATAGTAAAAACACTCTTGCCAGGAGTATTTCTATGCCTGCATTTCTGCGCAGATACAAAAAAGCTTTTTTTATCATTGCCTCGTTATTCTTTATTCTTCTCTCCGGTGTGGGGATCGGTTATTTTTCCAACCATGTCTGGTCTGAAAACGGAAAATTTGAAGCCTTCTGCAGGGAACTGTTTGAAAAGGAAGTTTCCGAAAATATGCTGACTCTTCACTACTCTCTTGCCCATCCGGAAAAAGAAGGAATTTCCCGCCCTGCTCCTGTTCTCGGCAATATCAGCACTGATATGTCTGATACATACAAAACCTGTGAAAAATATCTGGAAAAATTAAAGTCTTTTTCAACCCATAAACTTTCCCGTGAAAATCAGATCACTCTTGATATGCTTCTTCTGTATTTTCACACACAGTGTTCCCTCAAAGGACACGAGCTTCTGGAAGAAATACTTTCCCCCAGCCTGGGAACTCAGGCCCAGCTCCCTGTTCTTCTTGCAGAATACGCATTTTATGAGGATCAGGATATTACAGATTACCTGAATCTTCTTTCTTCTGTCAAGCCATATTTTCAGAGTATCCTGGAGTTTGAAAAACAAAAATCACAGGCCGGATTTTTTATGAGCGATACCACTCTGGACAGGATTCTCATGCAGTGCAAAGCGTTTATAAAAGATCCTGATTCCAACTATATGCTGGAGGTTTTTGCCCGGAAACTGGAAGATTACGGAAAGTTTTCTCCACAAGATCAGGAAAAGCTTTTGACTGCTCACGAAAAAATCCTGAAATCTCAGGTTCTTCCCGCCTATCAGCTTCTCATTCAGGAACTGGAATCACTTCGCGGAACAGGAGTGTCCAGCCGTGGACTTGCCCATTTTCCAGGTGGAAAAGAATATTATGAATATCTTCTGAAAAGTCAGGTGGGATCCTATGCATCTGTTGCCGACATAGAAAAAAGACTTTTGTCACAGCTTTCCACAGATTTTAAAGCAATGCAGCTTCTGCTTCACAAAAACCCTGCTCTCATTGAGAATCTGCGGCAAAATCCGGTAATTTTTTCGTCTGACCCGGAGCAGATCCTTCAAAAACTCAGCCAGTGTATCACTGAAGATTTCCCGAAACCGCCGTCTGCTCCTTATGAGATTCTTTACGTACATGAATCCATGGAAGATTATCTGAGTCCTGCCTTTTATCTGACACCGCCTTTAGATACCGGAGTCCCTAATGTAATTTATATTAACCGTTCAGGCCGTCACTCCGGACCGGAACTGGTTTCTACTCTTGCTCACGAAGGCTTTCCGGGGCATCTCTATCAGACAATCTCTTTTGCCTCCTGCCAGCCGGAAGATATCCGTTATCTGATCTCATGCGGCGGTTATGTAGAGGGATGGGCAACCTACGTGGAATCCTGCCTTCCCTCCTATGCAGAGAATTTAATAAAGGACAGTGATGCGGAAAATCTTTCCTCTCTGTACTGGCTAAACAGAAGTGTGAATCTCTGCATTTATTCGCTTCTGGATATCGGTATTCATGAACATGGATGGAATCAAAACCAGACAGCCCGGTTCCTCCGTGTTTTTGGTATCCAAAAAACAGATGTTATACAGGAAATCTATCAGTATATCGTGGAAACTCCTGCCAACTACCTGAAATATTACTGGGGATATCTGAATTTTCTTGATCTGAGAGAAATGCAGAAAAAAGAACTTGGAGAAAATTTTGATTTAAAACTTTTTCACAGAAAGATCCTGGAAATCGGCCCTGTTCCGTTTCCGGTTCTGTATAAATATATGGCACAGTAATTATGGGGGTTCAACGCCCCCATATACTTTTTATTCATCTCTGTAATTTCTGAAAAAATCCTGCAGATGGCTCAGAGCTTTTGTCAGAGCTTCTGTTTCCTGCCTGTCAAGTCCCTTCAGAACTGACATTACCATCCGTTCGTGGAACATACGATGATGATGATATGCCTTTTTACCCTTTTCCGAAAGGGAAACAAGAACAACCCGCCTGTCTTCTTCACTTCTGCCCCGATTGATATAGCCTTTTTTTACCAGATGATTTACAGCTATTGTCAAAGTTCCTACCGTAACGGAAAGATCCTTCGCTATTGCGGACATGCTCCTTGGATTCCGGATTCCCACAGCCTCTATTACATGCATATCATTTACAGAAATATCCTTATATTCTGAGGTAATCAGAGCTCTCTCCTCAATGTCCATAATTTCATTAAACAAGTTCACCAGAACGTCATTTACCGTTTCAACAGAATTCATAGCTGCCTCCTTTCCCTGTTCTTTCTTTATTATACCCCAAACCCGTTCCCGTACAAAGCTTTTTTTGCAACTGTTCACAGGTTATATCCTGAAACATACCGATTAAAATGTCATCACCAAAGGGGACACTTTCTCTGTAATTGCAGCTGCACTTGTCAAAAGTACGCTTTTTTTGCTATAATAAAAAAGAAAATATACGAAATAAATATGAAGGAATCTGTCATGAAAAAAAATAAAAATATACCGCTTAATCTCAGAGAAAAAAGCAATTCCCGGATTGCATTTTTCTGCTCTGTGGCAGTTCTGGTCATTCTGGTCATACTTTTTCGCCAGCTTGACTATAATCTGATACAGAAGCCTGCAGATACTGCCAAAAAAGAAGCTGCCATAAAAAAAGCCGAAGCAGAAAAAAAGGCCAATACTCCTGAAATATCTACTGCCACCGTTATTGCAGTAGGAGACAATCTTTACCATGGAAGTCTGATAGAATCCGGTCAGTATGAGTCCGGATCATGGAATTATGAGCATATTTACGAGAACGTTAAAGATGAGATCCAGGCCGCCGATATTGCTATGGTCGATCAGGAAACCGTGTTTACCACAGACCACAGCGCAGTCAGCTCCTACCCCTCCTTTGCCACACCTACAGAAGTAGGAGATGCTCTGATGGCAGCCGGCTTTGACGTCATTGAATCAGCCACCAATCACATTGACGACTATGGCCCTGATTACATAGAACAGACTCTGGATTTCTGGAAAACCAATTATCCTGAAACTCCTATACTTGGCATCCATCCCAGCCAGGAAGATGCAGATACTGTAAAAACAGTGGAAGTAAACGGGATCAAAATTGCTTTTCTTGACTACACCTACGGAACCAACAATGGTGATTATGTAGACGGAAAAGATTATATGATCGATATTTTTGAAAAAAGTAAAGTTGCTTCTATGATCCAGAAAGCAAAGGAAAACAGTGACTGCCTTATCTTTGTTGCCCACTGGGGAAAAGAAGATGAAACCATGCCTACGGAATACCAGAAACAGTGGGCTGCATTTCTGATGGAACAGGGCGTTGATGTTGTAATTGGCGGTCATCCTCATGTGCTTCAGCCATATGGACGCATGTCTGACGATAATGGAAATGAAATGCTGATTTTTTATTCTCTTGGCAACTTTGTTTCCACCCAGCAGGAACTTCCGGAGCTTCTGGAAGGAATGGCCGGTTTTACCATCCAAAAATCTGTGCTTAAAGGAAAAACAACTGTAGAAATTCTGGATGCCACAGTAAAACCTATGGTTATGCATTATAATAAAGATGAGGGCGTATTCGGTCCGTATATGCTGGAAGACTACACCGAAGATCTGGCATCTCAGCACGGTGTACGGGACATTATCGGCGATGAATTCACACTGGATAATCTCCGTAAAAAATTTAATGAAATCATGTCCATGAATGTGGAACCTTCCACCAGGACCAATCTCCTTGACGTTTCTTTTGACTACGAGCTGAACATGACAGACTCTAAAGGAAATTATGTGGAGGATACCTGGTCTGTCAGCTCCGACCAATATTATGAACAGCTTGGAAATCCTGATAATACCTCTTCTGGAGATACTGACGAGGATTCCGGCGACAATTCAGACGGGGATTCCGATACCTATGATAATGGTTCCGGTGATTACTCTGAAGGAACTGAAGATGATGGCTATGATGACGGTTCCGGTGATTATAACTCCGACTATGAAGGATAAGAAGCTTAGACGCATAAAAAAACTGCTACGGATTTTGTTTTTCAAAACAATTTCCACAGCAGTTTTTTATATATTATTCTATTTTGTTCGATGGAAAAGAAGCTTCTCTGCATTCTGACCTGTAATGCGTATTACTTCCTCCGCTGAGATACCTTTCAGCTCTCCAATAGCCTGAGCCACATAAGGCAGGTTCAGAGAACTGTTTCTTTTTCCCCGATTCGGTTCAGGGCTTAAATACGGACTGTCTGTTTCCAGAACAAGCTGTTCAATAGGAGCATATTCTACAACTTCTTTTAACTTTTTGCCATTCTTAAAGGTCACTACACCTCCGATTCCAAGGTATAATCCCATATTCAGGTACTGTTCTGCCATTTCTTTCCCATAAGAAAAACAGTGGATGATTCCGCCGTACATGCCTTCATCCATATATTCTTTCACAATGTCAAGAGTGTCTTTTGCAGCATCTCTGCTGTGGATCATAAACGGAAGCTTCTCTTCTCTGGCAATGTCCATCTGAGCGCGGAACATTTTTTTCTGGATTTTATGCTCTGCCTCTTCTTTATGCCAGTAATAATCCAGTCCGATCTCACCAATGGCAAGGATCTTTTCTCTGCGGGAAAGCTCCCGGATTTCATTTAATGTCTGCTCGGTCATTTTATCCGCATCATCCGGATGCACCCCGACTGCGCCGTAAACAAAAGGATATTCTTCTGTAAGCGCAACTGTGCGCCCAAACTCTCCTATAGAAGCGCAAACATTTACCACGGTACCGATCCCATTCTCTTCAAAAGAACTTAAAAGCGCGTTTCTGTCCTCTGCAAAAGCCTCATCATCATAATGTGCATGCGTCTCAAAAATACTGTATGTTTTCATTCATCCTGTTCCTTTTCACAACACAGAAACTCGTCTCCCGGGCGGATCACACCGCCATGAATCACTTTTGTAAATACGCCCTCTCTTGGCATAATGCAGTCTCCCATAGCCTGAAAAATTGCACAACCATGATGGCATTTTTTGCCGATCTGAGTCATTTCCAAAATTACGTCATTACAGCGGAATCTTGTACCTACGGGCATGGAAGCAAAGTCAAATCCCTCTACAATGATATTTTCTCCAAAGGCTCCGTCTGGCACCTCTGCGCCTCTTGCCCGGAAAGCCTCGATCTTATCATAGGAAAGAAGGCTTACCTGCCTGTGCCACTTTCCGGCATGGGCATCCCCTTTGATTCCCCAGTCCTCAATAAACTCCGCTTCCTGTACACTGTGTTTCTGTGTGCCTTTCTCCTCACTGATACAAATTGCTATAACTTTTCCCATTATTCATTACCTTCTTTATTATAATCATTTCCCCTGTAAAACCACTTCAAATCTTTCAGGTCCCCGGGTTCTGCCCGGAAATATTTTACTTCCGGGCGCAGTCAGATGCTTCTCCCGTAAGGATTTCAATCCCATGCTCCAGCGAATCAATAATATATTCCAGGCTTTCCCGTACTGCTTTAGGACTTCCGGGAAGATTGATGACAAGTGTTTTTTTACGGATTCCTGCTGTGGCCCGGCTGAGCATTGCCCTCTTTGTAATAGTCATACTGTAAGCCCGCATAGCCTCCGGAATTCCCGGAACCCTCCGCTCAATAATATCCTCGGTTGCTTCCGGCATAATATCTCTCTCCGAAAATCCTGTGCCGCCTGTAGTAAGGATCAGCTCCGCCAGTCCCTGATCCGCGATTTCTTTCATTTTATTACTCAGCATTTCTCTGTCATCAGGAAGAATATCCATAGCCACCACCTGGTAGCCTTCTCTTTCCAGAATTTCACGGATTGCCGGTCCGCTTAAATCTTCCCGCTCGCCCCGATAACCGGAATCACTTGATGTTATGATTGCTGCCCGCTTCATGTTTACCCTCCTATCTGAGACATACAGAGTTTTTCTGTATCGTCTGCCTTTGCCTTTTCCAGAAACTGATGTCCGTCCGGCTTCTGATCCAGCGCCTCCAGGATCGCTTCCTGCAATTCCTCATCTGTACAGCCGTTTCTTATGATCTCTCTTAAATCCTTTCCTGCCGAATACTGCAGACAGGTTTTCAGATATCCCTGAGAGGTCAGACGGATGCGATTGCATTCTTTACAGAACTTATGACTGACTGCACTGATAAAGCCCAATTTTCCTGCAAAGCCCTCTACCTCATAATATCTGGACGGCCCGTTTCCAAGAGGCTCCCCCCGATAAACTGTAAGAGGTCCAAAACGATTTTCCAAAAGCTCTGTCAGTTCCTTTTCTGACATACCCTTAAATGCCATACCGCATCCAATTGGCATCATTTCAATAAAACGCACATGAACCGGATATTTCCGGGCAAGCTCTGCAATCTCGCAGAGATCCTGTCCCTCTATTCCCAGAGGAACACAGTTGATCTTCACGGAAATACCCGGATATCGCAGAGCCTCCTGAATCCCCTCCAGAGCCTCATTTAAAAGATCTCTTCTTGTGATCTTCTGAAAACAGTTTCTGTTCAGAGTATCCAGACTGATGTTCACTGCATCCAGCCCCGCTTCTGCCAGCTCCTTCATCTGAGCCTTCAAAAGAGTACCATTGGTAGTCAGCGTTACTTTTTTGATACCCGGTATCTCCCTGATCTTACATACCAGCTCCGGCATCCTGGCATGAACCAGAGGTTCTCCTCCGGTAAGCTTGATCCTGGTAATCCCAAGCTTTGCCATGACCCGGCTGATCCTTATGATTTCTTCCTCCTGGAGAATCTGGCTCCGCTCCACCAGCTTGACACCGTTTTCCGGCATACAGTAAATACAGCGGAGATTACAGCGGTCTGTCACCGAAATCCGAAGATAATCTATCGTTCTTCCACAACGGTCTATCATTTGTCCTCAAAGCGGAAATCTCCGCTTTTTCCTCCTGTTTTTTCTACAAGGTGGATCCCTGACATTACCATATGTTTATCAATAGCCTTACACATATCATAAATTGTCAGAAGCGCTGTCTGTACTCCTGTCAGAGCCTCCATCTCCACTCCGGTTCTGCCCTCTGTTTTTACCGTACAGTAAGCGTGGATCCAACTGTTTTCCTGATCCAGTTCAAAATCAACTGCACACTTCTGAATGGGAAGCGGATGACACATGGGAATCAGAGAAGAGGTCTGCTTTACACCCATAATCCCCGCCACTCTGGCTACACCGAGAACATCGCCTTTTTTTACATTACCGCCTGTAACTGCCGCCATGATTTCTGCTCCTACAGAAATATAGCCTGTAGCCACAGCTGTCCGAAACGTGGGTTCCTTACCGGAAACGTCCACCATTACCGCATTACCTTTATGATCAAAATGGCTGAATTCTTTCCCCATAGATACATCCTCCTTATACTTCCTCTAGTATAGAAAATTTAAAGAGGTACGTCAAGCAGAGCAATATAGAAAACGGACTCCGAAGAGTCCGCAATCCATTACATCATAATATTTTTATCAGCAGATTTCTGCTCCTGCCGGCATGTTTTTCTCCGGTGTCATAAGCGCAAGATTTCCTTCTGCATCCTCTGCGCAGAGAATCATTCCCTCGCTCATAACTCCCGCAAGCTTCGCAGGCTTCAGGTTGGTAACTACCATAACTTTTTTGCCTACCATTTCCTCAGGTGTATAATGAGCTTTGATTCCAGATACAATCTGGCGTACCTGGCTTCCGATCTTCACCTGAGAGCAAAGAAGCTTTTTGGATTTTTTTACTGCCTCGCAGGCAATGATCTCTCCAACCTGGAACTGCAGTTTCTCAAAGTCTTCAAAAGTAATCTCTGCTTTTGGCTCAATATCAATTCCCGGTTCCTCTTCCTTCTCTTCCTGTACCGGAGGATGAAGCTTTTCAACCTTTTCCATTACCTCTTTAAGATCAAGACGGGCAAACAGAATTTCCGGTTTTTCTACAACCTTATTGCCGGACGGATACTGTCCAAAGGTATCCAGAGATTCAAAGCTGCGTTTTTCAGCATTGAGCTGAGTCAGAATACGTTCTGTAGTCTCCGGCATAAATGCTTCCAGAAGAGCTGCTCCTATGGTAATTCCCTCTACAAGATTGTAAAGAACAGTAGCAAGACGATCCTGCTTGTCCTCTTCCTTTGCAAGAGCCCACGGCATTGTTTCATCAATGTATTTGTTCAGGCGCTTAAAGAGACTGAATACTTCTGTCATGGCATCTGCCACACGAAGCTTCTCCATCCTGGCCGCAACCTTACCCGGCGCTGCCAGTACAAAAGCTTTCATATCGTCATCAACAGGTTCTGTTACATTTTTGTTTTCCACTACGCCGCCAAAATATTTATTGGACATAGAAATAGTACGATTTACAAGATTTCCCAGAGTATTGGCAAGCTCGGAGTTGAGACGCTCCACCATCAGTTCCCAGGTGATCACACCGTCATTCTCAAACGGCATCTCATGAAGCACAAAATAACGAACTGCATCTACGCCAAAGAAATCAACAAGCTCATCTGCATAAAGCACATTTCCCTTGGATTTACTCATTTTGCCATCACCCTGTAACAGCCACGGATGTCCAAATACCTGCTTGGGAAGCGGAAGATCCAGTGACATCAGGAAGATCGGCCAGTAAATTGTATGGAAACGGATAATATCCTTACCGATCAGATGAAGGTCTGCCGGCCACAGCTTGCCAAACTGCTCTGTGCTGTCGCCGTCACAGTCATATCCGATTCCTGTGATATAGTTTGTAAGAGCGTCAAGCCATACATAAACAACATGCTTCGGATCAAAATCTACCGGAATTCCCCATTTAAAAGAAGTTCTGGAAACACAGAGATCCTGAAGTCCCGGAAGAAGGAAGTTGTTCATCATCTCGTTTTTACGGGACTCCGGCTGGATAAACTCCGGATGTGTCTTGATATGCTCGATAAGACGGTCTGCATATTTGCTCATTTTAAAGAAATATGCCTCTTCTTTAGCCGGAATACAAGGACGTCCGCAGTCAGGACATTTACCGTCTACAAGCTGGCTTTCTGTAAAGAAAGACTCGCAGGGAGTACAGTACATTCCCTCATAATGACCCTTGTAAATGTCGCCCTTTGCATACATTTTTTTGAAGATTTTCTGAACCTGCTTCTCATGGTCTTCATCTGTTGTACGGATGAATTTGTCATAGGAAGTGTTCATCAGATCCCAGATATTTTTGATCTCACCGGATACATTATCAACAAATTCTTTCGGTGTAATGCCTGCTTCTGCTGCTTTCAGTTCAATTTTCTGACCATGCTCATCTGTTCCTGTCTGGAAAAAAACATCATAGCCTTCCAGTCTTTTATAGCGGGCAATGGCATCCGCCAGAACAGCCTCGTAGGTATTTCCGATATGAGGTTTACCGGAAGTATAAGCAATGGCTGTTGTAATATAATACTTCTGTTTTTCCATTATAAAAAATCCTCCTGGGGTATTTTGTAAATGATAAACTGCCGTTTCTGCCAGGCAGATATACCAATGCCTGACATGTACGAATTGCTCTTTAAATACTAGCATATTTAACTAGATTTAGCAAATTACATTTTCATGATTTCAGCAGAAAGTATCCCACAAATACACGGTCTGCAAAAGATAAACCAAAATTTATCCGAACCATTTACTGTGGTCTGCCTTCTGACCTTTCAATATCCATGATCTCCTCTACGGTTGCCTCTGTTATTTCTGCAATCTCCTCATAAGAATACTGGTTTTTTGCCAGCATTTTCAGGATGATCTTTCTAATACCATCCTGGCGTCCCTCCTGACGCCCTTCCTCACGCCCTTCTTCTTTAAGATCCTCAAGAGCCTTACACATATCAATTTTTTCCTCCTCTTCTCTGATCTTAAAATCACTTCCTGTCAGTATCTTTATAACCTGCCCCGCCTTCCTGTCCACAGACCAAAAATGAGGATCTGCAGTTACAATATCACGAAGCCTGTTTTTATCTTTTGAATATTTAATAAATAAAAGCACTTCCCGGAGACTGGTATGAAACTGATCCAGGCTTATATCCGGAATACTATATGGAGAAATCAGATTGATCCTGTAATCCGGAATATAGGATAAAAGTTCCGGATTTTTAGTCTCCATCATATCATGCAGACCCATTGGAGCATCCCATTCCTCTGGTCCAAAATGAATTACAAGGGTGATTACCGGAAAAAGTTTATCATCCTTATAAAATCCTGAAAGAAATTCTCCCGAACTGGCTTTTCGTTCCGGCTTCCCCCATGCGTTCAGATGCTGTCTGTGTCTCCTGCCTGTCATATCTACCTGGGATGCATATTGAAGAGAATCATAAATCATGGTCTTTACCGGCATTGCATAATGAATCTCTGACTGATTCTCTACTCCCAAAAGAAGATATGTGGTACTTTCGTCCTGCATGGCTGTCAGACATTTAAAATTATCCCTGAATTTCTGTACAGGATAATTTTTGCCGTCTGCCAGATAAGGTATAGAAATCTCTGTAGTATCCACAGAATGCAGATTCTCCGGAAGAATCACCTGTTTTCCATGATATACAAAAAAATTAAATGCATCTGCAAAAATACAGGGATCATTCATGTAATCTTTTGTGATCGTGTCCTTTTTGCCCATATTTATCACCACCTGTTAAGATTTTATTACTGCATTCATAATATTCCTCAAAGTTTTATGAATGTTTATCTTAAGTAAGCGGCTCCATAAAAAGCACTGATTTCATGGTAGCATAATGTTCTATACAAAACAATTAAATAACCATAAATTTTCTCCGTCCAGGCTTACGAATATTGCAGTATATAGTGGCGCCATTGGTTTCTACATATGATCTTGAAATATAAAATGGCTCAGAATTTTGGAATTTCCATATATAAAACTTCATAAGAAACATCTGTATCCTTATTAAAAATTCCATCGCATAAAATGAAAAATTAGCATAAAAACAGGTTTTATAAGGTCTGAGAAGTATTTTTTATTCTTCAACTGTCAAACTCCCGTACATTTTTTATTATACATATACTTTGAAACTATTTTCTCTTTATAATCTTCAGATTGAATTAATTTTATCAAAGACTTATAATAGAATCATCAACATAACTGCATCTTAAAAATCAAGGAGATAATATTATGATTATTAAAAACGGACTTGTATTTCAGGAAGACGGAAGCTTTGCAAAAAAAGATCTGTACATCGAAAATGGCAGACTGGTGGCTTCCGAGACAGAAGTATCTGACAAAACCGAATATGACGCTGAAGGATTAAAAGTTCTTCCCGGACTGGTGGACGTTCACAGTCACGGCGCTTTTGGACATGATTTCTGTGATGCCGACCCGGAAGGCCTGAAAGTGATCCTGAAATATGAAAAAGAGCACGGTATCACCTCCTACTGTCCTACTTCCATGACACTGGCAAAGGACAGACTTATGGATATCTTTGCCACTGCAACAAAAGTAGAACCGGATGATAAGCTTGCCCGCATTATCGGCGTTAATATGGAAGGCCCACTCATTGATATTGCCAAAAAAGGCGCTCAGGCTGCTGAGTATATCAGTGTTCCTGACGTATCTTTTTTCCGTCAGTGCAACGAAGCTTCCGGAAACCAGATCAAGCTGGTAACACTTGCTCCTAATGTAGACCGGGCCTTTGAATTTATTCAGGCTGCTAAGGATGAAGTCGTGATTTCCATCGGACATACCACAGCAGATTACGACTGCGCCAGAAAAGCTATGGAGCTGGGCGTAAATCATGTGACTCATCTTTATAATGCCATGCCTCCGTTTGCTCACAGAGATCCTGGTGTAATCGGAGCTGCATGTGACAGCGATGACTGTATGGTAGAACTGATCTGCGACGGTTTCCACATCCACGGAAGCGTTGTCCGCGCCACCTTTAAAATGTTTGGCGACGAGCGTGTAGTTCTGATCAGCGACTCCATGATGGCTACCGGAATGGAAAACGGAACCTATGAGCTGGGCGGCCAGGAAGTTACCATGAAAGACCGTCTGGCAACTCTGTCTAACGGCACCATTGCCGGATCTGCAACAAACCTTTTTGACTGCATGAAAAAAGCCATGGAATTCGGTATCCCTGAATCCACAGCTATTTTTGCAGCTACCAGAAATCCGGCAAAAAGCATTAAGGTCTACGACCAGGTAGGCTCCATCACCCCCGGCAAGTATGCAGACCTTCTGCTTGTAGACAACGACTACAATCTTGTAAAAGTATTCTGATATTATAAAACAGCCTCCGGCATCACAGATACCGGGGGCTATTTTTATCTTTTGTTTTTTATATGGCTCTTTTCACTGCCACAGCCATATCGAAAAATGTCATTTTTCTCTTACTTTAAATGTAATTGTCACTTTAAAGAGATCTCCGTCCAGATAAAGCTTAAACTCACCGCCCTGAAGCTCTGTCAGACTTTTTGCAATGGAAAGTCCAAGTCCGCTGCCCTCTGTATTTCTGGAAACATCGCCTCTGATAAACCTCTCTGTCAGTTCATCAGCGGAAATATTCAAAGGCTGAGCGGAAATATTTTTCAGGGAAAATGTAACATCCGGCTTATTTACCTTGACTTCCGCATAAACCCTTGTGTTGTCCATAGCGTACTTTGCAACATTTCCAAAAACATTTTCCAGAACACGCCACATTCTTCTTCCATCTGCGCAAATGATTGCCTCATCCTGATCAAAATGTACCATCATGGAAAGATTTTTTTCCTGGAACCGTTCCTCAAATTCTCCGATTACCTGATGAACAAGTTCCACAAAATTCAGATCTGCCATTTCCAGTGAAATATTTCCCGTGCTTGCCTTGGATGCCTCCACAACATCTTCGGTAAGAGTTTTCAATCTGAGGGATTTTTCCTCCAGGATGTCCAGATACCCCTGGATCTTCGGGTCCTGAGGATTTTCTCTTTTCAGAAGATCTACATAATTGATAATTGAAGTAAGAGGCGTCTTGATATCGTGGGACACATTTGTGATCAACTCTGTTTTCATTCTTTCGTTTTTCAGACTTTCCTCCACCGCTGCATCAAGTCCCTCTCCGATCCGGTTGATATAATCGGCAATCTGTCTCTGCTCTCCGGTAAGCTTATCAAGGGAAATCTTGTACTGAAGCTCACCGTCTGTAATGCGTTTCAGACCCTCCAGGATCAATTCCCGGCCTCTGGCTTTTTTGAGAAAATAAATCAGACCCAGGATATCTACTGCAATTGCAACCGGAATAAGGATCACGCCGCCACAAAGTATAGCAGTCCATATTATAATCTGGAACAAACAGAATCCGATGAACAGCAATGCCGTTTTAATCCTGCTGGCTGTATTTTCCGCAAAGAAATCAAAAAATCTTCTGCATCCTTTCACAAACTTCAGGCAAAGCTTTTTTAATAATTTTAAAAGCTTTATCAGTAAAACAAAAATTTTTCTCAGAATACTGTTTTTCCAGAAAGTTTTTGCTTTTATTCGGCGTACCATACTCAGCCAGCCGAACAAAAACATTACTGCGGTCCAGGCTCCCAGACCAGCCACTGCAGCCACAATAAATTTCAGTCCATCCACATAATCTATATTGATTCCAAGTCCCAGAAGCAGAAATACAGGAACTGCCCACACAGTACATACAGCCACTGCGCCAATCTCTGTATACCAACGATCAAAGAAATTCAGCCGTACCTCTTCGTTTTCATTATTTCTTCCTGCGCCGGCAGTAAGAATGATAAGGCAGATCAGAAAGATCAGGATTCCCGCACCGCATACCGCTATAGAAGGAGTAAGATCATCCGCATACTTCGCAAAGTTCTCCGCATCCTCTGCCATCAGATCCTGCACCGGGAAGCTGCTGTCCACCCAGGCGGCAAATACATAGTCGATATCCTCGTCATTCACCCCCACATTGTCCACCATATGCTGCCATTTGGAAAAGAAGGCTCTGGAATCTATCTGATCTATGTTCGTATCCCTCTGATCCTCAGAAGAAGTTATCATAACATATGGCTCCTTGCCGGATTTCACCTGTCTGATCAATTCTTCATAGTCCTTTGTATCCACATTGGTTTCCAGCTTCTCTTCTGCTTCTCCCGGACGTACTGCAAAAACATAATTCAGATTGGTTTTTCCCTGACCGTAGCTATTCTTAAGCATGGCTTCCGCTGATTTCGCCATATCCACTTCAGTGAGAGCATTTCTGAGAGCGTTATATGCATCTCCTATCCTGCCCTGCCACTGAGGATCTTCGTTCAGGACTTCCAGAATACTGTCTGCGCCTTCCGGTTTAAAATACTCTTTCATCAGAAACTCTGATTCCACATTAAAAATGTTTCTGTAAATGATTTTTCCGTCCGCATCTGTAACCGAAGTAACGCCTGCCCCTGCAATTCCTCCTGTACTGTCATAATAGGAGTCCTCGTAATATCCATAGTCAGCAAACTCATTATTTTTCAGCCAGTCAAGAAACTGCCGTGTCTGTACGATATCTGCTGTCCCCTGTTCCTCCACAGTATAAGCTTCCGCATATTCCATGTTGTTTTCATAGGATGTGTACTCCTCCGGATCTATCTGGAACTCCAGATCCCCTTCCGTGACCTTTTTTTCAAAGTCATCATAATACATATACTCTATACTGCCGTCTGGCTTCAGACATTCCAGAATAACCTCTGTAGAAACATCCCAGTTCTTTTTCTCTGTCCACTTTATCAGATCACTGATTTCATATGCCAGTCCGGAGGTATTTTTATAGGTGAGCTTTTTATTTTCCTGGATCTCCCCAAGATCTATAACTCCGTCACCTTTATCTGGCTGAAGAAAATCTTTTTCTGATATTGCACCTAGCAGCTCTGAACTGCAAACATACATACTCTGCTCAAAGCTTCTGGAATCCAGATAATTTTTTTCATCAAAGGGCAGAATGCCCTCACACATAATTCCTACAGATGCCGCTCCTCCTGCAGCTGCCGCAGTCAGAGAAGCAATCCCTGCCACCAGAGCAACCGCCTTTGCCACACTGCTTCTGTACCATTTTTTCTTCATAATACTACCCCTTTCCGTCTTCCTGATGTTTCTTTTCTTATACCCTTTTATTTCTTAAAGCTTTTCTACTTTATAACCCAGTCCCCAGACAACCTTCAGATACCGGGGTTCCTTTGGATTGATCTCAATCTTTTCACGGATATGCCGAATGTGTACTGCCACCGTATTGTCTGCCGCTATCGCCTCTTCATTCCAGATATTTTCATAAATCTGATTGGTAGAAAATACTCTGCCCTGATTTTTTACCAGAAGAAGAAGGATCCTGTACTCAATAGGTGTCAGCTTTACCGGATCACCGTCCACACAGACCTCCTTGCGGTCATCATCTACAGTAAGACCTCCGGTTACATAAACATTTTCTTTTCTCCGGGATACAGCGCCAAGCTGAGTATATCTGCGGAGCTGAGATCTGACTCTGGCCACCAGCTCCAATGGGTTAAAGGGCTTTGTCACATAATCGTCAGCCCCTACGTTAAGGCCCAGAATTTTATCTGCATCCTCTGACTTCGCAGATAAAATAATGATCGGAAGCGGGTTTTCCTCTCTGATCTTAAGAGTTGCCCTGATTCCATCCAGCTTCGGCATCATAACGTCAATGATCAGCAGATCTACCTGATTCTCCCGCAATGTCCGGAGAGCCTCCTCTCCATCGTAAGCTTTCAGAATATGATGGCCTTCCTGTGAAAGATAGATCTCTATTGCCTCCACGATCGCTTTGTCATCATCACAAACCAGTATTTCTGCCACGTCTCTGTACCTCCTGAAACAAAATTAAATTCACACCGGATCACAGTTTTCTCTGTAATTCGTTATACTAAGAATATCAAACGGGGTTTAAGATAAAAGGGGTAAATTATTAAGAATTTCTTATGATTATTTCGGAACAAGTATATCATACTGCCGGGCAGAAAAAAAGCCCGGACCAGCTTTGAAAATTCTTATATCCTTTTTATCTGTTCGTTTATTTTTCTGTTTTAAATTTCATATATTGTCCTGTGTTTTCTTGACAAAACCATAGTATATGCTAAAATTAGCTCGGAATTGAACGAAAAATGGTGTCAGCAGACGCAGAATAACAGAATACCTGCCTTTTACACGAAGTTTACACAGATCACCAACGATATATCTGTGTCAAAACGGATTGGCTCATCGCAGTTTCCTTTTGTTTCTGCCGCTGTCCCTGTTCTTCTGACAGCCTGTCGGTACCACCGCACAGGTTTTTATTTTTGTTTTATGAAAAGGAGAAAAAACGTGTCTGAAAATAGAAAAAAAGCTATCCTGGTTGTAAGTTTCGGAACCAGCCATCACGATACCTGTCAGGCAACCATCACTGCTATTGAAAAAGAAATACAGGCTGCATTTCCTGAATTTCCCCTGTACCGGGCATGGACCAGCAAAATAATCATCCGAAAGCTGTGGGAGCGCGACCATGTTCATATAGATACCGTGCAGGAAGCTCTGGAAAAAATGCACCGGGATGGTATTACTGATGTTCTGGTTCAACCCACTCATGTGATCAACGGTATTGAAAATGATCAGATGAAAGAAGATATTCTTTCCTTCGGGAAATATTTTCAGTCTGTTTCCTTTGGCGATCCTCTTCTTACCAGTGAGCAGGACAGTCTGGATGTGATACAGGCGATTGCCGATGAGTTTTCCTATCTGAAAGAAGATCAGGCTCTCGTACTGATGGGGCATGGAACTACTCACTTTTCCAATTCCATTTATGCAGCTCTGGATTATACCTTTAAGGATAAAGGATATCCAAATATTTTTATTGGAACCGTAGAAGCCTATCCTTCCATAGAAACTCTTCTGAAAATGATCAAAGTATACCGCCCTTCTAAAGTTTTTCTGGCGCCCTTTATGATCGTTGCCGGAGATCATGCAAAAAATGACCTGGCAGGAGCTGACCCGGACTCCTGGTACTGCCAGTTTAGATCAACCGGATATGAAGCCGAACCTGTTTTAAAAGGGCTTGGAGAATATCCTGGTATCCGTAAGATTCTGGTAAAACATCTGGCTCGCCTTAATGCCCGATAAAACTCAGAAATAAATACAGGAAATATTTTCAGTATAAATACACCCACTGAAAAACAAGTAAAAATATAATAACAAAAGCTACATTGGTGAAATAATCCCCTTTTATCAGACAGAATAACGTCTAATGAAAGGGGATACTTTTATATCCGTAAAATGTATCGTAATGGACTGACACAACAATATTTTTCATATGAGAAAGGTCAAAAAATAAAATCCCAAAATATAACTATTTATTTCTCAAAAATACTTGACAAATCAACTCCTATTTTATACAATATCGATAACCATTATTGTTATTATAGCAGAAAGGAGTGTGTCTATGGCTGCATTAAAATACAGCAGACAGCGCGAATCCATCAAGGAATTTCTGATGACACGCACAGACCACCCCACAGCTGATATGGTATATGAAAATATGAAATCTATCTATCCAAATATCAGTCTGGGAACTGTGTACAGAAATCTTTCTCTGCTTTCTGATCTTGGTGAGATCAAAAAACTTGCCAGCTTTGGCGGCGCCGACCGTTTTGATGGACGGGTGGTTCCCCACTGTCACTTCATGTGTACAGAATGCGGCTGTGTGATTGATCTGGAAACTGAAGATATACAGGAGCTTATGAAAAAAGCCGGAGAACATTTCAACGGAATAATTACTGACTGCAGTGCAAGATTCTTTGGAATGTGTGAAAATTGCATGAAGAAAGAAAAAAATTAAGAATTTCTCTTGACATTCAGCAAACAGTATGGTAGATTATAGACATAGCAAAACAGTAACAATTACTATTATTAAAAATAATTATTTACGAAAAGGAGATTACGATTATGGCTAAATGGGTATGCAGTGTATGTGGTTATGTTTACGAAGGAGAGAACGCACCGGAGGTATGTCCAATCTGTAAAGCATCTTCCGACAAATTTACAAAACAGGCAGAAGGCATGACTTGGGCAGCAGAGCACGTTGTAGGCGTTGCTAAAGGCGTAAGCGAAGATATCCTTGCTGATCTTCGTGCAAACTTTGAGGGCGAGTGCTCTGAGGTTGGTATGTACCTTGCAATGGCAAGAGTTGCACACAGAGAAGGATATCCGGAAATCGGTCTTTACTGGGAAAAAGCAGCTTATGAAGAGGCAGAGCACGCTTCAAAATTCGCTGAGCTTCTTGGTGAAGTTGTAACAGACAGCACAAAGAAAAACCTTGAGATGCGTGTTGCTGCAGAGAACGGCGCTACAGCAGGTAAATTTGATCTTGCTAAACGTGCAAAAGCAGCTAACCTTGACGCAATCCATGACACAGTTCATGAGATGGCTCGTGACGAGGCAAGACATGGAAAAGCATTCCAGGGTCTTCTTGAAAGATACTTCGGCTAAGAATAAACCTCTGAAGCGGAGAGCAGAATATGCTCTCCGCTTTCTTTTATGTAAAAAACAGCCTAAATCAGACATATATTGACACGCTTATCTTTTGGATGATATGGTATAAGAAGATTTACAGTAATTTTAAACAATTAAATTTTCAGTGATCAAGGAGGAAACCACATGTCAAAGCAGGAACCAAAACAGAAAAAAACCTTATAGAAGCCTTTGCAGGAGAATCACAGGCAAGAAACAAATATACTTTCTTTACTTCCGCTGCAAAAAAAGCAGGATATGAACAGCTTGCAGCCCTTTATCTTGAAACTGCGGATCAGGAAAAAGAACACGCCAAAATGTGCTTTAAGGAGTTTCACGGAATTCATGATATTGAAACCAATCTTGAGGATGCCGCTCAGGGCGAAAACTTTGAATGGACAGATATGTATGCAAGAATGGCACGGGAAGCCAGAGAAGAAGGCTTTGAAGAGCTGGCTGAAAAATTTGAAGGCGTTGCCAGAGTAGAGGCAGCTCACGAAGCCCGATACAAAAAACTTCTGGAATCCTACAAAGCTGATAAAACATTTAAAGGAGATGCGCCTCTTGGCTGGAAATGCCGCAACTGCGGATATGTTCATATGGCTGATGAAGCTCCTGAAGTATGTCCGGTATGTGCCCATCCCAGAGCTTATTTTGAGCGCAAAGTCGAAAATTATTGATCTTCTTTCGGCTGAAATCATGTGAGAAAATAATGTTTTTAATTCTGCCAGCACAGAATAGTAATATCCTGGCAGGTACAGAGCTTTTAGGCTCCGTAACCTGGCCAGGATATTTTATTGTTCTTTTATAATTTTTCACCACAAGATTCTATTACCTTTTTGTACCAGTAAAAAGAGTCTTTACGAATTCTAGAAAAGTTTCCTGTTCCATCATCATTTTTATTTACATAGATTAAACCATATCTTTTTTTCAATTCTCCGGTTGAAGCACTGACAAGATCGGTACATCCCCAGCATGTATAGCCAACCAGTTCTACACCATCATGGATAGCTTCTTTCATCTGTTCTATATGCTTACGCATATATTCAATGCGGTATTCATCATGGATCTTTCCATCTTCTGTCAGCTCATCCACGGCTCCCAGACCATTTTCTACAATCATGATTGGAATCTGATAGCGGTCATAAATCTGATTCAGAACATATCTGAGTCCCACTGCATCAATTTGCCATCCCCATGCAGAGGTTTCAAGATATGGATTCTTAATATTTTCCCCTCCATTGGCAGCAGTTAGCTCCCCTTCTTTCACAACGCTGACACAATTACTGGAATAATAACTGATAGAAACAAAGTCTACCGTACCATTCTTCAGTATCCCCGCATCTTCCGGTTCAATCTCCAGCTCTATTTCATTTTCTTCAAAAAATCTTGCAGCAAATCCAGGATAATATCCTCTCACATGAACATCCCCGGCAATTGAATTATGAATCTGTCCAAATCTTTGGGCATAAAAAACATCTTCTGGATGGCAGGTATAAGCATAACCATTATGATATGCCAGCATACACCCCAGCTTATTTTCATTGTCAATCTTATGCGCCATAGATACAGCCAAAGCACTTGCAACCAACTGGTGATGCATTGCCTGATACCGACTCTGCAGGCATACATCTTCCGAATCCAGCATCCCTGCACAGAAAACTGCGCCAAACGGCTGTGTCAGCATATTAATCTCATTAAATGTAAGCCAGTACTTTACTTTTCCTTTATATCTTTCAAATAATACTCTGGCAAATCTAAGGTAAAAATCAATCAGTTTACGATTTTTCCAACCACCGTACTCTAGCGAAAGATGAAGTGGATTTTCATAATGAGAAATGGTTACAAGTGGTTCAATTCCATATTTTCTTAATTCATCGATAACATTATCATAAAACTTAAGTCCCTCTTCATTCGGAGTTTCTTCGTCTCCTTTTGGAAAGATCCGTGACCATGAAATTGAAAAACGATATATTTTAAATCCCATCTCAGCAAACAGAGCAATATCTTCTTTCCAGCAATGATAAAAATCAGTTGCTTCATGATTTGGATAAAATTCTTCGGGTAACGGCTCCGGAGGTGTCAGACGGCGTTCCTTATTGACGCTTCCTCCCGTAAGAATGTCTGCAATAGACAACCCTTTTCCGCCCTCATTCCATCCTCCTTCATACTGATTAGCAGCTGTTGCTCCGCCCCATAAAAAATTTTCGGGCATACGATTATAATTTTTCATATCTGTTTTCTCCTGTCTTTAAAACGGCAGACAGATATCTCCTGTCTGCCTGATCTGTACTTATGTTTATACGACTGTCAGAAACTTCTCTCCTGCACTGATCTCACTACCCTCTTTTTCCATACATACTGCCTTGATATAATCGGAAATATTAGTAACAACAACTGATATAGTCAAATCATATCCTTCTTTTTTGATTGCTTCAAGGTCAAACTCAACAAGAAGCGCTCCCTTCTTTACTCTTTCACCGTCTGTTACATAAGATTTAAAGTATTTACCTTTAAGATTGACAGTATCTAGTCCAATATGGATCAAAATCTCTGCTCCACTGTCTGCTACGAACATAATTCCATGTTTTGTATCCATGATATTTACAACGGTTCCGTCAGCCGGAGCATAAACTCTTCCTTCTGATGGAAAGATTGCCGCTCCATCTCCAAGTACTTTATCTGCAAAAGTTTTGTCCGCAACATTGGCAAGTGTTTTTACAGTTCCTGTTACAGGTGCATAAAGTTCAACTTTTTCTACTAAAGGATTTCTCTGCTGTATTTCTGTTGTTCCCTGTGCCTCTGAGCTTTCCTTTATCTCATTATCTGATTTTACATCTTCAAATCCCAAAATAAAGGTAAGAATAAAGGAAGCAACAAACGATACAATAATCATAATGATTCCATACAGAAGGTTACTCATCCCTTTATCCCCGATAAATGCCGGAATTGCCATAATACAATTCTGAGCAATATACAGGGATACCTGAAAAAGTCCACCTACAATACCGCCAATTCCAGCTGCAACAGATGCAGCAACAACAGGACGTTTCAATTTCAGTGTGACACCATAAAGTGCCGGTTCCGTAATCCCCATTAATGCAGATACTGCCGCTGCACTTGCAAGCTGTTTCATATTACTGTCTTTTGATTTTACTGCTACCGCAAAAGAAGAACCTGACTGTGCAAGATTAGAGCAAACCTGAGATACAAAAATCAGGGTATCTGAGCCTCCTGTCGCAATTGCATTCAGTCCGATTGGTGTAAGCGCATGATGCATACCCGTCATAACAATAAACGGGAAAAGAGCTGCAAGAATGCCAACGATCACAAAACCAAGTTTTGCAGATAAAAAGTTGATTGCTACTGCAAGTCCATTACCAATGATTGTTCCGATAGGACCAACTACAATCAGGGCGATCGGCGCACTAATCAGAATAACCAGTGTTGGATTGAGAATTAATTTTACCATCTTCGGTGTAATACGATCTACAACAAGTTCAATGTAGTGTGTAATCCATACCATCAGAATAACCGGAATTACAGAATAAGAATAGGTTACCTTTGTAACCGGCAGCCCAAACAAAGTAATTGCCGCATCTCCAGCTACCATACTGACAAATACAGGACTCAGATAAACACCCGCTATAAACAATGCCAGCGACTGATTTACTCTGAAAATTTTTGCAGCATTTGCCGCAATCAGAAATGGCATAAAGTAAAAAGTTACATCACCTATAAAACTGATAACCTGATAAGTGCTGCTGGTATCAGATACCAAATGGAAAGTTGTTAAAAGTGTAAGTACAACCTTAATCATTCCTGCTGCTGTCAGAGCCGGAATCATAGGTGTCATACAACCGGTAATGGCATCAACAACCCTGGAAACAACCCCTTTTTGGTTTACAGGATCAGTTTCCCGTGTATCGTCCGTCGGAATACCTTTGTTCTCCAGCGCTTTATAGACAGCATTTACTTCATTTCCTGCAATAACCTGAAACTGTTCCTCGTGCCAGTTTACACCTGAAACTTCGGAGAGCTTTAAAATCTCCTTTTCATTGACTTTCGTTTTGTCTTTTACATAAAAACGAAGTCTTGTCATGCAGTGAAATAAACGGATGATGTTGTCCTTTCCTCCCATTGCTGCAATTAGCGTGTCTGCAGTTTCTAAATAGTCCTTTTTCATTTTAGTACCTCCTTTAATAATAAATATTAAAATTTATGATTAAAGGTCTTGCCTGAAAAGATACGTTTTTATCGAACGCATTCCAGTAACAATCCATTAACACCTTATCTGATGTCTGTAAAAATCTTACACTAAATCGACTGTAGCCGTTTATGATCCTCTGTAATCTTCTGAATATGAATTGTCAGATACAGCATTTCATCTTCTGTCATATCGTATTCATACTCTTCTTTCATCATCAGGTAAATCATTTTTACACATCCATAGGCTTCTTTATACTGCTCTCTGATAATCTGAAACAGTTCACAATTTTCTTCATAGTGAAGTTCCTTATGAAAAAATCTCTGGGCAAAATATTTTAAATGTGTCAGAAATCTCTGATAATACAGATTTTCTTCCTGAAATTTTATGTTTTCATAATATTTTTCTACTACATCCAAAATCTGATGTACGATTATGGAAATCTGGTAACTGTCTGTTTTTCCACTGTCCTGTGAATTCACAAAATGCAATGCAAAAAATCCAGCTTCATCAATTGCCAGATCTGTTTCAAATGTTTCATTGACTTTCTGCAACAAATCCAAACCAATTTCATATTCTTTATGATAAAGAAGTTTGATGTCCAGAAGAAGCATATTCTGAATACGGATTCCCTGTTTTAACCTAGAAATCGCTCCCATAATGTGATCACTTAAGGAAAAATAAATACTGTCATTCAAATTCATTCCATTTTTTTCTTTTATCTCATTTACATACTCCTCCACAAAGTCAAGATATATTTCTGGAATAGAGGTTAGATATCCCTGAATTTCTTTACTAATCTGTGCTGTCTCTGCAATAAAAACCTTTTCAATCTGTTTTTCATCTATCTGCTGTCCCTTTTTCTTCTGAAAAGCAATCCCGCACCCTTTTACAATGACTTCATGTCCCTGATTATCTTTTGATAAAATCAGATTATTATTTAAAATCTTATAAATTACCATAGTCTTTTTCTCTCCCAAATACTGAAAATAAACAAAAAAAGACCATTACAGTATATAAAGCTAATTTTATATACTATAAGGTCTTGCCTGACGATAATAAATTATTTCAGTAACAATCCTTGGATTAATTATCCCCTATCTAACTTCTATATATAAGAATAACAGAAAAAATTATGTCTGTCTATCTGGAATATTCTACAAAAACCTCTATATCTTTTTGTTAATTTTTTCTAATCTAATCTTCTGATTTCACAGATAAATATCTTTATTCTACATAATTTTCTTGATTTCATCAATATAAACAATAATCTTATGATTATATTCTTTATCATTCTATTTTTTATTGTCGCGATAATTTCTCTGGCTATTTCAAAGCCTTAGCCGCCTCTCCCAGACGATTGTAAACCGTCACTGCATCTGTAATATTCGGTGTTCCACCATCCATTGCACCTGCCGTTACCAGGATGTATTCCACGCCCTCAATTTCTGCAAAGCTTGCAAGACAGCTTCCGGCCGCATTGGTAAAACCAGTTTTTCCTCCCAGGATTTTTCCTCCTGTTACAGCCGGATCCGCAAGATTTTTAAACATGGTACTGTAATAGGTGATTCCGTCCGGGTGGATATTGGTGCCGGGAGTAGAATGCCAGGGACTCTCTGCAATCTCCCGGAACGTATCATTTTTCAGAGCGTACTGTAAAAGAACCGCCATATCCTTTGCCGTACTATAATGATCCGGGTTATGAAGTCCTGTGCTGTCGCAGAAATGAGTTCCGTCCATTCCAAGCTTTTCTGCTTTTTTATTCATCAAATCCACAAAGCCCTGCTCAGAACCGGCAATCGCATAAGAAAGAGCAATACAGCACTCTGCGCCTGAGGGAAGCATAACGCCGTACAGAAGGTCGATCGCCCGAACTGTCTCTCCGGGCTGAAATCCTGCCTGAGTGGCATCCTGCTCATATAAGCCTGCAAACATTTCCTGCGTCAGCGTGATTTCTTGGTCCAGATCTTTCAGTTCCTCAATGGCAACAATCGCAGTCATCATTTTTGTTAGAGAGGCCGGATACATCTGCTCTTCACCGTTAAGATCGCCTACTGTCTTTCCGTTTCTGGCCTGAATCAGAATCGCATAGGGGCTGCTGATCCCACTCAGATCCAGCTGACGGACAACGGGTTTACGAAACTCCTGCATCCACGCACTAATTCCTGAACTCCATCCTACGATCAACTCCAGACCAAAGAAAACAAATACAATGATCAGAACCATTAACAGTTTTTTTAAATTCTGTTTTCTCCTGTTCTTTCTTCTGTATCTTCTTTTTTCCACGCTGATTCCTCTCTTTCCTTTCCTGCTCTATTGTAAAAAATAATTCTGGAATTTTTCTCTAAGCTACAATTATTTATTTTCTATCATATCATATTCCGGCAGATTTCTGTAATATCGTTTCCGGTATTTTATTTCTGCATAGGTTGTGATCTCTTTCATGTACTTGAAGTCAAAGGCTCCTCCTACCACTCCCACAATGGGAATACCCTGGAGAAACTTCATATAAAGCAGCTCTCCGGAAAGAATCTGCGCTGTTTCCTGAATTATTTCATCCAAAGAATTGCAGCTGTCAAAAAATCCATTTTGGATATAGGACTCAACTGCTTTATCTGCTGTCTTTTGTTGTTCCCCATAAGAAGCCGCTCCCTGTATCAGAAGAAGTATCCACTTTTTTTCCTGTTCCTCTTCATAAGAAAACCCATACTTTAACGCAATCTGATAAATACTTCTCAGCAAAAATCCTGTGAATACAGGTATATCCGGAATCCCAACACCAATAAGCCCCATTCCCAGGCCTGCTGTTCCTGATGCCAGTGTATTCATCCTGCCTGTGTTACCGGCATTTTTCCTTATTGCTCTCAGTGATTTTCTGTCATTTTTAATCTGACTGGCATAATCCTGTACCTTAAAATCCTTTTCAATTTCCTGCTTTTTATATGTTTTTTCTATAACCGATACACCTTTTACAAATATAAGCTTAAACGCACTGGCAAAAGCTTTTTCCAGTGTTTTTTGAAGTTTATCCGGAACCTTATCTTCCAGAAATTTATTCAATTTTGAATCACTCTGACTCTGCCTATGCTCCAGATACCTTTTTTCCTGTTTTTCAAGCAATATTAGTTCTTTCTGAAGAGGTGTTTTTCTTTTTGTCATAATAATCTCCAAAAACAAAAGAGCATCCCCCGAAAGGAATGCCCCTGTTTTCATATATTAAACTAATTTCGCCGGGTTGATCTTCACACCAGGTCCCATTGTAGGAGCGATTGTTACGCTTCTCAGGTACTGACCTTTCAGAGTGTTCGGACGAGCCTTAACGATAGCTTCAATAAGCGTCTGGAAGTTGTCGCTTAACTGTTCCTCAGTAAAGGATGCTTTACCTACCGGAACATGGATGATATTGGTTTTGTCAAGACGGTACTCAATCTTACCTGCTTTAATATCATGAACCGCTTTTGTAACGTCCATAGTTACAGTTCCGGCTTTCGGGTTTGGCATAAGACCTTTTGGTCCAAGTACACGACCAAGACGTCCTACAACACCCATCATATCCGGTGTAGCAACAACAACGTCGAAATCAAGCCATCCTTCGTTCTGGATCTTCGGAATCAGATCCTCAGCTCCTACGAATTCTGCGCCTGCAGCCTTTGCTTCTTCAGCTTTTGCATCTCTTGCAAATACAAGAACACGAACTTTTTTACCAGTTCCGTGTGGCAGAACGACAGCTCCACGGATCTGCTGGTCTGCATGACGTCCATCGCAGCCTGTACGGATGTGAGCTTCGATAGTCTCGTCGAATTTAGCAACTGCTGCTTTTTTTACAAGGCTGATAGCCTCTGCGGTATCATATAATGTTGCGCGGTCTACTGCTTTCGCAGCTTCCACGTATTTCTTTCCTCGTTTCATTTCTATAACCTCCTGTGGTAATTGCGGGGATTTCCCTCCCACTTCATATAGTAGTTTCTCTATTTCGCAGTTCTGACGGAAAATCAGTCTACAACTTCGATTCCCATGCTTCTTGCAGTACCTGCAATCATGCTCATAGCTGCTTCAAGAGTTGCTGCATTTAAGTCTTTCATCTTCATCTCAGCGATTTCCTGAACCTGTGCCTTAGTAACTTTTGCTACTTTTGTCTTGTTCGGCACACCGGAACCGGATTTGATGTTAGCTGCCTTCTTCAGAAGAACGGCTGCCGGCGGAGTTTTGGTTATGAAGCTGAAACTTCTGTCTGCATAAACAGTAATAACAACCGGGATAATCAGATCTCCCTGATCTGCTGTTCTTGCATTAAACTCTTTTGTAAACTGTACAATGTTTACACCGTGCTGTCCAAGAGCCGGACCTACCGGCGGTGCTGGGGTTGCCTTGCCTGCCGGAATCTGTAATTTAATATAACCTGTTACTTTTTTTGCCATTTTTCGGCACCTCCTATGTGGTATTGGCGGGGGTTTTTCCCTCCCACTTGAATGTGTTACGCTCTTTTAATTTCTGCGAAACTTATTTCTACCGGCGTTTCGCGACCGAACAATTCAACATTGATGGTTACTGTCTGCTTCTGAGTATTAATTGCAGTAACAGCTCCGGCAGTATCTTTCCAGGCTCCGCCTGTAACCACTACCATATCGCCTTCTGCAAAGTCTACCCGGATGTTTTCCTCTTTGATTCCCAGTGGACGCATCTCTTCCTCCGTCAGCGGCACAGGTTTGGAACCCGGACCTACAAAACCGGTTACGCCTCTGGTATTGCGGACAACATACCAGGTATCATCATTCATGACCATGTTAAGAAGCACATATCCCGGGAACATCTTTTTCTGGACCTGCTTTGCAGCACCATTTCGCATTTCCACCACCTCTTCCAGCGGAACACGAACTTCCAGGATCTGATCCTCCAGGTGTCTGTTTTCAATTGTTTTTTCAATGTTGGCCTTTACTTTGTTCTCATACCCGGAATAGGTATGAACAACATACCATTTCGCTTCTGACATACAATCACCGTTACCCTTATCTGATTATAAGATTAATACCTTCCAGAATAGCTGAATCCATAATGCTGATCATCACAGCCAGAATAATCGTGACTACTGAGACAACTACTGTCTGCTTTGCGAGAGTAGCTTTGTCCGTCCATGCAATCTTGTTGAATTCGGACTTAAGTCCCTGAAACCATGATTTCTTCTGAGTTTTCTTAGCTTTGCCAGTAGATTTGTCTTTCTCTTGCATAGTCTAACCTCACAATTCTCTGTGATTACTTCGTTTCCTTGTGCAGAGTATGTCTATGGCAGAACTTACAATATTTCTTAGTTTCAAGACGCTCAGGATGATTCTTTTTCTCCTTGGTCATATTGTAGTTACGCTGCTTGCACTCCGTACATGCCAATGTAATCTTAACGCGCACAACTTCCACCTCCAGTGTTTTCATTTGCATGGTCTTTCCAGTGTCCCGTTCCTCAGAATAACACCGATTTCGGGCATAAAAAAAAGACCCAACTTCCATGTCGCTTGTCAAGTTTAGCACAAAATCTATATTGAAGTCAAGCCTTTTCCTTGAATTCACGGAGTTTTTCTATATTTAACAAAAATATCATTTTATAAGGTAGGATTTATTTGTGAATCCTGTGCAAATCTGTATTTTCCCCTTGTCAATCAGCTGTTCCTAGTGTATGATAAGTAAGATTCAGGCCCTTTTTTAACAGTTTTTGTTGTAAAAAGGGTCACAGTTATATTTTTTAAAATACAGGAGCGGATTTTATGTTTAAACGATTCATGGATGACATGAAGAAATACTGGAAATACGCAGTGTATTCTTCCAGAGCCCAGCTAAAGTCCGAAATTGCCAATTCGTATCTGAACTGGCTGTGGTGGATACTGGACCCCCTTTGCTTCATGCTGATTTATGTATTTATGTTCGGCTATGTGTTTAAATCTAACGAACAGTACTTTGCAATCTTCGTCTTTATCGGTATTACCATGTGGGACTTCTTTAACAGATGTCTGATGCAAAGTGTAAAGGTAATAAAAAATAATAAACCTATTGTTTCCAAAGTTTATATACCAAAATTTATTCTTCTTATAATTAAAATGGGAGTTAATGGCTTCAAAATGTTTATCTCCCTTGGGATTGTTGCAGCCATGCTGGTGGTATGGCGAGTTCCTCTTACCTGGAACATACTGTACTGTATCCCGATCCTTCTGACATTATTCGTCCTGGTATTCGGCTTCGGCTGTTTCCTGTTGCATTACGGAGTATTTGTAGAAGATCTCGGAAACGTACTGAACATTGCTCTGAGACTTATTTTTTACCTGACCGGTGTCTTCTGGAACATTATGGATCGTCTTCCGGCACCATATAATGCCTATATTGGAAAAGGCAACCCCATCGCCTTTCTCCTGACATCCATGCGAGAATGTCTGATTTATGGTCAGACTCCGCACCGTAAACTTCTTCTGGCATGGTTTCTGATCGGACTTGTGATCAGCATTATTGGTATCCGTAAGATCTACAAAAACGAAAACAGTTATGTAAAGGTGATATAATATGGAAGAACAGCACGCCATTGAAGTAACTGACCTTGTGATCAGTTATCAGAATCTGAAAAAAACATCTATCAAAAAAAGTCTGCTTCATTTTAAACGCCGCACCATAGACCGTTTTGTTGCAGTAAAAGGAATTTCCTTTTATGTCCGTCAGGGCGAGATTCTGGGTATCATCGGCAAAAACGGAAGCGGTAAGTCCACTACCCTGAATGCTCTGGCAGGCATCTTCTCCCCTGACAGCGGAACCATTGACCTGAAAGGTCACAGCATTTCTCTTCTTTCTATCGGAGTTGGCTTTCAGAAAGAAATGACAGGTCGAGAAAACATTATTCTTTGCGGTATGCTTCTGGGCTTTACAGAAGAGCAGGTTCATGCCAAAGAACAGGAGATTATAGACTTCGCAGAGCTTGGAGATTTTATTGACAAACCTGTAAGAACCTACTCCAGCGGTATGTATTCCAAGCTGGCCTTTTCCATTACAGCCATTCTGGAAACAGATATTATGCTTATTGACGAGGTTCTCAGTGTAGGCGATCAGAAATTTAAAAAGAAAAGCTACAATAAAATGAAAAGTCTGATCTCCAATAAAGACCGGACTGTTGTGATTGTATCTCACAGTATTGATACTTTAAGAAAACTTTGCGATACCGTTATGTGGATGCATGAGGGACAGATTAAAAAAATCGGAGAGCCTGATGTAGTTCTTGATGAATATGTAAATTTTATGGAAAACAGTTAAAAATATCCTTTATCGAAAAAGAGGTGTCTGACAGAAAAATCAGACACCTCTTTTTTATACATTTCTATTTTATTTTGTTCCTCGAAGAAATATCTCATAAAATTTTTCCCTGAGTCCTCCCGGAATCAGACTTACTGCTGTGCGGATCACACAGTTTTTTATGTATCTTCCCTTTGTAATAAAATTCCTGTGCAGCAAAAACCGCTGAAAGCGAAGCGCCCATACAAGATACCTCAGACCTCCTCGCCTTTCATACATCCCGTTCCCGGTTCTCATATCAAGAATCGGTTCCTGGATATTATACCCCTGAGCTCCATTGCAGAGCATTCGGATCCACAAGCAATAATCCTCAAACCCCGGAAAATCCTGATAGTTTCCGGCTTTCAGAACATCCGACTTTCTGTACATAACACATGGATGATTAAACGGATTTCTCTTTTTTGCATATTCTCTTATCTCTGCCGGCGTTCTGGGAAGCACTCTCGTCCGATCCAGATCCCCCGGCTTCTTTATAAACTCCTGAAGGGTTCCGCTTACAATGCCGTAATCTCCCTGGTTCAGTATCTGAAACTGTCTCTCACAGCGGTCTTTTCTGCTGATATCATCACTGTCCATTCTGGCGATCACAGAGCATCTGCACCTGGGAACTCCTGTACGCAGAGCATTTCCAAGTCCTCTGTTTTCCTTCAGACGTATACACTGAAGTTTTTTCCCAAGCTTTCCGCCGGCCCATTCCAGAACTTTGTCCAGCTCCGGTGTAAGCGGACCGTCGCACACGATCACAAAATCCGAAAGAGGAAGAGTCTGATCCAGCATACTCTGGATACTCTGTCGAAAATACACAGGATTTTCTTTTCCATAAACCGCCATTAGAACGGAATAAGTTTCTTCTGTATCTTTTCCCATAAGACTACTCCCTGATCCTTGTATTATGATGGTTCATTTCTGCTTCTTCCGGAGGATTCCAGTATTCACCATACATCTGTTTCAGAACAAAATCATAATCCTGCGGTCCTCTGAGTCTGATATCCTCAAAAATATAATCCGCGCCATTTCCGTAATGCTTTTTGTGAAACATCTCTTTCAGCTTATGGATTCCCATAAAATTAACCAGATACGGAGAAGCATCATAATCATATTTCTGCATCAGCCGATCCAGCCTTTTCAGTTCCCTGGAGGTTCGGAAGATCTTTTCTACCGGAAGTATCTTTCCTGCTGCAATCATAATCCGCTCCAGCAAGGGACGGTTCTGCCTTTTCAGATCAACATTTGTAGAAAAAAGCGAATAGTTTACCCGGGCTCTTGCTGTCAGAAGCCGGAAACAGTGTATCTTTCTCAGATATTTATTTCCGGGCATTCCATCCATGGGAAAGATATCGATCCAGGCATCCTTTTCCGCATCCACAGACGCGGACTCATCGATCACTTTCACCCTGCTGTCTGTTATTCTGGGTACATAATGATGATAATCTGCAGTATTTTTATAGCTGAGATAATGCAGGTAATCCGGCAGCTCTTTTTGTATGATCTGCTCAAACCTGCAAAAATCCGGTCTGGGCATTCCTATATCCACATCATCATCCCAGGGAATAAATCCCTTATGGCGGACTGCGCCCAGAAGTGTTCCCCCAAGCGCATAATATCTCAGATGGTATTTATCACAGATGCGGAGAAATTCCTTCAGTATATCCAGTTCCACAAGCTGCAGCCTGCGAAGATCATTTTCCCGCTCTTTTTGTGTCTGTTCACTCATTTTTGTCCTCCTCCGGCAGAATCTCTCCGGAATCTTTCAGAGCATTTGTCTGATTATCATTTACACCCTCAGAAACCTCTTTCTGACAGAAAATCTTTACTGTCATAAGAAGGAGTTTCAGATCAAGCAGAAACGAATAATTTTCGATATAGAAAAGATCAAGTTTCAGCTTATCATAAGGTGTTGTGTTATATTTTCCATAAACCTGCGCATATCCTGTAAGTCCTGCTTTTACCTTCAGACGGTAATAAAACTCCGGAAGCTCTTTCTGATAGTCGTGCATAATGCTTTTCCGTTCCGGACGTGGACCTACCAAAGACATATCACCCATGAATACATTAAAAAGCTGAGGCAGCTCATCCAGGTGGAGATTTCTCAGGATACGTCCCACCGGAGTAATACGGCTGTCATTTTTTGATGCAAGGCGGGCTCCGTTTTTCTCTGAATCCACGCACATACTACGGAATTTACAGATACGGAATTCCTTTCCTCCCAGAGTCAGACGATCCTGACGGTAAAATACAGGGCCTCCGTCATACAGCTTTACAAAAAGCGCAATAATCAGCATGATCGGAGAGGAAACCACAATACCAATACCAGATACAACAATGTCAAGAATACGCTTCATCACCCTCTGTTCTATGGAAAGTCCCATATTCTTCGACACCAGCAAAGGAGTGTCAAACAGATGGATCCTCTCACTTCCCATAAGGATCACATCCGAAATCTTTGGGCTCATATAGCAGCGGATAGAATGAGCAAAACAGTATTTCAGATAACGGTTTCTGATATTTGACGGAAGATCCCAGATGATCACGCCTTCATAATCACGCATCATCTGATGAATGACCTTTTCCCCCTCATTCACATGCACTTTTCCGCTGACATCATACTTGTCACTGCGGGAATTCATTTTCTGGATAAGATCTCCCGGATCTCTGTCTCCGTAGATCACCAGAAGCTTACGGGCGCCATAAAGTCTGGAATAAATAAATCTGGATCCCCATATCCATGCTATGATGATGGCAAGCTGAACAAAAGTCATTTCCACCATAGGCAACGGATCCAGGAACCATCTGTTGATCAGTGTGATCTGAAGGTAGGTTATAATATTTGTACAGATAGTAGCAAGAGTCATGGAATAAAATACATCTATCTTTTTCAGATATCCTACCCTCAGTCCCCCGTAAAACTTGGAGAACATAAAGCTGATCAGTCCGTAAATAGCGATCAGGACCCAGTTGCCCTTTCTCCAGAAAGGTTCAAAAATCAACCCTCTGTAAAAATCATACCAGATATAGGCAAATACTGCCGTCTGAGCGATCACGGCAATACTTGCCAGGCAATACACAATAAATCTTTTAAAATCATCTCTTTTTTTCACAAAAGATCCCTCTTATCTTCTCTGTTGGATCAGGAGTATAGGATATGCCTGATCCTGTCTTTATTTTTTCCTTTTAACCCTGTTATTATAACGTAAATCTCCTGTTCCGTCCAGTGATTCGCGGATTCTTCAGACTTCGGCATTTCTGATCCCATTTCCTCATATACACTTTCACTGTCCTTTTCTGTCGAACCATGTTTTTTCTTGTCATATGTCACATATTATTTTTTATTTATCTCATTATTTAATACAGTTTTAACAAATTTCTGGCGTTTTTCTTGCATTTTTTAACATAAACCAGTAGCAATTTCCAGATAAAAAATGTATAATAAAAAAGTACAAGCATATAAAAGGAAAGTGAGGGTTCACTATGAAACAAAACAACATGTTAGCGATGATATTAGCTGGCGGACGTGGCAGCAGACTCCATGAGCTTACAAACAAAGTAGCCAAACCCGCAGTTTCATACGGCGGAAAATACCGCATTGTTGATTTCCCTTTAAGTAACTGCGCAAACAGCGGAATTGATATTGTAGGTGTTCTTACACAGTATGAATCAGTTCTGCTTAACAGCTATGTGGCTGCCGGCGGACGCTGGGGACTCGATGCAAGAGAAAGCGGCGTATTTGTACTTCCTCCCCGCGAGAAGGCTGACGCGGATCTGGATGTATACCGCGGAACTGCAGATGCGATTTCACAGAATATTGACTTTATTGATAACTATGATCCGGAATATGTTCTGATCCTTTCCGGAGATCATATTTACAAAATGAACTATGCAAAAATGTTGGCTTACCACAAAGAAATGAATGCAGATGCTACCATCGCTGTGATCGAAGTTCCTATGAAAGAAGCAAGCCGCTTCGGAATCATGAACACAGACAGCGAAGGACGCATTGTGGAATTTGAAGAAAAACCGGAGCATCCAAAGAGCAACCTTGCTTCCATGGGTATTTATATTTTTAACTGGAAACTTCTCCGCAAAATGCTTCTTACAGATATGAAAGATTCTAATTCTCACCATGATTTCGGCAAAGATATCATTCCGCATCTCCTTGCTGACAACAGGACTCTGGCTGCCTATAAGTATCAGGGCTACTGGAAAGATGTGGGAACTATTGACTCTCTCTGGGAAGCAAATATGGATCTCCTTGACAGTAACAATGAACTGGATCTGAATGATCCTACCTGGAAAATATATACCGAGGATATCCCCGCACTTCCGCAATATATCGGTCCGGACGCAAAGATTAACCGTGCGTTTATCACACAGGGCTGTATTGTAGAAGGTGAAGTAAAAAATTCTGTACTTTTTACCGGCGCAAAAGTAGGCAGAGGCGCAAAGGTTATTGACAGTGTTCTCATGCCCGGTGTGGAAGTGGAAGAAAACGCTGTTGTTCAGAGAGCGCTTGTAGCTGAAAATATCAATATCGGCAGCGGCGCCTGTGTGGGAAATGCAGACAGCGAGCATATCGAGCTCGTTTCCAAACGTGTAAAGGGGGTAGAATACGATGGCTAACGCTTTTGGAATTATCGCATCATCAGGAACTCATATTAAGGTGGAAGGACTTCAGGAATACCGTCCTATCGCAGCATTTTCTTTTCTCGGACGTTACCGCGTCATTGACTTTCCGATTTCTAATATGAGCAACAGTGATATTGATCATATCCAGGTGTACATAAGACGGAAACCTCGTTCTCTGGTAGAGCATCTGGGAACCGGCCGTCATTATAATATCAACTCCAAAAAAGGCAAACTTCAGATTCTTTTTGCACAGAACAGTTCTGAAAATGATGTTTATAACACAGATATCGCCGGTTATCTGGAAAACATCGAAATGATCGAACGTGTACATCATCCATATGTGATCATTGCTCCAAGCTATATGGTCTATGCGGCAAATTATGATACCCTTCTCCAGACTCATATTGATTCCGGAGCAGATATCACCCTTTTGTATCACTCTGTTGATAATGCCAAAGAAGCCTTTCTGAACTGCGATATTCTGAACCTGAACAAGCAGAAAGGTGTGGAATCTATTGAAAAGAACCGCGGCAGCGCAAAAAACCGCAATATTTTTATGGATACCTACATTATGAAAAAAGACCTTTTTGTGGAACTGATCCATAAGGCTAAAAAAATGTCCTCCATGATCACACTTCCGCAAATTGTAAATGCATCCTGCAGCGAGCTGGATATCCGCGGAGTGGCACACAGAGGTTATTTTGCAAGTATCACAGATTTCAAGAGCTATTTTGATGCCAATATGTCCCTGATCGATCTGAAAAATTCACTGAACCTTTTCAATCCGGAATGGCCGATCTACACCAGAACAAACGACTCCTGTCCTACACAGTATTTTGATAATGCTGACGTAAAAAATTCTGTTGTATCCAATGGCTGTCTGATTGAGGGAACTGTAGAAAATTCCGTTATCGGCCGTGGATGCCAGATCAAAAAAGGTGCGGTTGTCAAAAACTGTGTCGTTCTGGCTAACAGTGTTATCGGCGAAGACGTCCATGTAGAAAATCAGGTCATTGACAAATGGGTTCAGATTACCCGGGAAAGAGAAATCGTGGCTGGTGCTGAACATCCCGGATATATCCACAGAGACGATATTCTGTAAAACATTAAAATTTACAGACATTAAAAATGTGCAGACTGGTATGTTACCGGTCTGCACTGTTTTTATTGTGGCTGAATGATTTTCTCTCTATAGAATCACTGGATGGAAAATATAAAATTATACAATAATCTTTTTCTTTCTCTGAAACTTCCACATATCCATGCATATGTTCCATCATAACAGATATGTTCTGTAAACCGATTCCCGTTTTATGTACCGGCTGCTCTGGCTGATCTGTTGTATTTCCGATTAAAATGCCAATATGACTTTCTTCATAAAGAATCTGTATCTGGATCGGCTTATTTCTGCCGGCATACTTTTCGATATTGGAAATAATGTTATTCATGATTCTTCCAAATAAATCTGTATTTATTCGCACAGCAGCGGGATTCCATTCAAGCATTTCCGTATCCACCGTAAATCCCTCATCTTCTAACAAAACACATAACTCAGAAAGATAATCTCCAAATGCACTGAATATGTCTTCAGCTTCTTCCAGTTCAACCTTATGCTGTGAATTAACAAAAAAATATTCAAACATCTGGTCTGACAAATTCCTTATCTGAATTACTTTATCCAGAGATTTTTGGATATATTCATCGGTAACATTTCTGTTCTTCTGCTGCTTTTTGAGAATTTCCAGATAAGTCATCAGTCCTGTTAAAGGTGTGCGAAGATCATGAGACATTCCCAGAACAAGTTTTTCCTGTGCTGCCCGCAGCTCCTGTTCTGACTGCTCTTTTTGTATCAGAGTCTGTCTCATTATTTCCAGTCCTCCTGCCAGCTGAGCCAGCTCATCATTTCCTGTTACTGTAATATGTTCCTGCAGATTTCCTTTGGTGATAACATCTACTTCTTTTTTCAGACACTGAATATATCTTAAATCCTCCTGCATCTCATATGAAAATATACCTATGCACACAATAAAGCCCACAAGGATAGAAGTTCCTGCCAGAATATCGTAATATTTATCTGCAAATCCCTCATAAAGATAAACATCTGCGTTCCCGTCCGCAAATTTTATTTTGTGAAATATTTTCCAGGAAAAATCAGTGATTTCTCTGCTTCCCGGAGTGAGAATACCATCATATGAAACGTCAAACAGCAGCCATTGATCTCTGGAAACTGTAAATTCACGAATATTCCTCTGAAGCGCCCATTTTTTTAACTGTTTATAGTCTATGGCTTTTAAACAATTTTTGTCCACATAGCTCTGAAGTTCATCTGCTCTTTGGACTTCTCTTTTATAAATATAGCCTGTATTAAAAAAGAACTGCTGCAGGCAGCCCTTTCCTCCAAAATACAAAAGTCCCATAACGAACAAACCTGCCAGTAGTCCTCTGACTAAGCGCCGAACCATTTTTCCAGTCAGGCTGTTCTTATAAATTCTACCCAAAACGATACCCCTTTCCCCACACAGTCTGTATCATTTCAGGCTTCTGAGGATCTTCTTCTATTTTTGTCCTCAATCTCCTGATATGAACCATAACTGTATTCCCGGAAGAATACAGAAAAGGCTCCTCCCATAAGCTTTCATACAGATTTTTTACAGAAAAAATCTTCTGCGGATTCTCCATCATCAGCAAAAGCAGTCTGTACTCCATTTCTCTGAGATGAATTTCCTCTCCCTCACGGTAAACTTCATTATACTGTGTATTTAACTTAAGCTTGCCATATTCCAGCCACTGTTCTGTTTTTTTCCCTGTGTTCAGTGGCTGACTGTAAATACAATATCTGCGGAGAAGAGCTTTCACTCTGGCCAGAAGCTCTGCGTAAGAAAACGGTTTTACAAGATAATCGTCCCCTCCGGCCATCAAACCAATCAGTTTATCTGATTCCTGTCCTTTAGCCGTCAGAAATAACACTGGAACATGTGAAATTTTTCGAATTTCTTCACATGTCTTTATACCGGAAATTCCGGGCATCATTATATCCAGTATGATCAGATCTGTTTCGGCCGAAAGCTTTTTCAGGCATTGGAATCCATCTTCCGCCTCCTGCACAATATAGCCTTCTCCCTCCAACAGGATTCTTACGCCCTCCCGTATCGCTTCATCATCTTCCACAATTAAAATATGATTTTTCATTTTATCCTCTTGTGCCGTATTTTACGCTGCATACACCCATATTTGCTGCCATTGAGAAGAAAGTGTTGCATAATCCCATTTTTTTGAACTGTTCGTATAGCTGAAAGGATCATTTACACAAAATCCAGCATTTCCGGATTTCGTTTCAGATCCTCCAGAAGAGCAGATGGATAATCCTCTGAATGTTCAAATATTTCTTTCCACTCGTTACTGTTTATTATCTGATTCCTTTTTATTTCTGTCAATACTAAGCCGTCATCTCTTCCTGAAACTATAAATATCCCTGTCAGAACAACGATCAGAAAAACGTAACACCCGATGATCTTTTTCCTTCTATTCTTTTTATGCTGCTTTCTTTTCCTTTTTCTCATAGTATTTTACCATTATTATAATTGCGATAAATCCGGCTACGGAAGGAATCGCTGCAGTAAAACCAACCGCTCCGTTAATTCCTGTAAGTAATGGGTTTTGTGTACTTACCGTATAGGTCCACATGGCCGGAAAATTCTGTTCCATATCAATATGGAGAATCTGGCTCTCCCCTGACAGGATATTATACATTCCATGTATAACAACCGCAGACCATATAGAACGGGTCTGAAGCGTGACAAGCGAAAGAGCATAGCCAATAATTCCAACCGACACGATCAGTAAAACAACCTTTTTCCAGTCCGAGCTGTCAATATACTCCAAATGATATAAGGCAAATAAGATACTCGAAACGAACACTGCTGTTTTCTTTCCAAAAGAGCTTTGCAAAGTACCCAAAATCATTCCCCTGAAAACCATTTCCTCTGTAACTGCTGGCAAAATCCCAAGAGATAAAACAGATAGAGTCAGAACATTTATTAAATCTTTTAGTGTAAGATTTTGTGAAGCAAATGTTCCTTTTACAAAAAGAAGATAAAAGCAACATATTGCCAACGGCATGATAACTGCTGTAATGCACCATTTTCTTTCGGGAAAAGGTTTCCCCAAGCGAATATCCTGCATTCTTATTTTCATAAAATACCTGGTATATAAATAAAAAGCAGCTAACAGACTGAAAATATTCAATATCACATACACAATACGCGCCCAGGGATTTGTATCGCATATGTCATAGGCTACTGTAAGGCTGAATTCCGATGTCAGAACCAGCATGAGCCACGCAGCCACAACATGGAAGATTGATTTTATTTTCATAAAGTACCCCTTTGCAGAATAATAGAACAAAAGACAATATATCTTTGGCTCTATCATTCTACACCTGTCATTGTATATTTTACACCTTTTCTAAATAATCTGCCGTCATCATTAACCCTGTTCTAAATAAGTGTTTTCTCATTAATATCTCTCCTTTGACTAAAATATTTTCTAATGTTTACTTAGAAGCTTGTTATAAAATAACATATATTTCTTACCGTATGCCTTAACAGGTTCTTAACTTTTCTTAACTCTTCTGCCGACTCTGTATAAAGCTGCATCTCAGTTCAAAAAAGCAGCTTTATAACAGGCATCTGCTTTACCTGCTATAAAACTGCTTTTTAGTCTTGTCCTCTGCATATTTTTATAAAATCCGGCTTTCCATATCGCCGCAACTTCCCCCTGTTCTCCCCCAGGAGAAATGTCAGAACTTCCTGAATCTTTCATATCGCTTTTCCAGAAGTATCTCTTCTGAATAGTTTCTGTATTCTCCCAGAAAATCCGATATTTCCTCATCTAGGATATCAGTCACCTGATAAAAGGTCTGTTCGGTGAATTCTTCCGGCTCATAGATTACTTTCTCGATAATTCCCTGAGAATGAAGATCCAATGCAGTAAGTTTCATTACCTCTGCCGCCTCTTTTGCCTTTGTGCTGTCTTTCCACAGAATACTGGAAAATCCTTCCGGAGAAAGAATGGAGTAGACTGCGTTCTCAAGCATCCATACCTGATCTCCTGCTGCCAGGGCAAGCGCTCCGCCGCTTCCTCCCTCACCTGTGATTATGGTAAGTACCGGAACTGTCAGACCTGCCAGTTCCATCAGATTATCTGCAATAGCAGCTCCCTGTCCTCTTTCTTCTGCCTCAATACCACAGAAGGCTCCCGGAGTATCTACAAAGCAGATCACCGGACGCCGAAATTTTTCCGCCTGTTTCATCAAACGCAGAGCTTTCCGATATCCTTCCGGCATAGGCATCCCAAAATTTCTGTGTATGTTTTCCTTTGTATCACAGCCTTTTTCCTGAACAATCACTGTTACCGGTATTCCATGAAAATTCGCAATTCCACCGATCACAGCAGGATCGTCGCCATACTTTCTGTCCCCATGCAGTTCCATGAAATCCGTAAATAACGACTTTATATAACTGCTGCCCGAAGGTCTTTCCAGTTTTCTGGAAATCTGTACTCGTTCCCATGCCGTATGTTCCGTCCTGTTGTTCTGATAACGTTTTTTCTCACGGAATAATTCTGATGCCCTCTGTGATAAAACTGCCTTTTCTCTGTGCTCTACGCTGGCATCATCAGACAGCTGCTCTTCTGCTGTCCCGTCATTCGCAGTCTTTACCTTATCTATTTCTGACAGATCTGTATTCTCTGTCTTCCTCTTTTCATCATGAATTTTCAAAAGCTTTGTCAGGGTTTTCTTCAGTTTTTCCCTCTCCACGATCTCATCTACAAATCCATGCTCCAGAAGAAATTCTGCTCTCTGGAATCCTTTTGGGAGCTTCTGTCGGATTGTCTGTTCGATTACTCTGGGACCTGCAAACCCTATCAGTGCTCCCGGCTCTGCCAGTATCACATCACCTAACATGGCAAAGCTGGCTGTCACACCTCCTGTTGTCGGCTCTGTAAGAACAGAAATATAAAGAAGTCCTGCATCACTGTGCTTTTTCAGAGCTGCCGAAGTCTTTGCCATCTGCATAAGGGAAGTAATTCCCTCCTGCATTCTGGCTCCACCGGAACAGGCAAAAAGAATCACCGGAAGGCGTTCCCGTGTTGCCCGCTCCACGGCTCTTGTAATTTTTTCGCCTACGGCCCAGCCCATACTTGCCATAAAAAATCGGCCGTCACACACACCGATCACTGCTTCCTGCCCGTTGATGCGTCCTTTTCCCGTAACAACGGCTTCCCGAAGTCCCGTTTTCTCTCTTACAGATGAAAGTTTTTCCTCGTAGCCCCGGTATTCCATTGGATTTGCGCCCACAAGATCTTTATCCCATTCCTCGAAGCTTCCTTCATCTGTAACCATACGGATTCTTGTATACGCATGGATTCTGAAATATCCACCGCATTTCGGACAGATATAGTTTCCGTTTTTTACATCTTCAGTGACGATTGCAGCCCCGCACTTGTTACATTTACGCAGAAGTCCCTGAGGAACCTCCGGTTTCAAAGCGCCGGTATGCTTTACATTCTGTTCTCTGTACAGGCTTTTTGTTTTTTTGAACATATTTTCCAGCTTCATGATCCGTTACCTCTGCCTTCCATTCGTTCAATAAATTCCACATCTGTATTTCCGGTAAGAAAATCCGGATGGTTCAGGATTTCATACTGATAATCTACATTTGTGTCAATTCCTTCTATAATAATCTCTCCCAGAGCGCTCTGCATTTTTCGGATCGCCTCATCCCTGTTTTTGGCCCACACGATCAGTTTTGCAATCATAGAATCATAATAGGGCTGAACTGTATAGCCACTGTATACTGCAGAGTCAATCCGGATTCCCTTGCCTCCGGGAAAATACATATCTGTAATGGTACCGGGAGAAGGACGGAAGCCTTTTTCCGGATTTTCCGCGTTGATCCTGCATTCAATAGCATGACCTGTAATATGAATATCTTTTTGCCTGAAAGAAAGAGGCAATCCGGAAGCAATGCGGATCTGCTCTTTTACAAGATCCACCCCTGTGACCCATTCTGTAACAGGATGTTCTACCTGAATCCGGGTATTCATTTCCATAAAATAAAAGCTTCCGTCACTGTCCAGCAAAAATTCAATAGTCCCTGCATTTACATACCCGCAGGCTTTTGCTGCTTTCACTGCAGCCTCTCCCATTTTTTTGCGCAGCCTGTCTGAAATAATCTCGCAGGGAGACTCCTCGATCATTTTCTGATGGTTTCTCTGAACGGAACAGTCCCGCTCTCCCAGATGTATCACATTTCCCTTATGGTCTGCAAGGATCTGAAACTCAATATGTCTGGGCTTCCTGACAAAATGCTCCACATACATTGTATTGTCACCAAACGCCATCTGAGCTTCTTTTTGAGCTGTACGGAAGCTTTCCGCAAAATCTTCCGGCGTATCCGCAGTTCTCATTCCTTTTCCGCCGCCGCCAAGAGCAGCCTTGATGATCACAGGATATCCGATTTTTTCTGCCTCTTCAAAGCCTGCCTCTGCTGTATAAATCGCTTTCTCGCTGCCCGGGATCACAGGAACCCCGGCTGCAGCCATTGTATTTTTTGCAGCCTGTTTATTGCCAAGACTTGCGATCACATGAGAGGGAGGTCCGATAAAAGTAATATGACACTGCTCGCACAGCTCTGCAAATCTGCTGTTTTCTGACAAAAATCCAAATCCAGGATGAACAGCATCCGCACCTGATACAATAGTCGCACTTATGATATTTTCCATACTGAGGTAGCTCTGAGAAGAAGGAGCCGGACCAATACAGATAGCTTCATCAGCAAGCTGTGTATGCAGAGCTTCCCGGTCAGCTTCTGAATAAACTGCCACTGTTTCAATTCCCATTTCCCTGCACGCACGGATGATCCGCACTGCAATCTCTCCTCTGTTTGCTATCAGCACTTTTTTTATCATATTTACCACCTACCCGATCATAAAAGTCAGTTCCGCATCTGCAACAACTTTTCCGTCCACACTTGCAACTGCATGACCGACCCCTACAGGTCCCTTGCATTTAATGATCTTTGTTTCAAGCTTCAGCTTATCTCCCGGCGCAACCTTTCCCCGGAAACGACAATTTTTTATTCCGCCGAAATAAGCAGTTTTTCCCCTGTTTTCTTCTTTGCTTAAAATTGCTACCGCGCCGGTCTGAGCAAGAGCCTCTACGATCAGCACTCCCGGCATCACAGGCTCCTGAGGAAAGTGTCCCCTGAAAAAATCCTCATGAAAAGTCACGCATTTATATCCTGCTGCAAACTCTCCCGGCTCATAATCTTCTATATAATCTACAAGAAGAAACGGATGTCTGTGAGGAAGAATCTCTTCAATTTCCTTAATTCCTAAATGTTTCATACTGTACCTCTGCTTATTTTATTCTGAAAAGGGGCTGTCCGTACTCTACCATCTGTCCGTTTTCCACCAGAATTTCCGTTACAGTTCCCTCATATTCGCTTTCAATTTCATTCATCAGCTTCATAGCTTCCACGATTCCCAGAGTTTTTCCTTTTTTTACTCCGTCTCCCACTGCCACAAAGGGCTCCGCGTCTTCTGAAGGAGCCGCATAAAACGTACCTACAAGAGGAGATTTTATCAGTTTTCCTTCCTGATTTTCCCCGCTTCCTCCCATTGTATTTTCCTCTGTCTGACGGGTTTCTGTATTTTGTGCTGAAATAAACGGTGCGCTTCCGACATTCTGGTTCTGTACCACACCGTTATAATTTCCATCCATTGGAAGGACAAGCTCTGTTTTTGGCAGTTCTCTGACAAAACGGAGGGCAGTGCCGTTTTCCTCATACTGGAATTCTGTCAGATCAGAATCCGACACAGCCTTTATCAACGTAAGAAGATTATTAAATTCCATGTTTACCTCTTTCTCGCTCATTGTTTTTGAGCATCCAGGTATCCTTTTGAGGATTACCTCTTTTCTGCTCAATCAAATTTTTTTATCAACAGTGTGGCGTTATGTCCTCCAAATCCCAGAGAATTGCTCATAGCATAACGGATCTCCTTTTTCACCGGCGCCCCAAGAACATAGTTCAGGTCGCATCCCTCTCCCAGTGTTTCGGTTCCCATTGTCTGATGTATAAATCCTTCCTGCAGCTCCTTTACACAGGTAACAAGCTCTGCTCCTCCGGCAGCTCCCAGCAGATGTCCGATCATGGATTTTGTAGAATTTACCAGGAGCTTTTCCGCTGCTGCGCCAAAAGCAAGGTGAATGGCTCTTGTTTCAAAGAGGTCATTATGATGAGTGCTTGTTCCATGAGCATTAATATATTCCACTTCTTCCGGAGATACGCCTGCCTCTTCCATAGCAAGGCTCATTGCTTTTGCGGCTCCGCTTCCGTCCTCAGCAGGAGAAGTGATGTGATATGCGTCTGCAGTAGCGCCGTAACCAACTACTTCCGCATAGATTTTTGCCCCTCTTGCCCTGGCATGCTCCAGTTCCTCCAGCACCACAATTCCAGCGCCTTCACCAAGAACAAATCCGTCTCTGTTTTTGTCAAAGGGAACCGAGGCTTTAAAAGGATCATCTGTTTCTGTAAGTGCAGTCAGAGCATCAAAACCTGCAACTCCCGTAGGGCAAATACAGCTTTCTGCCCCTCCTGCCACCATGATATCTGCATCTCCGTACTGGATCGCCCGAAAAGCATCTCCGATGCTGTGGGTTCCTGAAGCGCAGGCAGTCACCACATCTGTACATTTTCCTCTCAGTCCCAGCTCAATAGAAACATTTCCTGCAGCCATATTGGAGATCATCATAGGTACCATCAAAGGAAGCGCCCGGCCGGGTCCTTTCTGAGTAATCCTGTCATAACAGAGCTCAACCTGACGAAGATCGCCAACTCCGGATCCAATGATAACCCCTGCCCGGAAAGCATCCTCTTTTTTCATATCAAGTCCGGAATCCTCAAAAGCTTCTTTTGCTGCCGCAACTGCATACTGGGAAAACAAAGCCATACGTCTTGCCTGTTTCGGCTCCATATATTTTTTAGCTTCAAAGCCTTTTACCTCAGCGGCAAGTTTTACCTTGTATCCCTGAGCATCAAATCTGGTGATGGGCCCGATTCCCACTTTTCCGTCACAGATTCCCTGCCAGAACTCCTGTACATTGTTTCCTGTGGGCGTTACTGCTCCCAGTCCTGTAATTACTACTCTCCGACTGCTCATATTACCATTCCTCCGTCAACCTGAATGATCTGCCCGGTAATGTAAGAAGCATCTTCCGATACAAGAAATGCCACTGTCTTCGCCACATTCTCAGGCTTTCCAAAATGTCCAAGGGGAATCTGCGCTGCTGAAGTTTCTTTTACAGTGTCAGGAAGAATCTGCGTCATTTCTGTTTCTATAAATCCCGGAGCAACTGCATTTACAGTAATTCCTCTGGATGCCAGCTCTCTTGCCGCTGTCTTTGTAAGTCCGATCACACCTGCTTTGGATGCCACATAATTTGCCTGTCCTGCATTTCCGGCAATACCTACCACAGATGCCATGTTTACAATCCGTCCGCTTTTCTGCCTCAGCATCTGTCTGGAAACAAAACGCAGCATATTAAAGGTTCCTCCCAGATTCACATCAACTACGCTGTCAAAGTCCTCTCTTGACATCCCCATAAGGAGTCCGTCCTTGGTGATTCCTGCATTATTTACAAGAATATTTATTTTTCCGTATTTTTTTACAATATCCCTGACAGCCTGGTCACAGGCTTTATAATCCGCAACATTCCACTGTAAGACTTCCGCACAGCCGCCGTTTTCTTCAATTTCTTTTTTTACTTTTTCTGCCCGGTCAGCTGAACCATTATAATTAATAATCACAAGCATTCCTTTTGCTGCCAGCTCCAGAGCAACTGCTCTTCCAATCCCTCTGGATGCGCCTGTTACTACAGCCACCTGTTTTTCTGTATACTCCGCCATGTTTCCCCTTTCCTGCAATCATCCACTATCTGTTTTATTATCCTGGATAAATATATTTTTAAACTCACCTGTTCCGTGCGCTTTTCTCTGTATGGTTGCTCAAAGTTCCAAGTTTCTTCTATACATATTCCATTACTGCCTCTATTCCCTTCGAAAGTTACATATTCTCACCACTGCTTCTATTTCCTTCGAAAGTTACATATTCTCACCACTGCTTCTATTCCCTTCGGAAGTCACATGTTCTCACTACTGCTTCCATGCCTTTCAGGAGTACCGACCTTCTGCTGTTTCAGCAGTTCCCCACATACGGCATCTGCTTCTTCCCAGGTGCTGATCCGGTACATCTTTACATTTTTATCTGTTTTTTTCATAAATCCACTAAGGGTTTTTCCCGGTCCGATCTCCACAAAGGTATCTATTCCCTGTGCGATCATTGTCCTTATGCCCTGCTCCCAGCGAACGGAAGAGCTTACCTGTTTTACCAGAAGGTCTTTAATTGATTCCCCGCTCTCAACCACTTTCGCTGTTACATTTGTCACATAAGGAATCACCGGTTCCTTCACCGGAATCTTTTCCAGAAACTCTTCCAACTTCTTTCCTGCCGGTTCCATCATTGGAGAATGAAACGGACCACTGACCTTTAAAGGAAGCACTCTTCTGGCGCCGGCTTCTTTGAGAACTGCAGCCGACTGATTCACTGCTTCCTTCTCTCCAGTGATAACGATCTGTCCGGGGCAGTTATAATTTGCAATAAAAACGCCTTCAAGGTCATGAACGATCCTTTCCACAGCTTCTCCGTCCATTCCGAGAACAGCAGCCATAGCTCCTGTTCCTTCCGGCGCCGCATGTTCCATAAAAATCCCTCTGGCGCGGACAGTACGGACAGCATCCATATCACTTATGCTGCCTGCTGCCGCAAGCGCACAGTATTCCCCAAGACTTAAGCCTGCTGTCATTTCCGGATAAAGTCCTCTTTTTTCTATTTCACGGGTAATAGCAAGACAGGCTGTAACCATAGCCGCCTGAGTATATTCTGTTTTGTCCAGAAGTTCATTTTCCTGAAAACAGATTTCCCGGACATCAAAATCCAGGATATCCGAGGCGCTGTCAAAAACAGCCTTTGCCTCTATACTTTTTTCATAAAAATCTTCTGCCATTCCCACTTCCTGGGCTCCCTGTCCCGGATAAAGAAATGCAATCCTGCTCATACTGTTACGCTCCATTTCCTAAATATTGTGTTTCTGTTCAGCATATTCACTGCAAAATCTCGTTATTGTTTCCTTTGTTCACAAAAACAGCGCCATAAGCAGCTGCCTTTTATATTTATTCCTGCCAGGACTCTCTGCTCATTAAAGCCTGCGCTCCGGAAACCATTCTGCTGATGATCTCCCTGCAGGAAAGACTTTCCTTTACAAGACCGGCGCTCTGTCCTGCCATCAGGCTTCCGTTTCTGATATCGCCGTCCTGAACCGCTTTTCTTAAACCTCCAAGAGTCAAAGCCTCAAGAGCCTCAAAACCGGCTCCACTTTTCTCCAGATCCAGATATCTTCTGGACATATCATTGCGTAAAACCCGAATCGGATGACCTGTTGTGCGTCCTGTAACACGAGTATCAATATCCTTTGCCCTTAAAATACTGTCTTTATAATTCTGGTGGATCACAGATTCCCGGGAAGCCGCAAAAGCAGTGCCAACCTGCACGCCTTCCGCTCCCAGCATAAAGGCTGCTGCCATTCCTCTTCCATCTGCGATACCCCCTGCAGCGATCACCGGAATCGACACTGCATCTGCTACCTGAGGTACCAATGTCATTGTAGTGATCTCTCCAATATGGCCTCCTGCTTCTGTTCCCTCTGCCACAACTGCGTCTGCCCCACAGCGCTCCATACGTCTGGCAAGAGCAGTGGAGGCAACTACCGGAATCACCTTCACCCCGGCTGCTTTCCAGTCTGCCATGTATTTTTCCGGACTTCCTGCACCTGTTGTAACAATGGGAACTTTTTCTTCCACAATAACTTTTGCCACCTGATCAGCTTCCGGGCTCATAAGCATAATATTCACGCCAAAAGGCCTGTCTGTCATTTCTCTTACCTTTTTGATCTGCTCTCTTACCCACTCTGCCGGGGCTGCAGCGGCTGCGATCAGGCCAAGCCCTCCCGCATTAGATACTGCAGCCGCAAGGTTAGCCTCTGCCACCCATGCCATGCCGCCCTGGACAACAGGATATTCAATCCCCAATAATTCTGTGATTTCTGTTTTCATGCCTATTTCTCCAGATATGCAGCCGCAGCGCCTACTGTTGTTATTTTTTCCAGATCCTCGCTTGGAATTTCCACTCCGAACTCCTCTTCCAGAGCCATTGCCAGCTCAAAAAGATCAAGAGAGTCTGCATGAAGATCCTCTGTAAAAGAAGTATTTTCTGTAATTTCTGCTGCCTCTGCTCCAAGTGTTTCTGCTGTGATCTCGATAATTTTCTGTAACATGATATTCTCCTTTTCTGATATGTCTTTGACTTTTGAATTTATTTTTAAATACCCCATTCCAATACAGACGCACCCCAGGAAAGTCCTGCTCCAAAGCCTGCCAGAACAATCCTCTGACCTTTTTTCAGCTTTCCGCTTCGGTTCATCTCATGGAGAAGTATGGGGATACTTGCCGAGGAAGTATTACCGTATTCCTGTAGATTCATGGGAAATCTCTCAATTCCCATTCCCATTCTCCTGGCCGCTGCTTCTACAATCCGGCGGTTTGCCTGATGAAGCACAAACCAGTCAATGTCTTCTGTCTTAAGGTGATTTTTTTCCAGCACCTGACAGATTGCCTCCGGAACACTTCTGACAGCAAACTGAAATACTTCTCTGCCATCCATAGAAAGATACCTCTGTGATTTCCATGTTATATTCCGTGATGTTTCCGTCTGCGGTTCTGTATTCAGATCATTTTCCACTGCCGGACAGGTGAGAGCCTCTCCGCCCTTTCCATCTGACCGGGCAAAAGAAACATAACTTTTTCCTTCCCGGGCGCACAGCATTACAGCTCCCGCCCCATCTCCAAAAAGGATACAGCTTCCCCGGTCGGTCCAGTCAACGATCCGTGACAGCCTTTCACTTCCTACAACAAGAATATTCTTGTAGATTCCTGACGATATATAAGCCTGCGCAGTCTGATATGCAAAGAGAAATCCACTGCATGCCGCATTCAGATCAAACCCAGCCGCCTGGTAAAGTCCCAGTTCCTTTTGTATCTCACATGCAGTGCATGGAAAAATCTGATCCGGCGTAGAAGTCGCAGCTATGATCAGATCCACTTCACCGGAGCTGATTCCTGATTCTTCGACTGCCTGACGGGCTGCTTCCGTCCCCATAGACACTGCGGTTTCTTTTTCTGCAACGTGCCTTCTGAGTACCCCGGTCCGTTCCCGTATCCACTGATCACTGGTGTCCACAAACTCTGCGATTTTATGATTATCCAGAACTTTTTCCGGCACACAGGCGCCAGTTCCGCAAATCACACCTGTCATGACCTGCCCTCCTTTTTTTCGGAATCTGATCCCGATTCCGCTTGGGTTGTTATTTGTTTTGAATATTTAATATTTTGATTATCAAAGTATAATCCTGTAACTAAGGATTGTCAAGAAAAAAATAAAAGACGCTGCAGAATATTTATATCTTATCCACAGCGTCATGCATTTCAATTATTCTGTTTTTATTTCAGGCGATCATCCTGCCTGTATTTCTGTCAGACAAAAATTCCTCCTATCAGATAAACCCCAAAAGCGGCGATCCATGCGATCGCGCACTGTCCGATCACAACACCTGCTGCCCATTTTCCGCCCAGTTCTCGCTTTATGGCTGCTATAGCTGCCACGCACGGTGTATAAAGCAGGCAGAATACCAGAAGACTTGCTGCTGCCAGAGGCGTAATAGCTGCAAGAAGAGCTTCTGTACTTCCAAAAAGAACAGAAAGTGTGGAAACAACGCTTTCTTTTGCCATAAATCCGGTAATCAGAGCAGTAGATATCCTCCAGTCTCCAAATCCCATAGGCTGGAAAATCGGAGCCGCAACACTTGCCACCATAGCAAGAATACTGTCTTTTGAATCTGTTACAACATTCAGATGAATATCAAAGGTCTGTAAAAACCAGATTACAAGAGTCGCAATAAAAATAACTGTAAACGCTCTCTGTAAAAAGTCTTTTGCCTTATCCCACAGCAAATGTCCTACGTTTTTTACTCCCGGCATACGGTAGTTGGGAAGCTCCATAACAAAGGGAACTGCCTCTCCGCTGAACATGGTACGGCGCAGCAGAAGCGCCATAAGAATACCCATAACAATGCCGCCAAAATACAGAAGAATCATGACCAATGCACTGTTTTCCGGGAAGAAAGCCGCTGCAAAAAACGCATAAATGGGAAGCTTTGCAGAACAGCTCATAAATGGAGTAAGAAGAATCGTCATTCTTCTGTCACGTTCTGAGGGAAGGGTTCTGCTTGCCATAACTCCGGGTACGGTGCAGCCAAATCCGATCAGCATAGGCACAATGCTCCGTCCTGAAAGTCCGATCTTTCGTAACAGCTTATCCATTACAAATGCAACTCTTGCCATATATCCGCTGTCCTCCAGAAGAGACAGGAAAAAGAACAGAGTCACAATAACAGGAAGAAAACTCAGCACGCTTCCCACACCATTAAAAATACCGTCCATCACAAGAGAATGAAGCACGCTGTTTACATGAGCCGCTGTCATAAGCTGATCGACCGCTCCACTGAGAGTTTCTATCCCCAAATCAAGAATACTGGAAAGAAACGCTCCGATCACTCCAAAGGTCAGGTAAAAAACAAGTGCCATGATTCCCACAAAGCAGGGAATTGCCGTGTATTTTCCAGTAAGTATCCTGTCTATTTTTGTACTCCTGATATGTTCCTTACTCTCTTTGGGCTTGATCACTGTTTCATCGCAGATTTTTTCAATAAAGTCAAAACGCATATGCGCGATTGCCGCTGCACGGTCAAGTCCGCGTTCGCTTTCCATCTGCTTTACAATGTGTTCCAGCATCTCCTTTTCATTCTGGTCAAGCTTCAGTTTTTCAAGGATCAGCTGATCTCCCTCAGCAAGCTTGGCTGCCGCAAAACGTACCGGAATCCCCACATCCTGAGCATGATCTTCGATCAGATGCATGATCGCATGAAGACATCTGTGGACAGCTCCACCGTCATCATCCGCATCGCAGAAGTCTATTTTTTCCGGTTTTTCCTGATATTTTGCCACATGAACCGCATGGGCTACCAGCTCATCTATTCCCTCATTTTTTGCTGCGGAAATAGGAACTACAGGGATTCCCAGCATTTCCTCCATCCGGTTGATAATAATCGAACCGCCGTTTTCTCTGACCTCATCCATCATATTCAGGGCAAGGACCATAGGGATATCCAGCTCCATCAGCTGCATGGTAAGGTAAAGATTACGTTCAATATTTGTAGCGTCTACAATATTGATGATTCCTCTTGGATGCTCATTCAGCACAAAATTTCTTGTTACAATTTCCTCACTGGAGTACGGAGACATGGAATAAATTCCGGGCAGATCTGTCACAAGAGTATTGTTTTTTCCACGAATAGATCCATCCTTTCTGTCCACAGTCACACCCGGGAAATTTCCTACATGCTGGCTGGATCCGGTAAGCTGATTAAACAGTGTTGTCTTTCCGCAGTTCTGATTTCCCGCTAACGCAAAGGTAAGTATTTCGCTGTCCGGAAGAGGATTTTCTGTTTTTTTAAAATGATATTTTCCACCCTCTCCCAGACCAGGGTGTGGAATAGAATGGCTGTCCTCTTTCTTTGATACTTCTTTTTTTGTTCCTGCATCTCTTACGTTTTCTATTTCAATTTTATCCGCATCAGCAAGACGAAGTGTAAGCTCATAACTGTGGATACGAAGTTCCATGGGATCTCCCATTGGCGCATATTTCACCATAGTTACATCTCCTTTTGGGATCAGTCCCATGTCCAGGAAATGCTGTCTGAGAGCCCCCTCTCCGCCTACAGAACGTATTGTTGCCGTCTTTCCGATCGGCAGATCTTTTAACGTCATCTGGCTCTTCCTCTTTTCATTTCATAATCTTTATTGTTTGTCATAAAAAACTTTATGACAAATATCGCGGTTTGTCAATAGAAAACCCTCTGTTTCGACGGATTATTTCAGATTATTATCACTGTTCAAGACCCTCACAGCAACCCGCTCAAAATGTATTTTCTATCACATTCGGTGATGGGATTTTGCCCTGTATAACGCAGAATTTTGACAGAATGACCAATGAATTTTTCTGTTTCAGGCTTTATAATAAATCCCATATTACAATAAAGCCGATACCGGTCCAACGGCTTTCGGCAGGAAGTAATTTACATTAACTGAGGAGGACGATTATGAAACGTAAATGGTGGCACGATAAAGTTGCCTATCAGATTTACCCCAAAAGCTTTTTTGATTCCAATGGCGATGGGATCGGAGATATTCCGGGTATTATATCAAAGCTTGACTATCTGAAAGATCTTGGAGTGGACATTGTATGGATTTCTCCCTGCTACCCTTCCCCCATGGCAGATCAGGGTTATGATATTTCAGATTATTACAATATCCACCCTGCTTTCGGTACCCTGGATGATATGGACAGACTTCTGAATGAAGCCAGAAAGAGAGATATGTATATTCTTCTGGATCTTGTTGTCAATCACTGCTCTGACGAACATGAATGGTTTGAAAAAGCCTGTGCAGATCCCGATGGAAAATACAGCAATTTCTTCTACATTGAGAACAGAAAAGAAGGACAGCTTCCCTGTAACTGGCGCAGCTATTTTGGCGGCTCTGTATGGGAGACACTTCCCGGACATCCTGACAAACAGTACCTGCATCTTTTCCACAGAAAACAGCCGGATCTTAACTGGGAAAATCCTGAAGTGCGGGAAGAAGTTTACAGAAATATCAACTGGTGGCTGGACCGCGGTCTGAGCGGTTTCCGTATTGACGCCATTATCAATATCAAGAAAAAACTTCCTTTCAAAGATTATACTCCCGACCGTGAAGACGGGCTTTGCTCAACTGACAATATGCTTGCAGAAGCCCAGGGCGTAGGAGAATTTCTGGGCGAAATGAGGGATCGCACTTTTGGACCTCATGAGGCTTTTTCTGTCGGTGAAGTATTTAATGAAAAAGATGAAGAGCTTCCTGATTTTATTGGAGATAACGGATACTTCTCCAGTATGTTTGACTTTGCTCCTGTTGTTTTCGGCGCAAGCAGCAAAGGCTGGTACGACCGTAAAACAATCACTCCAGATGATTATAAACACTGCTGTTTCCACTCTCAAAAACGTGTGGGAGACATTGGATTCCTCTCAAATATAATTGAAAATCATGACGAACCAAGAGGTGTCAGCCATTATATTCCAGAAGGCGAGGTAAGCATTTACAGCAAAAAAATGCTTGCTGTCATGTATTTTATGCTGAGAGGACTGCCTTTTATTTATCAGGGACAGGAGATCGGAATGGAAAACATGAAGTTTTCCTCTATTGATCAGATTGATGATATCAGCACCATTGACGAATACCATGTGGCGCTGAAAGCAGGCTGTTCCGAAGAAGAAGCTCTGAAATGTATTTCCATTTACAGCCGGGATAATGCACGTACGCCAATGCAGTGGGACTGCACGGAAAATGCCGGTTTTACCTCCGGTACCCCATGGCTTTCCGTGAATCCAAATTACCACGAGATCAACGTAAGATCACAGCAGAATGATCCTGATTCTCTGCTGTCCTTTTATAAAAAACTGACTGCTCTACGCAAAGATCCGGCCTATAAAGAAACCATTGTCTACGGCGATCTGATCCCCTATTTGGAAGACCGTCATAACCTGATGGCATATTTCCGAAAGGGTGAAAAAACGCTGCTCATTCTTGGAAACTTCCAGACAGAATCTCAGGATGTTCCCCTTCCGGGTCAGTGCAAAAAAGTACTTCTGAACAATTATCCTGATGCAGATATCTCCGAAAACATCCTGCATTTAAAGAATTATCAGGCTGTGATCCTAGAACTGTAAAAACGTAAAAAAGGCTGCAAACGCAGTAACAAAACGGGATTCATCTGCCCACCAGCTTGGCATAGATTCTTTTATAAAACGCCTCATTTCCATCCCATGATCAGGACAGAAATGAGGCGCTTTAAATCAAATCCTGCTCCCGGAACAGATTTCCAACCCAGATCCTGTATTCACTGATATGCTGAGACTTTCGGATTTTTTTCATATAGCGTTCCGGATTTGTAAATGAAGTTCCAAGATATGCCCATAGTTCCTTCATTTTATATAAAGTATTTCTGTCTCCGGACATATAATCCATATATCCCTTTAAAAGCTCCTCGTGAAATTCAAAAAGCTCCTCTTTATACTGGCTGCTGTCTTTTTGATCCTCGTTCCGGATTTCCTCTGCCAGCCACGGTTTTCTCAGAATTCCCCTTCCGATCATAATCTTTTCCGTACCGGAAAAACTCTGCACAACCTTCTCATAATCTTCTTTGCTTGCAATATCTCCATTATAACAAAGAGAATGACGGCTGCTTTCCTCCGCCTTTTTAAAAGCATCCCAGTGAATCGTGTTCTTCTTATACTGATCTGTTTTCAGTCTGGGATGTATAATAAGCTCCTCCAATGGATATTTTTCAAAAATTTTCAGTATCTGAGGCCACTCCTCCTCATCCTCCACTCCAATTCTTGTTTTTATGGAAATAGTCATTGGACAGGACTCAAAAATCTCTTCCAGGAAACGGTCCAGTTCCTTGGGAAGCGCCAGAAAACCGGAGCCTCTGTTTCTTGATGTGACTGTAGGAGAGGGACAACCCAGATTCAGGTTTACCTTATCATATCCATACTGTCTGATTTCCTTTGCAATCGCAAGAAAATCCTCCGCCCGGTTCGTCAATATCTGAGGGATCAGCTCCATTCCTTCATTATTTTCCGGAAGAATATCCCTGATCTCCTTCTGATTCAGACGCCTGCTCATAATAAACGGAGCAAAATAACGATCCATATTCCCAAAACATTTATGATACGCTTTCCGGTAAATATATCCGGTGATCCCTTCCATAGGTGCCATATAAAACTGCATATATCAAATTCCTTATCTGTGATTTATTTTTTACAGTCTGTATTATATCGTTTTGTACGGGTTATGGCAATCCATGTGCTGTTTATTTACGATACTACTCTGTCTCCAGGCTTCTAAAAATCATTTGCATTATTCCATTTTCTGCTCTATAATATGTTTAAAGGAATAACCGCCCACAAGGGGTTGACCTGTTTAAAAGTGTACATAGAAAATGCCACCCTAAACTCGCCAAAGTTCTGAGGGTGGTTTTTCTATGCTCTAAATCATTAGCGACAGAACGTAAAAACGAATGTCAGTAATGCAAGAATGAACATTCCAAAAGCCATAAGGTCTTTAAAATCAAAATGTTTCATCAGCACCACCCCCATTCTATGTAAGAATAGAGGTCATCCACCCTGTAACACGGTTATTCCATTTCCATATCATAGCATATTCACATATTTTATTTCAACGTTTATTCTTCTTTATTCACCGCAAGTTTTTTACATTTTTCGACATTTTATGCCACTGATATTGTTACATAATCTCCGTACGGAAAGCTTCCGCAATCCCGCTTAATCCATATCTGTCTGCCAGATCCTGGATTCCTGTCATGATTTCCTCCCGGCTGAAATTATGCTCCTCCAGAAACTCATCAGATTTTCCATTCAGGCTGTAATAAAACAGCAGTCCTGTTTTCAGTCTGCTCCTGTCTCCATCACAGGTCATTTCATAAAGCTGATTCTCCGCCTCATCTATTTTTCCCTCTTCTATTAAGGCTATCAGCTCTTCAAGTTCCGCCCTCTCTTGCTCATCTTCAATAACCGCAGGTGTCAGTTCCTGTGCATCCACCTGAAACAGCATTTTCATCACTGCACACACCATTTCCCGGATCTGTCTGAGTATGTAATCATCCTGAAGCATAATGTAAACTCCTTTCAGCGTCTATGATAGTTTTTCATAGAGTATCATAAACACTGCCACTATTGCAACGTCTTACATCTGTTCACATATTTTTCACAAAATAATTAGCACTCACCTCTTGACTCTGCTAACAACAAGTGTTATATTACAACTAGAACAAAGGAAGGGAAATAAAAAGATACAAAATCTTCAGTTTCCTGAAACCTCCCGGTTCCGTAATAAAACATATTAACATAGATAATAAAAAAAGGAGAGATGACTTATGTTAATGCCTAGTATTTTTGGAGAAAACTTATTTGATGATGACTGGATGAATTTTGGATTCAATGATAACTTCTGGGGAAAGAAAAATCCATTATATGGAAAACATGCTCAGAACATGATGAAAACAGACATCCGTGAAAAAGACGACAGCTATGAACTTGATGTTGATCTGCCAGGCTTCAAAAAAGACGAGATCAAAGTTCAGCTTAAAGACGGTTATCTTACCTTATCAGCTGCCAAAGGTCTTGACAAAGACCATAAGGATAAAGAGGGAAATTACATCCGCAGAGAGCGTTATGCAGGCACTATGACCAGAAGCTTCTTTGTAGGTGAGGATGTTTCCCAGGAAGATATCCATGCAAAATATGAGGACGGCATCCTGAGACTTTCTGTACCAAAGAAAGCGCCAAAAAAAATAGAAAACACCAGCTATATTTCAATTGAAGACTGATGCTTTCATCTTCTCTTAATTCTCCGGGGTCTTTCAGACCCCGGTTTTTATATACTTTATTCTGACTGACGGCTCTGTATCTCACTTACATTTTCAGCTGTTACTTTCTGATAGGGAAGGCGAATATATTTTCCATCCTGAAGTACATACTCAGAACTGAGATCCCTTTTCAGAATAACAGAGCCTGCCAGTTCCAGCATTCCGCGTGCCTGTCCTCTTGCATCATTCAGAACAGTACCAAGAAGTTCCCCCTTTTCTACTGCTTTCATACCAACTTCTGTTCCGTCAACTCCCAGAATCACAGGCCAGTTATCTGACTGGCTGTCCATTCCACGGGCTTTGAGAGCATCAGCCGCCCCCAGAGCCATATCGTCATTATTGGCAAGTATCACTTCTATTTCAGCTCCATAAGAATTAAGAAACGGTGTCATTTTATTCGATGCCTGATCTCTGTTCCAGTTGGCAATCTCATCTGCAAGTTTTTCTACTGTGTATCCGCTTTCTGTAATCTCATTGATCACCGACATACTGCGTACCATGGAATCATTATGTCCCGCCTCTCCTTCCAGCATAATATACTGAAGAATACCGTCTCCATTTCTGTCAATTGATGCAAAATCCTGATCGCATTGTTCTACCAGAATTTCTCCCTGAAGCCGTCCGGATTCAAAAGCATCTGCGCCTACATAATACAGTCTGTCCCAGCGTTCCAGATCTTCTTCCACAAGTTCTCTGTTAAAAAAGATTACCGGAACGTTATTATTTTTTGCTTTTTCAATAATAATAGAGGCATCCGTTCTGTCAACCAGATTAATACAGGCAAGATCACATCCTTCTTCAATAAAGGCTTCCATCTGATCGTTCTGAGTAAACTGACTATGATCTGCATTCTGAATATCCAGGGTAATGGAAATTCCCCAGTCCTTTTCTTTTTCTCTGACATAGGACTGAAGCTGGGAAATGATTTCTGACATAAATGTATCATATTGATCGTACACACTGACACCGATTTTTATGCTCCTGGGTTGTGTTTCTGCAGTCTTTTTCTGTTCTGAACATCCGCTTAGAATCACTGCCATACAACACATTCCTGCCAGGATCCAGGTCTTTTTCTTTCTGCTCACTTTCCCTTCCTCCTCCGGATCAGATATCCGAGAACAGCAAACGTTCATTTTCATCTTCATACAGAGATTCCTTTGTAACTGTTCTGTATCTGATGCTGGTATTTTTTTCTATCCATTCTTTTTTCTTATTTTTTACCAGGCAGGTCAGCCCCTGATATCCCATATTAAATTCATTCTGATAAACCAGCAGGGAAATATCTTCATTATCCAGGGCATTTACCGTCTGAGCTGTATTTCCTACCCCGTATATTTTACAGATATCCCCATTTTTTCTCCTGATCTGACCACTCTCTTTCCACAATGCTGCTGCCCGTTCCGTTGTACTTTTATCCAGCGTTATCAGATAAGGGATCTGCTCAAAAAGCCCGGCACTGAAATCTCCGCTTAGACTGCTTATCAGGACATTCTGGTCTGCGTGCTCCAGCGTATCTTTGATTCCTTTATAGCGCAGGCTTACACTGTCCCGCTCCATATTTTCTGTTATGATTGTCACCTTCCCGGATGTTCCTGTCTGTTCCATATCCTGAAGAACAGCCTCCCCCAGAGCCTTTCCCATAGCATAATCATCCGAACGGATCACAGGATAAGAATCTCCTGCTCCTGTTTCCACAAAAATGATCGGAACGGAGATCAGCATCTTTTCCATGGCTTTCTGAATCCCCTCGCTGTTTACTGCAGCCATTAAAATACCGGAGCTTTTCTCACGGATTTCTTTGTTCACTGCCTTTATCTGATCTTCTGCCGTATCATTTTCTGAAAGATAAATATAATTTACATCTACCTTCAGATCTTTTTCCGCCTGCATGATTCCCTGAATAAGAGTTCCCCACTCATCTTCTGTTTCCTGATAAAGAATCACGGAATAAACAGACGGAATCTCCTTTTTTCGGACAAAAACCCCATAGTAGTACAAACCTCCCAGAGTGATCACAGCCACCAGAAGGATCGCCAGACTTTTCCACTGAAACCTTTTCTTTTTCATTGTCTGTCCTCCTTTTGCATACCGGAAGCTTCTTCTGTTTTCGGAAGATGGATACGCACAGTTGTTCCTTCATCCGGTTCACTTTCAATCTCCAGTCCATACTCAACTCCAAAATAAAGCTGAATACGCTGATGCACATTTTTCAGCCCGATCCCTGATCCTCTGCTTCGGGTTTCCGATTTTTCTGTCAGAAGTCCGGCAACCTGTTCTTCCGGCATTCCCGGACCATTATCCTCAACTTCTATAAAAAGATCCTGATCTTTTGTATAAGCTCTGATATAAATTTCTCCCTCGCCATCCATATATTCCATTCCATAATAGATCGCATTTTCGATCAGAGGCTGAATGATCAATTTAATTGTTCTGTACTTTTCAATGCCTTCTTCAACCTCAAAAAAAGAAGTAAATTTATTCTTGTATCTGTACTTCTGTATATCCAGATAACTTCCTGCATGCTGAAGTTCTTCCCCGACTGTAATGATATTTCTTCCTCTGGAAAGACTGATGCGGAACAGTTTCCCTAGAGCATGTACCATAAATACAGCGTCCTGATAACGTTCACTTTCTATCATCCACATAATCGAATCCAGCGTATTATAAAGAAAATGAGGATTGATCTGGGACTGAAGAGCATCCAGCTCACTTTTTCTCTTTTCTTCCTGCTCTTTTACAATATCATCCGTCAGTTTCCGAAGCTGATCTACCATAGACCGGATGGTATTTCCCAGATGCTGGATTTCCGAAGAACCTCCGATATAAATTTCAGGTTTCTGGTCCACCCCAATGGCTTTCAGCGAATTTTCCAGTTTTTTCAGAGGTTTCACGATTCTTACAGCTACAAACTGATTGGCAAATATCATCAGGCATACTGACAGAATAATAATGATCACAGTCATGATCTCCGTTCTGTTAAAATCCTGAAACAGCCTGTCTGCAGGTGTCACACTGACAATTTTCCAACCGGTATACCCCACTGTTTTTACCACAACTGTCCGGTCTTCACCCTGAAAGTTTTCTTCATATACACCGTCCTCATAGTGGCTGGCTGCCTTGTTGTTTTCTTTCAGCATATTGGAAAAAATAAGGTTCTGTTTCGGATGATAAATGATCTCACCGTCACTGTTAATAAGATAAACGTATCCCATATCCTGGCTGTTAATCTCTGTAAAAAGCTGACGTATGCCACTGAAATTCATATCAACCAGCAGAATTCCACCGGACATTTTTCCCTCTGTGGTAAGTTCAACTCCCCTGCTTAAAGACACTACCCAGTAATAACGTCCGTTGCTGTTTTCAAAAATATTCTGCACATGAAGCTCTGAAAAATGGAGATTTTCCATTTTATTCTGAGCGCTGGTAAACCAGCTCTGCTGTGTGACGTCCACATTGTTTTTTACATTTCCTACCGGCGCCGCTCCCAGAAGTTCACCTTTTTCTGAAAAACAGGCAACGCTTACCAGACTGTCTTTGTTTACCTCATAAAGAAGGTTAAGCTCCTGAGAAATATCATCTTTGCTCATGTCTACCTTTTTGATCACATTATAGTACATGGCGTCAGAAATACGCATCATGCTCCGGAGATAATTATTCAGATTGATTTCAACCTGATTCACAAGCTGCCGGGTATCATTCAGCATCATTTCTTTTGCCGCCCTGCCATAGCTCTGATAGAGAAAAACGCCGATAAATACCATTCCGATCAGGGCGACTAAAGTAAAAGAAGCTGAGATCACAAACTGCAGATCCCGCCTTTTTATATAGTCGGTGATCTGATTCCATTTATTTTTTATGTACTTCATAAACCGATAACTCTTTTAATCTTAATCTGTATTTTTCTCTTTCGCAAACATCTCTGCCCTGTATTTCGACGGAGAGATCCCATACTGTTTTTTAAATACATAGCTGAAATAATTAGGCTCCATATAGCCCACTCTGGACGCAATAATATATGTTTTATCCTCTGTTGTACGCAGAAGTTCCAGAGCATGCTCCAGACGTATTTTCGTCAGATATGCTACAAAGCTCATGCCCACTTCTCTTTTAAATATTGTGGAAAAATAAGCAGCGCTTACATTCAGACAGCGACACAGACTGTCTGCTGAAAGGTCGTTTTCTTTATAATGCTCCTCAATATATGCTCTGGCTCTCTCCGTCAGCCGCGCCGCGGAATCCCGCCTTTCATGTCGCAGCATATGGCGCAGACCGGTACACACTTCCTGAAGCCATCCTTCCAGTTCCTCAACAGTAATCATCCGGTAAAGTTCCTGCCATGAACCTGCATGTTCGCCAAAAATCTGATTTGGATGAAGCTTATATGCCCGTCCGATCTTCATAAGTTCAGACAGAAGCTCCATAAAAAAAAGCTGATACTGTCCCGGCGAAATCGGTCCTTTCCGGATACTGTCCATAATCTGTGTAATAGCCGCATTTGTCTCATCTCTGTTTCCCAGTTTAACTGCACGGACCAGATTCTGAAACTCATATTCTGTAACAGGTATATTTTCTTCAGGACTGGGTTCAATATCATTGATATAAAGCACCTGACCGCTTCCCAGAATGCTTCTGTATTCCATGGCATTTACTGCCTCTTCATAGGAAGTATGCAGAGCATCGGTATCTGCGCAGACCTGTCCCACAGCGGCTGTTACAGCAGACTTCAGAACACGAAATCCCATTTTACAGATCTGATCCAGATGATAGAGAACCTGATCGATTTCCTCTTTATCACCCAACATAAAAATAACAATCACCTGATCCAGAAAAGCAGTGCTGAAAAAACGGAGTCTGTCATGAAGATAATCCTGAACCATATCCTTTAGGGATAACATAAACAGCTGTGGGGACTCTTCTCTTGAGTTCACATCCATATACAGTGTGGAAACCGCATAAAAAGGCGCATCCAGATGCATTTCATAAGTTTCTATCATCGTCCTGGCACGTTCTCCGGCAATCCGTCCTTCCAGAATCCCCATTACAAGCTGCTCCCGCATGGCAGGAAGACTTTTTCGGTAATACTCTGACAGCCTGTTCAGATTTCTGTACTCATCATACTCCTGATCCAGTTTTTTACGGACTTTTGAAAAAGCAGCTTCCATATCTCCTGCACTGATAGGTTTCAGAAGATATTCCTCTGCTTCCAGGTGAACAGCCTCCCTGGCAAACTCAAAATCATCAAACCCCGAATAAATGATCACCTTCATATTCCGGTAACTCTGCTTCAGATTTTTGCACAGAGTCAGCCCGTCCATGTAAGGCATTTTAATGTCTGTCATAACTACGTCTATATGAAGCTGCTCTGCCATTTCCAGGGCTTCCTGTCCGTTTTCTGCTGTTCCTGCCAGACAAAACCCCAGGGCTTCCCAGTCAATTTTTTTCTTCATTGCCTGAAGAACATCAGCCTCATCATCCACAAGCAAAACATTGTATAATTCCATAAGATTTCCTCCCCATTATAAAAAATATTATACCATGGGAATCCTGTTTTATAAACGGATTTTTGAATACAGAAAAATCTCTTTCTGTATTTTTTCACCTTAAAAACGCACAAATTCTCTCCTTCGTTTTTGTATCTTTTTTACAAAAATTTAAAATATATTTTTTCAAATATTGACAAAAAATCACTTAAAATCTATAATGCACTTATAAATCGGTTCAACCAATGAACCAGTACGCCAAAGGAGGAAGCACAATGACAGACAACCAGGATTTACTGGCAATGACCCATCTGGGAGAAGATCCCTCCAAATACATGAAGTCTGTAACACCCCCCATCTTTATGAACTCTCTCCATGTATTTGACTCTGTGGATGACTATTTCTCTGTAGACATCTTTAAAGATGAATATTACTACGGAAGAGCGTCCAATCCAACTGTCACTATTCTTGAAAAAAAGCTTGCCGCGCTGGAACACGGAACCAGAGCTGTTGTTTTTTCTGCTGGAATGGCTGCCTGCGCTGCAGCGATCCTCGCAGTATGCAAAACCGGAAGCCATGTGATCTGCATGAAAGCAAGCTATGGTCCTGTACAGCATCTTCTGAATGATTTTCTGAAAGAAAAAATGGAGATCAGCGTAACTTATGTTGACGGAACTGATCTGAAAGATTTTGAAGATGCAATTCGTCCGGAAACAGATCTGATCATTCTGGAAAGCCCGTCCACCCTTATTTTTTCAGTTGTAGATCTTGAAGGTGTGGCAAAGCTTGCCCGGGCGCACGGCATCAAAACCTATATCGACAACACCTATTCCACACCGGTATTCCAGAAGCCCCTTGATATGGGGATCGACATTGTTATGCACACCATGACAAAATATATCGGCGGTCACAGCGATCTGATCGGCGGTGTTCTGATCTCCAAAGACGACGAGTTCATGAAAAAAATCATGGTTCAGAGAGACTGGTTCGGAGGTGTTCTTGGACCTATGGAAGCATGGCTTGCCATCCGCGGTCTGCGTACACTGGATGTGAGAATGCAAAGACATTATGAAACTGCTATGAAGGTAGCTGAATTCCTGGAGGATCATCCTAAAGTAAAACATGTATATTACACAGGATTAAAATCTCATCCTCAGTATGAACTTGCACGTAAGCAGCAAAAAGGGGAATGCGGTCTGATGAGTATTGAAATCGACGGCTCTGCAGAAGATACCGCAAGATTTGTGGACAGCCTGAAGATCTTTGAGCGCGGCTGTTCCTGGGGCGGCTTTGAAAGTCTTGCCATTGCCTACACCTATAACTGGAGTGAAGAAGAACAGGCTTTCCATAACCTGAGCAGAAGCATTGTCAGACTTCACTGCGGTCTGGAAGGAGCCGAAAATCTCATTGCAGATCTTTCACAGGCTCTTGATAAAATCTGATTGAAAGGACTTAATCATGGAAGAAAATATCAACAAAAAAACCAAAAAGACACCGGGACTAGGACTTGCGCTCCTTCCTCTGGTATTCATGTTTGCAGTATTGTTTTTGGGGCTGATCATCTTCAGCATAGACATTAAGATCCTGCTTCTTATCTGTGCAGCTTTTACCATTGTTTTATGTCTGTTTCTGGGATACACCTGGAAGGATGTGGAAAACGAGATCGTAGATAAGCTGGCAAAGGCTTTTCCTGCTATCATGATTCTGATCACTGTAGGTCTGATGATCGGCGCATGGATCGTCAGCGGAACCATTCCGTTCCTTGTTTATATCGGACTTCAGATCATTAACCCGAAATTTATCATTGTAACCTCTTTCCTTGTGACAGTAATTCTTTCTGTCAGCACAGGAACCTCCTGGGGCGCTGCCGGAACTGTAGGCGCAGCTCTCATGAGTGTGGCAGCCGGCATGGGCGCTCCTCTTCCGGCGGTTGCAGGCGCAATCGTTGCAGGAGCTTATTTCGGAGATAAAATGTCTCCTCTTTCTGACAGCACCAATATGTCCGCAATTGCCAGCGGAACAAACCTTTACAAGCACATCGGGCATATGTTTTACACAACAATCCCCGGTTTTGTCATCAGCTGCGTAGTTTATGTGATTGCCGGAATTTCTTTTGCCGGAAGCGGAGAGATTTCACAGGTTGACTCTATCATCACTACTCTGGCAGAGCTTTTTGACCTGAGTATGCCGGTAGGCCTTCTGCTGCTTGTACCGCCTGTTATTGTTGTTGCAGGTTCCCTTTTAAAGAAGCCTACCATTCCTGTTATGATGATCTCCTCTGCTGTGGCAGTAGTAATCGCAATGACTGTTCAGGATTTTTCCTTCCAGACCTGCGCAACCAGTATGGTAAGCGGATTTAAAATGGAAATGTTTACAGATCCGTCTCTGAATCTCGCAGGAATTGTCCAGGAAGTTCCCAACCTGCTCCAGAGAGGTGGTATGACTTCCATGATGAACACAGCGCTGATGGCATTCTGTGCTTTTGGGTTTATCGGAGCGCTTACTGTTTCCGGATGTCTGGATGTGATCCTCAGCCACATCATGAAGCACATTCATGGTACCGGACAGCTGATTACTGTTACTGCTCTTCTGGGTGTGATCATCATCACTGTCATCGGAGAGGCATCTGTTACCTTCCTGATGATCGGAGGACTGTTCCAGGCAGAATATATTAAACGCGGTCTTGAAACAAAAAACCTTTCCCGTACACTGGAAGACAGTATCACAGTTGTGGAACCTCTTGTTCCCTGGTCACTGGCAGGCGTTTACATGACTTCCACTCTGGGAGTTCCTACCGCTCAGTATGCTCCATGGGCATGTCTTTGCTACACAGGCGTTATTTTTGCCATTATCTGGGGCTTTACCGGATTTGGTATTGCCAAAATTAAAAAGGGCGGAGATAACTATGACGAGTATGTAAAACTCACAGGAAAAGAATTATAAAGCAAACAGACAGGAATCCGGACTGATATCAGCTCCGGTCCTGTCTGTTTTTATAAACGGATGTTTTTTGCTCTTTGTCAGAAATTGAAATAAAATATTTTTGAGAAACATCATAACTCTGTTCCGGCAAATGAGCCCATCCAAAGCTAACGGACTTTCTGTTCATCCTCCTGTGCAGCTCTTTCTATCTGGAATTATTGATAAGAGCAAATCCATGCTCCAGAATCTCATCAATAGCAGCCAGAGCCGCCGCGGAGTTAGAATTAAAAATTGCTTCTGCCAGATGAAAATGCTGCGGGATCGTTGCAAGCCACACAGAGTCATTTTCGCCATCCGCATTCTCCCGCTGTACAAAACGCGTGTCGCGGATTCCCTGGATCACCTGATGTACGGCTTTGTTTCTTCCCATTTCATAAAGCTCTGTATGGAAACTGTAATCCAGCGTATGACTGTAAATATTACAGGAATACTTTTCCATAAGTTCTGATGCAATAGAAACCAGTTTCTGTTTTTCCTCTGGTGTTCCTCTGCTGATGGCATTCAGAACAGCCTGATGATCCAGGATCGTCTGAAGCTCCTGAAGCTCTTCTGTTGTACATTCTGTTAAACGCACAGAAATAGCGCTGTGTTCTCCATACGGATCTTTTACAAAAACTCCGCTTCCTGTTTTTACATAAATAAGCCCTCTGTCCTCCAGAATACGCAGACCTTCTCTGACCGAATTGCGGCTTGTCTGAAGCATTGCCGCCATATCTCTTTCAGATGGAAGCTTATCATCCGGCTGCAGATTGTTCATTTTTATATAACTGTAAACAGCGTCAGAAATTTTAAGATAAAGCGAATCCTTTTCAACGGGTTTCAATAAAGTATCATTTTTTTTCATATTCTCCTCTTTTTCGCCTGATTATATTATTTTTGTGAATTAACAAGTTCCAGAATTTCTTCTGCATTATCCTGTGTCACTTTTACGTAATCAACCAGAGTAACAGGCTCTGTTTCCTCACCCTTCAGGAACTTTACGGCAAGCTCTGCCGCCCCATGGGACTGACTGAAATAATCATTAAACACCGTGCCTGTAAATTCTCCGTCCACAACACTCTGGACTGCTTCTTCCAGAGCATCGACACCTGTCAGATAAATATCCTCTCCCACAGTTCTGTCAGCCTCCCGGATCGCCTCCAACGCCCCAAGCGCCATGGCGTCATTATTACAGAACACCACTTCTATCTCATCTCCAAACTCATCCAGAGCCTCCTCCATGATCTTCTGTCCCTGTGACTGGCTCCAGTCGCCTCTCTGAGCCATAAGTTCTCTGGTCTTCACTCCTGCATCTTCAAGAGCTTTTACAGAATAAGCGGTTCTGTACTGGGTATCAATATTTTCCGGCTCCCCCTGGAGCATAATATAAGAAACCTCTCCGTCGCCATTCACATCACCTTTATTCTCTGTAGCCGCAATCTCTTCTCCCTGAAAAATACCGGACTGCCTTGCGTCTGCGCCAATATAAGCTGCCTGTATTCCCTCCATCTCCCATCTTTCCATTTCCATGGGATCCGGCTGACGGTTTATGTAAACAACAGGAGTCCCCGACTCGCTGCAAAGATCTGTTATCATGGGAGCCGCAGAGGCATGAACCAGATTCAGGATCATCACATCTACATGATCTGCAATAAAATCTTCAATCTGATTTGTCTGCTTCTCCTGATTGTTTTTTCCATCTTCCACCAGTATGTTTTTTTCATCAAAGCCCAGTTCCTCTGTCAGATAGCGTACAAGCTCTGTCCGATACAATGTCATAAACGTATCGTCAAACTGATAAATGGAAATCCCTATTTTTGTGTTTTCTGTGTCTATGCCCTCCATGTCCGGTTTTTGCACAGCGGCTTCTTCCGCTTTCTCTGCTGCCTGAACCAGCTCTGCTCCTGTAAATGCTGATGTAGCCGCCACAGCCCAGAACACTGCTGCCAGTATCTTACGTTTCATTTCATTTTCCTCCCTCAAAACACCCGAAAATATGTCTTCCGGTATCTTTATTTTAACAGTATTGCTGTCAAAAATATACATATTTTTTAGAGTTCCCGGGATTTTGGCATCAATGCGTCAGACAAATGTGGAAATAATACTGTACGGACAGCAGCCGTTTTTCCTCTCATACTGTGAGAGAATCAAAAGTTAAATGCCAGGGTAATTTGCTTGCAGAAGAAAAACCCGTATGTTATATTAGAAAGAACAGAGCACATCTGTTTTGCTCTTTATAATCATACTGTATTTGCAGCCGTTTCTATTTCTGTAGCGGCTGTTTACATTTTCTGAAAAGTTTTATAATACAGAACGGTAAATCAGTTCAACAAACACAAAATCTGGTCTGATATAAGGTTCTGAATATATTAGTGTTCACAGGATTTTGACCAGGAAACTGCTGTGAACGGAATAAACAGTAATCTGAATACTGTCATATAAAGGAGATTCCCAAACTATGAACAAAAAAGAAATATCCGAAATAAAAAAACAGTTTACACCTGACCGCTGCTCCATTACCCGTATCTGCGGCTGTTATGTAGATGGTGAAAAAAACAAAAAAACAGAGCTGAAAGAAGCTTTTCTGTCCCTTTCTGAAGAGGAAGCTTTTAAGTATTTTGAAATTTTTAAGAAAACTCTTTCCGGAACAATAGGCAAAAATCTTATCAATATGGAATTTCCTCTGGAACAGGAAAAAGAAGGCGGGACTCAGGAATTTCTGCTGAAGCTGCGGGGAAGCAAGCTTCAGGATAATGCTCTTCTGGAAGAATTTTATGACAGGATCATCCAGTCCTATGATTATGGCGAAAACTACTACATTATACTGATCCATGCAGTTTACGATATTCCCGGCAAATCCTCTGACGGTATGGAAATGTTTGACGCCTCCGACGAGATCTACGACCATATCCTCTGCAGCATCTGCCCGGTAAAGCTTTCCAAGGCAGGTCTTTGCTACAATGCGGAAACAAATAATATTGAGGACCGCATCCGCGACTGGATCGTGGAAATGCCGGATCTGGGCTTTCTGTTTCCTGTATTTAATGACAGAAGTACAGATATCCACGGACTTCTCTATTATTCAAAAAATGCAGAACAGCTGAGAAGTACCTTTGTAGACGAGCTTTTTGGCTGCGTAACTCCTTTGTCTGCAGGAGGTCAGCGTGATTCCTTTAATGCCCTTGTGGAAGAAACCCTTGGTGACGACTGCGCTTATGATACTGTCATGAACATCCATGAAAAATTAAATGAATGGGTGGAAACCCAAAAAGACGCTCCGGAACCGGCTGTACTGACAAAACCGGAAGTGAAACGTCTTTTTGAGGAGTGCGGTGTGGAGGATGAAAAACTGGAAACCTTTGATTCCTGCTATGAGGCCACTGCCGGAGAAAATACTTCTCTCATGGCTTCCAATATCACCAACACCCGCCGTATGGAGATCAAAACCCCTGATGTGGTGATCCATGTAGATCCTGACCGTGCAGAACTTGTGGAAACAAAGATCATTGACGGCAGAAAATGTCTTGTGATCCCCATGGAAGGTGATGTGGAGATCAATGGTATCCATGTTTCCTTTAAAGAAGACTCTGAATCTCATTAATTTTCCCATGAAAAAGGGGATATCACAAGCAGCTGTTGTGGTATCCCCTTTATAAAATCGTTTTATTTTTCTGCTTCTTCAGTTGGCTCAGGAGTAACTGTTGTCTCTGCAGTCTCTTCTGTTCCCTCTTCTTCAGCTTTCTCTGTATCATTTTCCGGCGCTGAAGTTGGTTCCTCTGTTGTTGCTTCCGGCTCTTCTACAGGTTCAAGAACCTCTTCCTCGGCAGCTTCTTCCGGAGCTGCTTCTGTTGCTTCCGGTGTTTCTGTAGGTTCCGCAGTTGTGCCGATCACAAATTTATGGTTATCTTTCAGTTCCAGAGTTTTAAGAACCTTCTTGTCCACAGTAACCTCTGCTTCCTTTAACCATTTTTCGGTTGTATCTGCATAAAACTCGTTCTGTTTCTCATTGAGGATAGATGTTTTCTTATTCTCAGTAGCTTCCTCATCATTTACTTTATCCAGTCTTACAACATAAAAAGCAGTGTCTGTTTCAATTACATTCTGCGCCAATTCCCCGTCTTTAAGAGTTCTCAGTACAGAAATAACCTCTTCCGGATAACCGGAGGATGCAGGCTCAGCTTCGCCCTCTTTATCCTCTTTCTTCTCATTTGTATCAAAAGTTCCTTCAAGAACGCTGTAATCCTCACTGACAGATTTTACTGTTTCAGCAAAATCAGCTTCCGGATTTTTTTTCATTTCATCAAGGATTTTCTGTGCGTCTTTCTTTTTGGCCTCAACATCTTTTTCTTCCAGATCTGCAGTATTAATGCTTACATAACTGAAAGAAGACTGCTGAGCTTCTTCATCCGGAATATCCGTATCCACCTCAGCGATAATGGCATCATGCATTCTCATCTGATAAGTGCGCAGTTCCAGGTAGGTTTTAATCTGGTCTTCTGTCACAGAAAGAGTTTCTATCGTTTCTTCACTGTTGGCTTTCATAAATTCTGATGCTGCCTCTGCAATGGCTTTCTGATCTTCCTCAGTTACCTCAACCTTGTAATCTGCTGCCTTTTCTTTCAGAATATACAGAGTCTCCAGGTCTTTCAGGGATTCCTCTACAGCCTGTTCTCCGTAGGTTCCTCCCTCCTCTGTCTCTGATTCCCAGATCGCATATCCCGGCTGTCCGCCCATAAGGCTTGCATACATTGCTTCTGCCTGAGCCTGACTCTGACGAACCATAATACTTAATACTCCCATTGGGATATCAGTTCCGTTTACCGTAGCAACTGTCTGAGTTCCATCTACTTTCTTTTCACCACAGCCGGAAAGCATTCCCATGGTCATTACGCCTGCAAGCGCAACAACAGCTGCTTTTTTTGATCTTTCTTTCATATTTTCCTCCATTGTAGCCTGACTTTATTGCTACAAGTATAATCTTTTTTCGTCCTGAGGGCAAGGAGAATCACAAAATTCCATGATTTTTCACACATTTTGCACAGATTCCCTACTCCTCCACCAGACTGTTCAGCTCTGTCAGAAAATCTGTCAGGGCTTCCAGCGGTCTTCCCTGAGGTGTGTATATAAATTTCGGCTCCTGCTCTGCCTTAAACTGAAGGCCTCTTCTGTATTTCTGCATAAGAGCCGGGATTCCTGAAGGATCGATATGCGCTTTTTCATAAAGAGTGATCCTCATATCGTTTCCAAGCTGCTTGATCTCTGTTACATAGGAACGGTGGGCAAGAGCCTTCATTCTTGCAATGGCAAGAAGGTTCAGCACTGCCTTTGGCATTTCTCCGAAACGATCCAGAAGCTCTTCCAGCATATCGTCATAATCCTGCTGACTTTCAATACCTGCAATTCTCTTATAAATATCCAGCTTCTGATATTCGTTGCTGATATAGGTATCCGGGATAAAAGCGTCAATTGTCAGGTCAATGGTAGTTTCAAAGTCCTCCATTGTATGAATACCCTTTGCCTCCTTGACAGCCTCGCTGAGCATTTTGCAGTAAAGATCATAACCAACTGCATTCATATGTCCGTGCTGCTCTGCTCCCAGAAGGTTTCCGGCTCCCCGAAGCTCAAGATCCCGCATGGCAATCTTGAATCCGCTTCCCAGATCTGTATATTCCCGGATGGCGGAAAGTCTTTTTTCCGCCGTTTCCTTCAGCATGGTATTTTTCCGGTACATAAGAAAAGCATAGGCGGTTCTGTTTGATCTTCCAATCCGCCCCCGAAGCTGATAAAGCTGGGAAAGTCCATATCTGTCTGAATCATGAATAATCATTGTATTCACGTTGGATATGTCAAGACCTGTTTCAATAATTGTTGTGGAAACCAGAACATCAATGTCTCCGTTGATAAATGCACACATAACATTTTCCAGTTCCCTCTCGCTCATCTGCCCATGAGCAAAATCCACTCTGGCATCAGGCAGAAGCCTGGACAGTCTCAGGGCAACCTCTGCGATATCGTTCACACGGTTATATACATAATATACCTGGCCGCCCCTGCGAAGCTCACGGTTTACTGCCTCTCTCACAGTTTCCTCATCATACTCCATCACATAAGTCTGAATAGGCACACGATCCATAGGCGGTTCTTCCAGAACACTCATATCGCGGATTCCGATCAAGCTCATGTGAAGTGTCCGTGGAATAGGCGTTGCAGTCAGAGTCAGAACATCAATATCTTTTTTCAGCTGCTTGATCTTTTCTTTGTGAACTACGCCAAAGCGCTGTTCCTCATCAATGATCAGAAGTCCCAGATTCTTAAATTCCACATCCTTGGAAAGCACCCTGTGAGTTCCCACAATAATGTCAACCTGGCCTTTTTTCAGATCACTGATCGTTTTTTGCTGCTGGGCTGCAGTGCGGAACCGGCACAGGAGATCCACTCTTACCGGAAACTCTTTCATTCTCTGGACAAAGGTATTATAAACCTGCTGTGCAAGGATCGTGGTTGGCACAAGGTAAATTACCTGGCGGCTTTCCTGAACAGCCTTAAAGGCGGCGCGGAGAGCAACCTCCGTCTTTCCGTAGCCTACGTCGCCGCACACAAGGCGGTCCATGATCTTGGTGCTTTCCATGTCTTTTTTTGTATCCTCAATGGCAGCAAGCTGATCCTCTGTCTCCTCATAGGGGAACATTTCCTCAAACTCTCTCTGCCACACTGTATCCGGACCGCACACATAGCCTTCTTTTTCCTGACGCACTGCATAAAGCTCCACCAGCTCCTTTGCAATGTTCTGAACAGCGCCCTTTACTTTTGATTTTGTCTTTTTCCACTCCTGGCCTCCCAGCTTGTTCAGCCTTGGAGTTCTTGCAGCCTCTGCCCCGGAATATTTCTGAAGAGCATCCAGCTGAGTGGCAAGAATATAAAGGTTGCTTCCTCCACGGTACTCGATCTTGATATAATCCTTTACGATCCTGTCTACCTCAACCTTTTCAATTCCCTTATAAATTCCAAGTCCGTGCTTTTCATGGACAACAAAATCCCCGATGGACAGCTCAGAAAAGTCCTGGATCCTCTGACCGTTATAGTTTTTCTTTTTTTTACGCGGCTTCTGCTCTTTGCCGAAAATATCAGTTTCTGTAATAACCGCAAACTTTACAAGAGGATACTCGAAGCCCTTTCTGGCATGACCGTAAACCACCATGATCTCTCCGGGATTCAGAATACGTTCACTGTCCTGTCCATAAAAGGCATTCAGCCCCTGATCCTGAAGATCCTTTGCCAGACGCTCTGCTCTTGTCCGGGAGCCTGACATAAGAACAATCTGATAGCCCTTGTTTTTGTACTGCTGAAGATCCTTTACAAGAAGCTCAAAACTGCTCTGATAGGAGCTCATGGATTTCACTGTGAGATTGTGATTTCCCGTAATATTCCATCCCGCTTTTTGGGGCTCCAGCGCAGAAAGAGAAACACAGTTACATTTATTCAGCTTATGACAAACTTCATCCCAGGAGCACATCCAGCCTTCGGAAAGATTCTGCTGACCTTTTTCCTGTCGGTTATGGCAACTCTGACGGAATTCTTCCTCCACTGCCTTTGCATTTTCGGAAAGGCGGTTAGGCTCATCCAGAAATATCATTGTTTTTTCCCGGTCAAAATAATCTGTAAAAGTCAGACCGCTTTTTTCCGCCTGAAGCTCCGCCGCCGGATAAATGGTGATCTCTTCCAGATTTTCCAGAGATCTCTGGCTCTGGGTATCAAAGCTTCGGATTGAGTCAATTTCATCTCCCCACAGCTCGATTCTCCAGGGATTTTCTTCTGTCAGGGAATAAATATCAATAATTCCTCCTCTCACCGAAAACTGTCCTGGCATCTCCACCTGGCCTGCACGCTCATAGCCCATACTTACAAGTGCTGTTTTTAATTTATCAATATCAAGCTGGCTGTCATTGCGAAAATAAAGAAGCTGTTTCTGGATTTCCTCCAAAGGAGCAAGAAAATCCATACATCCGTCCACACTTGTAACCACTGTGATCTCTTCTGAGGTAAGAAGAGCACGGATTACCTGCATCCTCTGCCGTATCAGCAGGTTTCCATGGATATCTGCCTGAAAAAACAGAAGATCTCTGGCCGGATAGTAATAAACATTTTTGTCATAAAAACGATAGTCCTCATAAATCTGCTTTGCGCTGCGCTCGTCCTCGGAAATAATCAGATGATATGGAAAAAGCCCGGAAAGCCCATATATCATATGTGCTTTCTGGGACTCCATACAGCCGCTGACAGCCAGGACGCCACGGTTATCTTTTGCCTGTTCCCGTATCTGTTCCATCTCTGCAAGATTCTGCAGAGGCTGCAAAAATGTTTTCATACGACCCCCGTCTTTTTGTTGAACTCATTCATTGCTGCATCTGTTCCTCTGGAAAGGATCATTTCCACAGCCTTGCATGCTCTTTCCTGAGCCTCATCCACAAGTTTGCGCTCCTGTGTGGAAAATCTTCCCAGTACATGATCTGCCAGATCCCAGCCCTGAGGTTTGGCTCCTACTCCCACCTTGATACGCACAAACTTCTGCGTTCCAAGCTGTTTGATCAGATCTTTGATCCCGTTGTGTCCGCCTGCGCTTCCCTGCTTGCGGATTCTTAACTGTCCCGGTTCCAGATCAATATCATCATAAATCACGATCATCTCTGTTTCCGGATCAATTTTAAAATAATTTATCATGTCCCGCACCGGGCCACCGCTTAAATTCATATAAGAAAGGGGCTTCATCAAAAGCACCTGTTCTCCACCGATGATTCCCTTTCCATACATGGCATTGAATTTAACGCCGCCCTGGGGAATCCCGTGTTCCTCCACCAGACGGTCGATCACATCAAAGCCCATGTTGTGCCGGGTGGCTTCATACTGCCTTCCTGGATTTCCCAGACCAACTACTAAATACATACCGCTCTCCTTAATTAAAATATACCATTTCTTCTTCCAGAGGGTCACATGGCTCTACAAAATCTGCGTAAAGCACAATTCCTTCCCCCTGGTATTCCATACGGTTCTCAATTCCTACCTTTGCAGTCACTTCTACCCATTGTCCCTGCTGAAGTTTAGGTGCAAATGCACTTTTGCACACGTAACCAAGGAAGGTTGTATCGTCTGCACAGCAGGTCATTGCCGTACGGCCCGGAACAAAAAATTTGCTTCCCATTCCTCTTGGCTTCATTACCCTTGCCTTAAACTTCACAGTTTTATTTACATAAGTTTCCGGATGGTCCATAGCGTCCACAAACCAGATTCCGTAATCCTCAGGTAAAATATCAATCACAGGCGCATTGACATCAAAAGGCATTTCATCCTGGAAAATATCATCCAGCTCGCCTTCTTCATCCTCAAAAATAATCTCAGCTCTCTGGTTTGCCACTTTGATCCCTCTTCTGTAAGTTGGAAGAGGATCTTCTTTTTTGCAGCGGTTAAACACAACCATATCGCTGTTTCTTACCATATCCATAAAAATGGATTTCATGTTTGCCATATACATCTGGAAGGTACTGGCGTCTACACAGGTGATCTGCTGCTCTACACCCCAGCCCTCCGGCTTCTGCATTTTCTCAAAATTGCTCACCAGCCACATACCGTTATACTCAATGATAACCCGTTCCGGCTGATACAGAATGTTCATGGCAACAAGACGGTCTGTAGTAAGATCTTCCTCTTTTTCAATGATCTCCACTACAGTATTGCTCATTTCCAGAACAGCCTTATCGTACTCCTCTTCTCCTTCTTCACAGAGGATCAGAAGAGTTGTTCCCTCTGTATAAAAATAATCCTGCTGCAGGGTGAAATTCAGGAAAGAAGTTTTACCACTTTCCAGAAAACCTGTGATCAGATAAATCGGTACTGTAATCTCGTTCATTTATTCCTCCTGATCTGTCTTATAATCCAAAGATCTCAGCCAGTTTTTCCTCATTTAATTTAGAGCCGATAACGCAAAGGCGGCCTGTATATTCCGGTGAGCCTTCACGGATCTCTGTTTCTTCCGGAACCATATCAAAATAGATCCAGGTTCCATCTTCAGCCGGAAGCATTCCTTTTGCTCGAAGGATTACGCCATACTCTTCAGATTCAGAAAGAGTGGCAAGGATTTTTTCAAGATTCTCTCTGGAATACTTCTTAACAGTCTCACGTCCCCAGCTTGTAAATACCTCATCTGCATGATGGTGGTGATGACCGTGATGATCATGTCCGCATCCGCAGTCGTGATGGTGCTCATGCTCGTGATGGTCATGTCCACAGCCGCAATCATGGTCGTGATGGTGCTCATGCTCGTCGTGGTCGCAGCCGCAATCGTGGTCGTGATGATGCTCATGCTCGTCGTGGTCGTGTCCACAGCCGCAATCATGGTCGTGGTGGTGCTCATGCTCGTCGTGGTCGTGGCCGCAGCCGCAATCGTGGTCGTGATGATGTTCATGCTCGTGATGATGCTCATGTACATGTCCGCACTCCGGGCATACCTCTTCTTCCATCATCTCCTCTTCCAGAGATACCGGATTTTCCATTACTTCAAGAAGCTTCTTTCCGTCCAGTTTTTCAACAGGTGTGGTAATGATAGCAGCTTTCTTGTTCAGACTGCGAAGAAGCTCCATAGACTGCATTGCCTTTTCTTCATCCACAATATCTGTTCTGCTCATAATAATGGCGCCTGCATACTCTACCTGATTGTTAAAGAACTCGCCAAAGTTTCTCATATACATTTTGCATTTTTTTGCGTCTACCACTGTTGTATAACTGTTCAGTACAAGACCTGTTTCTTCCTGAACATCCTGCACAGCGCGGATCACATCAGAAAGCTTTCCTACGCCTGACGGCTCAATAAGGATTCTGTCCGGATGATACTTGTCGATCACTTCTTTCAGAGATGCTCCAAAATCTCCTACAAGAGAGCAGCAGATACATCCGGAATTCATTTCACGGATCTCAATTCCCGCCTCTTTCAGAAATCCGCCGTCAATACCGATCTCGCCAAATTCATTTTCGATCAGAACTACCTGCTCGTCCTGAAAAGCCTCTTTGAGAAGTTTTTTAATAAGAGTTGTTTTTCCAGCTCCGAGAAAACCTGAAATAATATCAATTTTTGTCATGATTTTGCCTCTTTTCTACTTTGTTTTCAACGTACATTTGACCAGGAAGCAAAACACCCCCTGGTCGCAGCCACTTATATATGCACACAACGGGGACATGACTCTGTCATGCCCCCGCTTTTTACTAAAAAATATCAGCCGTTGATCATAAAGTTTAACAGCTTGTCGATATCTTCTTTCTCGTATGCAACGATTTCCAGCTCCGGAATCTCTCCGCCGGAGAAAATGTTTGCCAGAGATACATACTGGGACAGCTTGGATTTCAGATTCAGTCTGTCTCCCTCACCTGTTACAAGCTCAACTTTGCCAGTGCAGCTATCTACTACTTCAAAAAATTTGTCTACGTCTTTAATATTAGATACTTTCATTTTTATTCTCCTTTCAGGATTTATATTATCGGTTCTTCGTCATAAGTAATTGTCTATTTCTTCAGACGCGTACAGTATAACGCATCTTTTTATAAAATGCAATGGTTTTTCTGCCAAAATATCACTCTATAACACCCTAAAGAGCAATTTATAAGAATATATTCCTGTTCTCTTCAGTGATGGCTTTTTTATACTCATCAATATGTAAATACCGCTACTCCATAAGGCGCAAGGGGATATGCAAAAGAAAATTCCCGGTTGTCGCACTCTTTGGCTTCCGCTTTGAAAATCTGTGGTTTTTCCAGAAGTCCGTTCTCATCCATGATCAGCTTATACTGTTTTTTCTTCGGCACACCTACCCGGTAGTCGCTTCTCTCCACAGGCGTAAAGTTTACCACAAACAGAAGATTGTTTCTCTTTGTAGGAGATTTTCGCATAAAGCTGAAAATACTTCTGTCTCCGTCATCTGCATTGATCCACTCAAATCCTTCCGGATCATTATCCGCTTTATACAGAGCCGGATATTTTTTGTACATATGAAGAAGTGTTTTTACAAAGGATTGAAGATCTTTGTGGTTTTCCTCTCCCAGAAGATACCAGTCAAGCTCTCTTTCCTCACTCCATTCCCGAAGCTGTCCAAACTCCTGTCCCATGAACAGAAGCTTTTTGCCCGGATGAAAGAACATAAATGCATAGGCAGCCTTCAGGTTCTTAAACTTATCATCCGGATATCCGGGCATTTTGTTCAGCATGGAACATTTCAGATGAACCACCTCATCATGCGAAATAACCAGAATGTATTTTTCACTGTAGGCATAGGTCATGGAAAATGTCATTTTATTGTGGTTAAATTTACGGAAATACGGATCTGTCTTCATGTACTCCAGGAAATCATTCATCCACCCCATGTTCCATTTCAGAGAAAATCCAAGTCCGTCATCCTCTGCCTTGCCTGTTACTTTCGGCCATGCAGTTGATTCCTCTGCGATCATCACTGTGCCGTGATTTCTTCCCAGCACAACTGTATTCAGATGTTTGAAAAATTCAATGGCTTCCAGATTTTTATTGTCCCCGTATTTATTTGCAACCCACTGTCCGTCCTGCTTGCCATAATCAAGATACAGCATGGACGCAACTGCATCCACTCGAAGTCCGTCCACATGACATTCCTCAATCCAGAAAAGCGCATTAGCTATAAGAAAATTCTTTACTTCCGGACGTCCATAATTGTAGATCTTTGTTCCCCAGTCAGGATGCTCTCCCTGTCGCGGATCCTGATGTTCGTATACTGCTGTTCCGTCAAAATTTGCCAGCCCGTGGGCATCTTTCGGAAAATGTCCCGGAACCCAGTCCAGAATAACCCCGATTTTGTTTCTGTGCAGATAATCTACCAGATATTTAAAATCCTGAGCGCTTCCATAACGTGAAGTAGGCGCATAATAGCCGGTTACCTGATAGCCCCAGGAACCGTCAAATGGATGCTCTGCAATTCCCATCAGCTCTACATGGGTGTAGCCCATATCTTTTACATATTTTGCAAGCTCATGAGCAAACTCACGATAGTTGTAAAATCCGTTTTCATCCTCATTTTCCACTGCATGTTTTTTCCAGGAACCCGGATGTACCTCATAAATAGACATGGCATCTGTGTTTTCATCAAATTCTATGCGCTTTTTCATCCATGTAGAATCTTTCCATTTATAATCTGTAATATCCGCAATCCTGGACGCAGTTCCCGGGCGAAGTTCTGCTTCATTGCCATAGGGGTCTGCCTTATAAAGCTCCTCGCCATGCATTCCCACAATAAAAAACTTATAAAGATCTCCAATTTTTGCCCCCGGCACAAATACTTCAAACACACCGATGGGACCTGCTTTCACCATCGGATCTGCTTCTGTATCCCAATTATTAAAATCTCCAACTACGGAAACCGACTGCGCATTCGGCGCCCATACCGCAAAATAAACTCCCTTTTTTCTTCCCTGAGTTGTAGGATGCGCACCAAGTTTTTTATAAATATCATAGTGTGTTCCCTGACCAAATAAATACTGGTCTAACTCTGAAAAATGCATATTCTCTCCCATCCGGAAATACCTCCCTTAATCCCTGTATCTATTTCAATTTATAAATCTGACTTTCCCCGGGCTCCAGCGTTACTCTGAAACTGCCATCCTGAGGTCTGCCTTCCTGCCCGTCAACAAGACTTACCCAGGACTTTCCTCCCAGCAGTTCCCTGATGTATAGCTCTGCAGGCCTGTCGTCATTATTCACTGCCACTACAATAGCTTCTTCTCCCAGTATTCTTGCAAAAGCATACTGTCGGTTGGTGAGAAGAAGTTCCTGATATCTTCCGTCTGAAAGAGCCGGCTCCTGGCTGTGGATCCTGCCAAGAAGTTTCACCCATTCAAGAAGCTGCGGATTATCCGGATGCTGAAGCGCCTCCTCAATATCAACTGCCGGACGAAGAGGATCATCATTTCCCCCTTCTTTACGTCCCTGTATCCCCCACTCAGATCCATAATAAATGGAAGGGATTCCCGGAAGTGTAAATAAAAGTGTATATACAGTAAAAATATGTTCCGGAACATTGAGCTTGGAAGCGATCCTGTCCACATCATGATTGTCCACAAAAGAATAAAGCCGAAGTCCTTTGTAGATTCCTCCGTTTTCATCAAACTCTCTCCGGATCGTATGAGCGATCTCAAAATAATTGTGGTCGTTATGTCCGGAATAAAGTCCCTTGTGAAGCTCATAATTTGTAACAGAATCCAGCATTTCCGGCTTCACATAGCGACTGTAATCTCCGTGGATCACCTCTCCCATCAGCCAGAAGTCTGCTTTTTTGTCATTAGTAAACCGTCTCATTTCTTCCATAAAGGAAAATTCCAGACAGTCCGCGCAGTCAAGGCGAATCCCGTCAATATCAAACTCGTCAATCCAAAATCCTATTACATCCAGAAGATACTCCCGTACCTTCGGCTCCCAAAGATTAAGGTTTACCAGCTCAAAACAGTTTCGCCATGCCTCATAGCCAAATCCGTCATTATAAGGTGAATTCCACCCAAAATTAATTCCCTTATACCAGCTGCAGTACTGAGATTGTTCTCTGTTTTTCTGAATATCCTGAAAAGCAAAAAATTCTCTTCCTGTATGGTTGAATACACCGTCCACCACAACACGGATATCCATTTCGTGGGCTTTCTCCACAAAGTTTTTAAAGTCCCGGTTATCTCCCAGACGCCTGTCCACCATACGGTAATCTTTTGTGTCGTATCCGTGGGATGTGGATTCAAATAACGGCCCAATATAGATTGCCGTACATCCCAGACTCTTTATATGAGGAAGCCATTTCATCAGATCCTGAAATCTGTGAACAGTTTCCTGACTCTCATTTCTTCTTGGCGCTCCTGTCATTCCGATAGGATACATATGATAAAACACTGCGTTTTCATACCACTTTCCCACTAAACTTCCCTCCCAAAATGCTACAATTCCTCTATCCATATTATACCCAAGATTCCCAGTCTCTTCAACTGCATTTTGTGTTGTTTCAGACATTCTGCCAATAACCTTATTACTGTCTGTACGATTCCTGTCGAACAACCTTGTGTTTTCACATAAAAAATGCGTAACAGACATTCATATCTGTTACGCAATAAAAATCCAATTTTCAGACAGCAATATAAAACCATATGATATCTTTATAAATTTTCAACTCATAAATCATTCGATATTAATAGATTAATAGTATTCTTCGTCGCTGCCGTCGCCATAATACTCATCATCATAGGATGCATCTCCACTTTCGTCTGAATACTCCTCACCGGAACCGTCTTCACTGCTTCCATCTGACATATCGCTTCCTTCATCGTAACTGTCCTCACTGCTTCCGTCAGATACGCTGCCTTCTCCGCCTTCGCTTCCCGAAGCAGCCTCAGCGCTCAGAAGAGGACCGTCATAGCCTGCTACCAGACCCTTTGACAAACTGCTGTCCCAGAAATCTGCATAGGACGCATTCTGAAGTTTCACACCCTTTGCCGCTGCCAGCTCGCTGACGGTCATCAGCTTATAGCCTTTTTCCACCAGCTGAGGAATGATCTGAAGAGCCGCCTGTACAGAAGGCTCATGGATATCATGCATTAATATAATGGAGCCGTCTGTCAGATCCCCGTTCATAACTGCGTCAACGGTTGATTCTACATTCAATGTCTTCCAGTCCAGAGTATCCAAAGACCACATAAAAAACGGCTTCTGCACCAGATCGAACTCTCTCTGAGCTGCTGCGCCATAAGGAGCGCGGGCTACTGTGGACTTCTGTCCGCAGGCTTTCATCAGAGCCTCGTCTGTTTTCTGAAATTCCTCTATTACCGCTTCATCAGAAATACCCTGAAGAGTTGCCTCCGGGTGATCCCAGCTGTGGTTTCCAAGCTCACAGCCGATGTCTGTCATCCTCTTCACTGTAGATTCCCAGCTTCCCACATTCTGTCCCAGCATAAAGAACGTTGCATGGGCATTGTTCTTCTCCAGACAGTCAAGAAGCTGATCTGTGTATTCTCCGGGGCCATCATCAAAAGTCAGGGCAATACGCGGTTTATGTTTCTCCGGATTGTAGGTACCATCCTCGTTAAAATACAGATCATCAAATCCCTGGCTTACCCAGCCTGTCTGTATGTAACCATTATCATCAAAGGAATATGTCTGTCCGTCAATCTCCTGCATTCCGCCGGCATAATAAGTACCGTCTGTATTCTGATACCATTTGCCGTTTTCGTCCTTATGCCAGCCTGATGTCAGGTCTGATGCTGTGGTAATATGAGAAACACTTGCCAAAGGCATTCTGATCGCCGCTGTTCCATCTGTTTTTACTTCTTCTTTTTTGGGTTCTGTTTTTTCTGCATCTGCCGTTTTGCCGGCATCAGCTTCCACCCGCACGGGCTTATCAGCATCCTTGCCGCTGATTTTATTTGTAATAGGCAGAATCACGCCTTTTATGATAAATACTGCAACCAGTACCACTGCCAGTATATAGCCGCCAAGCTTCATCATTTTGCGGCGTCGAAGCTGCTGCTGCTTTTTGCGCATCCTTTCCTGCAACACTCTTTTATCCATTGTTTCCCACCTGCTATTATATTAATCTGTCTGTGTTTGTCACGTCTATCATACTGCATTTTTTGCAGAAATACAATAGCGCTTCCCGTGCATTTTCCATATATTTATAAAACTTTTCTAAATTTATCCAGTTTTCTGACCCCCTGCTGCCATGCCGGCTATCTTTGCCCTGTTTACAATTCTGCACAGACAGCAGCCGACATGAGGAATAACATTGCTTCTGATTATTTCTCCAAAGCAGCATCCTCATTTGCAACATCTTCATTTGCAGTTTTTTCAGCCTTTTCCGGCTGAGTATCATAGGCGCCTTCTTCTGTTACCGCATCTTCATTTTCTGCCAGCTCGTCACCTCCGCCGACCTTCTGATCCACCTGAGCCTGATCCACAATAAACTTTTCCACTCTGAGAAGAGCCCGTGTCTCATTTACTTCTCTCTCTCCATAAAGATCCACCACTTCACTGAGATCTGTCGCACCATACTGCTGAAGCAACTTCTTATCCAGCTCTTCTGCCTCTTTGTCGTCTACGCTCAGATTTTCTTCATCCATAATATACTGAACGATCAGGTTCTGCTTTACCTTAACCTCCGCATACTGTCTGCAAGCTTCCTCATATTCTTCTTCTGTGATTCCCTGTGATCTCAGAAATTCGCTCATATCCATCTGAGCCTGCTCAATATACTCGCCATTCAGTTCTTTATAAGCTTCTATGGCTGTTTCAATATCTTCTTCCGGATATTCTATGATCTCAGAGCTTTCAAATACCTGATTCCATGCATCTGCATAAAGCTGGTTCTCAGCAGCTTCATTCACACCGGACTCAAGTTCTTTCTGAACAGCCGCTCTGTATTCATCCACAGTCTTGCTGTCTGTATTTGCAGCAACCCACTCATCTGTAAGCTCAGGAGTTCTGCGGATACTCTGAACAGTTACCTGATACACAGCTGCCTTGCCCGCAAGCTCACTGTCATAATAATCTTCCGGAAAAGTCAGATTCAGTTCTTTTGTCTCTCCGGCTTTCATTCCAATGAGCCCCTCATCAAAGCCGTCTGCTACTGCACCTTCTCCGATAACAAGATCATAGTCCTCCTCAGAGCCACCCTCAAAGCTTTTGCCGTCAATGGTTCCTGTAAAGCTGACTCTTACCTGATCTCCGGACTGGACCGTTCCATCCTTCACTTCCTCCGCCTTATCCTGAAGCCGGAATTCAATTTCGGTATTTACCTCAGAATCTGAAACAGGCTCTACAATGTTCTCCAGCTTCAGCCCTTTATATTCGCCTACAGTAATATATTTGGAAATATCGCTGACAGACACAAGTCTGACCTCTGCTTTTTTCTCCTGTTTTTTATCCTTTTCAGTTTCAGTTTTATCTTCTGCTTTATCCGCCTTCTCTGCGCTGCTTTCTGTTTTTTCTGCCGCAGGTTTTTCTGCGCTCTTATCTGAGCAGGCAGACGCGCTGAATACCATACACATTACCAGCATTGCCAAAACTGTTTTTTTCTTCATAAATTGCTCCTTTCTGATGCCTTATGTTCATTTATCCTGTCACATTGCAGGTACGGGGGTAGGTCTGGAAGAATCCCATACTTCTGATACGTCAAATAGATCACTGAGCATTTCCGGATTATAATACATTCGATATCCATCCAGATTTCTTCTTCCCTGACGCAGGTACTGGTCTGAGAGCTGTACAAAATACTGACTGGAATCCACATTACAGTAATAATTATATCCTCTGCTCTTATAATACTGAAATTTCGGGTTATCGGAGGAATATCCCTCCCAGCCGCCGATATCTGCTCCAAAGGCAAAGATAATGGTATCTGTTTTTCCAAGGATCGGCGCCACATAGGCTTCCCATCTCTCATTATCCGCCTTCAGTTCCTCGGCAGAAGAATCTGTTGCATTTTTGTGACCCCAGGTATGGCTTGCAAACTCCCAGCCATTGGTTTTCATGGCGTCTGCAACTTTTTTGGCAGCTGCCACATCTGCTTCGTAGTCAAAATCAGGATGTTTTTCCAGAAATTCCCTCTGATTATCCTGAAGATTCTCTTTTGTCTTATAGGCAATATCCGTACGATAACCCAGAACGCCGTTGTATCCTGTCATTGCAAGAATACCTTTTCGTCCATGATAGGAAAAATCAGGATGCTGCTTCACAAATTCATCAATCAGAGGCACCATATCATAATTTCCCACAGATACTGTGCCGTCATCCTCAATATACTCATTTTTTACTTCCCCGTTCTCATCCAGAACAAGGCGGGAAGCATAGCCGTCTCCATCCATATAATGATAATAGCTCACATCATCCTGGGACAGAACAAACGGAATTTTTCCCTTGGGAAGCATGATCTTCCCTCTGCTCATAGTTCCGTCCTTATTCACTGTTGCCATATCGTGAAGACTTACCAAGACATACCCTTTGTCGTACATGGTCTGAATGATCTTATTGAACTCATCTATGGTGGTCATAACCTGGTTATAGCCGCCTGAATCAGAATCCCCGTCAAAAGCTTTGGAGGTATCTTTTACCAGCGTATGAAAAAACACATGGGTGATCTTTTCAATGGGATATTCCACCAGGGACGCCTTTGCCACCTGGCACTTTGCGGCTATATCCATATAATCTTTGTTTTTTTCAAAGTCCTTCTGACTTTTCAGAAGCTTGATAGCCTCGTCATAATTGTACTGGGCATACATGATCTTTGCCTGCTCCAGAACCGACTGCGCACTGTTTTTTGCTTCTTTCTCTTCTGTTTTCTTTTTATCCTTTGATGCAGACACCGGCATATATGTCTTAGATGTGATTTTCTGTGTGTTCCCATTCCAAACCGGCATATTTCCACTGCCTGCCGCAACTGCTGCCGCAAGCGTCACTGCCAGAACTGCTTTTTTCATTTTTTAATTTTCCCCTTTCTTCTGTTTCCCCTTCCGGCTGCTCCCCACCGGTATATAAATCCGCCGGATCCCCTCATCCGGCGGATGATATATTTTTATCTTTATCCCATAGGCGGTACAGGAGTTGGTCTGCTTGGGTCAAATACTGCTTTTGCGTCAAAAAGATCTTCCAGAAGTTCCGGATTATAGTACATTCTGTATCCGTCCAGATTTCTTCTTCCCTGACGGAAATACCGATCTCTGATCTGCACAAAATATTTACTTGAATCCACATTGCAGAAATAATTGTATCCTACGCTTTTCAGGTATTCAAACTTATCTCCTGAATAATCTTCCTGAGCAGTCAGATCTGTTCCGAAAGCAAAAATAATGATATCTGTTCCGCCGATCAGCGGATCTACATTTTCTTTAAATTTCTCGGTATCTGCCTGCAGATGAGCCAGGTCTATCTGTCCTACATTCTGATGTCCCCAGGTATGGCTTGCAAACAGCCATCCATTGGCTTTCATGGCATCTGCCACCTTCTTTGCCTCTTCCCGCTCTTTTTCCAGACTGAAATCCGGATGTGCGTCCAGCCACTCCACCTTGTTGGCGTCCAGATCATCCGGCCGTGTCTCGTAGCTGATGTCTGTTCTGTATCCAAGGATTCCATTATACCCCGTGAGAGCTACGATGCCCTTTGCTCCCCTGTAGGAAAAATCAGGATGCTGCTCCACAAACCGGTCAATCAGCGGCACCATGTCATAGTCGCCTACCGAAACTGTTCCGTCATCCTCCACATATTCATTGCGGACCTTGCCTTCGGCATCCAGTACAAGCTTTGTGGCATAGCCGTCTCCATCCATATAGTGATAATAGCACACGTCATCCTGAGACAGCACAAACGGAATTTTCCCCGGCGGAAGAAGGATTTCTCCCGGAGTCATATTTCCGTTTTCGTCAGCAATGGCCATGTCCTTGATGCTGACCATAACATAACCCTTGTCATACATGGTCTGAGTGATCTTATTAAACTCATCTATGGTGGTCATTACCTGATTGTAGTCGCCTTCTTTATAATCACCGTCAAATGACTTCGCCGGATCCTTGATCAGCGTATGATAAAAAACATGCGTCACTTCTTCCAGCGGCCAGGAAACGCAGGTGGCCTTTGTCTCCTCGTATTTTTTTACTGCAGCCTGAAAATCCGCATTCTTGTCATAGCTGCTGTCGCTTTTGAGAAGCTGTACAGCCCCGTCATAATCATACTGGGCTGCCTTCAGATCCGCCTCTGCCAGAAGGTCTGTCTGCGCAGAAGCCTCTGCTGCTTCTCCCCCGCCTTTTTTGTTTTCATCTTTATTGGAAACTATGCCGGAACCGCTGCTTTTTGTAATGACAAAACGTGTGATCCCGCTGACTGCGCCAACTACTACAACAAGGGAAATCACTGCTGTGGCGCCCAGAACCGCCAGCTTCTTCCGGCGCTCCCTTTTTTGCCTGCGCAGCCTTCTCTCCCTTCGCATCTCACGGAAATATTCGTCACGTTCCTCTTCGGTCATGGCCTCCAGCTGCCTGTCCCTCTCATCCTTATTTTTCTCACTGTGCATATTTCTCTTTCCCCTGCCTCGCTCTTCCATAGTAACTCCTGTCCATTATTTTTCTGTAATTTTTAATATACCCAATACAAAATCCTTTATTCCGGCGTCACAACAGTCAGGGAATTTTACTGTTCACTCCCTTCCCGGAAGCCTGGTCAAAGTACCTTGCAATTTACATTCGATCATGGTATTTTTCGTTTTTTAGCAACACATCTTATGGAATATTACCTATGAACATCTGCCCAAATTTGTCGAATTGTGTCACTTTGTTTATTATAACTTTTTATCTGTATAATTTCCACTGTTTTCCCCTAATATAAAATAATTTTCTGTAATCTTTGTCTAAATGATTTCTCTGGGATTTTACTGTGATTTTGCCCGAAACTGTTTGCCTTTTAACCGGATTAATGATAAAATATACTTCGCATGACAGGAATTCTCTCTGAAGGACATGTATGTCCGCCTGTATCTGATTATAAGAGGGAAAAATATACATATTGAGGAGGGTATCTATGAATACACTTACCATCGTCCTGCTTGTCATCCTTGTTGTTCTCGTTGGCGTACTGATTGCCCTTTATTTTTTTGGAAAAAAGGCTCAGAAAAAACAGGAAGAACAGCAGGCACAGATTGAAGCTGCAAAACAGACTGTTTCCATGTTGGTAATTGACAAAAAACGACTTCGCATAAAAGAATCTGGTCTCCCGCAGATGGTGATCGATCAGACACCGAAGATGATGCGTCGTACCAAACTGCCTATTGTTAAGGCCAAGATCGGTCCGAAGATTTCTATTCTGATAGCAGATGAGAAAATTTACGAACAGATTCCTGTAAAGAAAGAAGTAAAGGCTGACATCAGCGGTCTGTACATTGTAGGTGTACGCGGTATCCGCGGTCATCTGGATGCGCCGCCGGCCAAGAAAAAGGGCTTCTTTAAAAGAATGTTCAGCAAAAAAGACTAAAAAACACGAGACAGCTGTAAGAATTTTCCTGCAGCTGTCTCGTATTTTATTTACAGTACAAAATCCTTTGAATCGGCAGGCTGCGCCTGCACAGAAAGATAGCAGTCCGCCACATGCTCTTCATTCATGTCAAGGGCATAATCAACCTTCATGTTAATGTTATTGTCACTTTCATTCAGTTCCATTCCGGTAGCAACAATTCCCATCTGAAGCGTTCCGAACGGAGTGGTATAAAAGGTCATATTCTTTTTTCCCCGCTCAAATACCATATGTACATTAACCAGCCCCTGTTTCCTGACTTCCATGCCCTGGGGGGACATTTTTATGTAATTTATCGTAGGCTCTGAGCCTTCATCCAGAATTTCCTCATATCTGAGATAATGGCTTCCGTTGCGAAAATAATACTGACCGGGCACAACAAGCTCTATTGGCTCCTGTTCTTCTCCAACTTCCATCATTTGAAGTCCCCGTACATGTATGAGTACATTTTTGTCCATAAATGCCTCCTAATATTTTTCAATGTCGATCTTTTTTGTCATTTCCACATCATAGGGAAGAATGGATCCGGCAAATGCCCGGAACTTTTCCGCAAGGTCACTGACATAAAAACGATATGGAAATTCTTCATTTTTTCCGCCTGTATTCAGGAGTTTCTTGTTTTCAAGAAGAGAACGAAGCTCCAGTGCTGTCTCATAAGCCGGATTGACCAGCCGTACTTCTTCCCCCATAAATTCCCGGATCACAGACCGGATAAGCGGATAGTGAGTACAGCCCAGAATCAGTGTATCCACATCTTTGTCTTTAAATTCCTGAAGATATCTGGCTGTAACCTCTGCAGTAACCGGATCGTGAAGCCAGCCTTCCTCCACCAGAGGAACAAACAGAGGGCAGGCTTTGCTGATCACTGTGATGTCCGGATCCAGCTTCTTCAGATAGGATGCGTGAATACCGCTGTCAACAGTTCCTACTGTGCCGATCACACCCACTCTTCTGTTCTTCGTTTCCGCTGCCGCCACTCTGGCTCCGGGCTCTATCACTCCCAGGATGGGAACGTCAAATTCATCCCTCACTGCCTCCAGAGCAAAAGCGCTTGCCGTATTGCAGGCGATCACGATCGCCTTAACCTGCTGCTCCATAAGAAAATGAATGATCTGTCTGGAATACCGGATGATATTTTCTCTGGACTTCCCTCCATAGGGTACTCTGGCTGTATCTCCAAAATATACGATTTTTTCTGACGGCAGATTCCGCATGATCTCACGGGCAACTGTCAGCCCGCCCACTCCGGAATCAAATACACCTATGGGTGCGTCTCTGTCTGGCTTCATAAATATAAGTCTCCGTTTCTGCACTGACTGGTAGGACTGCGGAGCTTTTCCGCAGTCTCTGGTTTTTATATCATATCACCATTCCAGCACTTCCGCAAGCCAGAAGGAAATCTTTCGGGGGCTGTCCCCCTTTCCCTCTGAAAAACAAAATTCCGGATACATGGTTCCCCACCATGCAGATGCAGCCGGATACTCCGGCAGACTGAATCCTCCTGCCACCAGGATCGCAGCAGCCATTGCAGCAAGTATCGAAACCGTAAGGCGGTTTTTTCTGTCTCTTAACCATTCCATTTGTCTATTCCTCCAAAATTGTTACTGTCCGTTCTGTACATAATATTATTTCCTGTGAACACTTACCCCTGATTCACTATTCAGAGTATAGACAATTCCCGGCTTTCTATTCCGGTAAGGCTCTTATTTTTTAGATTTCTCAGCTCTTTTCCAGATACACCTGCAACTCTCCGTCTTTCATAATGATACGGGGAATTTCAGGAAAAGAGCCGCTTTCATACCACTGATGATAAACCTGCCTTAATGTCACTCCGTTTTTCTGCTGAGACGGCAGGCGGTTTTCCAGAAGCCCGGTAAGATATTCTCCGGCAGAGGTTCCTCCGCTTTCCCGTGTAAGCACCGCCTCCGGATCTTCTGTCCGGAAAATATAAACATTTTCACCGACAAAAGGCTCTTCCTTCAGATATTCCATGAATATTTTCCAGCCGTCCCCTTCCAGAAGTCTGTCTCCCATAATAATCACCTGAAGATGGCTCATGTCCAGATATTTTTCCTGAGAACGGTCATAAATTCTTTCTATTTCATAAAAATCACTTCCGGTTAAAGAAAGTACAGTCTCATTTCCTGACTCTTCCTGCTTGTCCTGTCCGGTAGCCTGAGGAAGATCCGGCATTCCATAAATAAGGGAAAATCCTGAATCTTCACTGTTCACCCCCAGAGCAAGAGGATACATTCTTTTTTCCGGCTCTATAGCTGCGCAGCCGCTGAAAAACAACATAAAACAAAGACAGGCTGACAGCGCTGCTTTTTTCTGGCGCTTACGGTTTCCTTTCAGAGCCATAAACATCTGGATAAGAAGCAGACCGGGAACAAAAATCCGGCTTAGATAAAAACCAAAAATTTCTCTGATCCCTGTTTCCTGAAATTTTATAAAAGACAGCCCGAATATTACGGCCGGCAGCCACAGTTTCCCGTTTCCCATACGGGTCCGATCCAGGATCCTGTGTCCGTAATGAAACAGGCTGCCCAGAGCAAACAGAAGGCTGTACAAAAGGAATCCCATCCACAGTACATCAAATCTTGCCAGCACATTCCCCGGAAGATCTGCTCCTGCCAGAAGAGGGAGAACCGGATATGCTTCATTTCGGAATCTCTGCCATCCAAGCACTGACGGAATCAGCACAAGCATTCCTATCAGAATCCCTCCCAGAGTGAAAATTCCAAAAACCACCGTTTTTCCTGCTGCCCCTCTTTTTTCTACATCCTTCAGAAGAAAGGGCAGAAGTCCAAGCCCTGAAAAAGCCACAAGAACCTCATAGCAGCTTTTTAAAACTTCTTTGCCCTGCAGCGCAGATGCCTGTGTCATTTCTGTAAAATATTCCGGCGTGATCTGCCACAAACAAAGAATCATCATCAGAACCACACCGCCCGGAAGAATGCCCCCTGACACTTCTGCCATTCTTCCTCTCCTCTGCATTCCTTTATGGGCGCCGAAGCTGCAGACCGCTGCTGCCAGCAAAGAAATCACGATTCCCGGAATACCGGTGACCAGAACAGCAGGAACCAGCTCCTCCATTAAATCCAGAAGATACGCGCCTGTCAGTATCACATAACTCAGAAAAAACACTCCTATGATCCTGCCGCCTGCCGCTCCAAAGGTTTTAATCGGATCCGTGTACCAGGGCGTCAATCTTCTCAGAAAAAAACTGTAAATCGCCAGAATCACCAATGCAGCTGCCACCCCCACAATCCCTGATATTCCTGTGAGCCTATTTTCTCCGGGAAGGCACAGAAGAAAAGGAGCCAAAAACGTCAAAACCATCTGCCTGTACAGCTGTCTGTGAGAAATTCTGTTATTTTCTGCAAATTTCATGATTTTTCCCTCCTTTTCAGCCGCAGGCTCTGTTCCTGTCTGGCGTAAAGAGGGCGGATCCGGCGCTTACGGAAGGGAAGTCTGAGGATTCCGTCCCCTACATCCTTTATGGGGGATTTTTTTACAAAAGGCAGAAGATAGGGAACGCCAAAGCTTAACAGACCTGACAGATGAGCTGCTGTCAGATAGATTCCCAGCACAATACCAAAAATCCCCAGATATCCTCCCAGAAACAGAAACGCATATTTCAGAAGCCGGAAAGCAGATGCAAACTCCTCATTTGGAATTGCCATTCCACCCAGAGCCGTAAGGGCTACGATCATCACAACGATCGGACTTACCAGATTTGCGCTGACAGCCGCCTGTCCAATGATAAGGCCTCCTACAATCCCAATGGCATTTCCCAGAGAACCGGGAACACGGACACCTGCCTCCCGTATAAGCTCAAAAGAAAGTTCCAAAAATACAAGTTCCACAACACTGGAAAAGGGTACTCCCTCTCTGGCTTCCGCAAAAGACAGCAGAAGATTTGTGGGGAGGATCTGGGTATGGAACCGTATTACTGCCAGATAAAGTCCGGGAAGAAGGACTGCCGTCATCAGAGCCAGATAGCGCAAAACTCTTAAAAATGATGCCATTTCAAAGTGATGATACCAATCCTCGCTGCTTTCCATAAATCCGTTAAAGGAGCTGGGAAGGATCAGGACATAAGGCGTATTGTCACAGATCAGAACGATTTTTCCATTGAGAAGCTCCTGAGCCGCCCGGTCCGGACGTTCCGTTGTCTGATACTGAGGAAATGGAGAGTACCACTCCTCCTCTGTAAGCTGCTCCAACATTCCGCTGTCCAGGATTCCGTCAATCTCAAATTCCTCCAGACGGTCTTTAATTGTCTGCAGAAGTTCCTGGTGGACAAGATCTTCTATATAAAGAAGCTGGATCATTGTATTGGAACGAACCCCGATGCTCATTTCTTCAACCTTCATCCTTGTATCACGAAGCCGTTTCCGCACAAGAGCAGAATTTGTTTTTACCGAATCGGAAAATCCTTCTCTGGAACCCCGGAGAACCTTTTCTGTTTCCGCTCCCGACACTCCCATATTAGGATAGCCCTTGCTGGAAATTTTCATTGCCCTGTCATAGCCGTCCATAAAAAAAATGGCGTTTCCTGCAAGCATAGCCGCCACGGCGTCTTCCATGTACTCAAATTTTTTTACATCTGCGATTCCCAGACTGTTGTTTCTCATAAACTCCTGGATCTGTTCCGGTGAACTTTCCCAGAAATGATTGATCATTTTCCCAAGAGCAGAATCGTCCAGCATGATATTGGAAACCGCCACCTCAATATATACCATAAGACAGTCTGTTTTTCCCAGAGTTCCAATACGCATGGGACGGATCAAAATATCCGCGCAGTTTTTACAGCGCTCTCTTATATATGCTTCATTGTCCTTCAGCCTGGAAGAAATTTTTGTTTTTCCCATATACAACTCCTGCTACATCGTCTGCAAAAAAGAGGACACTTCCTCTTCCAACTCTCTAAATCATGGTAAATAAAAAGAGAGATACCATTTGTATCTCTCTTAGAATAACCACATTTTTCAGTTTTATTTACGATCGGATGCCTTTTCCCTGATTTCCGTCTCCTCCCGGATAGAGCATACAATGGCCTCTCTCTGATTTTCTATATGGCGGAAAGAGATCTCCTGGGCTTTTTTTACATCTCTTGCCCGTATCGCCTCATAAAGCTCCTTGTGTTCCTTAACCAGAAGATTCCTTGTCTCTTCATCCTTCAGATACTCTACACGATATCTGTAAATCTGCTCCCGGAGATTGTTCAGCACCTGGTTCAGACGGCGGTTGTCTGAAGACTGGTAGATCACCTCATGAAAGGCCACGTCTGCCTCTGCAAGCTTTACCAGATTTCCCTCAGCCATTGTTTTTTCAAACTCCTCCGCGGCATCCCACAGCTGGGCTAACTGCTCTTCCGTCATACGGGCGCAGGCTTTTTCTATGGAAAGATTTTCAAGGGCAATGCGAACCTCCAGAACATCATTGAGATCCTTTTCTGTAATATTTGCAACCTGAGCGCCTCTTCTGGGGATCATCACCACAAGGCCTTCCAGTTCCAGCTTCCGCATGGCTTCACGGACCGGAGTTCTGCTGACTCCCAGACGGTCTGCCAGAGCGATCTCCATCAGTCTTTCTCCCGGCTTCAGCTCTCCCTTGAGAATTGCCTTGCGCAAAGTATTAAATACAACGTCTCTCAACGGCAGATACTCATTCATATCAACAGAAAAATCATTCATCCTTTGTATTTCCTCCTTATCACTGATGTCTCCGGAATATCTGAATTGCGCGCTTACTCAGAACGGTTATAGATCCGTGAAGCAAAAACTGTTTTTGCCAGACCGCTCTTTTTCAGAGCCTCTGATGCGGCAAACATTTTTTCTCTGTCCTCAAAAATACCAAATACAGTAGGGCCGCTTCCGCTCATCATTGCCTTCAGCGCTCCTCTTTCTTCCATAAATTTCTCAATCTCGCTGATCACCGGATATTTTTCCATAATTCCCGGCTCAAATACATTCTCCATTTTTTCTGTTATGGAGCGCAGATCCTGGTTTCGGATAGCCGCGATCATTCCGTCAATATCCGGCCGTCTCTGAATGGCGTCCAGCCTCAGATTTTCATATGCTGTTTTTGTGGAAACATTGATGCCCGGTTTTCCGATCAGCACATAGCACTCCGGCATTGGCGGCAGAGGCGTTAATTTTTCACCGATCCCCTCTGCCAGGGCAGTGCCTCTCATCACACAGTAAGGTACGTCTGCCCCTACCTGAACAGCCCTTTTCATAAGCTCCTCCTGGCTGAGACCCAGACGGAACAGACGGTTCACTCCCACAAAGGCTGCGGCTGCATCCGAACTTCCTCCTGCCATTCCTGCTGCTACGGGAATGGATTTGGTAAGCTTCATGGAAATCCCCTCTTCCACATGAAATTCATCCATAAGAATCTTTGCAGCCTTATAGACAAGATTTCTCTCGTCTGACGGAACATAGGGCAGGTTGGAGCGCAGGGAAATTCCCGGTGCCTGTTTTTTCCTGATCTCCAGAGTATCATACATACGCACAGTCTGCATGATCATGCGCACCTCATGATATCCGTCCTCCCTTTTGCGGATCACATCAAGTCCAAGATTGATTTTTGCCATTGCCCTAAGACGCATAAGCCATTCCTCTGTCCTTTCGTACTTTATCTTTTATACTTTTTATTATGCACTGCCGTAAAATCTGTGGACAGTAGCGTTTTTTTCTGTACTTTGTATACAATTCTTTGCAAATATTTTATATGATTTTTACAGGAATTTCAATAGTCATTGTTCCACTTTTTTTATAAGGAGCAGAGGCTGCCCCACAGAGATCTCTCCGTCCTTCAGTTCATTGACTGTACTGATCTCCTCCACTGTAGTATAAAATTTCTTTGCGATATCCCAGAGAGAGTCTTCCGGTTTTACCACATAAACAGTAATTCCCGGCATTGCCCGCACCTTTTCCTCATCCAGAGGCTGCTCCTCCACCTTATCTATGACCATTGTTTCCTGGCAGCTCATAACAAGAAGATTCAGGCTCACAGTTGCCCTGATCTCTATTTCATCACTGTCCACCATGGAAGTGGCAAGCTGTTCCAGATCTGCATGAAGATAATACACACTCTGCTCTGTGATTCCGCCTGCTTCCACCGTCTGAGTAAAGGGAATCATGGTCTCCATGGAATAAAACGGCATATCGTCATTTCCCACAATATAAAGGATTTTAAGCTGAACAATACCGTCTACCTGCACGCCGCCCTCTACAATCCTTGTTTTATCCACCTTCACCTGTCCCTGGCTGTGACAGATCTGAAGGATCTTCCCTCTGGTTTCCTTCATTTCGATCCTGTCAGACAGCCTGCACTTGGAAAAATTCCGGATCAGCAGACTTTCCAGAGCCTCTGTTTTTCCTTTTGGAATACACTGGCGCAAAGGCGTATATACATCCAGGATCACCTCATGCTCTTCCTCCCGGTAAAGCTTCATATCCACTTCCAGTACCATATCTGCGATCAGAAGCCGTTCCTCCCCGTCAGAATCCGGCTTCACCTCCACTGACTGGCTGATCACGGCAGCCTCCATATTGGGGATCATATCTGCCGTACATCCCGGACACTCCACCTCCCCGGAAAACGGAACCGAATATTCCAGCCACTGGTGCGTCCTTCCCTCATCGTCTCCGGTATAAAGAACAAATACATACAGCTCTCCCTTTGCCTTTACTCTGTCCTCTTCAGGCCGAAGATCAAGGCTCCGGACTTCTGCAGTGTGCCACAAAAGCTCTGCTACATTGGGCTTATTGGAGGATAAAACAATCTCCTCCTTTTTGCGCAGAGTGTCCTTTTTATGTACGGCAAGACTTAAAAGCTTCATGGGCTTCTTTTTTACGGAAACAGTTTCATCGTCCACAGCCACAGGCAGACGGATTCCTGCCAGCTCATCCACAACTGCATAAAATGTCACTACTGCCTTTATGTTCAGCTTTCTGGAATGGATCAGATGAAGACTCAGATCCTCGATCTCCCATTTCAGGCACATTTTATCTCCGCTTACAATTCCCTCCAGATTCAGTGTCTCTTCCACAGGAAGCTTCGCAGAAAGACTGTACACTCTTCCTTCCTCTTCCCCCACATAAAGAAGATCTACATTGAGGCTTCCGCGGACAAAAGCGTGCCCGTCATTTAAACGGACCTCCTCCACCTCCACCTCTCCTTTATTCTGGATCATTCGTCCGATATCCGGCTTCACATCCGGAACATTGTAATCAGCATCAAAGGTTACCTGACTGGTTGCCCGGCTTTTTACCCGCAGCATCTGAATATCTTCTTTTTTTAATTCCACTTTTCTTTTCCTCCTGTCATTATTGAAACTGTACCGGTTCCTTCCGGTACTGTATTTTTACTGCTATATACGGATAGGACGGCGCTCCGCTCTGTTCTTCTGCAGAGGGACCCATCAGCTTTGTCTCAAAAAATACAGCCGTGGAAGAAGCTGAAAGCTCTTTTACCTGAATGCTGTATCCGCCGCTCATCTGTTTTCCGTAGCCTCTGATCAGATAAAGCTCTTTTCCGCTCTGATATGTGACCCTGAACTCTGAAGCCTTTTTTTCTTCCACAAGTGCAGCCGCTTCCTCAGGAAGCTGTTCCGGTTCCACCACCTCATACTCAAGAGGCATTCTTTTTTCTTCCTCGATGCGCACCAGCCGGCAGCCTCCCAGAGACAGAATCAGAATCAGATAACAGACCAGAAGGACTATCTTTTTCATAATGCCACCCCAATCCGTTCCTTGATAAGTATTGTATGTAATTGCCAAAAGATTTATTGCAACAATTTCATTTAATTTGTATAATGTTACTATTAAGGCAGCCGCACATGATATGGGCTGCCGTATACGAAAGAGGTACGATTATGATTCGCTTTTTACTTGTTGCTGTCATAGTGATCGGATTTCTGATTCTTTCCATTCCTGTTCTTATTGTAGAATGGATCATTGGTAAATTCTCTCCCATGACAAAAGAAATCAGCTCTCTCCGGCTGATCCAGGGCGCTTTTAAATTTATTCTGTGGGTTGCCGGAACAAAGATCACTGTGATCGGGGAAGAAAATGTCCCAAAGGATACTCCTGTGCTTTACATCGGCAATCACAGAAGCTATTTTGACATTCTTCTCACCTACAGCCGCTGTCCTATCCGCACCGGCTATGTGGCAAAAAAAGAAATGGAAAAGATTCCCCTTCTGTCAAACTGGATGAAATATCTGCATTGTCTGTTTCTTGACCGTAAAGATATCAAGCAGGGGCTGAAAACCATCCTCACTGCCATTGAAAAAGTAAAGTCAGGAATTTCCATCTGTATTTTCCCGGAAGGCACCAGAAATAAGGCAGAGGACGAAACAGAGCTTCTTCCCTTCCATGAGGGAAGCTTTAAGATCGCCTCCAAATCAGGCTGTCCCATTATCCCCATTGCCATGAACAATACGGCGGAAATTTTTGAAGCCCATTTTCCAAAGATCAGACCCTGTCATGTGATCGTGGAATACTGTAAGCCCATTTATGTAAAAGAGCTGGACAAAAATGACCAGAGACATCTTGGAGAATACACACAGAATATTATTCTGGAAACAATTAAGAAAAATAAAGATCTTGTATAAGCTGTTCATTACATGCGGTCCGGACAAAATCTTCTGAAAAGCTGATTTCTTCCGGAACCGCATTATTTTTAAAGGGAGGAAAATGTTATGAAATACCGTACACTTGGAAAAACAGGTCTCAAGGTCAGCGAGATCGGTCTTGGAGGCGAATGGCTGGAACGCCACAACACAGAAGAGGTAAAAGAGATCATTGATGTTTGTCAGAAAGAGGGCATCAACATCCTGGACTGCTGGATGTCCGAACCAAATGTCCGCTCCAATATCGGAAATGCCATCAAAGACTGCAGGGACAAATGGATCATTCAGGGACACATTGGTTCCACCTGGCAGAACGGTCAGTATGAACGTACCAGAGAGCTGGACAAGGTGGATGAAGCTTTCCGTGATCTTCTTACAAGAATGCAGACAGATTACATTGATCTGGGCATGATCCACTTTGTTGACAGCCCTGAGGAATTTAAAGAAATCATGTCCGGCGAATTTATTGCCTATGTCCGGAGCCTGAAAGAAAACGGAACTATCCGCCACATCGGAATGAGCACCCACAACCCCACAGTTGCAAAAATGGCCGCTCTTCATGGCGAAATTGAAATGATCCTGTTCAGCATCAACCCGGCCTTTGACCTTCTGCCTCCAAGTGAAAATCTGGACGATTATTTTGTGGAAAAATACGCGGACGGCCTGAACCGTATTGATCCGGAAAGGGAAGAACTTTACCGTATCTGCGAACAGGAAAATGTAGGCATCACTGTTATGAAAGGCTATGCAGGGGGAAGACTTTTTGATGCAAAAACCTCTCCTTTCGGCGTTGCGCTTACGCCTGTCCAGTGTCTCCACTATGCTCTGACCCGCCCGGCTGTGGCAAGCGTTATGGCTGGTTTCGATTCACCGGAGCATGTATATCAGGCTGTTGCCTATGAAACAGCCACAGATGCAGAAAAAGATTATGCAAGCGTACTTGCCAACGCACCTCAGCATGCCTATGCTGCAGGACAGTGCACCTACTGCGGTCACTGCGCTCCCTGCCCTGCCGGAATCGACATTGCCATGGTAAACAAGCTTGCTGACCTGGCAAGGATGCAGAAGGAGGTTCCTCCCACAGTACGCGCCCACTACGAGGCTCTGGAGGCCAATGCCTCTGACTGCCTGGAATGCGGCGGCTGTGAGGAAAGATGCCCCTTCTCCGTACCTGTCATTGAATGGATGCAGAAAACCCGGGAGCTTTTTAGTTAAGACCGTTTAAGTCTGTTACCGGGAACCAGTGAAAATCCGGTGCCTGCTCAATATTAGTTACGTGAGCCTCGTCTCCCATAACTGCCTGCAGCGCCGGATCTCCCTCTTCCGCCAGCGCTCCATTTTGGATCGTCACACGATAATACTCTTCATATCCCATTCCCCGGCTGAAATCCTGTAATGAATACAAACCAGGCCCTTCCGGCGGGATTGCCAGATCCAAGGAAACTCCACTTCCTTCTACAGCTCTCGGCTGATAACCGGAACCTGTATTTTCCGCAGTATACACCCGGTATGCATAATAAATAAACGGTCCGTTTGCAAGCCCTTCTGTCAGAATCAGTTCTTCGTTTCCATCCTGATCCATATCATACAGAGTATATTCCCTCTCTCCGGTAAGCTGTCCGTAATCCCCATTTCCATATTCTGAGAAATTATATCCCTCTTCCCCTGCGGCTGCTGAATTTACTACACTGGTATATACAGATGCCGGATCTGCCGCAGCCGGAGTTGGGGTAGGCTCCGGTGTGGGAGTTGCCGTTGGAATTGGTGTCGCAGTGGGCATTGGCGCTTCCGTAGGCTCCGGTACTGCTGTGGGCGCTGGGGTTACAGCCTCCTCTGTCGAAACTTCCTCTGTTGCTTCAGACTGATTTGCCTCCACAGTTGTCTGCTGTTCTTCCCCTGCCTGATTCTGTCCAACAAAATGATAAGCTGCGGCTCCGCCGCCTCCGATCACTGCCACTGCTACTGCTACCGCTGCGGCCTTGCCTGCTGCGGTGTGGATAAACGCCTGCTTTGCAGCTGTCTGTCCCACTTTGCGGCCTGCGTATACAGCTGTCCTGCCTGTATTGCCGGAAGAGCTGGTGCTTCTACCAGAACGTGAAGCAGATCCACTGCTTCCAGAATGTGAAACCGTCTCTGTGCCGTGGTCTGCCGCACTGCTTTCTGCCGCTCCTGCTCCGTTTCCAGATGCTTTGGCGCTCTCCAGGATTCCCGTCTTCTGTGCCTGCATAACTGCATTGGCTGTGGCAGCAAATACAGTAGACGCTTTTTCGCTGTCAAGCAGATACAGGAAGAATACAACAGGTGCAACTGTGTAGAGCTGATATCCTTTTTTCTGAAGCTCCTCGGCCTTTGCCTTTATAGCTTTTCTTCCATATAATAATCTTGATTTTACAGTATTTTCTGAAATTCCAAAGGTTTCCGCAATATCCTTAATGCTCTGATCATCCAGATGGTACATCAGAATACAAAGTCTCTGCTCATCAGAAAGACTGTCGATCAGCTCATGCACCAGCTCCTGAGTTTCTTTCTGTGTATAGCTCCGCTCAGGCTGAAATTCTGATTTCTCGTCCTCGATATCAAGAGCAAACTGCTCTCCCTCATCATTTTCTCCCTCAAGCTGGGAAAACAGCATGGGACGTTTTTTTGCCAGCGCATTTTTGGCAGTGTTTGCCACAATGCGTCCAAACCATGCCCGAAAACTTGCAGGGTCTTTCAAAGTTGCCAGCGACTGCCATGCCTTTATGTAGGAATCCTGCAGCACGTCCATGGCATCTTCTTCATTTTTCATATATTTCAGCGCAATATAATACATATCCCGCTGTGTTGATTCATAAAGTGCGGAAAATGCGCTTTCATTTCCTTTAAGCGCCGCTTCAACGGCTTTCTTATAGTCCATTTTCTCTTCTGTCCTTTCTCACTGTCCGGCTGATCTTCTTTTTCTGTGTCCTGCTCAGCTCTGTTTCTGAGCGTTCTCTGCGAAGCAGCCATACAAACCATTTCATAACCAAACTGCTGTCCATATTTTCAGCCTTTCTGGTTTACTCCATATAACTGTTGTCCGGGCTGTAATAAAGAAGCGCCGGAACCAGGGTTGTCTTGTCGTTTTCGGAAGCCGCAGTATATTTAAGCTCCGCAGTCTCCCCCAGATCTACCAGTTCGGCATTCGTTGAATCAAAGGATACCAGCGTTCCCTCTCCGTCCATCCATACATAATTCAGACAGATTTCACGCCATCTGTCCTCTGTGTCATTCACAAAAGTAATTACATTATAAACCACATTTCCCTCTACGTCTTTCTTTATTTCAATTCCGTCCAGTGCTTTTACAGGAATGTAAGTAACTTCTGCTTCCTGAACAGCAAAATCAAGCAGCTTAATATCTTTCAGTTCCTTTACATCGCCGTAGATGGTATCCGGATTGCCGTTAAGAGAAGTAATATCTGTTACATCTTCTTTAGCTATGGTATAGATCACTTTTTTCGTTTCATGAGGAGCCAGCCCCACAGATTCCAGTGGTTCAAATTTCTCTGCGTCTATCTTCAGGGAAACGCTCCTGCCGTAAACCGTATCACTGCCGTTTATATACGTTTCTACTGTTTCCTCTCTTCCCCAGTCATCCACTACCATAGTTGCAGTGCATCCCAGCATAGGGAACACATCACAGGAAAAATCATTTTCATTGGATATGTTCATATCAATCTGGTACATTTCCGCATCTACCTGCTTCATAGAAAGATCGGAGATCATTACCTTATCTTTCAGGGAAGAGGCGCTTTGCGCTGCTTTTACCACACTTTTTCTAATCTCTATATTTCTCAGATAGTTTTCGGAATCCAGAGTAACCTGCTCCTTATGCTTTTTAAGATCTTCCAGCGGAAGCTTTTCTCCAAATCCTCCAAATAGACGTTCATCGATCATTTCCACCAGAGCCTCTCCGCTGAGATCCAGATAATACAGAAAGTTTCTCTCCTCATTGGGGGCAACAGTTACAGGCTTTATGTAGGTAGGATCTTCCAGAGAAATATTCTCTCCTCCCTCTGCATAGATCGCATCCGTATCCAAAAGGATCATTTCCTTTGATCCATAGTCATATTTGGGAGATACCAGTCCCACACTGAACATTGGATAAATCTGACAGGGAATATTATTCCGGTTGTAGGCAGTCACCTCGATCACATAACCGGATTCCGGCGCATTCTCTCCCAACGTTCCTCCATAGGCTTCCAGAGTCGATATACTTTGTACATTTATTCCGGCATTGTCAGATAAAGGAGTTTCCCCGTAATAATCATAGTTGCCGTAAAGCTGGTCATCCTCTGTCGCCTCTGCATTCTCCTGCATTTCCAGAGAATCGTTACTTTCTCTGCCCTCTGCGGCTTCTCTCTGAATATCAGGATCTGTCATTTCCACCATGTTATTACCGGAACTGTTTTCTGCTTCTTCTGTTTTCTTTTCCTCTTCCGGATTTCCGTTCTCTATTTCAGCCGGAGCTTCCACGATCTCGGAAACCTCAGAAGAAACCTGCATGATTTCGGTTTCTGTTGTCTCAGAAGCTGTTTCGGCTTCCGTTTTCTTCGTTTCTGTTTCCGGGGCTTCTACTTTTTCGGCAGCCTGTATAGCTTCACTTTTCTCAGAAACCTTTGTTTCTGTCTTATCTGTTCCTCCAATACTTCCTATTCCCACAGCCAGAACTACTGCCACAGCAACAGCAGCCGCCCCATACGCCCATTTTGGATGGATTTTCTTATCTCCTGAAGCCTCTCCTTCCGGCGTTTTGCCGAAATCCTGTATTTTATGCCTCAATACATCCTTCCGGCTGTTCTTCGTCTCCTTTGAAGCAGTCTGACTTACCGGAGCGCCACATTTGGAACAGAACTTTGTTCCTTCTTTTATCTTTGCACCACATTTTTTGCAAAACATTGTTTTTCCTCCCGGATCTGCATTTTATCTCTCTTATTTTGCACACGCACCTGTCGCTGTACAGGCAACATACATGATATAACATGCATGTATAAAAACTCATGTATGCTACCATGCTGTTAAACAGGAGGTAACTACATGATTTCATACGAACCCTTCTGGCAGACCATCCGCCGGAAAAATATATCCACATATCAGCTGATCTACGAATACGGGATTCTGCCTGATACAATCCAGCGTCTGCGAAGCGGCAAGACCATTACCACAAAAACTCTTAACACTCTCTGCAGTGTTATTGACTGTCCGATATCTGATATACTGATTTTTATTCCGGATGAAGAATCCAGATAATCAATACTGATTTTTTATATATTTTTATTTATCAGTATTTTGTCAGCTGAACTCTCTGTCTCATAAGCATATTGCTTGTCATCATAGACGAAATCACAGATGATACAAAAATCACCACACCGCCTGCCAGAAGCAGCAGATACCCCTGCCCCTGAAAAACGGAGGTCAGTTTGCTGCACACATACAGCAGAACCCCAATAGCTGCCAGATTGAATACAGAAGAAATCACAGGGGCACGTTTTAACAGAACACAGATAAAGGATACCAGCACCAAAATCCCCATAACTACAAGCATAATCGCTGCAGTACTTGTATAGTCTCTGAAGCTCTGATAAATCTCAACATTTCTTAATTCTGTGTCCAGATATCCGGTAAGTTTCCGCGCATTCTCTCCAAATACAAAAGTCGTCATGAACTTCATAATAGAAGGGGTATCACCCATAAAATCCGTGAATTTATTTAAAAATCCTATAAGGAAACCATTGGTATAGTTTGGAAGAAATACTGCCACAATCTCCATTACACAGCCGATCAGTACTCCAAAATGTCCAAGATTATAGGCTCTCAGATACCTTTGTTTTTTTGTTTTCGATTTCTTAATGGCTGATGCTTCCGAAATCTCCCCGGACCAGCCGGACTGTGTGGTTTTTTCACTTCTTATCGTGTCAGAATCCATGGTACTTTTTCCTGTAGCTGTATGTCCCATAAGATTCTTGTTTGCTGCATTCTGATTTATTGCACTCTGATTCGACAGAACTGCTCCTGTTACTTTTCCGCATTTGGGGCAGAACCGAACTCCGTCCGGTATCTGATTCCCGCAGTTTTTACAAAACATTACATTTTCCTCCCTATATAGATATTTCAAAAATCCTACTTATTCCAACAGAAGATTTTTACCCAGTTCAAGTCCCTGCACAATTGTCTCCGGAGACAAAAAGCCATCAAGCCCTTCCGAAAACGATTCACTTATACTTTCTTTTGCATCTTCCCACACTCTGCTTCCAAACTCATTAAACTGCTGCTCCTGTTCCTCTGTGTATCCACTTTCCTGATACTGAGGCTCCTGATATTGCTGCTGATACTGAGAATCTTCCTGCTGCTGAGCTGCCTGATATTCTGTTTCTCCCTGCTGCTGGGCTGCCGCTATCTGTGCGTCAAGAGCGTCTGCATCATATACCTTGATCTGCATAGAAGCGGCTCCCAGATAGTAGCCCTGCTCTGGTTCAAATCTACAGGCATTGTTCCCTGCGGTCTGATCATCGATTGCATATTCTGTATTGCAGACAGCAATGTAATCCTCTGCATTAAAATCAATATAATAACGGACATTTTTCGGAGTGCCGGCTTCCACCCGGACAGCATCCTGACACAACAGAGTCGGAGATCCTACAACTGCATCCGGAGAGTATACCGCCTCTGTATTCAAAAGCACCGCAGCTACATGCTCACCCGGATATGCGTCTCCCGTCAGATCACAGATAAACATGGGAAACACATAGTAGTCTTTCACATCGGAATTCACAAACTGTACATCCAGAACATAACCGTCCTCCGGCGCATATTCATCCAACTCTCCCTCATACTCGCTGACAGGAATACAGGAACTGGTAGTTCCTACCACCTCCCATCCCTCAACCTCATCTGTCTCTGCTGCCAGTACGGATACTGTTCCTGTACTTATGGACATTGCCATCATACCTGCCATTGTCAGTGCCGCCATCTTTTTCATAGTTTTTTTCATCATCTTTTTTCTCCCTTTCTCTTTTTGATTATATATATTTTTTCTTTTTCTTCGCGCCGTTTTACTTTTTGGGAAGGTCCAGCATCATAAGAACTTCTTCCATAACAGAAGCCTCCAGATACTCTCCCATGGCTTTGCAGCCTTTTTTCTGTGCAAGAACTGTCATTTTCTCCACTCCCTCTGAGACCGGACTTAAAATTCTGCTCCGATCCCCATCACTGATGGTTTCCCATTGCCTGAGTACAATAGTTTGTCGTTTGCCCATCTCATACAATGCCTGTTCAATCTCCTGACAGGTCTCGTTTAATTCTTCTGCATACCTGGCCTTTTCCTGCTGACTGCGAACCGCTACGGCCCGAAAATGCATAAGTTCCTGTAAAAGCTCTGTAATCTGTCTCTCATATGGCAGAAACATTTTTCTCACCTCCCTGTTCTGACCTTTCACTATACTGACAGACCAACACTCAAAAAGGTTTTATATTTTTATAAATTTTTTTATTTTTATTTTATCCTGCTCAATCATCCTGCTTCTGATCTGGCTGCGCCATTTCAGGCTCCTTTGATAATGGATTCCCACAATGAACACAAAACATGGAATCCAGATCATTTCTGCCGCCGCAGCCCGGGCATACTTTAGATTCAGCATCTGCCTGGACCTGCATTTCCTGCTGTCTTTTTAATTCCTGTTGACGGGCAAATTCCAGTTCCCTCTGATGGGCTGCTTCCCGGGCTTCCATTTCCGCCTGAACCTGCATCCGCGCAGCTTCCTTCTCTGCCTGAGCCTGCTGGCGGGTTGCCTCTCTCGCTTCCTGTGCCTGCTGACGGGCAAGCCTGTCTGCTTCTTCTTTTTCCTGAAGAGCCTGCTGACGGGCAAATTCTTCTTCCTCCTGCTGCTCTCTTAAATGTTGGATTTTTTCCTCTGCCGCTCTGTTTTCTGACTGATACTGGCGAATCACAGCAAAAAGATTTTCATACTCTGTACCCGGCTCCTCCAGATGAAGATTCACACACTGGATGCCAACCTGCATTGTCAGTCTTTCAATTTCCTTTTCATTGCTCTGTATCTGTGCATTAATTTTTCTTATATTAGATGCATATCTCTGCTGCGCACTTACCCCTGATACAGAACTTTTCATTTTGTCCAAAAATCCCATTTTAGTCCTCCTTCATTTATCTGTTTACTATACTGACAGGCCAATCAGCAAAAAGGTTTTACATTTTTAAAAATATTTTATATTTTTTACCAAAAACCAGTAAACAGATTTCATCCTCTTTTTATATAGATTTTATAACATCTATATAAGTGCGTCAATGACACAGGAAAACGAATTAAAATAAATTTCCATTTTTTAAAACTTTTTCTCTTTTTTCTCTGTCTGTATAATGGGAAGCAAAAATTACGGCAAAAGCGCTTTGCCTCCCATTGAAACTAGATGTTACATCATGTATACTGAAAGTAATGTATACAAAAACGAAAAAGGAGGAAAAAAATGAAAAAAACGACTTTACTAACCTGCCTTGCTCTGACCGGCGTACTGGGGCTTTCATCCACAGCCTACGCCTCAGAAGTATCTGTACAGAGCCTCATCGACGGCTCTTCCCAGACAGAAGCAGAGAACCAGCCAGAAGCAGAAAACGAACAGACAGAAACCGAAACACCTTCCACTGAGAATACAGACGATACAAATACCGTTTCCGTCCAGACAGAAAACACGGAAGCTTCCGGTACAGCCGCTCAGAAATCCGGCGAAACATCCTCAGACGGACAGGTTGTTCCCGGAACTAACATGTATGATGCAGGTGTTATTCCCTTTAACACCAAAATTTCCGGCACAGCCACAGAAGGCGTCTATAACTGGTATGCCTTTACCACCGGACCTGCTGCAGGAACAGAATATAAAATCACCTGTGTTAATACCACTCCCGGAGCCGATTCAATACGCTATTCTCTTTATGATGAATATGGCTCTCTTATAACTTTCAATGGTTTTACCGCCCTAGAGGCCTGTTCCGATGGTGTTCCCTCCACCATGGCTACTAATGAACTGGATCCAAATACCACCTATTATTTACAGCTTATTACATATGACGCTGATCCCGTTGATTACATCCTCAATGTAACAGATCCCAATACTCCTGCTCCCACCTCTGTTCCGGATTCGCAGAATACCCTGCCCCCGGATGGAGAAGTTATTGCCGGAACCAGTCAGTATAATGCTCTTTTGCTGCCTCTGAACACCAAAGTATTTGGAACCGCAGAAAAAGATTCGTACTCCTGGTTTTCATTTAATACAGGAGACTCCTCTGGAGATGAGTTCCGGATTACCGCAATAAATAATACTCCCGGAGCCGATTCAATACGCTATTCTCTTTATGATGAATATGGCTCTCTTATAACTTCCAATGGTTTTACCGCCCTAGAAGCCTGTTCCGATGGCGTTCCCTCCACCATGGTTACTAATGAACTGGATTCAAATACTACCTATTATTTAAAGCTTATTACATATGGCGCTGATCCCATTGACTATTCTTTAATTGTAAAAAATATGAATAACAACAACAGTGCATACAAAACTGCCGGAAATGTCATCGAGGCCAAAGGAGCAGAAGAAATAACTGAAGGTCCGGTTACTGCCGGAACCAGCCCGGACAATGCTCTGTTGCTACCCATTGGTTCAAAAGTATCCGGAACTGCAGAAGAGTCCACCTGTTCCTGGTTCGGCTTTAAAACCGGTGAGACTACAGGAACAGAATATACAATTTCCTGCATAAATACCACTCCCGGAGCCGATTCAATACGCTATTCTCTTTATGATGAATATGGTTCTCTTATAACTTTCAATGGTTTTACCGCCCTAGAGGCCTGTTCGGATGGCGTTCCCTCCACCATGGTTACTAATGAACTGAATCCAAATACTACCTATTATTTAAAGCTTATTACATATGACGCTAATCCCATTGACTACATCCTTGATATTCAGGCACCTGTAAAGGAAGACCCAAAGGGCTCCCTGGTCTTTGAGGTTCCCTTTGAGATCAATGAAACCCAGGTACAGTTTGTAATCAACGAAGCCACCTTTATTGATGAAGAAAAAGCAAAAGAAGCTCTGAAACCGGTAGCTGACGCAATCCTTGCACATCCGGATCACTCCATCCTTCTGGCAGGAACTACCGCCACTGACGGAACCCAGGAATCCTGTGTGGATCTGGCCAACCGCCGCTGTGAAGCTGTAAAAAATCTTCTTGTAGATACTTACGGCGTACCGGAAGCCCAGTTGGAAACCATTGGACTTGGCTATGAGCTGGATCCCTTTGAAAGAGGTCAGGATCGGGATGCCAACGGAAACTTCGTAGAATCCGAAGGCAGAAAAAACAGACGTGTAGTGGTTCTTGATGCTGAGGATCCTATTGCACAGGAGCTTATGAAATTAAAATAGTAGATATCAGGCAGAATACTTTCTGCTATTGATATATCCCGTTTGGAAAAATTATGAAAAGGAGAACTTTCATGAAAAGGAAATTAAAAAACATTCTGGCAATGCTTCTGGCAGTCATGCTGATCTTCAGCGCGACTCCTGCCACAGCATCTGCCGCAGGCAGAAAGCCAACTCCCGGAAAGGTCACTCTCACACAGATCTCCTCTCCGGCTTACAACAAAATCAATATTAAATGGAACCGCACTTCAAATGCCACCCATTACAAAATTTATTACAAAAAGGCCGGCGCAGGCCAGTGGACATCTCTTGCCACAGTAAGCGGCAGCGCCACCAGCTATACACACACATCTTCCAAAAGCAGACCTGTTACCCCGGGACAGAAATACACCTACACAGTCAGAGGTTATAACAGCAGATACAAAACCTACGGAAGCTATGACAGCAGAGGACTGACCACATATACAAAACCCGCCACAGTAAAGCTGAACCGCGCTTCCCTTGGTGCTGACAAAAAATCTGTGACCGTTTCCTGGAACCGAGCTGCCGGATGTAATTATTACTGTGTTTTCCGCAAAACTCCTTCCACCGGATGGAAACGGCTGGCAAATGTCCGGGATCCCTATACCGTCTACACAGACCGCAATCCCGTCAAAGGACAGACAAATATTTATACAGTCAGAGGCTACTACAGCCCCACAAAAACCTATGGAAATTATAATACCAGAGGACTTTCTGTAAATGTTCCGAAAACCGGGACTCCTGACAAACCGCAAAAGATCACTCCCGGCCCTGTAACTCTCAGCAAGATTTCAGCTCCGGCATACAATAAAATCAATATCCAGTGGAAAAAAGCCTCAAATGCCACCCACTACAAGATCTACTATAAAAAATACGGAGCCGCTTCATGGACAAACCTTGCTACCGTAAGCGGAAATACTTCCAGCTACACCCATACTTCTTCCAGTACCAAACCTATTATCGTTGGTCAGAAGTACACCTACACTGTAAAAGCGTACAACAACAGATACAACACAAACGGCAGATATAACAGCAAGGGACTGACTGCAAGCACCAAACTCTCCACCGTAAAGCTGAGAGGTGCTTCTCTTTCCGGGGATAAAAGATCCGTCAAAGTGTCCTGGAATCCGGTTCCCGGCTGCAATCAGTATTTCGTATACCGCAAAACTCCTTCCACCGGATGGGCACGGATTGCAACCCTGAAAAGTAATGTTACCAGCTATACTGATCAAAGACCGGTCAGCAACAACACAAATACCTATACTGTACGTGCCTATTACTCCCCAACCAAAACTCTGGGCGGATACAATACAGCCGGTTGCTCTGTTTCTGTTCCAAGACAGGAGCCAAAACCAAGATATACCTATGATATAAAAATCATAAATACCTACAATGAATTTTATAATATACTGGAGACGGCGCCATTTTTCTATATCAAAACAAATAATCCCAGAGCTGACAGTATCCGACTGCACTGGTCTCCTAATGCCGGATCTATCGTGGAAGAGTCTATACAACCCGGACAGTATCGGGATGTAAAAGGCACACGTGCACCCAACAGCAATATGATAAAAGTACAGGGCGGCTATATCACCCGGCGCTATCCCCAAAAGACCGGAACCTATAACGTACAGGTTCGGGAAATAAAACCGCAATTCCTGGATAATCCATTGTATGCTGATTCCAGTCTTAATTGCTGCTATGAAACCACTGCATCTGTTCGCGTCACACTCAAAGATTACAAGAAATCTGGCGTCAACTGGATCAATGGACTGATCAAAAAATATACAAAACCAGGCATGACCCCAAAGGAACAGTTTGAGGCGGTAATTTACGGCGAATTTGTTAACGGTTCCCGATACAGATACCCTACCACGATCCGCGGAGAAGAGGGCTATGCTACCATGCTGAAAGAACAGGGAGCATTCTGGCAAAACCACCAACTGAATTCCTTTACCTCTCCGAACCTGATGTATGACATTGGCCAAATCATTGGTTATCCTGTAGAAATCGTATCCTACGATGTCTCCAACCCAGATCATGACTGTGTGAGAGGCCCTGATGGAAAACTCTATTCCATCTGCCCAATGGTATCCACCGGACAGATAGACAAAGAAGATATCGAGTATATTGATTTTTCCAAATATTAACAAGGAGGATTTTATAAAGATGAGAATAAAATCAAACAGTCTTCTGGCTGTACTTATGGCAGTCATGCTGATCCTTGGCTTAACTCCATCCACAGCCTTTGCCGCAGACCAAAAGGCAACTCCCGGAACGGTTACTCTCACCGGAATCTCCGCCCCAACATACAACAAGATCAATATCCGGTGGAATCGTACTTCCAATGCCACCCACTACAAAATCTATTATAAAAAAACCGGTTCAAGCCAATGGACAGGACTTGCCACTGTAAGCGGCAATACCACAAGCTATACCCATACTTCATCCAAAACCAGGCCCATTGTGGTAGGACAGAAATATACCTACACAGTCAAGGGCTACAACAGCAAATATAATACAAACGGACATTATAATGCCAGGGGACTGACCGTACAGACAAAACCCTCTACGGTTCAGCTTTCCCGAGCCACCCTTGCTTCCAACAAACAGTCTGTTACGGTTTCATGGAACCGGGCTTCCGGCTGTAATTATTACTGTGTTTTCCGCAAAACTCCTTCCACAGGATGGAAACGCCTTGCAAACCTCCGAAGCCCTCAGACCTCCTATATTGACAGAAATCCGGTCAAAGGACAAAGAAATATTTACACGGTACGCAGTTATTACAGCCCCACCAGAATGTACGGCAATTATAATCCCAGCGGAATTTCAGTAAACGTGCCCTCATCCGGCAGCACCGGTTCCCAAAGACTTACACCGGGCACAGTAACCTTATCCAAAATTTCCGCTCCGGCTTATAATAAGATCAACATTCAATGGAAGCCTGCTTCCAATGCCACCCACTACAAGATCTACTATAAGAAATCTGCCAGCAGTCAGTGGATAGGACTGGCTACAGTAAGCGGAAATACCACCAGCTACACCCATACCAATTCCAACAAAACGCCTATTATACCAGGACAGAAATATACTTACACGGTTAAAGGTTATAACAGCAAATATAATACAAACGGCCCATATAACAGCAAAGGACTGACTATAAGCACGAAACTTGATACAGTAAAACTGAAAAACGCTGTGCTTTCCAAAGACCAGAAATCTGTAACTGTTTCATGGAATGGACTCCCGGGAAACGGCTTCTACTACATATACCGCAAAACTCCTTCCACCGGCTGGAAACAGATTGGATTGACAGACTATAGGTTCAACAGCTATGTGGATAAAAACCCAATAAAGGGACAGAAAAACATTTACACAGTCCGCGCTTATGTTGTTTTTTCAAATACCTACGGCGGCTATGATCCAAAAGGCGTATCGGTGAACGTACCTTCAAAACCCACGCCGCATAAACACAGCTATACTTCTTCCATTACCAGACAGCCAACCTGCAGTAAAGAAGGTGTCCGTACCTATAAATGCTCCTGCGGTCACAGCTACACAAAATCCATTCCTGCTACGCGAAAACATGTCTGGGAGGATCTGGGATCAGATGTAAGGTTGGACTGGAGTGGTTCTCTACAGGAAAACACTGGCCCTACCCAAAACGCGTTTAAAGTTTCTGCGGCAAATTTCTGTACCGGATGCGGATATTACTATGGCACAGGAATTAATGACAACTTTGATATCCGGTATTTTGACCATTTAGACAACCCTAACTCAGAACATTGTCTGGGCGGTTATACCTTACTCCATATATATGAAATTCATCACCTTCTTGAGTGTAGAAACTGTAATATAAGTAAATGTGGGAAATTTTCCCATTATCAATATACTTTCACATGGTACGGACATAACGATAAAATCAAGCTGGAAGACTGGCAGATCAAAGAACTGGGACTGCCCCTTGACGGCACTGTAAAAGTAACTCTTTAATAAAAACAGTTTTTAATACAGTCTGTAAGAGGACTCTCAGTCCGACAGCAAAAATAATCCTGAGTATTTTGCGGTTACTACATCACACAAGTAACAATCCACACCGAAGCTGCCATCCCGGCCAACGTAGCAACAAGCGCGCCGGTCAGTGTATATCTTGTTTTCTGTATGCCTACAGAGCCAAAATATACGCTCATGCAGTAAAAAACACTTTCTGTGGAGCTGAGCATCAGACCTGCCATCAGCCCCACAGGAGAATCTGTCCCAAATTCCTTAAAAATGTCCAGAAGCAGCCCTGTTGCTGCGCTGGACGAAAACAGTCTTACAATTCCAAGAGGAACGATCTGCGGCGGAATACCCGCCGCAGAAGTTACCTTTCCCAGTATTTCTCCCAGAAAATCAAGAAAACCAGAAGCTCTGAGAACTCCCACTGCAGTCATAAGGCCGATCAGTACAGGAATCAGACCTTTTACTGTTTTCAGCCCCTCTTTTGCCCCTTCCAGAAAGTCACTGTATATATCTCTTTTAGAAAGAAGTCCATGTCCCACCACATAAAACAAAAGAAAAGGTATCATAAACCCGGAAATATAGGAAATAAGCTTCATGAAATCTCCATTTTTCTGTTTATGATACCTTATGAAATATGTCCTCTCTTTATGTACGACAAGATTTCGTCACATGATTTTTAATGATAAACGATAAATTTTTATTGACATTCACAAATCACTTTGATATATTGAAATTAACGATAAACATTAAATCTTATATGATATTCATAATATTTCGTGCAAAGGAGGAATGTATATGGAAAACTCTGCTATCCAAAAGATCAACAAACTGGGACGTATCGGAGTAATCGTCATCCGGGTGATAAAGGTAATTTCTGTTTTTATACTTGCCGTATTTCTCATCGGACTTTTTACCTGGGGCTATATTCCCAAAGGGCACATCACACTCAATTATTTTGAAAAGGTAGTGGTTGAAACAGGCCCGGAGCTTGATTCACTGGATCTACGCAACATTAAGATGAACAACGTTATTCTGGATCATTCTGAAGAAACTGAAAACGGCCGCCGTTACTGGGGCGAACAGCAAAATTACTCTCTGGATGATCCCGCAATGGTCATGCTTTTGTACGTGATATGCTTTGCAGTCTTTTATGTCATCCTGCGCTACGGCGGAAAACTGTGCAAAGCGTTCCGTACCTGCCGCTCCCCCTTTGATCCTGAAGTAATCAGCAATATGAAAAAACTGGAAATTGCCATGATTCCATGGGCTCTGATATCTATCTTTACAGATACCTTCGCCACAGTATTACTTATGAAAGGCAGACCTTCCCTGACTGTGAACATCAATCTTCTCCTGCCCATTTTTATACTGTATACTCTGCTGTTTATTTTCCAGTATGGCGCACAGCTTCAGCAGGAATCTGACGAAACAATTTAACAGAAAGGATCTGACTTCTATGAATAAAATAATTTTTTCAGAAAAAACTTCCCTCTCACTGAAAAACAAATCCTTAACCACCTGTCAATATGCCGCTGTTTTTCTGAAAGGGATTTTGCTGTTTCTTCTTTTGGCTATGTTTTATTTAATCCTGCTCCCTGTTCTGGCAAAAGCAGGACTGGTTCCCTTCCACTATGAGTATACAGACAATTATCACCAGTTTTTTACCTGGTCAGATGCATGGTGTACAGGATTCTCCCTGCCCTCTGATCTATCAGGCCAGATTGCAGATCCTCTGAATAGCTATCTGATTTATGGTATTCTTGAAAGTATCCTGACCCTTCTTCCTGTTATGATCGTTCTTCTTTTTGTAAAACGGATCCTGGACAGAACCCTGAAGGAACACACACCATTTACTCGAAAAACGGAAAAAGATCTGCGGGTCATTTCATGGATTCTGATCATCATGGCTCTGTTTAAAAATACTTTGTATTACAGCCTGATCGAAAAGTTTCTCTTCGATTCTGTCTTTTTCCGCTTTCCGGATATCAGCGGTGAAATTTTGGTAATGGGAATCCTTGCCCTGATCCTTTCAGAAATTTTCCGGTATGGTATTGATCTTCAGGATGAAGCTGATATGACAATATAAGGAGATGGAAAAATGGCAATTATTTTAAGACTTGACCGGGTGATGGCAGACCGGAAAATTTCTCTGAACGAGCTGGCAGAACGGGTCGGCATCTCCAACGTTAATCTTTCCAATCTGAAAACCGGAAAGGTTCGTGCAATACGCTTTTCCACCCTGAATGCCATATGCAGGGAGCTTGACTGCCAGCCGGGAGATATTCTTGAATTCTCTCCGGATGACCCTTCCTGACTTTCCCTGTTCTGTCGTTTAAACTCATAATAAAACTTCCCGGAAATCACCTGCTTCCGGGAAGTTTTTTATCTGTAGTATTTTTCTGAATCTGGAAAAGAAACAGTAAATCAATCTCTTCTTTACCTTCCCATGTTTTCATGGGACAGGTCATTTCCGTATAAATATTCAGGCTTTTTCTGTACCTGGTTTCCTTCCTGCACTCTTTAACAGAACACATACTGCAAATATTGTCACTATCCCCTCTGTTACAGGGTAGGACAGCCATACGCCCTGCATTTCAAACACTGCTGAAAGAATAAAGGCAGCAGGAATGATCACAACCAGCCCCCTCAATACAGAGATCATCTGAGCCGGAAGCGCCCGTTCCGTAGAGGTAAAAAACATGGCCGAAACAATATTAAAGCCCACAAATGGCACAGCCAGGAAGTAAAGCTTCAGCCCCTCTTCCGCAATCTTCTGAAGCTGCATATCGTTTTCGCTGTTAAAGACAGATGTGATCGGCGATGCGAACAGGAACACGATTCCGTAGATTACCGCAGCTGTTCCCAGAAGGGCTATAACGGCATAACGAAATATTTTTCCTGTATTTTCCGCATCTCCGCTTCCGTAAGAGCGGCTGGCAATAGGCTGCATTCCCTGGGCGATTCCGGTAAACATGGATGTTACCACAAGAGAAATATTTGTTACCACTCCATAGGCAGCCACACCCAGATTTCCACGGATTCCCAGAATAATAAAGTTAAATACAATAATCACAATACCGGAGGCCAGCTCTGAAATAAAGGATGGTATACCCAGTGAAAAGGTGGTTCCCGTTAATCTGATATCCGGCTTTGCAGGACTGAAATGGAAGTTATTTTTTCTGCTTATCCAGTGTTTCGACAGCACGCCGACACTGATCACAGGAGCCAGTCCTGTGGCAAAAACAGCGCCGAAAATTCCCATTTTCATTGGAAAAATAAACACATAATCCAGTATGATGTTTGCAAAGCTTCCTGTCAGCATCGCTGTCATTGCAAGTCCCGGATTCCCGTCATTACGGACAAAACACAAAAGAAAATCATTTGTCATAAACGCAGGCGCAAACAAAAGAACTACCATAAGGTATGTTTTTGTCATTTCAAAAATTTCCCCGTCAGCGCCAAGAAGAGACGTGATATTTCCGGAAAAGCCAAGTCCCATAAGGACAAAGATCAAGGCAAAGATTCCAACCAGATACGCGGTATTCGTAAAGATCCTGTTGCCCTCCTGTTCCATTTTCTGCCCCCGGAAAATAGAGTATTTTGTGGCGCCTCCCATTCCCAGCATCATACCGCAGCCGTGTACAAAGCTGTACACGGGAATAGCAATATTCAGGGCAGCCAGACCGTCAGAGCCCAGTCCTCTGGCAATAAAAAAGGTATCTGCCAGAATATAACAGGACAGCCCGATCATTCCCAGAACATTCAGGCTGGTATATCGCATAAATTCTCCCAGACATGATGTTTTTTTCATATTCCCTCCTGTTGTTTTTATATTTCCCCCTGTTTCCAACACACCTGGCCGGCAAAACAAAAACGCCAGTATTTTCGCTTTCTAAGACCTACGGCGAAAAAACTGACGTCTTTATCCTCTTACCCGGTGGCAGAGGGATCGTTTCTTTTATTTAATCTGAATGGTATGATATCACATCCCAGGAGACCGGTCAAGTATTAACTCTCTGTGGGCAAAATACACAGAAAGGCTTCAGCCACTCACCTTCTGCTTCTGTCCATGATCTTACAGAACACCACCGCCACCGCTGTGCTCACTGCTGTAGCCAGTATAGCCGGGCCCACAATAGCAGCCGGATCAGCGCTTCCGTATTTTGTTCTGTATGCGATCATATTTAGCGGGATCAGCTGAAGAGAAGAAACGTTTATGATCATAAAGGTACACATGGCAGAACTTGCTGTACGTGGACTGCGTCTTCCTGTTTTTCCATATCTTCTGCACTCCTCCTTATTCAGACGGTCCAGTTCCTCCATTGCTTTTAGTCCTGCGCTGGTGCTTGCCCAGGAAATCCCAAAAAGATTTGATAAAAAATTCAGAGAAATATAATGACAGGCCGGGGAATCCGGTTCCAGACCGGGAAACAGAAATTTAAGAACAGGCCTCATCCTTCCTGCAAGCTGCGACACCAGCCCGGCATTTTCCGCAATTTTCATGATACCTGTCCACATGGCTGTAATTCCTGCCATTGTAATACAAAGGCTCACCGCCTCCCCTGCTGAGGAAACAACTGCTTCTGTTACAGCCTGAAGATTTCCTGCAAAAGCGCCGTACAAAACGCCAATAAGTATCATTCCGCCCCATAAATATGTCATACCTTTATCCTCCGGGACTTTCTCCACATATCTTATGACACACAAAAAACATTTTATTCCCACAGATCATATCTCGGAAATCAGACTCTCCCAAAACTGTTTCTGTGGAAATAAACCTGACCCGTGTTTTGAAAAGCACACCGGAATGACGCCTCAGCAGTTCCGTTCACAGAATAATTCTGTAAACAACACAGGCAGTCTGCTCTGAAAAGCAGGCTGCCTGTAAATATATTTCATTATTTGATAATTACTTTGTCCAGATGCCACATATCATCTACATACTCCTGAATAGTGCGGTCAGAAGTAAATTTTCCGCTGCAGGCAGTGTTCATCATTGCCATTCGAGCCCAGCGTTTTTCATCTCTGTAAGCCTCTTCCACTTTTTCCTGCGCTGCTGCATAAGCTCTGAAATCAGCCAGGATAAAGTACTGGTCAGCTTTGTCATAGCCGTTTCCATGAAGCAGAGAATCATACAGATCTCTGAACAGCTCTGTATCATTAGAGAAGGTTCCATTGATCAGTTCCATAAGAACCTGACGGATCTCACCATCTGTATTGTAGATCACATTCGGATCATAACCGCCATTGTTTTCATAGTTGATAACTTCATCAGAACTGAGGCCGAAAATAAAGGCATTTTCTTCGCCTACTTCCTCAACGATCTCCACATTGGCGCCGTCCATGGTTCCCAGTGTAGGAGCGCCGTTCAGCATAAACTTCATATTACCTGTACCGGAAGCTTCTTTACTTGCAGTAGAGATCTGCTCGGAAACGTCTGCTGCTGCAAAGATCATCTCTGCGTTGGATACACGGTAATTTTCAATGAATACAACCTTGATCTTGTTATCAATGGACTTGTCATTATTTACAACATCCGCAACTGAGTTGATCAGCTTGATGATTTTTTTTGCACGGGCATAACCTGCGGAAGCCTTTGCTCCGAAAATAAAGGTTCTCGGATAAAATTCCATACCCGGATTTCTTTTGATCTTATCATAAAGATAGATCACATGCAGGATATTCAGAAGCTGACGTTTGTACTCATGAAGTCTCTTAACCTGAACGTCAAAGATGGAATGAGGATCTACCTCAACACCATTATGTTCCAGAATATATTTTGCAAGGCGAACCTTGTTCTGGTATTTGATGTTCATAAACTCCTGCTGCGCTCTCTCATCATCCACATAAAGTTTCAGCTTGCTGATCTGGGAAAGATCTGTGATCCAGTCCGGACCAATGTGATCTGTTACCCAGTTTGCAAGAAGCTGATTTCCGTGAAGAAGGAAACGTCTCTGGGTAATACCGTTTGTTTTGTTGTTGAATTTCTCAGGCATCATCTCATAAAAATCTTTCAGCTCCTGATTTTTCAGGATCTCTGTATGAAGTCTGGCAACACCGTTTACGGAAAATCCTGCAACAATGGCAAGATGAGCCATTTTTACCTGACCATCATAAATAATAGCCATTTTTTTGATCTTCTCGTAGTTACCCGGATATTTTGCCTGGATCTCAATGATAAATCTGCGGTTGATCTCCTCAATGATCTGATATACACGGGGAAGCAGTCTGGAAAACAGCTCGATCGGCCATTTTTCCAGCGCCTCTGACATAATGGTGTGATTGGTGTATGCCACACATTTTGTTGTGATATCCCATGCCTCGTCCCATCCAAGACCTTCCTCATCTATAAGGATACGCATCAGTTCCGCTACTGCTACTGTAGGATGAGTATCATTCATCTGGAATACAACTTTTTCATAAAGTTTACGGATATCACTGTGATTTTTCTTATACTTCTCGATTGCAGCCTGAAGACTTGCGGAAACGAAGAAATACTGCTGTTTCAGACGCAGTTCCTTACCTGCCATATGGTTATCGTTAGGATAAAGCACCTCCACGATATTGCGGGCAAGGTTTTCCTGCTCTACAGCCTTCTTGTAATCACCCTTGTCAAAGGAGTCCAGTCCAAAATCAACAATCGGCTCTGCATCCCAGATACGAAGAGTATTTACAATCTTATTGTTATATCCCAGGATCGGCATATCAAAAGGCACAGCCTTTACTGCCTGATATCCCTCATGGATAAATCTGTTTGATCCGGTTGCCGGATCATATTCCACACGGACATATCCGCCAAAGTGGACTTCCTTAGCGTATTCCGGGCGGCGCAGTTCAAAAGGATAGCCATTTTTCAGCCAGTTATCCGGAACCTCAAGCTGGAAACCATCTCTGATCTCCTGCTTGAACATACCGTAACGGTAACGGATGCCACAGCCATAGGCACAGTAATTCAGAGTTGCAAGAGAATCCAGGAAGCAGGCTGCCAGACGGCCCAGACCGCCGTTGCCAAGGGCCGGATCCGGTTCCTGATCTTCGATGACATTGAGATCAAGCCCCAGTTCCTCAAGAGCTTCCTTTACCTCCTCATAAGCGGTCAGATTCAGAAGATTGTTGCCCAGCGCACGACCCATAAGGAACTCCATGGACATATAGTATACGATCTTCGGATCCTGTTTCTGATATGCATTCTGTGTTTCCAGCCAGTTATCAATGATAACGTCTTTTACTGTATAGCTGACTGCCTGAAAAATCTGCTCCTGAGTTGCCTCTTCAAGAGTTTTGCGGTACAGAAATTTTACATTTTCTTTTACGCTTTCTTTAAAAGCCTCTTTTTTGAACTGCTTATCTATCATTTCTTTTTCCTCCTACTTTCTGGTTACACCAAGAACTACATTCTCTTTATTAATGTTCCATTCTTTTACATAACCATCAGCTTCGTTCAGAGTGATTTCCTCTGCCAGAACCTCAGACATGATTTCATCCCTATGGTTTTCCATAATATCCATAATGCACTGATTGTCTTTTGCATAAACATGGATCTTATCCATAACCTCAAAGCCAGCCTCTTTTCTCATGGTCTGAATCTTACTGATGATCTCGCGTACAAATCCTTCCTCGATCAGTTCCGGAGTCAGATTTGTATCAAGAACTACCGAAGTATCTCCGTCTGTTTCTGTTACATATCCTTCTGTCTGAGCTGTTTCGATCAGAAGATCCTCTTCTGTCAGCTCAACTTTATTGCCGTTAATATCCAGAGTAAGAAGTCCTGTTTCCTTCAGTTCTTTCATAGCCTCTGTTCCGTTCAGTTCTGTAAGAGCTGTACGGATACCGTTCAGAAGTTTTCCGTATTTCGGTCCCACTGTACGAAGCTGCGGCTTGAAGCTGTAGGAAATAAAGGATTCTACATCCTTTGCAAATTTCACTTCTTTTACATTCAACTCATCTGCAATAATATCTGTATAGAACTGATCCATTTCTTTCTCAGCTTTTACAAACATGGTTCCGATAGGCTGACGGTTCTTGATATTTGCAGTATTTCTTGCTGCACGGCCAAGAACAACCACCTTCAGAAGAGCCTCCATGTCATCTTCAAGATCTTTGTTGATCCATTCCTCTTTTACCTCCGGGAAATCACAGAGATGGATACTTTCCGGAGCAGACGGATCTACGCTTCTTACAAGGTTCTGATACATATCCTCTGTCATAAACGGAATCATAGGAGCAGCAGCTTTGGAGATTGTCACAAGAGCTGTGTACAGGGTCATGTATGCGTTGATCTTATCCTGCTCCATTCCCTTTGCCCAGAAACGTTCACGGCTTCTTCTTACATACCAGTTACTCATCTCGTCCACAAATTCCTGAAGGGCTCTTGCGCTCTCCGGGATCTTGTAGGAAGCAAGATTTTCGTCAACAGCCTTTACTACGGAGTTCAGCTTGCTGAGAAGCCATTTGTCCATAACAGGAAGGTTGTCGTAATCCAGGTTGTATTTTGTCGGGTCAAACTCGTCAATATTTGCATAAAGCACAAAGAACGCATAAGTATTCCACAGAGTGCTCATGAACTTACGCTGTCCTTCCACAACAGCTTTGCCATGGAAACGGTTCGGCAGCCACGGAGCGCTGTTGATGTAGAAATACCAGCGGATAGCGTCTGCGCCGTATTTTTCCAGAGCATCAAAAGGATCCACTGCATTTCCCTTGGACTTACTCATTTTCTGTCCGTTCTCATCCTGAACATGTCCCAGAACGATAACGTTTCTGTAAGGAGCCTTGTTAAACAGCAAAGTGGACTCTGCCAGAAGAGAATAGAACCATCCTCTTGTCTGGTCAACTGCCTCGGAAATAAAATCTGCCGGGAACTGCTGCTCAAACAGATCCTGATTTTCAAATGGATAATGATGCTGCGCAAAAGGCATTGCTCCTGAATCAAACCAGCAGTCAATAACCTCCGGTACACGGTGCATGGTTCCGCCGCACTCCGGACACTTCAGAGTGATCTCATCAATGTACGGACGGTGAAGCTCTACTGTTTTTGCCTTTTCATCACCACTCATCTCAAAAAGCTCCTGACGGCTTCCGATAGAGTGCATATGTCCACATTCACACTGCCAGATATTTAAAGGTGTTCCCCAGTAACGGTTTCTGGAAATACCCCAGTCCTGAACGTTTTCCAGCCAGTCGCCGAAACGTCCTTTACCAATGCTTTCCGGAATCCAGTTGATGGTATTGTTGTTGCGGATCAGGTCTTCCTTCACTGCTGTCATTTTGATGAACCAGGACTCACGCGCATAGTAGATAAGCGGTGTGTCGCATCTCCAGCAGTGTGGATAATCATGCTCAAATTTCGGCGCATCAAAAAGCTTGCCCTCTTTGTCCAGGTCAACAAGTACAAGGGGATCGGCTTTCTTTACAAATACTCCTGCGTATGGAGTTTCTTTTGCCATATTTCCCTGTCCGTCTACAAACTGTACAAACGGAAGGTTGTAATCGCGGCCAACACGGTTATCATCCTCACCAAATGCCGGAGCGATATGAACGATACCGGTACCGTCGCTCATAGTAACATAGCTGTCACATACTACAAAATGCGCTTTTTTCTTCTGTTTTGCAGCTGCCTCTTTTGTGCATTCCCAGAGAGGTTCATACTCTTTATATTCCAGATCTTTACCCTTGTAAGTTTCCAGAATCTCGTATGCTTTTTCATCATCTTTTGCCAGCTTGCCGAGAACCTTGTCCATAAGAGCCTCAGCCAGATAATAGGTATAACCGTCTGCTGCTTTTACCTTACAGTAGGTTTCATCCGGGTTTACGCAAAGCGCCAGGTTGGAAGGCAGTGTCCACGGTGTTGTTGTCCATGCAAGGAAATAGGCATCCTCGCCTACCACCTTAAAGCGTACGATAGCGGAACGCTCTTTTACAGTTTTGTAGCCCTGGGAAACCTCCTGTGCAGAAAGCGGAGTTCCACAGCGAGGGCAGTACGGAACAATCTTAAATCCTTTATAAAGAAGATCTTTATTCCAGATTTCTTTCAGCGCCCACCACTCAGACTCAATGTAATTATCATCATAAGTTACATATGGATGCTCCATGTCAGCCCAGAAACCAACGGTTGAAGAGAAATCCTCCCACATTCCCTTGTATTTCCAGACACTTTCCTTACACTGCTGGATAAACGGCTCCATACCGTAAGCCTCGATCTGCTCCTTGCCGTCAAGACCAAGCTTTTTCTCTACCTCCAGCTCTACCGGAAGGCCATGGGTGTCCCATCCTGCCTTACGAGGAACCATGCAGCCCTTCATTGTACGGTATCTCGGAATCATATCCTTAATAACACGGGTCAGCACATGGCCAATGTGAGGCTTGCCGTTGGCGGTTGGCGGTCCATCATAAAATGTATAGGTTTCCCCTTCCTTACGGCTGTCCATACTTTTTTCAAAAATTTTGTTTTCTTTCCAGAACTGCTCGACCTTTTTTTCACGGTCCACAAAGTTCAGGTTCGTATCTACTTTCTGATACACGATTGCTTCCTCCTTATAATAAAAGAGCCCTCGTCCTGTAAAAGGACGAGAGCTGAATCTACGCTTCTTCGCACCACCTGTTACACAATACGGGCAGAATCCTGCCGATATCTGTCCCACTTAACGGCGGGAACACCGTCTGTCCCTACTTTTTTCCAATTTCGGGAAAGAAACTCCGGAGTGATATTCGGCCGTTCCTACTTGCACCGGGCTTCCACCTGCCCCCGGCTCTCTGCAGCGTTCGATTTCTTTTCAGTCACTCTAAAATGTCTGCGGCTTACTGTCTCCATCAACGTTTTTGCGTGATCATATATACAGATTATATTATAAAGTCTATAATTTCTATCTGTCAAGTCCTTTCCCTGATTATTCCAAAAATCCGAGAGCTTTTCGACCGGATATAAATATATTTTTGAAAGTCTGACAGGTGTTTACTTTATTTTAGGGTTGTTATATAATACCTTTCATTATACACATACATTTTTTATGCGAATTGTCTGAAAGGAGTAATCATGACATCTGAACCTGCCAAAAACTCAAAAGAAATTCTTGAAAAAAGGATCCTGCTTCTGTCATTTATCAGTGGACTGTTCTTTGTAGCCGCCGAACTGGTCTATGCTGTATACAGTCATTCCCAGTCTACTCTTATGGATGCACTTTATGATGCATCTGAACTAATCTTTATTGTACTGATCCTGTTTTTGACACCATTATTCCATAAACCGGTTTCTGAAAAAAGACCCTATGGTTTCTTTCAGGTAGAATCCTTTTTTATCCTTGTCAAAAATATAATGCTGACTTCTGTAACAGTCAGTGTTCTTGCTGATGTTATTGAAAGCCTTCTTTCTGGCGGAAATAATATTAACAAAGGACAGGTTTCCCTGTTTCAGTTCATGGTCGGACTTGTCAGTCTGGGTATTTTTCTGATCATGAAATTCATGAGCCGCAATGTTTCCTCTCCTACCGTAAAAGCAGAGATCCTGGGCTGGAAAATTGATGTAGCATACAGTATTGGTATGTCGGGTGCTTTTTTTATTGCAACTCAGTTAAAAAATACTCCTTTTGATTTTTTGGCTCCATATTTTGACCAGTTAGTCGCTATTTTTATTATGATACTTATGATTCCGGAAAGCATCAAAATGCTTATGGAAACTTTTCGAGAGCTTTTCCTTTTTTCACCTGACAAAAAAACAGTTGGCAGAATTAAGGAGCTTTCTTCCGGTATCCTGAAAGATTTTTCCTTTCATCCTGTTTTTTACGATATTGCCCGTACAGGAAGACAGCTATGGGTTGCTATTTATTTTCGGATAAATTCTGACAGCCTGAATGTATGCCAACTTCATGAAGCAACCAATCGGCTGAACCAGATTCTCTCCGGAGAATTCACGGATATTTCCTGTGAACTGATCTTGGACAGTCGGGAAGGATAAATATCCTTTCTGCTTATGCATCACTTCTGGAAAATCCGTTTCTCATCAGACAGCTTGAAGTAAACAGAACCTTATCCAGAAGCTCTGTTGTTTTTTCCTGGATAAAATCAGAAATTTCCTGATTTGCCGCTTCAAAAAATGCCTTTTTATCCTCTGGCTCTTTTTCCAGAAATTCCTGATCAAATTTTCGGATCATTTCATATACCTTACGGTCTGATGAAAGCTGATAACGCTCAATATTTGACTGATTCTCATAAAAATGCGGGTCAGCCAGAGCCGCGATAATACGGTTTGCCCAGTAAAAATTCTCTGTTGTCGGCTTCACATAAGCCTTTGAAAGATACTCCGGCATTTTATCCACTCCAGGATAAAGAGGAATCATGGCATTAAACACATTGGAACCCAGTGCAACCCACTGCAGCACCTTCAGGTCCTCCGGCATATAAGGACGGATCTGAACAAGTCCAAGAGCATTATTCCTGCTGATACCGATAGGTCTGTACCTGCCTGCTCCGGTGTCCTTTCCGTAAACATCATAAGGAGTTCCCTGATAATAATTAGAAAGTATCCATTTTACCTCTTCCAGTGTGATCTTTTTTTCCGGAATAAGAGACCAGGGAAGATCGTCATCCTCCGGTCTGTATTCTGCATCCGGTCCGTCCCAGTCAAAGGTTCTGGGATTAAAATACCGAAGCATCACCCATGCACGGGGAGTATTATAAACATGGTCTGCATCCTCATGAGAACCAAAGGCTGTTCTGGGATTAAACTCTTCCTCGGGATCCATACGCACGTCCAGATGATTCTCCTGGATCAGTTTTTTCAGGCTGAAGGAACACATATGGTTTTCTTTTTTACCGTAAGCATCATCCAGATCAAAACTGTCAATTCCAAACTGGTTAGGCATAACCACATATTCATTATCAGGAACTTTTTTTGCGATCCAGTTATGTCCTCCGATTGTTTCCAGCCACCAGATCTCATTTTCATCCTGAAATGCAATTCCGTTCATCTCATAAGTTCCATAGGTTTCCAGAAGCATTCCCAGACGTTCTACTCCCTCTCTTGCAGAAGAAATATAGGGAAGAGTAATTGTCACCATATCCTCCTCTCCGATACCTCCCACGATTTCCGGCTCGTTGCCCTCGGATTTCTTGTAGCGTACCAGTGGATCCCCGCCGGCCACTCTGGCATTGGTTGTAAGAGTTTCTGTTGCTGTCATGGAAACATTTTTTTCGTTGACACCGTAAGCGCCCCAGATTCCCTCCACAGTATCACTGTTTGGAAGGTATGTATACTGGAACGGAGTTTCAGGAAGAGGGATCTCCACATGAGAAAGCACAGATTTATAAAGTCTCGGCTGATCTTCCGGCTTCATAACCTCCAGTCTTTTGGCACAGAACTCCCCTGACGGAGAATCTTCATTTCTCGCAACAATCGTGGAGCCGTCATAAGTTGCGTTTTTTCCAATTAAAATTGTGGTACATGGCATAGTCGTTTCCTCCTGTGTATTATATAAGTCTATTTTAATATAAAACCTATAATATTTCACCGTCTTTTTCAAAAACCAGGCTGCATTTTGATTTTTAAAATCATACACTAAAAAAGCCCTCAAACCGATAGTTTCCCATCAATTCAAAGGCCTGTTATGCTATTCCATATGACTAATTTTCGGTCTATATTACTTTTCTTTTCATAATAAAAATTTCTCAGTCCATTTCATTTTTATTTTCTCCCATGCCTCCCTATAGCCCATATGATTTTCTTCGGCAAAACAAACAACGCTTTCATATTCTGGATAACATTTTTTACTTCCATCCGGCAATGTACATATTTTAACTTTCAGTAATCTATCCTGCAATACAACATTTTGTATTTCACTTTTTAATATCGAACTCTCCATATAATTTTTCCGAATGCCAATTGTCGTTGTCTGTCTGAAAATAATCTCTTCCATCTCTGGAATTTTTTCTTCTTTACATATTATAGAAAGCAGCCATGCCGGTCTATTCTTTTTCATAAATACAGGTGTATAATATACGTCTTTTGCTCCTGCATTAAAAAGATGATTCATTATATTTCCAAGTTCTTCCCCCGTACTATCATCTATATTTGTCTCCAATTTCCATATATTATTTTTTAATTTAATTTCAGGAACAATCCACATTGCTCTTAAGACTCCAACACATTCATATGCACGTTTTCCTGCTCCTACTCCAGTTTTTACAATCGTAAATTTTTCTGGAAGCATATTTGATGTCTGTATTGCAGCGACAATTGCCGCTCCTGTTGGTGTCACTAATTCGCCCTTAATATCCGTAATTTTTAATTTAATTTGTTTCTTCTGAATAAGACTAACAACTGCTGGTACAGGTATTGGAATTTCTCCATGCTGACAATAAACAGTTCCTGTTCCCTCATATAACTGTGGTATAATCACCTCTGTGATATCTAAAAGATCTAAACATATAGCAGTTGCCGCAATATCTATAATAGAATCAACAGCGCCTACCTCATGAAAATGAACCTCTTCTTTTTCAATCCCATGTGCACAGGCCTCCGCTTCCGCCAGCAATTCAAAAATGTGAAGAGCTATTTTTTTTGCATTATCTGTCATAGATGAGCTAAGAATTATATTTCTAATTTCTACTATCCCTCTATGTTCATGCTCTCCATATATCTCATGTTTTTTTCTATGCGTATCGGAGTTAATATCTATTGCTTTATGAGCGTGAAGATATTCTATATTATGATCATGATTCTCATATTTTTTATCTAATATCACAGAAAAATCACAAACATCCAATCCAGATTTTTTTACACGCGAAACCTTTATCTCATATCCATCGATGTTCAAACTGTCTAATGTTTTTTTTAGCAGATTTATATCAACACCTAAATCAATTAATGCAGCAACTGTCATATCGCCACTAATCCCCGAATAGCATTCTAAATACAGTGTTTTTCCCATAAAGATCTCTCCTAAATTTATTTCCTTTTCCACAAAGCATCGAAATAATATTATTATGTATATTCATTCAAAAAGCCATCTGCGGTCCTTTATATAAGTCACCTGTTTTTCTTTTTATAATAAATTTATTACTTCATCAAAATATGGTATAGAAGGGATTGCTCCTGCTCGAGAAACTGCTATGGACGAAGCCTTTGCCGCAATACGCATTGCATCCTCTTTACAATATCCTCGTATAATTGCAGCAAGAAAGTACCCAGTAAACGTGTCACCAGCTGCTGTTGTATCCTGTGCGTCTGTCTGAAATGCACTTTGAAATACACGCTCTTTTCCATTTGAATAAATTGCGCCTTCTACACCTAGTGTCAAAATAATTTCTGTATCAGGATACTTTTGATTTAATCTATTTATAATTTTTTCCGGTTCTTTTTCTCCAGTACATTGATAACCCTCTATTTCATTCAATATAAGAATATCAACTTTTTTCAGATTACATTTATTAATATTATCATTGTATGGTGCTGGATTTAAAATTATCTTCATGTTTTTTTCATAAGCTGCATCAATGATATAATCTAAAAGATTTACTTCATTTTGTAAAACCAGATAATCACCAGATTTAAAATCATTTAACACAGAGTCAATGAATTCTACTGTCAGCATCTGATTTGTTCCACCATAAAGAATAATACTATTCTGTGCATGTTTATCTACTTGAATAATAGTATGTCCGCCTTTTACCGGCAAGTTTTTTAAATAAGGTGTATGAATTTTATTCTCTTTACAAGCGTCTATCAGCATACCTCCATCATTCCCAGTGATTCCTGCATGATATACTTCTATGCCAGCTCTAGCTAATGCTACCGATTGATTTAGACCCTTTCCGCCACAAAAAGCTTCCATTTTTTCAGATAATTGTGTTTCTCCACCAACAATAATGTGATCTACAGAATATACGTAATCTACATTCAAAGATCCAAAATTTAACACTTTCATGCGTCTTTCTCCTCCATTTGCGAAATATAATAAAGAGACAGCAGAATTTTTATCTGAAATTCCACCGCCTCTTTTTGCCTATTAATCCATTATACCTTTTACCACACTGGTATTAAAAGGACTTTGCCTTGCTCCAATTTGAGGCAGTCTTCTTTCTATTGCTGCTCTTGCATATTCAATATCTTCAACTGCTTCTTCTGGGGTAAAACATCCAATACATACCATATCCTGTTCTCGTATGGTATTATAGGTAAAGTTAAGTCCTACATATGGTGTAGTTCTACCCGCTGCACATGGTTTTATTGTAAGAACTGGCTTTTTTGCACTATGTATAATCTTCGCGACGCTTTCTATTTCCACCTGCATCAGAAATCCCATACAGTTGAAAATTTGTATATATGTTTCTACATCATATTCATTTTCATCCGCATACTGAATAACTTCTGGCATGTGCGCCGACAATCCTGGGATCATTCCATTTTCTCTAATCATATACAAATAATCCGGTAAACGATCAATGGTTCCTTTATTTTTGTTAATAAGCTGTTCTACACATGAATGAATTGGTAAACAAATTTTAGCGCCTCTTTTAGCACTTTCCTTAATTACCTGTTCTGCTTCTTTACGCGCTGCCGAATTATCATCAACATTAATTACAACAGTGTCTAAGACAGTCATTTTCTTTCCTGTTGTCTCCTCCGACATATGAACCGCATCAATTAGATCATTGTCAATTCCGAATAGCCCTAAAACCGCATTAATGTCTTTTTCAAGAAATGTATTAAAAATTTGTGATACACTTTTAGGATTGCTATGTGTATCCAAAATCATATTATCCTTCGCCGGAGTTCTATGACTCCAGCCAGACACCCAGTTACATCCTATGATTAGCCGTGGTAATTCAATATTACCTATCTTTGTTGTTGGAAATTTCCCACTCATATTCTTCAGCCTTTCGTAAATAAAACGACACCTTTCATGTAATTATCTTTTTTATCACACGCTCTCTGGAAAAGTTCTTCCATAGCATCAAGGTCTTTATAGTATGCAGTGTGTGTAACATATTCTTCCGGTGCCAATACTCGTTTTTCAATCATTTCATACGCTTTAGGAAGAAGTTCTGGATAATGTGCATTACAGAATGGAGAAAGATTATACACTTTTAATCCTCCGAGATGCCATTTTGTTCCATTAAATGTAACATCACCTCTATGGAACGTAGCAATTCCTAATTTTCCTGCCTGTTTTGTTAAAGAATCTGCCAGCTCAAATCCAGAAGCTGATGCACCAAAATCAATTACCACATCTGCACCACCAGCATTTTGAATTTCTTTAATAACTCTCTTTCCATCTTCACTGTCAGGATCTAAAACTTCTGTCGGATGTAATTCTTGTGCCATTTTTCGACGATCTTCTCTTAATTCAAATACAGTGATTCTACCTGCCTGACTTCCCTTAGTTAAAACCTGTAAAGTCTGCAGTCCCATATAACCAGCTCCAACCAAAACCACATGGTCTCCTAATTGAATATCCAAAGTATTCACAACGTTGATTACGCAGCAAGCCGGTTCATAGATAACAGAAGCCCAGTCAGTAACATCATCAGGAAGCTTGATTACTCCATCTTTACGATTTATAAAATACTCGCTCATCATATCGCTTCCACCATATGCCGCAAATACTTTATCTCCTGGTTTCAAATTTTTTACTTCAGATCCAACTTTTTCAATAATACCAGCACCTTCATGTCCAATAACATATGGATATGGTCCTGGTGCATTAACACCTCTATACAACCAAGAGTCCCAACAGCATACGCCACATGACATTGTTTTTACTAATACTTCATTTGGTCCTGGTTCATCCGGAATTTCATGCTGTAAAACATCCAGTTTCATATAGTCTTTTACGTAAACACCATTTACTTTCATTTAAAATACCTCCTGTTGTTTTTCATTATTTTTTTACAGATACTTTAGCTCTAATTGTATCTAATAAAACTGCTAAAATAATAATTCCACCAAGTACGACCTTCTGCCAATAAGCACTTACTCCCAAAAGATTTAAACTATTATTGATAAATCCCCATACAAGTGCTCCTGCTAAGGTGTTAAACATACTTCCATTGAAAGTTCCACCAATATATACCGCTGCCAGAGCCTGAAGAGAAAGGTCACTTCCCGAACTCGGCTGCCCAGAAGACAAACGAGCTGTCATTACAATTCCTGCACATGCTGCACAAAAGCCACCCAATGTAAACATCAACATCTTTGTCAGTTTTACTTTCAATCCTGAGAGAGCTGCAGCCTCTGGATTTTCACCAACAGCAATTACGGATCTTCCAAATGGTGTATATTTTAATAAAAATGCACCAATGATAAAGAAAATAAGCATAATTACAACTGGAACCGGGATTACATTTGCAATATAGCCTCTGCCAAGATAAAGGAATTCATCTGGCAAACCTGTAACAGGCATACTATTTGTTGTAATCAGAACAAATCCCTGTACAATGTACTGCATACCTAATGTTCCAATAAAAGAGGGAATTTTCCAATATGTAACAATAAATCCTGATGCCATTCCTACCAGTGATCCAATCGCAATTGCAATCAAAATGGCTAACCATACTGGCATATTACATTTTGTAATTAACAATGCTGCATTACATCCGGCAAAAGTAGCACTCATTCCACTACTAAGATCAATTTCGCCGCCTAAAACAACAAACGAAACGCCTAATGCACAAATGCCAACTACACACACCTGTCTAAATACGTTTATAAAATTGTTTACAGTCAGGAACTTATCGTTAATCAAAGACATTACTACAATCAAAACCAAGATGATTAGCCATGCTCCCATTCCATTAGCAATTGTTCCAAGCTTTTCCTTGATATTTTTATTTGTCTTACTCATCCTCAGCCTCCTACAGAAAGTTGTCCTATTGTACTTTGTGTAAAGTTCTCTTTCGAAACTTCTCCTGAGATTACACCCTCGTGCATAACAATAATCCGATCACAGATTCCAATAACTTCCTCCATGTCTGAAGATACCACTATTACAACCTTTTGCTCTGCTACAAGTTCATTGATAATCTCATAAATTTCTCTTTTTGCTCCTACATCAATTCCTCGAGTCGGTTCATCAAGAATAATAATATCTGCATCGGAAAGCAGCCACTTTGCCAAAACTACTTTTTGTTGATTTCCTCCACTAAGAAACATTACTCTTTTATTTACAGAAGAAGTTGCTGTATGAAGTTTTTTTACATATTCCTCTGCATAGGCTTTTTCTTTTTTAAAATCAAAATACAAACCTGCTTTCAATATTTTCTTCAATGCAACCATTACTGTATTAACTTTTATTGATGACCGTAGAAACAATCCCTCTTCTTTCCTGTTTTCTGTTACAAATCCAATTCCATTTCGTATCGCATCTCTAGGACTACAAATATCCACTTCTCTTCCCCGGATAAATATCTCACCAGAAACTCTCTTATCTGCACCAAAAATCATTCTCATTGTTTCTGTTCGTCCAGCTCCCACCAAACCGGCAAATCCTAACACTTCACCAGCATGAGCCTGAAAGGACACATTCTTTACTCTTAATCCTCCATCAGAAAGGTTTTTTACTTCTAGTACAGTTTCCCCTATGTGAGTATCTCTTTCAGGGTACTGATTTGTAAGCTTTCGTCCAATCATCATTTCTATCATTTCATTTTTAGTGACATCTTTTACTGCTTTTGATCCAATATAACATCCATCTCGTAAGATAGTCATACGATCACAAACAGCATATATTTCATCTAGTCTATGTGTTATGAAAATGATAGCAGTTCCTTTGTCTTTTAATTTTCGGATTATTTCAAAAAGAATTTCGGTTTCATTTTGAGATAAAGAGGATGTCGGTTCATCCATAATCACAACCTTTGCATTTATACTAACTGCTTTTACAATTTCTATCAGCTGCTGTTCTGCCAAGCTAAGTTCTCTCAACATCTTATGTACATCAATATGGATGCCCAATTCATTAATCAGCTTTTGGGAATCTTCATACATTTGATTCCACTGTATAACTCCATTTTGTTTGGGATATCTTCCTAAAAAGATATTTTCTGCTACAGTTATTCTTTGAATAAGATTTAATTCCTGATATATGATAGCAATTCCCAGTTCTTCCGAATGGATAGGAGACTGTATTTCCACCTCATTTCCATCAAAAATAATAGAACCGCTGTCTTTTTTATATGCACCAGACAGTATTTTCATTAAGGTGGATTTTCCAGCACCATTTTCCCCCACAAGCGCCAATACTTCACCTTTATTTAACATCAGATCCACATCCGTTAATGCTTTTACACCCGGAAATGCCTTATTTATCTTTTTTAACTCTAATATAGTTTTTGTCGTTGATCCCATAAAACCCACCTTTCTGCATCACAAAATGCAGATTTTATTTTGCAGCCTCCTCTACTTCTTCTGCCGACAACTGACCTTCATCACAATATACTCCGGCAGAAATTGGAACTACTTTATCAAATTCTTCTCCTGCTAAGTATTTATTAATATATTCTACTGTAGTAACTGCTTCTACATCAGGAGCCTGGGTTACTGTACCTACATAATTATTATCGCCATCAATAACCTCCAGTTCCTCATCTTCTCCATCATAGCCGAATACCATAACCTCTGTTCTGTTTGCACCAACTGTTGCATCATAAGCACCAAGTGCTCCCTGAGCACTCACTCCATAAATTAATTCAATATCTGGATAAGTTGTAAGCGCATCTTCACCACTTGCCATTGCTTCTTCTCTTGTTGTTACATCATATTCATTCAAAACTTCAACAGAAATTCCATGTTCTTCCATTGCATCAACAAATCCCTGCGCTCTGGCTTTCATTTGCTCTGTAGAACCAACCATCGTTGCCATTTTTACAGAATCTTTTCCCTGATCTTTAATATACTTGGACATATATGTTCCGCCTATATGACCAGCATCATAATGTTCTGTACCACAGGCATAGGTAATAAGCTCATTTATATTATCTGGGTAATCCGTATTTCCTATTACAAATACTGGAATATCCTTTTCTTTACACTGACTAAGAACATCTTCCATTGCATCCATAAACCATGTGGATACTACCATTACGTCTACATCATCGTTTATCAAGTCCTGAATACCATTTAACTGAGTTGCCGCATCAAGATTTCCATCTACAAAAGAAACTTCCCAATTATTTTTTTCAGCTTCTTCTATAAATGAATCATACATCCTTACAAAATATGGAAAATTTAATGTTGCAAAGCTTAATCCTACTTTTAAATGATCTTCCGATTCTTTTGCATACACACTGTTTACTGGTGCGAGCATTGATGTAATTGTTAAAGCTGCTAATCCCAAAATACCTAAAACTTTTTTCTTCATATTTACCTTCTCCTTTAATTAATTTTCTCGTGTTTATCGGTTACATAAAACAAAATTTCATTACACTATACCCCCAGTTTTAACCTCCTTCCCATATTATTTAAAATTTTGTTATGTAATATTTAAAGTTAATATAACAATTCCGGCAATAAAAAATCCCAGTCCACATACAAGTACACCTAATGTTTTTCTTTTTGCTCCAGCAAATTCGCCATATACAATCCCCCAAAGATATGACCAAATGCCAAATGAATAACCAATTCCCGTAGCAATTACTACGCTTACAACAGGTGCAGCTACAGCATTCAGAAGATTTCCTCCAAAATGACAAAACGCAGATATAACAGCCATTGCCACAATAAGCCACATTTTTACATTTGGGTGAATCACTTTGTCCCACATCTTATTCTTTGTTATCATAATTCCTGAAAAAATAGTAGTCCCCAAAAAAGCTCCTATGCAAAGAATTCCCATACATGTAAAAGAAGAAAAACCATTTGGTCTCAATTCTGTTCTAAGACCAATTGAAGAAGCAACAGAAAAGAAAGGTTGTAAAATACCTGATGCGAATATTAATAATACAATATCTTTCTTTTTAGCTTTCACCTGGCCTGATATGTTTTTTTCTTGACTTATATCTCTGTCTCTCATAGTACCAGATACCTGGCAAACAATCGTTCCTCCAATTAACAATACAGCTGACATCATGATCATGATAATTGATGCACCCTCCGGAACTCCGCCAAGAACTGCTGATACAATCACACCACTTAATATAGAACAAGTGGAGGTTATTGAACTGGATAATATTAATCCAACTCTACTTACTGCTGATAATTGAACCTGCATTCCAATTGCATAGACAGCTCCACATATGAACACAATTGCTGCACGACCTAAATCAGAGCCAATCTCATGAAAAACACCATCAGGAATCATTTTATCTTCAAATATAAAGATTGCGCCCCATACAATCACAATGGAAAATAAATACATCCAATTTAAAAACACATATATTGGATAGTCTCCTGTATGCTTAACAGCCTGAAACCATGATCCCCATAAAAAAGTTACGAATAACAGTACTAGTACAGCACTTGTCTGTGATAACCCCATAACTCATTCTCCTATCTACCACAATATTAAAAATTTACACCTGCAACAAGGACAATATTCGCATAAGGAGATGTTTCTCCGGTTCGAATAATCACCTGTGCCTGTTCTGACATTTTCTTTAATTCTTCATGAGAGATATAGGCATGTGGTAAATTTTCTGCTATTTTTTTTACTTTGTCATGTAAAGCAAAATTTTTGCTCTTAATCTCATCTGCTAAATAATAGTTTTCTACCACCATTTCATCTAATACTGCTTCCAGGGTCTCCAGAAATGATGGAATACCTGATTTCAAAGCTAAATCAATTACTTTTATACCTTTAGGAATAGGTAATCCAGCATCTCCAATAATAAGAAACTGAGTATGCCCAATTGCTGAAATTTCTTTCACTATTTCTGAATTTAATATTCCAATCTTTCTCACAATCTTACTCTCCTTTATCTTGTTGTTTGTCTAAGTAGTAGCCTTGTTTTCAATTTTACAAACGGATATATTTCTGCTTTTTCTTCTACAGCCTGCAGCATAAGATCAGCTGCCGTTCTTCCCATTTCTATAATAGGATGTTGTATTGTACTTAATGCAGGAGCCATATACTGAGAGAAAAATATATTATCGTACCCCATTACTTGTACATCATCCGGGATTCTATAAGACAACTCTTTTAGGGCATTCATTACACCAAGTGCCATTAAATCGTTAGCACAAATAACTGCTGAATACTGAATTCCTGCGCTTTCCATTTCTAAAATAGCTCTATATCCACTATCCACTGTATAGTCACCTGACCTAACAAGTTCTTTTTCAAAAGGAATTCCAAATTGTGTTAATGCTGTATGATAGCCCTTTAATCTATCTGCTGCAACCTTACTTTTACCTTTTCCACCAATAAAAGCAATTTTATCAACACCACTATTAACAAAATATTCACACGCCATATACACAGCCAACTCATTATCTGTTGTTACAATTCCACAATTTGGTACATCTTCTAAATAGTTATCAAGAAATATGCATGGAACATGAAATTTTTCCATTAACGAAAAATCTTCTGAAGGATGATCCCCAACAGGTGCAATTATTATTCCATCCACTTTTTTAGAAACAAAATCCTGTATCCATTTTCCTTCTGTTCTAACCGAGAAAAGACTATCACCTAAAATAAGAGAATACCCTTTTTCATTTAGTCTGGTGCCAATCACTCTAGCCATTTCCCCAAAAAAGGGATTCGTAATGTCTGGAATAATTAACCCAATAGTTTTTAGACGCATTCTTGCAGCCATTGTAGGTAAATTAGAATCTGTATCATATTTTAACTCATCTAAAAGATTTTGAATTTGCCTACGCTTCTTTTCTCCCACCCCATCTTTTCCATTTACAACCCGGGAGACCGTAGCTTTAGAAACACCTGCTAGTCTTGCTATTTCTTCCATGGTTAATCGTCCAGACATTGCTTTCTCCTTTTTACCTTATAATCCTAGTACATTGTGAATATATTCTCTGCTAATCTGTGCTGATCTATAATTACATACTGGCTGATAATCCAACTCGACACACAAGATATCATCATATCCTGCATTCCTCAGTTCTTTTACAACTGCTTTAAAATCTATGCATCCATATCCCAGCGGTCTAAAACGTTTCATCGGCCATTCTGGATTTAAAGATTCATCTGGATCAATATCCTTTAAATGCATATAACCAATACGTTTTCCATATTCCTTGATCAAGGATGGTGCATACATACCCGCAAGCGTTGTATGAGCTGTATCCACACACAAATATACATATTCCGGATCTGTATTTTCCATAAACATATCAATCTGTTCTTTTGTGAAAACTGCAGTATTTGCATGAGGATGCATACAAGCTTTAATTCCATTTTCTTTACAAAGTTTTCCAATTTTATTAGCTAATGCTGCATAGCTTAAAATTGTTTCTTCATTTGTTGGTCTTTGATATGGTTTATCAGACCACATTACACCTTGCATATTCATATAATGAACATCTGTTGTTTTCATAAACTTTACATATTTTTCAGCTTCTTCATAATCTTTTTCTGGATTATTACTAAAATAAAAATAAAGATTTTCAAATTTAAGGTTATATTTGCTTACCACATTTTTAAATCCCTCAATGTCATCTGCATAGTAATCGGCAATCCAGTTAAAATTTTCTACAGTTTCATATCCAAGATCGGAAACTTCTCTTAAAAACTGCTCAAAGTTCTCCTTATGCCTGTCATTAATTGGATTCCAATTATCTCTTTCATTCTGAATCCATGTCCATCCTGTATATCCTACTCTCATAATTTACCGCCTTTCTTTTTTTATTTTTGCGTTTCTGTTTCTTTAATTCACATTATATTTACGTAATTTTGTTTCGTAAATTGTATGTTTTTCACAATTTTCCTGTATGTTATTTGTCATTTTCATGCATAAACAATCTTCTATTCTACTTTCATCTCATAAATATGTTGTTGTCTGAAACTTTAGATTGCAGAAAAAAATCTCCTGTATCAAATCAGGTATAAAAACACTGATTTCTACAGGAGATTCTTATTTTAAAAGACCATAAAGCTAAAAGACAATATTAGCCGCTCTTTTATCTATTATTTAATATCCAGTACCATCATCGGTATTCTTTATAATTTTGACAATTCGACTTGTTCCCAGACGATCAGCCCCAAGACGGATAAATTCTTCTGCGTCCTCCAGAGAAGAAATACCGCCGGCTGCTTTTACCTTCACTTCCGGTCCCACATGTTTCCTCATCAGCTCCACATCTGCAAAGGTTGCTCCGGATTTTGAAAATCCTGTAGAGGTTTTAATAAACTCTGCTCCTGCCTTTGTAACGATTTCGCACATTTTTATTTTTTCTTCATCTGTAAGCAGACAGGTTTCAATGATTACTTTAAGGATCTTTCCGTCACAAGCTTCGTGAATGCTGCGGATCTCATCTTCCAGCTCCTGATATTTCTTATCTTTCAGTAAGCCGATATTGATCACCATGTCTATCTCTGAAGCTCCGTTGGCAATAGCGTCCCTGGTCTCAAAAACTTTTGTGGCCGTAGTGCTGTATCCGTTTGGAAAACCGATCACTGTACAAATGGGAAGCTTTCCCTCTACATAATCAGCGCTTTGCTTTACATAGGAAGCCGGAATGCATGCGGATGCTGCTCCATATTTAATAGAATCGTCCAGAATCTGGCGGATTTCCTCCCATGTTGCAGTCTGTGTCAATAAGGTATGGTCTACTTTGCTTAAGATTTCTTTTTTATCCATAACTGTCCTTTCTGATAACTTATTTCAGTTTATCTAAAATTGAATGTCCAATGGTTCCTTCCGGCATTTTTACACCGAAATTATCTGCAATAGTTGCCCCAATCACTGCAAAGGTATCCGTGTCCTCCAGTTTTCCATTTCCTTTCATAGAAGGAGAATAAGCTACAAAAGGCACATGTTCTCTGGTGTGATCCGTTCCTGTATGGGTTGGATCATTTCCGTGATCTGCCGTAATGATTAAAAGATCGTCCTCACGAAGTACCTGAAGAAGTTCGCCCAGTTTTTGGTCAAATTTTTCCAGCTCCTGCGCATAACCTTCTACATTGCGGCGGTGTCCCCACAAGGCGTCGAAGTCTACCAGGTTGGTAAAGCACAATCCTTCAAAATCTTTTCTCGCAATTTCAATGGTCTGTTCCATTCCATGAACAGAGCTCTTGGATTTATTGGATTCCGTCAGGCCTTCTCCGTCAAAAATATCAAAAATCTTTCCAACAGAGATCACCTCATATCCTGCCTCCTTTAAGGCATCCAGCGCTGTTTTCCCATAAGGTTTCAGTGCATAATCATGACGGTTGGCAGTACGCTTGAATTCCCCCTTCTTTTTTCCTACATAAGGTCTTGCAATGACTCTTCCAACCTTCCATTCATCCTTCATAGTCAGCTCTCTGGCAATCTCGCAGCAGCGATAAAGTTCCTGAAGCCCAAAGGTTTCTTCATTTCCACAGATCTGGAGAACAGAATCTGCAGACGTGTACACGATCATATGACCGGTTGCAATTTCTTCTTCTGCCAGTTCGTCCAGGATTTCAGTTCCGCTGGCGCTTTTGTTTCCAATAATCACACGCCCCGTCCTTGCTGACAGTTCATCCAGAAGCTCTTTGGGAAATCCTGTTTCCGTAAAGGTTTTAAACGGTGTGGTAATATGAAGTCCCATCATTTCCCAATGGCCGGTCATAGTATCCTTTCCCACACTGGCTTCTGCCATTTCCATATAATAGCCAAGAGGCTTTTCTGCTGCCGGAACGCCTTTCAGCGGATGAAGATTGGCAATCCCCAGCTTTTGAAAATTAGGAATCTGAAAGTTTTCTGTTCTTTCCGCAATGTGCCCCAGCGTATCGGTTCCTGCATCTCCATATTCTGCAGCATCCGGCAGGGCACCAATTCCCATAGAGTCTACAACAATGGTAAAAACACGTTTAAATTTACTCAATGAAATGCCTTCCTTCCTATTATTGATCATGTATATAAGAATCGTGATAGCTTATTTTTCTCTGTCTGCCCGGATCAGTTTGCGGATAGCTTCTACAGCAACCTTAATTGCTGACTCTGTATCATGAACAATAGGATTGTCCAATCCTGCTGCATTTCTCTCCTGATTTCCCACTACAAGAAAATCAGATCCGCAGCGTACTCTCAAATGACTTGCCGCCACAAACAATGCAGCTGATTCCATTTCCGATGCTTTGCAGCCCAGACGTTTCCATGCTTCCCACTTGTTCAGAAGTTCGTAGCTGACCGGCATTCTCTCCGGCTCATGCTGTCCATAAAAAGCATCCTTACACTGAACAACGCCTGCATGATAAGTGTAACCCAGCTCTTTTGCCGCTGATACCAGAGCATTTGTAACGTCCAGATCTGCAACTGCCGGAAACTCAATAGGAGCATATTCTCTGCTGGTTCCCTCCATGCGGATCGCTCCGGTTGCTACAACAATATCTCCGCCTTTTACATCCATCTCAATACCGCCACAGGTTCCCACACGGATAAAAGTATCCGCTCCGCAAAGCACAAGCTCTTCCATAGCGATTGAAGCAGAAGGTCCTCCAATTCCAGTTGAGGTCACACTGACTTTTTCGCCGTCCAGATAGCCGGTATAAGTCACATACTCACGACTGTCTGCCACCAGCTTCGCATCATCAAAAAATCTGGCGATCTTTTCACAGCGTTTCGGATCTCCCGGAAGAATCACATAACGTCCTACATCACCTTTCCGGATCTGTAAATGATACTGCAATCCCACTTCACCTGAATAATTCTGCATTTTATCTTCCTCCTTTTAGCGGGCCAGATTTTCCGGTCCGAATCCCAGCGGCAGCAATTCTGCCAGACTGTAGTTCAAAATTCCACCTTTTCCATCCTCCAGAAGAATCCGGAATTCTTCCGGAGCACAAAATTCACGCATGACCTGACGGCATACTCCACATGGCGAACACGTTTCTTTTCCCTCTGTTCCTTCCGCGTCGCCTACAACCGCTATGGCTGCAAATTCTCTCTCTCCTTCCGATACCGCCTTAAAAAATGCGGTTCTCTCTGCACAGTTGCTGGGAGTATAGGATGCGTTTTCTATATTGCATCCCAGATATACTTTTCCCTGTTTTGTAACAAGCGCCGCGCCTACCTGGAAGTGAGAATAAGGAGTATAAGCCCGTTTTCTGGCCTCATGAGCCAGTTCAATCAGTTTTTTTTCATTTAAGCTTCCACTGTCCAGAACTTTTTCATCCATTCTTTCTTTCTCCGATCAGACGTATGGTCTCTGTCACCAGCTTCTTAAAATCTGCCGCTGCACGGTCTGCTGTCTCCTGTACCTCTTTATGATCCAGCGGCTGTGCGGACATTCCTGATGCCATATTTGTGATACAGGATATTCCGCATACATCCATTCCCATGTGATTGGCAGCCATTGCCTCACAGGCAGTGCTCATTCCTGCCGCATCTCCGCCCATAGCTCTGCACATACGGATTTCTGCCGGTGTTTCATAATTCGGACCTGTAAACTGCATGTATACTCCCTGCTGGATGCTTACCTGCATATTTCTGGCAGCCTTTTTGATGATTTCTCTCAGTTCTTTTTTATAAACTTCACTCATATCAGGAAATCTTGGTCCCAGTTCCTCCAGATTTTGTCCGATCAAAGGACTTGGAACAGCCGTTGTAATATGATCTGTGATCATCATCAGATCTCCCGGGCAGAAATTATAATTAACGCCTCCGGCTGCATTTGTAAGGATAATCGTTTTTGCCCCCAGCAATCCCATTAATCTGGTAGGAAGCACAACGTCTGACATTTCATATCCTTCATAGTAATGAACACGTCCCTGCATGGCTACAATCGGAACTCCCTGTACATAACCAAACAAAAATCTTCCCTGATGCCCTGTCACTGTAGATACCGGAAATCCTTCAATCTCAGAATATTCCAGAACTTCCACAACATCCATTTCTTTGGCATAATCTCCCAGTCCAGAGCCCAGGATCAATGCCACCTCCGGTTTAAATGAAATACGACTTTTCACTGCATTGGTGCATGTGATAAGTTTTTCATAAATTCTATTTTCCATATCATCACCTCTCTATTAATGCTGATACCATTTCATTCATCTTCATGTACTGCTCTTTATTGATACTGAATTTATTTCCTTCTTTTGTGATCCATCCGTTTTCATGGAACTTTTTGACCGCGCGGTTGACTGTCCGGACACAAAGCCCTGTCATCTCAGAAAGCTCCGCTCTGGAGGAATTCACAAAGAATCTTCCGTCTTTTTCATTTTTCTTATAGGTGTCCACCAGGTAAAGAGCCAGCCTGTCGGCACCCTGCAGAAATAAATAAGCTCTGCTTTTCCTATCTGTTTCCAATAAATAACGTCCTACGGTTTTCGCTTCCCGTTTCAATGCATTGATGTCTGTATTTAACCATTTTTCATAACTGTGTTTCGGAATCTTGATCGCAATACAGGGCGTCACTGTTTCTATGGTTGCATTATATACAGGAAGATCCAGGACTAATTCCATACCGCCCATTGCTTCCAGTGTATTTACTCTCATAAAATCATATACGATTCCATAGATCCTGTAATCTGCTGCCCGTATGATTCCTTTAATGATCAGATAAATATATTTGACCGGTTCGTTTTCTCTGATAAATGTATAGTCCTTTTCCATCTTAATGATCTGGAAAGAATCAATGAGCCACCTGGGAGCGCCGGCAAAATATGCTTTCAGTTCCTCATATTTTTCATGTTCTATTTCTCCCAGAACAGATATGGCATTATACAGGTAGTCACTCATGATCTTTCACCTCATTTAGGAAAACAGGCTGTCCCACTTACTTGTGCGACAGCCTTTTTGTTATTGAATCAATAGTTGCTCCGTTCTGCTGATTCCATTACTGGATCAGTTCTACTTTTACATTGTCTGCCGGAACATCTGTTGCGCTTGCTGCAACTGTATCATTTTCTACTTTGATGCTTCCGTCAACAAGACCCTGGAAAAGTTTATCATATGTAGCCTGGTCAAATTTCTCAAATTTAGATGTTTCCATCGGCAGTAAGATACCATTGTCAGCAGCTGTAAGAGTTACAGATTTTCCGCCTTCAAAGGTTCCATCATAACAAGATTTTACAGTATTGTATACAGAATCGCCAAGGTTCTTCATAGCAGATGTAATAACTGTATCAGACTCGGAAGACTGGTCAACGTCTACACCGATCACTTTGCCGCCAGAAGTCTCTGCTGCTTTCATAACAGAGTTTCCAACTGCACCGCCGCATGCGAAGATTACTTCTGTTCCTTCGTTATACCATGCAGATGCTTTTGCATTGTTTTCCGGAGTTGCATCAAAGTTTCCTACATAAGTATACTTCATGGACACTTCTTCTACGCCAAGCTCTTTTGCAGCTGCGTCAGCGCCCTGGATAAATCCATAACCGTAACGGATTACTGCAGGAACTGCAATACCGCCCATGAATCCAAGCTTTGTATAGCCTTCTGCTACTGCTGCATAGCCTGCCAGATAACCAGCCTGCTCCTCTGCATAGAAAATGGATTCTACGTTTTTCTCAATTCTCTGACCCTCGTTAGGATCTGTAGGAGCTGCATCAATAATTACGAATTTTACGTCCGGATATTTATCCTGTGCTTCCAGAACCGGATACTCAAACAGGAATCCCGGAGTTACGATAACCTTTGCTCCTCCTTTTACTGCAAGGTCAATGGAGGTCATGCATGCAGCGTCTGATTTTTCAGCCGGTTTGTAATATTTGCAGGTAAGATTATTATCTTTTGCATATGCCTCCAGTCCTTCCCAGGAACCCTGGTTAAAGGATTTGTCGTCAATAGTTCCTACGTCTGTGATCAGCGCAAGTTCATATCCCTCATCTGCATGAACCGTTGCAGCACCTCCCATAACCATTACGCCTGCCAGTAATAAACTTAATAATTTTTTCATCATGTTTTTGTCCTCCTTTGGATTTTTTATGTAAATTAATAAGTTTCACGTAAAAATAAACGTTTATCTGCTTCCCTTATCATATGGAATTCCCTCTGCCCGCGGAGCCTGAGAATTCTTTGAAGAAAAGATCAGGACGATCAGCGTTGCAATATAAGGAATCGTCTTGTAGATCTCATTTGGGATCGGCAGAGATTTCAGTATCGGAATAGCTGAATATGCACTTGCCAGTGTCTTCATGATACCGAAGAAAAATGCTGCCATAAGGATTTTACCACTTCTCCACTGTCCGAAGATCAGCACGGCAATGGCAAGGAATCCATATCCGGCTACAGTTGCATTAAAGTTTGTGGATGTCGGAACTACGAATACCAGACCGCCGATTCCGGCAAGGACACCGGAAATGATAACACCTGCATAGCGGATCCCTGCTACGTTTACGCCTACAGAGTCTGCTGCGCCCGGATGCTCACCGCAGGCACGGAGACGAAGACCGAATCTTGTCTTTTTGATGGCAAAGGCTGCCACAAGGAAAATACCGATGCCAATAAATGTAGTGATATAGCAATTCTGGAAAAACATAGGTCCGATCACCGGAATACTTCCAAGAACCGGTACCTTTGAAATATAAAAGGTATCTGCAAAAGGAATCTGCTGAGTACCCTGGATCATACGTGCCACATAAATCGCAAATGCCGGAGCAAACATATTAAGAGCAGTACCGCTGATAGTCTGATCTGCTTTCATGTTTACGGAAGCAAATGCATGAAGCAGAGAAAATATCCCGCCTACCGCACCTGCGATCAAAACTGCCAGGATCAGCAGGAGCTGTCCACTGATACTGTTCTGAAAGATATTGATAAAGAAAATTCCTACAAAGGCTCCCATAACCATAATACCTTCCAGAGCAATGTTGATGACGCCGCTTCGTTCCGAATACATAGCACCGATGGCCACGATCAGAAGAGGAATCGCAAAATACATTGTCTGCTGAATGATAAAATATAATACGCTCATGCCTATTCCTCCTTTCCTTTATCTGTGCCAACTGCTTTTGCTTCTGCTTTTTTTGCCCGTCTCATCTGAATCTTATGGATCATTGTCTTAAACAGGAGAGACAGAGCGCCGCAGTAAACGATTGCTGCAATAATAATATCGATCGCTTCTGATACAAAGTCAAAAAGCTGCATATTGTAGCCGCCTACAGTAATATGTCCGATAAAAAGTCCGGAAAACAGGATTCCGATCGGATTGGAAAGTCCAAGAAGAGCCACTGAAATTCCTGAAAATCCTTCCGGTGCAATGATATCAAGTACCTGAAGATATTTTCCGGATCCTGCCAGATACAGCAGCGCACCGCCAAGACCTGCAAGGGCACCGGAGATCACCATGGAAAGAACGATATTTCTCTTTTCATTGATTCCGGCATATTTGCTTGCGTGAGGGTTAAGACCGCAGGCTTTTAACTCATATCCGAATGTTGTCTTGTTCAGGATCACATAAATCAGGATCACACAAAGTACTGCAATAAAAATTCCGATGTTCAGGCTTGCGCCTACAAAAATCTTGTCCAGTCCGGCTTTTGGCAGTATCGCACTTTGAGCTACTGCCACAGACTGATTTTTCAGCGGATCGTAAATATAGTTGCGAACCAGAAGATTCACGATATACATGCCGATGTAATTCATCATGATCGCTGAAATAACTTCATTTACATTAAAGAAAGCTTTCAGGATTCCCGGAATACTTCCTACCAGAGCTCCTACCAAGATTGCTGCCAGAAGGGCTACCAGCCAGTGGATTGAAGCCGGAAGGAACGTCCATTTGATTCCTACATATACGGCTGCAAAAGCTCCTGCTGTAAACTGTCCGGATGCTCCGATGTTAAAAAGGCCTGTTTTAAAAGCAAATCCTACAGAAAGACCTGTCATAATGATCGGAGTCGCATAGTAGAGAACATCACCTACTCCTTTCATACCGTCTGTAAAACCGCCTTTTATGATCATCATAAATCCATTTACAGCCTGGCTGGGATTACTTGCAAGAAGGATGATGAATCCAAACAGCAGACCACAGATGATCGCCAGGATAGAAGAACTGAAATTAACAAATCCTTCTCCTTTAAATATAGATTTACGTTTACTGTTCATTCTTCACACTCCTTTTTGCACCTGCCATATAAAGTCCAAGTTCCTCTGTTGTGATTTCCTTCGGATTCAGGTCAGCAACAATCTCACCTTCGTACATAACCACGATACGGTCACTTAAATTCATTACCTCATCCAGTTCCAGAGATACCAAAAGAACCGCTTTTCCTGCATCTCTCTGTGCTACAAGCTGCTTATGGATGTACTCGATGGCTCCTACGTCAAGTCCTCGTACCGGCTGCACTGCAATTACGATCTCCGGATTTCTGTCAAGCTCTCTGGCAATAATGGCTTTCTGCTGGTTTCCGCCGGACATGCCTCTGGCGATGCTGGTTTCTCCATGACTGGAACGGATATCAAATTTTTTGATCAGCTCTTTTGCATACTCACGGATTGCATCAAATTTCAAAAATCCATGTTTCTGAAAACGGTCTGTATAGTAAGTCTGAAGTACCAGGTTCTCCTGAAGTGTATAGTCAAGAACCAGTCCGTCTTTATGACGATCTTCCGGAATATGAGCCATACCATCAATACATTTCTGACGGATGCTTTCCTTTGTAATATCTTTTCCGTTTAAGATCACCTGTCCGCTGTCCAGGGGCATCAGACCTGTAATTCCATATACCAGTTCTGATTGTCCATTCCCATCAATACCTGCCACACAAAGAATTTCACCTTTACGAACCTTAAAAGAAACATTTTTAACAGCCGCTTTCTTTGAAGCTTTGCTTTTGATGGTCAGATTTCTCACTTCCAGAACTGCATCTCCGGGATTCATTTCTGTTTTTTCCACGTTCAGGTTTACTTTTCTTCCTACCATCATTTCAGACATCTGTTCTTTGGTGGTATCTGCCACATTGATGGTACCGATGTATTTGCCTTTACGCAAAACACTGCAGCGATCTGCTACTTCCTTGATCTCATTCAGCTTATGAGTAATAAAAATAATGGATTTTCCCTCTGCCACAAGCTGCTTCATTACTTTCATAAGCTCCTGGATCTCCTGAGGAGTCAGTACTGCGGTAGGCTCGTCAAAAATCAAAATATCATTGTCACAGTACAGCATTTTAAGGATTTCAACTCTTTGCTGCATTCCTACGGTAATATCAGAGATGTAGGCATCCGGATCAATTTTAAATTTGTACTTTTCACTGAGTTCCATTACTTTTTTTCTGGCGTCTTCCATTTTCAGAACACCCATTTTTACGGTTTCCCTGCCAAGCACAATACTTTCCAGAACTGTAAAATTATGAACCAGTTTAAAATGCTGATGAACCATTCCGATGCCCAACTCATTCGCATCATTTGGATTATTGATCTTTACAGTTTTTCCATTGATCTTTATTTCGCCTTCCTCCGGCTGATAAAGACCAAAAAGAACACTCATCAAGGTGGACTTTCCTGCTCCGTTTTCCCCAAGAAGAGCGTGGACTTCTCCTTTTTTTACCTGGAGAGTAATGTCATCGTTTGCTTTAAAATCCCCAAATTGTTTTGTAATATGGTTCATTTCGATTACATATTCCACTCATGTACCTCCTTTACCCGTTCCTGTTTGTGCAAAATATCTTTTTGTTCCATTTATTATACATCTTTTTTGTGCAATAAAAAAAGGACTCATGTCCTTTTTTTTATTATTAAACAGATTTTTTTTAATAACCAAATATTTTTTTGTACATTTTTACGCATACTTTCGCTTCTCTTCTGTTATAAAGTATACAATAGATACTAAAAAATCAGAATCTGGACTTTTCTGCATTTTCTTTTAATCTGCTGATCTCTTCTTCTGTCAGACCCAGCTGAGTTCCGGCAATCTCATATTCCCTTTCCAGAGTGGTTCCGGAAACAGTCGTGTTATCTGTATTTAAGGTTACGCACAAGCCTTCCTCCAGCATTTTCTTTAATGGATATTCCCCTTTTACCGCCTTTGTCTGGAAATTACTGGTAGGGCATACTTCAAGAGGAATCTGGTTTTTTCTGAGATAAGCCACTAATTCTTTATCTTCCAGGCATCGCACTCCATGACCGATCCGTTTTGCTCCGAATTTTAATGCTGCCCATATACTTTCCGGACCGGCTGCCTCTCCTGCATGAATTGTAAATGGTATTCCCTCTTTTTTTGCCTCTTTGAAGATTTTTTCAAAAGAGGAGGTTGGAAAAAGTGCCTCTGCACCTGCCAGATCTGCTGCCACAACGCCTTTTCCCAGATATTTTGCCGCAATATGTATCGTTTCCAGGTTCTCCTGTTCATTATTATCTTTTCTCATGCAGCACAAAATAACTCTTGACTGGAAATCATCATCGCAGAGCAATCCTTTCAGGACTGCTTTTACCACCTGCTCCTGGGTCAGACCTTTTTGAGTATGAAGCTGCGGCGCAAAACGGATTTCCACATATTTCAGCCCCTGTTCCTTCATCTGACTGCATACGTCCCGGGCTGCATCTGTCAGTCCCTCCTCTGTCTGCATTACAGAACAGGGCAGATCAAACTTTTCCAGATATTCATTTAGATCCTGACAGTCAGCCGGCGCTGTCATATATTTCACCAATTCATTTTCTTCCCAGGCAGGAAGCTCTATCCCCTGCTTTTTCGCCTGCCTGATCACATAAGCCGGGGTAAGAGATCCATCCAGATGAAGATGAAGATCAATTCCGTTTTTCATAGTCATACCTCCTCTGATTATAAAATATTCTATCGGAATCTTCAGCTCAGTAAATTCAATGCTTATGGATTCCTTTCAATTAGAAAACGGCAGACACCACTCAACTAAGATGTGGTACTGCCGCCTCTATTTCATCAAAATGCTGCAGCATCTTGATGCATGGTATTTACCCTATAAATCTCTACTGGAAAAGCTGATCTTAAATGCGACATAATCTTTTAGCTATTATACACCATTTTTTCAGATATAGCGACAATTATGTTTAAAAGAAAGCATATCGATTTAAGAAGGTTTTCCGATTTTTACGAAACCAGTTGTTATTCCATTGACTTATTTTACAATAAAGGATTTTCTCTTACTTACTACATCAAAGATAACTGCTGCCAGAAGTACAAGACCTTTTACCACCTTCTGCATGTTCTGGTCAACACCCATGATACTCATACCAAGGTTCAGAACACCCATCAGAAGAGCGCCAATGATAACGCCTGGAACGGTTCCTGTTCCGCCGTATGCGGAAGCACCGCCGATAAAGCAGGCGCCGATCGCATCCATCTCAAAGCTTGTTCCTGCTGTAGGGTTGGCAGAATTCAGTCGGGCTGTTGTGACCATACCTGCCACTGCTGCCAGAAATCCCATGTTCAGATAAGCCAGGAAATAAACTCTGTTTGTATTGATACCGGAAAGCTTTGTTGCTTTCTCGTTGCCGCCTACTGCATAGAAATAACGGCCTACTGTAGTCTTGGAAGCAATATAAGTATAAACTGCGATTACAACAGCGATCCATACCAGAGAGTTCGGAATACCTTTGTACTGTGCCAGACGGAACATAAATGCCAGAACTGCCGCACAGATTACGATCATTTTAATCAGCACACCGCCAAAGGGTTCTACGCGATAACCTTTTTTAGTTCTGGAAGCTCGTCCCTTCAGTACCATAAACACATAAAGGACACAGACAACCACACCTACAAGGAAGCAGGTCATGTTAAAGCCTTCCATTCCGAAGAAATCCGGAATATAGTTGTTAAAAAGTGCAAGGAAATTATCCGGCATCGGAGCCAGAGTCATACCTTCCAGTACAACATTGGAAAGTCCACGGAATACCAACATTCCCGCAAGTGTTACAATAAACGGTGGTATTCGAACGTAAGCGATCCAGAATCCCTGCCATGCTCCGATAAGAAGTCCTACCAGAAGCATAACTATAATTGACAGATACGGGTTCATTTCATTTGTCACCATCATTTTTCCGCCTACGGCGCCAACGAAGCAGACAATAGAACCTACAGACAGGTCAATGTTTCCTCCTGTCAGAATACAGAACAGCATACCTGTTGCAAGAATAAATACATATGCGTTCTGTACGATCAGGTTATTGACATTCTGGGGCAGGAGCATTTTTCCTCCGGTATTCACTGTAAACAAAATGATTACCAGTGCCAGCACAATAACCATTGTATATTTTTTCAATACTTCAGAAAATCTGATCTTATTTTCCATGGCTTATTCTCCTTTGCTTGATTTCAGAATACGTGACATGATGCCTTCCTGGGTAGCTTCCTGTCCGCTGACCTCTCCCACGATCTTTCCTTCATTCATGATATAGATCCTGTCGGACATACCAAGAACCTCAGGAAGCTCAGAGGAGATCATAATTACAGATTTTCCTGCTGCAACCAGGTCGTTAATAATACAGTAAATCTCATATTTTGCACCTACATCAATGCCGCGGGTGGGCTCGTCAAGAATCAGGATATCCGGTTCGGTAAACATCCATTTTGCCAGAAGGACCTTCTGCTGGTTTCCACCGCTCAGATTTCCTACATTCTGTTCTACGGTCGGACATTTGGTTTTCAGCTTCTCCCTGTATTCGTCTGCCACCGCATATTCTTTGTCGTTATCAAGAACACCGCAGTTGCTTACATTCTTCAGATTGGCAAGGGTCGTGTTGATCTTGATCGGACTGGAAAGAATCAGGCCATTGCCTTTTCTGTCCTCAGTCACATAGGCAAGCTTATGTTTAATCGCATCTGTGACTGTATTCATTTTAACTTCTTTGCCGTCAATAAATACCTGTCCGCTGATTCCCGTACCGTAGCTTTTGCCAAAAATACTCATGGCAAGCTCCGTACGTCCGGCGCCCATCAGTCCGGAGATTCCTACTACTTCACCTTTATGTACCTTGAAAGAAGCATTGTCTACTACCTTTCTTTCAGAATAAAGCGGGTGGTGAACCGTCCAGTTCTTGACCTCCATGGACACATCCCCGATTTTTACATGGGGACGTTTCGGGAAACGGTCTGTCAGCTCACGGCCTACCATACCCTGAATGATACGGTTTTCTGAAATATCGTCTGTTTTTTTGTCCAGCGTTTCGATTGTGGAACCGTCACGGATAACTGTGATCTTATCTGCCACATAAGAAATTTCATTCAGTTTATGAGAAATGATAATGGAAGTCATACCCTCTTTTTTGAATTTCAGAAGCAGCTCCAGAAGCGCTTTTGAGTCATCCTCATTCAGAGAAGCTGTCGGTTCATCCAGAATCAGAAGCTTTGCATGTTTTGCAAGAGCTTTTGCAATTTCCACAAGCTGCTGTTTTCCAACACCTATATCCTTGATCAAAGTACGGGAAGATTCTTCCAGTCCTACTGTTTTCAAATATTCATCTGCTTCTCCGTAAGTTTCATTCCAGTTAATGGAGAATGCAGAACCTTTTTCGTTTCCAAGATACATATTTTCCCCGATTGTCATATAGGGGATCAATGCCAGTTCCTGATGAATAATAACTATCCCTTTTTCTTCACTGTCCTTAATATTTGTAAATCTGCAGATCTCACCATTGTAAATAATATCTCCCTCATAGGAGCCATAAGGATAAATTCCGCTGAGAACGTTCATCAAAGTTGATTTTCCTGCGCCGTTCTCTCCTACCAGCGCATGGATCTCGCCCTCTTCTACCTTCAGATTTACATTATCCAGTGCTTTTACACCCGGGAAAGTCTTGGTAATATTTTTCATTTCCAGAAGTATTTTCGCCAATGATATCCCTCCCTAAATTTGAAATGATAAGGGGGCGGAGTCCGCCCCCTTATGAATCATCATGTTTTATTTGATCTGGTCCTCTGTATAGTAACCGGAATCAATAAGAATTTCTTTGTAGTTGTCAGCTGTTACAACAGTTGGCTCGCAGAGGTATGTGGGAATGACGCCTGTTCCGTTGTCATAACTTTCTGTATCATTTACTTCTGCTTCCTCGCCGTTAAGAATGGACTCAACCATTTTTACAACCTGATCTGCCAGCATACGTGTGTCTTTGAAAATATCCATAGACTGTTTTCCTGCTACAAGGTTTTTAACGTTTGCCATATCGCAGTCCTGGCCTGTGATAACCGGGTATTCTCCTGTGTAGGAAGCTGCCAGAGAGTTCTGTACGCCAAGGGATGTGGAGTCATTGGAGCAGAGAACTGCATCAAGATTTGTTCCATCTGTGTAGTTGCCTGCAATGATAGTATCCATTCTGTCCTGAGCTTTAGCAGAATCCCATGCCTGAGTTGCACATTTCTCAAATTCTGTCTGTCCGGATTTTACTACAAGAACACCTTCATCAATGTATGGCTGAAGCACGTCCATTGCGCCGCTGAAGAAGAATTTTGCATTGTTGTCATCCGGCGCGCCTGCAACCAGCTCAATGTTAAACGGACCTTTTTCCTCTTTCAGATTCAGAGTTTCTTCGATATACTCGCCCTGTTTCTGTCCTACCATATAGTTATCAAAGGTTGCATAGTAGGAAACTGCATCAGATTCCATCAGAAGACGGTCATATGCGATAACCGGGATGCCGGCCTCTTTTGCCTGGCTTAACGGCTCTCCCAGAGAGCTTCCGTCAATAGATGCAATAACAAGAATATCGCAGCCGTTGGAAATCATATTTTCAACCTGAGATACCTGAGTAGCAACTTCATTGGAAGCATACTGAAGGTCTACTTCGTAACCGGCATCTTCCAGAGATTTTTTCATGTTTTCGCCGTCCTGGTTCCATCTCTGAAGATCCTTTGTAGGCATTGCAACGCCAACCATTTTTTTGTCATCAGCCTTTACTTCTGTCTGCATTCCCGGAACTGCCACAAATCCGGCGGCCATAACTACTGTCAGAAGACCTGCAAGAACTTTTCTCTTCATAATGAATTCCTCCATTTTCTTTTAATTATTTTTTCGTTCCTTTTGATGAATTTACTATAACACGAACCTGTCTGGAGTTAGTTGGCAAGCTTCTGCACTTTTTTTCAAAAAGAAAAATGTCCTGTATTATACAAGACATTTTTGCAACAAAAAAATGCTATTCTTTTTTGTCCCGGGTCTGCATCACATTCAGGTATACGTCGTCTTCGCTATGCACTCCTCCGTCTATGATCACCTGATCCAGGTTTTCTCTGGAAACCGCAACAGTTTCCAGCAGACAGCAGGGCACATCATAAGAGCCGTCATTCATAGTCTGTCCGTCAAGCTCCAGCTTCTCCCCTCTTGCCAGTTTCACTGCCATCTCAGCCGCCATTTCCGCAAGACTTTCTACAGACTTGTAAACTGTCATTGTCTGCGTTCCCTCTGCAATTCTCTGACAGGCTGCAAGATCTCCGTCCTGTCCTACTACAACAATATTTCCTGCTTTTCTTGTTTCCGCCAGAGTATTTACCACATGACTTGCAATATCGTCATTTCCGCACATGATTCCGCTGACTTCCGGAAATTTTTCCAGTCCTTTATTCAGAGCGTCTATTGCCTGCTCTGCCAGCCAGCCTTCACAGTTTGCTTTATACACCACTTTCAGATTGCTGTTTTTCAGTCCTTCTTCAAATCCTTCACGTACCAGCTTTACGTTATTGTCCTCTTCAGGTCCCTGGATCATAAAAATATTTCCGCCGTCAGGAATCTCCCGGGTCAGCGCCTTCGCCATATATTCCCCGACTTTTTTATTATCAAAAGAGATATAAAGATCAGAATCTGCATTCTGGATCAGTCGATCATAAGAGATGACAGGAATACCTGCGCTTTTCACCTCCTGTACCACCTCGGACAGAGCCATACAGTCTGTTGCCACCACAACAAGAACGTCCACCTGTTTTTTGATCAGATACCGGATCTGATCTATCTGTTCCTCTACGTCCCCGTTGGCATTCTGCACATTTACCTCGGCGCCAAGTTTGTCTGCCGCCGCCACAAAGGCGTCCCTGTCCCTGAGCCACCGCTCAATAACAAAAGAGTCAAAGCTCAGACCAATCTTAATATTTTTCTGTTCCTCCTCTGTAACCGGCTCTGTATACTTCTGCGTTTCCTGTGTCTTTTTTCCGCAGCCTGCAAAAAGCCCAGCCACAAGCAACACGGTCAGAAAAAGTGTCAAAACTCTCTTCATCTGTTATCCCAGCCTTTCTCTGTATTCACTTGGAGTTACCCCTTCATACTTTTTAAAAATCCTGCTGAAATAATTGGGATCCCCATACCCGGACATAATGCACACCTCTTTAATGGAATAATGAGAATCCTGCAAAAGCATTTCTGCATTTTTCATTCGTATTTTTGTGAGATATTCGATAAAATTCTCACCTGTTTCCTGCTTAAAAAGTTTACTGAAATAATAAGGACTGATATCCACGATCTTGGAAACCTCGTCCAGCGTCAGCTCCTTCTGAAAATTTTCCCGGATGTAGGCCTTTGCCTTTTCCATGACAGATTCCGACTGCCTCTCCCTGTTTTCCTCCACGCTTCTGCTGATATCCCTTGTCTGCTCCCAGAACCATTTTTTCATCAGCTGCCTGTCCGTACAGTTTCTCAGCTCCTGGATATAATGTTTTTTCTTCCTGCTCCTCATTCTTCCTGAAGCAAAAGCCTTTTGTTCCAGCTTTATCAGAAGTTCCAGAGCTCTGATCTGCATCTCTTCCATGGAACCACCGCAGTGACTGTCCATCCATTCAAAGATTTTGTCCACACATTCTGAAGTCCCTGCAATATCTCTTTTCATGGCGTTTCTTAAATACCTGGATTCCAGTTCTTCCGGATAATCCTCTTCGTCCTCCCGCCCTGTGGGAATGTCATTGACATGAACTACATGACTGTCCGCCTCACGGAGAGCCTGAAGAGCCTCTGAATATGATTCTCTCAGATTGTCCTCTTCCTTGATCCGTCCGATTCCGGCCCGGAATCTGCTGTCTGTCCTTGTTTCCAGCTTATACACCATATTTCTGGTTTTTGTGAGTATATGTACCCGCTCGTCATAGTCTATGGAATTTTTTTCATAAGGAACCAGAAGAACCACTCTGTTTCCCATAACAGGACCTACCAGACAGTGAAAAAACTCCTTTGCGATCTCCCGAAGCTGAGGATAAAATTTTTCTGCCCGCACGCTGATCCCCACAGCGTTGGTAAGAACTCCATTTTCCTCACTGTCTCCAAACTCCAGAACGATCATAAATCCATACTTTTCTTCGATCACAAGAAACTGCCTGTAGTTGTCATTATAATTATGAAAGGTGTCTGCAAGCAGAATATTGTACAGATATCCGCTTTCCAGTATGGGAATCACTGTTTCCAGCTTTTCTCTTATCTTCAGATCATCACTTCTCTTCTGCCTTGCCTCATCCACTTTACGCATGGCTTTCATGCACACGTCTATGACAACTCTTTTGTTTACCGGCTTGGTAAGATATTCCAGAACACCCAGATTAATAGCTTCTTTTGCATAGCTGAATTTATCATAAGCAGAAATAACAATAAAAATAGTGTTCTGATTGTACTTCTGTATTTCCTTAATAGCCTGGATCCCATTGATGCCCGGCATCTGAATATCCATAAACGCAATGTCCGGCCGAAAACTTTCCGCCAGTTCTACTACCGCTCTTCCTGTTTTTGCCGTGGCAATTTCACATTCATCCCCAAAATTTGATGTAATGATATTTTTTAGCGCCTCCAGCATGATTCCTTCATCATCTGCCAGCATAATTCTGTACATTTATTTCTGCCCTCCTGTTTTTGGAAGTTTCAAAATCACTTCTGTCCCTTTGTTTTCTCCTTCGCTGTGGATCTCCACCAGATTTTTCTGATTGTAATAAAGCTCCAGCCGGCTGATCACGTTATTCATTCCCACGCCTGTGGAGTCAGACTGTTCTTCTCCGTCTCCTGCGTGTCCGCTCAGCACTTCCTGGATTCGCTCCTGACTCATGCCTTTTCCATTGTCCATGATCCGTATAAAAATCCTGTCCTCTTTTCCCACGATTTCCAGATGGATCCTGCCTTCCCAGTCAATATTCCGGATTCCATGGTTCACTGCATTTTCCACAAGAGGCTGAAGGATCATGCTGGGTACTCTGCAGTCCATGATATCTTCATCCGCCTGTCTGGTAAAATGGATTTCTCCTGCAAAGCGAACGTTAAGAATATAAATATAATTTTCAACCGCTACCAGCTCTTCTTCCAGACTGGCATCCTCCAGACCTTTTTTTACATTATATCTGAAAAAATCCGCCATCTTTTCCACAAAAATGCAGGTTTTTTCCGCATCCTCCAACATGGCAAGCTGAGCTCCCGCATTCAGCGAATTAAACAGAAAGTGAGGATTGATCTGAGACTGCAGATATTTAAGCTGGGCCTCTTTCAGATGATTTTTCATCAGAAGCTCCCTTTCCATCATCTGCTGTTCCTTTTCCATACTTCTGGTTGTACGGATAATATATTCCTCCAGGCTCTCCACCATGGTATTAAAAGCTCTTGTCACAATTCCCACCTCGTCCAGAGAATCTGTCGGAGGCATCTTTACATTAAAATTTCCCTGACCTACCAGATTTGCCGTTTCTGCAAGATTTGTCAGAGGCTCTATCATTCCCTTGGTAATGCCAAACAGCATCAAAATCCCGATCCCCATCATAACTGTCATCAGCACAAGACTGGATATTTCCAGGTATTCCAGCGCATCTCTCAAGGTCTGGTAGCTGGCTGAATTGTTTCTGAACTGCTGACTGTTCAGCTCATCAATATAAGTATTGATATAGCTGTAAAGATTCTGGGAACTGTCATAAAGTTCTTTGTATTTTTCTACGTTTCTTCCCCTTTTGGCAGACACCGCCTCCTCTGCCAGAGCCAGATAAGACTCTGACATTCTGCGTATATTCCGCTCCAGAAGCATGGTGGGATTTGATGAGATCTGACTTCCCAGCTTTTCCAAAAGATTCCTGTAGGTCTGCTCGCTTCTGTAATAGCTTTCCAGAGAGTCCGATGTTTTTACACTCAAATACCCATACAGGGACTCCTGAACATTTGAAAGCGAATCTGACAGTTCTGTAAGATCCACATTACTGGAATATACTGTATCCATTCTCCGGATCGTCTTATTGACCTGGCTGTAAAGGATAATGTTGATCCCCAGCATCAGAAGCATAATACTTACCACTGCCAGAAGTACCTTTCTGCCAAGAGGAATATCCTTCCATCTTTTCCTCTTTGTACCTTCTCTGCTCAATTTTGTTCCTCCATGTTTTCTGCCCGGGAAATCTCCGGAAGTTCATTTCTTGTTACAAACTCCGGTTCCACATTGTAATAGGAATTAACTCTGCCCTCCTGTCTGTACTCCCAGAGAGCCTCTATACAGTCCTTTCCCATTTTTTCTGTATCCAGTGTACAGGTTACGGGAATCAGCCCCTTGTCAACAGCTTCCCGGATTGTATCCGAAACATAGTAACCGATAATTTTTACTTCTCCTACCATATTAAAATCAATCATTGCCTGATAGGCACATTCGGTTGTTACCTCGTCCATGCATACCAGGATCTCCGGCGGTCCTTCCGGAGACTGAAAAATCGTCCGTATGGCTTCTTCTATATCAAACTTGTTTTCCGGCATAAGATTCTGCGCCTGAATCTTAATATTTTTTCCATTCTTCCGTTCCATAACTACATTATTAATCTGACTGTAGATCTGACCTTTTTCAAAGTCCCCTTTTTCGCTGTCCAGAAGAATCAGAGCTGTTTCTGTATTTTCATCCATAAGCGCAGCTACCTGTTCGCCATATGCCTGTCCCATCTGATAGTCATTGACGCCTACAAAACTCTGGCGCTTACTGTCCGGAGCGTCATTCATAATAGTGATCACAGGAATTCCCGCTGCTTCTGCCTTATCAATTTCTTTTTTCAGAGCCTCTTCCCCGTTAAATTCCAGAATGATCCCGTCTACGCCTGCGGCAATACTGATCTCCATGTAATCAATCTCATTATATCCGGTTCCCATGTCACTTGCGTGAAATTCCAGATATGCATTATGGTTTTCTGCCGCTTTCTTTGCGCTTGCGTAAACAGCCTGCCAGAATTCATTTTTTCCGCTTCCGACGATCATTTCGTACTGGCTTTCGTAGACCCGGCTTTCTTCCGCCTCCTCCAGGCCGCTTTTTTTCCAGACACTTTTATAGAAATTATTTGTAAAAAATACAAAAAATCCCACTATAAAAATACCGAGCAGGATCAAAATCGTTTCTCTGTTTCCCGTCTTTTTCATGGTTCCTCCATTTTGTCATAAATAAATCAGGTATAAATCCACAATTTATCAAAATTATATACTTCTTTTCAGATATTTTAAACTTCTTTTTTGACTAATCTGTGTCCTCTTTTTGATATCTCAGGATTTTGACAATATAATTCTGGGCATATCGCAAAGCAATAATCTGTCAGTTACTGTTTATATAATATTTTGATCCGGTTGCTGTGAATGAAGCGGACAGTTATCTGACTTCCAAGATATGGCTACAATCTCAGATGTAAGTATGGTATACTATAGGGGATAAAATGCAAAGAATAATACTTAATATCGAACAATCAGAAAGGTTCTGAACATGAAAAACAGAAAAATAAAACATATCAGAAAAATACTCTGCGGATTTCTGTGTACTGTAATTGCTGTTTCTCCCACAGTTTCCGTTTCCGCAGCAGAATATGATGAGTACGGGGCTCCCATTGTAACTGCCACTCCTACTCCGATTCCTCACACAGAATATTATGAACAGGCTCCTGATACGGACAATATTGAAGGCTGGCCTCAGGGACCAAAAATCGAAGGAGAATCTGCCATTCTGGTAGATATGGTAACAGGCGCAGTCCTCTATTCCAAAAATGCAGACAAAGTTCAGTACCCTGCCAGTATCACAAAGATCATGACCTCGCTTCTGGCAGCGGAACATCTGAATATGAAAGATAAGATCGTAATGTCACAGTCCGCAGCCTATGGGATCACCATCAGCGACAGCTCCAGCATTTATGCGGATACCGGAGAAGAATTTACCACAGAACAGGCCATGATGGCTGTCATGCTTCAGTCAGCCAATGAAATGACTCTTGCCCTTGCGGAAGAAACCTCCGGATCTGTAAAAAAATTTGTAGAGCTGATGAATCTCAAAGCAAAGCAGCTCGGATGTACCGGTACTCATTTTAATAATCCAAACGGACTGCCGGATGAGCTTCATTATACAACCGCCTCCGATATGGCAAAAATTGCCCGGGCAGCCTGGTATAATCCCACTTTCCGGAAATATGCCACCACAACCTATTATGAGATTCCGCCTACTAACAAATTTGCTGAAACACGGTATCTTCTGAACCATCACAAAATGATGAAAGGCAACACCTATGCCTATGAAGGTGTGATGGGAGGCAAAACCGGATACACTGACGCTGCGGGCAATACTCTTGTCACATACGCAAAAAGAGGAAATATGCGTCTTGTTTCCGTTGTAATGAAATCCATTAACGGAGCCTACGCAGATACCGCCGCACTTCTGGATTATGGTTTTAATAACTTTACCAGAACAGCTGTAAAAACTGAACCGGCAACCATGTCCGTATCTTATCTTCCTGCAGAAAAATATATCCTGAAGGACTACAGCGACTGTATCCTGTGCCGCCGATATCAGGTTCCGTCTGTAACACTTCCCAATGGAACAGATATCAGCGCGCTGAATTCCAGCCGAAGCCTGCGCAAAAATTCCGTGGGACTTCCGATTCTGGAAATCACCTACAGTTTTAACGGCCAGAAAACAGGCTGTGCAAAATATTATTTTGAAACTCTGTTATCTGACCGGCTTATTTCATCTCACTGATTCTTTATTCTGCGTTTTTTGCGGAGGGAGTCCCGTTTCTCACGGAGTTCCTCCGCTTTTTCTTCACTTACCCGCTTCAGAGTTTTTACTGCATAAAACATACCGTCATCGGTTTTCCTGATGCGGACCTTTCCCTTTATACTTCCATGCTTCTGGCATACGGAAATACTTTCATATATTCTGGAATTATTAATAAACCATCTCAGTTTCCTTTTTGCAGGAAGATGGCATACCGGACACCGGGTACTGGAAACCTCCCGGTCCTTTATGATCTTTTCCCGATCCGAAAACTGTCTGGAAATATATTTGTCATAGGAAGGATAAGAAATATAAATTTCCTGCTTTTTATTTTTTGGCGCCTGATACGCATCAACAGAATAATAGGGCAGAATTTCCGACATATCCAGCCTGCCAAAAACCTCAGCCGTATATTCTGCATCCTCCAAAGCTCTGTGAAATCCCTTTTCCTTACTGATTCCCAGAGTGTCCACTGCATATTCCAGACTTCTGCGCAATTTCATATTTTCGTGAAACCAGCTGAAAAGCTTCTGTATATCATAATAATTCACCGGGCCCGGAAGAAGCTCCAGTAGATCATAATATCTCAGATTCCTCTGAAGTTCAGTCAGATCCTGCATTCCCCAGGTGCAGAACATAAAATCCTCTCCGCACCAGTCCAGAAAATCCCGAATCGCCTGAGGAAAAGGAACTCCATTCATAAGATCTTTGTAATCCACATGCACTACGCTGCGGATACTGTCATGGATCCACTTATACACCTCCGGTTTGATCAGAGTCTGAAACTCTCCGGTTTTTTCTCTTTTTTCATTAAGCCTGACTGCCCCGATCTCTATGATCTCAAAGGGCATCCGCTCATTTGAGCTTCTTTTTCCCTCCGGACTCTGGTTCCACTCCAGATCAAAAATTATATAATTCATTTATTTGCTTCCTTTATTTTATTTACGGAATATCATGCTTCAACGCTGTCCCAACTCATACAGGGAGGTGATCAGGATCTCCCGGAACCTGTCTTTATCCGCCTCAGTCAGCACAAAAACATTTGAATCCTCTTCCTCATGCTGCCACCAGCGGAATCCCCCCAGTACAGCGCCCCGGGCGCTTCCCTCTGAACAGTCTGCTGTCAGGAGTTTCCGGCTTCCCTTAAATATCTCCGGATAAAGAAGATACATGACAGGAACAGCATCATGTACGCTGATCTCTCCCCGGTATTTTTCTGATGTGTTTTCCAGAGAATACCCCAGCATATCTCCGCATAACTTTGCGATCCTGTTTCCTGACTGACATAGCTTCAGAATCTGATTTCTCGACAGGGTACACTGCTCCGTCACATCCAGACCGCACATAACAAGAGGTACTCCCTCATGAAGAACCATATATGCAGCCTCGGGATCTGCAAAAAAGTTAAATTCTGCCGCGTCTGTAACATTGCCCCCGGACAGGGAACCTCCCATAAAAACAATTTCCTGTATTTTTTCTTTTACTTCCGGAAAAATTCTAAGAAGGAGGGCAATATTAGTCAGAGGACCTGTGGCAACGATCGTTGCCTGTTCTCCTTCCGGGAGCTCTTCCAGAATTCTGCGGATAAAAAATATTCCCTTTTCCGGCTCCGGCGTTTTTCCCGAACACGGAAGAACACAGTTCCCAATCCCGCTTTCTCCATGGGTTTCCGGCGCAAAATACGGTTTTCGCATTACAGGCTTTTCCATTCCTTCTGCCACCGGAACTGACAGTCCGAAAAATGCTGCCAGATCCACTGCATTTGCCGTTACTTTTTTTATATCCTGATTTCCGCTTACCGTTGTAATTCCCAGAATATCCAGCTCTTCTCTGTGAGCTGCTGCCAGGGCAAGCATAACTGCATCGTCCACTCCGGGATCACAATCAAGGATCACTTTTCTTTTTTTCATATTCTGTCACCGTTTTCCACATATATTCATTTGTGGGAACCTGTTTTTCCACATTTTCCCGAAATCTCTGTGTTTAAGTATAACAGACCTGACCTGCTGTTTCAATACAGCACAAAAAAGACCGACTAATCCTGTCGGCCTTTTCTGTACTTATATATTTTTATAATGGAAAGACTGTATCTGTCATTTACCAGAGGTCACCAAAAAACTCATTATAAGTTTCTTCATCCTCTGCGCTGTTTCCAAACTCATCCAGGATGCTTTCTTCCTGTGACGGCTCCTGAGCTACTGTATCAGAAACCTCAGGGTCCTCGGAGGCTCCCTCATCAAGAGTAACGGTTACTTTCTTTTCTTCATAGCCTCCATTTCCAAGAACCTGAAGTGTTACTTCAATCTCTTCGCCCGGCTCGTAATACTGAAGCATATCAACCAGAGCTTCAATGCTGCGGACTCTCTTACCGTCAAACTCTGTAATAATATTCTTCTCCTCAATTCCTGCCTTGTCAGCTGCTCCATCCTTTGCTACTTCTGCAACCAGAACACCTTCCGGAATATCATAAACAACAGATGCTTCTTCACTTACTGAGCTTCCTGTAATGGAAAGAGCGCCGTGTTTCTCCACCTTATCTCTCGGTGTTTCATTCATCAGATTCTCAAGAATGTCTGATACATCAGTAATAGCAATGGCATATCCCATGCCCTCAACTTCAGTGGAAGCAAGCTTTGCAGAGTTGATTCCCACAACCTCACCGTTCATATTCAGGAGCGCGCCGCCGCTGTTTCCCGGGTTGATCGCTGCATCTGTCTGAATCAGGTTTACACCGTCTGAATCTTCTTCTGACAGTCCGGAATCATCCAGTTTACGGTTTTTTGCGCTGACAATACCTGTTGTTACAGACTGTCCGTATCCAAGAGCATTACCGATAGCAATTACCTGCTCTCCTACTCTCAGGTCATCAGAACTTCCCACTGTGGCAACCTCGATCTGCTTCATGGTATCCTTTGAGATATCAGAAAGAGCAACGGAAACTACTGCAAGATCTTTATCTGCGTCATAACCATTTACAACAGCTTCATAAACCTCTCCGTCAATGCAGGTAACAGATACCGTATCTGCACCCTGGATTACATGGAAGTTTGTTGCGATCAGAAGGGACTCGTCATTTTTTCCCACAATGATACCGGAACCGCTTCCCTCAACTTCCTGCTCCTGAGTAGTAAAGCCTCCGAAACCAAAGTCACCGATATATGTCTGTACTTCCTGCACAGATTTGGTGTCAATGGCAACTACGGATTTCATTGCCTTTGCTGCAATATCAGATACGTCCAGACTTCCTTTTACTCTTTCCTCAGAGGCTTCTTTTGTATCTTTTTTGTCTTTGGTCTCCTCAGATTTTTCATCATCCTTCTCATCTGATTTCTTCTTTGTTTTCAGAAGCTCTGTTTTATTTTCATTCCTGTCAGACGCCTGCACAACATTGCTAAAATCCCAGCCGCTGACAGCGCTGATGCCTTCAAATGCAAGACCTCCTGCCAGAACAGCGCAGAGAGCAATTCCTGCACCCTTTTTAAAATTCATTTTTTTCTTATCCTTTTTGTTATCCTGATCATCATTATTATTTATATTATTAAAATTGTCATTCATATTATTGTTCATATTCTCCATAATAATTTCCTCCTGATAATATTCTGTTTTTTGATGTTCTGAGTATAAAAAAAATTTGTGTTTACTTTGTGGGAAAAATGTGATGAATCTGTTAAATATCCCTTTCTGTTATCATACTCTATTTTTCAGACTAACACCAGACATTCTATATAAAAATATCCAAATTATTACCGGTCGCTTCATTTACAGTAACCTGGTCAAAATATATTTCTGCTCCACCTCCAATCATGATATTTTGCCCTGTATGTATGTGGATTTTAACCAGAATATACCTAAACGCCTCGCTCAATCTTATCGTTACACCACCATCCTCGGATTTCTTCTTTGTGAAAAAAACTACAAAACAAATTGTCCCTGTACAGAAAGAATGATATAATGTAATAAGCTGAACACAGCAGATGATGAGTATGGTAAAAAGAACAAAAGCGGAGGTAATGTAATGAAAAAACTGACAGTAAAAAAAGGCGCCACCTGTATGGCATGTCTGGAATGTGTAGAGGCCTGTTCAAATGCTTATTACAAGGAATCTAATGTATTCAAATCCTGCATCCAGATTGTAGAGCGCAAGGGAGAGCCAAAGCCAATGGCATGTCCTCAGTGCGGAAAATGTGCGGAAGTCTGTGAAGCAGGCGCAATCACCCAGAATGCAAAAGGCGTATACATGGTAAACAAAAAACTGTGTACCGGCTGTGGAAAATGCGTGGAAGCTTGTCCTTTCGGCCTGATGGTAAAAGCTGAGGACAAACCAACCGCATCCAAATGTACAGCCTGCGGTATCTGTGTAAAAGCCTGTCCAATGGAAATCCTTGAAATTGTTGAGAAATAATACATAATTACTATAAAAAACGCTGCAGCCCGGAATCCTCTGTAGATCCTGAGCTGCAGCGTTTTTCTTTTTTATGCTACTCCATGAGCCTCCAGCCAGTCATAAAGAACCGTCTTTCCACTCTTTCTGGCATGTGCCATATGATTAAACTGTAAAATTGTCAGCGCTGTAAATATAATTGCCAGCACAATCAGTACAACAACTGCTGTTCCTATACTTTCGCCCCCTGCAATCGTGCTTCGGAAAGCATTTACTGTATAGGTAAAAGGCAGATAATTATGAATCTTTGACACAAAGGAAGGTGAAATCTCTACCGGATAAGTTCCTGCTGAACCTGCCAGCTGAACTACCATAAAGATCAGCATCAGGAAACTTCCTACCTTTCCAAAAGTAATGTTAAAGAAGTACATAATAGAAGTAAAGGCCACAGATGTCAGACAGGAGAAGAGAACTGTCTTCATCATTTCTGCCGGCGTAAATCCGTCTATCAGGTGAAGCAGGACAATCAGAAGGATTCCCTGAAGTATCGCTACCGGATAAAGAACAGACGCCTTACTTGCCCACCATGCAAAGCCTGATTTTAATTTTCCTTTGTATTCTGTCAGAGGATACATCAGACAGAAGGCAAGGCAACCTACCCAAAGACCTACAGACATCATGTAAGGAGCCATAGCGTGTCCGTTATTCTCCACAGTTGTCATCTGAGTTTCTTTCTCTTTGACCGGTGTGGCAAACATACTTATCATATCATCGTTTGCTTTTGTTTCTTTTACCTGTTTTGCTCCGTCGCTGAGACTTGTCTGCAGGGTTTCCGAACCGTCGCTTAATTTTTTGATTCCGCTTCCCAGTTCCTTTGATCCGTCATAAAGCTTGGAAGAACCGTCCTGAATCTGTCCTGCACCGTCTGCAAGCTGGGCTGCTCCACTGTTCAGTTTACTGTTATTGGAAACCAGTTTACTGGTTCCGGCTTTCAGAGTTTTTGTTCCATCTGCAAGCTGCGCCGCTCCGGCTGCAAGAGTACCGGCTCCTGATGCAAGCTGCTGAGTTCCTGAAGTAAGAGCGTCATTATTTCCTGCCAGTGTTCTGACTCCGGCAGTGTAGGTTTTAATTCCCTGGCTTAATATGCCTACTCCCGCTGCAAGATCTTTTCCTCCGGCTGTCAGCTTACTGATTCCTCCTGTTACCGTACTGCCTGCAGCTTTCAGATCTTTGGCTCCTGCTGTCAGCGCTTTATCATTAGCTGTCAGCTGTGCAAATCCTTCATTCAGAGCTTTTACACCGGCTGCTGCCTTCGGGAAATCCTTTGTTCCTTCTTCCAGTGTACCAAGAGCTGAAGAAACAGCTCCAACACCCTGATTTACTTTCTGAGAGCCTGCATAAAGCTGGCCTACCGCTCCGGTCACCTGATTAATCGGATCCGATGGAATCTCTGGAATATTTTCTACTCCGGCTCCCATTTTTTCAGCCCCGGCTGCCATCTGAGCTGCGCCCGCTTTCATTTCTCCTGATTTTGCACCAAGAGTTTCCGCTCCTTTTTTCAGTCCTTCAGCTGCCTGATTCAACTGTCCCGCAGTTCCATTCAAAGTTTCCTGCATGCCTGCCAGCTGTCCGGCAGCTGCATCTGAAATCTGCTGTGCCTGTGCAGTATAAGCAGAAGCGTCCATGTTTTCCACATTATTCTGTACTGCATCTACTCCGGATACACCGGAAGCAGAATTGCCAAGCATTCCGATCACAGCATTCAGACTTGCTGCAGAAACCATTCCGTTTTCATCCGCTGAACCCTGAATTCCCTGAATGGCTGCCTGGGCGCCTGCCATAGATGCCTGCATACCTGATATCTGCTGGTTTGCCGCCTCAATCTGTCCGTTTGCAGAAGCGATCTGGGCATTTGCCGCATCTACCTGGGCTCTTGCCGCATCCAGTTTTCCATTTGCATCCTGGGCACACTGATTTACAATTCCTGTCACTCCGTTTACTGCATCTGCCACAGGTTTTGATGCGTTCTGTACCTGTGATGCCACTGCAGAAATCCCCTGTCCGGCCTGGGTGATCACACCGGCTGCATTTTTCATTCCCTCTGCAGCCTGCGTCATTCCGGAAGAGGCAGCGGTCATTCCTTTTCCCGCGCTTTCCATTCCGCCTTTTGCTTCATTTAAACCGGCTGTCAGCTTTTTGATGTTTTCTGCTGTCAGACTGCCGCCAAGCTCTTTCAGCTGCCCGTACAGCTCCCCTAAACCGGCTTCCAACTGCTGAGTTCCTGCTTTCAGAGAACCATCTCCTTTGGAAACAGAACTGTTCAGCTGAGAAATACCTGAAGATACCTGACCGATTCCCTGCAGCGGTGAAAGCTGTTTTGCTCCGGCTGCCAGCTGATCTGCTCCGGCAACATACTGTGTCACTCCATCTGCAAGAGTATTGGCTCCGCTTACATACTGGGTAGTTCCATCCTTTAAGGTATCAAGACCTTTTTTCAGAGTTTCTGCACCTTCCTGAAGATCTGTTGTTCCGGCTGTCAGCTGTGCAGAATTTGCATCAAGTTTTGCAACGCCGTCTGTATAATCCTTAACGCCCTGATTCAGTTTATTTACACCGGCTGTCAGTTCAGGAACCTTTGCTGTCAAAGTTCCCACTCCATCATTCAGCTGTGCGGCTCCGTCGTCTACCTGCGCTACACCGTCCGTGTATTCTTTCAGACCTTCTGTCAGAGTATTTGCTCCATCCTTAAAGGTAAGCGTGCTGTCCGCCAGTTTTTTCAGATTATCTGTAATAGTTTTATTTCCATCAGAAGCATCTCCAAGTCCGTTCTTCAGTTCCTTTGAACCGTCGGCAGCCTCCTGCATACCGTCTCCAACTTCTGTGATCTGGTCAAAAACTGTCTGAGTATAGGTTTCTGTTACCTGAGAAGCTACCTCATCACGAATTTTTACAATAGCGCTCTCACTCATTTTGGAAGCAATGTAATTGGTACCCGGATTTGTTTCATATTTCAGTTCCATTTTCTTGGGCTTCTCATCCATCAGAGTAGAAGCATTCTCAGAAAAGTCTTCCGGAATGGTAATTACCATATAATATGTACCGTTTCTCAGTCCCTGCTCCGCATCTTTACTGTCCACAAAATGAAAGTCAAGGGAATCATTATCCCTCAGGGCGTCTTCCATATCACTGCCCACACTTAAAGTCTTTCCCTCATATTCCACTGATCTGTCATTGTTGACTACTGCTACAGGAAGGTTATCCAGACTTCCATATGGATCCCACATGGATTTCAGGAACAATCCTGCGTAAATGACCGGGATTATGATAATAGCCATAACAACAACTACCAACATTTTGTTCTTCAGCAGATTCTTCCACTCGTTTTTGATCATAGTCATTCCCTTTCTTTCATGATATATTTTATATAGAAAATACTTTATTTAAAAGAATCAGATACACTTCGATGCACAGCGTTTATCTGGTTCTGTTAATCACATTATATTCTGTTAATCAATTTCTGTTCTACTAATAGTTAAAATTCTATTAATCATTTTCAACTCTATTAATAAACAATGTGTTGCTTTTCTTTACAAAACGTATTATACTAAAACTGAAAAAAAATACAAGCGACAAAAAAAGAGCTTAATATTTACTAATAGACATTTTTTTCTATTTTGTCTACTAAACATAAAATTCGACATTTCTACCAAAATAATGCCTTTTTTTGCAAAAAGATTGGAGGTTTTTTCATGGCTGAAAAAGTTGACCGAAGAGTCAGAAAAACAAAGATGCAGCTCAGGCAGGGACTTGCCCGCCTGATGCAGAAAAAAAGTATTAAGGAAATCACCGTTAAGGAACTGGTAGATGAAGTGGATATTAATCGTTCCACCTTTTATCTGCATTATACAGACATCTACCAGATGCTTGAAAAAATCGAGGAAGAAGCAATGGTGGATATCCGGGAAGCCATGGAAGGCTGCCCTACAGACTGCACAGAACGGGAAAAAATCATTCCTTTCCTTGCCCGCTTTTTTTCCATTCTGGACAGCAACCGCGATCTGTCCCTTGCCCTTCTGGGACCTAACGGGGACATGGATTTTGTAGAAAGAATTGAGACACTGATCGCCAGCAAGTTCCTCAAGCCAAGCAGCTTTGCAATTAATGACAGCGAGATCCGCTATGCCTATGCTTTTTGTCTCAGCGGCTGCATCGGCATGATCAAAACCTGGCTGTCAAAGACAGAACACGAATCCCCGGAAACCATGGCAGAACTTACCTATCACCTGATCGACAACACCACCCAGGAATATCTTAAGGATTATGTCCGGTAAGCTAACCTGTGTTCATGATTCCTGTATACAAAAACCTTCGGAACAGACTCCGAAGGTTTTTGTATATCATTTTATTTTTTTATACAGTTATGTCTGTCTTCCACAGTAATTTTCTGCTGCCGGGCTCAATAATAAGCCATACAATTCTGCTCAGTTATGCCATGCCAGACGTTTGACATCTGCATGAACATCTCCTGTCATCCAGTCCACATCATTTGTAATCCAATCCATGATCTCCAGCTGACGCATTTCCCAGGCAACCGTTGCCTCTCTTGAAACAATTGTTTCCTCTGTTTCCATAGTCATGTCAATTTCGTCATAGCCAAAAATATATCCTCCGGCACTCCAGATACTGAAATTGCTGTCCGGACCGGGATCTACGGCATCTCCCCGTTCTGCAACCAGCCTGTCGTGACGTGCTTTATATTCTTCTTCGCATCCGTCTTTCAGCCTGGTCATAAATACTCTGTGACGAATCAACTCTTTATTTTCTCTCACAATACCAAAATTATGATACATCAGTCTCATGTCCTGTCCGGGCGTGGAAATCCAGTCAAAAGTATCCTGAATTTTCTCTGAAAGAGCCTTAATTTCTGCCTTTTCCTCTTCTCCTGTACTTTTGTGATCCTGATTTTCATAATATCCAAAAATCAAATCTTCCGCATTCCAGATACTGAAATTTCTAATTTCATTTCTATCCAGAAACTGGGTAAGTTCCAACCAGATTTCACCAAGTTTTTTCCTGTATGCATTCATCTGCCCCTTCTTTATTTTCATTGCAAACCCATGTCTTTCCATAGCAATTTCCTCCATATAAGCCACCTGATAACTGATTATAAGCTGTTTATTGGAAACTATACATTAACTTGAATTTTATCACATGCCTTTTAAAGTTTCCAGATATTTGACAGATTTTAAACGTTTCTATATACTTAAATCATTGTTTATTTCCTTTGTAATAATAAAATAGCCACATTTTATTCCATATTATTTCTGGCAATAGAATTTTGTTTTCACTTGCAGTAATCTTAAAACTTTGTCCTGGCAGTAATCACACTGCCTGCCCGTAAAAGGAGGCATAAAATATGGATTTTTCCACATATTTTCCCGTATGGGATAAGCTGACACCCACCCATCAGGAAACAATTTCCCAGACAGCTTTTCGCCGTTCTGTTTCTAAAGGAACCATCCTGCACAACGGATCTGTAAGCTGTCTTGGAATGCTGCTGATCCTTTCCGGACAGCTTCGGTCATATATCGTATCTGACGAAGGAAGAGAAATCACCCTCTATCGTCTTTTTGAAAGGGATGTATGTATTTTTTCCGCATCCTGCGTTATGCAAAATATCCAGTTTGAGGTTATCATTGAAGCCGAAAAAGACAGTGAAATACTGGTTCTTCCACCCCATATATACAAAGCTCTGATGGAAGAATCCGCTCCAATGGCAAACTTCTCCAATCAGATCATGGCAAGCCATTTTTCTGAGGTAATGTGGCTGATCGAACAGATCATGTGGAAAAGCTTTGACAAAAGGCTTGCCGCTTTTCTTGTTGAAGAAAGTCTTCTGGAAAACACTGATATCTTAAAGATCACCCACGAAAAAATAGCAAATCATCTTGGCACTGCCAGGGAAGTAGTCACAAGAATGCTCCGGTATTTTCAGAATGAAAATCTGGTCAGACTGTCCCGGGGAACAATCGAGATCACGGACAAAAAAGGACTGGAAAAACTTTCGGAATAAATACATATTAAATAAAAACAGGGAACTCCTTTTCCAACCTGAAGGAACTCCCTGTTTTGTACTTTTTATTACATTTTACTGAACCATGTCCAGGATTTCTTCTTTTGGCTTCACACCCATAGACCGATTCTGGATCTGACCGTTTTTGATAACAACCAGTGTCGGGATTGTCATTACCTGAAATTCTGATGCCAGCTCCTGCTGCTCATCCACATTTACCTTGCAAACCTTAATATTGTCGTTTTCTTCTGCAATTTCATCCACTACCGGTGAAAGCATTCTGCAAGGTCCGCACCATCCTGCCCAAAAGTCCAGCAGAACCGTTTTTTCACTGTTCATTACTTCTTCCTGAAAATTATTTTTTGTAATATTTAAAACTGACATATGATCCTCCTCCTGCCCGGTGCTCCGTTTCCTGCCTCCCGGACATCATGTATTTTTATTTATCATTTCCATTTTTACAGGATTTATTTCCATGTACTGCTTCTCATCACACTTCTGTACCAGATTTATTTCTGTACTTTTTTCCTCCTGTTTATGTATGTATCATACACGAAGATTCCATGCCAGTCTGTGACTAAATCACCTTACTTCCCTGTACTTCTGTATTTTTCCACCACCAGAGTCAGACACACAAACACCACTCCAAATACAAGCTGAATACCAATCGCCTGAAATATCTGTGTTTTTTCGCTGCCGGTCAGTACAGTAAACCTTCCCAGAATTTCATTTGCGGTTTCATACCAGTATACAGGAAGAAACTGACTGACATTTTTTACTCCTGTGGAAATATAGTCCAGGGGAACAAACACTCCGCAGAGGAAGCACATTCCCAGGGAAATAATGTTCATGGTTCCTGTGAGCGCATCCTTATTTGTTACAAGGCTTCCTGCAAAATAAGCAATAGAAAGAGCCACAAAAAACAAAGCCGCTGTATTTATAATAAGATATCCCCAATTCTCGTTTGCACACAGCTCTTTTCCATACCAGATCAATGCCACCAGAATGATCAGTACAAACAGCGCTGTGCTGGACACGATCATACACAGGATCCCTTCCAGTGCCTGCCGTCTGGACGAAACCGGAGATGCCAGCAATCTGTGTTTCAGACCTTTTTTGCGAAAAACAAGCAGCACATTTCCTATCACGAATCCCAGCAGGGCCAACGCCAGATATGGAACATACCGAAAATAATAAATATACTGAGGTGTTTCTATGGCTCCTGATGACCTGTCAAGCTCCACTCTCACCGATATGTCCTTTACGAGAGCATCTGCCATTTCCTTCTCTGTAAATCCTGCTGCCTGAAAGGTTCTTGCATTGTTCAGAAAGCTGTTGATCTGCTGATCCACATAAATGCCGGAATAGGTATCCGGGACAGCTGTAACCGGAAGCTTTTCTCCACTTACAATGCATTTCCGGTAAAAATTTTCCGGAATTCTTACAATGTACTCCACATCACGGTAAAAAAGCTTTTCCTGCATAGCAGAAATATCATTTTCCAGTGGTATCACTTCATGAAAGTTATCCAGATATGCTCTCAGCGCCAGAGCAAGCGTTCCTCCGTCTTCATCTGCAATTCCTATCTTCAAAGACTCTGCCTGAAAACTTTTCTCTGTTTTTCCTGCCGCTGACTGCATCAGAAGTGTACAGGCAAAAAATATCGCCACATACATAAGTATCAGCCATCTGCTCTGTCTGATCACTTTCATATATCCTTTAAATACTGTCATAGCGAACCCTCCTGACTACAAAAAATGAACCGGCTGTCAGTATCCCGGCCATGATCAGAAGCGTAATAAGATTCGTCTTCATTCTTACCGGATCGTCATAAACATTAATGCAATAAAATGCATCTGTGATCAGAGCTGCCGGGTTCAGTTTATTTATGATCGGCACATTCTGGTCTACTATAAATTTAATTTTGCAGTTTATTAATCCTGCAAGAGTACTTCCTGTCATGGAAATACCAAGCATGATCGCTACTTTCATGTTTTCGCTTAACTTTGACGCGCTGGATACAAAAATTCCCATACTGACACCAACAATACACCCAACCAGAGAAATCAGGAGCATCTGCGCCATACTTCCCTGAAATTCCATACGAAGAACATATCTCAGATAAAGCAGAAGAATCACTACGTTCAGAAAATGGATAAAAAACGAACTCAACATTTCTGTAAGAATCATAGTCATTCTGTGTACAGGCGCCACACACTGCCTTGCCGCCAGGTCTGTTACATTTGCCTGAAGCCAGAATGCGGAACCCATTCCCACAAAGCATCCATAAAGACAGGCCATGCCCACCAGCGCATAGAAAAATACAGAATTGCTATTTGTACTTTTTCCTCCAAAAGATACATTTTCTACAATTTCCTGATAATCAGACATGGCTGCCACTGCCTGATCCATATTTTCCAGGTGGACCGCCGCCACGGTTTCCAGTGTATTCTTTCCGTTCAGGTAGCTTTCCAGAAGGCTCTGCATAACACTTTGCGCCATTCCGTTTTTTGCAACCTGCAGATAAGGAGTGTCTGCTGCGAAAAAAATCCCGTCCAGCTGTCTATCCTTCAGTTTTTTCTTTGCCTCCGCTTCCGTCATGGTATCCACATGGATAAGAGTTCCACCTTTTTCAATTTCTTCAAGATACTTAGAAAAAACGGAACTGCCTGCGCTTTCCTCTACATATCCTGCCTGAACAGTCTCAAAATCAGCCTCTGACATATTTCCGAACCCAAAGTAAAACAGGGTTCCCATAATAAGAGGAAAAATACAGGGCCAGAATATAATGTTAAAATTCCTTATTTTACGGATAATACTGTATTTAATCAACTGAGCCATAAATTTCCCTCCTAATCCCGAAGTTCCTTTCCCGTAATTTCCAGAAATACATCATTAAGAGTGGGAAGTTCTGAGTAAACTCTTCCAAAACTGATCTCCTGGTCTTCCAGATATCTCAGGATCCTCACAAGATTATGTTTTGCCTCTGTACACTGAATCCTGAGAATATCATTTTCATAATCCACCTGAAATACATGAGCCAGTTCCCGAATCTGTACAAGCTGCTCTTCTTTCAGCACAACAGCCTCTACCGTCACCTTTTCCCCTGTTTTTATCATTCCTGTCAGCTGTTCCCTGGTTCCTGCTGCAATACTCCTTCCATGATCCATAATTGCTATTCTTGTACAGATCTGCTCCACCTCTTCCATATAATGAGAAGTATAAATGATAGTGGAACCCTGTCTGTTCAGCTCCTGGATCCCTTCCAGAATCCGATTCCTGCTCTGAGGATCCACAGCAACTGTTGGTTCATCGAGAATGATAAGCCGTGGTTTATGTGCGATTCCACAGGCAATATTCAAACGTCTCAGAAGCCCTCCGGAAAGTTTTTTGGGGCGGATTTTCCTGTAATCCCCAAGCCCCACAAAGTCAATTGCTTCCTCCACAAGCTGTTTCCTTTTTTTCCTGTCGTTTATATACAGACCGCAGAAATAGTCAATATTTTCATACACAGTAAACTCATCAAAGACCGCCACATTCTGCTGTACAATACCAATCTGCCTTTTTGCCTCATAATTATCAGGCTCCATCTCCTTACCAAAAATCCGGATGCTTCCCTTATCATATTTTAAGAGAGCAAGCAAACAGTTAATTGCTGTTGTTTTCCCCGAACCGTTTGGTCCCAGCAGCCCAAAGATCTCACCCTCCCGTATATCCAGATTCAGATGATCCAAAGCCACCAGAGAACCATATCTTTTTACAAGATTTTCTATATGTACAATTCCTTCTTTTTCATAATCTGTTCCGCCCATCTTTTTCCCTCCCGGTAAAGTTTTATTTTCTGTTTCATGTCTGTAAAGGAGCAAATATCCAATTCTTCACAGACAACTCTGGCATATACATACACCCAAAATATTCAAGCTTCTATATGAGCTCTGCAAAAGCGTAATGAAACGCCCTGTTTATTTTCAATTTCCATACCTGCTGATTATCTTGATCATAAAAAAATTATAACCTATGACAGATTTTTCCGGTAGTGAACACCGTCATTTTCTCATATGACAAATGTCACTTTCTTCTTTTCCTCCTTTGTTTTCTTTGCCCCGGTCACAGTTTTGTATTATACTGAAACCATCTGAAACACAGGAGCCGCAAGGAGCCTTATCAGAAATAACAATCAGGAGAGGAACTGTCATGGGCCATCTTGAAAATACAGGATTACTTATCTTATCAGGTTTCTTTTTTCTGTTTTTTCAGAAACCAGATGAAGCGTTTATCTGCGCTTTCCTTCTGTGTGTGGGAATCTGCTGCGCAGGCTATTTCTCAGTATCAAAAAAACTTCATCTTTTTCTGTGCGCAGCTTTTATGACAGCAGCGCTTGCAGTCCCTGAAATGTCTGCATTTTTTCCTGCAGTATTTTATATTCTGATCCAGGATCATTTTTATCTTCCTGCCCTTGCAGGAGGTTTCCTTTACCTTTATGTGATCCGGATAATGAACTCAGATATTTTTATTTTTTCTTTCTGGGGCATCCTGTTTTTTATTGTGGCATTTTTCCTCCAACGCCGCACCGAAGCCGAAGAAAAACTCAGGCAGGATTTTATGAAACTCCGGGATGACAGTACAGAAAAAAATATGCTTCTGAAAGAAAAAAATCATATGCTTGCAGAAAAACAGAATTATGAAATATATACAGCCACTTTAAAAGAGCGGAACCGCATTTCCAGAGAAATCCATGACAATGTAGGACATCTTTTATCCCGTTCTATTCTGATCACAGGAGCCGCAAAAGCAGTCAGCACCTCTGAGGCAGTTTCTCCCCTTCTGGACAGTCTGGATATTTCTCTTAATCAGGCAATGACCAGTATCCGGACAAGTGTCCACGATCTTCATGATGAATCTGTCAATCTCAGAGAATCTGTAGAAGATCTGATCTCAGAATTTCATTTTTGTCCTGTTGCTCTGGATTATGATATGGGACTTGAAATTCCCCGTGAGATCAAATACTGCTTTATCAGTATTATAAAAGAAGCGCTGTCCAATATGGCAAGGCACAGCAATGCCACCAGCGCATATATTGTCATGCGTGAACATCCTGCCCTGTATCAGCTTTGTATAGAGGATAATGGAAACCTTCCAACACCTTCCTGTAGCTTTCAGAGTTCTTCCGCAAATAAAACATCAGGTTCTTTTTTCGGGAATTCTTTTTCTCAACAGGCTGCAGAAGCGGATAACTTTTCTGCACAAAACAGAGGAATGGGCCTTTCCAATATCCATGACAGACTTGTCCCTTTACATGGAACTCTCCAGATCACCACAGATCATGGATTCCGTATTTTTATTATCATTCCAAAAGAACAGGAGAATTAACCTATGAACATTGTGATCGCAGATGATGATATGTTTGTTTCCGGCGCATTAAAAACCATTCTGGAAGCCAGTGGAAAAATCACTGTAGCTGCCACAGGATCAGATGGGACAGAAGCTGTAGATTTATACAGAATCCATCAGCCGGACGTGCTTCTCATGGATATCCGTATGAAAGAAAAAAGCGGACTGGATGCGTCCGCTGAAATACTGAAGGAATTTCCTGATGCAAAAATCCTTCTTCTTACTACTTTTTCTGATGATGAATATATTGTAAAAGCTCTGAAGCTTGGCGCAAAAGGCTATCTTCTGAAACAGGATTATGCAAGCATCCTGCCGGCTCTTGAAGCTGTCCATTCCGGTCAGACTGTTTTTGGCACGGAGATCATGTCCAGAATACCGGAGCTTATTCAAACCGGTTCTGCTTTTCATTATGAGGACTATGATATCAGTGAACGGGAATTTGAAATTATCCGCCTTATTGCAGACGGTCTCAGCAACAAAGAGATTGCTTCCCGTCTTTTTTTAAGCGAAGGAACCGTCCGTAATTATCTCAGCTCTATTCTGGATAAACTGCAGCTGAGAGATCGGACTCAGGTTGCTGTTTTTTACTACAGGCACAAATAATTTTACCATAAATGCATCAGATGCTGCATGATAAGTGTTACTGCCGTAATTCCGATCCAGCAGGACAAGCCCAGCAAAATTGGCTGTTTGCCGCTTTTTATCAGCTTTACAATATCTGTATGAAATCCAATGGCTCCCATTGCCATTATAATAAAGAATTTAGACAGCTCTTTAAAAGGAACAAACACAGAGGCAGGAACTCCAAATCCTGAAGCTACGGTTGTGATCAGACTGGCCCCTATAAAAAACAGTATGAAGAATGGAAAAACCTGTTTCAGCGATATTTTATTTCCATTGTCCTGCTCTGCTTTTCTTGCCTTTCTGATTCCCAGAAAAAGAGTAATAGGAATGATCGCCAGTGTCCTTGTAAGCTTTACGGTTACTGCTTTGTCCAGTGTCTGATGCCCCAGATGATACATACTGTCCCAGGTAGATGCAGCTGCAGTTACTGATGAAGTGTCATTTACTGCAGTTCCGGCAAAAAGTCCAAACGTATCTCCTGATGTAGTAGAGAATCCAAGGGCGGTACCAAGAGCCGGAAAAATAAGTGCTGCCAGTATATTAAAAAGAAAAATAACTGAAATCGCCTGTGCAACGTCTTCCTCATCTGCCTCAATAACCGGCGCTGTTGCCGCAATGGCAGAACCTCCGCAGATAGATGAGCCTACCCCGATCAGCGTTGCTGTATTTTCATCCATTCCTGATTTCCGGTAAAATACCCAGGCAATCACAAGAGAAGTCGTAATCGTACATATAATAACCGGAAGCGACTGCTTGCCCGTTTCCATGACAACTTCCAGATTCATCCCAAAGCCCAGGAGAACCACTGCATACTGCAGTATTTTTTTTGACGTATATTTAATACCTGACTGCCAGCTGTCTTTACCTCTTATAAGCGGCGCAAAAAGCATACCTCCGATGATGGCAAAAACCGGTCCTCCGATAATCGGAAAAAGCTTTCCCAACAGACTTGCAGGAATCGCCAACGCCAGGCATACCAGAATTCCTTTTCCGTTTTCTGACAAAAATTTCATTTTCTTCCTCCCCTGTTTATACTGCGGCATGAATAGCTGCCAGTGTTCCTTCTGCAACTGCTGTTGATACCTGACGCACATTTTTCTTACGAATATCTCCTGCCGCATAAACTCCCGGAATTTCTGTTTCCATATTTTCATCCGTAACAATAAATCCCTGTTCCAGCTTCAGTTCCTGATAAAGTTCTGTATTTGGAACAGCACCTGCATACACAAAAATCCCACATCCCGGATCCGCAATGGTTTCTATCGCTCCAGTTCTTTCATCTGCAATCTCCAGTGATTCCACTCTGTCCGCTCCATATACTGCATGAAGTCTGGAATGAAGTATGAGCTTGATATTTCCGGTTTTCGCAATCTTTTCTCTGAACTCTGCAATACATCCCAATGTTTCTTCAAAATGTATGATATTCACATGTGCTGCATATTTTGCCAGAAATAACGCTTCTTTTACCGCTCCGTCTGCCCCGCCTACTACATACACATTTTTTCCACGGTACATTTCCGCATCTCTGGCTGCATTCATGCCAATTCCTTTGCCATAAAGTTCTGCTTCCCCGGGGATTCCCAGTTTTCTGGGAGTTGTTCCATTTGCGAGGATCACCTTCGCAGCTCTGTAATGATTTTTATCTGTTATAATTTCTTTTATTTTTCCGCCAAGCTCTGTTCTTTCCACTTTCTCATATGCAAACTCCACACCGGCCTGCTGCGCCTGGTTTTTTAACCTTTCCGCAAATGTTTCTCCTGTTTCTCCGTCAATGATACCTGCATAGTGAGTTACTGTAGAAACCTTTCCGATCATTCCTCCCACCTGATCTTTTTCAATAATCAGCGTTTTTCTGCCTCTGCTTACTGCATAAATTCCTGCGCTGATCCCTGCCGGTCCTGCTCCGATAATAATGATATCATACATAATTTTTCCTCCTGATCCTGCGTGTTTTTGTTCTGAAACTACTATATAAGATTCAATTCATTTTGTAAAATTATATATATTGATATAATCATAATTTTTTGTTATGATTATGGCAGGTTAAATATATCCGTACAGGAGGTACACTATGCTGGATTTCAGAATGGAAACCTTTTTAAAAGTATGCGAATACATGAATTTTACTCATGCTGCACAGGCTCTCAGCCTTACCCAGCCTGCTGTTTCCCAGCACATAAAATTCCTGGAGGAGAAATATAACGCGCCCTTATTTATCCGTGATAAAAAGAAGCTCATTCTCACTCCGGCAGGGGAAATCCTCCGCACTGCACTGGAAACTATGAGAAATGATGAAAACACTTTGAAAAAACGTATCACCGAAAGCATGCATGCAAAAAAAATACTTACCTTTGGTGTTACTATGACAATCGGAGAATACACCCTTGTTCCTGCTCTTGCGGAATTTATCAAGGCGCACCCTGATACAGACTTTCAGATCCGTTATGGAAATACTCAGACACTTCTATCCTGCCTCTGTGAAGGAACCATAGATTTTGCTGTTGTAGAAGGATTTTTTAAGGCTGATAACTACAACACGCGCATTTACCGGACAGAAGAATATATTGCAGTGGCGTCCAGCAGTCACGAATTTAAAAACCCAGTAAAAACACTTCGCGATCTTACTTCTGAACGGCTGCTTATCCGTGAACACGGTTCCGGAACGCTAGCAATATTTACCCGCACTCTGGCTCTGAAAAATATGTCTGTACACGATTTCAGCAGCATTGTAGAAGTGGGAAATATCCATACTATTGTCAGTCTTCTGTGCCAGGACTGCGGTATTTCCTTTCTTTATAAGTCAGCAGTAGAACAGGAAATAAAAAACGGAACCCTGACACAGATTCCGCTTTCTGACTTTATGGTTATGCACGATTTTACATTTCTCTGGAACAAAGACAGCATCTTTTCAGAAGAATATGACATTATCCTGAAAGAACTTCTGTCTTATGAACATCCCTGAGCTATCAGTCGCCCATAAGAACTTCGCCGATCATCTCTGCTGCGTCCTCCAATGCGTCCAGAGCCTCTGTAAGAGCATCCATTCCGGCGCTGTCTGTCTCTGTTTCTTCAGATACGGACAGCAGCTCTGCCAGCTCATCTTTTACTGTATCCAGCTGGTTCAAAATATTCTGAAGTGTTTTGTTTTTCTCGACTGTTGCATTCATATTGATTAATTTTCCCATTTTGTTATTCCTCTCCGTTTCTTTATAGTAAATCCATTAAAAATATAATTTTCAACTGTTCATAATTTTGGGGTCTATCTATGTTCCAATTCCCTGATAACTGCCTGTACATGCCAAACTGCTTTTTCTACATTTTCGTAAGTTCTGTGAATCTGCTCCTGTACCATCCATTCCACTATAAAACTATCCAAAAACATATCCGCAAAGGAAAGAAAATCACTTACATCAAAAGACAGATTGCAGGAAATACTTATGTCTCTTAGTTCCCGGCTGAAACTTTCCAGTTCAGATTTTGCCTCCTCCATGTCCCATTTTGCCTGTTCCATACAGGAGTGTTTTCCTATGGTAGTAATGATTCCTCATCCGAGCATATCCCATGTTCCCCAGTTTTTGGCTTTTTTCAGATGATCCCTTGCTTTTTTCAGACTGTTCAGAGTCCTATATCCTGCATCCACAGCCTCCTGTTTTTCCCTATCATAATTATTCATATATTTTCCTCATTCAGAATGTCAGCTCTAATTCCTCATGGATACATTTTCATCTGCTTTACGACAAATGTTCCTGCCATTCATATTTTTCCCCATAGACTGCCATATCTATTGTATGGTTTCCACATCTACCTTACGGTTTCTGCCCTCTGTTTTCCAGATCATCAGGTGAATTTTATATTCCACCGAATCTTTTGCATACAAAAAAGGTTCTTCCTTCAGTATATCCACCTGTTTTCCGGAACTCTCCAGTTCCTTTTTTCTCAGTTCTGCTCTTTTCTGTATACTTCGGATTCTTATTTTCTCTTTTGTGTTCTCTTCCTGTACACCTCCCTCTTTTTTATTTGCCGAAAAACTCTCCTGATCCTGGTTTTCTGTCCCAAACTGCCGCTCCTGGTATACAGCTGCCGCATCAGAAATTTTCCTGTTAATAAGATCTACAATCTCTGTGTGCTTTACCCGGTGCAGCATACGGGCAATCTTCCTTGCGACCGTCCTTCCCGGAAAATAAGAATACATTTTCAGCCATCTGATAAGACTCCTGTCACCTGCCTCTTCTGCCAGTTTCATCATTTCATTGAGGGCTTCTTCAGATACCTTCCATTTCGGATAAGAAGGTACAATATATTTTTCTGATACTGCAGGATAACAGCAAAAATTTAACGGAGGAAATTCTGCCAGATAAGAAAGTCGCTCTTCCTCTTCCGTGCAAAATTCCTTTCCAAGATATTCTCTTTTATCCCTTAAAATAGCAATACGATATTCCAGCTGTCTCAGATATTCATACCCTTTTACCCAGAAATGGCCCGTTTTGCCATAATTAAAAAGATGGGTTTCCAACTCTAAATTTCTGAAAAAAACAGTAAAAACAGAATCCCCCTGATGCACGATCAATATATACTGATTTCCCTTTTTTTCAAGATCAGCTCTTATTTCCCCCTCAAACTCAGGTTCATAAGTACCTGTCAGCCTTGCCTGCCGAAAAACCAAAAAGCTTTCCACCGCATCATTCATAAGATAAATCAGGTAAATATCTTCCCTGTCTGATGTTTCCGGCAAAACAAGCTCAAATACTCCCTGAGCTATCAGCAGCTTCAGTTTTTCATATTCTCCCTTAAATGGAATTGTTATCTCTGTTTCTATATTGTTTTTAACTTTCATTACTTGTTCCTGTAGTTTCCTGTCTGTCAAAATTTTCCCCAACACTGTACCGCATATATTTAAAAATAAACATATGGAAGCGTTATACCGTTTTCCGGAAATACCTGTTTGTAATTCTGTTAATAATATACCGCGGAACGCTCTGCCTGTCTATGACAGTTTCGCAAGTTATAAAAATTCTATAATATCCGAAAATCTAACTTTAATTCCATCCAAAATCATACTTCAAATTCTCCAGCATATTTTGTAAGGTATAACCAATTTTTTTGTAGACAAATTTATTTTTTATGTTAAAATTAAATTAGTTTTATTGCTATAATAATTAATTTTATGGAGGAACGAAAAAATTGTACAAAATCATTTGAAAAGGAGGATATCTATTATGAAGAACGCTAAAAGCGCAGACATTTCCAACATTTACCGTCTGGATGGTCAGGTTCCTATTATGAAAGCGATCCCTTTTGGCCTTCAGCATATCCTGGCAATGTTTGTTGCCAATCTGACACCGATCACGATTATAGCCGCAGCAGGAGGGCTCAAACAGGCTGAAATTGCAATTCTTCTCCAAAACGCAATGTTTGTTGCCGGAATTGCAACGCTGATCCAGCTTTATCCTGTCTGGAAAATTGGTTCCCGTCTTCCTATTGTAATGGGAGTCAGCTTTACCTTTGTAACTGTATTAAGTACGGTTGCCGCCAATTATGGATATCCTGCAGTTGTGGGAGCCGTTATGGTCGGCGGTATTATGGAAGGTACTCTGGGATTGCTGGCAAAATACTGGAAAAAAATTATTTCCCCGATCGTTGCCGCATCTGTTGTAACTGCCATTGGATTCTCTCTTTTTACTGTTGGTACCAGATCTTTCGGCGGAGGATACGCAGACGACTTTGGTTCTGCTCAGAACCTTATTCTTGGAACCATTACTCTTCTGGTATGCCTGATCTGGAATATAAAAGCAAAAGGATACTGGAAACAGCTTTCTGTTTTAGCCGGCTTGATCGTAGGTTATATTGTGGCTGTTTTTATGGGAAAAGTAGATCTCTCTGTTATATTCTCCGGAGGCATCATCTCCTTCCCGAAAATCATGCCTTATGCGCCGGAATTCAACCCGGGAGCTATTTTCTCTGTTGCAATCATCTTCCTTGTATCTGCTGCTGAAACCATCGGTGATACTACAGCAATGGTTTCCGGAGGTCTGGATCGTGATATTACAACAGAAGAAATTTCAGGTTCTCTTGCCTGTGACGGATATGCCTCTGCAATTTCCTCTTGTTTAGGCTGTCCTCCTGTTACATCATTTTCCCAGAATGTAGGACTTATCAACATGACAAAAGTGGTAAACCGTTTCACTATCATGACCGGTGCTGTTTGCATGATCCTGGCCGGACTGCTTCCTCCTGTAGGAAACTTTTTTGCTTCCCTTCCAGATTCAGTCCTCGGCGGATGTACTATTATGATGTTTGGAACTATCCTGACTTCCGGAATCCAGATGATAGCAAAAGCAGGCTTTACCCAGAGGAATATTACCATTGCCGCTCTTTCCCTTTCCATAGGTATTGGATTTACCACAGCAAGTGAAATCGGTATCTGGCATATCTTCCCGGAAATACTGCAGTCTGTATTTTCTGCAAACGTAGTTGCTGTTGTATTTGTAATGGCAATTATATTAAACTTAATTCTCCCAAAAGATATGGAAATTAAGCACCTTCAGTAGAAAATCATCTACATGAAACTATCATTCTTATACGTATTTATCCTCCATAATCCGAACGGGCAGCCTTCTGAAGACTGCCCGTTTCCAATATATGATGAAGCATAAAATCAAGAACCAATCCCACTCTGTTTGATTGATTTTAAAACCCTTGCTATTTATTCCATGCAGCATTATTATGTAGAAATGAACCTAAAAAAATCCGTTAAGGTCCAATTTTTTATCTGTCAAAAAGAAAAATTATGATCGACCACGGAGCTGTTAATAAATATCTTACTCTGACCGGAGAAAAAATTGCCACTACGTTTGTCTGGATAATTGACATTGATGACAAAGTTACTGTTGAAAGAGATAAATAAAATATTGTATGAGAAAGAATCGTAAATTTAATAAGCAAAAATAAGATATTGAATGAGAAAAATCAATAAATCCAATGAACAAAAATAACTACTAAATGAGAAAGATTAATGAATCCAATGAGCAAAATAAGATACTGATTGAAAAAGAACCATAAATCCAATAAGTAAAAATAGATACTGATTAAAAAAGAGCCATAAATCCAAATAATCACAAATATTTTTAAGATTGATATGATTTGATTTCGCTGGAGATTAATATGAAAAAAAAATTAGTTCCTTGTATAATATTTATTGTTATAGCAGTTTCAATTACAACAGTTATTTTCATGCTGTTTGGACAGAATGGCAATACAGCTGATGTCAATCGTGTAGTAGGTACTTCAGCATTGTATGATAAAGAATTGATCAACAAAGCCTTTGATGCAGTAGAAACTAAATTTGCAACTGACTTCAAAGGCTGTACATTAACGGAATTACGCTATGACACAGAAGTAGAAACAGAATTTATTGCTGAAATGCAACAATACAAAGAGATAAATAAGCGAGATTTTATAATTGTATTGTCCAACTTTAAAACAGACTGGAGAGCCAGAGATTTAGGCCTGATACCCAATGAAACTTACACAGACTGGAGTTGGAGTCTGGTACAAGTCGATGAGTGGCAGGGCTGGGAAGTTGTTGAGGGCGGCTGGGGATATTGATAATCGTAACACCCCGGCAGAAGGAGTGGTAAAAATGAGTAACAAATTGATTAAATCCAAAGATCTGGAAGCAAAAATAAGAAAAAGAATAAGAATTAGGAAACTTTTGTCAGTTATACTGGTAATCGTTAGCATCCTGTTTGTTCTCCTCTGGACAAAAGTAGCGATCACCTCTGTAAAATTCAAAAATCAGATGGAGCAAATGGTTCTGGGAAAAGATTATTTTATAGAGGATGTTACAATTAAGAAAAAAGATACCTACACCTCTGCCAGTGGAAAATATAGTTTATCCAGAAATTATTTCTTCTACTACGATACAGATAAAAAAATGCAGGTTTCCGCACAAATATATGGGGAGCATGAAGTAGGCGACAGCATTCCTGCTTATACTACAGACCATATTTACTATGATTACGAAAAAGATGGAATTTTACCAAGAGAAGAATTTCGCAACAACGAACTGGCGAAAGGTATGGGCGGATTCTGTGGCTGTGTCATCATTATGCTGGGATTATATATATTTCTTGACAAACGGTGTATGTAAAAGAATCTGCGTGAGTTTTTATAGAAATACGGCGCTCTTCTTTTTCTTCTATTTTCACTTATACCGGAAAATATCTTTTTATTTTTTGACAGATAGAACGATTATCCGGGATAACTGGCTATAGAAACTTAGATTTTTACAAAAGAACTGTAAAATAAGATTAACGAACATTACCCGAAGGAAGAAGAAAAATTTATTTGAGGAAATTCTTATTTTATACAGAACTCAAAAATGCAGCTAAATATCTGCCAGAAGCAGAAATGCAAACTGGCTACAGATAACGCTTGCAGAAATCCAAAAACTAAAAATTGCATAAAAAAATGAGGAACCTGAATGGATGCGATACTATTTAAAATGCTTAGCAGAAGCATAGTCATTTTTGCAATGTTAATTACTCTGCTTTATTTTCTTATAAAGAGAAAAATTCCACAATAAATTGACAGAAGTGTTGTGATCATCAGCATAGAAGATGGGCATGAAGAATATGTTGAATTCCCTTCTTTCAGGGGCATAGACAGGGGAGATATTCTGACAGTGAAATATCTCCCCCATTCGAAATATGGAATACTGATTTCAAAACAAAACCGCACAAACCCTCATTCCAATTAACAAAAAATGCTCGTTTGGATCTGATTTAAAAAACAATCTGATTCAGACGGGCATTTTGATAATGTAAATTATTGAACCGTTGATAAACTCACTTCCCTTGAAGCAATATAAAACTTATCATAGTCACTTGCATGACAAATTTCTTCTGTTTTCACAATTTTTCTCCCAAGTTTCCAAGGAAAGATTTCAGTACATACATAATTTTTATTGAAATAACTCAGTGTGTCTTTGTATTTTTTAATGCAATACTTTCGCGTCACCACCATTATGAAAATATGGCTACCATCATTCAAGCATCCAAAAACAATAAACAATATGAAATTAAATTGATTTCTATACATAGAATACCGTACTTTTAACTGGTTATCTACGGTGTTTTGACTTCTGATAATATAAATTTATTATACCAACATTTTTCCTTCCAAATAAGAACACCGCAAGTAATCTGGATTCGTATAATATACATTGGAATTAAAATCAGAAATTTCATCCGTAATAAATGATGAAAAAATATCAATAATTCCCTGTGCTGCATCTTCCTTTTTCATAATGGCAAGCACTAACTCCTGATAAAGCATACCAATTGAAGTTACTGATGGAACTTCATAACGGCACTCACTTACAGTATCAAACATTCCATCCTGGATATTAAAGTCCTCAATTAATTCATCTGACACCTGTTCAAAAGAAAGGCAATGATTAACTTCAGCCAGTCTTAACTGTCGTTCCAAATCTTTCTTTGTAAAATACTGAATGATATCCTGTCTATGATTTTTTGTCTTTCTTGCAATAAACTCTATCAAACAGCACACATAATAAATATCATCTTTTTGTTTGTTCGTCATGAATAGATTCGCTCCTTTCAAATGTAAGACAGCACAATGCGTTGACCGTGTGGAAACTAATCTGATGTGTCGGATATTTAAATTTTGCATATTCCCAGAAAACACTTCTAGAAATCTTTCCTGACATAAATCCATTAACAAAATCCCATATCGTATCATCTGCCATAGGTCCCTCCACAATATCATAAGAATGCGGTTCTCCCTTACGACATCTCGCAATAAAATCCAGCCATTCATCAGTCATCTCAGAAAAATGAAGAATGTTCAATTGAGGATTTTCAATATATTTATACACATTAACAACTCCATTTTCAGAACGCCTGTCTTCCCATCGATATGCCTGCTTATAATCATTCGTACAATAAAATCCCTTTGAAAAATCTTTTGTATATTTTGTTATTCGTATCTCTGGATATGCAACTTCAATTTTGCTTCCATGATACAACAATATTCCGCCCATAATCAACCTCCATACGAACTACTCTGCGATTCTCTCCTATCCCAATCAAATTATATCCTTTATTCTTTCCTCTAGCAATATTCCGCTGTTTTTTTCCCACTAAGATATCTGCCACTAAATCCATATCATAATAATCCCTATTGCCAAATTACTTACTCACACTATATATTCGATAAAATCCATGATAACTCTGCTTCAATGCCCCATATTTTCCTGATGTCCGGATTCCATAAATCTCTTCTACGCTATATGATAAAGTCGGCAGTGATTCTCTCGTTACAATCACATAATAATTATCTGTTTTTTGAATTTCTCCGGCAAACTCCTTAGCCTTAATAAAATAATTTCCTTCATCAACAAATACGATACTGCCCGTCATCTCCGCCAGTTATCCTTTCCATAAAACTCCTTCCAGCACATAGCATTTCTTATCGCATGTTAAATCTACCTGACTTCCTGTTGGATTGTTCACATATTCCTGAATCATATCTACAAGAGTAGCTTTTCCCGTAGCACTGTCCCCACAAATGATTGTCAATTTCTTCAAATTTCAAAACCATATTTTAAGCGTTTTGTTGATACAATAGCTCTATGTTTCCCTCTTATCGTATCATCCCTCCATTAGACAACCTCTCCTGCATCTACATCATCCGGTACATCTGCTGTCTGAAATGTCGTTTCCTCTCGCCACTGTTTTTATCAACTTCCATCTAACTATTATTACATTATGTTATCTGAAAATCATCCTCAAGGCAATAAAATCATACGTTTTCCTTATCAAAAAAGCGTTCCACTATTTGCATTTCTGCTAACAGTTGAACGCTTTTGACTGACCGTCTCGTATAGGAATCGAACCTATAATTGAGTCTTAGGAGAGCGAATAGGTAGTGTCAATTCCAGACAAGAACTATCATTATAAGCCCTTTAAAGTCACGGCTTTTTTCTACTTCCGAGTCAAATCAAGTCAATTCCTGTACCCCACATATATGCCTTAGATAAGACCTGTTTATTAGCAGAATATTTGCATCAGCTAATACTTGGGGAATACCTTCGTGTCACCACCATTATGAAAAATATGGCTACCATCGTTCAAGCATTCGAGAATGATAAACAATATGAAATTGAATTGATTTCTACATATATAATACCGTACTTTAGACTGGTTGTCTACGGTGTTTTGACTACTGATAATGTAAATTTTTTATGCCAACATTTTTCCTTCTAAATAGGAACATCGCAAGTAATCCGGATTCGTATAATATACATTAGAATTAAAATCAGAAATTTCATCCGTAATAAATGATGAAAAAATATCATCTTTCTGTTTGTCCGTCATGAATAGATTCACGCTTTTCAAATGTAACTCCCATGATATATTACTTGTAGTGACATCCAAAACATTAGTAAAGTTATATTTTTCAGGCATTTACCTGATCTAAACATACTCTCCTGCAATATCAACATATTCCAACATATTATGAACAATATCACCTGTATTGAGAATTTCTATTTCAAAATCTTCTTCTCCAAAATCCATAATATGTCTTAAATTTATTGTCAAGTCTTTTGATTTACCTATAGAAAGAATCCATTTTGCACAATCATCTCCACATACAGACGCATTAAACACTTTTCCAGATTGGTCAAATGCCATCAGCATCAATGTCTTTACAGAACCTGACAGTTCTTTTGTGGAAATCGTTCCTAATACTGGACTTTGTATCAGATGAGAACTTATCACTTCTGACTTATCTACAGCTTTAATTATTCTGATTGATAATTCGTTTGTAATCCATTCATCCTCATATCGATTATCGAAATAAGTCGGAGGATGATAAATCGCATTCTCCATATTTCCTAAATATATTTTTAACATAGTGATCTCCTGCTACTTATAGTCCATGCATATTCTCCAAGCTACTCATTTGTCCCATATATCCGATATAATTCATGGTAACTTTGCTTCAATGTTCCATACTTCCCGGATGTCCGGATCCCATAAATTTCTTCCACACTATATGGTAAAGCTGGCAAGGATTCTCTCGTTACAATCACATAATAATTATCTGTTTTCTGAATTTCTCTAGCAAACTCCTCAGTCTTGATAAAATCATTTCCCTCATCAATAAATACGATACTGTCCGTAATCTCCGCCAGTTGTCCTTTCCACAAAGCACCTTCCAGCACATAACATTTCTTATCGCATGTCAAATCTACCGGACTTCCTGTTGGATTGTTCACATATTCCTGAATTATATCTACAAGAGTAGTTTTTCCCGTAGCGCTGTCCCCGCGAATGATCGTTAAATTTTTCCGAATTTCAAAATCATATTTTAAGCGTTTTGTTGATACAATAACTCTATGTTTCCCTCTCATCGTACCACCCCTCCATTAGACAAATTCTCCTGCAATCGGTACCAGTTCTTTCATAGAATGAACAATTTCATTAGTATTCAAAATACGAATTTCAAAAGGTTCCTTACCGAAATCCATCAGATGCCTCAGATTTACAGTCCTGTCTTCCGATTCTGCAATTTTAAGCAGCCATTTCGCACAGTTATCTCCACAGGTTGATACGTTGAAAATTTTATCTTTATTAAACTTAAAAAGGATTAACGTTTTTACTCCTCCGGATAACCCGGTTGGCGGAATCTTTCCTAAAACCGGACTATCTATTACTCCACTATCCAAAACTGTTGACTTATCTACATCTTGAATCATTTCTTTCACAAAAGGATCTACAATCCAACTATCTTCATAATCATATTTAAAATAAGCCGATGTATTATATACAGCTTCTTTCATATCACCATAATAAATATTCAGCATTAAAATCCCTTCCTTTTTTTCGTATATTGTGATTTTCATTAAGACTTTTCGGGCATTTACCTGATTTAAACATACTCTCCAGCAATATCAACATATTCCAACATATTATGAATAATATCACCTCTATTGGGGAAGGTTCTCATTTTCCATAGCATCTTTCCGTACATAGAACGTTCCCCTCCCTGAACCGCACTTTACAATTATCTCTTCTTTTGTAAGCTTATTCAATGCATTTAAAACAGCTGATCGACTACCAATCGGGCATGCTGCGATAACCTCCGCACCAGTAAATTTACCTATTTTTTCAGTTACATAATTTTTAACAACATCATATACCGTACTTCTATTTTTTTCTGACATCAATCCAACTCGCTCTTCAAATTCTTTGTAACAAGCGAGAATTACCTGAAGCATATACTTAATAAAAGGAGTTGGATCATTCTCTTCCTCGTGCCATCCATAATCAATTCGTTCCAATACATCGTAATACGCATCTTTGGTTTTTTCAATCTGCTTCTCTATACTGATATACTTTCCAACTTCATATCCATTTTGATACAGAAGCAATAAAGTCAGTAATCTGCTCATTCTTCCGTTTCCATCATTGAATGGATGGATACAAAGGAAGTCAGAAATAAATGTTGGAATTAAAATCAACGGATCAACCGTTTCCATTGCCAATGTTCTTCTATAACTTTCACAAATTGCCTCTATTGCCTGTTCCGTTTCATACGGTGACAACGGAATAAATCTTGTTACTACTGTTCCATCAGCCTTTGTCTCATTGATATAATTCTGTGTATTCTTAAATTGACCTCCATAGGAAAGACCTGCATGTTTTAACAAATCACGATGTAATTGTAAAATATATGCTGTTCTAATTGGTATGAAATCATGACTCTCATGAATGGTATTAAGTACATCACGATATCCAACAATTTCACTTTCATCTCGTGATTTAGGTGTTGTTTTCTCATTCATAAGCTGTTTAATACGTGTACTTGTTGTAACAATACCTTCTATTTTATTTGATGCCTCTGTACTCTGTACACGTGCAATTTCTATCAAACGCTCCAGTTCAACCGGCTTCTGCCTTGTAAATAATTCCTGACGCCCTTTACATTCATGAATTTTTGCAATATATGACACGACTTCTCCATCCCACAATCTATCTGCTAATTTCATATAATCAAACTTTCTCACCTCTACACCTACCTTCCTTAGGTTTATCATCCATTCCTTTGTTCTTTCGTCCATATTATACCCCATTTTGGATGAAACTTTCAATAGTTGGATAAAAACTGCTGTTTTATATTTTAACTTGCTGAAAATTCTGCACATCGAATTTTCCACTAAAATTTCACTATTTTTCATTACTTCATCGCCTTTGCCAACGAAGCCAATAGTGCTTTCATTTCCGGATTTGCCAATACTTTTGCAAGCAGCTCTGCATCCACATCATCCGGCACATCTACTGTCTGAGTTGTGGTTTCCTCTCGCATCTTTGGATCCAGGTTTTTCTTCTCATAGAACGCTTCCTCGAATAATTCTGCATTTCGTCTTCGATCCTCATCAATAATATGGGAATACACATCTGTTACCATATCCACTTGTGAATGCCCGGAATCCCCTTGAACCGCTTTGATATCTCCGCCATTCAGTTTTAATTTATATGTCACGCTGCTATGTCTCAAACTATGAAAGACAACCGGCGGAAGATTATATTCTTCGATCAGTTTATTTAATTGTCCCCGGATTGCTCCGGTACCAATGGGATTTCCAAATGTCGTTGCCATCACCAAATTATAATCTATATATTCCTCACCTAAGACTTCTTTTACTTCGTCCTGCTCCGCTTTCCACTCAACCAACATATTAGCAACGCTTTTGGGAAGAAATACCTTACGGATACTGCTTTCTGTTTTTGGTGTTTTTAAAATCTGAACAGTTTTGTTGGTTTTATGTTGCGAAGGAAATACCAGCAACACATCTTTCCCTTCCAGATTTTTCAGAGTTTCCTTTGTTACCCGTTGTGTTTCTTTATTGATATAAACGTATGCACGATTCTCTTCGATTGCTTCCGGAGAAATATCTACACAATCCCAGGTCAAACCAAGCACTTCCCCTAATCGTAGGGAACAGGAAAATGACAGATTGATTGCCAGCTTCAGCCGTTCGTCTTCACAGACATCCATTGCATACATCAAGGTTTCTGCTGTCCAGATTTCCCGTTTCTGTGATTTATGTTTCGGCACCGTTGCATAGGTGCACGGATTTTTTTCTATCATCTCCCATTTGATTGCCTGCTCAAAACAATTACGGAGCAGCTTGTGGATTTCTCTGACAGTACTCGCAGAAACAAATTCATTTTTCTTATTCCCCTTCACCGGATTTCCGACTGCTTTTGTCTGTAGCAATCCCTGATAATATTTTTCCATAAAGCGGGTGTTAATCTCCGAAAGTTTCACAGAGCCAACCATAGGCTCAATATAATTTCTGATCAGCCCTACATTCCCTTCATAAGTGGATAATGCCCATTTTTCTTTTCCATACAAAGAAACGTATTCCGTGAGCAGATCCGACAATGTATTGCACTTTCTCACAACAAGTGCGCCCATTTCCTGTTTATATTCGATTTCTCTTTTTCGCTTCTTTGCTTCTGCTTTTGTATCATATGTTTCCCACTTCTGTCTCCGTTTACCGGAATCATCCTTATAGTTATAGATCACATTAAATTTTCCGTTTCGTTCTCTGATCGATGCCATGCTAATTCCCTTTCCTTTCTTCCAACCAAGCTTCAAATTCATCTCTTTTTACTCTGGATATGTTTCCAATCTTCACTGCTGAAAATTTCCCATCATCCATCCATTTGTAAATCATCCCTCTACTGACCTTTGCAAGAAACGCTGCCTCATCAAATGTCAGATAACTCAGATTTCCATTCTTACTACGATCTCCGGTTTTGGCTAATTTCTTTCGCCTGTAATTTGCCAAACTAAAATTTTGTTCCATTGACAACTCTTCATAATCGTTGGCCGGATCCAATTTATAATGATCTTGTCCATCTAAAAATTTCTGAAAGCTCTCTTTTGTAATTCTTTTCTTCTCTGCAATTTCAATCGTTTCAAAAAAATGGCTGTATTTAGAATTCTTCAAAATCTCATATACCTGACGTCTTGGAATTCCCAGAAGCCTTGCCATTTCTGGCATGGTAATTGTTGCTCCTTCCAGCTCCTTGTCCTTTTCCCTGTCTTTCTGTGTGCGATATTTCGATTGCTTCTCATACCATTCCTGAAAAGATTTTTTCGGAATCCTGATCCAGTAATCAACAGTAACTGTTTTTATACCGTCACGTCTAATCAGATCATAAACCGTAGTTTCACTAATCCCCAACATCTTGGCAACTTCTGATATGGAATAAGACCATTTTTTTAGGTTTTTCCCCGGTTCTTCCCCGTTCACTTTATGATACTTCACCTGGTTTGCATACCATTTCTCAAAGCTCGCAATATTCACTCGCATCTGTCCTGCGATTTCTCTGCATTCAAAATAATTTTTCTGAACCAGCCAGTATCTGCCTGTCTTCTTTAGTCCCAAAAGATTTCCAATCTCTGGAACTGTCATCCAGGTTTTTTCCTTTGGAGGAAGTCGTTTGTATTTACTGTTCTCCTCTATTTCTGAAAGCACTTCTTCAAACGAAGTTTCTTCTATAACAACTTGATTCATCTGATCAACTCTCCTTTCTTTTCTGCATCATACATCATTTTCAAATAAAAAATTAGGATGTCGATTGCGACTTTTTCTCTCAACCAACATCCCAGATTTTTTACTCCGGCTGTTTATCAAGCCAGTCATCAAAACTCTTTTTTGAAATTCTATACTTTCCTCCATCCAACTGGATCCATCGGAACTCTTTTTTCTTTAATAATGCATAGACTGTCGGGCGGCTTACATCTAAAATTTCCTGAATCTCTTTTACGGTATAACATCTTTTTTCTGACATATAAAAAACCCTCTTTCTTCTTTCATACATATAGGAAGGAAAAAGATCCTTCTATATAACGAAAGGAAAAAGAGGATTTTTACAGGGTGACTAAAAAAATTTATAATCCATTTCTATAAATCTCATTTATAACAGCCTGCGACTGCTCCATTTCTTTTTTCTTTATGATTTCTTCCCGGTCACTTAGGATTGCAATCATTTCATCTATCACATCTTCCAATCTGGGCTCTGTGTAACGATACAAGTATCCCAACATCCTGGTCGCTGTATAATCTGTATTCAGATTCTTATAGGCTATTTCTGCACAAAGTTCTTTCGGATATCCTTTGGTAAGTAAAACCTTATATAATTCATCTGTTCTTTCCGTTCCCATAAAGTATCACTCCTGTAAATTTCTCTCGGCTTAAATCAGTATGCCCTCCAAATGATCCAGCTCATGCTGACAAATCTGTGCAGTCCAACCATCAAGTTTCAATTTCTGTTTCTTCCAATTCATATCCAGATATTCAACTTCTATCATCTGATATCTCGTTGTCTTACGCACTCCTGTAAGAGATAAGCATCCTTCTTCAGTTTCATAAGGTGATTCTTTTCTTACCAATACAGGATTAAACATTACCACATCTACGAATCCCATATTTACAATAATGACACTTTTTTTCACACCGATCATATTCGCTGCCATTCCAACACATCCCTCACGGTTCGCAGCTAACGTATCCATTAAATCTTTTCCAACTTGAAGATCGGCTTTTGTTGCCGGTTCAGATTTTTGTCCCAGAAAAAATATATCTTTCATAATTGGTTTTACCATTTTCTTCATACCTCTATTCTCAAAATCGTTTTTTTTGCTTTGTTCTGAATTGTAGTATAGCAGTTTTTTTACTTTTTTTCTATCTCACCCTGTATTTTCTGCCCTGAGCCTTTCGTTATATGAGAGGGTTAATCTTTCAAGAGCAAGATCCACTCAGTAATACGGTATCGCCATTTTGGCTTTCCTATTACTTTGAGTTTTATCTTGATGTGGATTTCGCTCCCCATACCCTCGATACTGACATTTGCAAAATGTCAGATTGGCTTCCACATAAAATGTGTACGCAACACCAGAAGTATCAGAAGGGACAGCTGATATTTCTTGTGGAGTGCCATAAAGTTGGAAGTGCCAAATTAAGAAAGGAGGAACATGGCACCGAAGAAAAAAAGAAATGAAATGAAACACTCTAATATCATCTGTTTAAGATTAAGTGACATTGAATTAGAGTTAGTCAATCATGCCGCTTCTCAGGCAAAATTATCACGTTCTGATTATCTGAGAAACCTGATTTTAGATCACAAAATGGCCATACACTATGAGGTTGTCATTGAAAGCAAAACAGTAAAAATGCTCTTAGCAGAGTATGGAAAAATCGGCTCTAATCTTAATCAGATTGCAAAGTATTTTAACACTGGAGGAGCGTACTCTAAATCTGTAGCAAATGAAATCCAGCAATGCCTTTACGATCTCTATAGATTAAAAAAAGAACTGCTAAAAGTAATAGGTGATTATCATGGCAATAGTGAAACATATTAAAAGTCGAAATGCAAACTATTCAGATGCTCTGGATTATCTCATCTTTCAACATGATGAATCAACCGGAAAAATGATTCTTGATGAATTTAATCGACCACTGCGAAGAGATGAATTATACATGGATGGTCTCAACTGTAATCCCGATACTTTTGATGTTGAATGCTATGAATGTAATGAACATTTTAAAAAGAACCGAAGCAAATCCGAAATCAAAAGTCATCACTATATCATCAGTTATGATCCTGCCGATGCTATTGAATGTGATCTGACGGGAGAAAAAGCACAGGCTCTATCTTTAGAACTTGCAAAGAAAATTTTTCCAGGATATCAGGCTCTTATCGTGACACATACCGATGGTCACAATGGATCCGGCAATATCCATACGCACATTGTTATCAATAGTGTTCGTAAAAACACAGTAAAAAGAGAATCTTATATGACGCAGCCTCACGATCATGAAGCCGGATACAAGCACCGATCCACAAATAAATTTCTGGATTATTTCAAAAAGGAAATTATGGATATGTGCATCCAAGAGGGACTTCATCAAATCGATCTTCTCTCTCCGGCTGAAACTAAAGTGCCACAAGCAGAATATATGGCTCAAAAATCCGGACAGAAAAAATTAGAAGAGACAAATAAAAAAATCATTGCCGATGGATTGAAACCAACAGCCACAACATTTCAAACACAGAAGCAGGAACTCAGAAATGCCATTGAAGAATGCAGCTCGCATTCCAAAAACTTTCAGGAATTCCAATCTCTGCTTTTTGAAAAATATCAGATTTCCGTTATTGAAGAGAGGGGAAGATATCGTTATCTCCATCCGGATCGGGACAAACGGATTACAGAGAAGGCTTTAGGAACTCAATACGGCAAAGAACATTTAGAACAGCTCTTCTTACGAAAAAATCCGATAACCATTCTTTATGTCAGATCTCATTTACGGTTGGTGGTAGATCTTCAGAAAAATGTGAAAGCAATGCAAAGTCCCGGATATGCTCATCGGGTAAAAATATCCAATCTTCAGGAAATGGCAAATACCATTATCTATGTGCAAGAACATGGATACAATACCCAAACCGAATTAAAAAGTGCCTTTTCCGAATCTCAAAAACAGTTAGATCAGGCAACAGATCAGCTTATGGAAATGAATGCAGATTTGAAAAGCATCAACCGGCAGATTCATTACACCGGACAATATTTTGCACAGAAAGCAATCTATACCGAATTTTTAAAAGCGAAAAACAAAGGCAGATTCCGAAAGGAACACACCGCTGAAATTCAAGCATATGAAGAAGCCCGTGACTGGCTGAAATCTTTTTATCCAGATGGAAAGATGCTTCCTATCAAAACATTGAAGGAACAAAAAGCCAGCTTGCAGGAACAGATCGACCAGCAAAAATCATCCATCCGATCTCTAAAGGATCTGACACAAGATTTAAGAACCGTAGACAAAAATGTGGAAGCAATTCTCCACAACCAGGTTCCCAAAAAACAAAAGACACGGGAACCCGAATTATAAATCATTTTACGAAGGAGGAATTACAATATGACACAAAATGAATTTAATGTTGTCCTTGAACAACAATATCGAAAATGTGCCGATGTACTGGTACACAAGAAAAAAGAATACACCGGAGACCGCATTGATCGCCTGAGTGCATTTAAAATTGCTGCCTCATTACAGGGATGCACACCTAAGACTGCTCTGGCCGGAATGATGTCGAAGCATGTCGTATCTCTCTATGATATGTGTTACTCTTCGTTGCTCCAATTTGAGTTAGAACAATGGGATGAGAAGATCACAGACTGCATCAACTATCTCATTCTGCTGAAAGCATTGATAAAGGAGGAACAAGCCTATGGATCACATTGAGACAAAGATTTTAAATAGTTATACCATTCAGAAAGCAGCTCAAAACATGGTATTCGCAGCAAGGCTTACCCAACAGGGGCATTGCATTCAAAACATGGGTGATCTTATGGCTCTTTATCAGAAATCTTTTACGGATAAAACCGTAGACCGGATTGCCAGTCTACCTCATCCAACCGTACAAAAATTTACGGTGATCACCGTTGCGATTGTAGGGGCAAGCAGACGTTTTCTTGCACAGATCACTCGTCATCAAAACGAAGTGAAATTCATGAGTGCATCTCTGCAATATAGCAACTATTCAGAAAAAGCTGCATTTGCGATTCCATATGAAATCCTTTTTTCCGAACAGAGATACATTGATCTCTATCTGCAAAGCTGCTTATCGGATCTCAGATGTTATCAGGAATTGTGTTCTTTGGGATTTCATCATGATTCTGCCGGCTATGCCCTCCCCCATGCTTTAAGAAATATTCTGATCATCTGTGCTACACCTTATGAGTGGAAACATATGATCAGTCAGCGTATCTGCAGAAGAAATACCGACGAAACAAGAATTGTAATGTTGGACATCTGGCAGAAACTATATGAATTCGATCCGGTGTTATTTTCACCGAAGCTGACCGGTCCTTTCTGCCAAAGGGGATGTTGTGAAGAAGGTGCTATGTCCTGTGGAATCCCCATCCCAAAAGACTGGTCTCCATTAGAAATAATGAGAGCAGATTATCCTCTGCTCGTAGAAGGGAGGGAAGCTGTTTATGAAAATTAAATTGATCGACTTTGGGTTAGAGAAAGATCATTATCCCTTCCGACCTCATGAAAACGATGCCGGCGCCGATGTGTATATGCCTTATGACTGCACATTAAAGCCAGGAGAGATTGCAAGAATTCCCTTAGGATTTGGGCTCATGATTCCGGATGGATATGCCGGTTATGTCTTTCCAAGAAGCAGCATGGCTGCAAAAGGATTGGTCTGCGAACTTCCGCCTATTGATTCCGGATATCGTGGCGAAATTCATGCCATTATCAGCAATGTTAGTTCAGAATCCCAAATACTCAGCAAAGATACCCGTGTAGGGCAACTGGTTATCACTCCCGTTCTAATTGCCGACTTTGTTCTGGATCTCGGAGAAGCAAGAGATATTGGTGCTTTCGGAAGTACCGGGGAATAAAGATCATAAAACCAGAGGTGCCGAATGATATATCATTTGACACCTCGCACAATCAAAATAACTTACAGAAAGGATTTTCTATTATGATTACGTTTGGAAGAAAATTAAAACATTTGAGACAGAAAAATCATCTCACACAAAAAGAACTAGGTATTGCACTTGGCTTTCCGGAAGATTCTGCTGATGTCAGAATTGCACAATATGAAGCAGATGCAAGAAAGCCTCGTGATGAAATCCTTGCTAAAATGGCTAAAATACTTTACGTACCAATCGATGTCCTCACCGTTCCAGTATTATCTGAACCAAGAGAATATGATGCTGCGTCCTTCTGGATGCATGAACTTTCTGCAGAATTATAATTTTTTTAATAAAATAAAAAAAGCAGGAAATCTTTAGATATGCTCTCTTCGTGATGACAGTTTATTATTTTACTGTCTCTCATAAAGGGAGCATATCATTTCAGATTTCCTGCTTAGCAAAGCTGTGAAGATTTAATTGTGATTGGGTTGCCAGTTATACAAACTGCAATTTGAAAACCACATTTTTATAAGTGGTTATTAACCCTCACAGGGTTTTAATAAAATCCTCCGAAAGCCTTGAAAATAAAGGGTTTATCGCAAAATGCTCACCTTAACTTATTATACGATTTCACTTACGTTTATTCTTCCCTTGGAAGCTGATAAGGGCAAACACAAGGGCAAGAAAATCTGATAACAAGATATAAGAGAATGTGGCAATCGGAGAACTGTGACGTATGTGCGAATATATTATACTGGAGGATTTATTATATGGACAAGTACATTTTTGATGAAAGCAACGGTTTATGGTATGAATTGCAGGGAGATTATTATATCCCTTGTCTGATACTTTCCGAAGAAGAAACACAGCCTATCGGTTTGTGGGGACAGCGCCACAAGCAGTATCTAAAGGAGCATAAGCAGTTCCTCTATACCACAATGCTGATTGAGGGTACACTAAACTCCTACCTTGCAGATATTGACAGACAGGCACAGGAGCGTTTGCTCCTGCTGACAAAGCAAATTGCAGAGCAGGAAAATGTGACCGAGAAACTGAAAGCAGATAATGCTATGCTGTGGGTACAGAAAATGAATGAAATTCAGTCCAGAGTTAGAGAAATCATTTACAGCGAGATTATCTACGCATAACAGAATGAGTGATTGGGGCGGTAAGCCAGCTTTTGGCTTACTGCCCTTGTCTGCTCATAAGCAAAATAAAGAAATACCGTCAATGGCAGTGCTTGCACTGTTCATCGAGACCATTGACGGTATTGCGTATTTTGCTATCGCTGTCCGTGGCTTTTTTCAATTTTAAACGTTGCTTAAAACAACTTATTGTGTTAAAATATATGCTGATACAAATAAGAGTTTAGGAGGAACCGAAACTATGACAGCCTCAATGCGTTTAAGATAAGCTGGCAATAAAAAAAGCAGAATCTATCCCCGATGATAGGCTTTTTTGTTGTGCTTATTTATACGATATTGAGCATTCATTAGTTACGGTGAGATATAAGTTATTTAACTATACCTTTATTTAACTATGTCTTTAATATGAATGTTTCCAAATTGTATGTATGCAGACCAAAAGCCACATTGTGGATTTTGGCCTGCATTTTTTATTGCCTAGAATGCTGTTCAAAATAGAAATTCAAGCAAAATAATATGCAGGAGATAATATAAATGGAAAAATACAACAATTGGAAACTTAAGTTTTATACAATATGGGCAGGGCAGGCAGTATCATTAATCACTAGTGCCATCCTGCAAATGGCGATCATTTTTTACCTTACAGAGAAAACAGGATCTGCGATAGTCTTGTCTATGGCTTCACTAGTAGGTTTTTTACCCTATGCGGTCTTTGGACCAGCTATTGGTGTATTAGTGGATCGTCATGATAGGAAGAAGATAATGATTGGTGCTGATTTAATTATCGCAGCAGCTGGGGCAGTGCTTGCTATTGTTGCATTGTATATGGAGCTACCTATCTGGATGGTTATGGTAGTATTGTTTATCCGTAGCATTGGAACGGCTTTTCACACCCCGGCTCTCAATGCGGTTACGCCACTTTTAGTACCAGAAGAACAGCTTACGAAATGTGCAGGCTATAGTCAGTCTTTGCAGTCTATAAGCTATATTGTTAGTCCGGCGGTTGCAGCACTCTTATACTCCGTTTGGGAACTAAATGCTATTATTGCCATCGATGTATTGGGTGCTGTGATTGCATCTATTACGGTAGCAATTGTACGTATTCCTAAGCTGGGTGATCAAGTGCAAAGTTTGAAACCAAATTTCATACGAGAAATGAAAGAAGGAATGGCTGTACTACGGCAAAATAAAGGATTATTTGCTTTATTACTCGTTGGAACATTATATATGTTTGTTTATATGCCCATAAATGCTTTATATCCTTTAATCACTATGGAATATTTTAATGGTACACCGATGTATATTTCTATTACGGAGATTGCTTATGCCTCTGGTATGTTGATAGGGGGTCTATTATTAGGGTTATTTGGGAATTACCAAAAGCGAATCTTATTAATAACGGCATCCATTTTTATGATGGGGATAAGCTTAACCATTTCAGGATTACTTCCCCAAAGTGGATTTTTCATATTTGTAGTCTGCTGTGCAATAATGGGGCTTTCGGTTCCGTTTTACAGCGGTGTGCAAACAGCTCTTTTTCAGGAGAAAATTAAGCCTGAATATTTAGGACGTGTATTTTCTTTAACTGGAAGTATCATGTCTCTTGCTATGCCAATTGGGTTAATTCTTTCTGGATTCTTTGCTGATAGAATCGGTGTAAATCATTGGTTTTTACTATCAGGTATTTTAATTATTTGCATTGCAATAGTTTGCCCAATGATAACTGAGATTAGAAAATTTGATTTAAAATAAACAATATTGGAGGGATATTTATGTATCTTATTTTCATGTAATTCTTCCTGCTTGTACGCAGGGTTTTCCCTGCGTACAAGCAAATGAAAACATGCGATTATAGACAGGAGGAAAATGTTATGGAATTGATATTAAAAGCAAAAGACATTCGTGTGGAATTTAAAGGACGCGATGTTTTAGATATAGATAATTTAGAAGTATATGATTATGACCGTATTGGTTTAGTAGGAGCAAATGGTGCAGGAAAAAGCACTTTATTCAAGGTGCTTTTAGGCGAATTAACTCCTCTAGGATGTAAAATGAATCGTCTGGGTGAACTTGCCTATATCCCTCAGTTGGACGAAGTAACCTTGCAGGAGGAAAAAGATTTTGCACTTGTAGGCAAGCTTGGTGTTAAGCAATTAGATATACAAACCTTGAGCGGCGGTGAAGAAACAAGGCTTAAAATAGCACAAGCTTTATCGGCACAGGTTCATGGTATTTTAGCGGATGAACCTACGAGTCATTTAGACCGTGAAGGAATTGATTTTCTAGTCGGACAGCTAAAATATTTTACAGGTGCACTGTTAGTTATTAGCCATGACCGCTATTTTCTTGATGAGGTAGTAGATAAAATATGGGAACTGAAAGATGGCAAAATCACTGAGTATTGGGGAAACTATTCTGATTATCTTCGTCAGAAAGAGGAAGAACGCAAGAACCAGGTTGCAGAATACGAGCAATTTGTTACCGAACGTGCCCGATTGGAAAGGGCTGCGGAGGAAAAGCGAAAACAGGCTCGTAAAATAGAACAGAAGGCAAAAGGTGCTTCAAAGAAAAAAAGTACGGAACGTGGAGGGCGTTTGGCTCATCAGAAATCAATGGGAAGTAAGGAAAAAAAGATGCATAATGCCGCTAAATCTCTAGAGCATCGGATTGCGGCCTTAGGAAATGTAGAAGCTCCGGAAGACATTCGCAGAATTCGTTTCAGGCAAAGTAAAGCATTGGAGCTCCATAATCCATATCCTATTGTCGGTACGGATATTACTAAAATATTTGGAGATAAGGTATTGTTTGAAGATGCATCTTTTCAAATTCCGCTTGGAGCAAAAGTGGCTCTAACTGGTGGGAATGGAACAGGAAAAACAACTTTAATCCAAATGATCTTAAACTATGAAGATGGAATTTCTATTTCACCTAAGGCAAAAATAGGATACTTTGCACAAAATGGTTACAAGTACAACAGTAATCAGAAAGTCCTGGAGTTTATGAAGGAGGATTGTGATTACAATGTTTCAGAAATTCGTTCCGTGCTTGCATCCATGGGGTTTAAACAGAACGATATTGGAAAAAGCTTATCTATTTTAAGCGGTGGTGAAATTATGAAATTATTGCTAGCTAAAATGCTTATGGGTAGATATAACATCCTACTAATGGATGAACCGAGCAACTTCCTTGACATACCAAGCCTGGAGGCCTTGGAAATACTAATGAAGGAATATGCAGGAACGATCATGTTTATCACCCATGACAAACGGTTACTTGAAAATGTGGCTGATGTAATTTATGAAATTAAAGATAAGAAATTAAACTTAGTCCGATAATTATTTTACTTTTCGTATTTGACAGATCGTAAGTAGGCCGTGAAAGAGGTTATTGATTTTAACTAAACGTTAAGTAGGTTAGACCTCTAATCAGAAATAGGGTAGAGGGAAAATAAATATTTTCGCCCCTCCCATTGAACCGTACGTACGGGTCTCGTATACGGCTCTACAATTTATATTCCAACTTTAACTAAGTAATAGGATAAGGGATTGAGCAGACCGGCTCCATCTTTTATCCTATTTTCAAGTAAATCCTTGCTGATAATGAAATTCACTACGTTCATTCCGCTTCTTTTGTACCAACCCAGTCTCGAATTTGCAACTTTAAATATCTCTTTATTGCTAAATCCGTTCTTATGTCTCCAGTTCAGATAGCTTAGATTCCGATAAATGGTTTTGGGTCTCTTCCATTGCTTCATGACAATTACTCTGATTTTATGCCTCAGCCATTCCCCGAACTCTTCCAGAAACAGTTTCATCATTCCAATTCTAAAATAATTTATCCACCCTCGTACAATCTCGTTTACTCTTTTAATTGTAACTGCAAGTGGTCTCGCTACCGCTTTTCCTCTTTTCAGATATTCGCTCAGCCTCTTTTTCAGTTTCTTTTTCTTTTCATTGGTCGGTCTGACTTTCCATTCCGAACCATTCTTTAGGAATGTGAATCCAAGATATTTACTTCTTGTCGGTCTTACCACTTTCGTTTTCGTAGCATTTACTTTCAGGAATAGCTTTCTTTCTAACCAGCTACAAATGGATTTCATTACTCGATTGGCTGCTATCTCACTTTTGGTGAATATCAACACATCATCGGCATACCTTGTGAAACGAAGTCCTCTTTGCTCCAGTTCTTTATCTAACTTATCAAGATAGACATTAGAACATACAACCGAAAGTGGACCACCCTGAGGTACTCCCGTGATAGTCGCTTTTTCCAGTCCTTTTTCCATTACTCCTGCTTTCAGATATTTCCGAATCAGATTTAATGTGGTACTATCGTTTACTTGCTCTCTTAATATCTGAATTAATTTATCGTGATTTACTTTATCGAAAAACTGTTCAATGTCTATATCTATAACCCATTCATAGCCTTCATTCAGATAGTAAAGTGCTTGTCTGATTGCATCGTGACAACTTCTGCCCGGTCTAAACCCATAACTATATTCACTAAATATTTTCTCATAGATATCTGATATTGGCTGTGCGATTGCTTGTTGAATGGTTCTATCCAATGCTGTTGGTATTCCCAACGGACGTTGTTTTCCATTCTCTTTCGGAATATATACTCTTCGCACCGGTTTGGGCATATAAGTTCTATTTCTAATAGACGTAACAATCATGTCCTTGTTTTCCCTTATATAATCCCCCAGTTCCTCTACAGTAATTCCATCTATACCACCCGCACCTTTGTTGGCTACCACTTTTTGATATGCTCTGTTCAGATTTTCTTTTGATAAAATCACTTCTATTAATTCCATTGTTGTTACTCCTCTGACTTATCCCAAAATTCATACATAACACCCCTCTGAATATAGACAGTATTCCTCGGTTACGCTCCTACTTTTCCTGTCCATTCGATTTCTGGCTCATGTATCATTTTAATCATAACGATTCGTACTATAAATCGTTTCAGTCCTTCAGCCTTTACGCCTACTATGACATCATCTGACTCCCTCTCCAAACCTTTTTCGACCATACCTTTCGGTATGTGAGTAGGGTCTCCCGAGGTAAGGCACTAATCTTTCATTCCACAACCTCTTGATTTACAACTTCGGTTTACGTTTACCATTTGGGCTTCGATTTGATTTGCAATCTTACCCACCTAATCGCCTTATCAAGTTTCTGTTCGTAGGCTCAAGAACTTTGCTACACCACTTCCTCCATCCATACCGTTACTGATACCGACTTGTGGTTCGCTACACTTGGCGGTAAATACCCGTGACTGGACTCGCACCAGTAAGATTAGCGCCATGCTCGGCACACAAAATAAGGCCTTCAAGATGAATTTTGAAGGCCCCCTTTCCATAGAAATATACGTAAAGCATAAGGAACACATGGCAAAAAAGGCGTTTCTCAGCATGGGATATAGCTTTTGATATTGAAAGGAGTGATTCAGTATGATAGATAATATTATTCAATCAGTGACAGAAAAATTATCCTCTTTGCCTTATATAGAAGGCATCGTATTAGGGGGTTCCCGTGCAAGAGGCACCCATACAGAGGATTCTGATATAGATATCGGAATCTATTACAAATCAGAATCATTTGACATTACAGCGATTAATCAAATTGCTACAGAGTTGGATGATGAGAATAGAAATAACCTGGTTGTACCTCCCGGAGCGTGGGGTGATTGGATTAATGGCGGCGGATGGTTAGTTATAAATGGGTATCATGTTGACTTGATTTTACGTGATATAAAACGGGTGGAACAAATAATCAAAGATACGGAGCAAGGAATTGTTACTGCCAATTATCAGACTGGGCATCCCCATGGTTATATAAGTGCTATGTATCGTGGAGAATTGGCGATCAGCAAGATACAATATGCTAAAAATGAAAGCTTATGCGAATTAAAAAATCAGGCGGAAATTTACCCTGGTGCTCTAAAGAAGAGCTTGATAAACTTTTTTTTATTTGAAGCAGAGTTCTCTTTAATGTTTGTAAAAGCAAATGCGGGAGCAGAGGATAAATATTATATTGCAGGCCATGTTTTTCGTATTATTTCATGCTTAAATCAAGTACTATTTGCATGCAATAATGCTTATTGCATTAACGAAAAGAAAGCTATAAAACTGCTTGAAACTTTTGAATATAAACCTGAAAAATATGCCGAAAGGGTTAATCATATTTTTGAAGTACTCAGTCTTTCACTTTTTGAATGCTACGATATGACCGAGAAGCTTTATAAAGAAGTGAAAAAAATTGCAACGGAGATAAATAACTTTTTAAACGAGGGGGAATTCAGATGAAAGAAAACAAATATGATGATAATATATTTTTTCAAAAATACAGTCAAATGAGTCGCTCACAGCAGGGACTAGCCGGTGCAGGAGAATGGGAAACATTGAGAAAGCTGCTGCCGGATTTTAAAGATAAGCGTGTGCTTGATTTAGGATGCGGCTATGGATGGCACTGTATTTATGCGATGGAACACGGAGCGTCTTCTGTTGTAGGTGTTGATATTTCTCATAAAATGCTCGAGGTAGCCAAAGAAAAAACACATTTTCCACAGGTTGAATATAAATGCTGTGCTATAGAAGATGTGGAATTCCCAGAGGAGAGTTTTGATGTAATATTAAGTTCACTTGCGTTTCACTATGTAGCAGATTATGAGATTTTAGTAAAAAAGATATATAGAATACTGAAGTCTGGTGGTAAGCTAGTTTTTACGGTTGAACATCCTGTTTTTACTGCCTATGGAACACAAGACTGGCATTATAACGAAAAAGGAAAAATACTGCATTTTCCGGTGGATAATTATTATTATGAGGGCAAACGGACAGCTGTGTTTTTGGGAGAAAAGGTTACAAAATATCATAGAACACTGACCACATATCTAAATACACTGCTTTCAAATGGTTTTATAATAAATCATATTGTGGAGCCGCAGCCGCCGGAAAACATGATGGATATTCCGGGGATGCAGGATGAAATGCGCCGTCCCATGATGCTGATTGTATCGGCGAACAAAAAAGTGGATAGATAGAACTAAAACACCTATAAGGTATAAATGGAGGTAATTTATGTTTAAAGAAAAAATTATTATAGAGATGAAAGAAGTATTCAAAGAGATTCCGATATCTATATCAGAATTTTCTGTATGGGTGCCTCTTGCACGTGAGCCCCCTAATACGATGCCTTCTATAAAAGGCAAAGATGATAATTTCTCTGTTACTATTTGAATAACATTACCTACCATATAAACATCCTCCTTTATTCGTTAGATATTTTTATTTCTTCTCCATCTGGTAAAATAAATGCCTGCACAAACTTGACACCTAGCACATCAGCAATGGCCTTCAACTCATCCAAGGTTACTGTTTCTCGTTGTAATTTTTTATTGAAATTCTGTGGAGTCTGGCCAATACGTCTAGCAAGTTCGGAAACACTTATATTCATTTGCTCACACAGTTCTTTAATCATTTCTGCCGTAGTCATACAGCACCTCCAAGTTTACGCTAAGAATATTATAAACCATTTGGTTGATAAACACAATAGTTATTAAAATATTATTATAATCAGCAAGCAAAAGAAAACCCACAACTCTACTGTAGAGTCATGGGCTATTTACTTCTGGTTTTCATATTTCCATTTCGATGCCAGATTTGAAGGCTATGACGAAGTGGCCTTCATAGACTGTAACGCTCTGGATTATCTTCCTTACAAGCTTATCATCATATTCTAAGGTGCGGAATTTGTTCTTGCGGATAAATTCAATCAGCTCATTGATTCGCTCGTTCTCGCCACTGAGGGAGGCATCTTCTACTAAAAGGATCTGTCGCTTGTCTCTCAGCTCATCAATCTCATCTGCTAAGTGGTCATAGTCTTGACCCTTGTTCGCCAGCTTGATTAGTTCTTTTTGTTTTTCCTCTAGTGAGTTGTTAATCTCTGAAATTTGGTATTCTGTGGTTTCGCCAATCACAGCATGAATATTCTCTTCCAGTGTCTTTATCATATTGTTCCCACCTGCAAGTAGCTTATTAATCGCAGTCATTACTGCACCATAAAGTTCATCTTCTTTTACGGTTCGGTTCTTACAAACTTCAGGACCTTGCTCGATTCTAGTCACGCATCGCCAGACAAATTCTTTTCTTCCGTGGATATTCCAATAGACCCGTCTATAAATATCGCCACAATCTCCACAGAAGGTGATGGCACTTAAAGCGTACTTGCTACTGTAAATTCTTTTGTTCTTGCCTTCTCCTGTGTAGATATTGCTTCTCCGATGAATTTCTTCTTGCGCCTGCAAAAATAACTCTTTAGGAATAATCGCTTCATGGCTATTTTCAACATAATATTGGGGAACATGCCCTTCATTTTTCACTCGTTTCTTGGTCAGAAAATCTACTGTGACAGTCTTTTGCAGAAGGGCATCTCCGATGTATTTTTCGTTTTGAAGTATCTTCTTAACTGATTCTGGTCGCCATCTTGGTTTTCCCGCTGCTGTTAAAATACCATCCTTTTCAAGGGCTCGACCAATGCCCACTAGACTCTGACCCTCAAGGTATTCTCGGTAGATGCGTTTGATAATCTCAGCTTCTTCGGGGACAATAGTTAAATTTCCATCTTCATCTTTCGTGTAGCCCATAAATCGCTTATGGTTGACCTGCACCTTTCCTTGTTGGTATCGGTACTGTAGCCCAAGCTTAACGTTTTGTGAAAGGCTCTGGCTTTCCTGCTGTGCCAAAGATGCCATAATAGTCAGCAAAACCTCACCTTTGGCATCCGTGGTGTTGATGTTCTCTTTCTCAAAATAAACTGATATGTTCTTATCCTTGAGCTGTCTAATGTATTGAAGGCAGTCTAGGGTGTTACGCGCAAATCGGCTGATGGATTTTGTAATAACCATGTCGATGTTACCGTCCATACACTCTGCAATCATGCGATTAAATTCGTCACGCTTTTTAGTGTTCGTACCAGAGATACCATCATCTGCAAAGATGCCAGCAAACTCCCATTCATTATTTTTCTTTATAAACTCTGTATAGTGTGAGACCTGAACCTCATAGCTAGAATTTTGTTCTTCTGTTTCTGTAGAAACACGGCAATAGGCAGCAACACGAAGTTTCTTTATCTTTTCTTTTGCGGCTGTACTTCCTACTCTTTTACGAGCAGGAATAACCATTATATTTTTCTCTGTCACTTTATTCCTCGCTTTCTATCAGACTGTATAAGTATTCTGCTCGTTCAAAAGGATCCACTGGCATCTTATTATCTGCCTTTTTCATTTTGAATCGTTCTTTGGGAGGGGGAGAGGTGAAAGCGGCAAGCTCTACCACTCGTCCTAAATCCTTTGCACGTTTATCTCTAACTTCTTCAGCTTTATCAAATATCTCTTTATCAATAATTGCTGGATACGTATCATTTCCAAGGTAGTTGACGTTTTTCAAAATGCGCCCCATCACAGAATGTGTCTTTTCAATACCTGCCTGTTCGCCAGCCACTGTAAGGGATAGTCCTGATATGTATTTCTCAAAGAATACCTTTACTTGACCTGCTGCCTTTTCATCGACAGTAACCACTCCATCTTGAATTTTGTATCCATATGGAATATATGCCATTTATCTCACCACCTTTTCTTTCAGGGAAAGACCGCATTTCAAATTGAATGTCAGCTCATCCCTGGAATTTACAATGATGTTCACTACAAATTCTTCAAATAGTTCTTCCGTGTAGTCACCATTAAAATTATCTGCTGACACATAATTAATGAGGTCCTTTATCTCGTTTGCTCGCAAAACCCCACTCGCAGAGTTCGTTACCAGGTTTGTTTTTTCGGTAGTAAGATTTTTAATCTCACTATCTAAAACATTTCGTTCCTGATTAAAAAGAGCAGGTTCTAGGAAACCTTTGGACATCAGTGCAATAAGGGTATTGCGTTCTTCCAATAGTTACTCCATTAGCTTATCAATAGCGTCCATTCTTTCACGGTCGCTTTCTTCATCGATTTGGCTAACTGACTTGAAAAGTGGTTCTAGGATTAGCTTATGACTGAAAGCAAGCTTATTCATCATGGTTGTCAATGTGGCTTTGATTTCCCCATCTCGCAAAAACAACATGGAGCAACTTTCTTTATCTTCGATACTATCTCAACATGTGTCGTGGATAAGGTAAGTATGTAAAATGGTATGCCTTTTAAGCCGTCCGTAATAAAAAGCAAGACTTCTTGAACTCCTCTGGAGTTAATATCCTGTAGCAGCTCATTCCAAACGTATGTTGATTCAGTTGGAGCAATCGCATAACTCAGTACTTCTTTAGTGCCGTCTTCTCGTATACCAATGGCAATATAAATCGCTTCTTTGGATACGGTTTGACGTTTTAGTGGAATGTAAGTAGCGTCCATAAAAATAGCGACATACTTATCATTTAAGGCTCTGGATTTAAAGGCATTTACTTCTTCAGTCAGAACTTTAGTCATGTTGGACATGGTTTGTGGAGTATAGTGATGACCGTACATTTTTTCGA
>NZ_JAJQXX010000005.1 GCF_028767025.1 Blautia sp. XA-2221
TTAGAAGAAGTATTAAATTCTTAAAAAAGATACTGAAAGCAGATTAGGAAAGGAAAATCATTCATGCGTTTGTCGTGTTTTTTTCATTTACCATACTTGCAAAAAGCACAGGAATGGGTTATGATACAGAACGAATGTTTGAAATGAGAGAAAGAAAGGAAATAAGACAGTCATGGCAAAGAAGGAAACGTATGATGCAGGAAGTATTTCCGTCCTGGAAGGGCTGGAAGCAGTGCGGAAACGTCCCGGTATGTATATAGGAAGTGTTTCAAGAAAGGGGTTGAATCACCTTATTTATGAGATCGTGGACAATGCGGTGGACGAGCATCTTGCAGGATACTGCACCAACATCCATGTGGTTCTGGAAAAGGACGGCTCCTGCACGGTTGCTGACAACGGAAGAGGAATCCCTGTAGATATGCATGAAAAAGGCGTTTCTGCAGAGCGTCTGGTATTTACCACACTTCATGCAGGTGGTAAATTTGATAATTCTGCCTATAAGACAAGCGGCGGTCTTCACGGAGTGGGTTCGTCGGTGGTAAATGCTCTGTCCACATATCTTGACATTAAGATCAGCAGAGACGGCTATGTACACCATGACCGTTATGAAAGAGGAATTCCTGCCATTGAGCTGGAGGACGGACTTCTGCCAAAGCTCGGGCGGACAAGGGAGACCGGAACCTGCGTGAATTTTCTGCCGGATCCGGAGATATTTGAAAAAACAAGATTTTCTGCAACGGAGGTAAAAAGCCGTCTTCATGAAACTGCTTATCTGAATCCTGAACTGACTATTCTTTTTGAGGATAAAAGAGGGGATGAAATCGAAGCTGAGGAGTACCATGAACCGGAAGGAATTGTGGGCTATCTTCGTGATCTGAACCATAAATCGGAAGTGTTACATGAGCCGGTTCTACTGAAGGGAGAGGCAGACGGCATTCAGGTGGAGGCAGCTTTCCAGTATACAAACGAATTTCGTGAAAACGTTCTGGGCTTCTGCAACAATATTTACAACGCAGAGGGTGGAACACATCTGACAGGTTTTAAAACTACGTTTACCACGGTGATGAATACGTATGCCCGTGAGATTGGTGTGTTAAAGGACAAGGACGCCAACTTTACCGGAGCAGATATACGAAACGGAATGACAGCAGTGGTGTCCATCAAGCATCCGGCGCCCAGATTTGAGGGACAGACAAAAACAAAGCTGGATAATCAGGATGCGGCAAAAGCTACAGGAAAAGTGCTGGGAGAGCAGCTTGTTCTGTTTTTTGACCGTAATCTGGAAACTCTGAAAACAGTTCTTTCCTGTGCGGAAAAGGCTGCCAAGATCCGTAAAACTGAGGAGCGTGCCAAAACCAATCTTCTTACAAAGCAGAAATATTCTTTTGATTCCAATGGCAAGCTGGCTAACTGTGAGAAAAAGGATCCTTCCCAGTGCGAGATTTTTATTGTGGAGGGAGATTCTGCAGGCGGTTCTGCAAAGACAGCCCGCAACCGGAATTACCAGGCTATTCTTCCAATCAGAGGAAAAATCCTGAATGTAGAAAAAGCGACTATTGATAAGGTGCTTGCAAATGCGGAGATCAAGACTATGATAAACGCATTTGGCTGCGGTTTCTCAGAGGGCTACGGAAATGACTTTGATATCAGCAAGCTGCGTTATGACAAGATCGTGATCATGGCAGATGCAGATGTGGACGGAGCCCATATTTCCACCCTGCTGCTGACTTTGTTTTATCGTTTTATGCCGGAGCTTATTTATGAGGGACATGTATATATTGCTATGCCGCCTCTTTATAAAGCCATGCCGAAAAAAGGCCCGGAGGAGTACCTTTATGATGATAAGGCTCTGGAAAAATACCGCAAAACCCATAAGCCGGGAAGTTTTACCCTCCAGAGGTACAAAGGTCTTGGAGAGATGGACGCAGATCAGCTGTGGGAGACAACGTTAAATCCTGAGACAAGAAGAATGAAGCGAGTGGAGATCGAGGATGCCCGTCTTGCATCCAGTATCACAGAAATCCTTATGGGAAGCGACGTTCCGCCACGTAAGGCCTTTATTTATGAACATGCGGCAGATGCAGAGCTGGATGTGTAAAAAACAGAAACAGCAACAGGATCATAGTTCCGTTTCGGGAACATAGAAACGATAACAGCAATAGGAACAGAGTTCCGTTTTGAGAATACAGAAATAATATCAGAAATGGGAGCAGAGTTCCGTTTCGAGAATATAAAAACAAAATCGGGAATGGATGCAGGAATTCTCTCCCGATAAAATGGCAGTGTCAGAGCTGCTTCAATGGAATGTTTGAAAGGAATAACAGATGGAAACAAAACAGGAAAATATTGTCCGGACAGATTATTCGGAGATTATGCAGAAATCATATATTGACTATGCCATGAGCGTGATTATTTCCCGTGCTCTTCCTGATGTGAGAGACGGACTGAAACCGGTGCAGCGAAGAACGCTGTATGATATGTATGAGCTTGGAATCCGCTATGACAGGCCATACCGTAAATGTGCCCGTATCGTAGGCGATACCATGGGTAAGTACCATCCTCACGGCGACAGTTCTATTTATGAAGCACTTGTTGTGATGGCTCAGGAGTTTAAAAAAGGAAAAACTCTTGTGGACGGTCATGGAAACTTTGGCTCTATAGAGGGAGACGGCGCTGCTGCCATGCGATACACAGAAGCCCGGCTGGAAAAACTGACCCAGGAGGTTTTCCTGGAGGATCTGGACAAAAATGTTGTGGATTTTGTGCCGAACTTTGATGAGACAGAAAAGGAACCCTCTGTACTTCCGGTAAAGATTCCAAATCTTCTTGTAAATGGTGCGGAAGGAATTGCAGTAGGTATGGCAACCAGCATCCCGCCTCATAATCTGGGCGAGGTGATCGATGCAGTAAAAGCATATATGAAAGATGATCAGATCAGTATCAGAGGTCTGATGCGTTATATTAAGGGACCGGATTTTCCTACCGGAGGAATTGTGGTCAACAAGGACGATCTGAAAAAAATCTATGAGACAGGAACCGGAAAGCTGAGGATCCGGGGCAGGGTCACAACTGAGAAGCTGAAGGGCGGCAAAAAGCAGCTTGTGATCACAGAGATTCCTTATACCATGCTTGGTGCAAACATCGGCAAGTTTCTTAATGACGTAGCTTCTCTTGTGGAAACAAAAAAAACTACGGACATTGTGGATATTTCCAATCAATCTTCCAAGGAGGGAATCCGGATTGTCCTGGAGCTGAAAAAAGACACAGATGTAGAAAATCTCACCAATATGCTTTATAAAAAAACCCGGCTGGAGGATACTTTTGGCGTAAATATGCTGGCGGTTGCAAATGGAAGGCCGGAAACTCTCAGCCTGAAGCAGGTGATCGAGCATCATGTAGATTTTCTTTTTGAGGTAACTACGAGAAAATACAATACCCTTCTGGGCAGAGAACTGGAAAAACAGGAGGTTCAGGAAGGACTGATCAAGGCCTGTGATGTGATCGACCTGATCATTGAGATACTCCGCGGCAGCAAAAACCGGGAACAGGTAAAGAAGTGTCTTGTGGAAGGAACTGCCGAAGGGATTCACTTTAAGACAAAGGCAAGTGAGAAAGCGGCGAAAAAACTTCAGTTTACAGAGAAGCAGGCCACAGCTATCCTGGATATGCGGCTTTACAAACTCATCGGTCTGGAGATCGAGGCTCTTCAGGCAGAGTATGAGCAGACTATGAAAAATATTGCTCTTTATAAGGATATTCTGGATCATTATGACTCCATGGCAGAGGTGATCATAAAAGAGCTGGATGCCATTAAGAAAGAATACAGTACAAAAAGACGAACCTCCGTTGAAAATGCAGAGGAAGCTGTTTACGAAGAAAAGAAAATGGAGGAAACAGAGGTCTGCTTCCTGATGGATCGTTTTGGCTATATGAAGCTGATCGACAAAAATGCCTATGAAAGAAATAAGGAAGCTGCCTGCAGTGAGAACCGTTATGTGTTTACCTGTATGAATACGGACAAAATCTGTCTTTTTACAGACAACGGCAAGCTTCATACCATTAAGGCTGTGGATATTCCTCTTGTAAGATTCAGGGACAAAGGAACACCGGCAGACAATCTGAGTAACTATGACAGTGCGGCAGAACAGATTCTTTACGTGGCGCCTGTCAGTCAGATTAAAAATGACACCCTTCTTTTTGTAACAAAAACCTCCATGTGTAAGTTGGTGGAGGGCAAAGAGTTTGACGTTGCCAAGCGCACCATTGCTTCCACGAAGCTTGCGGACGGTGATGAAGTGATCTTTGTGGGAAGCGCCGGGGAAATGGAACAGGTGGTTTTGCAGAGTGTGAGAGGAAGTTTCCTGAGATTCTTAAAGAATGAGGTTTCCACTATGAAAAAGACCTCTATCGGAGTAAGAGGAATGAAACTGGCAGACGGGGATCAGCTGGAGCACGCGTACCTTCTGGGAGGCCATCAGGAGTATACGATCACCTTCCGCGACAAGCCTTATGTACTGAATAAAGTGCGCCTTGCAAAGCGTGATACAAAAGGGGTCAGACCGAGGCTCTGAAATTAATCCTTGCTTTTCCTTATGGAAGGTGCTATGATAATTATAACATGATAACGGATAGCATAAGAGTGGACTTCGGTCCACTCTTTTTGCGAAAGTGATCATACATCGGGAAATGACAGTGTGTGATCCGGCATCCGTATGTGCGAAAGGCAGGTGGAAAACATGAGCAGAAGAGAAGAATACGAACAGAAGGCAGAAGCCCTTCTTGCTCCCATTGTGGAGGAAGCAGGCTTTGAGCTTGTGGATGTGGAGTATGTGAGGGAAGCAGGAAACTGGTACCTGAGAGGCTATATTGACAAGCCGGGCGGCATTACGGTAAATGACTGTGAGGCAGTCAGCCGGAAGTTCAGCGACCGACTTGATGAGGATGATTTTATTGAGGACAGCTATATCATGGAGATCAGTTCTCCCGGTCTTGACAGACCTCTGAAAAAAGAAAAAGACTTTGTCAGAAGCATGGGAAAAGCTGTAGAACTCCGTACCTACCGTCCCATAGAAAAACAAAAAGAATTCAGCGGAATTCTGACTGCATATGATGATAACAGTGTGACGATTGAGGAGGACGGTGCTTTACGCACATTTGATAAAAAGGAAATTGCCCTGATCCGTTTGAAAATCGAATTTTAACAGTGTAGAAAAACAGGAGGAAAGAAGAAAAATGAACAGAGAGTTAATGGAAGCACTGGATATCCTGGAAAAAGAAAAAAATATCAGTAAGGATACTCTGCTGGGGGCTATTGAGCAGTCACTGATCCAGGCTTGCAAGAACCATTTTGGCAAGGCAGACAACGTGCATGTGACCATTGATCCGGAAACATGTGATTTCAGCGTTTATGCAGAGCGTATCGTAACAGATTTTGTTGAGGACCCGGCATTGGAAATCTCTCTTATTGATGCACAGAAGATCAATGCAAATGCCGAGGAGGGAGACACGGTAAGAGTGCAGATCCAGTCCAAAGAGTTCGGACGTATCGCAACACAGAATGCCAAGAACGTGATCCTTCAGAAAATCCGTGAGGAAGAGCGCAAGGTTCTTTACGATCAGTATTACGGACAGGAAAAAGAAGTTGTCACAGGTATTGTACAGCGTATCATGGGCAGAAATGTCAGTGTGAATCTGGGCAAAGCAGACGGAATGTTAAGCGAGAATGAACAGGTTAAGGGTGAGGAATTCCATCCTACTGAGAGAATCAAGGTTTATATCCTTGAGGTTAAAGATACTCCCAAGGGACCGCGTATTCTTGTTTCCAGAACACATCCGGGACTTGTGAAACGTCTGTTTGAATCAGAAGTGGCAGAGGTAAGGGATGGAACAGTAGAGATCAAGAGTATTGCCAGAGAAGCAGGTTCCCGTACAAAGATTGCCGTATGGAGCAATGACCCGGATGTAGATCCGGTAGGCGCCTGTGTAGGTATGAACGGAGCCAGAGTCAACGCTATTGTTGAGGAGCTTCGCGGCGAGAAGATCGATATCATCAACTGGGATGAGAACCCGGCGATCCTGATCGAGAATGCTTTAAGTCCGGCAAAGGTTATTGCAGTTATGGCAGACCCGGATGAAAAAACAGCGCTTGTAGTTGTTCCGGATTACCAGCTTTCTCTTGCAATCGGCAAAGAAGGACAGAATGCCCGTCTGGCAGCTCGTCTTACCGGATTTAAAATTGATATCAAGAGCGAAACTCAGGCAAGAGAGTCCGGCGAGCTGTATGACTATGACGAGGAGTATGAGGAAGACGAATACTACACAGATGAGGAACACAGCGAAGAGGCAGCCGTGGAGCAGGAAACTGAGGATGAGGTGACAGAAGAAGCTTCCGTGGAAGCAGAGGACACCGAAGATACTGCAGAACATGCTGAAGAATCCGGCGAAGAAGAGTATGAAAGCGAAAACTAAAATCCCCATGCGCCAGTGTACCGGGTGCAGGGAAATGAAAAATAAAAAAGAAATGATGCGGGTTTTAAAGACTCCGGAAAATGAGATTCTTCTGGATACTACAGGAAGAAAAAACGGACGGGGTGCATACCTGTGCATTTCCATGGAATGTCTGAATAAGGCAGTAAAGAATCACGGGATCGAACGTTCACTGAAAACAGAGATTCCGCAGGAGGTCTACGAGGACCTGAAAAAGGAGTTTGAAAAGCTTGAAAAACAGCAGTAAAGTTTTATCATTGGTAGGACTTGCCACAAGGGCGGGAAAAACCGTCAGTGGAGAATTTTCCACAGAAAAGTCCGTCAAAACAGGAAAAGGCTTTCTTGTTCTGGTGGCCGAAGACGCGTCAGAAAACACACGGAAGAAATTCCGGGACATGTGCGATTTTTATGAAGTACCGGTTTATGTTTTTGGAGATAAAGAAGAACTGGGAAAATACTGCGGAAAGGAGTTCCGCGCCAGCCTTGCGGTTCAGGATGAAAATTTTGCGAAAGCGATCTTGAAGGAACTTGAGAAATCACAGACCTGAAGGAGGGAATTGCATGGCAAAGATCAGAGTGCATGAGCTGGCTGCCAGAATCGGCAGACAGAACAGAGAAGTCATAGAAGCTTTAAAAGAAAAAGGTGTGGAAGTCAAAAGCCATATGAGCAGTCTTGACGAAGCATCTGTTGCATATATCAACCAGAAATTTTTACACAGGGGAAAGGAGCAGATTACCAAGGTGGATAATTCCAGAACAGAAGAAAAGATGGTAACAGCGAAGCCGGAAGCAGAAAAAGCGGAGGCTCCCAAAAAGAAAAAAAATATTATTCGTGTGTATCACGCACAGAATGCCAGCGATGGAGGCAAAAACAGACCGAAACGTCAGGCACAGGATAGGAAACCGGGGGCAAAAGGTCCACAGGCGGCAAAAGCGCCGAGAAACACAGAGGCAGCGCCAAAGAAACCGGCTGAAGCAGTAAAACGTCAGCCAGAGGCTCCGGCAGCAAGACCGACAGAACAGGCAAAGACACCGGAAACAAAGAACCCGGAGACAGCAGCGCAGAATACAGGAAAGAACAGACCTTCTCAGGAGCAGACAGGAGGAAGAAACCAGAACCGTCAGCCAAGAGAACGCAGAGAGGGAAGCCGTGACAACAATCGTGACGGACGTGACAGAAACCGTGATTTCCGTGGCGGAGACAGAAGATCTTCTGACAACAGAGGCCAGGGACGCCCTCAGGGAGGCGGTCAGGGAAGACCTGCAAGAAATAATGACGGAAGACCGGTAAGAAACGGAGAAGGCGGAAATCGTCCTGCAAGAGGCGGCCAGGGAGGAAGACCTCAGGGTCAGGGACGTCCTCAGGGAGGCGGTCAGGGAAGACCTGACGGAAATAACCGCTTTGCAGGCGGAAATCGTTCCGGCCAGCGTCCGGGAGGAAGAAGAAATGACGGCGACGCAGTATTTACTCCGGAGCTGACAAAGACCTCCAAGGACAGCAAGAGAGAGCGCGACAGAGAAAATAAAAACAAAAAGAAAGATTTTGATAAATCCCAGGGCGGCGGACACAGACCGAATCAAGGCGGAAGACGAAATATGTCCAGACTTCCAAAAGCTCTTCAGAAACCGACTCCGCAGCCGAAACAGGAAGAGAAGAAGCCAGAGATCAAGGAGATTACTCTTCCAGAAAAAATGACGATCCGCGAGCTTGCAGAGGCTATGAAAATGCAGCCGTCTGTAATTGTGAAAAAGCTCTTTATGGAAGGAACCATGGTAACCGTAAACCATGAGATCGATTTTGAAAAAGCTCAGGAAATTGCTCTGGGTTATGACATTATCGCAGAGCCTGAAGAGAAAGTAGATGTGATCGGAGAGCTTCTGAAAGAAGAGGAAGAAGATGAAGCTGATATGGTTTCCAGACCTCCGGTAGTCTGCGTTATGGGTCACGTTGACCATGGTAAAACTTCTCTTCTTGATGCTATCCGTAATACAAGCGTAACAAGAGGAGAGGCCGGCGGAATCACACAGCACATTGGTGCTTATGTGGTAGAAAACGGCGGTCAGAAGATTACTTTCCTGGATACACCGGGACATGAGGCTTTTACAGCCATGCGTATGCGTGGTGCCAATGCAACGGATATTGCAGTTCTTGTTGTAGCGGCAGACGACGGTGTAATGCCTCAGACAGTAGAGGCTATCAGTCATGCCAAGGCAGCAGGCGTAGAGATCATTGTTGCCATTAACAAAATTGATAAGCCAAGCGCAAATGTAGAGAGAGTAAAACAGGAACTTTCTGAGTACGAGCTGATTCCTGAGGATTGGGGCGGAAGCACAATCTTTGTTCCGGTTTCCGCACATACAGGAGAAGGCATTGACACTCTTCTGGAAATGATCCTTCTTTCTGCAGAAGTATGTGAGCTGAAAGCAAACCCCAACCGTGCGGCAAGAGGTCTTGTGATCGAGGCTCAGCTTGATAAGGGCAAGGGTCCGGTTGCCACAATCCTGGTACAGAAAGGAACCCTTCACGTAGGTGATTTTATTGCAGCAGGCGCATGCAGCGGAAAGGTCCGCGCTATGATGGATGATAAGGGACGCAGAGTAAAAGAGGCAGGCCCTTCTACTCCGGTTGAGATCCTGGGTCTGGGAGATGTTCCAAATGCAGGTGAGATCCTGATGTCCTTCCCAAGTGACAAAGAAGCCAAAAACTTTGCAGGAGCCTTTGTATCTGAGAACAAGAACCGTCTTCTTGAGGAAACAAAAGGCAAGCTTTCCCTGGATAATCTTTTTGACCAGATTCAGGCAAGCGATCTGAAAGAGCTTCCGCTTATTGTCAAGGCTGACGTACAGGGTTCTGTGGAGGCAGTGAAGCAGAGTCTTACCAAGCTTTCCAATGAAGAGGTTGTTGTCCGTGTGATCCACGGAGGCGTTGGCGCAGTAAATGAATCTGACGTTTCTCTTGCAGCAACTTCCAATGCCATTATCATTGGATTTAATGTGCGTCCGGATGCTATGGCAAAACAGCTTGCAGATCAGGAAGGCGTAGATCTTCGTCTGTACAGAGTTATCTATCAGGCTATCGAAGACGTGGAAGCTGCCATGAAGGGTATGCTGGATCCGGTATTCGAGGAAAAGGTGATCGGCCATGCAGAGGTCCGTCAGCTGTTCAAGGCTTCCGGAGTAGGAACAATTGCAGGAAGCTATGTGCTTGACGGTATTTTCCAGAGAAACTGTAAGGTTCGCATTACAAGAGAAGGCGAGCAGATCTTTGAGGGCGAGCTTGCATCCCTGAAGAGATTTAAAGATGATGTAAAAGAAGTAAAGGCAGGCTACGAGTGTGGTCTTGTATTTGACGGCTTTAACGATATCAAAGAAGAAGACCGCGTAGAGGCCTATATCATGGTAGAGGTACCAAGATAGGAGTGAGCATAAATGAGAAAAAACAGTATTAAGAATACAAGGATCAACGGAGAAGTTCTGAAAGAATTAAGCTCCATTATCCGTGGGGAGATCAAAGATCCCCGTATTCATCCCATGACATCTGTCATGGCTGTAGAAGTGGCTCCTGATTTAAAAACATGTAAGGCATATATCAGTGTTCTGGGAAATGATGAGGCAAAAAAAGCCACTATCACAGGTCTGAAAAGTGCAGAAGGCTATATCAGACGCCAGCTTGCAAAGAACCTGAATCTCAGAAATACACCGGAAATCCGTTTTATCCTGGACGAATCCATTGAGTATGGAGTAAACATGTCGAAAATGATCGATGAAGTGACCAGAAAAGATGCTTCTTCTGAGAAGCCTGAGGAAGAGTAAGAGGGATAGATATGAAGAACATTTCAGAGGTACTGACCGGTGTAAGGACAATGGGGATCGCCGGACACATCAGACCGGATGGGGACTGTGTAGGTTCCTGTATGGCTCTGTATCTTTATGTGACAGAGCATTTTCCGGAAATTGATGTCAGGATATATCTGGATCATCCCAAGCCTGTCTTTTCCCATATTGACAGAATTGGCGATATCCGTACAGAGGCAGACGGAGACAGAGAGTTTGATCTCTTTGTAACCTGCGACGTAAGCGCGCGGGACCGTCTGGCTGTGGCGGACGAATATTTTGACAGGGCGAAAAAGACCGTGTGTATTGATCATCATGTCAGCAATCCGGGATTTGCGGATATCAACCATGTAAGGGGGGATGTCAGCTCCTGCTGTGAGGTTCTTTACGGACTTCTGGATGCAGACAAGGTGAACCGTCCGGTTGCGGCGGCCATTTATACAGGCATGATCCATGATACTGGTGTATTCCAGTATTCTTCTACCTCTCCGGAAACTATGAGGATAGCCGGAGAACTGATGAAAACAGGATTTGAGTTTAACAGGATCATTGACCAGTCTTTTTATGAGAAAACCTATATTCAGAATCAGGTTATGGGCAGGGTGCTGGCAGAAAGCATTCTGATTATGAACGGCGCATGTATCATCGGTTATCTTCGCAAAAAAGACATGGAATTTTACGGCGTGGACGGCAAGGATCTGGACGGTATCGTCAGTCAGCTGCGTCTTACCAAAGGCGTGGAGGTTGCCATGTTCCTTTATGAGACAGAAACTCAGACTTTTAAGGTTTCGTTGAGATCCAATGGTCGCGTGGATGTCAGCAAGATTGCAGTATATTTTGGCGGAGGCGGTCATACAAGAGCTGCCGGCTGCGATCTTCAAGGTTCCATGTATGATGTGATCAACAATGTGACAAGAGAGATCGAGCGCCAGATCTGCGGGGAGAAAGTCAGATGATGGACGGAGTTCTGATCGTAAAAAAAGAAAAGGGGTTTACCTCCCATGATGTGGTGGCAAAGCTCCGGGGAATCCTGCGAATGAAAAAAATCGGCCACACAGGAACTCTGGATCCGGAAGCAGAGGGGGTTCTGCCGGTTGTTCTCGGTAAGGCCACCCGGCTTGTGGATATGCTGACAGAAAAAGAAAAAACCTACGAGGCTCTTCTGCATCTGGGAATTGAAACAGATACTCAGGACATGACGGGAAGTGTACTGAGGGAGCTTCCTGTTACAGTTACGGAAGAGGATGTAAAAAAAACAGTGGAAACCTTTCTGGGAGAGCAGCAGCAGATTCCGCCCATGTATTCTGCATTGAAAGTGGATGGAAAAAAACTGTATGAACTTGCCAGAGAAGGGAAAACTGTAGAACGTAAGCCAAGAACTGTATATTTCCGGGAGATTAGAATACTGGAAATGGAACTTCCTCTCGTAAGGATTTCTGTTACCTGCAGCAAGGGTACTTATATCCGTACACTTTGTCACGATATTGGACAGAAGCTGGGCTGCGGAGGCTGCATGGAAGAACTGCTCCGCACAAAGTCCGGTCAGTTTTCACTGGAAGACAGTCTGACTCTCGGGCAGATCCAGACGCTGGCAGATCAGGGAGAGATAGAAGAACATCTGATTGAAATCCGGGAAATTCTGGGAGAGTATCCTGCTCTTTCCGGTAAAAAAATGGCAGACAGACTTCTAAAAAACGGAAATCCTGTAACAGAAGCGCTGGTTGACGGCAGTTACAGAGACGGATGGGTGCGGATGCACACAAGTGAAGGTGAGTTTATCGGAATTTACCAGTGGCATCCGGCAAGTGAAGCCTATCGTCCGGTAAAAATGTTTTTATAATATATGCATCAGGAGTAGGACATGGAATACATGAGAATTGAAGATCAGTTTCCCAGACTGAACAACAGTGCGGTAACGCTGGGGAAATTTGACGGTATTCACCGGGGACACAGGAAACTGATGGAAAAAATCCTGGAGCAGAAAAAAGAAACCGGAGCCCAGGCGGTTGTTCTGGCCTTTGTTTCTGACAGAAAAACAGTTCTTACAAATTCAGAACGAAGAGATTTTCTGGAACACATGGGAGCAGATATCCTGCTGGAATGTCCTTTGACCGGCGCCATCAGACATATGAAAGCGGAAACCTTTATCCGTCAGGTGCTGGTTGGAGCTTTGCAGGCATCTTTTGTGACTGTGGGAGAGGATTTTCGTTTTGGCTTTGAGCGAAAAGGGACACCGGAACTTCTGAAAAAATACGGTGGCAAATATGGATTTGAGGTGGAAATTCTTTCCAAGGAGATGGACGGTTCCAGAAAGATCAGCAGCACCTATATCAGAGAGGAGCTTGCAAAGGGCAACATGGAAAAAGTATCCTCGCTGCTGGGATTTGACTATTTTGTTTCCGGGATCGTGGAGCATGGAAGAGGAATGGGGCATCGGGAATTTTTTCCTACTGCCAACCTGATTCCCATGCCGGAAAAACTTCTGCCTCCTAACGGTGTCTATATTACTTTGTCCAGCTTCGGACAGGAGATTTATCCGGGCATTACCAATGTGGGATATAAACCAACGGTAGGGGAAAACTTTATTGGAGTGGAATCCTATCTTTTTGACTGTGAAAAAAATCTTTATGGAAAAAACTGTACTGTAGAATTCAGGAAATTTCTCAGAAAAGAACAAAAATTTTCTTCCTATGAAGCTCTGAAAGAGCAGATACAGAAAGATATCCGGATGGGTGAGGAATACTTTCGCAGAGGCTGAAAGGTTCTGAACAGTCACAGGTGTCTTCTGTACGAGGGGAAACATTGATAAAAGGAGAATATACAAGGGAGAACAGAGAATGGCAGGGATTATTCTAGGTTTGATGGGCGGCCTTGGTATGTTTTTGTACGGCATGAAGCTTATGAGCGACGGGCTGGAAAAAGCAGCAGGGGCCAAAATGAGAAGTATTCTGGAGTTTTTTACAAAAACTCCGCTCAGAGGCATTCTCGTCGGAACATTTTTTACGGCGGTGATCCAATCCTCAAGTGCGTCTACTGTTATGGTAGTCAGCTTTGTGAACTCCGGTCTGATGAATCTTTATCAGGCGGCCGGAGTGATCATGGGTGCCAACATCGGTACCACAGTAACTTCGCAGCTGATTTCGTTGAACTTGTCTGCGCTTGCGCCGGCAATCGTCATGGCTGGTGTAGTCATGGTAATGTTCTGCAACAAAACAAAGATACAGAGAGCAGGAGAAGTTCTTCTGGGCTTTGGTATTTTGTTTATGGGACTTTCAGGAATGTCTGATTCCATGTCAGTTCTTCGTGAATCACCACAGGTAGTGGAGATCATGAGTTCTCTGACAAGTCATTTCCTGGCGGTTATGGTAGGACTTGTTGTAACAACTGTGCTTCAGAGCTCTTCTGCAACAGTAGGTATTGTCCTGCTGCTGGCACAGCAGGGACTTCTGGATATCCGCATTTGTTATTTTATTATTTTCGGATGCAACATTGGTTCCTGTGTATCCGCACTGCTTGCATCAATTAATGGAAAGAAGATTGCAAAACGTGCAGCATTGATTCATCTTTTCTTCAACATTATCGGTACCGGAATCATGTATGTGATATTCAGTTTTGCGTTGGAACCGATCACAGGCTTTATCAGCATGATCTCTCATGGCAATATTGCAAGAGAGGTGGCAAATGCTCATACTATGATCAAGCTGGTGGAAGTGCTGCTTCTGTTTCCGTTTATCAAGCAGATCGTCAGACTTACAGGATTCTTTGTACGGGATGAAGAAAAAGTATCACCGCAGGAATTCCAGCTTCAGTATATTGGCGCAAAGTCTGTATTTTCACCTACGACCGCAGTGTTTGAGGCAACCAGAGAAATGGAGCGTATGGGAAAAATCGCCATTGAGAATCTGAGACACTCCATGGATGCTCTGTTTACAATGAATGACAAGGAGATCCAGGAGGTTTATGAGACAGAAAATCAGATCAATTTCCTGAACCATGCCATTACCGATTATCTGGTAAAAGTAAACCAGACTACGCTTCCGACAGAGGATAAAAAAAGCATCGGCGGTCTGTTCCATGTGGTCAATGATATCGAGCGTATTGGAGACCATGCGGAGAATGTGGCGGATGCTGCCAGAAAGCGCATGGCAGATCAGGTGGAATTCAGTCCTCAGGCAAAACGGGAACTGAGCGAAATGCTGGATGCGGTTGTCACAATTACCACTTATTCGCTGGATATGTTCTCTCATAATAATCAGGAACATATGCAGGAGATCCTTGATCTGGAAAACAAAGTGGACCGAATGGAAAGAGAGCTTCAGGAATCTCATATTCAGCGTCTTACAAGAAATGAATGTACGGCGGAGGCAGGAATGATGTTTTCGGATCTTCTTTCCGGTCTGGAGCGTGTGGCAGATCATGCAACCAATATCGCTTTTTCTCTTACAGAGGAAGATACGGCGGATTCTGTAAAAAAATAAATAATCATTTACAGCCAATATCTTTTGTGCTATACTGATTTAGGTGTGAATCAGCCCGCATTCAGAGACAGGAATCTCCAACCATTTCTTAATGCGAGGCGGTCAGAAAAAGATGTCCACAGGACATCCGAAAATAATATATTTTAAGGAGGAAATCACAATGATTTCAAAAGAGAAAAAACAGGCAATTATGAAAGAATATGCAAGATGCGAGGGTGACACAGGTTCACCGGAGGTACAGGTTGCAGTTCTTACAGCAAGAATTCAGGAACTTACAGAGCATTTACAGACACATCACAAAGATCATCACTCCAGAAGAGGTCTTCTGAAGATGGTTGGTCAGAGAAGAGGTCTGCTGGCATACCTGAAAAAAACAGACATCGAAAGATACCGTGCACTGATTGAAAAATTAGGTTTAAGAAAATAATTAGTTTGCGGAAGGGCGGATTTCCATCCGCCCTGTTTTACTACAAAAAAGAAGGGGATTTTATGCTGCTTGTCTGAAATCAGAGAGTAATTTCCGAGACTACTGAAAAGCCCGTGTGCGGCGTCAGGCGGTTTTTTCAGTTGTTTCGGACTCCTGTTTGACAGGGCAGCAAACAGCCCGTACAATATTAAAAAAGGAGAAAAACTATGTACAAAAGTTATTCTATGGAACTGGCCGGAAGAACACTTACAGTAGATGTAGGACGTGTTGCAAAACAGGCCAACGGTGCAGCTCTTATGCACTATGGAGATACTACAGTTCTCTCAACAGCAACAGCTTCCAAGGAGCCGAGAGAGGGGATTGACTTTTTCCCGTTAAGTGTTGAGTATGAAGAAAAAATGTATGCAGTAGGAAAAATCCCGGGAGGATTTAATAAAAGAGAGGGAAAGGCAAGCGAGCATGCAATCCTTACTTCCCGTGTGATCGACCGTCCTATGCGTCCTCTGTTTCCAAAGGATTACAGAAATGACGTAACACTGGTAAATATGGTAATGTCTGTTGATCCGGAATGTAACCCGGAAATTCCGGCAATGCTTGGTTCTGCCATTGCAACCTGTATTTCTGACATTCCGTTTGACGGCCCCTGCGCTACCACTCAGGTTGGCCTCATTGACGGTGAGTTTGTGATCAACCCGTCTTTGGCACAGAAGGAAATTTCTGATCTTCAGCTTACGGTTGCTTCTACAAGAGAAAAAGTCATCATGATCGAAGCCGGAGCAAACGAGGTTCCGGAAGACAAAATGATCGAGGCAATTTACAAAGCTCATGAAGTAAACCAGGAGATCATCCGTTTTATTGATAAAATCGTTGCAGAATGCGGAAAAGAAAAACATCTGTATGCTTCCTGCGCTGTATCGGAAGAGCTGTTCGCAGCAATCCGTGAGATCGTTCCTCCGGAAGAAATGGAAGAGGCTGTATTTACAGATGATAAGCAGACAAGAGAAGAAAATATCCGTGAGATCACAGCAAGACTTCAGGATAAATTCGCAGATAATGAAGAATGGCTGAACGTACTTGGAGAAGCTGTTTACCAGTATCAGAAAAAGACTGTCCGCAAGATGATCCTGAAAGATCACAAGCGTCCGGACGGACGTAAGATCACAGAGATTCGTCCTCTTGCAGCAGAAGTGGATCTGATCCCGAGAGTTCACGGTTCTGCAATGTTTACCCGTGGACAGACTCAGATCTGTACCGTGACAACTCTGGCTCCTCTTTCCGAGGCTCAGAGACTGGACGGACTGGATGAATTTGAAACTTCCAAGAGATATATGCACCACTACAATTTCCCGTCCTATTCTGTAGGTGAGACAAAACCGTCAAGAGGACCGGGACGCCGTGAGATCGGTCATGGAGCTCTGGCTGAAAGAGCGCTTGTTCCTGTGCTTCCGTCAGCTGAGGACTTCCCTTATGCAATCCGTACCGTATCTGAGACTTTTGAGTCAAATGGTTCTACTTCTCAGGCAAGTATCTGTGCATCCACAATGTCTCTGATGGCAGCCGGTGTACCGATCCGTAAACCGGTAGCAGGAATTTCCTGTGGTCTGGTAACAGGCGCAACAGATGACGACTATATTGTTCTTACGGACATTCAGGGACTTGAGGATTTCTTTGGCGATATGGACTTCAAGGTAGCCGGAACTCACGAAGGTATCACTGCTATCCAGATGGACATTAAGATCCACGGACTTACCAGACCGATCGTAGAAGAAGCAATCCGCAGAACAAAAGAGGCAAGAGAATATATCCTTACAGAGGTTATGGAAAAATGTATTGCAGAGCCTCGCAGCAATGTAAATAAATACGCTCCTAAGATCATTCAGATCCAGATCGATCCTCAGAAGATCGGTGATGTTGTCGGTCAGAGAGGAAAAACTATCAACGCTATTATCGAGCGTACAGGTGTACAGATCGATATCAGTGATGAAGGCGCTGTATCTATTTGCGGAGTAGATCAGAGAGGTATGGACGAGGCGGCTCATATGATTGAAATGATCACAACAGATTTTGAGGCAGGACAGCTCTTTACAGGAAAGGTTGTCAGCATCAAGGAGTTTGGCGCATTTGTTGAGTTTGCGCCGGGTAAAGAGGGCATGGTTCATATTTCCAAGATCGCAAAAGAAAGAATCGACAAGGTAGAAGATGTTCTGAGCATTGGCGATGAAGTAAAAGTCATCTGTCTTGGAAAAGACAAAATGGGCAGAATCAGCTTCAGCATTAAGGATGTGCCGGAAGAGGCATAAAAAAGAGGTTTTATGAGATATCATAATATAACAAAGGACGATATGCTCAATGGAGACGGACTCCGTGTGGTACTTTGGGTGGCAGGCTGCAATCACTGCTGCAAAGAATGTCAGAATCCCATTACCTGGGATCCAAACGGAGGTCTTGCCTTCACGGAAGCAGAAGAAAAAGAAATTTTTGCAGAGCTGGACAAGGATTATATCAGCGGGATCACCTTTTCGGGAGGAGATCCCCTGCATCCTGCAAATATTGCAGGCGTAACAGATTTTGCAAAAAAAATCCGTCAGAAATATCCGGAAAAAACCATATGGCTTTATACCGGATCTCTCTGGGAAGAAATACAGAATGAAGAGATTGTTCAGTACCTTGATGTGTGTGTGGACGGGGAGTTTCTTGTGAAGCGCAAAGATCCCGCTCTTCGCTGGAAGGGGTCAGACAATCAGCGTGTGATTGATGTTCCTGCAACACTTCGCCAGGGAGAAATTATTCTTCACGCATGATCATTAAGGAGAGCAGAATGAGAAGAATTGCAAAATTTCATAAAGTAAGCGAAAAACGTTTCCTTGAGGACTGGAAAGATACTTTTCCTGATGCAGAGGAAGAAGAGATCAGAAAGATTTATGAAGAGGTTCGGCTTCCCGAAAGAGCTACTGCAGGAAGCGCAGGCTATGATTTCTTTTCACCTGCAGATTTCAGTCTTGCGCCTGGTGAGATCATCAAAATCCCAACAGGAATCCGGGTGGAAATGGAACAGGACTGGGTTCTGAAATGCTATCCCAGAAGTGGGCTTGGATTCAAGTACCGTCTGCAGCTGAACAATACGGTGGGCATTATTGACAGTGATTATTTTTACTCTGACAATGAAGGGCATATTTTTGCCAAGCTGACAAATGACGGAAGAGAAGGAAAAACTGTAGAACTTACAAAAGGAACCGGATTTATGCAGGGGATTTTTGTAGAGTACGGAATTACCGTAGATGATGATGCTCAGGGTATTCGAAACGGTGGTTTTGGAAGCACAACAAATAAATAATCAATAAAGACTATTATAAAACAGGAGAGCCTGGAAATTAATCCAGAAGCTCTCCTGTTTCTTCAATTTCTTCTGCTTTACGGGCATTTTCGAGGATCGTGTTAAATGCCTCTGCAGCTTTTGCATATTCGTCGTCACTTTCAATATTTGCCAGCATGGGATCTCCGTTCTCTGTGCGGGAGAATACATAAAGATATACTTCTCCGCTATTGTTCTGGCCATTTTCGTCAAGAGGAAGAAGCGCAATGTACTCTTTTTCTTCTACAGGGTAGATAGTAAGAACAGCGCATTCTACTTCTGTATCGTCATCCAGTGTCAGACTGATGGTATTTGGTGTCTGGTTCTGACTGGAGCTGCAGCCTGAGCAGGAAGCACAGTCGCTGGAGCTGCAGGAACTTGTAAATTCTTCGTTCATGTGGTTTCCTCACTTTTCTGTATTTACCCAGGTCAGCTGACCGGGGATTATGAACCATTTTATCAGATAAGCACCGGCTTGTAAACAGTAACAGAAAAACCATAGTAGTAAATACGGAAATTACAAAACAGGTTTGGTATCAAAGGTTAAATATGGTATACTGTAAGTATCAAAGATTGAGAAACGTAACAGGAGGAAAAAATTGAAGCTTATTTCGTGGAATGTAAATGGAATCAGAGCCTGTATCACAAAAGGTTTTGAGGAGAGCTTTCAGAAACTGGATGCAGATATCTTCTGCATTCAGGAAACAAAATGTCAGGAAAATCAGGTGAAGCTGGAACTTCCCGGCTATTATCAGTACTGGAATTTTGCCAATCGGAAAGGATATTCCGGAACGGCAGTGTTTACCAGACAGGAGCCGCTGAACGTTGTAAATGGAATTGGAATAGAGGAACACGATAAAGAGGGGCGTGTGATTACTCTGGAGTTTGAGAAATTTTATCTGGTGACAGTATACACTCCAAACTCTCAGAGCGAGCTGAGACGACTTTCCTATCGTATGGAGTGGGAAAGAGACTTTCTGGCATATCTTCTGAAACTGCAGGAAAAGAAACCTGTGGTCTGCTGTGGAGATTTTAATGTAGCAGTGGAAGATATAGATATTAAAAATCCACAAACAAACCATAACAGCGCAGGATTTACGGATGCCGAAAGAAGTCAGTTCCGTAACCTGCTGGCATCCGGTTTTACAGATACCTATAGATATTTACATCCGGATGAAGTAAAATATTCTTGGTGGTCTTATCGCTTTAAAGCCAGAGAGCGAAATGCGGGCTGGCGGCTTGATTATTTCTTACTTTCCGATTTTGTAAACGATAAAATTATAAATTCTGAGATTATGACAGATATCTACGGCTCGGATCACTGTCCGGTAGAGCTGGATCTCAATATTTAAAGCTTCCATATCAGTGAAAAAATAATATAGGATACGATCAGGAAGCTGAAAAGGAGAGAAGGTCATGGAGAAAAGAGACAGGATAGTGATCCGAAACGGAAATCCCGTAATGCTTGGGGCCAATAGAAATAACGAAGGAATGAATTTTGCGGTAGAAGTTTTGCCGGGATCAGAGGCGTCTCTGGTTCTGTATCAGAAGGGCAGCGCAGTTCCCAGCAGAGAGATTCCTTTTACAGAACGCACGGGAAAAATATGCACTCTGTTGGTTTCAGGGCTGAATACAAAAAAATACGAATACAATTTTCGAATTGATGGAAAAATCATTCAGGACCCATTTGCCTATGGCATCTGTGGAAGAGAACAGTTTGGAGTTCCGGGAAACGGGGAAAAGGGAGATCAGATCCGCTGTACTTTTCTTACAGAAAAGGAATATGACTGGGAGGAAGATCAGTTTCCGGATATTCCATACCGGGATCTGATTTTATATAAGGTTCATGTAAGAGGATATACGAAGCAGCAGAAAATAGCTCAGAAACGAAGAGGAACTTTCAGCGGACTGAAGGATATGATTCCCTACTGGAAAGAACTGGGCATTAATGCAGTGGTACTGATGCCGGCTTATGAATTTATGGAGCTGCCGGATCCGGATGGGGAATCGGGACATATGATCACAGAAAACCGAAACTGTGAGAGAGTAAATTACTGGGGCTATGTAAAAGGTTTTTATTTTGCGCCAAAGCGCTCTTACTGTGCTACAAGGGAACCGGAAAACGAATTCCGGGATCTGGTCAAGGCTCTTCATAAGGCAGGAATGGAATGCATGATGGAACTGTATTTTCCTGGTGGAACCAGCCCTCTTACAGCACTTAGAGCTGCTTGGTTCTGGAGAAACTATTATCATGTGGACGGTTTTCATTTTATGGGAGACGGCGTGCCTGTGGAGCTTCTTGCAGGAGATTCGATTCTGTACGGGGCAAAGAAGCTTTTTCAGAATTTATCTGTCAGCGCTGAGGATGAAATGTCTGCGGAATGTACAGAGGCATTTCAGAAAGATATGCGCCGTTATCTGAAAAGTGATGAGGGAATGCTTCCGGCAACGGAATATCATATACGTCATATTCGGAATGCAGGGGGAACTGTCCATTATATGGCAAGTCAGGATGGTTTTACCCTTTATGATGCAGTTTCTTATAATTACCGTCACAATGAAGCAAACGGAGAAAATAATCAGGACGGCAGTGAATATAATTATTCCTGGAACTGCGGGATTGAAGGGCCGACCAGAAAGTTTGCGATAAAAAAAATGAGGGAGCAGCAGATAAAAAATGCATTTCTTATGCTTCTGCTCAGTCAGGGAACGCCTGTGATCTATGGGGGAGACGAATTCTGTAACTCTCAGAACGGAAACAATAATGCCTGGTGTCAGGATAATCCTGTTGGGTGGACTGACTGGAAGGCTCTGAGAAAAAATAAAAAGATTTTTGAATTTGTAAAGGAAGCAATTGCTTTCCAGAAAGCTCACCCGGTTCTTCACATGGAAAAGGAACCAAAAGGCTCTGATTATCTTGCAAAAGGTTTTCCGGACATTTCTTTCCATGGAGAGAGGGCCTGGTATCTGAATCAGGAAAATACCAGCCGTCTTCTCGGGGTGATGTACTGCGGTTCCTATGCAAAAAAAGAAGACGGTTCAGAGGATGATTTTATTTATGTGGGATATAATTTTCACTGGGAAAACAGAACCATTGCTCTTCCCAATCTTCCGGAAGGCATGATCTGGAAAAAAACAGCCGATACCTCAGATACCGAGGAAGGAGATTTTTTCCGGGAAAGAGAAGAGTCTTACAAAAAAAATATAGAGATCAATCCCCGTACCATTGTGGTGCTGACAGGCAAAAAGGAGGAATAAGCAGTGCATCCATGGCTTCATTTTAAGACGATTACCAGACACAAGCTTCTGGTGATGAAATACTGTTTCCGTATCGGACTTTACAAGCAAGGGCTTCTTCATGATCTGTCCAAATACTCGCCCTCAGAATTTCTGGTAGGATGTAAATATTATCAGGGAACGCGAAGCCCTAATAATGCGGAAAGAGAGGACATTGGGGTATCTACTTCATGGCTTCATCATAAAGGAAGAAACAAACATCATTTTGAACACTGGGTGGACTATTCACTGGATGGAGAGCATGTGATCATGGGGGCGCAGATGCCTCGTAAGTACGTGGCGGAAATGGTCATGGACAGGATCAGTGCATCCAGAAATTATCTGGGAGATGCCTATACAGAAAGTCAGCCTCTGGAATACTATCTGAAAAGCAAAGACAGTCTTTGGTTCATCCATCCCCGTACCAAAAAGGAACTGGAAGGGCTTTTAAGAATCCTGAATGATCATGGAGAAAAAAAGCTTCTGCATTATATAAAATATGTGTATCTGAAGCAGGAGCCGAAAAACTCAGTAAGATATTAAAAACAGAATAAAAGAATGAAGCTGTCTGCAGAAGATGGTTTCATTCTTTTTTTGTAAAAAGAAATGGAACAAACAGTATATAACACTTGACAACAGTTGTATGCTGTTATATACTGTTTGCACAGGAGGAGAAGATATGCATATCATTATTAACCATACATCCATGACTCCTATATATGAACAGATCGTATCACAGATCCGAGCGGACATCATTAATGGAAATCTGCTTCCGGGAACAGCGCTTCCGTCAGTCAGGATGCTTTCCCGTGAGCTGAAGATCAGCGCCCTGACTGTAAAAAAAGCATACGATTATCTGGAAGAAGAGGGGTTGGTGCACACTGTTCATGGAAAGGGCAGTTTTATTGCAGAGGCCAATCAGGGAATGATCATGGAAGAAAGAAGAAAAGAGCTGGAACATGATCTGGATGAGGCTGTCCGTAAAGGACGGGCAGGGGGACTGACAGATGAGGAGATCCGTGATCTGTTCCAGTTGATCATGGAGGGAGAATAAACTATGATTGCAGAACTTTGCCAGGTAAAAAAACAGTATAAAGATTTTGCTCTTGACTGTTCCATGGAGATTCAAAAGGACTGTGTGACCGGACTGATCGGCGCCAATGGAGCAGGAAAAAGTACAACCTTTAAAATGCTTCTGGGACTTGTACAGCCGGATTCCGGAGAAATACGGATTTTTGGAAAAAACAGAAAAGATCTGTCAGAAAAGGACAGAAGAGAAATTGGCACAGTTCTTTCGGACAGCTTTTTTTCCGGATATCTGACAGTAGATCAGCTGATGAATTTCCTGGGAGATTTTTATCCGGAATTTCAGAAACAGGAATTTGAGCAGCAGTGTCGTCGTTTCCAGCTTCCTGTGGATAAGAAATTGAAGGAATTTTCAACAGGAATGAAGGCAAAGCTGAAAATACTTTCTGCTATAAGTGTTAAGCCCAGATTTCTGATTCTGGATGAGCCTACAGCCGGACTGGATGTAATGTCCAGAGAAACCATTCTGGATCTTCTCAGAGAGTACATGGAGGTTCCTGGAAGAGGAGTTTTGATAAGCTCTCATATTTCTTCAGATCTGGAGCAGTTTTGTGATGAAATCTATATGATCCATCAGGGAAAAATCATTATGAGAGAGGAAACAGACAGGATTCTGGGAAATTACGGGGTATTGAAAATGGATAACAGAGCTTTCGGCTCCCTGGATAAAAGATATCTTCTCAGAATCAGAAAAGAAGCTTTCGGGTATAGCTGTCTTACGGATCAGAGATTATTTTATCAGGAAAATTATCCTGATATCACGGTGGAAAGAGGAACAGTAGATCAGGTGCTGACCATGATGACGAAAGGAGAAGCATTATGAAAGGATTTCTGAAAAAAGATCTTGCACTGCTTCGCAACACAGGAAAAGTATACTTTGCGGTGGTGGGAATGGGAATTATTTTAGGTCTTGTCAATAAGGAAATGAGAAGCTTTTCTTCCAGCTTTATCATGATCATGCTGGCGCTTACAGGAGTTTCCACCCTTTCTTATGATGATTTTGAAAATGGAATGCCATTTCTGATGAGTCTGCCTGTCAGCAGAAAAACTTATGTAAAAGAAAAGTATCTGCTCTGCTTTTTAGCCGGAATAGTAGGACTGATCATCTCTGCAATTTTGGGGATTGTGATATTTAAGATGCCTTTGATCCAGGGAGAAGAGCCGCTTTTATTTGTTTTTCCTGTTTATTTTGCTATTGCTGAGATCATGACAGCAGTAATGATTCCCACAAGAATTAAATTTGGTCCGGAAAGATCACGTATAGTGGGAATCGGACTTGTTATAGCTGTGTTCCTGGTTATTTTTTGTATTGGATACTTTTTAAAGCAGTTTTCTGTAGATACAGACGCTCTTATCAGAGCTGCTCAGGAAAATATTTCGGGGCTGGCGATTGTGCTGGGCATGATAGCATTTTATATAGTGATCATGCTGATCTCTTATATGTTCAGTGTGACAGTCCTTGAGAAAAAAGAATTCTGAAAATTTTGCGCCCCATGTTCCATATGGAAAAACACTGGAATTTTTATGGGAAATAAGGTATCCTGTAACAAACGCTGTTTATATGTTACAGGAGGAATTACATCAATGGAAAAAAATCAGATTTTTATAAAATGCGGAACAGAGTATAAAGAAATGACAAAAGAACTTCTGGCAGAAAGTGAATTGTCAGAGCTGATCGGGGATAAAAGCCGTCATATTGGGATCAAGCCAAACATGGTTTCTCCTTCTCATCCATCCAATGGAGCGACCACTCATGCTGAGGTTCTTGCAGGTATCATTGAATATCTTCAGGAAAGAGGATTCCGGAATCTGACGCTGATGGAAGGATCCTGGGTTGGAGACAAGACAATGGATGCATTTTATGCCTGTGGATATGACGTGCTCTGTGATGAGTACGGGGTAGCTTTTCACGACACACAAAAGGACAAAAGTTATACTGCAGATTGTGGGGGAATGGGGCTTCACATCTGCAATATAGTAAAAGATATTGATTTTCTTATTAATGTGCCTGTACTGAAAGGACACTGTCAGACAAAAATCACCTGCGCTCTTAAAAATATGAAAGGTCTGATCCCGAATTCGGAAAAAAGGCGCTTTCATTCACTGGGACTTCACAAGCCGATTGCACATCTGAATATGGGAATCCGTCAGGATTTCATTGTGGTCGATAATATCTGCGGGGATCTGGATTTTGAGGACGGAGGACATCCAGTTGTGATGAATCGGGTGCTGACAGGTCGTGATCCGGTTTTGATAGATGCCTATGTGTGTAATATGATGCATTATGAGGTTTCTGATGTTCCCTATGTGGAGCTGGCAGGCAGACTGGGAGTGGGATGCTCTGATATTGAGAAAGCAGATATCCGGGTGTACGGAGCAGATACAGCAGAGCAGCTTCCAAAATCACGCAAAGTTGTAGAACTGGCGGATGCCGTTGAGGAAGTAGAATCCTGCAGCGCCTGCTATGGCTATCTGATTCCCGCCCTTGATATGCTGAAACAGGAAGGACTTCTGGAAAAACTCCACGAAAAAATACATATCGGACAGGGATACCGGGGAAAAACAGGAGAACTTGGTATTGGAAATTGTACAAAGAATTACCGTCATCATCTGGAAGGATGTCCCCCGGTAGAAACAGAAGTATATAAATTTTTGAAGGATTATATCGAAAATCATCAGAATTAAACGAAAGATCACCGGCTGCGATTTTGAACAGCCGGTGATTTATTATGATAACCATAAATAAAAACTCTGTTTATTATACAGATTGAAAAACTGCTGTATTTATATATTGTAGATTTTCTGCATAAGTGAGTACCTACAGACTGATAAAACAGGTATAAAAAATTTTACAGGATCTAAAAATATCTGTCGGGATATCAGGAAAAGACTCCATGATTCAGAAATTGGGTTTAGCATTCTCTGGCAGCTTCTGTGAGAATTTCCAGAATCTGATCCTGGGTAAAACGACTGCTGTCGATGCACAGGTCATATTGGCTGAGGTCTGTCCATTTGGCGTCTGTAAAAAATTCATAATAAGCCCGGCGTTCTTTATCTGTCCGTTTTACCATTTTTCGGGCGCTGCGCTCTTCCCTGCCTGTCCGCGCCTGTACATTTCTGACTCGGAGATCAAAAGGAGCATGAATAAATACGCTGAGAGAATGACCTTTGAGAATCTGGTTGGCGCAGCGTCCAACAATGACGCAGCTTCCTTTTTCCGCCAGAGAAAGAATGATATCTCTCTGAGCTTCATAGAGAACATCATTCATGGGAAGCGTATAGAAGTCAGGAGTGATCTGAACATCATGATCGCCGGAAAAACGCCATTGGTGAGGCTTTTTTTCATCTACTTTTGCAAGTTCGTGGAAAGGAATCTGCTTTTCTTTTCCGGCAAGTTCGATCAGCTCCTTGTCATAAAATGCATAACCAAGCTTTTCTGCAAGGGCTTTTCCAAGCACCCGGCCTCCGCTTCCATACATTCGATTGATGGTAATAATACGTTTACTCATATGGAGTCCTCCCTTCTGAACACGCTTTTTATGTATTTTTATCATATCACAATTATCTGGTAATTTCCACGAAAACTTTTTAAAAATATAAAAAATATAGAAAGAAAGCACAAATATATCAGAAAATATAAAACAGTAGTTTTTAGATGAAAAATGCAAAGTTATGTTTAAAAAAGCAGGAACAGAAAAATTTTTTCTGTCGGAAACCGGCGATGTAAAATGGTTGACGAAGATACTGAATGTGCCTATAATGATTTCAGAAAATGTAATTTTTTCTTAAAAAATGATTTTTGTTACATAAAAAAGTGATGAAAATTCAATGGATTTATGCTGTGTAATTGGTGAAATAGTATAAAGTCAAAAAAAATAGCTTGACATATGAGCCGATATTAAATATAATTTTCCTATGCATTACGAAAATGTTACAAAAGAAATAATAGATGACATAATAAAAATGCAAGGAATGTAAAACTATGAGAAACAGAAAAGTATCACAGAATCATGAATTACAGAAAGGAAACAGATCAACAGGAAATGCTTCGCTGCATGCGTTTCTTTCACTGAGCGCATGTGCTCTGGCGGCAGTTGGTATCCTGGTAGGCGGAAGGCTTACAGGCAGTGAACGGGAACAGGAGGTTTATGCTGCTTCCGAAGCAGAAAGTACATATGATTTTTCCGAAGGAAGCGACTATGAGCTGCCTACAGGAATTGCAGGGGTGGCTTCCGGACTCAGTGCGACTCCGGCAGAGGGATCTGATATATACCGGATCGGAACTTCCTGTGAACATGTAGTGGTAGGGCAGAGAGTTCAGAGAGTCGGAAAAAGCGCAGAGGGGCTTGACCTCAGCGAATCTATGGCAGCGGCTGTCAATGACTTTGATTCCAAAATGGTATCCATGTCATCTTCTGCAACCATGATGTCAGATGAGGATTATCAGAATCTTCTGCAGATCGTAGAGGCGGAAGCAGGAACTGAGGACATCAAGGGACGTGTTCTTGTAGCCAATGTGATCATGAACCGTGTGGAGCATCCGGAGTTTCCGGACACCGTAACGGATGTGATCTGGGAATATGACAATGGAGTGCCTCAGTTTTCACCGGTGGCAGACGGACGTATCAATGAAGTCACAGTGACAGAGGAAACAAGAGAAGCGGTCAGACAGGCATTGGAAGGTACGGATTATTCTCAGGGAGCCCTGTTTTTTATCCAGAAATCAGCAGCGGAAAAACACAATATTGCCTGGTTTGAGAAAGACCTTGTAAAATTGTTCAAACATGGTGTTCATGAATTTTATACCTATCCGGAAGAGGTACCTGCAGACAAAGAAGCTTCCGAAAAACAGAACACGGAAAAATCCGGAAAAAGCAAAAAGAACAAAAAATCAGATTCTGATCTGGTGCAGATGGTAAAAGCAGAATAAAAATAAAATACACGCCCTGCGGAAAACTCCGCAGGGTTTTCTGCGCCTTTTTGTGATGTTACTATGGTATTTTGTTAAAGTTCATGATACAATGGTGCAAAAATAAATTATAACAGAAGAAAGGCAGGAACAACAATGCAGGTATTATATAAAAGTACCAGAGGTAAAAAAGAAGAAACAGTAACAGCCTCTATGGCAATTTTAAAGGGGCTTTCAGAGGATGGAGGTCTGTTTGTTCCTACGTCCATTCCCAGTCTTGACGTACCTATGGACCGTCTTTCAGAAATGACATATCAGGAAACCGCTTATGAGGTTATGAGCCGTTTTCTTACAGATTTTACAGAGGAGGAACTGAAAGACTGTATTGCCAGAGCATATGATTCCAAATTTGATACAGAAGAAATCGCTCCTGTGAAAAAAGCAGGGGGAGTATATTTTCTGGAACTGTTCCATGGTTCTACCATTGCGTTTAAAGATATGGCTCTTTCGATTCTTCCTCATCTGATGACAACTGCAGCCAGAAAAAATCATGTAAAGAATGAGATCGTTATTCTTACTGCCACCTCAGGTGATACAGGCAAAGCGGCAATGGCCGGATTTGCCGATGTACCGGGAACCAGGATCATTGTTTTTTATCCTAAGAACGGTGTCAGTGCCATCCAGGAAAAACAGATGGTCACACAAAAAGGTAAAAATACCTCAGTGGTGGGTATCACGGGCAACTTTGACGATGCTCAGAGCGCAGTTAAGAGGATGTTTAATGATCCGGAGCTGGCAGCAGAACTTGACAGAAAAGGATTTCAGTTTTCTTCTGCTAATTCCATTAATATCGGCCGTCTTGTACCTCAGATCGTATATTATGTTTATGCGTATGCAAAACTGGTAAAAGCAGGTGAGATCCAGGCAGGTGAAAAAATCAATATCACAGTTCCCACAGGAAACTTCGGAAACATCCTTGCTGCCTATTATGCCAAACAGATGGGACTGCCTGTTCATAAATTGATCTGCGCATCCAATGAAAACAGAGTTCTCTATGATTTCTTCCGAACAGGAACTTATGACAGAAAACGTGAATTTATACTGACAGCTTCTCCTTCCATGGATATTCTGATCTCCAGTAACCTGGAACGTCTGATCTATCGTCTTGCCGGAGAGGATTCTCAGGCATGCGCTGAGCTTATGAGATCCCTGAGCGAAGGCGGAGAGTATACGATCACAGAAGAAATGAAAAAGGGACTGGAAGATTTTTATGGAAATTACTGTAGTGAGGGAGAGACAAGAGAGGCGATCAGCGCTACCTGGTATGGCAGTGATTATGTGATCGATCCCCATACGGCAGTGGCTGCAGGGGTATACCAGAAATATCTCCGTGAAACAGAGGACACCACTCCTGTTGTGATCGCGTCTACAGCAAGTCCGTATAAGTTTGCAAAAAGTGTGATCACTGCTATTTCTGACAGATATGATGGTCTGGATGATTTTGCGCTTTGCGATGCGCTGTCTGCGCTTAGCGGGATCAGACTTCCGGCGGCAGTGGAAGAGATCCGTACAGCGCCGGTGCTTCATGATACGGTGGTGGCTCCCGGGGAGATGCCTGCGGCAGTCAGAAAAATTCTCGGAATTTTAGATTGATACGCAGAAGTATTGTATCATGCAGATGTTTTGAAATGATGGTTGGTATGGCTTCTCTGGCTTTTGTCATGCAGATGCCAGAATACATCGGAGGACAGTGATGTGCCGGCAGTTATATTCTATACAGTTACTTTATACAAATTTTATTGTTTACATTACAAATAATATGTTGAAAAAAAACATATAATAGAGTACAATAGTAATAACAGAAAAGAGAAATCCTGGAATGTGCGAGGCCCCTTTTTATTTTGAACCTACATTGACATGAAGGGAATCCAACATCGCAGATCGTGATGTCAGACCTCTCGTTGTGGTAGGCAGATCATCTGTTGAGGACACCCACCTGGCTTCGGCTAGGCGTCAAAAGGAAGGGAACGGCATTCCGGGACTTTCTGTAAAAAGCGAGCCATATACAGGGCTCTTTTTTATTTATGAAAATGATTCCAGAATGTGCCGATGGACATTAAATAAAAAATACATGGTATTGCGGGAGGAAACGACATGGTAACAGAAAAAAACTTTGGAACACTGCCGGACGGAGAAGTAAAATGTTTTCATCTGGAAAATGCATCAGGCGCTTACGCAGAGGTGCTTTCATTTGGAGCTGTGGTTACAAAGCTCTGTGTGCCTGACCGTCAGGGGAATTTAACAGATGTAGTTCTGGGATACGATACACTGGAAGGCTATATGAAAAACGGATGCTTTTTCGGTGCATGTATCGGACGCAGCGGAAACAGAATAGAAGGCGGACGTTTTAAACTGGATGGACAGGAAGTGGTCCTTACTCAGAACGAGGGAAACAATAATCTTCACAGCGGTCCGGACGGTTTTGAAAAAAAACTCTGGACAGCAAAGCACATAGATCAGGAAAATAACAGCGTAACATTTTCCCGGATCAGTCCGGATGGAGAAAACGGATTCCCGGGAGAATTTGATATCAGTGTTACATATGAATTTACAGAAAACAATGCGCTGCGTATTGTTTACACAGGAGTATGTGATCAGACAACGGTTGCCAATATGACAAACCATTCTTACTTTAACCTTGCAGGTGAAGGCAGCGGAAATGTTCTGGACCAGTATCTGACTATTCATGCTCAGTCCTACACTCCGGTGAGAGAGGATTCCATTCCTCTGGGAGAAAACGTTCCGGTAGAAGGAACGCCTATGGATTTCCGAAAAGAAAAACAGATTGGAAAAGATATTGAGGCAGACTTTGAACAGCTGAGATTTACAGGAGGATTCGACCACAATTATGTGACAGACGGATATACTCAGGCAGAGATCAGAGAAATTGCCTGCGCTCGTTGTGAAGAAACAGGAGTTGTGATGGAAGTTCTCAGTGATTGTCCTTGTGTTCAGTTTTATGCAGGAAACTTTGTGGAACAGGAAAATGGTAAAAACGGACATATTTATGATAAAAGAGACGGCTTCTGTCTGGAAACACAGGTAGAGCCAAATGCTGTAAATGTAGAAGAGTTCCATTCTCCGGTTTTGGAAAAAGGAGAACGTTATTATTCCGAAACCGTTTATCGTTTTTCAGTGAGAGATTAAACATATTTTCTGGTTTTTCTCATATAATGGTAATATGAGGAAAACCAGAAATTTTTTTAAATATCAGATTTTATTTTTAATTCTTTTTTTGTGGATGATGCTGTTAAACAGTGTGGCAGAGGTGCGGCTGAAAGAAAAGCAGGAATACATAAAAGTGGCTCAGCAGCAGACAGATTCCAATAAAACAACTTTGAAAGATCAGAAGCGCAGCATAGAAGAGGATAATCCTGAAAAACCAGAGCCACAGAATGTCGAAAATGTAAACGAAAGTTCGGTTACAGAAAAATCAATCACAGAGACTGGAAGTGAAGAAGCTGGAAACATTCGGGTTCTTCTTATGACAACAGATTATCAGTCATATTTTCATCCTCAGGTAACTGCCTTGCGTGATGGAAAGGAGATTATCTGCGACTTTGAAAGTATGTCAGTTTCAGAGGAACCTATGGTGATACCGGCTCACAAAAATGGGATACAGCTTACTTCGCTGGAAAGACAGTGCGGAAATCCTGTTTATCAGGGGACTATTGAGATACAGAGAACCGATCAGGGCTTTACGGTGATCAATGAGCTGCCTCTGGAAACTTATCTGGAAGCAGTGGTACCAAGTGAAATGCCTTCCACCTATCAGAAAGAAGCTTTGAAAGCTCAGGCCGTATGCGCCAGGACTTATGCATGGAAACAGATGCAGGAAGGACGACTTTCAAAGTATGGAGCAGATGTAGACGATAGTGTAAACTTTCAGGTGTATCAGAATATTTCCCCTCAGCAAAAAACATCAGAGGCGGTCAGAGAAACAGAGGGAAAAATTCTCTGCCAGAATGGAGAGCCTGTTCAGGCATATTATTTTTCTACTTCTTCCGGGGCTACCAGCACAGATGAAATATGGGGAGCGGAAGAACCTGCGCCTTATCTGAAAAGTGTTGACTGCAGATTTGATGCAGAAGAGCCGTGGAGTCGATGGGAAACAGAGATTTTGTGGGAGACTCTGGAAAGCCGTGCCCGGGAAATCCAGGGAGATTCCGGAAAGCTTCTTGGTGTTTCTGTTTCCAGAGTAAATCAGAGCGGCGCTGTAACGGGGCTTCAGATAAATACAGAAACCGGGGATTTTCTGGTTGAGACAGAGTATGAGATCCGGCAGTTTTTGTCCCCGGAGGGCAGTATGATCACAGAAAAAGACGGAACCCAGGTACAGGGAGGAAAGCTTCTTCCAAGCGCTTATTTTGAAATCAGCGCAAAACCGGGAGAGTCCGTGATTCTCACAGGCGGCGGCTACGGTCATGGTGTGGGAATGAGTCAGACAGGAGCGGATCAGATGGCGGAACAGGGGTATACCTGCCAGGAGATTCTTGAGTACTTTTTCAAAAATATTGAAATCCTGCAGATTGGGAGCTGAAAAAGCGCTGCGGCTCATATGCTTGTCACAGGAATCTTTTCATGATATCATAAATAAGAGACGTATCTGACTTCTGACATTGGACAGAAAATAAACCGTCGTAAGCTGGATAACGGGAGAAGTAATTATGGAAAAGAAGAATGATAAGGGGGCTCTTCATCTGGCTCTTGGCTTTATGGAGAGAATGAGAACAGATCATGTCAGTGCATATGCGGCTCAGGCAGCGTACTTTCTGATCATGTCTTTTATTCCTTTTGTTTTGTTCCTCACCGCGATTGTACAGTACACACCTCTGACCTACCGGGAAGTACGTCAGGCAATCATGAGTGTTGTACCGGAAAATCTGCAGGGATTTGTTTTGAATATAGTGGCTGAGGTTTTTTCAAAAAGCGCTGCGGTGCTGCCGTTGTCTGCGCTGGTGGCGTTATGGTCCTCAGGAAAAGGAATGCAGGCCCTGATCAATGGTCTGAACACTATTTACCATGTAAAGGAAACGCGAAACTGGCTGGTAAACAGAATTTACTCCATGTTTTATATGCTTTTGTTCGTACTTGCCCTGATCGCCAGTCTTTTGCTTCTGGTTATGGGAAGCAGAATCCATGTTCTGATTTCCAGATATATTCCGTTTCTGGGAAATATGATCGGCAGGATCCTGGGGGCAAAAACGTTTCTGGTATTTGTGATGCTGTTTCTTGTATTTCTGGTTTTGTACCGGTATCTGCCAAACAGAAGGGCAGCTTTGAAAAGTCAAGTTCCGGGAGCTTTTCTGACAGCAGTGGCATGGTCTGTGTTTTCATATCTGTTTTCTTTGTATTTTACATTTTTTCCGGATTTCAGTATCATGTACGGAAGCCTTTCTACTTTGATTCTTGTTATGGTATGGCTGTATTTCTGCATGAATCTTCTTCTGTACGGAGCAGAGATCAACGCTTACTTTGAAAATCAGTTTCGTCAGGCAAAAATGTCTTTCTGGCAGCTGATTGCGAGAAAACGCAGAGAATGGAAGCTGGAGCGGAAAAAAGAAAACGATAAAAAAGCATGAAATAAAAAAATAGCTGAAAAATCTTGACAGGAAAATTTTTCTGTGGCATAGTAAACAAAGACATAAAAGCGTCGAAGGCGTTATAGGGAGTTGTTTTCTTTCAGAGAGAAGAAGTCACCGGCTGCAAGCTTCTTTAAGTTCAGACAGTTCCTCAGTTTCCCGCCGGAGCCGCATTTCTGAACCCCCTCAGGGGCAGTAGGAAATGACGTAGCTGCGCGTTAAGCAGATACTTTGAGCGCCTGTATGTATATGCAGGAAACAGGGTGGTACCGCGGATATTCCGTCCCTCTTTTGAGGGGCGGTTTTTTATTATGAAAAAAGAAAAAAGGAGAATACAACCATGGATATGAAGGAAAAACTTCAGGAACTGGCAGAAGCAGCCAGAAAACGTATTGAAGAAGCTGAAGGTCCTGAAAAACTCAATGAAGTAAAGGTAGCTTACCTTGGCAAAAAAGGCGAGCTGACAGCTATTTTAAAGAGCATGAAAGATGTTGCTCCGGAAGACCGTCCGAAAGTAGGACAGCTGGTAAATGAGACCAGAGCAAAAATTGAGGAGCTTCTGGAAACTTCCAGAAAGAAACTGGAAGAGGCTGCCCGTGAAGAAAAAATGAAAGCAGAGGTTATTGATGTAACTCTTCCTGCAAAGAAATCAATGATCGGACACCGTCATCCAAATACCATTGCCCTGGAGGAAGTGGAAAGAATCTTTATCGGAATGGGTTATGAAGTAATAGAAGGTCCTGAGGTGGAGTATGCAGATTATAACTTTACCAAATTGAATATTCCGGAAGACCATCCGGCAAGAGATGAGCAGGATACCTTTTTCATTAACAACTCTATTCTGCTCCGTTCTCAGACATCTCCGGTACAGGCCCGTACTATGGAAGAAGGCAAACTGCCTATCCGTATGATCGCTCCGGGACGTGTGTTCCGTTCTGACGAGGTGGATGCAACACATTCTCCTTCCTTCCATCAGATCGAAGGCCTTGTGATTGATAAAAATATTACTTTTGCAGATCTGAAGGGAACACTTCAGGAGTTTGCAAGAGAGCTGTTTGGACCGGAAACAAAAACAAAATTCCGTCCACATCATTTCCCGTTTACAGAGCCAAGTGCAGAGGTGGATGTATCCTGCTTTAAATGCGGCGGAAAAGGCTGCCGTTTCTGTAAAGGCTCCGGATGGATCGAGATTCTGGGCTGCGGAACCGTTCATCCAAACGTTCTCCGTATGTGCGGCATTGATCCTGATGAATATACAGGCTTCGCTTTCGGTGTGGGTCTTGAGAGAATCGCACTTCTGAAATATGAGATCGACGACATGAGACTTCTCTACGAAAACGATATCCGCTTCCTGAAGCAGTTCTAGTAAAGACAACTATACAAAAAAGAGTATGAACTGATACGGCGATATGAAATGCTGGATTCCGGAATGAAAAATGTTCTGGAAAAGACAGGGGAAAACTAACAGAAGCGTGTATTTATTTTCTGTAGAGAAGCACGAATTTATATATAAACAATTAGAAAGGTGGATATAAACATGAATACATCAATGTCCTGGATTAAAAAGTATGTGCCGGATCTGGATGTGACAGCTCAGGAATATACAGATGCCATGACTTTATCAGGAACAAAGGTTGAGGGCTTTGAAAAGCTGGACGCAGACCTGGAAAAAATCGTAATCGGGCAGATTGAAAAAATAGAAAGACACCCGGACGCAGATAAGCTTATTATCTGTCAGGTAAATGTGGGAACAGAAACTGTACAGATCGTAACCGGCGCTCCCAATGTAAAAGAAGGAGACAAGGTTCCAGTAGTTTTAGACGGCGGACGTGTGGCAGGCGGCCACGATGGTAAAAAAGCTCCAGGCGGTGTAAAAATCAAAAAAGGCAAACTTCGCGGGGTAGAGTCTTTTGGTATGATGTGTTCTATTGAAGAACTTGGAAGCACAAGAGAAATGTATCCGGAGGCTCCGGAATATGGAATCTATATTTTTCCGGAGGATGCTCCAGTAGGTGAAAGCGCTGTCAAAGAGCTTGGACTTGACGATGTTGTTTTTGAATATGAGATCACATCCAACCGTGTAGACTGCTATGGCGTTCTGGGTATTGCCAGAGAGGCAGCAGCAACTTTTGACAAAAAATTCTGTCCGCCTGTTGTAAAAGCCACAGGGAATGACGAGAATGTTTCTGACTATATTAAAGTAACAGTACAGGATCCAAAGCTTTGCCCCCGCTATACAGCAAGGGTGGTAAAAAATGTAAAGATCGGTCCTTCACCGAAATGGATGCAGAGATGTCTGGCTGCCAATGGAATCCGCCCGATCAATAATCTGGTTGACATTACAAATTATGTAATGGAAGAATATGGACAGCCTATGCATGCATATGATCTGGATTTGATCGAAGGAAATGAGATTATTGTGCGCAGAGCAGAAAACGGAGAAAAATTTGTTACTCTGGACGGACAGGAACGTACAATGGATGAAAACGTTCTGATGATCTGCGACGGTAAAAAGCCGGTAGGTATTGCGGGAATCATGGGCGGTGAAAACTCCATGATTACAGATCAGGTAAAAACAGTACTTTTTGAAGCTGCCTGCTTTGATGGTACAAATATCCGCCTGTCTTCCAAGAGAATCGGTCTTCGTACCGATGCATCCGGTAAGTTTGAAAAAGGTCTTGATCCCAATAATGCACAGGCAGCTATTGACCGCGCATGCCAGCTGATGGAAGAGCTTGGCGCAGGTGAGGTTGTGGGAGGAATGGCAGATGTGCGCAGTGAAACAAGAGAGCCATCCAGAGTAGCTTTTGAGCCGGAAAAAATCAATGCGCTTCTGGGTACAGACCTTACAAAAGAAGAAATGCTGGAATACCTTGCAAGAGTGGAACTGACTCTTGATCCGGAAACAAATGAGATCGTAGCGCCTACTTTCCGTCAGGATATCCACTGTATGGCAGATGTGGCAGAGGAAGTTGCAAGATTTTTCGGTTATGATAAGATTCCGACCACACTTCCAACCGGAGAGGCTACTACAGGTCGTCTTCCTTTTAAGCTGAGAATTGAGCAGATTGCAAGAGATATTGCGGAATACTGCGGATTTTCCGAGGCAATGAGTTACTCTTTTGAAAGTCCAAAGGTATTTGACAAACTGCGTATTTCTGAGGACAGCGAGCTGAGAAAGGCTATTACCATCAGCAATCCTCTTGGAGAAGATTACAGTATCATGCGTACTACAACTCTGCACGGAATGCTTTCTTCTCTCGGAACAAACTATAACAGAAGAAATAAAGACGTACGTCTTTATGAGATCGGCAAGGTTTATCTTCCGAAAGCGCTGCCTCTTACAGAGCTTCCTGATGAGAGAGTTCATTTTACTCTTGGTATGTACGGAGCTGGCGACTTCTTTGACATGAAAGGTGTTTGCGAAGAGTTCTTTGAAAAAGCAGGCATGAAGAAAAAAGTTACCTATACACCGGACAGTAATAAGTCATATCTCCATCCGGGAAGACAGGCAAATATCATTTATAATGGAAAAATTGTAGGCTATCTTGGAGAGGTTCACCCAATTGTTGCAGATAATTACAATATTGGTGAAAAAGCCTATGTTGCAGTGATCGATATTCTGGATATTCTGGAATTTGCAGGATTTGCTCATAAATTCACAGGAATTGCAAAATATCCGGCAGTTACCCGTGATTTAAGTATGGTTGTCCCGAAGAATGTTCTTGCAGGTCAGATTGAAGAAATTCTGGATCAGAGAGGCGGAAAAATCCTGGAATCCTATGAGCTCTTTGATATTTATGAGGGCGCTCAGATCAAGGAAGGATATAAATCTATGGCCTACTCTGTTGTATTCCGCGATCATGATAAAACACTGGAAGAGGCTGAGATTACAGCAGCTATGAAAAAAATCCTGAATGGTCTTACAAATCTTGGAATCGAGCTGAGAAGCTGATGAAACTTTATATTCTGAGACATGGAAAAACAGAATGGAACCGTTTGGGCAAGGTTCAGGGATGCGTGGATATTCCCCTTGCAGAAGAAGGGATTTCTCTTGCTGCCAAAGTAGGAGAAACGCTGAAAGAGGTTCCTTTTGATCTCTGCTTTACCAGCCCTCTTACAAGAACCAGACAGACTGCAGAGCTTGTTCTGGGGGAGAGGGCAAAGCAGATTCCGGTTATTGTGGATCCAAGGATCCAGGAGATCAATTTTGGTGTTCTGGAAGGATCCAGATTTAAGGATGAAAACGGAACGATCCTCAGTGAGGAAATGAAGATCTTTTTTACAGATCCGAAAAATTTTGTCCGTCCGGAAAACGGGGAAAATATTTCAGATATTCTGAAAAGAACAGAAGAATTCTGGAAAGAGATCACAACAGATCCGGATCTGCAGGATAAAACGATTCTGATTTCTTCCCATGGATGCGCTGTGCGGGCTCTGCTTCAGAACATTTATCATGATCCGGAAAATTTCTGGCATGGCTGTGTTCCTCCTAATTGCAGCATCAATCTTGTGGAAGTAAAAGACGGACAGGCGTTTCTGATAGAAGAAGACAAAATATATGCATAAAAGCCCGGGCTGCCGCGAATGATTTCGCGGCAGCTTTTTTAGGTCATAGTTAGCTGAATATTACAGCTTGTACTGATACATGTGATATGATATTATGGAAAAAAGGGAGAATTGTGCGTTTATTTGCCCGCTGTACAGGGCGGAGTTTAAGACAATAACCAAGGAGGCTTACTATGAGGAAAAAAGTTGTAAATGTTGTTTTGTTTCTTGCGGTGCTGACAGCCGCAGTAGCCATGACTCTGTATGTAGGACAGGGTGCGGTAAGTGTTATGGTTTATAACTTTATCTTTCTTGGCGTCATGGTGGCGATTTATGTTGTGGGAATGTTTGGAGGGATGTTCCGGATGAACCACCTTACTCAGGCGCTTGAGAATGCAGCTGCAGAGCTGGGGAATCTTTTTCATAAACCGGGAAGGATCGAAACAGATCAGGTGGAAACACTGAATGGTGTTTTTCATCATCCATATCTTGACGGAACAATGAATTCCTTTATCGATGGTGTCCTGAAAAGTGAAGAGGGAATTGATGATATTGAAGAGTACCTCAATGAAGAGGAACTGGATAATCATATACATAAACGTCTTCTGGAAATGGTGCCGGATATTTTTACAAGTCTTGGTATTCTGGGAACCTTTGTGGGATTGGTGTGGGGACTCAAAAATTTTGAGCCTTCCAATTATGAGGCTATGACTACCTCGGTTGCTTCTCTTGTAGATGGCATCAAAGTTGCTTTTCTCACCTCCATTTATGGAATTTCTCTGTCCATCGTCTATACTTATGGAATGAAGATCGAGTATTCTTCCATGGCAGAAGCTTTGCAGGCATTTCTGGCAAAGTTTCACAGCCATGTAATGCCTTCAGCGGAAAATGAGTCGAGAAATCTTCTGATTTCCAGTCAGAAGATCCAGACAGCAGCCATGAATCAGATGGCGGAACAGTTTTCTGTACAGATGGCGGACAGCTTTGAGAAAGTGATCACCCCTACCTTCAAAAAAATGAATGATTCTCTGGATACTTTGGTATCTTCTGTTACCCGGTGCCAGGAGGATGCGATCCGGGAGATTTTGAATGTATTTTTAAAGGAAATGAACGATTCTTTCGGAGTGCAGTTTTCAGAGTTTGGGAAAACTTTATCCCAGTTAAAAGAGGCTCAGGCAGACAATGTGAATTACACTACAAATCTTTACCAGGCAATGAGCAGTCAGCTTAGCGATTCTTATGCCCGGCATGAGCAGATCATGAAAAAGATCATGGAAGATGCAGGCGCTTCTCAGAAAGAATATATTGAGACAGCTAACCGTATTGTTCAGGATAACCAGCAGATCCAGAAACAACAGCAGGCAGACTATCAGCATCTTGCCGATTATCTCAAGGAGGCGGAAACTTCCTCTGCAAAATTCTGGGTGGCCTGCAATCAGACCATGCAGAAGTATGTGGAAGCTGCGGCTCAGGGTATGGACAGAGTTTCTTCTGCCGGCAGAGTGAGCGGAGAGGTTCTTGCTGCCAATAAACGGGTAGTCGAGGAATTTGATGCAAAAATGCAGGAATTTGCAGAATATCAGAAAAGATCCTACCGCACGATGGAGCAGGTTCGAAGACTGCTTGCGGACATTTCTGTGTCGAAAAATAACGGAGAGATCCGTCTCAGTGCAGGGAAGACTGTTCAGACGGAATCTTTGGATCAGCTGAAAGAAATCCTGGAAAACCAGGGAGAACAGCAGCAGGAACTTCTGGAAGAAATGTCGGAAAATATACGGGAACTTTCCCGAAATGCACAGAAAGGAAAATTTGGCTTATTCAGATAAAAGGAGAAGCAGATGCGCAAAAGAAAAAAATCAGATGACAGGGGATTTAATGTCTGGCGTTCTTATTCAGATATGATGGCGGGCGTGTTGCTTTTGTTTGTACTGATCATGTGCGTGACATTGTTTCAGGCGCAGAAAAGCTATAATGAAAGCATAGAAGAGCGGGATGAAAAGATTGCCCTGCAGGAGGAATATACTCTGGAGATTCTTGCCCAGCAGAATGAGCTGAATAAAAAAGAAGGACAGTTAAAAGATCAGAATGAGCAGCTGAAAACCCAGGATGAAAAACTGAAAGATCAGGAAACTCTGCTTTCGGAGCTGGCGGCCAAGCTGAAGGATCAGGAGGCGACCCTGAGTACGCAGAAAGCAGATCTGGATGAAAAGACAGCTCTTTTGAAGGAACAGCAGGCTCAGATCGATCAGATCATTGGTGTAAAGGCAGATGTGATCGAAGCTCTGAGACAGGAATTCGCAAAAAATAATATCAATGTGGATATTGATACACAGACAGGAGCCCTGACCCTGGAGGCAAGTGTTTTGTTTGACTATGACCAGGCTGAGCTTACCGAAGAAGGAAAGCAGGCATTGGAGCAGGTTCTTCCCATTTACTGCAAGGTTCTGCTGCAGGAAAACTACAGAAAATATCTGGCGGAGATCATTATTGACGGATATACGGATACAGATGGCGACTACAGCTATAACCTGTATCTGTCCCAGCAGCGTTCTCTGGCTGTAGCTCAGTATCTTCTGGATATTCAGGGGAATTTCCTTAATGAAGATCAGAGCCGCCAGCTTCAGGACTATCTTACAGTCAATGGTCACTCTATGGCAAACCCCATTCTGGATGCCAGCGGAAACGTAGATAAAGATGCATCCAGACGAGTAGAGGTGAAGTTCCGGCTGAAAGATGATGAGATGATAGAAGAGCTGAACAAGGTGATGACAGAAACCAATACAAAAAACAACAAAACAGATAGTGCAGAGAAAAAAACAGCGGAAAAATCACAGGAGCAGTAGATTTTCTAAAATATAAAATGACATATTTCAGGAACAATAACTGCGGATACGGCATAAAATAAAAACAACATGGTTTATATACTGGGTACACAGGGCATACTCTGTGGAGACGTATGTAAACATCAGGAAAGGTATCACATATGAACATATTTTTAGGACTGATGATTCCGTTTATAGGAACAACTCTTGGATCTGCCTGCGTGCTGTTTATGAAAAAAGAACTGAATCCGCTGGTGCAGAAAGCTTTTTTGGGCTTTGCATCCGGGGTGATGGTGGCGGCATCTGTATGGTCTCTTCTGATCCCGGCTATGGACATGAGCGAATCCATGGGAAAGTTTGCATTCATCCCGGCTGCGGCAGGCTTGCTTCTGGGAGTGGGGTTTCTGCTTGTTATGGATAAGGCGGTGCCGCATCTTCATCTTGGAAGTGAATCGTCTGAAGGCCCTAAGGTAGCTTTAAAAAAAACAACAATGCTTGTCCTTGCAGTAACCCTTCACAACATTCCGGAGGGTTTGTCTGCAGGCGCAGTGTTTGCGGGAGTGTTGGCCGGAAATGACACAGTTACCATGGCGGGAGCCTTTGCACTGGCAATTGGTATTGCCATTCAGAATTTTCCTGAGGGAGCTATTATTTCCATGCCGCTGAGAGGAACGGGAATCCCAAGAGGAAGGGCTTTTCTCTGGGGAGCGGCTTCCGGTATTGTGGAACCCATTGCCGGAGGCATCACACTTCTTCTGGCATCGCAGATCCAGTCTGTTTTGCCATATCTTCTTGCTTTTGCAGCAGGCGCTATGATCTATGTGGTTGTGGAAGAGCTGATCCCGGAAGCAAGTGAGGGAGAACACAGTAATGTAGGAACCATTGCTTTTGCAGTGGGGTTTGTGCTGATGATGGTACTGGACGTGGCGTTGGGATAAAGTGAAGTGGATGCGATCAAACAGGGCTTTATGGATCGAACCTGAAAAATAAAATTTTATAAAAAATTCTTGCAATGACGGATATACTATAGTATAATCTAAGCTGTTGTAAAAAAGATGGTCCTCTGTTACAGAAATTATGTATTAAGAACATCCAGAAGAATAGGAGAGAAAAACATGAACGACATTATCAGAAACATTGAAGCTGCTCAGTTAAAAGCAGAAGTGCCGGAGTTCCGCACAGGTGATACTGTAAGAGTACACGCACTGATCAAAGAGGGAAACCGTGAGAGAATCCAGATCTTCGAGGGAACAGTCCTGAAGAGACAGGGTGGAAGCACAAGAGAAACTTTCACAGTAAGAAAGAGCTCCAACGGAGTTGGCGTTGAGAAAACATGGCCGCTTCATTCCCCACATGTAGTTAAGGTAGAAGTAGTTCGTTACGGTAAAGTACGCCGTGCAAAACTGAATTACCTGAGAGAGCGCGTTGGTAAAGCTGCTAAGGTTAAAGAGCGCGTTAGATAATGACAATTTCAGAGATTTAAAAAGCAGGGACAATAACGACAGCTATTGTCCCTCTTTTTTCAACAGTTAAGGCTCTGATTTTGTTGTGCATGGAGAGATCAGATATGGACATCGCAAAAATAAAAAACTGGAAAGAGCATCCGAAAGTTCTGGAACTGAAAGAAAAGCTGGAAAATACAAAAGTGCGGAATTCTCTGCGCTGGATATTTGAGCTTGCCGTTACTCTTGTGTTTGCTGCTCTGGTAGCGGTACTGATGTTTCAGACTGTTACCATGCAGGAAAGTTCCATGGAACCCACTCTTGCAGTGGGGGATCGCTTTTTTATGAATCAGGCAGTATATAAATTTTCATCACCTCAGAGAGGAGATATGATTGTGTTCCGTACAAATGCTAGCGATGATGCAGCCCTTCATATCCGTCGTGTCATAGGACTGCCCGGAGAAACAGTTCAGATCCGGGACGGCGTGATCTATATAGACGGAGAAGTATATGACGAGGCGGCAGACTATCCGAAAATTCAGAACCCGGGGTTGGCGGAGAATGGCGTGAGCCTGAAATCCAATGAGTATTTTGTACTGGGAGACAACAGAAACAACAGTGAGGACAGCCGATATGCAGATATCGGTACAGTAAAAAAACGCTATATTGTGGGTAAGCTATGGTTCCTCTGTTCGCCCATAGAAAAAGCGGGATTTTTGAAAGGCTAGGTAATATATGAACGTACAGTGGTATCCTGGTCATATGACCAAGGCAAAAAGACAGATGCAGGAGGATCTTAAGCTGATCGACCTGATCATAGAGCTGGTTGATGCAAGGGTTCCTTTATCCAGCAGAAATCCGGACATTGACAGGCTGGGACAGAACAAGTCCAGACTGATCCTTCTGAACAAAGCAGATCTGGCAGATGAAAGGCAGAATGAAGCCTGGAAAGAATATTTTCAGGGAAAGGGATTTCATGTGGTAAAAGTGGATTCCCGAAATGGTGCGGGAATGAAAAATATCCAGAATGTGATCCAGGAAGCCTGCAAAGAGAAAATAGAAAGAGACAGAAAACGCGGAATCAAGAACCGTCCTGTCCGGGCTATGGTTGCAGGAATCCCAAATGTAGGAAAATCTACGTTTATTAATACTTTTGCAGGAAAGGCATGTGCCAAAACCGGAAATCGTCCTGGTGTCACAAAAGGAAAACAGTGGATCCGTCTGAATAAAAATGTAGAGCTTCTTGACACACCGGGAATCCTCTGGCCAAAGTTCGAGGATCAGGAGGTAGGGATCCGTCTGGCTTTTGTGGGATCTATTAAAGATGATATTCTGAATATGGAGGAGCTTGCCCTGACTTTGATCGGATACCTGAAAGAAAAATATCCGGGGGCATTAAATGCCCGTTATGAGGTCAGCGAACAGGAGGAAGCTCTGTCTGTACTGGAGGGGATTGCAAGAGTCAGAGGTTGCCTGAAAAAAGGAGAAGAGCTGGATTATGCAAAGGCTTCCGGACTGCTTTTTGATGATTTCCGAAGCGGGAAGCTTGGACGTATCACTTTGGAATGGGCACCTGCGGAGTAGAAAAGATGAAAACGATCACAGAGATAAAAAATGAGTTTGCCTCTGCATCTTCGGAGGAAAAGAAAGCTCTCTGCCGGCTGTATGCAGAGGACCAGAGAAGCGGAGTCAGGAAACTGATAGAGAAATGTCATAAAGAAGAACAGGCTCTTGAAAAAGAAATCCTGCGCATGGAACACATGATGGAATATGAACATAAATATGAGCATCTGGGATACTTGTGCGGGATTGACGAAGTGGGAAGGGGACCCCTTGCGGGGCCTGTGGTTGCCTGTGCTGTGATCCTTCCGAAAGATCATGGGATTCTTTATCTGAATGATTCCAAAAAGCTGACTGCAAAAAAACGCGAGGAACTTTATGAAGTGATTCTTGAGAAGGCGGTTTCGGTGGGGATTGGCATGGCGGGGCCAGCCCGTATTGACGAGATCAATATTCTTCAGGCAACCTATGAGGCTATGCGTCAGGCAATAAAAAACCTTTCTGTACAGCCACAGCTGCTTCTGAATGATGCGGTGACGATTCCGGCAGTGGAAATCCCTCAGGTTCCCATTATCAAAGGGGATGCTAAAAGCGCCTCTATTGCCGCAGCCAGTATTGTGGCAAAAGTTACAAGAGACAGGCTTATGGAGGAGTATGACGCAGCTCTGCCGGAATATGGATTTGCATCTAATAAAGGCTATGGTTCTGCAGAACATATCGAGGCATTGAAAAAGTACGGGTCGTCCCCCATACACAGAGCCAGTTTTATCACTCATTTTGTATAGAGAAAACCGAAACAGAAATTTGTGTTCGGATACAATTACATAAGATACCCACACAGACAGGAAAAGAGAGAGAAAGATTAATAAACGTGAGCTGGGCAGCCGTTATGAGAAGCAGGCGGCTGCTTTTTTGGAACAACAGGGATTATGGATAAAAGAGCAGAATTTCCGCTGCAGATCCGGGGAAATAGATCTAATTGCCAGAGACGGGAAGTATCTGGTTTTTGTGGAAGTGAAATACAGGCATACGGCTGGCAGCGGCAGGGCATCTGCAGCGGTAAATAATAAAAAACAGAAAATGATCAGCCGGGCCGCTGTGTTTTATCTTGTGCGTTACGGATATCCGGAGGATACACCCTGCAGATTTGATGTTGTGGCTATTGATGGACAGAATATCCAATGGATAAGAAATGCCTTTGATTACTGTGGATAAAAAGGAGAGATTTCATGAAGATCGTATGGCATCAGGAACATATGCCTCATATGAATATCAGAGAGAACAATGGAGTGACTTATCTTACATGGCCGGAGTTTGAAAAAATACCGGGCTTTGTACATGGGTTCAGTACCAGGCTGGGAGGCGTCAGCGAAGGAATTTATTCTTCCATGAATCTGAGCTTTACAAGAGGCGATAAGGAGGAGGCTGTGCGGGAAAACTATAACAGGATTTCCGCTGCGCTGGGTTTTTCGCCGGAGGATATTGTGACCTCAGATCAGACTCATACGGCCAATGTCTGTGTAATAACAGCCGGGGACAGAGGAAACGGAATCACAAAGCCCCGTCCCTACACAGATGTAGACGGAATGGTAACGAATGTGCCGGGGCTTGTGCTGGCAACTTTTTATGCGGACTGTGTGCCTCTTTACTTTGTGGATCCGGTCCATAAAGCAGTAGGGCTCTCTCATTCCGGATGGAGAGGCACGGCGGCAGGAATCGGGGCGGTTACTGTAAAAAAACTTCAGGAGCATTATGGAAGCCGTCCGGAGGATATTTATGCGGCTATAGGACCTTCTATCTGTCAGGACTGCTATGAAGTCAGTGAAGATGTGATCCTGGAATTTCAGAAAACATTTTCCAGGGAGTTATGGAAAGATATTTTTTACAAAAAAGAAAATGGAAAATATCAGTTGAATCTCTGGGAGGCAAACCGTCAGATCCTGCTTGGAGCCGGAGTTCTCCCGGATCATATTTCCATGCCGAATCTCTGTACCTGCTGTAATCCGGAGTTTCTTTACTCTCACAGGGCATCTCAGGGGAAAAGGGGAAATCTGGGGGCATTTCTGGGAATAAAGCGGTAAGAAAGAAGTTTGTTTGAAAGCTGTGGGATACCCTGAATTATAAATAAAAGCGCAAAAAAGCACAGATACCTTACCGGAAGGTCTGTGCTTTTTGTTAATCTACTGCAAAAATCGGATTACTGTCCGTTTACTCTGTTCATAAGATCCATGATCTTTTCGTTGCTGGAGCGTACTTTTTCAACAGAAACGTCATGATTGATAATATCGATAATACTTGCAAGATATTTGCTCATATTTGCTTCTACGTAGTACGGTTTGGTAAGAAGCTCCGGAATACGGTAGTTCAGGTTTGTGGTGATAACCTTATCGATCCAGCCTTTTTCGTAATACTCATCGAATTTAGCCAGTCCGTCTGTAAACAGTCCGTATGTAGTGCAGATAAATACACGTTTTGCGTGACGTTCTTTGATCTGTTTTGCCACGTCCAGCATACTCTCACCGGAGGAGATCATATCGTCAATGATAACAACGTCCTTGCCTTCTACGGAATCACCAAGGAATTCATGTGCCACGATTGGATTCTTTCCGTTTACGATAGTAGAGTAATCTCTTCTTTTATAGAACATACCCATGTCTACGCCAAGGATATTGGAGAAATAAACAGCTCTTGACATAGCGCCTTCATCCGGGCTGATGATCATAAGGTGATCGTTGTCCAGTTTGAAGTCGGGAACATTTTTTACAAGGGCTTTCAGGAACTGATAGGTTGGGAAAAAGTTATCAAATCCATTCAGCGGGATGGAGTTCTGTACACGGGGATCGTGAGCGTCAAAAGTAATGAAGTTGGATACGCCCATATCGCTTAATTCCTTCAGGGCCAGAGCACAGTCCAGAGATTCTCTCTTGGAACGGCGGTGCTGACGTCCCTCATACAGAAACGGCATGATCACATTGATCCTGCGGGCTTTTCCTGTGGCTGCGGAAATGATTCTTTTCAGATCTTGGTAATGATTGTCCGGAGACATATGGTTTTCGTGACCGCATACCGTATAGGTTTCGTTGTAATTTGTAACATCTACCATAATAAAAAGGTCTGTTCCGCGGACAGATTCTTTAATATAGCCTTTTCCTTCTCCGGTACCGAAGCGCACACATTCACATTCTACAAGAAAGGAAGGTTCACAGTATCCCTGAGGGATAATCTCTGTTTTTTTTCTGGCAACCAGCTCTTTACGGAATTTTACAAGTTTCTTGTCAACCTCCCTTGCAAGATCCTGACAGCCGGAAAGGGCTGCAATTCGAATCGGCGCAACCGGAAGGGATTTTTCAAGTAACTCTATATTCGGCATAATTTTCCTCCTGAGTTTTGTTTATATTTTGTTTATATAAAAATGAAACTATAATACATTTATATCATTTGCCCTAAAGCCCGTCAAGGAATTTATTGTTTTTTCTAAACTAAAAAGCATATTGTACGCAAAAATGTACGCGATTCCGGCAGAGTGGAAGAAGGAACAAATCTGTCTGCCTCAAATCTGATGAAGAGTATTTTGTCAGGTCAGTGACGGGATTTTACCGGCAAAATGTGAAAACATCCTGTTAAATATTGCCTGTGAACGGGTGTCTTTGAGACTTCTGTGTAAAACTGCCGCGCTTAATGCTTGACAACGGCAGCGAGGGTGATATAAAATTTGCAGTTGTTTTTTATGTGCAAAATTGTTATGATGGTTACAGCTTACAGTGCAGACAGCAGGCGGTGTCTGTACAGGCGGAAGAAAGGGATTTTATGAAAAAAAAGAAGCACATCATCTCCAGAGTCCTGCCGGGAAGTATTGCCCAGGAACTGGAGCTTGAGCCGGGAGATGTCCTGGCAGCTATAAATGACACTCCGGTAGAGGATGTTTTTGATTATCGTTATCTGATGAACGATGAATTTGTGACACTTCTGGTTGAAAAAGCAGACGGCGAGCTGTGGGAGCTGGAAGTGGAAAAAGAATATGAGGAAGATCTGGGGATCGAGTTTGAAAACGGGCTTATGGACGAGTACCGTTCCTGCACCAATCACTGTATCTTCTGTTTTATTGACCAGATGCCTCCGGGAATGAGAGAAACGCTTTACTTTAAGGATGATGATTCCAGGCTTTCTTTTCTCCAGGGGAATTATGTAACTCTGACCAATATGAGCCAGAAGGATATTGACCGTATCATACAGTACCGTCTGGAACCGATTAATATTTCGTTTCAGACTATGAATCCTGAGCTTCGTTGCAAAATGCTCCATAACCGTTTTGCAGGAGAGGCTCTTTTAAAGGTAAACAAGCTTTATGAGGCCGGGATCACCATGAACGGACAGATTGTTCTCTGTAAAGGTGTGAATGACGGAAAAGAACTGGAATTCAGTCTTGAAAAGCTTTCCGCATATGCGCCTGTGCTTCAGACAGTATCTGTAGTACCGGTAGGCCTTTCAAAGTTTCGCCAGGGGCTGTATCCTCTGGAGCCTTTTGAGAAAGAGGATGCAGAAAAGGTTCTGGAGCAGATCCACCGCTGGCAGGAAAAGATGTTCCGGGAGCATGGGATCCATTTTGTGCATGCCTCTGATGAGTGGTATCTTCTTGCCGGACAGGAACTTCCGGAGGAAGAACGTTATGACGGATATCTTCAGCTGGAAAATGGCGTGGGGATGCTGAGGCTTCTGGAAAAAGAAGTGCGCAGTGCAGTGGATGCCCGCCCGGGAGATGACAGGATAGCAAAAATGACCATTGCCACAGGAAAGCTTGCAGGTCCATACCTGGAAAAATGTGTAAAAATGATACAGGAAAAATATCCGAATATAAAAATTCAGGTAAAGGTGATCACTAATAATTTCTTTGGAGAACGTATCACGGTTTCAGGCCTTATCACAGGAACAGATCTGAAAAATCAGCTTGCGGAACTGGATCTGGGAGAACGGCTTCTGATCCCCTGCAATATGCTCCGCAGCGGGGAGGATATTTTTCTTGATGATGTTTCTGTGCGGGAACTGGAAGAGGCGCTGGGAACAGAAATTGTAGTTGTAGATGAAAACGGAGCAGATCTGGTATCTTCTGTACTGGATGCGCCGGATCATAATAAACAGATAAGGAGACAGATGTATGAGCAAACCAGTAGTAGCCATCGTGGGCAGGCCTAATGTGGGCAAGTCCACGCTGTTTAATGCCCTTGCCGGAGAGATGATTTCTATTGTAAAAGATACTCCGGGCGTTACAAGAGACAGGATTTATGCAGAAGTGACATGGCTGGATAAATCCTTTACCATGATCGATACAGGCGGAATCGAGCCGGAAAGCGGGGATATTATTTTATCCCAGATGAGAGAGCAGGCTCAGATCGCCATTGACACTGCAGATGTGATCGTTTTTATCACAGATGTACAGCAGGGGCTGGTGGATTCTGATGCGAAAGTGGCAGATATGCTCCGCCGCAGCAAAAAGCCTGTAGTGCTTGTAGTAAATAAGGTGGACAGCCTTCAGAAATATATGATGGACGTTTATGAGTTCTATAATCTGGGAATCGGTGAGCCGATTGCTATTTCCGCTGCAAACCGCACCGGTCTGGGCGATATGCTGGACGAGGTGGTAAAAGAATTTCCGGAAGATGCAGACACAGAGGAAGAGGATGATATTCCGAAGATCGCTGTTGTAGGAAAACCCAATGTAGGAAAATCATCCCTGATCAATCATCTTCTGGGAGAAGACCGTGTGATCGTTTCGGATATTGCCGGAACAACCAGAGACGCAGTTGATGCCAGAGTGAAGTGGCAGGGACGGGATTATACTTTTATTGATACAGCCGGTCTTCGCCGAAAGGGCAAGGTAAAAGAGGAGATTGAGCGCTACAGTGTGATCCGGACAGTAACCGCTGTGGAGCGGGCTCATGTGGTGGTGATTGTTATTGACGCTACGGAAGGTGTTACAGAGCAGGATGCAAAAATTGCCGGGATCGCTCATGAAAGAGGTAAGGGCGTGATCATTGCCGTAAATAAATGGGACGCCATTGAAAAGGATGACAAAACCATTTATAAACACACCAACCGTATCCGTGAGGTTCTGGCATATATGCCTTATGCGGAGCTTGTGTTTATTTCTGCAAAAACAGGACAGAGGATCAACCGTCTGTTTGAGACCATTGACGCAGTAATTGAAAATCAGACTCTGCGTATCCAGACAGGTGTGTTGAACGAGATTCTTTCAGAGGCCATTGCCATGCAGCAGCCGCCTTCAGACAGAGGCAAACGTCTGAAGATTTATTATATGACTCAGGTGGGAGTAAGACCGCCGACATTTGTGATCTTTGTCAATGACAGAGAGCTTATGCATTTTTCTTATACCAGATATCTGGAAAATAAGATCCGCGATGCATTTGGGTTCAGAGGAACTTCTCTGAAATTTATCATCCGTCAGAGGGGAGAAAAGGAATAGGAGCGGTTATGGAGCGTTTGATTTGTCTGGCCATCGGATATGTATGCGGGCTGTTTCAGACTTCTTACATCATCGGAAGGCTTCATAAAACAGATATCAGAGAACACGGAAGTGGAAATGCGGGAACAACCAATGCCCTGCGTACCTTTGGAAAAAAGGCGGGGATCTTAACACTTCTGGGAGACTGCCTGAAGTGTGTGGCGGCGATTGTTCTTGTGCGTGTTTTCTTTGGAAAGACTTGTGGAGATATTCTTCCGCTGCTGAGCCTGTATGCGGCGGCAGGCTGCATTCTTGGACACAATTTTCCTTTTTACCTGAAGTTTCGGGGAGGAAAGGGGATTGCTGCTTCTGTTGGGTTTATCCTTGCTTTTGACTGGAGGATCTTTCTGGTTTGCGCAGTGATCTTTTTTGTGCTGTTTTTTACGACTCACTATGTTTCTTTCTGCTCCCTGAGCGCTTATCTGGCTGCTTTTGCGGCAATCGTCATTCTGGGACAGGGAGGCGCCTATGGCATGGATGCTTCTCATACAACAGAAATGTATGTAGTTATGGGATTTCTTACAGCTCTTGCTTTTTTCCGCCACAGAGCAAATATACTGCGGCTGGCAAAAGGCACGGAGAATCGTGTTTATCTTGGAAAAACAGGTAAAAAATAAGAAAGGTCAAAAAAGGTGGAGAAAATGGCAAAAGTAAGTGTGTTGGGAGCAGGAAGCTGGGGAACTGCTCTGTCTCTTCTTCTCTGTAAAAACGGCCATGAGGTAACGCTCTGGTCTGCTCTTGAGGATGAAGTGCGCATGCTTTGTGAAAAGAGAGAGCATGAGTCCAAGCTTCCCGGAGTGCGTCTTCCGGAGGACATGAAGATCACTGCGGATCTGGAGGGCTGCCTTAAAGATCCGGATGTGGCAGTGCTGGCAGTGCCTTCTCCTTTTACCAGAAGTACAGCTCACAGAATGGAGCCTTTTGTAAAAAAAGGACAGATCATTGTGAATGTGGCAAAAGGTGTAGAAGAACATACTCTGATGACTTTAAGTGAGATCATCAGTGAGGAGATCCCTCAGGCAGATGTCTGTGTGCTGTCAGGTCCGAGTCATGCTGAGGAAGTGGGAAAAGGTCTTCCGACGACCTGTGTAGTCAGTGCGGAAAAAAGAGAGACTGCGGAATATCTGCAGGGGATTTTTATGAGTCCTGTTTTCCGTGTGTACACCACTCCGGATATTCTGGGGGTGGAGCTTGGAGGCGCACTGAAAAATGTGATTGCCCTTGCGGCAGGTACAGCGGACGGTCTGGGATATGGAGATAATACCAAAGCTGCTCTGATTACCAGAGGAATTGCGGAAATTTCTCGTCTGGGTACAAAAATGGGCGCAAGAGCGGAAACTTTTTATGGTCTTTCCGGAATCGGCGATCTGATTGTAACCTGTGCCAGCGTTCACAGCCGTAACAGAAAAGCCGGCTACCTTATGGGAAAAGGATATACCATGCAGGAAGCTATGGATGAAGTGAAAATGGTGGTGGAAGGCGTTTATTCGGCCAGAGCGGCAAAAAGTCTTGCAGAAAAATATCAGGTTGAAATGCCGATTATTGAAGAAGTGAACAAAGTGCTTTTTGAAGATAAGTCTGCGGCAGACGCAGTGCGTGATCTGATGCTCAGAGATAAAAAGGTGGAGACACCTATGCTTCCCTGGCAGTAAGAAAAGCAGGAAAAAAGAAAAAGATAAAAACGAAAGCGCCTGTCCGCGTCTGATATATCAGATGTGGACAGGCGCTTCTGTTAAGTCTGCCTGATTACAGTTATAATGGGATCCCTCTTAAATCTTCCGGAACATGGGAACTGTGATAATCCTGGTTCAGAGTATCCAGAAGATCCATGTCCTCCTGGTCAATGGTAAAATCAAAAATTCTTGCATTGGAAGCAATACGTTCCGGGTTGGTTGATTTGGGAATTACAGAAATTCCTTTCTGCACAGCCCAGCGAAGTCCTACCTGAGCCGGCGTGTGTGCATATTTTGTTCCCAGGACACAGAGAACATCGTGATCCAGATAAGCTCCTCTTGCCAGAGGCGCATAGGCCTGTACCTGTATACCGTTGTCCTGACAGTAGTCGATCAGTTCTTTTGGATAGCATAATGGATGACATTCGATCTGATTTACAGCCGGGACAATGCCGGAGACTTTTTTCAGTTCTTCCAGATTATGGATGTTAAAGTTACTGACGCCAATAGAACGGGCGCGTCCGGAGCTTAATATTTTTTCCATTTCTTTCCATGTACTCAGATAACAGCCGGGTACCGGCCAGTGAACCAGATAGAGGTCAATGTAATCCAGTCCCAGACGGTCAAGGCTTCTCTGAAAGGCTCCGCTTATATCGCCCAGGCGCTGGGCGGTATTCCAGACTTTGGTGGTGACAAACAGTTCTTTTCTGGAAACGCCGCATCTGGCGATTCCTTTGCCCACGCTTTCTTCGTTTTTGTAAACAGAAGCAGTGTCAACCAGGCGATAACCATTTTGTACGGCTGTGATCACAGCATTTTCTGCTTCACCTTCTCCGGTAGCTTTATATACACCCAGTCCTAAAAGGGGCATTTTCTGATCGTTGTTTAAAAATACAGCGGTTGTCAAAACAGTTCCTCCTTGCTTTTGGCCTGTTTCAGACCGTTTCCAACATATTTGTTTGCTCGCATGTGTGCTATTATACCATATAAATGTGAAAGAAGAACATCAAATTTATTAAATATTTACTACGAACAGTCTGGAATATATTATGTTAATAAAAAAACATTAATGTTATAAAAATAACAAAAAAATAATGTTATAGATAAATAACACAAAGATTCAGAGGCAGAAGGAAAGATTTCCTGTGATTTTATATGAATTTAATGATTATCTCCTTGCTTATCCAGGGGGGAAGATGTATAATAACCATAATTGATAAATTCTTGTCATAAGTCTGCACTTTTTTAAAAAGTGTAGCTTCTGTTTCCTGTTGGAGGCAGAGAAAGGAGAAGACAAAATGCACCTTATTAAAGACGAAAACGGCAATCTGATCCAGCATGGACATGAGCATGCGCACGAACATACTCATGAACATACCCATGCAGACGGAGTGACACATTCTCACGCTCATACTCATGAGAGCGGCGGAGAACATGCTCATTCTCATGGTGAGGGATGCCAGGAACATACACATGAACACTGCGGATCCTGCCAGGAAGGCGACTGTAAAAAGGAAACCATTGCTCTTCTGACGTACATGCTCCAGCATAATGAGCATCATGCGCAGGAACTTGATCAGATGGCGGAAAACCTGGACAAGATGGGACTGGGAGCTTCTGCAAAAGCTATTCGCGATGCAGTGGCTGATTTCCAGAAAAGCAACATGCGTCTGGGACTTGCCCTGACACTTGTAAAAGAGGAACTGAAATAACAGACATAAGATCAGGAGGTGGCACGAATGTGTCTTGCAACTGTATACAAAGAAAGTGACGATTCCGTTATTTTTAAAAATGTAAGCCGTATTGATGTGGACGGGGACAAAGTGATCCTTCGAGACATTATGGGAGATGAGAGAGTTGTGGAAGGCCGCATTCTCATGGTGGATCTGGCAAACAGTATCGTAAAACTCTGCTGTGAATAACAGATACCCGTGAAAGTGACAGACCTGATCTGTTATAAAACATACGGAGGTAAGAGCCGATGGCAGCAGTAAAGTTATCCGACATAATGAAAAAAAGACAGGTTCTGTCCTTTGAGCTGTTTCCTCCCAAGACAGACCGGGGAATGGCAAATCTTTCAGAAACTATTCAGCAGCTGTGCAGATATAAGCCGGAATATATTTCTGTTACTTATGGAGCCGGCGGCGGAAATGTGGGAGCCAACCGTGAGGTATGCCGGATGGTCAGAAGCGCAGGAATTGTACCTGTCACACATTTTACCGTGATCAGAAATACAAAGCAGGGGATCAGAGAACAGCTTGAAACATATCTGGAAGAGGGTGTGGATCATATCCTTGCCTTGCGAGGGGATTTCCCAAGAGGCGAAAACTCAACAGGCGGAGATTTTAATTATGCTACAGACCTTGTAAAGTTTATCCGTGATGAATTTGGGGACCAGTTTGAAATTGCAGTGGCGGGTTCTCCGGAAGGACATATTTCCTGCCGCAGTCTGGACGCAGATATCGGAGTCCTTAAGATGAAACAGGATAACGGAGCTGACTATATTATGACTCAGCTGTGCTGGGATATGGAACAGTTTGAAAGATGGCTGGACAAAATACAACGCGCAGGAGTGACCATGCCGGTAGATGTGGGAATCATGCCGATCCTCGATCAGGCGGCAACCATTAACATGGCGCTTTCCCGTAATGGCTGTGTGATGGACCGAGAACTTTCACGGCTTATCTCCAAATACTGGATTTTCCCCAATCCTTTTGACAAAGCTCCTTTTGATGATTCGCTTGAACAAAAAAAGGCAGACTTTAAAAAGGCGGGAATTGAATACACGATCAGACAGATCGATAAATACCGTTCTCTTGGCGTAGAGGGAATCCACCTGTATGCTATGAATAAATGGAAAGACGTATCCCAGATCATTGACCGGTCCGGTATACGCACACTTGTTTAAATTTGATACAATCAGGAGGCTGACTGTTTTATGGCACATGTAATTGCCGTCGCCGGAAAAGGCGGCGTAGGAAAGACAACATTATGCGGAATGTTGATCCAGTATCTCTGCGAGCAGGGCAAGGGACCTGTTCTTGCTGTAGACGCGGATGCAAATTCCAATCTGAATGAAGTTCTTGGTGTGAAGGTAGACACAACACTGGGAGATGTCCGCGAAGAGATCGCTCAGGCTGAGATAGCTGCAAAAAGTCCTATCCCGACAGGAATGTCCAAGGCAGATTATGCGGAGCTACGTTTTGAGGATGCTCTTATTGAGGACGATGATTTTGATCTGCTTGTTATGGGAAGAACCCAGGGGAAAGGCTGTTATTGCTATGTAAATGGTCTTCTTCAGGCACAGCTTGCAAAATATCAGAATAATTATCCATATTTTGTAGTTGATAATGAGGCGGGGATGGAGCACATCAGCCGGGGCGTTCTTCCGGGTATGCAGACTGCCATTCTTGTAAGCGACTGTTCCAGAAGAGGGATCCAGGCAGTGGGAAGGATCGCCAAACTGATCGAGGAGTGCAATATGCATCCTTCTACAGTGGGCCTGATCGTAAACCGCGCACCAAAAGGTGAACTGAACCCGGGAGTTCTGGAGGAGATTGAAAATCAGGGACTGAACCTTCTGGGAGTGGTTCCTCAGGACGATGCAGTTTACGAGTATGACTGTGAAGGCCGTCCGACAGCATCTCTGCCGGAGGATAATCCTGTGAAACAGGCTCTTCGCAAAATTGTGGATAAGCTGAATTTATAATAAATCTGAATAATTCCGTTGCAGATGCGGCGGAAACAATGTGCCGGAGATGATATCCCGGCCGCTTTTACACACGGAAATAACCCATGGGCGGGGATGGGTTTCGCCTGCGGAGTTATTATAAAAAACGAGAAAAATATACATGAATCATTCTTGTATCATTAAAAGGAGGTCAACAATGAGTGAATTCAAATTAACGACAGTGGAAGAGTTTGAAGCTGCCACCAACAGGCTTCTGGAGACCGGAGCTAAAGTTGGCGCGGATTCCTGGCAGATGCGTGTGAAAAACCAGACCCCACACTGCAAATTTGGTGAGAAGGGTATCTGCTGCCGAATCTGTTCTATGGGACCATGCCGTATTACAGCAAAAGCGCCGAGAGGTATCTGTGGCTGCGACGCTCACGGTATCGTAGGACGTAACTACCTGAAATTTACAGCTGGCGGAGCTTCCGCACATTCTGATCACGGCCGTGAAATCTGCCATACTCTGCACTGCACAGCAGCAGACGGAAACTACAAGGTAAAAGATCCTGAGAAACTGATCCGTATTGCAAAAGAGTGGGGAATTGAAACAGAAGGCAGAGATATTTATGATCTTGCCCATGAAGTTGCAGAGACAGGTCTTATGGAGTATGGTAAACCATTTGGATATCAGAGATTCCTTGACAGAATGCCTGCAGGACAGAAAGAAAAACTCATCGAAAATGAAATCGCACCTCGAGCTATTGACCGTGAGGTTTCTTCCTCTTTGCATATGACTCATATGGGATGTTCTTCTCTTCCGGAGGCTCTTGTAAAACAGTCTATCCGCTGTGGACTTGGAGATGGATGGGGCGGTTCCATGATGGGAACAGAGTTCTCTGACGTACTTTTTGGTACTCCGAAGCCGATTGATACAGAGGCAAACCTTGGTGTTATGGTAGAAGAGAACGTAAACATTGTTGTACACGGACATGATCCGAGCCTTTCTGAGATGATCTGCGAGTATGCAGACAGCAAAGAAATGATCGATTACGCAAAATCCATGGGAGCAAAGGGAATCACAGTATCTGGTGTATGCTGTACCTCCAACGAGGTTGCAATGCGCCGTGGCGTTCCGATGGCTGGTAACTTCCTGCAGCAGGAGAACGTGGTTCTCACAGGTGCATGCGAGGCGATCGTTGTTGACGTTCAGTGTATTTTCCCGGCATTGGGACCACTGAGCAAATGTTTCCATACAAAATTCGTGACAACTTCTCCGATCGCACAGATGCCTGATTCCGAATTCATCAGATTCAACGCTGAAACAGCAGGAGAAAACGCAAAAGCGATCGTTAAGATGGCAATTGAGAACTTCAAGAACAGAAAACCTGAGCTTGTACATATTCCGCAGTTAAAACAGAAAGCAACAGTTGGCTATTCTGTGGAAGCGATCGTAAAGGTTCTGGACGGTGTTACAAACTCTCAGGTTGACGAGCTTGGAACAACAAAACCGCTTCTTGAGTGTATTACTTCCGGTGTTATCCGTGGAGCAGTTGCCATGGTTGGATGTAACAACCCGAAGATCCGTCCGGACTATGCACACATTGAGCTTATGAAAAAATGTATTGCAAATGATATTATCATCATTGCTTCCGGATGCTCCGCACAGGCTGCTGCAAAAGCTGGTCTGATGGATAAATCTGCAAAAGATCTCTGCGGCGCAGGTCTGAAACGTGTCTGTGAGCTGGCTGATATTCCGCCGGTACTTCATATGGGATCCTGTGTTGATATTTCCCGTATGATGGTTCTTGCAGCAGAACTTGCAAAAGATGCAGGTCTTGAGATCCATCAGCTTCCGGTAGTGGGATGCGCTCCTGAGTGGATGTCCGAAAAAGCTGTATCCATCGGTAACTATGTAATCGGTACCGGTATTGATACCTTCCTTGGTGTGGATCCTTATGTTTCCGGTTCTGACCAGATGGCTGAGATCCTTACAGAAGGAACAAGAAAATGGACAGGCGCTGCTTTCACAGTAGAAACAGACATTGAGAAATTAGTTGATCTGATGATCGAAAGAATCGAAGAAAAGAGAGCTGCTCTGGGTATCTAAGGATTCCGGCAGCGAATATTTGACAAAGGTGGATGACATAAAATGAAAATTGCAGTTACAGGAAAAGGCGGCGTGGGAAAAACCACATTTGCGGCAACACTGGCCCGTTTGTATGCGGCAGAGGGCAGACCTGTGCTTGCAGCGGATGTAGATCCGGATGCGAATCTTGGTCTTGCGCTGGGATTTGATGAAGAAACACTTGATTCCATTGTACCCATCTCCAAAATGCGTAAGCTGGTAGAGGAGAGAACAGGGGCTTCCGCAAACAATCAGTTTTACCATCTGAATCCCAAGGTGGACGATATTCCGGAAAAATACGGAAAAGTCTGTAACGGGGTCAGGCTGCTTGTTCTTGGAACTGTGGAAACAGGCGGAGGTGGATGTGTCTGTCCGGAGCATGTAATGCTGAAGCGTATCATCAATAACCTTGTTCTCCGCAGGGAGGATGTGGTGATCCTTGATATGGAAGCAGGACTGGAACATCTGGGAAGAGGAACAACGGAAGGTGTGGATGCCTTTGTGGTTGTGATCGAACCGGGTGCAAGAAGCGTTCAGACGTACAAAAATGTAAAGCGTCTTGCAAAAGACCTTGGTGTGGCGCAGGTAAAGGTTGTGGCAAACAAGGTTCGGAATCAGGACGATGAAGCCTTTATCATGGAAAAGATTCCACAGGAAGATCTTTTAGGTATGATCCACTATAATACAGATGTGATCGACGCGGATCGACAGGGAAAAGCTCCTTTTGATTTCAGCGAAGAGGTTACAGGTGAGATCAGAAAAATTAAAGACAGGATTGATCATCAGTGATCATAAAATAGGAGGTATAACAGTGACTTTATTTGAAAGTGTTTTCGCGGGAAATGATGCGGTTTATGGCCTCACTGAGAATGCCATCAACCAGGCTATTGAAACACATGGTGCGGACAAAGCTGTCAGCTTTCCGAATACAGCTTACTCCCTTCCATGCTACTATGCAGTGACAGGAACCAAGGTTAATACTCTTGCAGAGTTAAAGGAAGCTCTTGCAGTTGTAAAAACTCTTATGACAAGAGAAAAAAGAACACATGACGCATTTATGTCAGGTGTTGCAACAGCTCTCTGCGCAGAGTTTATCGAGGTTCTGAAATATATTGACGGAGCAGTTCCTTATGAAGAGCCTTGCTACGGACATCTTGCAGATGCAGTGATCCGTGAGCTTGGTGTACCGCTTGTAACAGGCGATATCCCGGGTGTTGCAGTAATCCTTGGCAAAGCAGCTTCCGCAGAAGAAGCAGCGGCTCTTGTAAAATCCTATCAGGCACAGGGTATCCTTGTAACACTGGTAGGCGATATTATTGACCAGCTTTCTGAGATCAACTACAAAACAGGCGCAAATGTACGTGTGATCCCCCTTGGAAAAGACGTTACATCTGTAATCCATGTGGTATCTGTTGCTCTTCGTGCAGCTCTGATCTTCGGTAACGTAAAACCGGGCGATGCAGCAACTCTGATGGAATACACTATGAAACGTGTTCCTGCATTTGTAAATGCATTTGCTCCTCTGAATGACGTGATCGTTGCATGTGGCGCAGGCGCTATCGCACTTGGATTCCCGGTAATCACAAACCAGGAAGATGTTCCGAGAGTTCCTAAGAGCCTGATCTGCCAGACAGATGTTTCCAAATGGAATGCAACTTCTCTGGAAGCCCGCGACATTAAGATCAAAATCACAAATATTGATATCCCGGTTGCATTTGCATCTGCATTTGAGGGTGAGATCATCCGTCGTAAAGATATGCAGGTTGAGTTTGACGGTTCCCGCGTTGACTGTGCAGAGCTTGTTCAGACCTGTGATGCAAGCGAGGTAGAGGACCATAAGATCACTGTAGTCGGACCGGAAGCAGACGAGATGGAACTTGGAAGCAAAAACAGCATCGCTTATGTGGTTAAGGTTGCAGGCAAAAACATGCAGGCAGACTTTGAACCGGTTATCGAGCGTAAATTCCATAACTACATCAACTGCATTGAGGGTGTATACCATACCGGTCAGAGAGATATGCAGCGTATCCGTATCAGCATTGATGCATTTAATGCCGGATTCAGAATCAAACATCTTGGTGAGGTTCTTTATGCGCAGGTTAAAAATGAGTTTGATGCAGTTGTTGACAAGTGCGAGGTTGTGATCTATACAGATCCGGCTGAGTGTACAAGAGTACGTCATGAAGTTGCAATTCCTACTTTCGAGAAACGTGACGAGCGTCTTGACAATCTTACAGATGAGTCTGTAGATGTTTACTACAGCTGTATCCTCTGTCAGGCATTCTCTCCAAGCCATGTATGTGTGGTAACTCCTGAAAGACTTGGTCTTTGCGGTGCGGTTTCATGGCTGGATGCAAAAGCTACCAATGAGCTTGATCCGACAGGTCCGTGTCAGGTGATCACAAAAGAAAGACCGATCGATGAAAATCTTGGTGCATATGAGGATGTTGATGAGGCTGTTCAGAAATTCTCACAGGGTGCTCTCGAACACGTAACTCTGTACTCCATTATGCAGGATCCGATGACATCCTGTGGATGTTTCGAGTGTATCTGCGGTATTGAGCCGTTCTCCAACGGTGTTGTTATTGCAAACCGTGAGTATGCAGGTATGACACCTCTTGGAATGACCTTCCCGGAGATGGCTTCCATGACAGGCGGCGGTGTTCAGACACCAGGCTTTATGGGACACGGAAAACATTTCATTTCTTCCAAGAAATTCATGAAGGCAGAGGGCGGTATCGAGCGTATCGTATGGATGCCAAAAGAACTGAAAGAGTTTGTTGCTGACAGACTGAACGCAACAGCGAAAGAGCTTTACGGAATTGATAACTTCACTGATATGATCGGTGATGAGACAGTAGCGGAAGATCCGGAAACACTGGTTGCATTCCTTACAGAAAAAGGACATCCGGCACTTTCCATGGAGCCTATGATGTAATTTGTTCTGTTAAAAGAACAGGATTATGAAGTTTTCTTCCGGACCCTTTTAAGAGTCCGGAAGATTCCATATGCCGGTACGATCAGATTGTGAAGGCTGTGGGATGATAAAACACTAAAAACACGGAAAAAGGGGCTGTCTGTCTTGTCAATGGCCTTTATCGTGTTGTATAATAATAAGCAAATCATGAATTAACATGTATTTAAATTTTTAAGAGGAGGCTAATGTAAAATGCCGTTTAATCAGAAACCACAAAAGTTTAATGCAAAGATCAACCCAGTGACAATCGGAAGCGGAGATAAGACTGTGACTATTGGCGGAGACAGCACATTTCCATTCTATACTTTTGATGCTCCTTCAGAGAACTGTGCCAAAATCGGTGTAGAGATCTCTGATATGGGTCTTGAAGGAATGTCCGAGGGAATCAAAGCATACTATGATGGAGCAACCACTATGGGAGAGATCGCAAAGAAAGCTGCTGCTATGGAAGGCGCAGATTTTGTTGCACTGAATCTGGAAGGCGGAGATCCTAATGGTGAGAACAAATCCATTGATGAATTAATCGCAATTGTAAAAGAGGTTGCTGAGGCTGTAGACTGTCCTCTGGTTGTTGAGGGCTGCAAAAACGTAGAGAAGGATGCGGAACTTCTCCCTAAGGTTGCTGAGGCTCTTGAGGGAAGAAATGCACTGATTCTTTCCGAAAAAGAAGAAAACTACAAAGCAATCGGCGCTGCTGCAGGTCTTGCGTACAATCAGATTGTAGGCGCAGAGTCAGCCGTTGATATCAACCTTGCAAAACAGCTTAACGTTGTTACCACACAGCTTGGTGTGGACGCTAAGAAGATCGTTATGAATATCGGAAGTGCAGCAGCAGGCTACGGATATGAGTACGTAGTTTCCACTATGGACCGTATCAAAGGCGCTGCTCTGGGACAGAATGACAATATGCTGCAGATGCCTATTATTACACCTGTATCCGCAGAGACATGGGGAGTGAAGGAAGCTACTGCTTCTGAAGCTGACATGCCTGAGTGGGGACCGCAGGATGAGCGTGGAATTGACATGGAAGTTATGACAGCTGCTGCAGACCTTGCAGCTGGTTCCGATGCTGTTATCTTAAGACATCCGGAATCCATCAAAGCAATTTCCAAGATGATCAAAGCACTTGCGTAACGAATAGGAGGAAAATAGAGCTATGGCACTGAATGGTATTCAGATCTTCAAATTAACACCAAAGAAAAACTGTAAGGAATGTGGATGCCCGACATGTATGGCTTTCGCTATGAAAGTTGCACAGGGCGCTATGCAGATTGAGCAGTGTCCGCATATGTCTGACGAGGCACTGGCATCTCTTTCTGAGGCAACTGCTCCGCCGATGAAAACAATCAAGATTGGTACAGGCGATGGTGAGTTCACTCTCGGAGGAGAAACTGTACTTTTCAGACATGAAAAAACATTTGTAAGCAAAACAAGATATGCAGTTGCACTTTGCACAGATATGACTGATGCAGAAGTAGAAGCTAAACTTGCTGAGATCCCGACTGTAGATTATGACCGTATCGGAGAGAGAATGCATGTTGAGCTTGTATATGTGAACTGCGGAGAAGGTGCAGACGCAGCAGCTTACACAGCGCTGGTAGAAAAAGCAAAAGGTCTTGGAAGAACTCTGGTTCTCGGATGTACAGATCCTGAGATCGCTAAGGCTGCTCTTGAAGTATGTAAGGACTCCAAACCGGTTCTCAATGGTGCGAACGCTTCCAACTATGAGGCAATGAACACTGTTGCAACTGAGGCAGGTGTTGTTCTTGGAGTATCCGGAAGCGATATCAATGAGCTTTATGACACAGTAGCAGCTCTTGAGAAGCTTGGAAACAAGAACCTTGTTCTTGACACAACAGGCGCTGATGTAAAAGAGACATTTAAGAATACTGTACTGGTTCGCCGTGCAGCTCTTAAAGATCAGGACAGAACCTTTGGTTATCCGTCTCTTGTAAATCTTGTTAAAATTGCGAAAGGTGACAAACATTTACAGGCAGCACTTGCTTCCCTGTTTACTATGAAATATGGTTCCATCATTGTTATGGAGCAGATGACCTATGCAGAGGCACTTCCGCTTTATGGTCTGCGTCAGAACGTATTTACTGATCCGCAGAAGCCAATGAAGGTAGAGCCGGGCGTTTACCCGCTGAATGGAGCAGATGAGAACTCTCTGGTAGTTACTACTGTAGACTTTGCTCTTACATATTTCGTTGTATCCGGCGAGCTGGAACGTTCCGGTGTTCCGCTTAATCTTGTGATCAACGATGCAGGCGGACTTTCCGTACTTACCTCCTGGGCGGCAGGCAAGTTTTCCAGCACAAGCATTTCTACCTTTATCAAAGAAGAGGTTGAACCGAAGGTAAAATGCCGTAAGCTTGTAATCCCGGGTAAGGTTGCTGTTCTGAAAGGCGATCTGGAGGCAAAACTTCCGGGATGGGAAATCATCGTAGGTCCAAGAGAAGCAGTACAGCTTGTGAAGTTCTTAAAAGATATGCAGGCGTAAGCCACATAAATATATTTCGGGCAGGAGGGGATTTTTCCTTCCGTGTCCGTATCAAACCACGTAAAGGAGAACACAGGTATGTCAAAATTTATCACAATTGGTGAAAGACTTTCAACAACTGCACCGGCAGTAAACAAAGCGTTTACAGAAAGAGATCCGGAGCCGATCCTTAAAAGAGCAAAACAGCAGCTTGATGCAGGCGCTACTTATCTGGATGTAAATATCGGACCTGCTGAGAACGATGGTCCTGAGCTTATGAAATGGGCTGTAGAGCTTCTTCAGAGCAACTTTGACAACGTTCCGCTGGCACTGGATACTTCCAACGTAGCAGCTATTGAAGCTGGTATTTCCGTATACAACCGTTCCAAAGGAAAACCGATCGTAAACTCCGCTGACGCAGCAGGAAGAATCGAATATGTTGACCTTGCAGCAGCTAACGATGCTATCGTTATTGCTCTCTGTAACGGAGAAGGAATTGCAAAAGACAATGATGAGCGTATGATGTTCATGCAGACACTGATGGAGCGTGGTATGGAGCACGGCATGGATGTTGAGAACGATATGTGGTTTGACCCGCTGTTCCTGGTTATCAAAGGAATGCAGGACAAACAGATGGAAGTTCTTGAGTTCATTAAAATGATCTCTGATATGGGCATGAAGAGTACAGGCGGTCTTTCCAACAACTCCAATGGTATGCCGAAGAACATCCGTCCGATCATGGATTCTGCTATGGTAGCTATGGCTATGATGCAGGGACTTACCTCCGCAATCGTAAACCCGAACGATCTTCGTCTGATGGAGACTATTAAGTCTTGTGATATCATCAAGAATAACAATCTGTACGCAGATTCTTATCTGGATATCTGATTTTTACATGTGGATCACAGAGAGGGCTGGAGACTTCGGTCTTCGGTCCTTTCTTTATATCAGAAGAAAGGTGGTTGCTTTTTGTTTAAAGTAACATTTGCATTTGAAGATGGCAGTGTGGTAGAGACGTATGCCAATGAAGGAGATAATCTGCTGGAAATCGCACGTGAGGCAAATGTGGCGATCGATGCACCATGTTCAGGTAATGGCGCCTGTGGGAAATGCCGCGTGCAGCTCAAATGCGGAGAGCTGAACACCAAAAAAACACTTCATATTAGTGACGAAGAATTTCAGAATGGCTGGCGTCTTGCCTGTATGAGCAAAATTATCGCGGACGTGGAAGTGCTTGTACCGGATATCGCCTCTGCTTATAAAAGCAGAATGAAGGTTGCGGACCTGAGCTCTAAAGAAGAGCTTGCCATTTTTGAAAATGCCAAGCGGGAAGTGGAGCTGGCAGGAATTGAATTAAAGAACAGTCTGGATGTTGTGGAAGTAAAGATGGATCCGCCCACTCTGGATGACACCATGCCGGATGTGGAAAGGCTTACCAGAGCTCTCCGCAAATTTATGAATCTGAAGCGTGTAAGGATTCCTTATGGAGTGCTCAGAAAACTTCCGGATGTTCTGAGAGAAAGCAATTTTACAGTAAAATGTGTCCTTCGTACAACCCCGGACGACATGTTTGTTTATGATATTTTTGACAGCAGAGAAGAGGTTGTTGTCGGTGGTCTTGCTGTGGATATCGGTACTACAACCGTATCTGCGGTTCTGATCAATATGGAAACAGGAGAAATCCTGGCAAAAAGTTCTGCAGGAAACGGACAGATCCGTTTTGGCGCAGATGTGATCAACCGTATTATTGAGGCAGAGAAGCCGGGAGGAAGAGAAAGACTTCAGGACGCAGTGATCAAAGAAACGATCAACCCGATGATCCATGAGATGTGTCGAAGCGCTCATTTTCCGGAAAAACAGATTTATCGCATGTGCGTGGCAGCCAATACTACAATGAACCATCTTTTTGCAGGGATCAATGCCGATCCTCTTCGTATGGAGCCGTATATTCCGGCATTTTTTAAGACAAATTCTCTGTTTGCGTCAGATATTGGAATTGACATCAATCAGGATGCCCATATCATCATAGCTCCTAATATCGGAAGCTATGTAGGCGGAGATATTACAGCGGGAACCCTTGTCAGTATGATCTGGAACAGACCGGAGTTTTCTCTGTTTATCGACCTTGGAACCAATGGGGAGCTTGTATTTGGAAACTCTGATTTCATGATGAGCTGTGCCTGCTCTGCAGGACCGGCTTTTGAGGGCGGAGATATCAGCTGCGGTATGCGTGCAACTGATGGAGCCATAGAGGCCTGCACCATTGACAGGGAGACTATGGAGCCTTCCTATGAGGTGGTTGGTGAGCCGGGAACAAAACCGGTGGGACTTTGCGGTTCCGGTATCATTGATGTGATCAGTGAACTGTTTTCAGCAGGGATCATTAATCCAAAAGGTAAATTTGTCCGTGAAGGCAGAAGAATCCGTCATGACAAATATGGTATGGGAAGCTATGTGATCGCCTTTGAGGAGGAAGCAGGTTCTTCCAAGGATGTTGAGATCACAGAGGTGGATATTGATAACTTTATCCGCGCCAAAGGAGCAATCTTCTCAGCAATACGCACCATGCTTTCATCACTGGACTTTGATGTTTCCATGATTGATGATGTGTATGTAGCGGGTGGAATCGGAAGCGGTATCAACATGCGCAACGCAGTAAAAATCGGAATGCTTCCGGATATTCCTCTTGAAAAATTCCATTATATTGGAAATTCTTCGCTGTCAGGCGCATACCTGATGCTGTTGTCTACTCCTGCGGAGAAAAAGACATATGAACTGGCAGCAAATATGACATATATGGAGCTCTCCACAGTACCGATTTATATGGATGAGTTTGTGGGAGCCTGCTTTATTCCTCATACGGACAGTTCTCTGTTTCCGTCTGCAGAATAAAACAATAAAAATATCCGGTTCAGAAAGAAAGCACAGTGCGGCTTTCCGTTCCGGATATAAGAACAGGAAAAGAATCAGATTTTACAGAGGTGTGCTATGAGTTCTGACTTAAATGAAGTAAAATCCGTCAGTCTGTCAGAGGAAGGTTCCGTAGGCGACAGACTGGGATATGAAAAAGACAGCAAGGAGAGAATGCCCTGGGAGCATTATCTGGAGGAGTTCGGGAAAGCAGATCCGAAAGAGATTGCCAGCCGTCTTTCCATCCCTTATGACGAAACGGAAAAAAGCTTTGAACTTCCGTTTCTGGGAAGTGTCTATTACATTTCCTGGCCTGATTTTCGTGTGACTCATAAAGAGGATCAGAAAGGTTACTATCCTCTTGAGGAAATGGTATATGCCAGGATCCTGACCATCCGTTTCCTTTTGGGAGGAATGAGATCCCATGGAACCGGAAAAATGAAAACCTACAGGGAAATGCCCTGGGGAGAAGTGTATTTAAGACAGTTTGACGGACGCTGCATCAAACGTCTTGCCTTTTCTTATGGAAATCGTCTGAAGGACTTTAAAGCTGTTATGGAGCATATTCAGGCAGCGCCTGTAAAACACGGGGATCTTGCTTATGAAATTGAAATTTACCCGGACTATCAGGTGCAGATGATTCTCTGGGAGGGGGATGATGAATTTCCGCCTTCCTCTCAGATTCTGTTTTCGGATAATTTCCCCGTATCCTTTCAGGCGGAGGACATGGCTGTGATGGGAGATGTGATCATCGGAGCTCTGAAAGCATACGGAAAAGTAACAGATTAAGATAAAAAATACAGTTTGACAGCAGGGATCAGCTGTGTATCATCACCAGGAGGGTAAAATTATGGGATTTTCAACAAGTACATGTACAGAGTTTGTTGAAGTACTGGCTTCCAAGGCACCGGTACCGGGCGGCGGCGGCGCTTCCGCACTTGTTGCGGCAGTGGGAACTGCGCTGGGAAATATGGTGGGAAGCCTGACAGTTGGAAAAAAGAAATATGCGGATGTGGAAGATGAAATGTGGGAGCTGAAAGCAAAATGCGATCAGCTTCAGAAGGATTTCCTCCGTCTCATTGAAAGAGATGCCGAAGTGTTTGAGCCTCTTTCCAAAGCATATGGAATGCCGAGAGAAACAGAAGAAGAAAAGGCTGAAAAGGCAAGAGTTATGGAGATTGTTCTCAAGGATGCCTGCTCCGTACCAATGGAGATCATGGAAAAATGTTGTGAGGCAATTGAGCTGATCGTAGAATTTGGCGCAAAGGGCTCCAAGCTTGCCATCAGCGACGCAGGTGTGGGCGCTGCTTTCTGCAAGGCAGCTTTAAAGGGAGCCAGCCTGAATGTGTACATAAACACAAAATCCATGGCAGACAGAGCGTATGCAGAAGAGCTGAACAGAAAAGCTGACGCAATGCTTGAGAAGTATACAAAGATCGCTGACGAAACTTTTGACAGCGTTCTCGGAAGACTGAAATAATTAAGGAGGAAATGAAAAATGGCAAAACAGTTATTGGGAAAAGAAGTAACAGCAGCACTGAACGAAAAAATTAAAGCAAATGTAGCAGAGCTTCAGGCAAAGGGTGTAAATCCTACCTTGTGCATTATCCGTGTAGGCGAGAATCCAAGCGACATTTCCTATGAGAAAGGCGCTACCAAGCGTTGCGAAACACTTGGCGTAGCATGTGAAAAAATCCTTCTTCCGGGAGATGTTTCTCAGGATGAGCTTCTTGCAACTATCGACAAAGTAAACAAAGACGACCATATCCATGGCGTTCTTCTGTTCCGTCCGCTTCCGAAGCATCTGGATCAGGCAGTGATTGAAAATGCACTTGCTGCAGAAAAAGACGTTGACTGTATGACAGACCTTTCTATGTCTGGTGTTTTCACAGGCAAAAAGATCGGATTCCCGCCATGTACACCGCAGGCATGCATGGAAATCCTTGATCATTACGGAATCGACTGCACAGGCAAAAAAGCAGTTGTGATCGGAAGAAGCCTTGTAGTAGGAAAACCGGCAGCTATGATGCTGGTTAAGAAAAACGCAACAGTTACTATCTGTCATACAAGAACTGTTGATATGCCGTCTGTGACAAGAGAGGCAGATATTGTGATCGTGGCTGCAGGACGCGCAGGTGTTGTAGGCGCTGATTATGTAAGAGAAGGACAGACTGTTATTGATGTAGGAATCAATGTAAATGCAGAAGGCAAACTTTGCGGAGATGTTGATTATGCAGCAGTTGAGCCGATCGTAGATGCGATCACACCGGTACCGGGCGGAGTTGGAAGTGTTACAACATCTGTTCTGGTTGGACATGTGGTAGAAGCAGCAATGAGAAAGGTAAATGAATGATTTTTTCTCGGAAGAATAAGTTCTTCTGGGTGTATCTGACCCTGACGGGCGCTCTGATTTTCAGGGCGCCTGTTTCTGCATTGGCAGATAAAGCGCCTGATCCGTCAGAAATCCAGGGGCCTGTAATGAAACCACAGGAAGAAAATACAGCTTTGCAGGGAAGCAGAAACGCAGAGAGTATATCAGAAAAGACGGATGAAAACAAAAACGGCAGAGAAAGTGATCACTCAGAAGAAGGTAAGATCAGCAAGCCGTCCTATTCTTACAGAAGCGGTCCCGGGACAGCGGGATTTGTGGACGATTCCACAGATAATACCTATGGCTATTATACCATTATGGGAACCACCACGGTCACGTTGGAGGAAATGACTTCTCTTTATGAGGAAAATGGGGCAGAGTATCCAGCTTCTTTGAAAGAGGGAGGCGCAGAAACCATTGAGGATTTCTGCAGTATTATCCTGGAAGAGGCAGAAATAGAAGGCGTTCGTGGAGAGGTGGTTTATGTGCAGGCTATGCTGGAAACAGGATGGCTTCAGTTTGGCGGAGATGCAGTGGAAAACCAGTATAACTTTTCGGGTATTGGAACAACCGGCGGAGGGGCACAGGGAAATTCCTATCCGGATGTGCGAACCGGGATCCGGGCTCAGGTTCAGCACCTTAAAGCTTATGCCAGCACAGAGAAATTAAATGAAAGCTGTGTAGATTCCAGATTTGACATGGTTAAGAGAGGTTCGGCTCCCTATGTGGAATGGCTGGGAATCCAGGAAAATCCTGACGGTGGCGGCTGGGCCGCAGGAAAAGGATATGGGGAGAAACTGATAAAGCTGCTTGAAGATATGAAGGAAGAGTGATTCAGAAGTAAACATATTTTTAGATAAAACAGAATATGTGATCATCCAGCTTTTTTAATCGGTTTGTGCATTGACCGGTCAAAAATATCTCAATACAAAAAGGTACAGCAGCTTCGGTTATTTGAAGATTTTCGTCTTTTAATACCTGAAGAAACTGTACCTTTTTATTTTTATTTCCCATCAGACAGGCTCCGGGGGAGTGCAGAGGTATTCAATCTTAGAACTCTTCTGCGTGAGTCGTTTTAATCCAGCTTGATTTCTTCCAGTTCTTTCTCCGGAAGTTTCTTGGAAGAATCTTTAAGATACTGCTTTAATGCTTTGGAGGATGTTGCAAAAGGCACATTGGTTCCTGCGCCGCCCATACAGCCGCCCGGACAGGCCATACCCTCGATCATACATCCCTTCAGCTTTCCTGCTTTTGCAAGAGTCAGCATTTTTTTGCAGTCTGCCAGTGTTTCTGCATGTTCGATATGAACCGGAACTTCCGGGTAGTATTCTTTCAGACAGGCTTCGATGGCGCCTGCCACACCTCCTGCAACAGCATATCCACGTCCTGCAGCAGTGGCATTGTGCAGAGATTCCTCGCCCTCAAAAGATGCCGGATCAATTTCTCTGGCGTCAAACATGGCAGAAAGCTCCTCAAAGGTTACAACAAAATCCACATCACTTCGTACAGAGGTACGCATAGCCTCCAGTTTTTTTGAGGCACAGGGACCTACGAAAACAACCTTGGAATCCGGATGCTCCTGTTTTACCTTACGGGCAGTGGCAACCATAGGTGTAAGCTCCTGAGAAATATTATCGATCATATCCGGGAAAAATTTCTTTGCCATCATGGACCAGGAGGGGCAGCAGGAGGTCAGAAGAAATGGAAGGTTTCCGGTAGCTACTTCTTTTGCATAGTGATGAGCCTCGGAAATAGCTCCGATATCTGCTCCCAGAGCCACTTCATATACATCGGAAAATCCAAGGATCTCAAGCGCGGTTTTAAATTTACGTGGGGTTACATCTTCTCCAAACTGACTGATGTAAGCCGGAGCAACAATGGCAATGATCTTATTTCCCTCACGCAGAGAGTGGGCAAGCTGGAAAATCTGAGATTTGTCAGAAATAGCTCCGAAAGGACAGCTTACCATACACATACCGCAGGAAACGCATTTATCATCCAGAATCTTTGCGCGACCCTGTTCGTCGCTGCCAATGGCCTTGACACCGCAGGCCTGCTCACAGGGGCGGACATTGTGTGAGATGGCGTCATAGGGACATACGGCTTTACATTTTCCACATTTGATGCATTTGTCCTGATCAATATAGGATTTGCCATTGACCATGGAAATGGCGCCCTTTGGACATGCCTGCATACAGGGATGAGCCACACAGCCTCTGCACATATCGCTGACAATATATTTGTTGGGAGGACAGGCTGCGCAGGCAGAAGGAATTACCTGCATAAGAGGCGGTTCATAATATTTTTCATCAATATTGCTGGCCTCCAGCCCGGAGGTCAGATGGACTGCCCTGTTTTCAGGACGGAGAGAAAGACCCATGGCAAGGCGTACACGTTCGCTTGCCACAGCACGTTCCCGGTAAATGCTCTCTCTGTACTGTGCCCGTTCTTCTACAATAGAGTAGGGGATTGCTTCAATGTCATGAATGAGAGTTTCATCTTTGGATTCAAATCCGACTTTAGCCACTTCTGTAAATATTTTATGACGTATCTGTTTTACAGGAGTATCCAGGTTTCTCATAATCAATATCTCCTTTGCGTGTATTTTGTCTACCAGTTCTTTTAATCATATATGAAAAAAAATTTAAAATCAATATTTATCCTGTATTTTTACAGGCACAAAAAAGGTTGGAGGATCATCTGTATTATTCAAAAAATGATGAAAGACGGTATCAGAATGGACTGTGATGGTAAAATGGATATAAATTGTAGAGATTATGATAAATACTGATATATAATTGAAGTAAAAATAACAATAATGTTTAAAAAATAACAAACTTTATATATAATTTGCAAAAATTCAGAAAAATTAAAAGATAATACTTGTGGAAACTGCTTGACTCATGTATAATTACAGCATGAGTAACTGGCAAAAATGACCAATATAAGGAAAGAAAGGTAAGGACACAAGCATTAAGGAGGGAAATGCATGTTAGATCAGTCTTATTACACAAAGACGGACGAGATTATTGAACATTATGGACGCAAAGCTGCGTCCCTGATTCCTATTATGCAGGATATTCAGGCGGAATATCGCTATCTTCCCGGAGAGCTTCTCACTTATGTGGCAGAACAGATTGGTGTGACTGAGGCAAAGGCCTACAGTGTTGCCACATTTTACGAGAATTTTTCTTTTGAGCCAAAGGGAAAATATATTATCAAGGTCTGTGACGGAACCGCCTGTCATGTACGAAAATCCATGCCTGTGAAAGAAGCCATGATGAAGGAACTGGGTTTAAGCCATAAAAAGCATACCACTGATGATATGCTGTTTACCGTAGAAACCGTTTCCTGCTTGGGCGCATGCGGACTGGCTCCCACACTGACTGTGAACGATGAAGTACACCCGAAAATGACACCGGAGAAAGCGGTGGAGCTGTTGGAAGAACTGAGAGGTGAAAAGGCATGAGTATTATTTCAAAGGAAGACCTGCTTAATAAGCAGAAAGAAGCTCAGGATACGATCAGCACTTATACCTGCCGTGTTCTTGTCTGTTCCGGCACTGGCTGCATGGCTTCCGGAGCACAGAAAATATATGATGAAATGTTAAAGCTCTGCGCCGATCTGGATGGAGTTCAGGTGGAAATGCAGAAAGATATTCCTCATCTTGGTGTGGTAAAAACAGGATGTCAGGGTCTTTGTGAACTGGGACCTCTTGTAAGGATCGAGCCATATGATTATCAGTATGTACATGTACAGGTAGAGGACTGTAAGGAGATTGTAGACCGGACTGTGATCGCGGGACAGCCGGTAGAGCGGCTTTTTTACAGAGAACATGATAATATCTGTCCGCATCCGGACGATATTCCGTTTTTGAATCAGCAGACACGTATCGTTCTGGAAAACTGCGGCAGGATCGATGCAGAGTCTATCGATGAATATATTGCGGCAGGCGGCTTCCAGGCAATGACGAAAGCATTTTTTGACATGACGCCTCAGGAAGTCATTGATGAGGTGACAAAATCCGGACTGAGAGGACGTGGAGGTGCCGGTTTCCCTGCAGGAAAGAAATGGAGCCAGGTTGCCCGCCAGAAAGAAACAACCCGTTATGTGGTATGCAATGGTGACGAGGGTGATCCGGGCGCATTTATGGACGGCTCTGTTATGGAAGGCGATCCCTATAAAATGATCGAAGGTATGGTGATCGCCGCTTATGCGGTAGGCGCCGAAAACGGATATATCTATGTGCGTGCAGAATACCCTCTTTCTGTAAAAAGACTGCGTATGGCTATCGAACAGGCAGAGTCTTACGGACTGCTGGGAGACAATATTCTGGGTTCCGGCATAAATTTCCATTTACATATTAATCGGGGTGCAGGCGCATTTGTATGCGGCGAAGGATCTGCTCTGACCGCTTCCATTGAAGGCAACAGAGGTATGCCACGTGTAAAACCGCCTCGCACAGTAGAAAAAGGCCTGTGGGAAAAGCCAACTGTTCTGAATAATGTAGAAACTTATGCAAATGTTCCAAAGATCATTCTTCAGGGAGCGGAATGGTTCCGTACCATCGGAACAGAGGGAAGTCCGGGAACAAAGACGTTTTCTCTTACAGGTTCCATTGAAAATACCGGTCTGATCGAGGTTCCTATGGGAACAACTCTGCGTCATATTATTTATGATATTGGCGGAGGGTTAAAGAGTGGAGCGGCATTTAAAGGCGTTCAGATTGGAGGTCCTTCCGGCGGCTGTCTGGTAGATGAGCAGCTTGACCAGCCCCTTGATTTTGATTCTGTAAAAAAACTGGATGCCATTATGGGATCCGGCGGCCTGGTAGTCATGGACGAAAATACCTGTATGGTAGAAGTGGCCCGTTTCTTTATGAGTTTTACTCAGAGAGAAAGCTGCGGCAAATGTGTTCCCTGCCGTGAAGGAACCAAACGTATGCTGGAGATTCTGGAGAGGATTGTTGACGGTCAGGGAAAGATGTCAGATCTGGATGAGCTTGAAGAACTTGCATCCATGGTTCAGAGCATGGCTCTCTGCGGTCTTGGAAAGAGTGCGCCTCTTCCGGTCATCAGTACTCTGAAACGCTTCCGGGATGAGTATGAGGAACATATCCGGGATAAAAAATGCCGTGCAAAAGTTTGTACAGCCCTTCGTCAGTTCCACATTAATGAAGAGTTCTGTATCGGATGCGGCAAGTGCGCCAAGAACTGTCCGGTGGGAGCGATCACCGGAAAGATCAAGCATCCGTATCACATTGACAATGACCGTTGCATCAAGTGCGGAGCTTGTAAAGATAACTGTAACTTTGATGCAGTTTATGTGGAAGCGTAGAAGGGAGGAACGATTATGGGTACAATGACCATTGACGGTAGAAAAGTTGAATTTACCGATGAAAAGAATGTGCTGACAGTAATCCGTAAAGCAGGCATTAATATACCGACACTGTGCTACCATTCCGAGGTTTCTACCTTTGGCGCATGCCGTCTGTGCACCGTGGAGGATGACAGAGGCAGGACTTTTGCTTCCTGCTCTGAAGAGCCGAGAGACGGAATGGTGATTTACACCAATTCCGGTAGAATTAAAAAATACCGTAAGCTGATTGTGGAACTGCTTCTCGCAGCCCATTGCAGAGACTGTACTACCTGTATTAAAAGCGGAGAATGTATTCTTCAGGAGCTGGCACATCGTCTGGGCGTAAGAGATATCCGTTTTGAAAATACAAGAGAGGTACGTGAACTTGATACCAACTCACCGTCCCTGGTGCGGGATCCCAATAAATGTATTCTGTGCGGTAACTGTGTACGAGCCTGTGAGGAACTTCAGGGAATCGGAGCCCTTGGCTTTGCTTTCCGTGGTACAGAGGCCATGGTAATGCCTGCCTTTAACAAAAATATTGCAGAAACCAACTGTGTAAACTGCGGACAGTGTCGTGTATACTGCCCCACAGGAGCTATTTCAATAAAAACTCATATGGATGAGGTGTGGGATGCTCTTTCTGACCCGAAGGTACGCGTGGTGGCACAGGTTGCCCCGGCGGTCCGTGTGGCAGTAGGGGATCATTACGGACAGCCCAAGGGACGCAGTGTAATGGGAAAAATCGTCAATGCGCTTCACCGCATGGGATTTGATGAAGTTTATGATACAACCTTCAGTGCGGATCTCACGATTATGGAAGAAAGTGCAGAATTTTTAAGGAGAGTGGAAAAAGGTGAAAATCTTCCTCTTCTTACTTCCTGCTGCCCGGCCTGGGTAAAGTTTGTTACAGACCAGTATAAAGAATTTATTCCGAATATATCAACCTGCAGATCTCCGCAACAGATGATGTCTGCAGTGATCAAGGAATATTTCCGTGATCCGGAAAATGCTCAGGGCAAAAAAACAGTCATGGTTTCCATTATGCCATGTACAGCCAAAAAGGCTGAGGCGATCCGCCCCAACAGTTTTACAAAGGGAGAGCAGGATACGGATATTGTAATTACAACTACTGAGCTGATCCGTATGATCAATAACTTCGGACTTGATTTTGCAGCTCTGGAGCCGGAAGCCTGCGATATGCCATTTGGTTTTGGTTCCGGCGGCGGAGTGATCTTTGGTGTTACCGGCGGTGTAACAGAGGCTGTATTAAGACGTCTTACTCCGGAACACACCAAGGAAGCCATGAGAGAAATCGCTGAGTGCGGCGTTCGAGGCGAGGAAGGAATCAAGGAATTCAGTGTTCCCTATAAAGGAATGGAAATTAAGGTCTGTGTGACAAGCGGACTTGCCAATGCCAGAACTGTTATGGAACGTGTAAAGAACGGCGAGGCAGAGTATCATCTGATCGAGGTTATGGCGTGCAGACGCGGTTGTATTATGGGCGGAGGCCAGCCCACAAGAGCCGGAGACCGAACAAAGGCGGCCAGAGCCAGAGGTCTGTACAATGCAGATAATACAATGATCATTAAGAAATCAGATGAAAATCCTCTTGTGGTGGAACTGTACGATACCCTTCTCAAGGGCAAAGAACACGAACTGCTCCACAATGAATTTTATTAAAAGGAGTGATTAAAAAGGGCGGGCATAACTGTAAAAAGAGCAGTTCATGCCTGCCCTTTTGGCAGGAACCGGTACGGATGGATGAAACATTCAGTAAGGAATGCAGAAATGACCGGTATAAAGGAAGAGAGTTTCATATATTTCTTGCGCAACACTATTATTTGCGTTAGAATAATGAAAGAAACAGTAAATAGGCAAATAAAAAGATACACAAAGTTCTCATTTGTCTGATTTATATACAGGATTTGGTGATTTTCTGTGTTTGTATATGACAGATCCTAAGGTGTGGAATCAGACAGCTGCTTATTTACAGTTAAGAAGTAATGATCATAAACTACATATAAAGAGGTGTCATCATGCGTGAAATTCAAGCATCACAGATTACAGAAGTAATTGAACGTCTTTGCATAGAGGCAAATACGGTTCTCCCTGAGGATATGAAACAGGCGATCCGGACCTGCAGAGCCTGTGAGGGCGGAGAGATTGCCGGAGGTGTTCTGGACAATATTATTGAGAATTACGAAATTGCGGAAAAAGAGCAGGTTCCCATCTGCCAGGATACGGGAATGGCCTGTGTGTTCCTGGAAATCGGTCAGGACGTACATATTGCCGGAGGGGATTTGAGAGAAGCTGTAGACGAGGGTGTCCGCAGAGGCTATGATAAAGGCTATCTCCGCAAATCAGTTGTAAAAGATCCTGTCCGCAGAGGAAATACAGGAGACAATACTCCGGCGATGCTTTATACAGAGATCGTTCCCGGAGAACAGATAAAAATCACCGTAGGTCCCAAAGGCTTCGGAAGTGAAAACATGAGCGCCATCCGTATGTTCAAGCCCTCTGCCGGTATTCAGGGTATTAAAGATTTTATTCTGGAAACAGTAGAAAATGCAGGACCTAATCCATGTCCTCCAATGGTGGTTGGCGTAGGGATTGGAGGAACCTTTGACAAGGCGGCTCTTCTTGCCAAAAAAGCTCTGATGCGTCCTGTGGATTCGGAAAATCAGGATCCTTACTATGCGGATCTGGAAAAGGAAATGCTTAATAAGATCAATGAACTTGGAATCGGGCCTCAGGGATTTGGCGGCAGAACCACAGCGGTAGGCTTAAATATTGAAACTATGCCCACACATATTGCAGGAATGCCCTGTGCGATTAACATCAGCTGCCATGTAACCAGACATAAGACGGAGGTGCTTTAAAATGGAACGACATATTACTTTACCCCTTACAGAAGAACTGGCAAGAAGCCTTCATGCAGGAGATTCCGTTTATCTGACAGGAGAGATCTATACCTCCAGAGATGCCGGCCATAAGAGAATGTGCGAAGCCCTGGAAAGAGGAGAAGAGCTTCCCTTTGATCCAAAGGACGCTACCATTTATTATGTAGGTCCTACCCCTGCCAAGCCAGGACAGGTGATCGGGTCTGCAGGCCCTACTACAAGCGGAAGAATGGACGCTTATGCTCCGACTATGATGTCTGTGGGCGCAAGAGGAATGATTGGAAAAGGAGCCCGTCTGCCGGAAGTGGTAGAAGCCATGAAAAAGTATGGGGGAGTTTATTTTGGAGCCATCGGAGGTGCAGGCGCCCTTCTTGCAAAATGCATAAAAAAAGCGGAACTGGTAGCTTACGAAGATCTCCAGTCAGAAGCTTTAAGGCGTCTTTATGTGGAGGATATGCCTCTTGTTGTGATCATTGACAGTGAGGGCAAAAATCTTTATGAAGAGGGAAGGGAAGCGTACCTTTCTGCCAGAAGAGAAAAGCAGGATAACTGAAAAATAACTTTCCCATAAAAGGGACCGGACATTTTTGAAAGTTTTAAAACAAGACAAAAATTATCCAAAATAATATTGACATCAGACGGCAGTCAGGGATATACTGAAATCAGATGATGGCATGGGAAATGCCGTAATAAAAACTGTATTTTTAATCGAAGGAGGAAAAACAAATGGCAGTTATGGATGGATGCGAAAGCCAGTACAGAACTTCAGTTATTGAAGAGAGAGTATGTCCGAAATGCGGAAAAGAGGTGGAAGTCTTTACTTCCCGCGGAAAGCTTACAGAAGATACGGTTTGTTCCTGCGGCTATGTATTTCAGGCAGAGGAAGCGGTTCCTCTGAAAACAGAGCACAGGGATCAATGATCATCCCGCAGATAAAATCAGGTGCCTACTAAAAATCCTGTTCTGACGTAAATTACAGAAAAACACAGAGTAAAAAAGCAGACATACAGATTACAGAGATTTGTCTTAAAAGTAACATGAATAAAATGCCTCCTGCATATAAATATAACAATACATGGGATTGTGTGAATATATGCAAGGGGGCATTTTTATGGAAAATTTTCAGGTTTATCGGGATATTCAGGCACGTACCGGCGGTGATATATACATAGGTGTTGTAGGCCCTGTCCGCACCGGAAAATCCACATTTATCAGACGGTTTATGGAGCAGCTGGCTCTTCCGGCAATGAGTGGAGAGCAGCAGGCAGAAGTAAGAGATCAGCTGCCTTTAAGTGGTTCCGGAAAGCTGATCACAACAGTGGAACCGAAGTTCATTCCAAGGGAGGCGGTTCCTGTTACTCTGGGAGAAGATCAGAAAGTGCGGATACGGCTGATAGACTGTGTGGGTTATCTGGTGAAAGACGCTTCCGGTCATGTAGAGGAAGGCAGAGAGAGAATGGTGAAAACACCCTGGTCTTCCAAAGCGATTCCTTTTCATGAGGCAGCAGAGGTGGGGACAGGAAGAGTGATCCGGGAACATTCTACCATTGGACTTCTGATCACAGCGGATGGAAGCTTTGGGGAAATCCCGGGTGAGAATTTCAGAGAGGCAGAAGAAAAGACAGTCAGGGAATTAAAAAAACAGGGAAAACCGTTTTTGATCTTGGTAAATTCCCAGATGCCCTATAAAGAAGAAACATTACAGCTGGCAGAAAATCTTCAGAAAAAATATGGAGTGACAACGGTTACAGCTAATTGTGAGCAGCTGAAAAAAGAAGATATTGCCAGGATTCTGGAAAAGGTGCTGTATGAATTTCCTGTCAGTGAAATTCAGTTTTATGTGCCGAAGTGGGTAGAAATGCTCCCTTCTGACCATGAACTGAAATCACAGATTCTGGGGCAGATCAGGAAGCTGATGAAGGAACTGGCTCATATTCGTGATGTGACTAAGGAAAAAGTGCAGATGGAAGGTCCTTATGTACAGGATACGCTTCTTGACTATGTAGGGCTTTCTGATGGGATTGTCAGAATACGGATCCAGATCAGAGACGAGTATTACTATCGGATTTTGAGCGAACTGTGCGGAGTTTCCATGGAAAGTGAGTATGACCTGATCCATACGATGAAAGAGCTTTCCCAGATGAAAGAAAAGTATGTTAAGGTTCAGTCGGCTCTGGAGGCTGTCAGGGGAACCGGATATGGTGTGGTGGTGCCGGAACTGGAAGAGATCGAGATCGAAGAACCGGCTGTTATGAAACAGGGAAATAAATTCGGAGTCAGGATCCGATCAAAAAGTCCGTCTATTCATATGATAAGAGCCAATATTGAAACAGAGATTGCCCCTATTGTGGGGACAGAGCAGCAGGCACAGGATCTGATCCAGTATATCGGACAGAGTGGCCAACGAGGTGAAAGTATCTGGGAGACCAATATTTTTGGCAAATCCATAGAACAACTGGTACAGGACGGAATCCGAAATAAACTGGCTTCCATTGGAGAGGAAAGCCAGGTGAAGCTTCAGGACACTATGCAGAAGATCGTCAATGACAGCAAGGGCGGGATGGTGTGTATTATTATATGATTTTTTTATCGGCACAGAAAAAATAAAAAGGAGGGAGCTGCTGAATATACAGGATTTTTTCAGATAATATGTCCCGAAAACTGGATTTTACGAAAACAGCAGCTCCTTCAGATAAAAATACAAATAAAAATGAACAAAATATAAAAAACGGATAAAAATAGTATAAAGAATCAGTTGACATCCAGCAAAATAATACTTATGATATTATAAAAAGAAAAATATATTTGGGAGTGTATGAAATATGTATAAAAAATCCCCTCAGGGCTGGCTGAAACACTGGGATTTTATTTTACTGGACATGATCAGTCTGCAGATTGCATTTATGATCGCATATCTGATCCGAAATGGACTAAGTAATCCTTACAGCCAGAAAATTTATCAAAATGAAGCAATTATTTTTGTATTGTGTCAGCTGGCAGTAATTTTTATCAATCAGTCTTTTGAGGAAATTTTAAGAAGAGGCTATTATGAGGAATTTGTAAAAACGCTAAGGCATGTCTGCCTTGTTATGCTGCTTTCTCTTGTACCTCTTTTTGTGACACAGCAGTCAGAAGCTTTTTCAAGGATCACTTATTTTATTACGGGTGCAGTATATTTTGTGGTTGCTTTTCTTTTACGAATAGTCAGAAAACGGCGATTATTTAAAAATAATGTGAACCTTGAGCATAAGCGTTCAATGATCCTGATCGCGCGAAAAGAGGATGTTGAACAGACAGTTCGGCGTATTCTCAGCAGTCCGATCCAGGAATTTGCAATTACCGGAATTGCATTTCTGGGTCAGTCAGAGGCGAAAGGCAGTATTTCAGGAATTCCGGTTGTGGGAAATATAAACAGTGTGAAAGATTATCTGGTCAGAGAATGGGTGGATGAGGTGTTTGTAAAACTCAGCGATGACGTTCCCTACCCACAGAAACTGATTGACGATCTGATCGTAATGGGAATTACGGTTCACCTGAGCTTGGGTGCAGTAGAAAAATCCCTCAGTGGAAAAAAATATACAGAAAGAATAGGAGATTATACGGTACTGACATCCAGTATCAATGTGGCAACTCCAAAACAGCTGCTGTATAAGAGAATGATGGATATTGCGGGAGGACTTGTAGGCTGTATCCTGACACTGATACTTACAGTGATTATCGGTCCTATTATTTACCTGAAATCACCAGGTCCTATTTTCTTTTCACAGATCCGTATTGGTCTGAACGGAAAGCGGTTTAAGATCTATAAATTCCGAAGTATGTACATGGATGCTGAAGAACGCAAAAAAGAGCTGATGAGCCAGAACAAGATGGATGGTCTGATGTTTAAAATGGACTATGATCCGCGTATCATTGGCAGTGAGAAAAAAGGAAAAGACGGAAAACCAAAAGGAATTGGAAACTTTATACGGAAAACATCTTTAGATGAATTTCCACAGTTCTTTAATGTTCTGAAAGGGGATATGAGTCTTGTAGGAACACGTCCGCCTACAGTGGATGAATGGGAGCAGTATGAGCTCCATCACAGAAGCCGTATGTCAACAAAACCCGGAATTACCGGAATGTGGCAGGTCAGCGGAAGAAGTGATATCACAGATTTTGAAGAGGTTGTCCGTCTGGACACTCAGTACATAGAAAACTGGTCTTTGGGACTGGATATTAAAATTTTATTAAAAACAGTAGTTTCTGTGCTGAAAAGCGAGGGCTCTGTCTGAAAGACTGCTGCAGCTTATGTTTCTCTGGAAAGAGAATATGAGCTGCGGCAGTTTTTGTTATAGTAAAACATCTGAAAACAGGGATTGACATTTTGTGGAAGTCATAATATCATACTAACATACAAAATAAGTATGTAATTAAAGGAAAGGCGGCAGCAGATCATGGCGAAAATTTATAAAGGAGCGCTGGGGCTGATCGGAAACACCCCTCTGGTAGAAATCGTAAACATTGAAAAAGAGCTTTCTCTTCCGGCATCTGTTCTTGTGAAACTGGAGTATCTGAATCCTGCCGGAAGTGTCAAGGACAGAGTGGCAAAAGCAATGATCGAGGATGCAGAGGAAAAAGGTCTTTTGAAAGAAGGCTCTGTGATCATTGAGCCTACTTCGGGAAACACGGGAATCGGGCTTGCGTCTATTGCGGCAGTGAAAGGATACCGGGTGATCCTTACCATGCCTGAGACTATGAGCGTGGAGAGAAGAAATATTCTGAGAGCATACGGAGCAGAGATTGTTCTTACAGAAGGCGCAAAGGGGATGAAAGGCGCTATTGAAAAGGCAGAGCAGCTTGCAGGAGAAATCCCGGATGCCTTTATTCCCGGACAGTTTGTAAATCCGGCTAATTCTGCGGCTCACAGATCATCAACAGGACCTGAGATCTGGAATGATACAGAAGGAAAAGTAGATATTTTTGTAGCAGGTGTAGGCACAGGCGGAACTCTGACCGGAGTGGGAGAATACCTGAAATCTAAAAATCCTGAGATCAGGATCGTGGCAGTGGAGCCTTCTGATTCTCCTGTACTTTCAGAGGGAAAGGGCGGTCCTCATAAAATTCAGGGGATCGGAGCAGGTTTTGTACCGGAGGTATTAAATACAGAAATCTATGATGAAATCATCCCGGTTGGCAGTGAGGATGCGTTTGCAGCGGCAAAGCTTCTCGCAAAAAAGGAAGGCGTGCTGGTGGGGATTTCCTCCGGTGCAGCCCTTCATGCAGCCTTTGAGCTTGCCCGCTGCCCGGAAAATAAAGGAAAGACTATTGTGGCTCTCCTTCCGGATTCAGGAGACAGATATTATTCCACCCCTCTGTTTATGGAACAGTAAAGACCAAAGATTTCCTGGCAGATAAAGAATAACGAGGAGTAAAATTATGGGTGAAAAAATCAGAAGAGAACAGAGAAAATTTAGATTTGAAACACTTCAGCTTCATGTAGGACAGGAATTTCCGGATCCGGCAACGGATGCCAGAGCGGTTCCCATTTATCAGAGTTCTTCTTTCGTGTTTCATAACTGTGATCATGCGGCTGCGCGGTTTGATCTCAGTGATGCGGGAAACATTTATGGAAGACTGACCAATCCCACACAGGAGGTTTTTGAAAAACGTATGGCAGCTCTGGAAGGAGGCGTGGCAGCTCTTGCAGTGGCTTCCGGGGCGGCAGCCATAGCCTATGCTGTCCAGAATGTGGCGCAGAACGGCGGTCACATCGTAGCGGCAAAAAATATTTACGGAGGAACTTTTAATCTGCTTCTCCACACGCTTCCTCAGTATGGGATCACAACGACCTTTGTAGATATTTTCAATGCCGAAGAGCTGGAAGCTGCCATTCAGGATCATACAAAGGCCATATTTATTGAAACTCTTGGAAATCCCAATTCAGATGTGGTAGATATTGAAGCAGTTGCCGGAATTGCCCATAAGCATAAAATTCCCCTTATTGTGGATAATACCTTTGCAACGCCTTATCTGGTGCGCCCAATAGAATACGGAGCAGATGTGGTAGTCCATTCTGCAACAAAATTCATTGGTGGACATGGAACAGCAGTGGGTGGCGTCATCGTAGACGGAGGAAACTTTGACTGGGAGGACTCCGGAAAGTTCCCCTGTCTTACGGAACCGGATCCAAGCTATCATGGAATCAGTTTTACAAAGGCAGCAGGACCGGCCGCCTTTGTTACCAGAATCCGTGCGATTCTTCTCAGAGATACCGGAGCTGCGCTGTCTCCTTTTCATGCCTTCCTTTTTCTTCAGGGATTGGAAACTCTGTCTTTAAGAGTGGAACGACATGTGGAAAACGCTCTTAAAGTAGCGGAATATCTTAACTGTCATCCCCAGGTGGAATGTGTTCATCATCCCTCTGTGACACAGGATAAAGACCAAAAAGCTCTTTATCAGAAGTATTTCCCAAAAGGCGGAGGATCGATTTTTACATTTGAGATCCGTGGAGGAGAGCAGAAGGCAAAAGAGTTTATTGATAACCTGGAACTGTTTTCTCTTCTGGCAAATGTAGCGGATGTAAAATCTCTGGTGATCCATCCTGCCACAACCACTCACAGTCAATGTACAGAAAAGGAACTTCTTGAACAGGGAATCCATCCCAATACCATCCGTCTTTCTGTGGGAACAGAAAATATAGACGATATTATCCAGGATCTGGAAGAGGCCTTTAAAGCAATTTAACAGACACCGGAATATTATGAAACAGAAATCCATATAGAGCATAGTAACATAAAACAAGAGAGAACTTCTTGACCGTAACATGTCTGTGCATGTATACTGTAACGGAGTTCTCTTCTTTTGCAGCAAAAAGAAGAAAACATCAGCAGAACGGAGAATGTTATGGATACAAATACCTTGGAAACAAACCAGATAAATGAGACCGGGCTTACAGAAGAGGAAGCCCGGAATTTAAGAATACGGGAAATTGAGAGAAGCATCATCAAAAAATTCCGTAAACCTATATGGAGACGTTTTACAAAAGCTATCAATGAATATGAGCTGATTAAAGACGGAGATAAAATTGCAGTGTGTATTTCCGGAGGAAAGGATTCCATGCTTATGGCAAAGCTTTTTCAGGAGCTGGCCCGTCATGGAAAAAAGAATTTTGAAGTTGTTTTTCTTGTAATGAACCCCGGATATAATGAAGCAAACTATCAGCTGATCCTTGAAAATTCCAAAACTCTCGGGATTCCTATTACGGTTTTTGAGTCGGAGATTTTTGATGTGGTGGCAGGAGAGGAAAGCTCTCCCTGTTATCTCTGTGCGAGAATGAGAAGAGGATATCTTTACAGCAGGGCAAAGGAACTGGGCTGCAACAAAATCGCGCTGGGCCATCATTATGATGATGTGATCGAGACGATCCTTATGGGAATGCTTTACGGAGCCCAGATACAGACTATGATGCCAAAGCTTCACAGTACCAATTTTGAGGGAATGGAGCTGATCCGCCCCATGTATCTTATCAGAGAGGAAGATATTATCCACTGGGCAAATTATAATGGACTGAGATTTCTACGGTGTGCCTGCCGCTTTACAGAGCAGTGTGCAGATGAAGAGACAGATAAAAGCTCAAAACGGGCAGAGGTGAAGGAGCTGATCCACAGCCTTGCTCAGAAGGACCCTGTAATCGAGTTTAACATATTTAAAAGCGTGGAAAATGTAAACATCAATACTGTGGTGGCATATAAGAAAGACGGAGTAAAACATCATTTCCTGGAAACCTATGATGAAATATAGCAGAAAGAGGCCGTTAGGATGAAGATATCAACAAGAGGACGCTATGCGATCCGTGTCATGCTGGATCTTGCAGAACACAATACCGGAGAATATATTCCCCTTATGGATATTGCCAAAAGACAGGAAGTTTCCGAAAAATACCTGGAAGCCATTGTGTCCGTTCTGAGCAAAAATAAATTTGTTCATGCCCTCAGGGGGAAAGGCGGCGGATACCGTCTTTCCAGAACACCGGAGGAGTACACCATGGGCAGTATTTTAAGGCTTACAGAAGGCTCCCTGGCGCCCATTGCCTGTCTGGAGGACGAGCCGAATCTCTGTGAGAGAGCTTCCGTCTGTAAGACTTTAACTATGTGGCAGGGATTTTATCAGCTGATTAATGAATATTTCGACAGGATCACACTGGAGGATCTCCTCCGTGAAGGAGAGGACGGGGGAAATTATGTGATCTGATTTCCATGTTTTTTCAGAAAATTTATTGAATCAGGAAGCCTTGTGTGATATAGTAAAATCAGTTCAAAAGGAAAGAAACGGGGCAGCAGAAATGAATCAGAATTTTTTGGATGCAGTGGAAGAAAATCCTGTGATCGCAGCAGTAAAAAGTCCGGAAGATCTGAAAGAATGTTGCGGTATCCCGGAGATCAGGATTGTTTTTATTTTATATGGGGACATCTGCTCTCTTGGAAAGATTGTAAAAGCAGTGAAGGATGCAGGTAAGATCGCTATGGTTCATGTGGATCTGATCAGCGGACTGAGTACAAGAGAGGTGGCTGTGGACTTTATCCATACCAATACTATGGCAGATGGGATCATTACCACAAAGCCATCCCTGATCCGAAGAGCCAGAGAATTGTCCATGTTTACGGTTCTAAGATTTTTCCTTCTGGATTCCATGGCATTTGAAAATATCTGCCAGCAGCAGTACAGTGTAAAGCCGGATTTTATTGAAGTTCTTCCGGGAGTGATGCCGGGCATTATTGAGAAGCTTTGCCATCTGGTAAAAATAAAGATCATTGCAGGCGGACTGATCTCAGACAGAGAAGCCGTGGTGGCGGCGCTGGATGCCGGTGCAATGGGTGTTTCCTCTACCAGTCATCAGGTATGGAGGTTATAGAAACAGAACAGGAATCCTGTTGGGACAACTGAAAAAGAAAAGGCATGAGAGAAGAGAGCCTGACAGATAGCGCATAGATTCTGTGCGTTTATTTGTCGGGCTTTTTCGTTTATCGGGAACTCATACATTTTGTACGGAATTTCCCGGAGAATAAAAACGCTTCCGAGAATGCCATATGAAAAAAGGAGCAGAAGCTATGTATGATGTAATGATTATCGGGGCAGGTGTAACGGGAACTGCCTGTGCAAGAGAATTATCCCGTTATCAGGCAAAAATCTGTGTACTGGAAAAAGAAGAGGATGTGTGCTGCGGAACCTCAAAGGCAAACAGCGCCATTGTCCATGCAGGCTATGACGCTGTGGAGGGTTCTTTAAAGGCAAAGCTTAATGTCAGGGGAAATCTGATGATGGAAGAGCTTTCAAAAAAACTGGATTTTCCTTTTAAAAGAAATGGCTCTTTGGTGGTCTGCATTCATAAAGAAGATTTCCCAAAACTTGAGACTCTTTATGAAAGGGGAAGGAAAAACGGAGTAAAAGGGCTTCAGATTCTTTACCGGGAGCAGGTGAAAGAAATGGAACCCAATATTACAGACGAAGTGTATGCAGCGCTTTATGCGCCTTCAGCGGGAATCGTATGTCCCTTTGCCATGAATCTGGCTTTTGCAGAAAATGCGGCAGCCAATGGAACGGAATTCAGATTTGACACAGAGGTACAGAATATCAGAAAAACTCCAAAAGGGTGGGAAATTGAAACTTCCAGAGGAGTTTTTCTGACAAAAACGGTGATCAATGCAGCAGGAGTTTACGCAGATCGATTCCACAATATGGTTAGTGAAAAAAAGCTTACCATTACGCCAAGGAGAGGGTGCTACTGTCTTCTGGACAAAAGTGCCGGAACTCATGTAAACAGAACGGTATTTTCTCTTCCGGGAAAATATGGAAAAGGGATTCTTGTAACGCCTACGGTTCATGGAAATCTTCTTCTGGGGCCAACTGCTGAAGATGTGGAAAATAAAGAAGGAACCAATACTTCCGCGCAGGAGCTGGAGCAGTTGATCCGGAAAGCAGGAATGAATGTAAAAAATCTTCCTGTGAAACAGGTGATCACTTCCTTTGCAGGTCTTCGCGCTCATGAGAAAGGTGATGATTTTGTTATTGGAGAGCCTGAGGATGCGCCTGATTTTGTGGACTGTGCAGGAATTGAGTCGCCGGGGCTTACCGCAGCTCCTGCAGTTGGAGAAATGGTTGCAGGTATTCTGAAAACAAGACTGGATCTTAAAGAAAAAGACGATTTTATTTCTGAGAGAAAGGGAATCCTTAATCCGGCAGATTTGGATAAAGAAGAATATCGAAAACTTCTGAAACAGCAGCCGGCTTATGGAAATATAATCTGCAGATGCGAGATGGTTTCAGAGGGAGAAATCCTGGACGCCATCCACCGTCCTTTAGGTGCCAGATCACTGGACGGCATCAAGCGCAGAACAAGAGCGGGAATGGGACGCTGCCAGTCAGGCTTCTGTTCTCCAAAGACCATGGAGATTCTTGCCAGAGAGCTTGGAATGGATATGGCAGAGATTACCAAATGTGGAAAAAATTCAGAAATCATTCTGGGAATCAATAAAGATACATTCTGACCAGATACAGGAGGGACTATTATCATGGAAGCATATGATGTTGTAATTATAGGAGGCGGTCCGGCAGGTTTGGCTGCGGCAGTTTCTGCAAAAGAAAACGGCATACAGAAAATTCTGATCCTGGAAAGGGACAGAGAGCTTGGAGGGATTCTGAACCAGTGCATCCACAATGGTTTCGGCCTTCACACATTTAAAGAAGAACTGACAGGACCGGAGTATGCGCAGCGCTATATAAAAAAGGTACAGGAGCTTGGTATTGAATACAGGCTGAATACCATGGTTGCAGATATCAGTCAGGAAAAGATCATCACTGCTCTGAGCAGGGAGGAAGGGCTTCTGGAAATAAAGGCAGAAGCGGTGATCCTTGCCATGGGCTGCCGGGAAAGATCAAGAGGAGCTTTGAACATTCCGGGATATCGTCCGGCCGGGATTTTTTCTGCAGGAACTGCACAAAGACTGGTAAATATGGAGGGATATCTTCCGGGACGTGAGGTTGTGATCCTTGGTTCTGGAGATATCGGACTTATTATGGCAAGAAGAATGACTCTGGAAGGGGCAAAGGTAAAAGCAGTGGCGGAACTGATGTCCTATTCCGGCGGACTCAGGAGAAATATTGTGCAGTGTCTGGAGGATTATGGAATCCCTTTAAAGCTCAGTCACACAGTCGTGGATATTAAAGGAAGAGAACGGGTAGAAGGAGTAACTCTTGCAAAGGTGGATGAGAGAGGAAAGCCCATTCTGGGTACTGAAGAAGAGTATGCCTGCGATACGCTGCTCTTATCTGTGGGGCTGATCCCGGAAAATGAGATATCGGGGAAAATGGGTGTGGAGCTGAATCCGGCTACTTCAGGTCCGGTGGTAAATGAAAGTCTGGAAACAAATGTCCCAGGAGTGTTTGCCTGTGGAAATGTTCTTCATGTGCATGATCTGGTAGATTTTGTGTCACAGGAGGCTGCTGCGGCAGGACGTTTTGCGGCGGACTTTATCAGAAATCAAAAATCTTCCCGGCAGAATCAGGAAAAAGAAGAGATAAGAGAAAACCATAAGATCTGCATTATTTCTGACGGCGGTGTCCGCTATACAGTTCCCTCTTTTATCCGACCGGAATATATGGAAGAAGATCTTACGGTTCGTTTCCGGGTGGGCTGCGTTTACCGCAATTGCTATGTGTGTGTTTACTTTGATGAAAAACAGGTGATCCGCAAAAAAAGATTATATGTAGCGCCGGGAGAGATGGAGGAACTGATTCTGAAAAAAGCGCAGCTTATGGAGTATCCTGCGCTGAAGCAGATAACCATAAAAATTCAGGAGGCATAAACATGGAGGAAAGACATTTAATCTGCATAGGCTGTCCGGTTGGCTGCGCCTTGACTGTAAAAACAGAACAGGGAGCAGTGATCTCTGTAGAGGGAAATACATGTAAGCGGGGAAGGATTTATGGAGAAAAAGAGGTAACAGCTCCGGCCAGAACTGTTACCACCACAGTAACAGTAACAGGCGGAAAAATCCCCGTAGTTTCTGTAAGAACAAAAACTGATATTCCAAAAGAAAAGATTTTTGACTGCATCAGGGTGCTGAAAAACATCCAGGTTCCGGCGCCGGTATATACAGGAGATGTCGTACTTGCTGATGTGGCAGGAACCGGAGTGGATGTAGTCGCCACAAAAACAGTGGAATTACAGTAGCTGTTTAACGGAGCGGACCGTGATATTTGGGGAAAAATGTTCGCCAGCATTGACATTGAGCGTTGTAATGTTTATCATAAAGAATAGTATGTTCAGTGGACAGATATATAAGCTTTGAGGCATCTGGAGATATGTCTGAACAAAAAGGAGAAACATTATGACCATTTCCATGATTGGAATAGATCACGGTCGTGCGCCGGTTGATATCAGGGCATTATTTGCCTTTACAAAGAAAAACGCAGGGGAAGCTATGGAAAAGCTGAAACATACAGCGGGGGTACATGGCTGTGTGATTCTTTCTACCTGCAACCGCCTGGAAATCTGGGCAAGTCATGAAGAAGATCAGGAGATTTCCCTGTATCAGTGCCTTTGTCAGTTAAAAGGGGTGCAGGAAACCTCCTATGAAAAATATTTTGTAACACGAAAAAATAAAGAGGCGGCAGCTCACCTGTTTTATCTGGCAGGGGGGCTGAAGTCTCAGATTCTGGGAGAAGATCAGATCCTGACTCAGATCAAGGATGCTCTGAATCTTGCCAGAGAACATTTTACCTCGGACAGTGTGTTGGAGGTTCTTTTCCGTATGGCAGTAACAGCAGGTAAAAAGATAAAGACAGAGGCGCCTCTTGCTCATGGAAATCCTTCCGTGATCCATCAGGCAGTCTGTTCTCTGAAAGCTCAGGGCTATGAAATAAAAGGGAAAACCTGTATGGTTATCGGAAACGGAGAAATGGGAAAGGTTGCCGCCCAGACGCTCCGTGAATCAGGGGCTGATGTAACGGTTACAGTACGCCAGTACCGAAGCGGGATTGTGGAGATCCCGGAGGGATGTAAAAGGATCAATTATGGAGAACGGATGGCGTATCTTCCGAAATGTGATCTTGTTGTCAGCGCAACTGCAAGTCCTAATTTTACATTAAGAGAAGATCAGTTTTCTGATATTGATCTTCCGGAGAAGCTGATCCTTGTGGATCTGGCAGTACCCAGGGATATTGACCCTGCTCTTGGAAGGCGGAAAGGCATCAGCCTTTATGACATGGACAGCTTTCATTCGTCTGAAATATCTTCCGAGCAAAGTGAAAGTATCCGGAAGGCAGAACAGATCGTAAAAGAGCAGCTGGAGGAGTTTTATCAGTGGCTGGAGGGCCGCGATGTGATTCCAAGGATTCAGGAGATCAGAGAGGATGCGGTACAGGATCTGAACCTGCGTATCGAAAAAATTCTGAAAAAAACACCTATGGAACAAAAGGACAGAGAAAGCCTTCTTGAAGCGGTGGATACTGCTGCCGGAAAGGTTGTGAATAAACTGATCTTCGGTTTAAGAGACAGCCTGAATCAGGAACTTTTTCTGGAATGTGTGGCCGGATTGGAGAAGCTTTATGAAGACTAAAAGATATTTTCCCATGTTTATAGATCTTTCAGACAAAAATGTGGTGGTAGTGGGCGGAGGCAATATTGCCACCCGGAGAGTTAAGACGCTGCTTCAGTTTACGAGAAATGTAACGGCGATTGCCCCAAAGGTAACTGAGGAGCTTCGGGGGCTTGGTACAGCAGGTTATGTAAATCTGATCACCCGTCCTGTAAAACGTTCGGATTTTCAGATGGCATATATGGTGATCGCAGCTACCAACGACTGGAAACTGAATGATGAAATCTATCGTGTCTGTAAAGAAGAGGGCATTTATGTGAATATTGCGGACGATAAGAGCAAATGTGATTTTTACTTTCCGGGAATTTATATGAAGGATGAAATGGTAGTTGGGATCACTGCAAGCGGACTGGATCATCACAAGGCAAAAAAAGTCCGGATCGCTATTCAGAAAGCCATGGAGGAAGCATCGGAAAATGACAAAGAATAAAATAATCATCGGAAGCAGAGAAAGCGCTCTGGCAGTACTGCAGAGTGAGATGGTAAAAAGCTTTCTCAATAAAAATCATCCGGAATTACATACAGAAATCCTGACAATGAAAACCACAGGTGACAAGATTCTTGACCGAACTCTTGATAAGATCGGAGGAAAAGGACTTTTTGTAAAAGAACTTGATCTGGCTCTTATGGAAAAACGGTCAGATATTTCTGTTCACAGCCTGAAGGATATGCCTATGGAAGTTCCTTCTGAGCTTCCGCTTCTGGCTTTTTCCAAAAGAGAAGATCCCAGAGATGTTCTTGTTCTTCCAAAGGGCGTGGATCATCTGGATAAAAAGAAGCCTCTGGGATGTTCCAGCCTTCGCAGAACCTTGCAGCTGAAAGAGCTTTACCCGGATATGGATGTGAAAAGTATCCGGGGAAATCTTCAGACAAGACTTCGGAAACTGGATGAAGGAGAGTATGCGGGTCTGATCCTTGCGGCAGCAGGACTGAAACGTCTGGGGCTGGAAAACAGAATCAGCCGTTACTTTACAGTGGAAGAGATGCTTCCTGCAGCCGGTCAGGGAATTCTGGCAGTTCAGGGAAGGGCAGAGGAAGACTATTCCTGTCTGGAAGGATACTGTGACAGAGAGGCCTGGGTGTGCGGAACTGCGGAAAGAGCTTATGTAAAATATCTGGACGGCGGCTGCTCTTCTCCTGTGGCTGCCTATGGAGAGCTTCGTGGGGACAGGCTGCTGCTTCGGGGGCTTTATTACAGAGAAGAAGACGGGGCATATATAAAGGGCCAGCTGGAAGGTGATCCTTTAAGAGCAGAGGAGCTGGGTATCACTCTTGCAGAACATCTGAAAGAATCCATGGAAAAAGGAGAGTCATCATGAGTATTGGAAAAGTATGGCTGGTAGGTGCAGGTCCGGGAGACGCCGGACTTTTTACTCTGAAAGGCCTTGAGGTTCTTAATCAAGCGGAAGTAGTTGTATATGACAGCTTGGTAGGACAGGGCGTTCTTACAAAAATCCCGGACGGCGCAAGACTGATCTATGTAGGAAAACGGGCAGATAAGCATACACTTCCTCAGGAACAGATCAATCAGGTGCTTCTGGAGGAAGCGCAGAAAGGATTCCGCGTGGTGCGCCTTAAAGGGGGAGATCCCTTTCTGTTTGGAAGAGGAGGAGAGGAGCTGGAGCTTCTTACCGAGCATGGGATCCCTTATGAGATTGTTCCCGGAGTAACTTCTTCGCTGGCAGTTCCGGCCTATAACGGAATTCCTGTGACACACAGAGATTTTTGTTCTTCTCTTCATATTATTACCGGTCATAGAAGAGCAGGAAAAGAGTATGACATTAATTTCCGGGCTCTTGTAGATACAAAGGGTACGCTTGTATTTTTGATGGGAGTGGCTGCCCTTCATGATATCTGTCAGGGACTTCTGGATGAGGGAATGGATCCGGAAATGCCCGCTGCGATTCTCCAGAAAGGAACCACAGCAGGACAGAAAAAAATTATAGCCACAGTCAGCACTCTGGAAACAGAGGTAAAACGTCAGGGGATCGAGACGCCTGCCATTATCGTGGTAGGAAAGGTCTGCGCCCTTGCAGATGAATTTAACTGGTATGAAAAGCTTCCTCTGATGGGCTGGAAGGTACTTGTTACAAGACCGAAAAACAGAAGCTCCCGCACTACAGAGCTTTTAAGAGAAAAGGGAGCTGAGGTTCTGGAGCTTCCTTCTATCCGGACTGAGGCTCTGGAAGATCAGACTGCGCTTTATCAGGCGCTGGATCACATTTCAGATTATCAGTGGGCTGTATTTACCAGCCCTACAGGAGCAGAGATCTTTTTGGATGAGCTGAAACGCCGCAGAATGGATATCCGCAGTCTTGCCGGGATCCGTCTTGCAGCAATCGGTCAGGGAACCGGAAAGGTTCTGGAGGACAGAGGTCTGCTTACAGACCTGATACCTGAGATTTATGACGGAGACTGCCTGGGTGAAACGCTTGCAAAAGAACTGAAAGGCGGAGAGAGAATCCTGATCCCCAGAGCAAAAAAAGGAAATGAGAATCTGGTGAGGCTTCTTAAGGAGGCAGGCGGTATTGTTGACGATATCCCCACCTATGAAACTCTTTATGAGAGCAGCAGTCTTATTGACATAAAAAAAGAAATCACTGACAAAAATATAGACTGTGTGGTATTTACCAGTGCGTCTACCGTGAAAGGTTTTGCGGAAAGCACACCGGGCGCTGATTATACAGGGCTTACTGCCGCCTGCATCGGAAAGCAGACAAAGGCAGCGGCAGATGAACTGGGAATGGATACTTATATGGCAGAAAAAGCTACTATCGAACATCTGATCCGACTGGTAGAAGAAATAAAACACAAAAAGGAAAGAGAGTGAGAAACATGGATTTAATCCAGAGACCAAGAAGACTGAGAGGCAGTGAGACACTGAGAAAAATGGTAAGAGAGACAAGAATTGACAAGTCCTCTCTTATTTATCCTCTGTTTGTCCGGGAAGGACATAATATAGAAGAGGAAATTCCGTCCATGGAAGGTCAGTTCCGCTACAGTGTGGACCGTCTTCCCTATGAACTGGAAAGACTTTCAAAGGCCGGTGTAAGCAGCATTATGCTGTTTGGCATTCCGGATCACAAGGATGAGATGGGAAGCGGAGCCTATGCGGAAAACGGAATTGTTCAGAAGGCTCTTCGGGAAGCAAAAAGCCAGTTTCCGGATATGTATTATATTACTGACGTATGTATGTGCGAATACACCTCTCACGGACACTGCGGCGTACTCTGCGGTCACGAAGTAGAGAATGACGCCACCCTTGAACTTCTTTCCAGAACTGCTCTTTCTCATGTAGAAGCAGGTGCCGATATGGTTGCGCCTTCAGATATGATGGATGGTCGTGTGCGCGCGATCCGTCAGTGCCTTGACAAAAACGGACATAAGGAAACACCGATCATGTCATATGCGGTAAAATATGCGTCTGCTTTTTACGGACCGTTCCGTGACGCAGCCGGTTCAGCGCCTGCGTTCGGTGACAGAAAAAGTTACCAGATGGATTATCATAACCGCCGGGAGGGCATGAAGGAGGCTCTTACGGATATTGAAGAGGGCGCTGACATTATTATGATCAAGCCTGCCATGTCCTATCTTGATATGGTTTCCGAGGTACATAAAGCAACAAATGTTCCGATTGCAGCCTACAGCGTAAGCGGTGAGTATGCTATGGTAAAGGCCGCTGCAAAAATGGGGTGGATCGAAGAGGACAAGGTTGTCTGTGAAATGGCTGCCAGCGCCTATCGTGCAGGAGTTCAGATCTATCTTACCTATTATGCAAAAGAACTTGCAGGATTTATTGACGAAGGGAGAATCGGTTGATGACAAAATCAGAGGAATTATTTAACCGCGCAGTAAAAAGGATTCCGGGAGGTGTCAACAGTCCGGTACGCGCTTACGGAGCCATTGGAGAAGCGCCCAGATTTATTGACCATGCGGACGGATGTTATATTTATGATGCAGACGGGAACCGATATATCGATTACATTGATTCCTGGGGGCCGATGATCCTTGGACACAACTTTCCGGAGATCCGGGAGGCTGTTTTAAAAGCCTGTGAAAAAGGTCTGAGTTTTGGCTGCGCTACAGAGGTTGAGGTTGAGATGGCAGAGTTTATCTGCGAACATCTTCCCCACGTGGAAATGGTCCGTATGGTAAACTCCGGCACAGAGGCAGTGATGAGCGCTGTCCGTGCAGCCAGAGGATTTACAGGAAGAAGTAAGATCATTAAATTTGCCGGCTGCTATCACGGACACAGTGATGCGCTTCTTGTAAGCGCAGGCTCCGGCGTTATGACAAGCGGTGTTCCGGACAGCGCAGGAGTTCCTGCAGGCTGCACGCAGGATACCATGACTGCAGTATACAATAATCTGGACAGTGTAAAAACACTGATGGAGCAGGCAAAGGATCAGGTGGCGGCAGTGATCGTGGAGCCGGTAGCTGCCAATATGGGAGTAGTTCTTCCGGATGAAGGATTTCTTCAGGGACTTCGTGATCTCTGTGACAAAAATAACGCGCTTCTGATCTTTGACGAGGTAATCACAGGTTTCCGCCTCGCTTTTGGCGGAGCGGCTGAATATTTTGGCGTAAAACCGGATATGGTTACTTACGGCAAGATCATAGGCGCAGGAATGCCGGTAGGTGCTTATGGCGGAAGAAAGGAAATTATGGAAATGGTTTCTCCGTCAGGTCCGGTATATCAGGCAGGAACTTTAAGTGGAAATCCGGTTGCAATGGCAGCAGGACTTACTCAGCTGAAATATCTTTATGCTCATCCGGAGGTTTATACAGGACTTGAGAAAAAAGGGAAACTGCTTTATGAAGGAATGAAAGATCTTGCAGAAAAAGCAGGACTTACCTGCCATCTGAACCATATTTCTTCTCTTGGAAGTATTTTCTTTACAGGAGAAAAGGTCTGTGATTATACTTCTGCAAAAACTTCTGACACAAAAGCCTTTGCAAACTATTTTCTGGCAATGTTAAACGGAGGCGTTCATCTGGCTCCGTCTCAGTTTGAGGCAATGTTCTTATCTGACGCACATTCAGAGGATGTGCTCCATGAGACACTGAATGTATTTTCAAAAGTTCTGGCAAAGGGAAATTTATATGAATAAATCTACATTTGGAAAACTTTTTACAGTAACAACCTGGGGCGAATCCCATGGAAAAGCTTTGGGGGCAGTGGTGGACGGATGTCCGGCAGGACTGGAACTGGATGAAAGCCACATCCAGAAATATCTTAACCGCCGTAAACCGGGACAGAGCCGTTATACCACAGCCAGAAAAGAGGGAGATCAGGTAGAAATTTTATCCGGAGTTTTTGAGGGCAGAACAACCGGAACCCCTGTTTCTCTGATGGTGAGAAATATGGATCAGAGATCCGGGGATTACGGTAATATTGCTTATTCCTACCGCCCGGGCCATGCGGATTTTACCTTTGATTCCAAGTATGGCTTCCGTGATTACCGGGGAGGCGGACGCTCATCAGGAAGAGAAACAGTTGGAAGAGTGGCGGCAGGGGCTGTTGCTATTAAATTTCTGGAATCGCTGGGTATTTCTTTCTGTACCTACACAAAATCTATCGGACCGGTAGTGATCACAGAATTTCACCCGGAAGAAATTGAAAACAATGCCTTTTATATGCCGGATAAAAACGCTGCAGAAAAAGCAGGCGTTTACCTGGAACAGTGCATGAAAGAACAGGACAGCGCAGGCGGGATCATTGAGTGCCGGATCAAGGGAGTCCCTGCAGGACTTGGAAGCCCGGTGTTTGAAAAACTGGATGCTGTGCTTGCTCAGGCTGTTATGTCCGTCGGCGCTGTAAAAGGTGTGGAGATCGGAGAGGGTTTCCATGTGGCGCAGATGAAAGGTTCTCAGGATAATGACGGATTTGCGGCTTCCGAAAAAGGCATTGTCAAAACCTCTAACCATGCAGGAGGAATCATGGGGGGAATCAGTGACGGAAGCGAAATTTTTCTGCGGGCAGCCATTAAGCCCACTCCCTCCGTAAGCCAGCCGCAGGAAACGGTGACAGATAAAGGACAAAATATTTCCCTGGAGATCCACGGACGTCATGATCCTGTGATCGTGCCGCGGGCAGTGGTGGTAATAGAGTCTATGTGCGCTCTTGCTATTTCAGACGCTCTTCTTTGCAATATGGGGGCAAGACTGGATAAAGTGCAGGAATTTTATAAAAGGTAAAGGATTACGGAAGGAGCAGACATGAACTACGAAGAAGCAAGAAGTTATCTGGATCAGATATCAAAAGGCGGAAGTGTGCTTGGTCTTGATAATATGATAGAGCTTTTAAACAGGCTGGGAAATCCTCAGGACAGGCTGAAATTTATTCATATTGCAGGAACCAACGGCAAAGGTTCTGTTCTGGCGTATCTTTCTACCATTCTTACAGAAGCCGGATACCGTACAGGAAGATACATCTCCCCGGTGCTTTTTTCCTACAGAGAAAAAATCCAGGTAGATGGAAAAATAATCGGACGGGAAGATCTGGCCCGCCTTACCACAGTGGTAAAAAATGCGGTTGAAAATATGAAAGAAGAACAGGTGGGAGAGCCGACGATTTTTGAGGTGGAAACTGCTTTGTCATTTCTTTACTTTCTGGAACAGAACTGTGATATTGTTGTGCTGGAAACAGGGCTTGGCGGAGCTTTGGATGCTACAAATGTAATTAAGACTCCTGTTTTGGAAGTAATCGCTTCTGTCAGCATGGATCACATGGATTTTCTGGGAGATACCCTGGATAAAATCGCGCTGCAGAAAGCAGGTATTATCAAGCCCCATACACGGGTTGCCTCTGCTTTGCAGAAACCGGAGGCCATGAAAGTAATTGAGGAAGTCTGCAGGAAACAGGAATGTATTCTACAGACAGCAAATCCAGGACAGATGACAGAGGTTTCGCACAGTTATGACAGACAGAAGTTTTCCTATAAGCAATGGAAGGATATGGAAATCTCCCTGATGGGAAGCTACCAGATCATAAATGCCGCTCTTGCGCTGGAATCTGTGGAAGCCCTCAGAAGTCTGGGATATTTACTTACCGATCAGGTTGTTTATAAAGGAATGAAAAGAGCTGTGTGGAGAGGGCGTTTTACTGTGATCTCCAGAGAACCGGTGATCGTTATGGATGGCGCTCACAATCCGGCAGCGGCAGAGGAGCTGAAAAAATCCCTGGAGCTTTATTTTCCGGACAGAAAGCTTTTTTATATTTTCGGCATGTTTCAGGATAAGGATTATCAGAAGGTAACAGAGATTACAGCTCCCCTTGCAGACCATATTATTACAGTGGAAACTCCGGATAATCCCAGAGCGCTTTCTGCAAAGAAATTAAAAGCTGAAGTAGAAAAAATAAATCCTTCCGTAGAGGCAGCGGAAAGTATCCGCTCTGCAGTGAGAAAGACTATGGAACAGGCAGAGGAAGATGATGTGATCGTAATTTTCGGCTCATTGTCCTTTTTGGGCGAGGCGGAACTTGCAGTGTCCAGATACAAAAAAGAAGAGGAAATATAAAATATGATCCCGGCGTGATTCCTGCCTGTGATACAGGAATGATGGCCGGGATTTTGTTTTTATCTGAGAAAAAGTTTTAATAATTTTTCTGAGGACTTCTGATAGGGCTGATAGCGGACAGGAAGATCCATCCAGTTTTTTTTGTCTACTATGCTTTTATAATGGGAAAAGGTATCAAAACCTGCTTTGCCGTGATAGGAGCCCATACCGCTTTCTCCGAAGCCTCCGAATCCCATCTGGCTGGTGGCAAGATGGATTACCACATCATTGATGCAGCCGCCGCCAAAACCGCAGCTTCTTGTTATTTTTTCTGCGGCTTTTTTATTTTCTGTAAAAATATACAAAGCCAGAGGATGAGCCATGGCATTGATACGGGTAGCAGCCTGATCCAGACTGTCATAGGTCAGCACCGGAAGCACGGGACCAAAAATTTCTTCCTGCATAACGGCATCGTCAAAAGAAACCTCGTCCATAAGAGTTGGGGCAATACGGAGATTGTTCGGATCATTTTCGCCTCCAAATACTGTTTTTGACGGGTCTATCAGGGCAAGTATCCTCTGGAAATGCTTTTGGTTAATGATTTTTCCATAGTCAGGGTTACTGAGAGGCGCCCCGGTAAACTGTTTCCGGATCTGCTTTTTTATTTCGGAGATCAGAGAGTCTTTAACCCTGCGGTCACAGTAAACATAATCAGGAGCCACACAGGTCTGCCCGCAGTTCAGAAATTTTCCAAAAACAATTCTTTTTGCAGCCAGTTCCAGATTGGCTGTTTTTTCTACAATACAGGGACTTTTTCCTCCAAGCTCCAAAGTGACCGGAGTGAGAAAACGGGCGGCTTTTGCCATTACTTCTTTTCCCACATGCTGGCTTCCGGTAAAAAAGATATAATCAAAATGCTCATTTAAAAGACAGGTATTTTCTTTTCGCCCGCCTGTGACAACCGCAGCATAAAAAGGCGGAAACGCCTCGCAGATGATTTTACGGATAACTTCTGATGTATTGGGAGCATAGGCGCTTGGTTTGACGATAACTGTATTTCCTGCCGCAATGGCATCCGCCAGTGGTGTCAGACTCAGAAGAAACGGATAATTCCAGGGACTCATAATAAGTACAACTCCGTAAGGCGAAGGAGTTATATAGCTTCTGGAAACAAACTGGGAAAGGGGAGTGGGGACCGTTTTTTCTTTTGAGAATTTCGGGATATGCTTGATCATGTAGCGAAGCTCGTCAAGAACCAGACCGGTTTCACACATATAGCCTTCAAAGCTGCTTTTTCCAAGATCAAGCTTCAGTGCTCTGTGGATTTCTTCCTGATATTTCAGAATACAGGAGCGAAGCTTTTTTAGCATATGGATTCGTGTGTTTGCCGGGAGAGTCCTGCCCTTATAGAAAAATGCTCGTTGCTGTCTGATCAGTTTTCTGATCTCAAGTTCGTTCATAATCATCCTCCTGTCTGAACATAATGATTAAAATTATGATTTTTATGATTCACATGTTATATTCCGCAAGATGTTCTGGGATATATAAAAATCCGAAGATATACAGAGCGAAATGTCATCACCGAAGGTGCTTTGGAATGTATTTTAACTATATCAGTGGGGGAAAAAGGTGTCAAGACTGTTACAGCTTTACCGGGAGAATATGGTATGATCAAGTTACCATGGAGATGGTGAACAGTAACATGATCAGGTTACTTATAAAATATCAGGGGAGGTAAAAGATTGAAGGCTATTGTATGTGTGGATGACAGAAACGGGATGCTTTTTAATCACAGAAGGCAAAGCAGAGATCAGGCTGTAACAGAAAAGATACGGGAGATCTGCCAGGGAAAAATACTCTGGATGAATGAGTATTCTTTTTCTTTATATGGAATTTTGCAGGGTGTAACGGTACGGTGTGACAATGATTTTTCGGTTCGGGCTGACACAGGGGAATTTGCTCTGATAGAAACCGAAGATCCGGCGAAGTACAGCGATCAAATAGAAGAACTGATTCTGTTCTGCTGGAACAGGACTTATCCTGCGCAGCTTTTTATGACATTGGATCTGTCAGAGTGGGAACAGACAGAAGAGATGGATTTTGAAGGAAATTCTCACAAAAAAATAACGTTAAAAAAATATGTTCCATACCGGAAAAGAAAGTAATAAAACAAAAAAGTGATTTTAAATTTTTTACTGAATATAATATAAGGTATGGATGTTAAGAGGACAGAAAATTATGTAAAATAACATAAAAAACGCATAAATATTAAAAATGTTTTGTAGAATTTTGTTGCTTATGAGACAATCTCATGTTAAAATGTCATCATATTTAATTAAGCGTAGTCATTGTATGGCTATAAGAGATGAGAGGAGGATTCCCCTATGAATCGAACCAAAAAAATAATAAAGAAACTGACTGCAGCAACGGCGGCATCTGCGCTGATTTTATCTGGTACAAGTCAGGTTTTTGCCGCTTCTTACAAAGAAACAGAGAAAGCAGCTCTGGACAAGCTGGTTGCCGGTTTTTCCACATATTGGGATGCAGTTATGGCACAGTATGAAAAGGGACAGGAAGCTGGTTTTAATTCAAAAATGAAACTGACAGTGGAGGAAACAGGTAAAGCCATTCTTGGCGCTATGATGGGAATGGACGTTTCCTGGCTGAACTCTGTTACTATGGATATGACAGGCGTTGTAAAAGACGGAAAAGAGGCAATGAATGCAGATATTCTTTTAAACGATACGCCTCTGGGAACTATGAATATGTGCATGGATCTGGCAAACATGAATGAATATATCCAGATTCCCGAACTTTCACAGGATTATATGGCAATGCCTATGATTCCTTCCATGGAAGATATGATTGCAGATGAAACAGGCAATATGTCAGAAGAGGATATTGCGGCATATCAGGCTTATGTTGAGGAATATCGTGCTTCCATGGAAAGCTATTTCAAAATGCTTTCTGATATGACAACAGTTCTTCCGGATACAAAAACTCTCAGTACTTTGCTGGATCGCTATGGAAGTATTCTGATTGAAAACTGTGGAGATGAAAATGTTACGGAAGAAGCCCTTTCTGTAGAAGGTGTCAGTGAAGACTGTACTGTTTATGAGGAAGTTGTTACAGAACAGGAGCTGCTTTCCATGCTCAAAGGGATTCTGACAACCGCAAAGGAAGATAAGGAACTGAAAGGGCTTCTGGATATGTGGTCAGAGATTGAAGGCAGTGAAGATCTTTATGCTCAGTTTATTACAGGCGTGGACGATGCTCTGTCCGATCTTCCGGAGGAAGACTCCGAGGACTTCAATCCGGAGGCTGCAATGTTCAGTTCAAAAATCTGGACAAATGCAGAGGGAAAGATTGTTGGACGGGAATTTGGCTTTGTAGATGAAACAGGAACAGAAAGTTACCCGCTGATTTCCTGGAAGAATCCGTCAGCAGACGGAAATTCTGCTCTGTATTTTGAGTTGTGGCTGGATACCAGTTCCATTACACTTACCGGTTCCGGACAGTCCGGTGATCAGGGACTGACAGGTGAATACGTTCTTGCTTTTGACGGAGTAAAAACAGTTGGAGTTGGTGTGAATAATCTGAAATCAGATACAGAGAATCCGGGATATATAAACGGTTCCTTTAATTTCTCAATTCTTGATAAGGGAACAGAGGAGGAGCCAAATCCTCTGGCAACATTTGGGCTGGTTGTAAATATTACTTCCGATGCAGCAGCACAGACAACACAGATGGATTTCTCCCTTACAAGCTCAGGCGCTCCTATTGTAACTTTGTCAGTAACAGGCGGCTATGGTGCATCCGGAGAAAGCGTGGAAATGCCGGATCAGGCAGCCCTTGACGCAGCTTTGAGTGCAGAAAGTGAGGAAGACATGCTGGCATATGCGGAAGGTCTGGACTGGAGTACAGTTCTTACAAATTTAGGTGCAGCAGGTGTTCCGGAAGAATTGGTAGCTCAGATACAGATGATGCTGGAAAATCCTGATGCAGGAGCTGTTGCCGGAGAAGTACCGGAAACAGTGACCGAGGATTCAGCTGCCTAATAAAAAGTAAAATAACAGAAGAAAAAAGGATATCCTTTCTGTCAGATGATAAATCTGAAAGGGGTATCCTTTTTTGTCAGGTTAAGCCTGTGGTCGTGATCGATATTCTTTTACGGTTCCAGTCTGTGGCTGACCCGGCGGAATGTCAGGTTAAATACAACTCCTTTGGCAATGGAGGTGAGGGTCAGAGCCCACCAGATACCGGTCAGTCCAAGTGATGTGCCGGTAAGTATAAGAGCCAGAGGAATGCGGGATCCGGTAAGCAGAATACTGATGATACTGCATATTTTGGTTTTTCCAAGACCGGACAACGCTCCGATGGTAAGCATTTCCACACAGAGAAAAGCTTCGCCCAGACCAATAATGATCATATATCCTACTGCGATTTCCAGAACCTCCGGTTCGTAGAAAAACAGAGAGGAGATCTGTCGTGGGAACAGGACAAAAATTGCTGTTACAATAACGCCCCAGGTAATCATGATCTTCATGGAAACTTTGTAGCCTTTTCTGATCCGGTCTGTTTTTCCTGCTCCGTAATTCTGTGCCACAAAGGAGTTCAGCGCTGTGGCAAAACCGTCTGCAGTATTCCAGGAGATGGACTCAATCTGTCCGCCCACTCTCTGGGTGGCAATGGCTCCCGGACCAAATGCGGAAACCATACGGGTAAGCACCATGGAGATCATACAGTAAAGAGTACCCTGAAGAGCAGTGGGACCTCCGATTCGGCAGATAGAGTGGTAGACAGCATGGTCAGGTCTGGTAAATAAACGTACATGACGGAGAACATTATCCTGATTTTTTTTCTGAAAAATACCTGCGATCATCACTGCCATAACAATAAACTGGGCGGTAACGGTTGCTATTGCAGCTCCGGCAACCTCCAGACGGGGGCAGGGACCGATTCCGAGAACCAGAAGCGGATCCAGGATCATGTTCAGTACCAGACCGATCAGATTGGCGATAAATGGTGTTTTTGAATTTCCCTGAGCGGTATAAATTCCGGTAAGGGTATAATTAAGATAGGAAAAAATAATCAGCCCACAGGTGATCTTCATATAAATTTCTGCATGTGCATAGGTCTGAGGGTCCCCCAGATGAAAAAAATCCAGAAGCGGTCCGGTAAAGACCAGGCACACTGCGGAAAATAAAAAGGCAAAAATACAGGTAAGCTGAATGGCCGCAGACGCGTAATCTCTGGCTGCTCTGGTATCTCCACGTCCGCAGCTTTGGGCTACATTGACCTGACCGCCCATACGGGCCAGAGAGCAGAGCCCCTGGGAAAGCCATACATACATACCGCCCATTCCTACGCCTGCCACTGCTTTGGAACCAAGAACACCGATCCATGCCATATCGGTAATGTTGTAGGCTGTTCCAAGAAAGGAAGAAGCCATAATGGGCAAAGCAAGCTTTGCCAGAGTTTTTACAATAGGACCATTGGTAAGGTCTGTCTGTTGTTTTTTGTTCATAATCATCTCTTTCCTGTCTGTAAAAATGCATTATGAATCTATCTTAATGAATTACCGGGCAGAATGCAACAGAAATTTATAAACTGCAAGCCAACAATTGAAAAAGCACTTTGAATTTTCATGTATGTTATTTACAACAAAAGCAGTAAATAATATAAGGAAGTCTTTCAGTATTAGCAAAAAGCATATTACGGATATACAGAAGAATATGGTATACTTTATATGTAAGGTGTCTATACAGGAAACAAAAACAAAGGAATCAGGAGGTCAGCAAATGGGTTGTCTTGGAAACTTGTTGTGGTTCATATTCGGAGGAGCGATCAGCGCACTTAGCTGGTGCCTGGCAGGATGCCTCTGGTGCATTACTGTTGTAGGTATTCCCATAGGAATGCAGTGCTTTAAGTTCGCGTCTCTCAGCTGTTTCCCTTTTGGGAAAGAAGTGCGCTATGGTGGAGGAGCAGTTTCCCTGCTTGTAAATATTATATGGCTGATTGTTTCCGGTCTGCCTCTGGCAATCGAACACGCAGTTATGGGTGTGATCCTCTGTGTGACAGTTATAGGAATTCCCTTCGGACTTCAGCAGTTTAAACTTGCCAAGCTTGCATTGATGCCATTTGGAGCAGAGATATATTAAAAAGTGATGTAGAGGGATTATCTGGCTATTGAAAAAGTGATAATTTGAATTTAGAAATGAGATACTTTTATGGAATATATTAGAGTAACCAATGAAAACATAGACAAAGAGCATATATGCTGTGCGATTTCAAATAACAATGATATTCAGGTATCATCAAAAAAGGCCTGGCTGCAAGAGCAGTTTCATGAGGGATTAGTTTTCCTGAAGAGTAAAGAACGAGGGAAATGTTTTATTGAGTATATACCTGCTGAAAACGCCTGGAACCCGATTGTTGCAAATGGTTATATGTATATTAACTGCCTTTGGGTAGCCGGTTCATTCAAGGGACATGGATACTCAACCGACCTGTTGAATGCGTGTATGGAAGATAGTAAGATGAAAGGCAAAAAAGGGTTATGCATTTTATCTTCCAAAAAGAAAAAAACATTTTTGGCTGATCCAAAATTCTTAAAACATAAAGGTTTCGATGTTTGTGATGAAGCCGATAATGGAATTCAGTTATGGTCTTTGCCATTTGATAAAAATATTCCGTTACCTGAATTCAAAATTTGCGCAAAACACCCTCATATTAATGAAATGGGATATGTTTTGTATTATACCAGCCAATGTCCATTCAATGCGAAATATGTTCCCATCATAGAAAAGATAGCAGAAGAAAAGGGCGTGCAGTTTAAAACTGTTCATTTGCAGAGTAAAGAGCAAGCCCGGAACGCACCCACACCGGTTACAACGTATGCCTTGTTTTATAATGGGGAGTATTTAACAAATGAGCAGCTGAATGATAAAAAATTTTTAAAGCTGCTGGAAACATACAGTTCGGTTTGATGAACTGAAAATTTTAGCTTAGAAAAGGTAAACCCCACAAGACTGGGAGAAAGGAGAATGATCCATTACCCTCAAAAGAGGATAATTGGATGATATGTGATAAAATGATAAAGGATTTAATGTATATAGAATTAAAAACAGGATATTCTGATGATGGTCCGGCGTGGATCGGGTATGTGAAAACTTCAAAAACGAAAAAAACTGTTTATTTTAATGACCATGCGTTTCAGAAAAGTATAGGAGCATATTCAAATTATACAGATATTGAAAATGGAGATGAGTACTGGATTTCCGGCTTAAAAAAGAAAGAGAGTAACCGCCATTGGGATGGACGTGGAAAAATCATGATTGACCGCAGAGCCGTAGATGAATATCTTTCTCTGATCGGAGAAGAAAAATTACCGTTAAATCTGTTTGAAATAATTGATATAGAAGACAGATTTCCTGTTGAACGAGTAAATAAATTATTAAATGACAGGGACTAAAGGCAGAATTTCGTGAAAAATAACTGACAAAACGAAGTAAAAATCACCTCTGAAGAGCTGATCCTTGTGAATGAAATAAAGTCAGGAAATCTCAGATATAAAGACATCATTTTCATAACAAAGAGTACAGACGATCTCGGTTTTATCTGGGATAATCTGTACTCTTTATTGTTAAAAAACACTATGGGAGAAAATGCTGCTTTCCTCCTGTGTGATTTTTGCTGTTATAAGGAAAGTGACTTTTTTATTCCTGTTGAAAATCTTCTGATTCAAAATCGCCTTCAGCCAGATCAGTGGATTCCGGATCGGATTCGCTGATCGATGCCGATGCTTCGGCAGGTGTGATCCAGGAGCTTCTTTCCTGAATTTTGGACAAAATCCGATCAGCTTCGTCACCCTGAGCAGGAGTGGGCTGATAATTGTTATAATCATATTCAGAGGAAATGGAACAGGGGATCACATTGGTGACATTGTCCGCTTTTACTCCGTTTTTATCTACAGTAAAGGTTTGCTGGAAGATCATGGTATCCATATCACTTGGGTACGAATTTCCTCCAAAACAGAAATTACCCAGACTGTAAACAATGTTTTTGCCTTTGTATTCTTCAATACCCTGAAGTACATGAGGGTGATGCCCACAGACAAGATCTGCGCCTTCATCAATGGCAAGTCTTCCCAGTGTCATCTGGTTGCTGTCCGGAACTTCTTCTTTTTCATTCCCCCAGTGGAAGATCACAATGGTGATCACAGCTCCCTCTTCTTTTACTTTGGCAATATTGCGTTTCAGCTGTTCTTCCCGATCCAGATGATCTTTCAGTTCATAGATGCCCACAAGGCCTACTTTGATACCTTTGACATCTATAACAGCTGTTTCATCATACCCGAAGTGAGTGATTCCTTTTCGGTCAAGAGCAGTCAGAGTATCTGTAAAGCTCTGTTCGCCATAATCATGGCTGTGATTATTTGCTGTATTTACTGCTTCCACAGAACCGGCAGTGAGTATATCTGCATATTCAGCCGGAGCCTTAAAGGCAAACTGCTTTTCCTCTCGTTCTTCGGAATCGGTAAGAGTTCCTTCAAAATTTGCGATTGTCAGATCGTCGGCAGCAAAAATACTTTTTACATTGGAGAAAAAGTAATCAGCGCCATAGCTTTCATAAAAGGCATTAAGACTGGTATCATAGTCAAAAGATTCATCTGTGCCAAGGGTACAGTCGCCAACCACACTGACAGTCAGTGAAATCGGATCTTCAGGAAGATTCGGGTTTTTAGCGGTCTCTTCTGTATTTTTATCTTTGGAAGACGTATCCTTGCCTTTTCCTTTTTCAGCAGGATTATTTTTTCCCTCTGCCTGAGTATTCTGTGAAACAGCCGATTCCGATTTTTTGTCCCCGCAGCTTCGGATCACAAAAGAAATCATAAGAAGAGAAAGCAGAAGTACAATTCCAGTTGTTATCAGAAAGATTTTTTTCTGCCTTTCCCGGTAATATCGGGATTTGCGACTGATACGACGTTTGTGTGACACGGCACGTGAATGGTTTCTGTTTCCACGGTGAATGGAAGACGCTCTGGAGCGTTGAGAGGATTTGGAGGATGATTTTTTTGCATCCCGGGAATCAGGCCTTGTTTTTTGCCCGGAAGTCCGGGAACCTTGACTGGAAGGACCAGATTTCTGGTTTTTAGATGGTGGATTCATACGCGGCTCCTTTATCGTTTGTAAAAATATGCAGACAGCCGGATTTTTGGTTAAAAATTCCGAATATCAGCAATTAATAAAAGTATAGGTATTTTTTGGATTTTCGTCAACAGATTTTCTCTTTTTGTATAGAAGGTTTTCTGTTATAATGGGGAAGTCCGGAGTATGTGATCGAAAATAGGAATATGGCGCCGGGGTATGTTTGGGTGTCAGTGATCGATGATGGCATTACATATGTTTTGGACAAATACAGAAGATGGAGAAAAGATATGTTATATATTGGAAATCATACAACCTCATCCAAAGGTTATGAAAAAATGGCTCAGCAGATGATTGCAAATGGAGGAAATACCTTTGCATTTTTTACAAGGAATCCAAGGGGAGGCAGTGCAAAAGCCATTAATGAGACAGATGTGAAGAAATTTCTTTCCCTTGCCGGGGACAATGGATTTGGGAAAATCGTGGCTCATGCCCCTTATACCATGAACTGCTGCGCAGCCAGAGAAGATCTCAGAGAGTTTGCCAGAAACACCATGGCGGACGATCTGAAACGTATGGAATATACACCGGGAAATTATTATAATTTTCATCCCGGAAGCCATGTGGGACAGGGAGCAGAAACCGGGATCAGGAAGATCGCGGAAATTCTCAATGAGGTTCTCACAGAGGAGCAGACAACAACCGTTCTTCTGGAAACAATGGCCGGTAAAGGTTCTGAAGTAGGAAGGAATTTTCAGGAACTTCGTGAGATTTTGGATCTGGTGGAAAAAGATCACAAAATGGGAATCTGCCTGGATACCTGTCATGTTTGGGACGGCGGATATGATATTGTCAGTGATCTGGATGGGGTTCTGACTGAATTTGATAACGTGATCGGACTTGAGCGTTTAAAGGCCGTTCACCTGAACGACAGCATGAATGGACTTGGAAGCCATAAAGACCGTCATGCAAAGATTGGGGAAGGTCAGATCGGTCTGGAGGCTCTGGTTGGGGTTATCCGTCATCCGGCTTTAAAAGATATTCCGTTTATTCTGGAAACGCCCAATGATGATGAGGGCTGGACAAGAGAGATTGCCCTTCTCCGGGAGTTATATGAGAAGTAAACAGCTGTGAAAAACACAGAAAATATATGTACAAAAATTCATGTACAGATTTTTGTTTGTTACATCCGATTATAAAATAAAATCCCCTGCAGAATGTTAATAAGAAACATTTCTGCAGGGGATTTTTTACTCAGAGTCTTACTTCATTTTTCAGTTTTTTGTTATCACGGAAATCAACCGCATTCTGAAGGGTAGTTTCCGCTATATTTGTGAGAGCTTCTTCTGTAAAAAATCCCTGATGGGAAGTCATTGCCACATTGGGGAAAGACAGAAGACGCTGGATGGTAGAGCTTTGGAGAATCCGTTCAGACATATCTTCGTACACAAGATCAGATTCTTCTTCGTATACGTCAAGTCCTACCGCATAAAATTTATGATCCCGGATCCCTGCAATCAGATCCTCTGTTTTGATCAGACCTCCTCTGGAAGTATTTACCAGAATCACGCCGTCTTTCATTTTTGCAATAGAAGAGGCATTGATCAGGTGATGAGTTTCTGCGGTCAGAGGGCAGTGAAGGCTGATCAGATCACTGGTACTTAAAAGTTCGTCCAGCGATACATATTCCAGAAAATCCAGTTCATTATTAGGATAAAGGTCATAGGCAATGACGCGCATACCAAATCCCCGGCAGATCCTTGCCATGGCAAGACCGATTTTTCCGGTTCCCACGATTCCGGCTGTTTTCTGGTAAAGATTAACACCCATAAGTCCGTTGAGGGCAAAATTATTTTCCCTGCATTTAATGTAAGCCTTATGGGTATGGCGGTTAGCTGTAAGCGCAAGCGCCATGGCGTGTTCTGCAACTGCTTCAGGAGAATAGCCGGGTACGCGCAGAATCTTGATCCCATACTTAGCTGCCGTCTGCAGATCTACATTGTTATAGCCGGCACAGCGCATCAGAATAACCTGAATACCCATGTCGTGAAGCACGTTGACCACGGGAGTGCTGATATCAGCATTGACAAAGGCGCAGATCCCGTCATAGCCTTTTGCCAAGGAGGCAGTTTCTTCATAAAGATTGGCTTCGATAAACTTAAAAGTAATTCCCGGGTATTTTGGGGCAAGTTTATCAAAAAACTGTTGATCATAGTCTTTTGCACCATAAAATAAAATTTTCATAAGAAGCTCCTTTCTGAGAATATGTATTGAGGGAATATCAGAATTGCAGTCCATATGGTATGCCATGGCGGCTGATGGAAGAAGGAGAGTTTACAGAAAACAAATTCTGAATATCAATACTGTGTGTATATGTTGATTGAATTATACATTTATTTTTATGGAAAGTAAAGATAGAACAGAAAAGCTATCGCAAATAAAGAGAACAATAGAAATAAGAAAGTTTTTACTTGTTTATTATTGCTTTTTCAATGAAAATCTTTTATAGTAAGAATATTCTGATCATATAAGATATGAGATCTGGTGTAAGAAATTTTTGCAAAGGAGAAAAAAATGGAAGGATTACAGATAACAGAACTTACAGAAAAAGATTATGAAATGGTAAACAAAGCTTATCATCAACTTCACGAAGACCATGTAAAGGGAAGACCGGATATTTATATAGATACCCGGGAACTTCTGACAGAAGAGGAATTTCGGGAGATTGTAGAAAGCGAAGAGTATGTGGCTGCAGGAGCAAAAAAACAGGGCGAGCTGGCTGGGTTTGTGATCGCAAAGAGAAAGATAACCCCGGAGAATCCCATGCTGAAAAAGAATCATATTCTGTATGTTGATGCGATTTATGTAATGGAAAAGTTCAGAAAACAGGGAGTAGGCAGAAGCTTGTATGCTTATCTGGAAGCTTTGGCAGAAAAAGAAAAGCTTCAGAGAATCGATCTTAAGGTGTGGGCTTTTAATACAGGAGCCGTTGCCTTTTATGAAAGCCTGGGATTTCAGGTGCAGAGCTTTAATATGGAAAAAAGATTTTAGGAATATAGTTGTTACATAAAAAATCGGACAATTTTCAGAATATGTTTATTTATGGAAATAAAACTGATTTTTATAAGAAACAGAAAATTCACAAATAAAAGACAGCAGCACTGGATCGTAAAATCAGGATCCGGCACTGCTGTTTTTATTTCAGGTAAAAGAATAAAGATCTTTATAAAAATCAGGATAGGAGATATTGACGCATTCTCCGCCACGGATATCCATATTTCCTTCACAGACAGTTCCTGCTACTGCAAAGGACATGGCAATCCGGTGATCCAGGTGGGAATCAATGACAGCTCCGTGCAGGGCTTTACCGCCGTGTATTATCATTCCGTCATCAGTTCCTTCAATATCCGCGCCCATTCGTTTCAGATTATCCACCATAACTGCAATTCTGTCAGATTCCTTGACTTTCAGTTCCCGGGCATCTCGGATCACAGTTGTTCCCTCTGCAAAGGCTGCCATGACTGCAAGCATTGGAATCTCATCAATTAGAGTTGGGATATCTGCTCCTTCAATGATGGCTCCCTTCAGGCTGCTTGTACGGACAAGAAGATCAGCTGTAGGCTCTCCATCATATTTTTCATTTAAAAGAGTAATGTCTGCACCCATGGAGCGGCAGATTTTAAGGATTCCTGCTCTGGTAGGATTAACACCTACATTTTTAAGAAGAATCTCACTGTTTGGAGTCAGCAGACCTGCTGCAATAAAATAAGCGGCAGATGAAATATCACCGGGAACAGTGACCTCTCTTGCTTCAAGAACAGGTTCCGGTTTTATGGATGCAGTGGTACCTTCTGAAGTTATTTCAGCGCCGAAATAATTCAGCATGATCTCCGTGTGGTTTCTGGAAAGAAACGGTTCTGTCACACTGGTAATACCGTCGCCGTACATACCTGCCAGAAGCACGCAGGATTTCACCTGAGCGGAAGCCACCGGGGAATCATAATGAATGGCATGAAGGTTTTTTCCATTGATCATAAGCGGAGCGCATCCGTTTCCTTTCAGGCTTGTAATATCAGCGTCCATGGAGGTAAGGGGGGATATGATCCGGTTCATGGGACGGGTGCGGATAGAGTCGTCTCCGTCAATGTGGGAAGAAAAACTCTGACCTGCCAGTATTCCGGAGATGAGTCTGGTTGTGGTTCCACTGTTCCCGACATCAAGAGTTTCTGCCGGGGCGTTCAGTCCGTGTAATCCCCTGCCGTGAACAAGGATTTCTTCTCTGTTGTGTTCGATTTCAATCCCCATTTTGCGGAAACAGGAAATAGTGGAAAGGCAGTCTGCGCCTTCCAGAAAATGAGAGATTTTTGTGGTTCCTTTTGCAAGTGCGCCGAACATGACTGCCCGGTGGGAAATGGATTTGTCTCCGGGAACAGCAAGCGCTCCCTGAAGACCTGTCTGTTTTTTGATTTCCATAGTATTACCTACCGTTCATATACAATATAATTTCTTTTTTTCAGAAGAGCGGCGCCTCGCTTCATGGCGTCCTCCTCATAAAATTCAATTTTCAGTACACCCTGTTCAAATTCGCGGTTGTGGATGATGCCGATATTTTTGATACTGATATTGTCCATGGCAAGGATGGTGGCAATAGTAGCAATTCCGCCTGCTTCATCCACAATATCAAGATAAAGAACATATGCTCTGGTGATCAGACCGCTTGAGGTTACATCAATAGAATCCCGGTAATCTCTGGAAGCGGCAAAAAGCTGATAAAGCTGGTCTGCATCTCTGTTGTCCACAGAGCAACGGATCTGGATCAGCATACGGATATATTCATCCAGGACAGTGGAAATATTTTTTGTGTTCTCCAGGCAGATCTGCTGCCACATGACAGGAGAGGAGGATGCAATGCGGGTAATATCCCGGAAACCTCCGGCTGCGATGGTTTTCATATATTCTGCATCATTGTCAAGGGCGCTGACAAGATTTACCAGAGAAGAGGCAATGATATGCGGAAGATGGCTGACTCCTGCTGTAATAAAATCATGCTCTTCAGCAGTAAGAACCATGGGAATGGCTCCCAGTGAATCCACAAGCTCTGAAAATTCAGTTAATTTATTTAAAGAAACCTGACCGCCCGGTGTGAGGATGTAGTAGGCGTTTTCCAGAAGATGGTCGGAAGAATTGGAAAAGCCTGACTGTTCGGAACCGGCCATGGGATGACCGCCGATAAAGCAGTGATCCATTTCCAGTTTTTCTACAGTCTCGTGGATCGGTCCTTTTACACTTCCGGCATCCGTGATGATACAGTTGTCAGAGATAATGTTTTTCAGGTATTTCAGATATTCAATGTTATATTCGACAGGGGCGCACAGAAAAATATAGTCGCAGGCTTTATAACGTTGGTCCTCTTTTTCCAGTACACCGTCAATAACACCGCTGTTTAAAGCTGCGGCAAGAGTTTCTTTATGTCTGGCGTATGCCAGGATATGGTAATCCGGATGAAATTTGCGGATTGCCTTTGCAATAGAGCCTCCGATCAGTCCAAGGCCGATAAAACCAATGGTTTTCATATGTTCAGGTATCCTTTCCCATGAAAAATATATTCATATTTTAAAAGATAAGGGGAAAAAAGTCAAATACTGTAGGAAAAAGTAAAAATTCGTGAAATTTTCACATTATTTCAGTAAAAAAAGTTGTTAAAATTATATAAAATACTTGAAAAAGCTGAGAAATTTTAGTAAAATATGAACATATTAGACAAACAGGGAGGTATTACATATGGACGTTTATAGAACTGACCGAATCAGAAATGTAGTCCTATTAGGTCATGGGGGCTCCGGCAAAACTACACTGGCAGAGGCAATGGCATATCTTGCGGGAATGACAAGCCGCCTTGGAAGAGTAGAGGATGGAAATACAGTCAGTGATTTTGATAAAGAGGAGATCAAGAGACATTTTTCTATTTCTGCATCATTGATTCCTGTTCCGTGGGATAAAGTAAAAATCAATGTTCTTGATACTCCTGGATATTTTGATTTTGTGGGAGAAGTAGAAGAAGCAGTCAGCGCAGCAGATGCGGCTATCATTGTTGTTTCCGGCAAAGCGGGGGTTCAGGTCGGAACACAGAAAGCATGGAATCTCTGTGAAAAATACAGACTTCCTCGTATGTTCTTTGTAACAGATATGGATATGGATGATGTCAGCTATCGTAAGGTCGTGGAAGAGCTGACAGAGCTTTACGGCAAAAAGATCGCGCCTCTTCATTTTCCAATCCGTGAAGACGGCAAGTTTGTAGGCTATGTAAATGTTGTAAAACAGGCCGGAAGAAAATATATCGATAAGGGCGGCAAGCAGGAATGTGAGATTCCGGAATATCTGAATGAATATCTGGAAAAATATCACGACATCCTTATGGAATCTGTGGCGGAGACAAGCGAAGAATTTATGGACCGTTATTTTGAAGGTGACGAATTCTCTGTAACAGAGGTTTCAGCGGCTCTTGCAACAAATGTGCAGGACGGAAGTATTGTTCCGGTATGTATGGGCGCTCCGGTAAACTTAAGAGGCGTATCCAACCTTCTGGATGATATCTGCGGATATTTCCCGAGCCCGGATAAACGCTCCTGCAATGGAATTTCCCAGAAGACAAATGAGATCTTTGAGGCAAATTATGATTTTGCAAAAGCGAAATCCGCATATGTATGGAAGACGATTGTTGACCCGTTTATCGGCAAATATTCCTTTATCAAGGTTGCTTCCGGCGTTATCAAATCTGATGATACTCTTCTGAACGTGGAGAAAGGTGAGGAAGAACGTCTGAATAAACTGTATGTTCTGGAAGGCTCCAGACCTTATGAGGTTCCAGAACTCCATGCAGGTGATATCGGCGCTATTGCCAAGCTTAACAGCGTACAGACAGGCGACAGCCTTGCTACCAAGACAGCTCCGGTTCTTTATCCGAAGGCAGTGATCTCCACTCCTTATACCTGTAAGAGATATAAGGCAGTTAAAAAAGGCGATGAGGATAAAATTTCTCAGGCTCTTGCAAAAATGACAAGTGAGGATAAGACTCTTCGTGCGGAAAATGATTCTGCCAACAGACAGACTCTTCTTTACGGCATGGGAGATCAGCATCTTGACATTATTGTAGATAAACTGAAAGAGCGCTATAAAGTTGATATTGAGCTTTCCAGACCAAAGGTTCCGTTCCGCGAAACGATCCGCAAGAATTCTGATGTAGAAGGAAAGCATAAAAAACAGTCAGGCGGACATGGTCAGTACGGTCACGTTAAAATGCGCTTTGCACCGTCCGGTGATCTGGAAACACCATATGAGTTTGAGCAGGTAGTTGTAGGCGGCGCTGTTCCGAAAAACTATTTCCCGGCAGTGGAAAAAGGACTTCAGGAATGCGTCCTGAAAGGACCTCTTGCTTCCTATCCGGTTGTTGGTGTAAAAGCAACGCTTTATGATGGCTCCTATCATCCGGTAGACTCTTCGGAAATGGCATTTAAGATGGCTACCATCCTTGCGTTTAAGAAGGGCTTTATGGATGCTTCTCCGGTTCTTCTTGAACCAATCGTCAGCATGAAGGTAACAGTTCCGGATAAATACACCGGAGATGTTATGGGTGATCTGAACAAACGCCGTGGCCGCGTTCTGGGAATGAATCCGGATCATGATGGAAATACTGTAATTGAGGCAGATATTCCAATGCTTGAAATCTACGGATATTCTACAGATCTTCGTTCTATGACAGGCGGAAGCGGAGACTTCTCCTATGAATTTGCCCGCTACGAGCAGGCTCCTGCAGATATTCAGAAAAAGGAGATCGAGGCAAGAGCAGCCAAAGATGACGGAGCAGACGATAAATAAAAGACAGCCCCTTTCAGATGTGGGGTGAGATATTTCAAGGCACAGGAAGTGATTCCTGTGCCTTGATTGCTGCAGGCGTTTTATTTTAGATTCAGGATAGTTAAACTTTCTTTTAAAAGTTTAAAAGAGAGTTTCCAATGGTTTCTCCCTGCATTTTAACATTGAAGATACATGGTTTTTAAAAACATAAGCCTGAATGGTCTTTGTTTGCGCCACCAATATTGAATTGAGATTACGAAAAGACTATAATGGTTCATGCAGATGAACGATAGGAGGGAAAATGGATCAAACATTTATCTTAGAAAAACAAAAATTTATTGAGAATTATAAACTTGCCAGACCGATTATGACTATTTTAGGTGATGAAGTTCGACAGGAAATATTATTGGCTTTGATTGAAACCGGTGGAACGGGAGGAGTTCGAGTTGGAGAAATTCAGAAAAAAAGCCACGTTTCACGTTCAACAGTATCACACCATTTAAAAGTGTTATTAAATGCCGGAATTATCAGTGTGAGGCATGAAGGAACCAAAAACTATTATTATATTGACTTTAATGATACGACGGTGAAACCGGTAATTCTTTTTTGGCAACAGGCAGAGCCTATGTTGAAACGTTGTATTGAAGAAAGAGAAAAGAGGTTATGAATATGAGTATCTATGCAGTATATTTCAGCCCGACAAACAGTACGGAAAAAACAGTAAAAACAGTTGCAAATGAATTTGGAAACTATCAGGAAATTGATCTGGGCAAAAGAGAGAATGTATTTGATCGATCATTTGACAAAGAAGATATTTGCATTATTGGTGTTCCATCTTATGGTGGCAGAGTTCCTCCGATCGCATTGGAAAGAATGAAAGATTTTAACGGAAACAATGCGAAGGCTGTTTTAGTAATAACTTATGGCAACAGAGCCTATGAAGATACGCTTAGAGAACTGGCAGAATATGTAACGGATAAAGGCTTTTGCTGTATCGCTGCTATTACGGCTGTTACCGAACATTCTATCATGCACCAGTTTGCAACAGGTCGTCCTGACGAAGCAGACCAGAAGGAACTTCTGGAATTTTCAGGGAAAATACTTGATAAGATAAAAAATACCTCATCATATGATGAATTAAAATTACCGGGTAATTACCCATATCGGGAATATAAAGGCGTTCCATTAAAGCCCAAGGCAGGAAAAGAATGTACAGGCTGTGGCTTATGTGCAAAATTATGTCCGGTAGGGGCCATTTCCGCTAAAGAGCCGAAAAAAACGGACACAAAATTATGTATATCATGTATGAAGTGTATCAATGTATGTCCTCAAAAAGCAAGAAAATTAAATTCCCTTTTAGTTAAAGTAGCATCCAAAAAAATGGAAGCAGCCTGTAAAAGCAGAAAGGAAAATGAACTTTTTATATAATTTCGGATATGCTGTTTGCAGCATAAAATCTGTCTGGCTATAGGTAAGTTCTCATTTTGGTAAGAAGGGCATCCAGATTTTCCTCCTGTGTAGCAAATCCATAAACTTTTTTGGATATTCGGAGCTTTATCATGTCCCCATCTGTTAAATAGATTCGGAGAATATATTGAAGAGGAAACAGACTCTTTCGCACTTTGGTTTTCTGGATGTTTCTGAAAGGAATACGACTGGTTCCTTTTAGATTCTGCGAATCGCCTTGAAGAAGAGTTGCTAAGATCGCATTTTCAGTCAATCCTAAATATCCAAATGTGTAGTTCCGCTTTTGCAATAGACAGCAGTAAACCGGCGCTTGTAAGGTTTCGCCTTTTTCCAGCAATAAAGAAAGCGCAGGAACCATCTGTTCATAAAATGTCATTTCAGTACCTCCATTAAAAAAGAAAATTACCGACAAAATGTTATCGTTCCAGTAATACAGGGAAGAATTTTAACAAAAAATCAATTCCGTAAGTGAATATGAATAGCCCTAATACTATTGAAATGATTGTCCCTGCTTTAATTTTTTTGTTCAGAATAAATACTGCCGGATGTTTTGGGTCAAGATATATTTTGTAAACGTTTCCCTGTGTCATATGCTGATTTAATTGTTTATGAGATATATTTTGTGTTGTTTGTTCACGATAATATGTTCCATTATAGGTATATTCAAATACTGGAGCTTGAGTAGAAATACCATTGCCGCCATAATATGTGTTATAGTCGCAATACACACCGTCCACTTTTTCTCTGCAACGCAATAATGAATACAAATCATTTCCCCCGATTAAAATACATATCAAACCAAATAAAGTTATTCCCAACGGATAAACCGCAAGTTTACCATATGGCAAAGCTATAGATAAGATAGAAATAAATCCACAACTAATGAAACAAATAAACATGATCAAGCTTATAAACGGCATAATTTTATAGCGTTTTGTTCTGATGATCCTAAAACAAACTATGCCAAATACTATTGTTAAAATATAAATAAGAACAGCCATTATCTGATTACTCCTTTATTTCCATACTTATACATAAACATTATAACATTTGTGTGGCTGAGAGTCATTATTTTTCTACAGTACAAATGGAAATTCATAGGAAAATAAAATATGCGCAGACGGTACAGAAATCTGTTATTATTTACATAAAAATAGACAAAAAAAGTACAATATTTTTGTGTAAAATATGGAAACTGAAGATTGACTACTAAAATATACAAGATATGCCTTGACGGGAAGTTGGTTATACTATATATTCTAAACATAAAATATAAGTTGCACACAGATAACTGTGTGGATTAAAAAACAGGAGGATGATTCATGAGACAGGAATGGGCTTCATTTAACGGAGGCGTTTGGCAAAAAGAAATCAACGTGCGTGATTTCATTCAGAAAAACTATACACCTTACGAGGGAGATGAATCCTTTCTGGCAGGACCTACAAAGGCCACAAACGATTTATGGGCACAGGTTATGGAGCTGACAGAGGAAGAGCATAAAAAAGGCGGTGTCCTGGATATGGATACTCATATTATCTCTACTATCACATCTCACGGACCAGGATATCTGAATAAAGAAAAAGAAACGATTGTGGGATTCCAGACAGATAAGCCTTTTAAGCGGGCGCTTCAGCCAAACGGCGGTATCCGCATGGCTATGAAAGCCTGCGAGGACAATGGCTATCATGTGGATCCTGAGATTGTAGATTTTTATACAAAATACAGAAAAACACACAATGACGGTGTATTTGACGTATATTCACCGGAAATGCGCGCCTGCCGTTCCAGCCATATTATTACTGGTCTGCCGGATGCCTATGGCCGCGGCCGTATTATCGGCGATTACAGACGAGTAGCGCTTTATGGTGTAGACCGTCTGATCGAGGATAAAGAGGATCAGAAAGCAGGAACACGAAGCAATATGTACGAGGATGTGATCCGTAGTCGAGAGGAACTTTCCGAGCAGATAAAAGCATTAAAGGAACTGAAAAAACTGGGTGAGATTTACGGCTTTGATATTTCAAGACCGGCTCAGAATGTGCAGGAAGCCATTCAGTGGCTGTATTTTGGATATCTGGCAGCCATCAAGGAACAGAATGGCGCTGCAATGTCCCTTGGGCGTACTTCTACTTTCCTTGACATTTATGCAGAACGTGACCTTGCAAACGGCACCTTTACCGAGGAACAGATCCAGGAATTTATCGATCACTTTATTATGAAGCTCCGTCTTGTGAAATTTGCAAGAACTCCGGAGTACAACGCACTGTTTTCCGGAGATCCTACCTGGGTTACAGAATCTATCGCAGGTATGGGAATTGACGGAAGAAGTATGGTAACAAAAATGTCCTATCGTTACCTTCACACACTTTCCAATTTAGGACCTGCTCCGGAACCGAATCTTACTGTTCTGTGGTCCACAAGACTTCCGCAGAACTTCAAGCGCTTCTGTGCAAAGACCTCCATTGCATCCTCATCTATTCAGTATGAGAATGACGACCTGATGAGAGTGACTCACGGAGATGATTATGCTATTGCATGCTGCGTATCTTCCATGCGAGTAGGAAAAGAAATGCAGTTTTTCGGAGCTCGTGCAAATCTTGCAAAATGTCTTCTCTATGCAATCAATGGTGGTGTGGATGAGATCACAAAGAAACAGGTGGGACCTAAATATCGTCCGATCACCTCAGAATATCTTGATTATGATGAGGTAATGGAGCGTTATGACGACATGAGCCGCTGGCTGTCTCATGTATATGTGAATACGCTGAATATCATTCACTATATGCATGACAAATACTGCTATGAGCGTATTCAGATGGCACTTCATGACAAAAATGTAACACGGTGGTTTGCAACAGGTATTGCAGGACTTTCTGTAATTGCAGATTCACTTTCTGCCATTAAGTATGCAAAAGTAAAAACTATCCGTGATGAAAACGGTATTGTTGTGGATTTTGAGGTAGAGGGAGATTATCCGAAATACGGAAATGATGATGACCGTGTGGATGAGATCGCATACAAGATCGTAAAAGACTTTATGCATTATGTGGGAACAACTCAGACTTATCGCGGCGGTATTCCTACAACTTCTATCCTTACTATTACTTCCAACGTAGTATATGGTAAGAATACCGGAGCAACACCGGACGGACGTAAGGCTGGAGAGCCGTTTGCTCCGGGCGCAAACCCAATGCACGGAAGAGACAGCCGTGGTGCGGTAGCATCCTTGAGTTCTGTTGCAAAGCTTCCGTTTAAAGAGGCACAGGACGGAATTTCCAATACCTTCTCTATTATTCCGGGAGCTCTGGGAAAAGAGGATATGGTAATGCTGGATTCCATCAGCCTTGATGACCTGAGCTTTTCACTGGAACCGGACTGCGCATGCTGCGAGCCCAACCTTTCCGTAGATGAAGCAGAATAATTTTGGTTACTGTTTACTTCATTTACAATAAATGATTTTACAGAATTTATTTATATAACAGGAGGAAATGATTATGAATATCAGCGACGCACAGATTGACAACCTGGTAAACTTACTTGACGGCTATGCAGAAAAAGGCGGCCATCATCTGAACGTAAATGTTTTTACAAGAGAAACTCTTCTGGATGCTCAGGCACATCCGGAAAAATATCCGCAGCTGACTGTCCGCGTGTCCGGCTATGCGGTAAACTTCAATAAGCTGACAAAAGAGCAGCAGGACGAGGTTATTTCCAGAACCTTCCATGAAGGAATGTAAGCATATGGCAGAGGAATATAACCATAAAGGATATATTCATTCTACAGAGAGCTTCGGGACCGTTGACGGTCCCGGAGTTCGTTTTGTAGTATTTTTTCAGGGCTGTCCCATGCGATGCCTGTACTGCCATAACCCGGATACCTGGAAACCGGGTCAGGGACAGCAAATGACTGCGGATGAAATTCTGGAAGCCTACAGGAAGAATGAAGTTTTTTATAAAAACGGGGGGATCACTGCTACCGGAGGAGAACCTCTTATGCAGCTTGACTTTCTGACAGAGCTTTTCCGGAAAGCAAAAAAACAAGGCATCCACACCTGTCTGGATACTTCCGGAATCATGTACCGCAAAGAGCGACAGGAAGAATTTGACAGGCTTTTTGAGGTTCTGGATCTGGTGCTTCTGGATTTTAAGCACAGCAATGAAGAAGGTCACAAAAACCTTACAGGTCTTGGACAGAAACATGTGCTGGAATTTGCCCGCGCCCTGGAAGAAAAAGAGATTCCCATGATCGTCCGTCATGTGGTGGTGCCTGGAATCACAGATGATGAAACGCATTTAAAATCTCTTGGAAAACTGCTTGCCGGTTTTCGCAATCTGAAAGGTCTGGAGATTCTTCCTTATCATACGATGGGAAAAGCAAAGTATGAAAAGCTTGGACTTAATTATCCCCTGGAACAGGTGGAAAATATGGATAAGGAAAAAGCTAGGGAAGCACGGAATATCATATTAAGATCTTTTAAAAATGAAAAAATGATAGCAATATAAACTGGGATTAAAAAAGATCTCCTGCATGATATGTACTTTGCTTATTGGATACTAAGCAAATAAGAGATATATCTTGAGAGGAGATCTTTTTGATGAAAGAGCATAATTTATTTGTTTTTCATTCTTTTTTTAGTTCTGTGCAGAAATACCCATATAAGAATAGTAACGCCACAAATCGAACTGATCAATATACCCTGTTTCAGACCGGGTGCTTCAAATTTAAGAGTAATCTGATGCTTTCCTTCCGGGATTTCTACAGACATAAAAACGCCCATTGCAGATTTAGCAGAGGTTTCTTTTCCGTCTACAAAAATTTTCCAACCGTTATCAAATGGTATGGTTAAAAACAAAAGATTTTTTCCGGAAATATTATTTACCACCCCCGAGAGGAAATCATCAGATGCAACTTCTAATTTTAATCCTTCTTGAGAAAGCAGACGGAAATAGTCTTTAGTAACATTCATATCCTGATAATAAACCCATGCATCTGTAAGGGAAAGACTGTTTGTAAGAGGGAAAATTTCGATTTTGACATTTTCGCCTTTTTTAAAATTTCCAAGACGTAGAATATCATAGTAATGAGGGTCAAAATATTTTCCCAGCAATTTTCCATTTACATAAATTTTAGCAGCTTTCATTGTTTCGGTTCCAAACCATGCGAATACGGGATTATCAGTTTGGGCTGTAAATGTATAAACAACAGATCCTAAGTGATCAGGATCAATTTTATTGTAGGTATAGGGTGAGTCCTGTGATTTTTCCATATTGATTAACTGTATGTCGCTAAGTTTTTCCGGGAAAAATAAATCTTTTCCTATACTGTTTTCCATGGAATTCCACAATTCATTTTGTAACTGAAATTTATGCGGATTATCTATGGAAACATCTAAAACAGAATCATCTGCCATAAAACCAAAAGGAAGTGCATAGGGATTTTTGTATATTTTTACTTTTCCTATTGTTTCCTGAAGTTCATAAGGGTAACCTAATTCCGTTTCTGAACAGAGATATTTTACAGCCAGGAGACTGTCGGCAGCATATGTGGAGCCGCGGTTATAATAAGCCCAGTTCCCATTGTTTCGGAAACCTAACTGTCCCATAAAATATTTAATATGATTTTTTTCGCAAGAACTGTAATGTGAAAGACCTTTATAATTCAGTAACATAGGATCACATTCTTTTCTTCCAAATGTTTTTTCCATACGGAAAAAGTCATTGTCATGCTGTTTTATATAATTAATTGCAGGTTCTGCTTCTTGCACCTGTGCAACATAGTCACCATAATCTGCATAGTTAAAGACGCTCAGAGAGAGATGTCCGTTTATAAAAAGTTCTGTACATCCCAAGAGTAACAGCATTAAAAATAAACTTTGCTTTTGTGTTTTCAGATACAAAAGAAAAATTATGCCGCCTGTTGTTGCAATGCAGATACTTACCAGGTATTTTTGGGGCATCAAAAAATCATAAGGTCTGTTCCAGGTAAGGAAAACACAAATCAACAGAAATATATATATCATTACCTGAGATACAAAATTGTAACGTATGGAAACTTTTTCCGCAGCACAATATCCGTGCCATCCGGCATAAATAAGCAAAAAGCTGAATAAGAAACTGAAACGAAAAGGAAACCAGGTTGGTTCATTAAAGCCATGCCAGATCATATTCAGACCTTTCAGATAAAAAGAAGCAAGAAGAATGGTCAGCAGAAAGAACATACCAAGTCTTTTTTGTATTTGAATTTTTTTATTAAGAAAGAATATTCCTGCAAATACTAGCACGATCATTCCACAGTATATATTGGGCAGTGGAATATATCTATGAGGCTGTCCGGTAACTATTTGACCATAATCGAAAGAACCGATAAATATTTTTGACAGAAAATCTCGTAATGGAAAAACTTTACTCATTGTCAGCATAGATATATCAAAGACAGCTTTTCCTCCTTGTAGTGATTTCAAAGCAGGAAGAATTACATACATACCAAGTCCGCCGCCAAGTATGGATGATGCTCCATACTGAAAAAGAACTGCAATATTTTTGTTTTGTTTTTCGGTGCAGCATAAATACTGGTATAAAAAAAACAAAGCTGAAAATATACAAATCATAAAGCCAAGGTAATAATTTGTTACTATGCAGCCAAATAAGGAAAATAAATATAAAAAAGGAGTTCTTTCTTTTATGATACGTTGAATTCCTAAAACAAGCAGCGGAAGAAGGATTACGCTGTCTAGCCACATAATATTTTGCTGATACACTATATTATAGGCCATCAGTGCATATGAAGTAGAGAAAATTAATCCGTGCCAAGTTTTATTTTTTGTAATACAAAGATAAAAAGCAAGACCACAAAGCCCGATTTTTAACAATGTGATTATTTCAACAGCTATAGGAAGCTGTTCCGTGGAAAACAAAAGCAGCAGAAGATTAAACGGACTCATAAGATAATAGGCATTTAAACCGGCCATATCTCCGCCTAATGTTTTGGAAAAGGAATAAAAAAATCCTCTATCACCTGTAAGCATTTCTCTTAAATAGGAAAAAAATGCAATATATTGTGTGTTTAAATCTATGGTCAGAACAGTTTTTTCTCCCGTTGGCAGAATTCCAATGCAGACATAGATCAGCATCATAAGTGCGACCGGAATAAAAAATGCCAGTATCGGCCATAGTTTATTTTTTTTGGTTGTCATTTTTTTAGCCCTCACTTTTAAATTATTCATCTTTAAACGTATTTAGTGTATCAATTTCATTTTACCCCCCCCCGATATAATAAAGTCAAGTAAATTAATTCTTGACAAACCTGAGGGGAATCGTTAGAATTATTAAAGATAAAGACGAAGAAGAGGAGTAGTAGGAAAAGTTTTCCTTTTTCAGAGACCTGTCGGGTGGTGCAAGGCAGGAGAGGATATTTCTGAACTCGCCTTGGAGTTGCCGAAGTGAACAGAAAGTAGCTTTGGACGGGAAATCCCGTTACAGATTCAATGAGTGCATCGGAGTATATCCGGTGAATTAGAGTGGTATCACGGAATTCAGCCCTTCGTCTCTAAATACAGAGATAAGGGCTTTTTATTTATCATAAAAGCAGTACAGTCTGTATGCCTTTTCTGATAAAAAATGCTCCGGGAGGATGCGACCATTTATGCAAGGAGGAAAAAACAATGGCAGTACCTTACAATCATAAAGTGATTGAAAAAAAATGGCAGAAAGTCTGGGATGACAACAAAGCCTTTGCTGCAACAGATGATTACAGCAAACCGAAATATTATGCTCTGGTAGAGTTCCCCTATCCGTCAGGACAGGGACTTCATGTAGGACATCCGAGACCTTATACAGCACTTGATATCGTAGCACGAAAAAGAAGAATGCAGGGCTACAATGTTCTTTATCCGATGGGGTGGGATGCATTCGGTCTTCCTACTGAGAACTACGCCATCAAAAATAAGATCCATCCGAAGATCGTAACTGCAAATAATGTAAAAAGATTCAAAGAGCAGCTTCATTCCCTTGGATATTCCTTTGACTGGGACAGAGAAGTAAACACTACAGATCCGGAATACTACAAATGGACACAGTGGATCTTCCTGAAACTGTTTAATGCAGGTCTTGCTTACAAGAGTGAGATGCCTATTAACTGGTGTACCTCCTGTAAGGTAGGTCTTGCAAACGAGGAGGTTGTCAACGGTGTATGCGAGCGTTGCGGCGCACCGGTTGTCCGCAAGGTTAAGAGCCAGTGGATGCTGAAGATCACTGACTATGCAGAAAAGCTTCTGGAAGGTCTTGATGATGTAGACTACATTGAGCGTGTAAAGGTTTCCCAGAAAAACTGGATCGGCAAGAGCCAGGGAGCAGAGGTTGATTTTGCCATTGCAGGTAAAGAGGATAAGCTTACAGTTTACACTACCAGACCGGATACCCTTTTTGGAGCAACCTATATGGTAGTTTCTCCGGAACATCCTGCGCTGGAAAAATACAAAGACGAGATTAAAAACATGGATGCCATCCGGGAATATCAGGAACAGGCAGCAAGAAAATCTGATTTTGAGCGTTCTGAGCTTGCAAAAGACAAGACAGGTGTTCAGATTGACGGAATTTGTGCAGTGAATCCGGTAAACGGAAAAGAAATCCCGATCTGGGTTTCCGATTATGTACTGATGAGCTATGGAACAGGTGCTATTATGGCAGTACCGGCTCATGACACCCGTGACTGGGAATTTGCAAAAAAATTTAATCTTCCGATCATTGAAGTAGTAGCCGGCGGAGAGAACGTACAGGAGGAAGCTTTTACAGATGTTGCTACAGGCAAAATGGTAAACTCCGGGTTCCTGGACGGACTGGAAGTGGCAGAAGCAAAGAAAAAGATCATTGACTGGCTGGAAGAGAAAAAACTTGGAACAGGAAAAACAAATTATAAGTTGAGAGACTGGGTATTTTCCCGTCAGCGTTACTGGGGCGAGCCAATCCCTGTTGTTCACTGTGATAAATGCGGTTATGTGGCTCTTCCGGAGAGTGAGCTTCCTCTGGAGCTTCCGGATGTAGAAAGCTATATGCCTACTGATAACGGAGAATCACCACTGGCAGCTATGACAGACTGGGTAAATACTACCTGTCCGTGCTGTGGCGGTCCTGCAAAACGTGAAACAGATACTATGCCTCAGTGGGCAGGTTCCTCCTGGTATTTCCTCCGCTATACAGATCCAAAGAATACAGAGGCGCTTGCAAGCTCTGAGGCGTTAAATTACTGGCTTCCGGTTGACTGGTACAATGGTGGAATGGAGCATACAACCCTCCATCTTCTGTATTCCAGATTCTGGCATAAATTCCTTTATGACAACAAGGTTGTTCCCTGTGCAGAACCATACCAGAAGCGTACCTCCCACGGCATGATCCTTGGTGAAAATGGCGAGAAAATGTCCAAGTCCCGCGGAAACGTGGTAAATCCGGACGAGATCGTAAATGACTACGGCGCAGATACCCTTCGTACCTATGAGATGTTTATCGGAGCTTTTGAGCTCAGCGCATCCTGGTCTGAGAATGGTGTAAAAGGCTGCCGCCGTTTCCTGGAACGTGTATGGAAGCTTCAGGATATTCTGGTGGATGGCGATGGCTTCAGCAGCGATATGGAGACAAAAATGCACCAGACCATCAAGAAGGTAAGCAATGACTTCGAAAATCTGAAGTACAATACAGCGATTGCAGCCCTTATGGCTCTTCTCAATGACTTTGTCAAAAAAGGCAGCATTACAAAGGGCGAGTACAGAGCTTTCCTGCTTCTGCTCAATCCTGTAGCTCCTCATATTACAGAGGAAATCTGGAATACCTGCGGTTATGAAGGTTATGTATACCAGCAGACATGGCCGGAGTATGACGAGGCAAAAACAGTTGAGAACACCATTGAGATCGCGGTGCAGATCAATGGCAAGACAAGAGGTGTAGTTGCTCTTCCTGTTGATGCAGACAAGGAAACTGCTCTTGCAAAAGCAAAGGAAGTAGTGGCAGATAAACTGACCGGAACCATCATTAAGGAGATTTACGTTCCGAAGAAGATTATCAATATCGTGCAGAAATAAATATGAAAATAGAGCCTGACCCTATAAAATATAAGGAGTTCAGGCTCTTTGTTTATCTGTGATACTAAAATGATACTAAAGTTCAGACTTTCTTTATTTTTGCAACAATATCTCTCTGTTGATTCGGAAACAGGTGTGAATAAATCTTAAGGGTGATATCCGGCGATTCGTGTCCCAGGCGTTCCGCTACCAGTACCGGATTGGCTCCAAGGTTGATCAGAGCAGAAGCATGAGAGTGCCTGAGGTCGTGAACCCGGATTTCTTTTACACCGGCTTTCTGAGCGCGATCTCTCAACACAGAGCGGACATACTGAGGACGTTTTTCAAAAAGTCTTGCTGTTGGATCAGGCTCGTAGAGATGGGAAACATATTCCCTGATCTCCTGGGCAAGAAAGTCCGGTATATCTACAACTCTTTCTCCGTGAATAGTTTTTGGTTTGTCTATAAGGTCTTTTCCTGTGATTCGGTAATATCCTTTATTGATACTGATCTTGTTTTCTTTAAAGTCAATGTCTTGCAGAGTAAGAGCCAGTAATTCTCCCACACGCATTCCGGTATAGTACAGAATTTCAAAGATTGTAAAAAAGGCCAGGTTGTTATACGAATCCTTGCAAGAGCTTAACTGCTCTATAAACTTATGATATTCTTCTGGCGTCCAGAAATTAAGCTGCCGGGTTTTCTTGCTGCCAATGCTTTTCCCACAAGGATTCTTTGACAGCCCCACATAATCAACCGCATAAGAAAATATTGCTTTCAGGTAAATGTTGATCTGATTCAGGTAGGTGTCAGACAAACCTTTCTGCAGCATAACATTCTGCCATTCCATAATGTCAGTTGGAGTGATGTCTGATATGATCCGGTCCTTGAAGTAAGGTACAATATGATTGTCAATCATATTAAACCGGGACTGGGCGGTACTCTCCCTGATCCGAAGTGTGATATATTCCTTATAGCGTCCATACAGGGATTGAAAGGAAATATCAGGATTCCTTGCAAACTGTTCTAAAAACTTCCGCTCCCAGTCTTTGGCTTCTCTCTGGAGCTTAAAGCCTCGTTTCATCTTCTGTTTCTTCTGACCCTGCCAGTTTTCATAATAGAATTTGCAGTACCAGGTCTTTGTTTTCTCGTCAAAATATGATGGCATAATATCCTCCGTTCTGGCCGGGGGCGGTGGCTTAAAAACGAAGGTTGACGAATTTTTCTGTATGACATATAATATACTTAACAGGAGAGCCGGAAGGGAACCACTACTTCCCCGCCCCGGCGAAATGAAAAACTATTGAAAATAGCTCGTCGACTTTTGCAGGGTCAGGACGGGCTATTTTTTATGGGTAAGATTCAGAATTGCAACGATTAATAAGGCAACGCTTACAATCAGGCTTAATTCCTCATATGTACTCATTGGCACCACCTCCGACAGGCTCGGAACGGGTGCAGCTCGTCCCCCGGCTCCCCGGGTAAGCATATTATATTGTCATGGTATGGGCTCAAATTTGAGTGGATAACTATGGGGTAACGAATCGTTACTGCATAACATGGGCGAATGCTTTGTTCACCGTTAATGGTAGTTTTTTCACATATTTGCGAAAAAGGGTGTGAACAACATTTCTATCCTTGTGATGAAAAAGGGTGTCGCATTTCGTTACTCCCTTTCTTTTTTTTGGTTTCCCCAAAAATGGGGAAACCTTTTCACTGCACAATTTTGTGCAATGATAATTCTCCTCTTATAGCCCAGCGCAATTTTGCTCTCTCCTCTGACTGGAAAATATCCCCAAGCCAATTTTGAGCTTAGCTTGTCCTACAGGATGAACGGGGTGACTGGGGAATTTACCCCTGAGCTAACACCGATTTCGTGGTATGTTCATTGACTTACACCCATTTGGGCTTGAGGTGGTGTAGCCAATTTTGGACACACCTATTCCTCAGTGTCTTTGCGGTATTCTGGGATCTTAGTCAACAACTCTACTTGTTCTATTGCTTTATCTTGACCCTCCTTGTTGAGTTTCCTAAAGTCAGAAATTATAAAAGTTTCTTTTAAATCACGCATAACCTCTTTTCCAGAAAAAACCGCTTCTTCTGCTGAACTTATAACGTTTTGTGTAATGTCATTTATAATGTCCTGAGCGTACTCAGAAGAACCGTATTGTTTCCAATCAACAACTAAATCGGATATATATACACCAAGTGCCTCAGCTATTTTTCTTACAGTCTCCAATTTGGGGTTACGCTTTCCGTTCTCATATTGTGCATAACTTGGTTGGGAAACACCAAGTCGTTCAGCTATTTCCTTTTGTGAAAACCCTTTATTTATTCTTATTTGTTTTAAATTTTCCGAAAATGTCATAAAAAATACCTCTCTTATAAAATTAGGATATCATAATTAATCATAAGATTCAATCAAAAGATTATAAAAAATGCTTGACTTAATCAAAAGACTATGATATAACTCGTATATAATCAAATGATTAAGCGAGGTGATAAAACAAATGAGAATTGACAGATTCAAATTAACAACAGAGCTTATGCGTCAGGATATGACCCAGAAGCAGCTTGCCGAAAAAGCAGGTATTTCCAGAGTAACAGTCAACGGCATTAAGTCCGGAAGAAGTTGTTCTGATGAAGTCGGAAAAAAGATTGCCAAAGCTCTTGGTGTTGATGTAACAGAAATCATTGAGCAAAGATGAAGGCAAGCTGAGTACCCAAATCGAGTACGCAGCAAAAAGTAACAGAAATCATTGAATAAAGCACCGGGGGCGGTGGCTTAGAGACGAAAGAACGAGGTAAGAAACCATGATGATTCTTGAAATGATTCCCTATGATCCGAACAAACATGAACCCCGTACCGGCTTGGGATGCCTTTTCCATCAATATGGCTTTGGAAAATGGTAAAAGTCTTCTGGTAGATCAGAACGGCGAAGTCTGGACCACTGGCAGACGGGATTATGTCGGTAAGATCAGAAAGGAGTGAGAGCATGAAGAAACAGTATTTAACAGCCAGGGAAGTAGCGGAGGTTTGCGGCGTATCGGATGGCAAGGCTTACGGCCTGATCCGGGAAATGAATGCGGAGCTGAAGGCAGCAGGATATCTGACTGTATCCGGTAAGGTTCCGGTTGCGTTCTTCCGAAAGAAATATTATGGATATGAGGAAGGCGGTGAAAATGACAGTTGAGCATTATAATGAGTTGTTGCAGCTTGTCAGGAACCGGGAAAACTGGGGCGTTGATCTGTTCAAGCAGTATCAGGAAGCCTGTATTCAGTTTACGCCCTGTATATTTAATGAGCTGCGGAAGATTCTTCCCAAAGAGGAGTACAGAGCATTTGACCTGGAATATTGTGAGTATTTCCGGCCAGGAACGAAAGAACGAGAGAGGAACATTGAGGAGCTACACAGAAAGGAGGAAATGGAGAAGTGGAAGCAGAAAAGCAAGGCGGACTTACACCGGATGAGCGACGAGCAGCTATTGATCTTATTAAATCAGTTCAGGAAAAACAATTTGGTGTAGTTTGTGACAAAGGTAAAGCCAGGTCTGTAAAAATACCAGATTTCCACCTTGATAATGCTGACGAAGTGGAGATAAAGGAACCGGAATGGCTGATACCCGGATATATCCCTAAATATGGAATAACTACAATCGCCGGGGAGGGCGGAGTGGGAAAAACTTCTCTGTGGTGCTCTATTGTGGCTTGTTTGACAACAGGGAATCAGTCTTTTTTGTTAAATGGTCAGTGCCCTTTTAAAACAGATCCTCAAAATGTTGTTGTCTTTTCTGCAGAAGATTCCTGGAACTATGTTTTAAAGCAAAGATTGATCAACAACGGTGCAGATATGAGCCGTGTTTTATATATGGGTCCTGAGGATGAACGTTTTACAGATCTAAACTTTGACGGCGATCTATTAAAAGGAATCATAGAAACCAATAGACCTGATACTGTAATTTATGACCCGGTACAGGCGTTTGTTCCGGCAAATCTCAGGATGGGGGATAGAAATGCTATGAGAAAATGCTTTTCGCCCCTGATCGGATACGGAGAGACGTATAAAACAACCTCTATCATAATCGCTCATGCTAATAAGCAAAGCAATGTCTGGGGAAGAAAGCGCATTGCTGATAGTTCGGACATATGGGACGCCTCAAGGTCTGTTTTGATGGTTGGGACAGTTCCAAACAGTGAAGGGCTGCGTTACATATCTCATGAGAAATCAAACTGGGGAAAGCTGCAGGAAACCGCATTGTTTGAGCTGAGGGACGGAGTTCCAATATTCAAGAGTTATTCTAAGAAAAAAGATAAAGAGTTTATTCAGGAAGATTCAAAACTTAAAAATAACGCTCCAGCAGCAGAGGAGGCAAAAGAATTTATTTTAGATCTTCTGAATGAACATCAGCAAATGGAAGTCAAGGAGCTTGATGAGCTGGCAAAGGTTGAAGAAATTAGTAAAAATGCCCTTAAAGAAGCAAAGGCGGCTTTGCGGAAAGAAAACAAAACACATACCTGGTCAGTAGGCTATGGAAAAGACAAGAAGTTTTACATATCTCTTAAAGACACTGAGAAAATCAACGAGTAAAGTAAAAATCCTTATTTTATAGTAGTTTGCTTTACTGGGGGATACCAACGAGTAAAGAAAATAAACTGGCGTTTACTGGGGGATACCAACGAGAAAGTAAAAGCCTGTAAAATCAAGGGTTTTCACCGTATTGGGCGATATTTTCAGTGTATATAGGGAGCAATCAACGAGTAAGGAGGACAGTAAGCATGAATGAAGCGAAAATATGGATAAGAACGGAAGATCTGGTAGAGGAAGTGCAGCAGTATATTCTGTCATTGTTTGAGGAAGATGAGGAATACGCAGGAAACATAAGGGTTGTTGTCTATAATCCGAATAGCAAAAAGTCAGACAATATCAGCCATATATATGATGTGTCCCAGATGGCGGTAAATGTTCTGAAAGAGCATTATGGTGATCTCAATATTAAAGTGACAGGTCAGAACAAGGAAGGAAATCCGAAGTCGTTGGACTGCATAGCAGATTCCCTGGAAAAGATAGTAAATGTATTAGAACGGCTTGATGATACTTTAGGCTGTATCAACACACGTCTAAGGATTGTAGATAACTTGGCGGATGATCTTGCAGAATGTGTTGTTGATTCGCCTGGTGGGAAAAGATTTTGCATTGCAGGATCTGTGACAGCTTATGAAGGATAAAAATAGCCCCTGTATAAGTGCCAACTCATACAAGGGCAGGCATAGCCGGAGCTACACACCAAACACATACATAGTGTAGCACTTTTCCGGCAGAAAGGACAAGTGTTTTATGAAATATAATTTAGTAAACAAAGAATTGCGTATCTTTTCCTGCAGTGTATCTGATCTGACGGTGCAGCAGGTAGCTTCTTTCTTAGAACAGTGGGAACATGGCGCCAAGATAGGTGAATTAACTTTGTTTTATGAAAAAGAAACAGATTCATTGGTAATTAATCAGGATAATAAGAACTATAATAAATATTTAGATATTGCAGAAAGCTATTTAACTTTGGATGATGATGAACTACAGGAGTTTTCTACGAATATACCTGAAGGAATGAAAGAAACTGTGGAACTGCTGCAGCGTTGCAGACAGCGAAGGAAGGCATTATGGATGCTGAATATATTAAAATATCAGTATGTAAAGGGATGTCCGGGGACAGAAGAGTATGCGATATTTGAAGAACTGAAAGAAAAAAATAAGAATGAGTATACTTCCCCCTTTATTTTATCAGATGTTTTTAGTTATGGATTTATCGAGGGCAAACGTGCGGAACGTGCCAGGAGAAGAAAATAAATATTTGCGCCGGCGCAATACCGGGGAACGTAACCCCGGAGCCGGTACCCCTGCTACTGATCTTGGTTATGCTGCGCCAACAGTCTGATCCGGGACGGTGGCAGGATATTTGTTATATATGAGATCGTGGAGCAATGCCCCGGCGTGCTACCAATACTGCCGGGTAAGATTATACAGAAAGAGGTGACTGCAGCTGAGTGTTAAAATAAAAGTGTCCTATGAAACCCCTCAGGAGCTTCAGGAGGTACTGAAAAGGCTTGAGCCTATACTTTTATCATGTAAGATTCCAAAGGTTCAGGAAGGACGGTTTAAAAGAGCCTATATTTGCCTGAAAAATGTAATGAACTCTGAGAAACGAACAGTGAGCGAACAGAGAAAATTGATAAACGAACAACGGGGGAACTACGAGAAGTAATGAAAGTTGAAGCAAGAGCGAACCAAGAGAAAACGAAACAACAGCGCTGAAAAACATCTTTTCTTTTTGAGTTCATTATGATATAATCGTTTTAGAGCAAATAGAATAAAAGAGTACCGCACCAGAGTTTTACCTCTTCTGGTGTAAGCCTTTGAGGCGTGGGAAGTAATCGGAATATAGCTGATTATTTCTTACGCCTTTTTTATTTGCTCATTTCTGTTTTCATAATAATCTCTTTTCGTAAAGCCGACCGGGCGTAAAGCGGGGAAAGGACATGGACACATGGAAGATAACAAAACAACTGTAACCCAGACAAATGAAGGACAGGCAACGACCAATCAGACTACTGAGAGGACGTTTACGCAAGACGAAGTAAACCGAATTGTCCAGGATCGTCTTGCAAGGGTAAAAGTAGCAAATGAGCCAGATCAGCGAGAATTAGACCTGCAGTCCCGGGAACTGGCGCTGTATGCCAGAGAAAGGATTGAAGAAAATGGTCTGGATAAAACTCTGGCTGATGAGCTCAAAGGAATGGACAAAGCAACTATTGACAAAGTTATTAAGATTATCGCCCCAATGGCTCAGAGGATGAATGAGCCGATTCGCAATGCTGTTGGACCTACTAATGGAAAGGCGATGGGCTCAGATGCTTCTATCAGGGCAGCAATGGGGCTGAAAGGATAGGAAAAATATAAATGGCTATAGAATTAGTTACAAAATATCTGCCTTATGTTGACGAATTATTTTCGTCAGAAAGTAAGAAAAGCCTTCTTACAAATAATGATTTTGATTGGACGGGTGCGCATACAATCAAAGTGTACAAGATTGGCACTTCTGCCATGAACGATTATGACAGAGCCGGAACGGGCTCTGGTGCCACTGGGTCACGTTATGGTGCTATTGAAAACTTAGCAGCAACAACACAGTCAATGATGATCTTAAAAGACAGATCTTTTACTTTTGTCATTGATAAATTGGACAGTGACGAAACCGGAAGAGCATTAGAAGCAGCTACAGCACTTGCAAGACAGCTTAGAGAGGTTGTCGTGCCGGAGGTGGACGCTCGTGTGTATGATGTGATGTGTAAAGGTGCAGGAACAAAGCCTGAAGCTGTGAAACTTACCGCTGAAAACATTTATACTGAAATCATCAAGGCAACTACTGCGCTGGATAACGCAGAGGTGAATGAAGCAGGGCGCGTTCTTCTGGTAGTCCCGGAAGTCTATCAGCTTATGAAGCAGAGCAAAGAAATTGTTCTTAGTACAAATATTGGTGAAGATATGCGCTTAAAAGGTGTTATTTCTAATCTTGACGGTATGAATGTTGTTAAGGTGTCCAAGAAACGTGTACCTGAGAATTTTGGCTTTATGGTGGCACATCCATGTGCGACAGTAGCTCCCACCAAGCTGGCTGATTATAAAACACATCAGGATCCGCCGGGAATTAGTGGACAGTTGATTGAAGGACGTGTGGTGTATGATGCTCATGTTCTGGATAATAAGAAGCTGGCTATCTACTATCAGGAAAATAAGACAGTTTAAAAGAAGATTCATTTGATAAATGCGCCCTGTACTGTATCCTCCGCAGTATGGGGCGTGTTTGATTGGAGGGACATCATGACCAATGAACAGCTTGTGCTCCGGATCCGCGCCGGGGAGAATGTGGCAGAGAATATGCTGGCTCTCTGGCAGCAGTGCCGGGTTATAATCGTAGAGCTTGCCCGAAAGTATTCAGCAGTAGCAGAGCAGGAAGATCTTGAGCAGGAAGCATACTTTGCGATCAGCAAGGCCGTAGATTCCTATGACCATGAGAAAGGCGCCAGCTTCCTGACCTGGGCCCGTTTCTGGATCCGGCAGCAGATGGTAAGGTATATACAGAATAATGGTACTGTAAGGCTTCCTGTCCACTCAGGGGAACGGAACCGGAAATACCGGGATCTGCAGAGCGCGTTTCTAATGCACATAGGCAGGCTGCCGAACAGTAGGGAGTATTGTTATTACCTGGGGTGTTCAGAAGAGGTTCTACAGGGCATTCAGAAGGCGGAGCAGATGCGGAAAATCGGAAGTCTTGATATTCCTTACCTGGTAGAGGACGGCGGTATATCTGTAGGGGATGCTGTGGCCGATCAGACGGATCAGTATGCAGATGTACTGGACAATATGGAAAGGCAGCAGTTAAAAGCGGTTCTGTGGCCTATGGTGGATACTCTGCCAGGGAATGAGCCGGAGATCATCCGGAAAAGATACCAGGAGGGGCTGACCTTTAAGGAGATCGGGAAAGATCTGGGCTTGTCCATGGAAGCGGTCAGACAGTGGGAAAGAAAAGGTCTGGGAGAGCTTCGGAAGCCCAGCAGGAGCCGGATTCTCAGAGAGTTCCTGGATGATGAGAGGATCTACAACAGTGCGTTGCATGGTAACGGAGTCAGCTCATTCAGTAATACCTGGACAAGTTCCACAGAAAGGGTAGCGCTGAAACTGTATGAGAGTTCCGTTCTGTGATACTCGAATGATACTAAAAATATAATTACATAGAAAAAACATATAAAATAAAGTCTTAAAACAGCAATAAAACAGGGTGATTCCAGAGAAGAATCAGGAATAAATAGCCTTTATATAGTGCAGAAATAATTTGAGAGAAAATCTCACAACAGAATATATGCTTATGGAACTGTTGATGTTTCATAAGAGAATGCCTGGAAATATTGAAATGTTTGCTGAAAATTAAGATTTACGGACACTTTGCTTCAAAGAAAGGGTATCATAGAATACCGCAAAATATCGTAACAGATTTTTAAAATGGAGTAAATTTGGAGTAAAGATTGAAAGAAAATGGAGTAAATATTTCAAAAAAACATTAGAAGAATGACGCAGATGATAGAGATATTGTCTGCGTTATTTTTGTGATTATCATGGTGTAAATAATTACAAAGTATGATATTATGAGAAATAAATGAAAGTTAAATTTTGAGGAGGAATAAGCAGTGAACAAAATTGAAGAAATATTGAATTCTGGGAAAATATATAAAGTTATGGAATGGACTGATAAGGATACTCATTATCACGAATATTTACAGATGATGGAACTATATAATTCTTTAGGATATACACCTGAGGCAGAGGAAAAAAAGCTAATATTCTAAAAGATCTGTTTGCAGAAGTTGGAGAAGGGGCTTATATCCAAGCTCCTTACCATGCGATGTGGGGCGGGAAGCATGTACACCTTGGAAAAAACGTATATGTGAATTTTAACAGTACATTTGTTGATGATGCACAGATATATATTGGAGATGGAACTATGTTGGCACCTAATGTGACTATAGTTGCTGCCTCACATCCTATGTCACCTAAGTTAAGGGCAGAAGGTTATGGATGCAATAAACCAGTGCATATCGGGAAAAATGTATGGATAGCTTCAAATGTAACAATTTTGCCTGGAGTACATATTGGTGATAACTCGGTTATAGGGGCTGGTTCTGTTGTTACAAAGGATGTTCCGGAGAATGTTTTTGCGGCTGGAAATCCTGCTAAGATAATTCGTGCAATTACAAAAGAGGATGATATTTATTACGATCACGGGAAACTTATTTCTGAAAACATTATATAGACATAGTAAGATAGGTCCCGGTTTGTAAAGTTTGTCTTAGAATACTATTATGATCTGCAGTTCAGCCCTGCTGTGGCAGTTGCTGCAAAGGATGTAAAAAAGAATCCGAAGAGAAAAAAGAGAAACATCGGGGCCATTAAGGCTTCGATGTATTCTCATCAACTTAGGTGTTGGAGGAAAGTTGGAATGCAAAAAGCAATGATTTATATTCATGGAAAAGATGGGACAGCGTCAGAAGCGGAACATTATCGGGCACTTTTCAATGATTCCGACATCATTGGATTTGATTATCAATCTGTAACACCGTGGGAGGCAAAGGAAGAATTTCAGCATTTCTTCGATTCTGTCAGGATGAAATATCAGGGAGTTTTTATTGTTGCAAACAGTATCGGAGCGTTTTTTACTATGCACGCTTTGGCTGATCGAAATATTGAGAAAGCGTTTTTTATTTCTCCAATCGTTAATATGGAAAAGCTGATTTCTAATATGATGATATGGGCGAATGTAACAGAAGATCAGCTTCAAAGAGAAGAGGAAATTCAAACAAACTTTGGTGAAACACTATCCTGGAAGTATTTATGTTATGTGAGAGAACATCCCATCACATGGCACATCCCTACGAAGATATTGTTTGGTGAAAAAGATCATTTGACATCTTATGATACAATGTCTGATTTCGCAACGAAGATGGGAATTCCATTGACGGTAATGCATAACGGAGAGCACTGGTTTCATACAGATGAACAAATGAAGTTTCTTGATGATTGGATACGCAAATCAAGCTGAGACAGACAGTATCTAAATGGGAATAGGGGAAAAAGGAAATGAAAAAAATATACATAGATTAAAACTGTATGGAGGAAGAAGAAATGTATAAATTTGAAAATACTGATGCTACAATAGAATATTATATGGCATCATCAAATATTTGTTCTGTTTATGAGTTCGATGAAAATTTTGAAAAGAATTGTGTTATAGCATTAGGACAACTTAAACATTTATTTGGAAAACCCAGGTATATTACTAACAATTTGGAAAATCAGTTTAGTTATATCATAAAGGCAATTGACGAAAATGGAAATTGTCTACTTTTGGAGGTGTATTGTGCTTCAAGCGGACCAGCAATCGGTGGACTAAATGACAGCAATTCTCATTTAGCGGCTCAAGAATTAGCCCTGTATATACGTCAATCTCCAACGGTAGATTATGAATACGAAGGATATTATTTAGATACTATGTCAAAAGTGCAATATAGTATAAAAAATGGTGTACCTTCTTGGAAAGAAACTGAAATATCAACAAAAGAATTTGAAAATTTTACTGAAGAAATTATTTCTATTTAATAAGAAAAAAGATTAAAAATCTGATGATCCACATAAACACAGGGACTTTAAGCAATCTGGATAAAAATACAAAAGAAATTATCACTAATTTACTTCGATTGAAAGAACCTTGATACGACAAAGAAAACAGCACAAAGAAAATCCAAAGCTGTATTTCATACAGGATATGAGATGTAATGATCTGAAATGAGGTAAGGGCTGTAATATATTTATCAATTTTGGAAAACGTGGAGAGAAATATGGAGAAGAAAAGCTTTTGGACTGTTTAGAGAGAAATGAGAAAAATAGAGTTGCGTATCATCGGTGAAGAATAAATTACGGCATGAGAAGGAGTAAATAAATATGTTGTTGGTTGCTATGGCTTTAGGTGTGTTACTGATACGGAAGGTTCCTGAGAAGTGGTTTCGCTTTTTATTTCTGGCTTGTATTTTGCTGAACGTGATTTATAGAATTGAATTACTTTCTTCTGATTTAGAAGGGGGAGTACGCCTGGTGTGTAAGGGCATGGAACTGGTTCTATTAATAGTTGCGTTTAAGGTATTTGATAAGCTACCAGTTTATTTGAGGATAGGTGTGCTTTCGTTGCTATTCTTTGGAGTTTACACGATTCCAGTTAGTGTAATTTTAGAAAATGGAGGAATGAGTGCCATATATTCTGCTTACGGAACCAGTGGAGAGGGAGTTGCAGAGGGGATAAGACTGATAGAGAGTGTGAAAACTTTATGCTTGTCTTTGGTGTATCTTTCTTTAGATGTGAGGATTTTTTTGAATATGAAGAGAAAGGAAACGAGAGGTTGAGAAAAAAGCGGTTTATATAGGAGTAGCAGGAGTCAACTATGGTGAGAATGATCGTATATGTTCTCTTTTTTATAGTTTTATGGAGTGCTTTAAAAAGAATACAGAAAACAAAGATTTTGTTAATCTAGTAAAAAATTAGAAGCTATTGTTTTATAAAGAAAAAGATATAGTAAAATTGCTGATAAAACCTGTAAAATCAGCAATATCCTATATGTCCACAGTTTCTTATGAAAGACCTTATGCTGGGGCGAAAGAGATGTTATGGGTAGACGAAGTTGACAATAAACAATTTCTGGCAGGTTTATTTCAGGCTATGTATGATGAACTGCCAGCTCCAAGAGTAAAAAAGAAAAAATAGACTTATTTAAAAAGCAAATAGATTTTGTGAAACGTGGATTGTAAGTAAGGCATTGGATATGCCCGTATAAACAGAATTCACACTTGTATTTCAGAGAGTATTATGCTAATATTTATTCATAAATCATGAAAGAAATTTAAAGAAAGGAACGTACTATGTACTGGAAAACACCTGAAATCCAACTTAAAAATGGTTGCAAAATAGCTGTTTACGGGGATAGTACGCTCTTTTTTAAGATAAGGAATACGAAGTAAGCAGCGAAAGCGCATTGTTTTTATCCATATATGAGTAGCTATCTCCTTTGTCAAATGAATGTATATAATTTGAAAAGGAGATTTTTTATGCAAAAATTTAATATTAAAAAACAGGTCAGAAAGTTATACGGAATTACCGCAATAGGGTGCTTGCATATTGCAGGAGCTTCCTGGGTGGTTCTTCTTGAAGGCAGAGGATTTTCGCTGATTGAGATTGGAATAATAGAAAGTATTTTTCATGCTGTCAGTATGTGTTTTGAGGTTCCGTCGGGAGTTGCAGCGGATGTATTTGGGCGTAAAAAGACGCTTGTTATGAGTCAGATTGTATCGTTGATATCCAGCATCCTGATGATTTTTTCAGGTGGGTTCTGGTCCACTTCATTAGCAGTAGGTTTTTCTGCTTTAAGCTATAATCTGTCATCTGGAACAAGAGAAGCACTGGCATATGACAGTTTAAAGTATGCCGGACAGGAAGAAAAGTATAACAGATTTGCTTCCACAGAAATGATTATTTACAGGATTAGTAGTTCAACAGCAACTTTATGTGCAGGACTGGCGCTTTTTCTCGGATATAAGAGAGCATATGTAATTGATACTTTATTTAGCATTGGAGCTTTGAGTATTGCATTATGCTTAAAAGAAGTCACAGCTGATAGTCAAAATGTAGAAAATAGAAAAGAAAGTATATCGGAAAAACTGAAAAATGTAATTCTGGAAAGTAGGAAATTTCTGTTAAACAACAGAAAAGCCAGAAATATTATGATTGTCAATTCTCTGATCGGGGCAGTTTCTACACTGGTACTTTTTTTCCTGCAGGCAAAACTTCCAATGGCAGGACTGAATTCTCTGGTATTGGGACCAGCTTTGTTTATAATGGGGCTGGGAGCGGTTCTGGGAGCCAGACTGGCTGCTTTTTTCCCTGAAAGCAGTTATAAAAAAATGCTGACAGTAGGTACTTTTGGAGTTGGATGTGCCCTTGCGGCAGCTTTCACCGGAAATGTCTGTATGATGATTGCAGGCGGATTTTTCGGAGCATTTACAGATGATTTTCTGGAGGTAAAAACAGATGTGATCCTGAATGAAATGATTCCGTCTGAGCAGAGAGCAACTCTGGTTTCTGTAAATTCTTTTATGTTTTCAATTGAAATGATTTTTTTATCAACATTTATGGGATGGATATTTTCCTGAGGAGGATAAAGCTATAGAAATCAGGAAAATATTTTGATCTATGTTTCCATTACCCCCCAGTTTTTAAAAATAGGAGAACAGGTGGTCAGGGAACAGAAGATGGAAAGACAGGGGATTTCCCGCATAGTTTATGTGACGGAGAGGATGCTTTAACCAGGATTCTGAGAAAGAATTATTATAGTGATATCCTGGAAATAAATAAGTAAAAAGAAAAGCTACCGGCGGATTGAAGTGTCCCCCAAAAGTTAGACTTAAAAATCTGACTTTTTTGTGGGACACCTCAGATCATTCTGCCGGTAGTTAAACGTAGGATTCAGATAGTTTGTTTCGGTGGATTTTAAGTTGCTTTTTATATAGATTATTTTGGGATTTCTTTTGTTTTGCTAAGAATGAAGAGCATGATTAATAATGTTACCGGAAAAATAAGTCCAAAGCCTATACCTGCACGGATATTGTTTCCTGTATTTTGTGTTACACGCCCTACGATTGCGGGACCGATACTTCCGCCCAGATCGCCTGCCATGGCAAGCAGTGCAAACATGGCAGTTCCTCCCAGGGGAAATCTTTGTGAGGAAATACTGATGGTGCCGGGCCACATGATGCCAACGGAAAAACCGCATGCAATACAGCCGACAAGTCCTGTTAATGGTGAGGAGGACATGGAAGCGAGAAGGTAGCAGATCACGCACAGAATACCAGATCCTGTCATAAATTTCATAAGATCTATTTTATCTCCATATTTTCCAAAAATAATACGGCTGATGCCCATTGTAACGGCAAACATGCAGGGGCCGGCCAGATCACCGACTGTTTTTGACAGTCCCAAAGCAGCTTCTACGTAGGCGGAAGCCCATTGTGCCATGGCGAGTTCTGAGGCACCGGAGCAGATCATCAGACAAACTGCAATCCAGAATAAGGGCTTTTGAAACAGCTTTTTTATTCCCATTCCGCTCCCGCCATCTATCAGATGATCGATGGGACATGTGGCAAAATTATAGATATTGACAGCAGGAATAAGAGCCCATAATACAGCCAGCCATTTCCAACTGTCCATTCCAAATGCCATAAAAAATAAGGTTGAAATTAGTATTGTTCCAACGGATCCCCAGCAGTAAAAGGAGTGTAGTAGACTCATGGTAGCTTCTTTGTTTTCAAAGGGACAGGCTTCTACAATAGGGCTGCAGAGTACTTCGATAAGGCCGCTTCCAATTGCGTATATGATTACACTGCACATGATTCCAATAAAGGGATCCGGCAGGAGCTCAGGCAGAAATGCCAGACCAATAAGTCCGGCAGCAGCGCATATTTCAGAGGTTACAATACATGTGCGATATCCGATTCTGTCCACATATTTTGCACAGAATGCATCTACCAGAAGCTGAGTAAAGAAAAAACATGTAGAAATCAGGGCAATATTTCCAAGAGGAATATCATAGTCATGATGAAATTTTAAGAACAGCAGTGGAGCAAAATTAGCAGTAATGGCCTGTGTGATAAAACCCAGATAACAGGCAAGCTTTGTCTTTTGATAGTCTGGCATAGCAGGTTCCTTTCTTTTTTGAATATTGCATCAGATTTTTATGCATTTTGAATTATATAATACAGAAGCAGGGATTTCATTGATTTATATTTGATATTTATTGTATAATATCGTAAAACAGACCATGGAGGAATAATGATATTATGGTATCTGCTCAGCCTTTCAGCAAGATCATTACAGACGAAAATCTAATGGAAACGGTTCAGCATGGCAGCAGAAATTATCCATTTGCTTTTTATTATGAGGATTTATCTTTATTTGATTTTAACTGTGTTGAATGGCACTGGCACATGGAATTGGAATTTGTATATATGGAATCGGGAACTATGACTTTCTGGATTGGAGAAAAACAGTTTGTTTTGTCTGAAGGAGACGGATTATTTATTAATTCCAAGATTTTACACCGTTTTTATTCATCTGATGGCGCTGTGATCCCGAATTTTGTATGTATGCCTTCTTTTATTGCAGCACAGGAAAGTCTTATTTATGATAAATATATTCTGCCTGTTATTTCTTCCTCTCTGGAATTTCAGGTTTTTAAAAGAGAAGTTGAATGGCAGGCTAAAGCGTTAGAAGTTATAAAGCAGATCATTGCAGTTCAGGAAGATGACTTCTGTGAGCTTGCAACCTCCTTTCTGATTCAAAAGCTCTGGCTGATCATGTATGAAAATGCAGATATAGATTATGAAAAAGATAAAGTAAATAATGTCACTTCTTTTCAGGCAAGACTACAGATTATGATGCAGTATATCCATGAAAATTACACGAATGACATTTCGTTGGATGATATTGCCTGCTATGCAGGAATCAGTAAAAGTACAGTATTAAATCTTTTCCGTAAATATTTGCACATTACCCCTATTCATTATCTGATTCATTATCGGCTAAAGGAAGCGGCGCTCCTGCTCGTAAAAACTGAGAAAAAAGTTGCTACGATATCAGATGAAGCAGGTTTTCATAATGTGGATTACTTTTGCAGATTATTTAAAAAGCATTACAGTCTGACGCCGACACAGTACCGGAAAAAGCACCAGAAGAAGGATTGAACCATCGGAAATCAAAGAACAGATAAAAGCATTACTGGAACAAATGTGCAGGAAGTATCAGGAGGAATAACCTGTGTTTGCCTGCTTGCAGAAATATTGATATAGAAGACAGTGATATTTTGACTAGAAATACAGAATGTTTTTTGCAAAATTTTGTAATTTGGTTATAATATAAACAGTACAGAATTTAATATTAACTAGAAAAATATGTATGAAAATTTGTAAATGGACTTATTTCATATAGCTAATTATCCATGGGTTACTTTAGTAAAACATCAACCTGCATATTTCCAAAACGAATGGAACATAGAGCTGCATGGTGGAATGATAGACCAAAAGACAAAGGTGATTACACAAATTTTTTCCGGGAAATTGACTTTAATTTTGTAGAAAAGCTAAAGAAAGACTTATTTGAGAGTAGTTAGTCTAAGGATTGATTGGTTTTAACTAAAAAAACACATATAAGAAAGCAGGTGGAGTTTTGAAAGGAATTGCAGATCTGCATATCCATTCCCGGTATTCCCGGGCCACAAGTAAGCAGGGAACACCGGAATATCTGGAGCTTTGGGCAAAAAAGAAAGGAATCTCCATAGTGGGAACAGGAGATTTTACCCATCCGGAATGGCGGAAAGAGCTGGCGGAAAAGCTTGTTCCAGCAGAGGATGGGTTCTATTGTTTAAGGAAGGATTCCGTTTTAGAAGAGAGCGGAAAGTATGGGGGAGAAACTCCCAGATTTGTGATTTCCGGTGAGATCAGCTCTATTTATAAAAAGAATGGAAAGGTCCGAAAAGTACATAATGTGATTCTTCTGCCGGGACTTGAGGATGCAGAAAAGCTTTCGAAAAAGCTGGAAACCATAGGTAATATCCATTCGGATGGTAGACCGATACTGGGACTTGACAGCCATGATCTTCTGGAAATTATGCTGGAAATATGCCCGGAGGGAATTCTGATCCCGGCTCATATCTGGACGCCTCATTTTTCGCTTTTTGGTGCGTTTTCCGGGTTTGATACTATGGAAGAATGTTTTGAGGATCTTACACCTTATATACATGCGGTGGAAACCGGATTGTCCTCTGATCCTCCAATGAACTGGCGGCTTTCGGCTCTGGATCGACTTCAGCTTATCTCTAATTCAGACGCTCATTCTCCGGCAAAGCTTGGAAGAGAGGCAAATCTTCTTGATATTGAAATGAGTTATCAGGGACTTTATAAAGCAATCCAGGAGGGCAAAGGTCTGGAAGGAACGATTGAGTTTTTTCCTGAAGAAGGAAAGTATCATTTTGACGGGCACAGGAAATGTCATCTTTGTCTTACTCCAAAGGAGGCAGAAGCCTATGGCGGAATCTGTCCTGTCTGTGGAAAAAAGATCACCATTGGCGTAGATCACAGAGTGATGCAGCTTTCTGACCGGGACGATGGAGAAGCGAGAAAAAATAAAAAGCCTTATGAAAATCTGGTGCCTTTACCGGAAGTGATCGCAGCGTCCACAGGTAAATCCTCCGGTAGTAAAAAGGTGCAGGAACAATATGAAAATATGTTGAAAAAATTTGGACCAGAGTTTGATATTCTGAGAAAAATTCCGATAGAAGAAATCAGGAAAGAAGAGGGATATCTTGTATCTGAAGGTATCCGAAGATTAAGAGCCGGACAGGTGAAAAGAAAGCCCGGATTTGACGGAGAATATGGAACTATCAGTCTTTTTGAACCGGAAGAGATCGAGAATCCAACCGGACAGATGTCGTTTTTTAATGAGTGGGAAGGAACGGCAGAAGCAGGTGTTCAAGCCGTTTCCGGTATTTCCGGGAAGTTTCCGCAGAAAGAACAGGAAGAGATTTCCGAATTGTCTGTGGAAGACAGACAAGATATTTCTGCTGAGAAACAGAAGGAAAAAGGGCAGCAGTTAAATGAAAAACAGAAACAGGCAGTGGAGATTATTTCCCGCAGAATTGCTGTTGCAGCAGGCCCGGGAACGGGAAAAACAAAAACTCTGATTTCCAGGATCCTGTATTTACTGGAAGAGAGGAAGGTAAGTCCGGCAGAGATTACAGCAGTGACCTTTACCAATCAGGCGGCAAAAGAGCTGAAGGAACGACTGGAAAAACAGCTTGGCTCCAGACGGAGCGTAAATCGGATGCATATCGGAACGTTTCATTCTCTTTGTCTGGATTTTCTGAAAAAGCAGGGGAAGGAATTTTTTCTGGCAGATCCATCTGCTCTTTCAGAAACAGCCCGGGAGATATGCAAAGAGTATGGACTTTCTATGACACCGTCCCAGTTTTTGAACAAAGTTTCCGTGCAGAAAACAGGAGCATTTTTTAATGAGGATTCGCAACTTCGGGAAGAGATCATGGAAGCATATCACAAAAAATTAAGAGAAGAAAACTGCTGTGATTTTGATGATCTTTTACTGGAAACTTTAAAGGAATTTCGGGAAATACACAGGCCTGGAAACCGAAAAAAGCAGCCCTGTGAGCGATGCTTTTCCTATCTTATGGTAGATGAATTTCAGGACATTAACACTGTGCAGTATGAGCTGATTCAGGAGTGGAATAAAAAAGGAAAAGAGCTTTTTGTGATCGGAGATCCGGATCAGTCTATCTATGGATTCCGCGGATCTGACTCAGGATGTTTTTTGAGAATGAAAGAAGAATTTCCGGAAACCTGTATGATTTCTCTGGAAAATAATTATCGGAGTACCGGAAATATTCTCAATGGAGCTCTGGCTGTGATCCGAAATAATCCGGGTATGGAGCGGTGCCTGAAACCATGGAAAGAGGCAGGGCTGCCTGTACAGATTGCAGAGGCTCCATCCAAAAGGTCAGAAGCCATTTTTGTTGCAAAAGAAGTCAGCCGCCTGGTTGGCGGTATGGATATGCTGGAAGCTCACGAGCATTTTTCCAAAGAGGGTGTGACCGGAAAAAGAAGCTTCCGGGATATTGCGGTTTTATACAGGACTCATCATCAGGCACGTATTCTGGAAAAATGTTTCCAACAGGAGGGCATTCCCTATGTTGTCAGCGGAAGGGAAGAGTTTCTTGATGATCCTCTGGTACAGGGCAGTATCAGCTTTTTCTGTTCACTGGCAGAACCGGACAATCCTTATTATAAAAAAGATGCATTGAAAAAACTGTGGGATCTGGAAGAAAATGAAATCAGCGGAAGTATTTATGAAGAGCTGAAAGAAAAATATCAGGATCGCTGGAAGAAAGAAAAGCCGAAAAAACTTATGCATGACTGGATAAAGGATCTGGACCAGGAGAACAACGGAAAATTTCAAAGTCTGGCAGATATGGCTGTTTTTTATTCGGATACCAGAGAGTTTCTGGATGCCCTTTTGCTTGGAGAAGAGGGTGATCTGAAGCGCTGCGGCGGAAAAAGTGTTTCCGGAGATGCAGTATCTCTGATGACTTTACACGCATCTAAGGGGCTTGAATTTCCGGTTGTGTTTATGTTTGGAATGGAAAAGGGGGAAATTCCTCTGGAAAGGGAAGAAAATCCCACGGATATCCAGGAGGAACGGAGGCTGTTTTATGTTGGAATGACCCGTGCCGGAGAAGAACTGATCCTTACCTGTACCCGGGAACCTTCTTTGTTTCTGGATGAGATCCCTGAAACATATATGCAGCGGAAAACTGTTGGAAAGCAGAAAAAAATACAGACTAATGAACAGCTCAGTCTGTTTGATCTGACACCGGAGAAATAATATCTTTTCTAAAAAGCAGACATGAGATTTTATCTGAAAGACGAGGAAAAAGTATGGATTTAAAAGAATTTTTTCAGCAGAATCCAAGGGCTGCTCTTGGATTTTCCGGCGGAGTGGATTCTGCTTTTTTGCTTGCCATGGCAGTAAAATACAAAGCGCAGATACAGCCTTATTTTATTAAAACAGCTTTTCAGCCAGAGTTTGAGCTGAATGATGCCAGAAAACTTACCAGGCAGCTTGGCGTGAAACTTATTGTGATCAGGCATGATATTCTGAGTAACCGTCAGGTGGCGGAAAATCCGGAAAACAGATGTTATTACTGTAAAAAAAATATATTTGGACTTTTAAAAGAAAATGCTCTAAAAGACGGTTACACAGTTCTTCTGGATGGAACAAATGCATCAGACGATTCTTCAGACCGACCGGGAATGCAGGCGATCCGTGAACTTCAGGTTCGTTCGCCTCTTAGGGAGTGCGGGCTTACAAAAGATGAAATCAGGAGACTTTCCAGAGAGGAGGGACTTTTTACCTGGAATAAGCCTTCCTATGCCTGCCTGGCAACAAGAATACCCGCGGGAACTGTGCTGACAAAACCGGAACTTCAAAAAATCGAAAAAGCGGAAGATGAACTGTTCCGACTTGGATTTACAGATTTTCGTATCCGGCTTTTCCATGGGGCTGCACGCATTCAGCTTCCGGCAGATCAGATGTCAAAAATGACAGAAATGCGGGATGAGATTCACAGGTTGCTGAAGCCATGCTTTAAGGCAGTCCTTTTGGATCTGGAAACACGCCAGTCGTTCTGAAAATATTTATAAAATGTGGAGATTTTTGCCGGAACCGGCTGTGAGCCGGCTCTGGTTATTGCTGTGAAGCTTCTTTGATCTCCGAAATATCCGGCTCAGCCATAAGGGAATAATTGGTGTAATAAACCACAAAACCTGGTTTGGCTCCAGCCGGTTTTTTTACATGCTTTTTCTGGATATAATCAATCTCTACCTTGGGGGCAGTGCGACCTTTGGAGTAATAGGCCGCCAGACGTCCGGCTTCTTCAAAAGTGCGGTCAGGCAGCTGGCCGTCGGGAGTTTTTACGATCACATGGGAGCCCGCCATTTTTTTTGCATGGAACCACCAGTCATTTCCGGAGGCCTGTTTAAAGGTCAGCTCATCGTTCTGGAAGTTGTTTTTTCCCACAAAGATATCAAAGCCGTCACTGGAAACATAATGGAAAGGTTTTGATTTTTCCTGCATTTTTTTGCCTTTTTTTGAGGAATAGTGTTTTTTGATAAAACCATACTCTGTAAGTTCATCTTTGATCTGGCTGAGATCGCTTTCTGCCCGGGCTATATCCAGGGCATTGGAGATGGATTCCAGATGCTCTATCTCGGATTCTGTTTCTGCAATCTGACCGGTAAGAGCCTCTTCCGTACGTTTCAGCTTGGTGTAGCGGTCAAAATATTTTTTTGCGTTTTCCCCCGGGGTAAGGGTGGGATCAAGAGGGATGGTAATCTCCTCATTGGTGTAATAATTCAGTGCGGTAAAGGATTTGCAGCCCTCTTCCAGACCATATCCGTAGGTGTTGATCAGTTCGCCGTAGATCCGGTACTTTTCTTTTTTGGCAGTATCCTTCATCTGTTTTGTCTGAAGGGCAAATTTCTTGCGGTTTCTTTCAAGAGCAGTCTGAACGATCCGGCGAAGGTCAGAAGATTTCTGGCGGATACGGTTCAGAGTATCTCTGGAAGAATAGTAGGTGGACAGCATGGAAGATACGGTTTCAAATTCCACACTATGGTATTCAGGCCCGAACTGAGTCAGAGGAAGCACCGCATATTCTACAGGCTCATTTCCACGATAAATAATATTTGGAGCAAAATCTCCGTCCTGTACTTGTTCCATCAGTCTTTTGAAAGTGTGATACAGATGGATGCAGGAAGTTTCATTCAGAGAGAGGGCGGGATCATTGCCGTCAATAGATGCGCGATAACAGATTTCCTCGGCGATCAGAGGGCTTAGGCCTGTAAGAGAAGAATAGATCGCTTTGGAAATGCTGCATGGTTTTTTGCATATGTTGGCTATAAAGTCCTGTTCGGTAACAGTAAGCGGGTCAGCTTTTTCCTGAGTCTGAGGAAGGAAATACTGCCGTCCCGGAAGGACTTCTCTGACAGAACTCATGTGGGAGGAAACGTGCTTGATGCTGTCAAGGATCATTCTGTTTTCATCGCAGAAAATAATATTACTGTGTTTGCCCATAAGCTCCATAATGAGAATCTTTTTACATGGATCTCCCATTTCGTTTAAATGCTCCAGTTCAAATTCCACCACACGTTCCATTCCCGGCTGTTTTATAGATGCGATTTTGGCACTGCCGATGTGTTTGCGCAGAAGCATACAGAAATTGGGCGCAGTCAGGGGACTGGGCTTGTTTTTGTCAATAAAATAAATCAGAGGAAGGGAAGCGTTGGCAGAAAGAAGCAGTCTGCACTGTCCTTCGCCGCCTTTTGCTGTGATCAGAAGCGCGTCTGATTCCGGCTGGGCAATTTTGTTAAAACGTCCGCCGTCAAGATATTTATGTAATTCCTGAACCATTGCTGCAATGGTGATTCCGTCAAAAGCCATAGTGAATACTCCTTTTTTCTTTCTGGCTACAGTATAGCATGTCCGGGAGAATTCCGCAAAAGAATATGAACGGTAATTTACAGCGTTTTTAACTGCTGAAGATATCTTGTTACTGTTTATGCGATATTATTCCGTGAAGGGAGTAATTGGGAATTTTTTGTCTGGATACCGAAAAAACAGTTTGACTACCCTGTTTAGATGCTCTATAATAAATCTGTATGTAAACATATATTTATTATGTCTGCGTACATTATGAAAAAAGAAGTAACCTGCAAAGTGAGACGACATTATGATAAAAAGCATGACAGGCTTTGGCCGCGCCGAGGCCGTGACAAAAGAGTGGAAGATCACAGTAGAGCTGAAGTCGGTAAACCACAGATATCTGGATTTGAACATTAAAATGCCCAGAAAGCTGAATCTTTTTGAGGGACAGATCCGTAATCTGATGAAAACTTACATGCAGCGGGGCAAGGTGGATGTTTTCATTACTTATGAGGACTATACTGCCGGAAGTGTGGCTCTTAAATACAATCGTGATCTTGCAGCTGAGTATCTGGGATATTTTAAAGAAATGGAAGAGGAATTTCAGCTGAAAAATGACATTGGCGTATCTGCGCTTTCCAGATATCCTGAGGTTCTGACTATGGAAGAGCAGCCGGTCAATGAGGAAAAACTGTGGACCTGTCTTGAGGGACCTCTTCATGAAGCCTGCAGGCGGTTTGTTGATACAAGAGAAACTGAGGGCAGAAACTTAAAAAATGACCTTCTGATCAAGCTGGAGGCGCTGGACGAAAAGGTAAGCGCAGTGGAAGCCCGTTCTCCTGAAGTGGTTCGGGTGTACAGAGAAAAGCTGGAGGCAAAGGTTCATGAACTTCTGGAGGATTCTCAGATTGACGATAACCGTATTGCCGCAGAGGTTGTGATCTATTCAGACAAAATCTGCAACGACGAGGAAACGGTACGTCTCCATAGCCATATCCAGGGCATGAAAAAAATCCTTACAGAAAAAGAAGGAATTGGCCGTAAGCTGGATTTTATGGCACAGGAGATGAACAGAGAAGCCAACACGATTCTGTCAAAGTCCAATGATATTGAAATTTCTGATATTGCCATTGATCTGAAGACTGAGATCGAAAAGATCCGTGAGCAGATTCAGAATATAGAGTAACGGAGGCGGAAATCTGTGGCAAAACTGATCAATGTAGGTTTTGGAAATGTAGTAAATTCTCAGAAAATAGTTGCTGTGGTAAGTCCGGATGCGGCTCCTGTCAAGCGTATGGTTCAGAGCATGAAAGGAACCAGATCGCTGGTGGACGCCACACAGGGACGTAAGACAAAGGCAGTGATCGTCACTTCAGACGATTATGTGGTGCTGTCAGCGCTGCAGCCGGAAACGATCGCAAGACGTTTTGCGGAAGCCTACGATTATGAGGAGCGAGGAGAGGAACATGAGTAAAGGTGTTTTGGCAGTGGTATCCGGATTTTCCGGAGCCGGAAAAGGAACAGTTATGAAAAAGCTTCTGGAGAGCTTTGATGACTATGCGTTGTCGGTTTCTGTAACAACCAGAAAACCAAGACCGGGAGAAGTGGACGGGAAGGATTATTTTTTCCGTACAAAAGAAGAAGTGGAAGAAATGATCGCTCAGGATCAGCTTCTGGAATATGCCCGGTATGTAGACAATTATTACGGAACTCCCCGTTCTTATGTGGAGGAAAAGCTTGAAGAGGGCAAAAATGTAATCCTGGAAATTGAAATCCAGGGCGCAATGAAAATAAAAGAAAAGATACCGGAAGCGGTTCTTATTTTTGTAACACCTCCTTCTGTAGAAGAGTTGAGAAGACGCCTGGAAGGGCGGGGGACGGAAACACAGGAAGTGATCGAATCCCGTCTCAGCCGTGCTGCTGAGGAAGCGGAAGGAATGGAAGATTATGATTATCTTCTGGTAAATGATGACCTGGAGGAGTGTGTAAACGAACTTCACCGGATCATTTCAAGTGAACGCTGCAAAACACAGCGGAATACAGAGTTTATTAACAGAATCCAGGAGGAATCCCGGGGATTAATGAAAGGAGACTTATAATATGATACATCCGTCATATTCAGAACTGATTCAGGCGATCAACAACAATGCAGAGGAAGACGACAACACCATGATGCTGAACAGCCGCTACTCTCTGGTGCTGGCTACCAGTAAGCGTGCCCGTCAGCTGATCGCCGGCGCTGAGCCTATGGTAAGAGGAGCTGCAGGAAAGAAACCTCTGTCCGTAGCCATTGATGAATTTTATCAGGGACAGGTAAAGATCGTGGCTGACAATACAGAAGAGGAAGAAACTTCAGAGCCGACAGTGGAAACTGCAGAGACTGAAGCAGAAAGCACTGTACAGACAACAGAAACAGAAGAATAAAAATAAAAGGGGCGGTGTAAATCGAACTCCCGGCGGCATCTTCTGAGGATTCCGGCGGAAAGATGATTCTGCAGCGCTCCTTATATATATCAGGAGAACATATGAAAGTATTATTTATTTCACTTGGCTGCGATAAGAACCTGGCAGATTCCGAGGAAATGCTGGGCCTACTTACAGGTAATGGCCATGAGATCGTGGATTCCGAGGAGGAGGCAGAGGTAATTGTCATTAATACCTGCTGTTTTATCCATGATGCAAAAGAAGAGAGTGTTGAAAACATTCTGGAAATGGCAGAGTACAAAAAAGCAGGAACCTGTAAGGTGCTGATCGTGACAGGATGTATGGCGCAGCGTTATAAAGCGGAAATTATTGAGGAGGTCCCGGAAGTGGATGCAGTTCTGGGAACTACTTCCTATATGGATATTCTAAAAGCAATAGACGAAGCCTGCCAGGGGAACCATTTCCAGGAGTTCCGGGATATCAATGAACTGCCGGAAGATTCCGGGAGAAGAGTTTTGACAACAGGCGGTCATTACGGTTATCTGAAAATTGCAGAAGGCTGCGACAAACACTGTACCTACTGCATTATTCCTTCTCTGAGAGGAAGATTCCGCAGTGTCCCTCAGGAACGTCTGATCGCTCAGGCAAAGCATATGGCAGAGCAGGGAGTAAAAGAACTGATTCTGGTTGCACAGGAAACTACCATGTACGGTACAGATCTTTACGGAAAAAAGACACTCCATCTTCTTATGAAGGAACTTTGTAAGATTAAGGGGATCCGCTGGATCCGTGTCCTTTACTGTTATCCGGAAGAAATCTATGATGATCTGATCCGGGTTATGAAAGAAGAAAAGAAAATCTGTCATTACCTTGACCTTCCTATTCAGCATGCCAGTGATCGCATCCTGAAAAGAATGGGCCGCCGCACAACCAGAGCCCAGCTGACTGCAACCATAGAAAAGCTCAGAAAAGAGATTCCGGACATTGTTTTAAGAACAACGCTGATCACAGGTTTTCCGGGAGAAACAGAAGAAGATCATCAGGAACTGATGGAATTTGTGGACGAGATGGAATTTGACCGTCTGGGAGCCTTTACCTATTCTCCGGAGGAGGGAACTCCGGCAGAAACGATGGAAGGGCAGATTCCCGAGGAAATTAAAGAAGAGAGACGGGATGAGATCATGGAGCTTCAGCAGGAGATCTCTCTGGAAAAGGGGAACGACCGGATCGGTCAGGAACTTCTGGTTATGATAGAAGGCAAAGTTTCCGGGGAGAGCGCTTATATTGCAAGAACCTACGGAGATGCCCCGAAAGTGGACGGCTATATTTTCGTCCAGACAGGAGAGCTTCTTATGACCGGAGATTTCGCAAAGGTCCGCGTGACCGGAGCGCTGGAATATGATTTGATAGGAGAGTTGGCAGATGAATACACCGAATAAACTGACTGTTGGAAGAATGATACTTGTGCCTTTTTTGGTTCTGTTTTTACTGACTGATCTGGGTGGAGAGGCAAACCGATATATTTCCCTTGTTATTTTTGCCGGAGCCAGCATTACAGACTGGTTTGACGGCTATCTGGCAAGGAAACATCACCTTGTAACCAATTTTGGAAAATTTATGGATCCGCTGGCAGATAAACTTCTTGTGTGTTCTGCGATGATCTGTATGATCGAGCTTGGAAGACTTCCTGCATGGATCGTTCTTATTATTATTGCAAGAGAATTTATTATCAGCGGATTCCGTCTGATCGCAGCAGAAAACGGAGTAGTGATTGCTGCAAATTACTGGGGAAAATTCAAAACCGTTTCTCAGATGATCATGATCATTCTTCTGATCCTTCATTTTGGAGGGATTTTTGCGGTACTGGAGCAGATCTTTATCTGGCTGTCTCTGGCGCTTACAGTTATTTCACTGATCACTTACATATGGCAGAACCGTTCTGTCCTGTCCATGCAGGAATAAAACCGGCTGTTTCAGGATAACGGGGATACAAAAAGGAGGCTGTAAAAGATGATTACAGAACTGGTAGCAGTAGGAACTGAAATTTTACTTGGCAATATTGTAAATACAAACAGTGCGTATCTGGCAGAAAAGTGCGCTCAGCTTGGACTTTCTCTGTATTATCAGACCGTTGTGGGAGATAATGCGGAAAGAATGAAAGATACCATAAAAACGGCGCTGGACCGTTCTGACGTTGTGATTCTTACCGGAGGTCTGGGGCCTACAGAGGATGACCTGACAAAAGAGATCACAGCAGAAGTTATGGGACTTCCTCTTGTGGAAGATGCTCACAGCAGAGAGCTTCTGGATGCGTACCTGAAACAGTACGAAAAAAATGACGCGCAGCGCAGGATCACTTCCAACAATTATAAACAGGCAATGGTTCCTCAGGGAGCGCTTGTTCTGGACAACCATAATGGAACTGCTCCCGGTCTTATCATTGAAAAGAACGGAAAAACAGCAATTCTTCTTCCGGGACCTCCAAATGAACTGAAACCTATGTTTGAGGAAGAAGTTTTTCCGTATCTTCGTAAAAAACAGCCGGAGATCATTTATTCACAGATGGTAAAAATCTGCTCCATCGGAGAAAGCCAGGTGGCAGAAGAAATTCAGGATCTGATTGAACAGCAGTCTAATCCCACTATTGCTCCATATGCAAAGACCGGAGAAGTTCATTTGAGGATCACAGCCAAGGCAGAGAGCGAAAAAGAGTGTAAAAAACTGATCAAGCCGGTTGTGCGGGAGCTGAAAAGCCGGTTTGGCAAAAATATTTTTGCAACAGAAGAAAACAAGACTCTGGAAGAAGCGGTAGTGGATATGCTGAAAGACCAGAAGCTTACTCTTTCTCTTGCAGAGTCCTGTACAGGCGGCGCCATTGCATCCAGGATCGTAAATGTTCCCGGCGCATCGGATGTATTTCTTCAGGGAATGGTAACCTACAGCAACCGTGCAAAACGCAAAAGTCTTGGTGTGAAAAAATCTACTTTAAAGACTCACGGGGCTGTTTCAGAAAAGTGCGCCAAAGAAATGGCAAAGGGCGGCTGTTTTGTTACAAAAACTGATATCTGTCTTTCAATCACAGGAATTGCAGGACCGGGTGGCGGTACAAAAGAGAAGCCGGTAGGTACTGTATTTATGGGCTGTAGTTATAATGGAAAGACTGTTGTCCGTGAATATCATTTTACAGGCAACCGCACAAAGATACGGGAGCAGTCAACCGCACATGCACTTGCCTTTTTAAGAGAATGTATTATGGAGGGAGTCAGCAAAAACGACTGACTTCCTACCGGATCATCTGCATAAGACTTACGATCCGGTCAATTTTTGCAGTTTCCTGAGGTGATTTTCCCATTTTGAGAACTTCCAGAACAGCGGAGATCTCATCGGAAGAAAAATGAAGTCCGCTACTTTTTCCCCGGGAGGCTGCATTCATCAGAAAAGGGAGCATATCAGAGGCATTCTTGCCTGTTCCCTGTTCTGCAAGATTCTGAAGCATTTCCAGTTTACTTTTATCCATATCTGCAAGTCTGGGGTCATTTTGCCAGTTTTTGTCCATAGGAGCTCCTTTTTTCAATTATTCTTTTAAAACCTGAAGCATTTGTATGAGAATCAGCATATTGGTCAGCTGATCTACTTTTTCCCGACTTTTTCCGTAACTGAATCTGCGGATATCCTGAAGCATTTCCACAGGATCGGCAGCAGTATTTTCACAGATCTGCATCTCTGCACGCCCTGGAGAGAACAGAGCTATGGTGTTGGACAGTTCTTCCAATTTGGTATAAAGAGAAACAATCTGCCGCACAGAAGGCGGGAGATAAGGAACAGCTGCCTTAATGAGTTGTGTCTGGTCGCTGCTTACCATCTGGTCGAGAGCGGTCTGAGAAACGGGTTCCTGATCCATAGTCAAGACTCCTTTTTTATTAATATATGATCCTGCTGAAAAAATATGCTGATAATTTTTCGGGCAGTGAGTGGGTACCTGGAAAATATCTGTTACATATAATATATAGAAAGCAAATCAGGAAGTGACAGAAATTGAATGAAAAAAAGCAGCAACTGATTCTGGACGGAAATGCTTTTTATGAAATAGATTTGGAGTGTCTGAAACAGAAGAAGGAAAAAGAAGCCAGGGAAAAACAAAAAGCAGAACGTCAGAAAAGGCAGAGGAAATAACCTCTGCCTTAAAAAATCATATGGATCAGCAGCAGCCGTTATTGCCGCCGCATCCGCCGCAAAGCAGGAGCAGGATAACGATGATCCAGCAGCAGTCACCGTTGTTTCCGCCACATCCGCAGCTGTTTCCGCCCCAGCCGTTATTGCCGCAGAGGCACATGAGAATAATGATCCAGAGAATACAACTGCAGGAGCTACCGCCCCACATATTGTTCATGGAAGAATTTCCACATCCGCAGCTGTTTCCGCAGCCACAACTGTTTTCACAACCACAGCCACATCTCTCTTCTCCGCACCCGCAGTTTGTAGCAGCTAAATCACTCATTATAAAATCCTCCGAAATTTGTTTTACACTTCATCTTATGTGAATGGGATGTCCATTGTGACAGTGTTTATTGACATGAAAAAATATTTTCAGTATACTCAGTTTAAAATATTATGAAAATATAAATGATACATTTCTGAAGAAAGGGGAGTTTATGCATCCATATGTGACGGTGATCCTGTTCACTGCGGCAGTAATTCTGCTGATGGCAGTCTGGATCCTGTACGAAAACAGAAAACAGAAAAAAAGGATTTTGAGAAAGATCCAGAGGATTTATGGGAAAGTACCGGAAAGAGAATACTCTGCCGGAGATCTGGGAAATATTTCTCATTATTTTCTCCGGAAAAAGGGTGAGGGTTTCTGGATTGACGACATTACCTGGAATGATCTTGATATGGACAGGATTTATATGCTGATCAATCAGACGGTTTCTTCTCCGGGAGAGGATGTCCTTTATGATATGCTGAGAAGACCGCTTTTTCGTCAGGAGGATATTGACCGGAGGGAAAAGCTGATCCGCTTTTTTGCTGAAAATAAGGAAAAACGGGAGCAGATGCAGGTTCTTCTGTCAAATGTGGGAAAAACCAGGCATGGCTCGTTGTCAGATACTATACTGGCGCTGGAGGATGCGCCTCAGGTAAGAACAGGTCCTCACTGGGCAATGCTTGTTTTGCTTGTTGCGACTCTTGTGGGAATTCTGCCCTTTTATCCGGCACCTGGCTTTTTGCTGTTTATGTTTTTAAGTACTGTGAACGTGATTTATTATTATGCAGGAAAAGACAGACAGAGTATTGGACCTTTTCTGGACTGCTTTTCCAGCTTTCTCTGTATGCTGGAATCGGCTCAGAGAATGGAAACAGCAGACTGGCCGGAGATCAGTGAACAGATGGAGTATATCCGTAAAGGGAAAAAGGCCCTTTCCGGATTAAAAAAACGGGTGTTTTTTCTCACTGGAAGAAATGATACTTCCGGAAACCCGGCCCAGCTCTTGCTGGATTATATCAGAATGCTCTTTCATGTGGACATTCTTATTTATAACGGAACTCTGAAAACGGTACAGGGAAAAACACAGGAGATCTTGCTCCTTCTTGATAATATGGGAGAGCTGGATGCGGCCATATCCATTGCTTCCTTTAGAAAGCTTCTTCCTTTCTGGTGCAGCCCCTGTTTCAGAGAGGAAAAAGGAAAGCATATCCGGCTTCTGGCAGAGGATCTTTATCATCCTCTCATACAGGAACCGGTGGCTAATACCATTGAAACAGACGGAAGTGTTCTTGTGACAGGTTCCAATGCGTCCGGTAAATCCACCTTTCTGAAAAACGTTGCCATTAACAGTATTCTTGCGCAGACAGTTCTTACCTGTACCTGTTCTCATTATGAAGCTCCGTTGTTGAAGGTAATGACTTCCATGGCTCTTCGGGATGATCTTTCCGGAGGGGAAAGTTATTTTATTGTGGAGATACGGTCACTGAAACGGATTCTTGATGAAGGCAGAAAACAGGAGCCGCTTCTCTGTATTATTGACGAGGTTTTAAGAGGAACCAACACCATTGAGCGCATTGCTGCGTCCTCCAGAATCCTCAGCGCTTTGAACAGGGACTGGATCCTGCCTTTTGCAGCTACTCATGACATTGAACTGTCATATATTCTGGACAGACAGTACCGGAACTATCATTTTGAGGAAGAGGTGCAGGAACACGAGGTACTGTTCCACTATCTTCTGAAAAAGGGCAGAGCTACCAGCAGAAATGCCATAAAGCTTCTTTCCATGTTGGAGTATGATCCGGCAATTGTAAAAGGAGCCGAGGAGGCAGCGGCAGATTTTGAACAGACAGGAGTATGGAAATCCTGCGTCAGATAACGAAGATAAAGGGGATGACGGTTTATGAAAAGTACAGGATTATTTGATATGCACTGCCATATTGTTCCCTGTGTAGACGATGGAGCGGCAAGTCTGGAAGAAGCTGTAAAAATGGTGGAGGCAGAGTATAAACAGGGAGTCCGCAGGATTATTGTAACGCCTCATTTTCGTAAAGGAATGTTTGAACCTTCTGCCTTGGAAGTAAAAAAACAATTTCAGCTGTTAAGAAAAACAGTGTGGGAGATCAACAAAGATATAAGACTTTATCTGGGCTGCGAATTGTATGCCAGTGAAGATATGATATCCCAGCTGGATTCAAGATGTGCGGTTGCAATGGCAGGTTCAAAATATGTCCTGACAGAACTGCATGAATTTGTTGCAGCTTCTCAGGTAAGGAGATATCTGGGACTTTTGCTGTCTGACGGGTACAGACCTGTAATTGCTCATGCAGAGCGATATGAATGTATGAGAAAAGATATAAAACTTATAGAAGATATGATTGCGATGGGAGCATTGATACAGCTGAATGCAGACAGTATTGTCGGAAAAAACGGGTATGCGGTCAGGAAGTTCTGCAAAAAGCTTCTGAAAGAAGGAAAGGTTCATTTTGTGGGATCAGACTGTCATGGAATAAAAAGAAGAGTTTCCAGAATCGGGGATGCCTATGATTATATCTGCAAAAAATACGGAAAAGAATACGCAGATGAAATTTTTGTTTACAATCCCCAAATGATATTGGAGAATGCCCGGCAGAGACGCGCGGGTATCAAGAGAACTATATAAGAGCAGGAGGTAGATATGCAGGTAAAAATCTATACAGACGGAGCAGCAAGAGGAAATCCGGACGGACCGGGCGGTTATGGAGCAATCCTCCATTATGTGGACACAAAAGGGCAGCTTCACGAAAGAGAGCTGTCCAGAGGATATAAAAAAACAACAAATAACAGAATGGAGCTGATGGCGGCTATTGCGGCGCTGGAAGCTCTGACAAAGCCCTGCCAGGTAGATCTTTATTCAGACTCCAAATATCTGGTGGATGCATTTAATCAGCACTGGATCGATTCCTGGCTGAAAAAGAACTGGAAGCGGGGCAAAAATGAGGATGTAAAAAATGTGGATCTGTGGAAGCGTCTTCTGAAGGCAAAGGAACCACATCAGGTTGTTTTTCACTGGGTAAAGGGGCATGCGGATCACCCCCAGAATGAGCGATGCGATCAGCTTGCCACATCTGCGGCAGACGGCACAGAGCTTTATGAAGATGAGGGACTGAAGGGATGAAAGGACATCCTTTGGCGGTTTTTGTTTTGGCTGGTTAATGTAAAAGGAGTAAACAATAACCTTTATTGCTTTAAGTTGATAAACTGACCTCAATCCCTCTTGACAAATAAAAAGGGGCTTTGTATACTTTTAAGAGTATATGAAACGGCTTGGAAGAGAACAAGTAACTTCAGGAAAGCACACAGAGAGCTGCCGGAGGGTGAGAGGCGCGTGCGGAACTTTTGTGAATACATCTCGGAGCTCTGCACCGAACCGGACTGTTGTATAACAGGCAAGTAGGCTGCAGCGGATCGGCACACGTTATCGTGCTCAATGAGGCAGGAAAATGCAGTTTCCTGTGAATTTAGGTGGTAACACGGGACCCGGTTCTCGTCCTAAAAGGACAGGAACCGGGCTTTTTTATAACAGGAGGAAAAGAAATATGACAGTTTGGGAAGAACTGCAGGCAAGAGGCCTGATTGCCCAGGTAACAAACGAAGATGAGATCAAAGAAATGGTAAATAACGGAAAAGCTACTTTTTATATTGGCTTTGACCCTACTGCGGACAGTCTTCATGTAGGACATTTTATGGCGCTTTGTCTGATGAAACGTCTTCAGATGGCAGGAAACCGTCCTATCGCTCTTCTTGGAGGCGGAACAGGAATGATCGGTGATCCTTCCGGAAGAACGGATATGCGTCAGATGATGACAGAGGAAACCATTCAGCACAATATTGACTGCTTCAAAAAACAGATGGAGCGTTTTATTGACTTTTCTGATGGAAAGGCCCTTATGGTCAACAATGCAGACTGGCTGATGGATCTGAACTATGTGGAGCTTCTCCGTGAGGTGGGAGCGCATTTTTCCGTAAACCGTATGCTTACAGCAGAGTGCTATAAGCAGCGTATGGAAAGAGGTTTAAGTTTCCTTGAATTTAACTATATGATCATGCAGAGCTATGACTTCTATATGCTGTTCCAGAAATACGGATGTAATATGCAGTTTGGTGGAGATGACCAGTGGAGCAATATGCTGGGCGGAACAGAGCTGATCAGAAGAAAACTCGGCAAGGATGCCCATGCCATGACGATCACTCTTCTTCTGAATTCTGAGGGCAAAAAGATGGGCAAAACCCAGTCAGGTGCCGTGTGGCTGGATCCGAACAAAACATCTCCGTTTGACTTCTATCAGTACTGGAGAAATGTGGATGATGCAGATGTGATCAAATGTATGCGTCTTCTTACTTTCCTTCCTATTGAGCAGATTGAGGAAATGGCAGCCTGGGAGGGAAGCCAGCTGAACCAGGCAAAAGAAATTCTTGCCTATGAGCTTACCAATCTGGTTCATGGTGAGGAAGAAGCAAAGAAAGCCCAGGAAGGTGCCAGAGCTCTTTTTGCAGGCGGAGCTAACACAGACAATATGCCGTCTACCGAGCTTACTGATGAGGATTTCCAGGATGGAAGTATTGATCTGATCACTATGCTGGTAAAAACCGGACTGGTTCCAAGTCGTTCAGAAGGACGCCGTGCCATTGAACAGGGAGGCGTATCTGTTGACGGTGAAAAAATTACAGATATCAAACATACTGTTTCCAAAGATGCTTTTGGAGAGGAAGGTCTTGTGCTGAAACGAGGCAAAAAGAAATTCCACAAGGTGTGTGTGAAATAGAGGAGGAAACGACAATGAAAAAACACGGAGTAAATGAACTTCGTCAGATGTTTCTGGATTTTATGGAAAGCAAAGGACATCTGGTTATGAAAAGCTTTTCTCTTGTTCCCCAGGGAGATAAGAGCCTTCTTCTGATCAATGCAGGTATGGCTCCGCTGAAGCCATATTTTACCGGAGCAGAGATCCCGCCCAGAACAAGAGTGGCAACCTGTCAGAAATGTATCCGTACCGGTGATATTGAGAATGTGGGCAAAACAGCACGTCACGGTACTTTCTTTGAGATGCTTGGAAACTTTTCTTTTGGCGATTATTTTAAACATGAAGCCATTGCATGGTCCTGGGAGTTCCTGACAGAAGTTGTGGGACTTGATCCGGAACGTCTGTATCCGTCCGTATATCTGGAGGATGACGAGGCTTTTGAGATCTGGAATAAAGAGGTTGGCATCCCGGCTGAACGTATTTTCCGTTTTGGCAAGGAGGACAATTTCTGGGAGCACGGCGCAGGTCCTTGCGGTCCGTGTTCAGAGATTTATTATGACCGCGGTGAAAAATATGGATGCGGCAAACCGGACTGTACAGTAGGCTGTGAGTGCGATCGTTATATGGAAGTGTGGAACAATGTATTTACCCAGTTTGAAAATGACGGAAACGGTAATTACGAAACACTTCAGAACAAAAATATTGATACAGGAATGGGACTTGAGCGTCTGGCTGTTGTTGTTCAGGATGTGGATTCTATTTTTGATGTGGACACCATCTGTTCTCTCCGTAACCTGGTATGTCAGGTTGCAGACAGGGAATACGGAAAAGACTATCAGACTGACGTTTCCATCCGTCTGATTACAGACCATATCCGTTCCGCTACCTTTATGATCTCTGACGGTATTATGCCGACCAATGAAGGCAGGGGCTATGTGCTTCGCCGTCTGATCCGTCGTGCGGCACGTCATGGACGTCTTCTGGGTATTGAGGGAACTTTCCTTGCAAAATTAAGTGCAGAGGTGATCTCCGGTTCCAAAGATGGTTATCCGGAGCTTGAGGATAAAAAAGAATTTATCTTCAAAGTGCTGACAAACGAAGAAAACCAGTTTAATAAGACCATTGACCAGGGACTTCGTATTCTTACTGATATGGAAGAGGAGATGAAGGCAGCAGGAGTGAAAGAACTTTCCGGCGAAAATGCATTCAAGCTCTATGATACCTACGGATTCCCTCTTGATCTTACAAAAGAGATTTTGGAAGAAAAGGGATACGGAATCGACGAAGACGGCTTCCAGGCAGCAATGGAAGAGCAGAGAATCAAGGCTCGTACTGCCCGTGAAGTAACTAACTACATGGGTGCGGATGCTACCGTTTATGATGAGATCGATCCTTCTGTGACAACTGAATTTGTAGGCTACGAACATCTGAACTTTGAGTCACAGGTAACTGTTCTGGCAGGAGAGAGCGAACTTGCCTCTTCCCTGGTAGAAGGACAGAAGGGAACTGTTTTTGTAAAAGAGACTCCGTTTTACGCTACCATGGGCGGTCAGGAAGGAGATACCGGTGTGATCGAAACCGAAAACGGAAAATTTGTGGTAGAGGATACCATCAAGCTCCGTGGAGGCAAATTTGGTCATGTTGGCCATATGGAATCCGGTATGATCTCAGAGGGAGAGACCGTTTCTCTGAAAGTTGCAGAAAGTAAGCGCCGCGATACAGAAAAGAACCACAGCGCAACACATCTTCTGCAGAAAGCGTTAAAAACAGTTCTGGGCTCTCATGTAGAACAGAAAGGTTCTCTTGTTACTCCGGACAGACTCCGTTTCGACTTTGCTCATTTCCAGGCAATGACAGAGGAAGAAATCGAAAAAACAGAGGCTCTTGTCAATCAGGAGATCCAGGCGGCTCTTCCGGTAGAAACTGCTGTTATGGATATTGAGGAAGCAAAGAAATCGGGAGCAATGGCTCTGTTCGGCGAAAAGTATGATCAGAAGGTCCGTGTAGTTTCCATGGGAGATTTCTCAAAAGAACTCTGCGGTGGTACTCATGTAAAAAATACATCTTCTATCATGCTCTTTAAGATTGTTTCTGAGGCAGGTGTTGCCGCAGGCGTGCGCCGTATTGAGGCTCTTACCGGAAATGCGGTAGTGGACTATTATAAGAAACAGGAAAGCATGCTGAAGGAAGCTGCAAAAGCATTAAAGACCCAGCCGGCTGAAGTGACAGAAAAAATCACTCATATGCAGGCCGAGATAAAAGCTCTTCACAGTGAGAATGAATCTCTGAAGAGCAAGCTTGCTCAGGGATCACTTGGGGATGTTATGGATCAGGTTGCAGAAGTAAAAGGCGTGAAGCTTCTGGCTGCAAAAGTAGAAGGCGTTGACATGAACGGACTCCGTGATCTGGGCGATCAGCTGAAAGAAAAATTAGGCGAGGGCGTTGTTGTTCTGGCTGCAGTAAACGGCGCTAAGGTGAACTTCCTTGCTATGGCTACAGACGCAGCTCAGAAGGCAGGCGCTCATGCCGGTAATCTGATCAAGAATGTTGCAGCTATCGCAGGCGGTGGCGGCGGCGGTCGTCCGAATATGGCTCAGGCCGGCGGAAAGAATCCGGAAAAGGCTCAGGAAGCCATTGATGCAGTGGCAGGAATCCTGGAACAGCAGCTGGCTTAAACTTCAGAGGTGATTTTCTGCAAAAATATTTTGCAAAAATATCCAAAATCTGTTGACGAACCTTGAGGCTATGATATATAATATAACTCGTGCAAGAAAAATACCCAGACAGTTGTATTTTAGCACAATCTACAACTGGAGGGAGGTTAGGTGTGAGTCTATGTCAAACGTTATCGTAAAAGAAAACGAGACTTTAGATAGCGCTCTTCGCAGATTCAAGAGAAGCTGTGCAAAAGCAGGTATCCAGCAGGAAATCCGCAAAAGAGAGCATTACGAGAAACCAAGTGTTCGTCGTAAGAAAAAATCTGAAGCCGCAAGAAAACGTAAATATAATTAATTGTGCGCAAAAATCCCTGGCTGTTTAGTCAGGGATTTTTAAAAATCATAATTATTACTTTATTAACAACATTACAGAAAAAGTGAAGTGAAGCTATGAACCTGATTATCATGCCCCTGAAAAAAATTGCGAAGCTTTTATTTAACAGGATTTTTTATGTGGCAGTGGCCCTGCTGATCCAGCTTGTATGGGTGTTCCTTTTTGTGTGGGAGCTGGCAGGCTATTCCCAGTATATTTCTCTTGCCATTACAGTGCTGAGTATTGTGATGGTTTTGTGGATCCTGAATAAAAGGATCAATCCTTCTTATAAACTGGGATGGACTATGCTGATCATGGCGTTTCCTGTTTTTGGACTGCTTTTATATCTGCTGTTCGGTCATTCCAGAATTGCGGAGGAAATGCAGAAACGTTATGCCAGGGTTCAGGAGGACAGCATTCCCTATCTTCAGTCAGATCCGGAAGTCTGCAGGAGAATGCAGGAGGAAGATCCCTCGGCAGCTGTTCAGTCAGAATATATCTGCCGTCATTCCGTATATCCTGTATATGAACATACAACGGCGGAATATTTTCAGGTGGGCGATGACATGTTTCCTGTACTGGTAAAAGAACTGGAACAGGCAGAACATTATATTTATATAGAATACTTTATTATCAACGACGGCGTTATGTGGAGAACTATTCTGGATATTCTGGAACAGAAAGCCGCTCAGGGAGTGGATGTACGTCTGATCTATGACGGATTTGGCTGTCTTACCACACTGCCGTACAAATATGACCGGTTTTTGAGAGAAAAAGGAATCCAGTGCAAGGTGTTTAACCCTTTCCGCCCGGTGTTGAATATTATCCAGAATAACAGAGATCACAGGAAAATCTGTGTTATTGACGGAAAAACAGGATTTACCGGAGGAATCAATCTGGCAGATGAATATATTAACCAGAAGGAACGCTTCGGTCACTGGAAGGATACGGCAGTGATGCTGAAGGGGGATGCGGTATGGAGTATGACCATGATGTTTCTTCATATGTGGAATGTGGTAAACGGCATTCAGGATCCCATTGATTATGCAGCTCATTCGCCTCACGCTTATCACCCGGAAGAGTTTGAGGGAAACGGATTTGTGCAGCCCTTTACAGACACTCCTCTTGACGGAGAGACTCTGGGAGAAAATGTTTATCTGAATATTATCAACCGGGCAAAGCGTTATGTATATATCTGTACTCCTTATCTGATCATTGACAATGAAATGATGACAGCGCTCTGCCTGGCTGCAAAAAGCGGAGTGGATGTGCGGATCATGACTCCGGGAGTGCCGGATAAAAAAATGGTATTCCTTCTTACCCAGTCCTATTACGGGCAGCTGATAGAAGCCGGTGTAAAAATTTATGAATATCAGCCTGGATTTCTTCATGCCAAGTCTTTTGTCTGCGATGATGAAATTGCAGTGGTGGGAACCATTAATCTGGATTACAGAAGCCTTTACCTTCATTTTGAAGACGGCGTATGGATTTACAAAAATGATGTGATCCAAGATATCCTTGAGGATTTTCAGGAAACGATGAATTACTGTGACCCTATTACCCTTGAATTCTGTAAAAACAGAAATATTTTTGTGCGGGGATTTCAGAGTGTTCTCCGTGTATTTGCACCTCTGCTGTAATTTTTGAAAAAGCAGTCATATTTTCAGGTTCCTCCTTTTAGAATAGAATAAAACACCCAAACGGGAGATTTTCTATGACTAAAAAACGGAGGAACCTTTTTTGTGCCTGGATACTTTGCGTAAGTATCCTTTTTTCGCTGACAGTGCCGGTGTCTGCGGAAGAAAATGCTCCTGCTTTTTCTGTGGAAGCGCCGGAATATGTTCTGATGGAGCCGGAAACAGGAACTGTACTTCTGGAAAAAGATAAGGATGTCCGAAGAAGTCCTGCCAGTGTCACAAAAGTTATGACCCTTCTTCTTATTTTTGAAGAAATAGAAAAAGGAAATCTGAAGCTGGATGATATGGTTACAACAAGCGCTCATGCCAAATCCATGGGCGGTTCGCAGGTTTTTCTGGAGGAGGGGGAAACCCAGACCGTGGAAACCATGCTCAAATGTATTGTGATCGCTTCCGGCAATGATGCCAGTGTGGCTATGGCAGAACATATTGCAGGCAGTGAATCAGAATTTGTAAACACAATGAACAAGAAAGCAGAAGCTCTTGGTATGAAAAATACACATTTTAAGGACTGCTGCGGACTGACGGATTCAGACGATCATTATACAACTGCCTACGATATTGCATTGATGAGCCGGGAACTGATTAGCAGATATCCGGAGGTTCTGAACTATTCTTCTGTGTGGATGGACACTATTACACATAATACAAAACAGGGGTCAAAGGAATTCGGACTATCCAATACGAACAGGCTGATCCGTACATACGAAGGGTGTGTGGGACTGAAAACAGGAAGTACAAGTAAAGCAAAATTTTGTGTTTCTGCTGTCGCAAAAAGAAAAGGGATCACACTGATCGCAGTGGTTATGGCCGCCCCGGATTCCAGGACAAGAGTGAAAGATGCCTCGGCGCTTTTTGATTACGGATTTGTAAAATGCAGTCTATACAGAGATGAAAATCCGGGAAAACTTCCGGAACTGAAAGTGACAAAAGGAGTAAAAGAAAAAACAAGTCTGGCTTTTGGGAAAACTTTCCGTTGCCTGAGTACAGACGGAACACCTTTTGATAAAGTAAAAAAGAAGCTGGTTCTTCCAAAAGAAACAGAAGCGCCTGTAAAAAAAGGACAAAAAGCAGGAGAACTTATTTATTATCAGGATAACAGAGAGCTTGGAAGGATTCCTGTAATTTATACAGAAAACGTGAAAAAAGCAGGATATCTGGATCGGCTGAAGCAGACTGCAAAAGAGTTCTGCCTGTAAAAAGCCGGATGTGATATGGAATATATTTTGACCGGACTGTTGTGAACCGTGATACATTTTTGCGAAAGAATGTTCCGGCATCCGACAATTCTTTTGACAAGAGGGATGACTGAGGGGTATAATAAATTCCAAATAGACTGAACAGAAACATGAGAGGAATGTGAATAAAATGAAAGAAATCAGGACTGAGGATGCAGTAGGGCATGTGCTTTGCCATGACATTACTCAGATTATAAAGGACGAAAAAAAAGGCGTGCTTTTTAAAAAGGGTCATGTAGTAAAAGAAGAAGATATACCGGCGCTTCTTTCTGTAGGGAAAGAGCATCTTTTTGTATGGGAAAAACAGGAGGGAATCCTTCATGAAAACGAAGGGGCCGAGATTTTGTACGAGATCTGCGCCGGCAGACATATGCACGGAACTGAAGTAAAAGAGGGCAAAATAGAGGTGATTGCCGACTGTGACGGACTTCTTAAGATCAACAGAACAGCACTTCTTGGAGTAAACAGTCTCGGAGAAATGATGATTGCTTCCAGGCATGGAGATTTTCCGGTGAGAAAGGGCGATAAAATTGCCGGGACAAGGATCATTCCTCTTGTGATCGAAAAGGAAAAAATGGACAGAGCCAGGGAGACAGCAGGGCCGGAACCGATTTTTAATATTCTGCCTTTCCAAAAGAAGAAGGTGGGAATCGTAACTACAGGCAGTGAAGTGAAAAAAGGTCTGATCCAGGATACATTTACTCCTGTTCTAAGAGAAAAGCTTGCAGAATATTCCTGCCAGGTTACGGGGCAGACAACACCGGGAGATGAAAAGGATCAGATTACAGCGGATATCCTGGAATTTATTGAAAATGGAGCGGATATGGTGATCTGCAGCGGCGGAATGAGCGTGGATCCGGACGACAGAACTCCCGGAGCTATCCGTGCTACCGGAGCAGACGTTGTAACTTATGGAGCTCCGGTTCTTCCGGGAGCCATGCTTCTTCTTGCCTACTACAAAAAAGGGGAAAAGACAATCCCGATCTTGGGCCTTCCGGGCTGCGTAATGTATGCAAAAAGAACAGTATTTGACCTGGTACTGCCAAGAATCGTGGCAGATGATCCTGTCTGCAGGGAAGAAATTGCAGCCTATGGGGAGGGCGGACTTTGCCTGAACTGCAGCGTATGTACTTTCCCTAACTGTGGATTCGGAAAATAAAAGCAGTCAGAGGAGCAGAATGAAAACATTCATAACAAAAACCTATCAGATAAAAACAGAAAAACTGAAAGGCAGTCATCCGGTACGATTTGCCGTTCTGGCAGACCTTCACGGGCTTGTGTTTGGAAATGAGAATCAGGAGTTGTTTCATGCAATCGAAAAAAGTGGAGCCGATGCCGCGCTTATTGTGGGAGACATGGTTGTAAGAGCTGAGGTGTCTACGTTTTCGGCGGTTACCGGATTTTTGTGCAGACTGGCAAACCGGATTCCTGTTTTTTATTCTCTGGGAAATCATGAGTATAAAATGATGCTGACCCCGGATATCTGTACAGAATATCTGGCTTATGAACATGTGCTTACCAATGCTGGTGTGTGTTTTCTTCACAACGAGCATGTGTGTATGAATATCAGAGGAACAGATTTTACTTTTTATGGACTGGAGCTTCCGGAAGAATATTATCGGAAGCCTTTTTCTCCATATCCTGACAGGCATACTCTGAAAGAATTTCTCGGAAAGCCGTCAAGGGACGGGATTTCCATGCTTCTTGCTCACAATCCGAAATATGGAGATGCATATTTTGAGTGGGGGGCAGACTTTATATTTTCCGGGCATTATCATGGAGGAATTTTCAGGATTAATGAACATCATGGACTTACCTGTCCTCAGTATCTTTTGCTTCCTCCCTATTGCTGCGGAGATTTTCACAGACAGGATCAGCATATGATCGTCAGCGCCGGTCTGGGAGAACATACCATTCCTGTGCGTATCCACAATCCCAGAGAGCTGATCATTGCAGAGCTTGTTCCGGGTGAATATAACCCAGATATAAATACTAAACAGAAAACAGACAGAAAAACAGGAGAGGACAGCTGAGATGGCTATACCCATAAAGATAAATGTATTTGAAGGACCGCTGGATCTTCTTCTGCATCTGATCGAAAAAAACAAAATTGATATTTATGATATTCCTATTGTAGAGATCACGGATCAGTATATGGAGTACATTCATGGAATGGAAACAGAGGATCTTGGCACTATGAGTGAGTTCCTTGTAATGGCAGCTACGCTTCTGGATATTAAGTGTAAAATGCTGCTTCCCCGTCAGATAAATGAAGAGGGGGAAGAGGAGGACCCGAGAGAGGAACTTGTTCAGAAACTTCTGGAATACAAGATGTACAAATTTATGTCCTATGAGTTGAAGGACAAAATGGATGGAGCGGCAGGCGTATTTTTCAAAAAGCCTACCATACCGGATGAAGTGCTGAAATACAGAGAACCTGTGGACCCGCAGGCGCTTCTGGAATCTCTGACGCTGGAAAAGCTGAATCAGATCTACAAATCCATTCTGAAAAAACAGGAATCAAAAATCGACCCTATCCGAAGCAAATTCGGTACCATTGAAAAAGAAGAGGTCAGTCTTTCTGACAAGATGCTGGAAATGAAAGCCTATGCGGCAGAAAACAGACGCTTTAGTTTTCGAGGACTTCTGGAAGGTCAGACTTCTAAAATTCAGGTGATCGTTACATTTCTGTCTATTCTGGAACTGATGAAAATGGGATACGTTCATGTAAAACAGGAAGAGTTATTTGACGACATCCAGGTAGAGGTAACAGAGGATCCTGATACCTGGAAAAACCTGACAGAATTTGCGGACGAATAAAGGAAATAAGGAGAAATATGGAAATAAAAAGAACAGAGGCGGCCATTGAGGCTATTCTATTTGCCATGGGGGAATCTGTGGAGCTTTCGCGGATCGCTGATGCGGTAGGGCAGGACAGGGATACTACCCGAAGGCTGCTTCATCACATGATGGACCGGTATCAGGAGGAGGACAGAGGGATACAGATCATAGAGCTGGAACAGTCGTATCAGATGTGTACCAAAAAAGAGTATTATGAGAATCTGATCCAGATCGCGCTGCATCCACAGAAACCGGTTCTGACAGATGTTATGTTGGAAACACTTTCGATCATTGCCTACAAACAGCCGGTGACAAAGGCTGAAATAGAAAAGATCAGGGGAGTAAAGTGCGATCATGCCATTAATAAACTGATGGAATATGAGCTTGTGAGAGAACTTGGAAGGCTGGATGCGCCGGGACGTCCTATTCTTCTCGGCACAACAGAAGAGTTTCTGCGCTCTTTCGGGGTGCAGGCTCTTGACGAACTTCCGGTTATGGATCCGGTGCAGCTGGAAGATTTTAAGGCGGAAGCAGAAGAGGAGATCCAGCTGAGGCTGGACGTATAAGGAGGAAGGGTGAAATGCCAACCACATATACACATGATTTGTTTGGAAAAAAGATTTACAGACAGCTTCCGGAGGAGATCCGGAAAGTAATCCGGAAAAACGGGAATCTGTTTCGGATCGGTCTTCATGGACCGGATATCTTATTTTATGATCTGTTAAATGAAAAGGTCAGCAGTGTGGGGGTGGAGATGCACAAAATACCTGCCGCTTCATTTTTTTTAAGAGGGATGAGCATTGTAAGAAGGACAGGAGATGAAAGACTTCTGGCGTATCTTCTGGGGTTTGGCTGTCATTACCTTCTGGACAGTTCCTGCCATCCTTTTGTGGATGAAACAGCGGAAAAAAAGATTCTTTCCCACACCCTTCTGGAAAAGGAATTTGACAGGAAGCTGATGGTAGAAACAAACAGGAATCCCCATCATTATTATCCGTCGGACTGTATTGTTCCAAGGATGGCTTATGCAAAAGTCATACACTGTATGTTTCCTGAGATTACAGCAAAGAATATTTTTGTTTCTCTGAAAATGATGAAATTCCTTACCAATGCAATGGTTTACGGCACTCCTGGGAAACGGCGATTCCTGGAAGTTGCTGTCCCCAAAATCGTAGGACAGAAAAAGTCTTCAGCCGTTCTTGAGTTTTTTATGGAAAAAGATCCGGTTCCGGGGGCAGAAGAACCTGTAAAAGAACTGCATCAGTATTTTGATCGGGAGGTACGGGAAGCGCCTGCATATATTAAGGAGCTGTTCCGTTTGTCCAGGGAAAAACAGAGGCTTTCAGAAAGGTGGAACCTTACATATAACGGATAGTCGCAGTGTATGCGCAGCTCTGTTGGATAAACAGGGAGCAAGGACAGATGAAAAGCAGAATAAAGCGGACATGTATGCATAAACTTATCCTATAACCATAAAAAGGCGGGGATGATTATGAGACATGCTGCGTTGCTTCTGCTGACATCTGTCTTTCTTTTTGGAGAGCTTACATTAGGTTCTCAGGTTTTGGCTGCTGAGACAGTCTGTGAAAATACAGAAACAGAAAAAACAGATTCTCCGGGCAGTCTTTACGCTCTTTCGGCTGTTCTTATGGATGGTGAATCTGGACGCATTTTATATGAAAAAGACGGAGAAAAGCCCAGAGCAAATGCCAGTACCACAAAAGTTATGACCTGCATCCTGGCTTTGGAAAACGGGGCAGGGGACGATTATGTAATGGTGTCGGATGAAGCTGCAGCGCAGCCGGATGTACAGCTGGGGATGAGAGAAGGAGAACAGTATTATCTGGAAGATCTTCTTTATTCACTGATGCTTATGAGCCATAATGACACAGCGGTAGCCATAGCAGAGCATATTGGGGGAAGTACCGAAAGATTTGCCCGGATGATGAATGAAAAGGCAAAAGAAATCGGGTGTACGGACACATATTTTATTACGCCCAATGGCTTGGATGCTGAGGATGAAGTCGGAGTACATCATACAACGGCCAGAGACCTGGCTCTGATCATGCGCTATGCCATCAGAAGTGAAACTTTTTTAAAGATCACACAGACCCGGGAATATTCGTTTACGGATCTCAGTGGAAAGAGAAGTTTTTCTGTTCACAATACAAATGCCCTGCTTACGATGACAGACGGGGTTCTTTCCGGGAAAACAGGCTTTACAGGGGATGCGGGATACTGCTATGTATGTGCCTGCGAAAAAGACGAAAAGATCTTTGTGGTGGCTCTTCTGGGGTGCGGCTGGCCTAATAACAAGGGATATAAGTGGAAGGATTCTTTGAAACTTTTGGATTACGGGGAGGATAATTTTGATTATGAGACATTCTGGAAAGAGCTGAGGATTCCTGAAATATCGGTAAAAGACGGAGTGGAGAAAGACAGTGCTTTTGGAGACACAGCAGTTGTAAGCGGAATTCTATCTGTTACGGAGAATGAAAAAAACAGACAAATACTTATGAAAAAGGGTGAAAAGATCAGCTGTCGTCTGGAACTGCCGGAAGAGCTTCAGGCGCCGGTGAAAAAAGGAAATCAGATAGGAAGTCTTGTTTACAGCCTGGGAGAAGAGAAATTGGCTTCCTATCCGGTGCTGGCTGACCGGAATGTAGAAAAAATTTCCTATGGATGGTGTGTGGATCAGGTGTTTCATGACTTTTTTCACTGAATGTTGTTTTGTAAAGATCAGAATTTTTTCGGATGGGAAAACTCCCGGTGTGTGGTGAATTATGTACCACAGGCCGGGAGTTTTTTGGGGAGCAGAGGTTAAAATTTTAACAAAAACGGATTACCCTATTGAAAAATTTAGAAAAAAAGGTTACAATTATAATCGGCTGAAATTTTGGTTATACTTAAAATTCTTATAAAATGGAGGGCAAACGAGAATGAGTAACGCAACACCAAGTTTAGCAGGCACAAGAATCACTTCTTTGCTTGACGCGAACAGTTTTGTTGAAATCGGAAAAAGTGTTACAGCAAGATCCACAGATTTTAACATGACTGAAACAAAAGCACCTTCAGACGGTGTGATCACCGGCTCAGGTGTGATCGACGGAAATCTTGTATATGTTTACAGCCAGGACGCTTCTGTTCTGAACGGAACCGTTGGAGAAATGCATGCAAAGAAAATTTCCGCTCTGTATGACCTTGCAATGAAAACAGGCGCACCGGTGATCGGTCTTGTTGACTGTGCAGGTCTGAGACTCCAGGAGGCCACAGATGCTCTGGAAGCTTTTGGTTCTATTTATCTGAAGCAGACACTGGCATCCGGGATGATCCCGCAGATCACAGCAATTTTCGGCACCTGCGGCGGCGGCATGGCTGTTGTTCCGGCACTGACAGATTTTACTTTTATGGAAGCAAAAAAAGGTAAAATGTTTGTAAATACTCCTAATGCACTGGAAGGTAATCATGTGGACAAATGTGATACCGCATCTGCTGATTTCCAGAGCCAGGAGACAGGTCTTATTGACGGTACAGGCACAGAGGAAGAGATCCTTGGACAGATCCGCCAGCTTGTAAGTCTGCTTCCTTCCAACTTTGAAGACAATGATTCTTTTGTAGAATGTGCAGATGATCTGAACCGTACCTGCGACGATCTGGCTGCCTGTGTGGGAGATACTTCCCTTGCACTTTCCAGAATCGCAGATGAGGGACTTTTCTTTGAGACAAAGAAAAACTACGGAAAAGATGTGGTTACAGGATTCCTTCGCCTGAACGGCGCAACAGTAGGTGCTGTGGCAAACAGAACAGAGATCTACAATGAAGAAGGCGAAAAAACAGAAGAATTTGACGGAACCATCTCTGCAAGAGGCGCAAGAAAAGCTGCAGCTTTTGTAAAATTCTGCGACGCTTTTGATATCCCGGTTCTGACACTTACCAATGTGACTGGCTTTAAGGCAACTCTCTGCAACGAAAAAATGATGGCAGCATCCGTTGGCGAAATGGTTCATGCTTTTGCTGATGCGACTGTTCCGAAGGTGAACGTTGTGATCGGTAAAGCTTATGGAACAGCATATGTTGCCATGAACAGCAAATCTGTCGGCGCAGACCTTGTGTATGCATGGGACAGCGCAGAAATCGGTATGATGGATGCTTCTCTGGCAGCCAAGATCATGTACCCGGGTGCAGATGCTGCTTCTCTTAATGAAAAGGCAGCAGAGTACAGAACTCTTCAGTCAGGCGTGGAATCTGCAGCAGCAAGAGGCTATGTAGATACTGTGATCGCTCCGGCTGATACCAGAAAATATGTGATTGGAGCTTTTGAAATGCTGTTCACAAAAAGAGAAGACCGTCCGGCTAAAAAGCACAGTGCAGTCTAAGTGAGGTGAGCATATGAATCAGATGTTAAAAAAAGCATCCTCTGTCTGCGCAGCAGCAGTGTGCGCCGCTTCTCTTATGTTTTCCGGCGCTTCTGTTGTAATGGCTGACAGTGAGATCGACGAGGCAACCATGACTCAGATCACCATGACTGCAGAGGGACTGACTCAGACGATCATTCCGCTCAGTGATGAGGAGATCGAGGCATATCTGAAAACTGACGATGAATTTACCTTGAGCGCAATGACTGCATGGGACAGCGCCAAAGAAGAAGTTGGTGAGCTGAAAGAGGCAGGAAAGGCTGAGGTGGAATTTTCCAATCATCAGTACACTGCAACCGTTCCGGTAGATTTTGAGAAGCTGGATGCTGACTTTGTATATGTATTTGAGGAAATTGAGGGTATGCTGACACCGGTTTCCGCTTCAGTAGATGTTCAGTATCCGTTATCCACGATTATGAAAAATGCCGGATTAAATACACTTATGGGGATTGGAACCGTATTTGTAATCCTGGTTCTTCTGATCTTTATTATTTCTCTTTTCAAATTTATTCCGGGTTCACCGGCAGCCGCAAAAAAAGAGAAAAAAGAAGAATCTCCGGCACCTGTTGCTGTTCCGGTTCAGGAAACAGTACAGGCAGCTGATGATACAGAACTGATCGCAGTTATCGCGGCAGCGATCGCGGCAGCAGAGGGAACCACAACAGACGGATTTGTTGTACGTTCTATCCGCAAAATCAACCGCCCAAGAAGATAATTGATAATTAGGAGGATTATAAAATGAAAAGTTATACAATTACTGTAAACGGAACCGCATATGAAGTAACTGTAGAGGAAACAGGAAGTGTTGCTGCACCGGCTCCTGCAGCAAGAGCAGCAGCTCCTGTGGCACCGAAAGCTGCACCGGCTCCGAAGGCAGCAGCTCCTGCAGCTGGTGCAGGCGCTGTAAAAGTAACTGCATCTGTTCCGGGTAAAGTGCTTAAGATTGTTGCATCTGCAGGACAGACAGTAAAAGCAGGCGACAACATCGTGATCCTGGAGTCCATGAAAATGGAGATTCCTGTAGTTGCACCTCAGGACGGTACAGTTGCAAGCATTGATACAACAGAAGGTGCTTCCGTAGAGAACGGAGATACCCTGGCTACTATGAACTAAGACGGGAGGTATTCAGATGTCTTATGTAACAGAAACCCTGTCCAACCTGATTCATCAGACAGCCTTCTTTAATCTTACCTGGGGCAACTATCTGATGATCGCGGTGGCATGTGTGTTCTTATTCCTTGCTATCAAAAAAGGATTTGAACCGCTTCTTCTTGTTCCCATCGCTTTTGGTATGCTTCTGGTAAATATTTACCCGGATATTATGGCGCGTCCGGAAGATATGTCAAACGGAGTAGGCGGACTTCTTCACTATTTCTACCTGCTTGATGAATGGAGTATTCTTCCGTCCCTGATTTTTATGGGCGTAGGAGCCATGACAGACTTTGGTCCGCTGATCGCAAACCCGAAGAGCTTCCTTCTTGGCGCTGCGGCTCAGCTTGGTATTTACGTTGCATATTTCCTTGCGATCTTTATGGGATTCAATGGAAAAGCAGCAGCAGCGATCTCTATTATCGGTGGTGCTGATGGCCCGACTTCTATCTTCCTTGCAGGAAAACTTGGACAGACTGCTTTGATGGGACCGATTGCGGTGGCGGCATATTCCTATATGTCTCTTGTTCCGATCATCCAGCCTCCGATCATGAAACTCTTTACAACAGAGAAAGAGCGTAAGATCAAAATGGATCAGCTTCGTCCGGTCAGCAAGCTGGAGAAGATCCTTTTCCCGATTGTGATCACTATCGTAGTGTGCCTGATCCTTCCTACAACAGCTCCGCTGGTAGGTATGCTGATGCTTGGTAACCTGTTCCGTGAGTCCGGCGTTGTAAAACAGCTTACAGAAACAGCATCCAATGCACTGATGTACATCGTAGTTATTCTTCTGGGTACTTCCGTAGGTGCTTCTACAAGCGCTGAAGCATTCCTGAATCTTGATACCCTGAAGATCGTAGCTCTTGGTCTTGTTGCGTTTGCGTTCGGTACTTTCGGTGGCGTTATGCTGGGAAAACTGATGTGCAAGCTTTCCGGTGGAAAGATCAATCCTCTGATTGGTTCCGCAGGTGTGTCCGCAGTTCCAATGGCGGCCCGTGTATCTCAGAAGGTTGGTGCTGAGGCAGATCCGACAAACTTCCTCCTGATGCATGCTATGGGACCAAACGTTGCCGGTGTTATCGGTACAGCCGTAGCAGCCGGAACCTTTATGGCTATTTTTGGTGTCTGATCTGATATGACAGTTGGATGCCTGTAATCGTCAGATATATTGAATTTCCTTGTGAAAACTGATTAAAGGAGAATAAATAATGGCAGAATTAGAAAAAAAACCTGTTAAAATCGTGGAAACTGTTCTGCGTGATGCGCATCAGTCTCTGATCGCAACAAGACTCAGCACAGAGCAGATGCTTCCTATTGTTGATAAAATGGACAAAGTTGGCTACCATGCAGTAGAGTGCTGGGGCGGCGCTACCTTTGATGCGTCTCTTCGTTTCCTGAAAGAAGATCCGTGGGAAAGACTTCGTAAATTCCGTGACGGCTTCAAAAACACAAAACTTCAGATGCTGTTCCGTGGACAGAATATCCTTGGATATCGTCCTTACGCAGATGATGTTGTAGAATATTTTGTGCAGAAATCCGTAGCAAACGGCATTGATATCATCCGTATTTTTGACTGTCTCAACGATATGCGTAACCTGAAAACTGCAGTTAAGGCAGCAAATAAGGAAAAAGCTCATGCTCAGGTAGCTCTTTCCTATACTCTTGGCGATGCTTATACTCTGGATTACTGGACCAACATTGCAAAAGAGATCGAGGAAATGGGTGCGGATTCCATCTGCATCAAGGATATGGCAGGACTTCTTCTTCCATATCAGGCTACAGAGCTTGTAGGCGCTCTGAAAGACGCTGTTAAGATTCCGATTGATCTGCATACACATTACACCTCAGGTGTTGCTTCCATGACTTATCTGAAAGCAGTAGAGGCAGGTGTGGATATCATTGACACTGCAATCTCTCCGTTTGCTTTGGGTACTTCCCAGCCGGCAACAGAGGTTATGGTTGAAACCTTTAAGGGAACTCCTTATGATACAGGATTTGATCAGCAGCTTCTTGCTGAGATTGCTGACTACTTCCGTCCGATCCGTGACGAGGCTCTGGACAGCGGCCTTCTGAATCCGAAGAACCTTGGCGTAAACATCAAAACTCTTCTGTATCAGGTACCGGGCGGTATGCTTTCCAACCTGACTTCTCAGCTGAAAGAGCAGCATGCGGAAGACAAGTTCTATGATGTTCTTGAAGAGGTTCCGAGAGTTCGTAAAGACCTTGGCGAGCCGCCTCTGGTTACTCCGTCTTCACAGATCGTTGGTACACAGGCTGTATTTAACGTTCTTATGGGCGAGAGATATAAGATGGTTACAAAAGAAACAAAAGATATCTTAAGCGGTAAATATGGTGCTACTGTAAAACCGTTTAATGAAGATGTTCAGAAAAAATGTATCGGAGATACTCAGCCGATCACCTGCCGTCCGGCAGATCTTCTGGACAATGAGCTTGACAAACTGGAAGGCGAAATGGCACAGTACAAGGAGCAGGATGAGGACGTACTTTCCTACGCTCTGTTCCCACAGGTTGCTACTGAGTTCTTTAAGTACCGTCAGGCACAGGAGACAAAGGTGGACGAAACAGCAGCGGACACAAAAAACGGAGCTTATCCGGTATAAAGTTTTTATAAAAGAAAAGTCAGGGGGCTGTGCAGGAAAAACTGTACAGCCCTTTGCTGCATGAAAGGATAAGAATGAAAAACAGAGTCATAATCGTTGGCGGAGGCGCAGCCGGAATGCTGGCATCGGTTTTTGCAGCAAAAAAAGGCTGTGAAGTTACGCTTTTTGAAAAAAACGAAAAACTTGGCAAAAAACTGTATATTACAGGAAAAGGGCGCTGCAATGTGACCAATAACTGTGATCCGGAAGAGCTTTTGAACAGTGTTGTAACAAATGCCAAGTTCTTGTACAGTGCCTTTTATACCTTTACCAGTCAGGATATGATGGATTTTCTGGAAGAAGCAGGCACAGCTCTTAAAACAGAGCGTGGAAACCGTGTTTTTCCCTGTTCAGATCACTCATCTGACATTATCCGGGCTCTGGAACGTCAGATGAAAAAATATGGAGTGCAGATCCGTTTGAAGAGTCAGGTGCAGAAGCTCCTCGTGGAAGAGGGAAAGGTAACAGGTATTTCCTTGACAGATGGCAGTGTTCACAGGGCAGAAGGGGTTATCGTGGCAACAGGCGGTCTGTCTTATCCCACAACCGGTTCTACAGGAGACGGATATCGCTTTGCCCGGGAAGCGGGACATACTGTGACGGATTTATCTCCCTCCTTGGTTCCTCTTCATACAAAAGAGGATTATATTCCGGAAATGGCAGGTCTTTCTTTGAAAAATGTGGAGCTGACAGTAAAAAACGGGAAAAAAGTCCTTTATCGGGATTTTGGGGAGATGATGTTTACCCATTCCGGAATTACAGGTCCTCTGGTTCTTTCTGCAAGTGCCAGACTGGGTACGGCTCTCAGAAAATCAGGGGAGCTTTCGGCTTTTCTGGATCTGAAGCCTGCGCTTACTTCAGAGCAGCTGGACGCCAGGATTCTGAGAGAATTTGAATTGGGAAAAAATAAACAGTTTAAAAATGTCATCAGTGTTCTGTTTCCTTCTTCTCTGACTCCGGTTATGCTGAAAATCGGAGGGATTTCTCCGGAAAAACCGATTCATGAAATTTCCAGAGAGGAACGACTGAAATTCGGCGCTCTTGTAAAGACATTTCCGTTTACCATCAATGGTTTCGGGGAATTTAAAGAAGCTGTCATTACCAGGGGCGGTGTTTCTGTAAAAGAGATCAATCCTGCAACTATGGAATCAAAGAAAATACAGAATCTTTATTTTGTGGGAGAAGTGCTTGATCTGGATGCTGTGACAGGAGGTTATAATCTTCAGATTGCATGGTCAACCGCCTATCTTGCAGCTATGGCTGTATGCGGAGAATAAAGGAGGACAATTACATGATCTATAATATTGCCATTGACGGCCCGGCAGGAGCCGGAAAAAGTACGATTGCAAAAAAAGTTGCCAGAGAGCTTTCCTGTGTGTATGTAGACACAGGCGCCATGTACAGGGCAATGGCTCTTTATCTTCTCCGCCGGAATGTAGACAGAGAAAATCCGGAGGAGATCGGAGAGGTCTGCCAGGGAGCGGAAATATCTATAGAATATAAAAACGGAGAGCAGATCGTTCTTTTAAACGGCGAAAATGTGAATCCGTTTCTCAGAAGAGAAGAAGTGGGTAACATGGCTTCTGTAAGCTCTGCAAATCCAAAAGTGAGGGAAAAGCTTCTTGATCTTCAGAGAAAGCTTGCAGCTTCCATGAGCGTGGTTATGGACGGAAGAGACATCGGTACTACAATCCTTCCCAATGCAGAGGTGAAGATCTACCTGACTGCCAGTTCCCTTACAAGAGCAGAACGTCGTTATCTGGAACTTCAGGAAAAAGGTCTTTCCTGTGATCTGGAAGAGATCAGAAAAGATATTGAAGAACGTGACAGCCGCGATATGAATCGGGAGATTTCTCCTCTCAGACAGGCTGAGGATGCAGTTCTTGTAGATTCTTCCGAAATGACCATTGAGGAAGTGGTAAAATGCATTTTACAGATTTTTCATGAAAAAGTGATATTATCAGACGAGGTTGGAAAAAATGAAGGTTAAGACCGCAAAAACAGCCGGTTTCTGCTTTGGGGTAAAAAGAGCAGTGGACAAGGTATATGAGCTTATTGAGAATGGAGTTTCACCTATTTATACTCTGGGTCCGATTATTCATAATGAGGAAGTGGTTTCGGATTTTGAAAAAAAGGGTGTGACTGTAATCACAGAAGCGGATATTCCGAAACTCCACGAAGGCACGGTTGTGATCCGCTCTCACGGAGTGGGCCGCAGGATCTATGATATGCTTGAGGCCGCGGGAATTTCCTTTGTAGATGTTACCTGTCCTTTCGTACTGAAGATCCACAGGATCGTGGAACGGGAGAGCAGAGCCGGAAAACAGATTATCATATTTGGAGATCCATCCCATCCGGAAGTAAAAGGGATCTGCGGATGGTGCGAGGGCTCCTGTACAGTTCTCAGAAACAGGGAGGATGCAGAAAATTTTGTCCCGGATCCGGGCAGAATACCCTGCATCGTTTCACAGACGACATTTAATTACAACAAATTTAAAGAATTAGTTGAAATTCTCTGCAAAAAGAGGTATGATAATAATGTTTTAAATATTGACAATATTTTAAACACTATTTGTAATGCTACCGAAGAACGGCAGAAAGAAGCACAGTCCATAGCCGGAGAGGTAGACACTATGCTTGTCATCGGCGGCAGACATAGTTCCAATACTCAAAAGCTGTTTGAAATATGTAAAGAGGAATGTGAAAATACTTACTATATACAAACACCTGTAGACTTGGATTCTGAAATGTTCCATCACAGTAGTTATGTAGGTATTACAGCAGGGGCGTCCACCCCAAAGAAAATTATTGAGGAGGTTCAAGAACATGTCAGAATTAAGTTTTGAACAGATGCTGGAAGATTCCGTAAAAACTATCAGAAATGGAGAGATCGTGCAGGGTACTGTCATCGACGTAAAAGAAGATGAGATTATCCTGAATATCGGCTATAAAGCAGACGGTATTATCACCAAGAGCGAGTATTCCAACGACAGCTCCCTTGTACTTGCAGACGCTGTACACGTAGGTGACACAATGGAAGCCAAGGTTCTTAAAGTGAACGACGGCGAAGGTCAGGTTATCCTGACATACAAGAGACTTGCTGCTGAAAAAGGCAACAAACGTCTGGAAGCTGCATTCGAGTCTCAGGAAGTCCTGAAAGCACCTGTAACTCAGGTACTGGACGGAGGTCTTTGTGTAAATGTTGAGGAAGCAAGAGTATTTATTCCTGCAAGCCTTGTATCTGATACTTACGAGAGAGATCTGTCCAAATATGCAGATCAGGAAATTGAATTCGTTATCACAGAGTTCAACCCGAGAAGACGCCGTATTATCGGTAATCGCAAACAGCTTCTTCTTGCAGAAAAAGCTGAGAAGCAGAAAGAGCTTATGGAGAGAATCCATGCAGGCGATACTGTAACAGGTGTTGTTAAGAATGTAACAGATTTTGGTGCATTCATCGATCTTGGCGGAGCTGACGGTCTTCTTCATATTTCCGAAATGTCCTGGGGCAGAGTAGAGAATCCGAAGAAAGTATTTACTGTTGGTGAAGAAGTTAAGGTTCTCATCAAAGAAATCAACGGAGATAAGATTGCCCTTTCTCTGAAATTCCCGGAAGAAAATCCGTGGCTGACTGCTGCTGAGAAATTTGCAGTAGGCAACGTAGTAGAAGGAAAAGTTGCACGTATGACAGATTTCGGTGCTTTCGTAGAGCTTGCACCTGGAATCGATGCTCTGCTTCATGTTTCTCAGATTTCCAGAGAGCATGTTGCAAAACCGTCTGACGTACTTTCTATCGGTCAGGAAATCCAGGCAAAAGTTGTTGATTTCAACGGCGAAGAAAAGAAAATCAGCCTCAGCATGAAAGCAATGGAAGCTCCGGCTGCAGAGGATGCAGAAGGCGAAGAGGCATAAGAAAAGTTTTGTCAGTGTAAACACTGAAACATAAACTGAATGAATAAAAGGGTCATTACAGTGATGCGGATTTTGCAGACTGTAATGATCCTTTTTGTTTAAAGGCCAAGAAGACACGGAAGAGTGCTTTTTAGATACTGTGTTTGTTTTTCCGGATTGGACAGAAAAGATTCGGTACAGGGAAACCAGGTATAACAGGTTTCTGGTGTGGCAGGAACTCTCAGACTTTTATCCATATACTGACTTAACTGCCTGGGCATGGCGGTATCTTCCCCGGGAATATAATCATAGGACTTGTAATCTTGGTAATACTGGCGTATTTTCTGATCTGTGGAAACGACCAGAAGAGCTCCCTCCTGTTCCCTGACAGTAACATAAAAATCTTTTCCCTTTTTGGATACTGGTTTTGGCACAGGAGCCGGAAGCTGAAAATAAAGGATTATCTGACTTTCATCTGTTTCCGCCTTCAGGGGCAGATAACTGCCTTTCATCAAAGCCCGATATCCAAGCATTGGGAAAATACAGCCAAGTCCCAGAAGGTCTTCCTGATTATGTCCGAGGATGATCTGTTCAGACTCAGCAGTGGGATTTTTTATATAAGATTTGTAAAGACGGATGCACTGTCCGCCATCGCAGTGAGTGCGGGAGCCCCGCCCCAGAAATTTTTCCAGATCCGGCTGTTTCATTCGCTCCAGATTCAGAAGATTTTTGCATGGCTTCAGCTCCTGATACAGATCCAGAGCAGGAAGATTTCTAAAGGGAGAGGGAAGATTGTGTTTTTTGTAACGTTCTTCCAGATAAGGCTGATCAAATTTTCTTCCGTTATACTGTATAGTTGAAGTTGCGGAAGCCAAAAAATTAAAAAATTCACAAAGAATCTCTGGTTCTTCTTCCTCTTTTTCAGCCATCCACTGATACAGAAACCATCGGTTATTTTCCTGGATTACCGCCCCGATTAAATATAAAAAAGTGGAATATCGTGATAGTCCGGTGGTTTCGATGTCATAAAAAACAGGAGTGTTTCCACAGTCAACAGAGACATATTTCGACAATTTTTTAACAGTCTCAAAGCCCGGAAACCCTTGTAAAATAGGCATTTTTTTAACAATCATATTTTTCCATTCCTTTCATGATTGTATTTAATTATACACAAAAAAATAAAAAAATAATAGTGAATTTTTTCATAAATTGAGTTATAGTATAAACATCGTTACTGTGAATGTAGCAAACAGTAACCGGACATCATTGCTGTTCATACGAAACAGATATTTAAGACAGAAAGACGGGATGATTATGTGGAATCTGACAATTAACGGAATAGATGTTTACCATATTTTAAATTGGTTTTTCATTTACAGCTTTTTTGGCTGGGTATGGGAAACCTTTTATGTTTCCACAAAGCATGGAGAGTTTGTGAACAGGGGGTTCGTCAGTGGACCCTTTTGTACCATTTACGGTTTTGGCGCCATATCAGTTTATCTGATTCTGAAGCCGGCAGAGGATCATGTATTGATTTTGTTCTTAGGGGGCGTTGTGGTTGCCACAGTGCTGGAATATATTACTGCGGTTCTGATGGAAAGTATTTTTCATACTTCCTGGTGGGATTACAGTGACCAGAAATTTAATTTTCAGGGACGGATCTGCCTGGGAGTTTCTCTGGGCTGGGGCGTTTTGACAGTTCTTCTGTTCAGAGTTCTGCATCCGCTTGTAGAAAAGATCGTTGCTCTTTATCCTGTATATGCAGGTAAAATTGCAGTATGTGTGATTGCAGCAGGATATTTGTGTGATTTTTTCCGTTCTGCGTGTGCTGCTTTCCATCTGAAAGAGAGAATCCCCTATTGGGAGCAGGAACTGGAAAAGAAACGTGTGGAGCTTATGCTGAGATTGAATGTAAAGCTGGAATCACTGGAACTTCCCAAAGGCGCTTCTCCTGAACTTCTCAGAGAAAAATTGGAAGATTCAGAGGCTCTCAGAATTTTAAGCGAAAAACGTCTTGCATTCCAGAAAGAGTTTACGGAAGAACTTCGGGTTTACAGAAAAACTCTGGTAAACAGAACCAAGGGAAATACCAGACGTTTCCTGAAGGCCTATCCTCATCTGAACCGTGGATACCGTATGCGCCATAAGAAAGATAAAAAATAACTTGTAAAAGGAGGAAATAGATATGGGAAAACTTACCTTTAAGGGTGGGATTCATCCCTATGAGGGCAAGGAGCTGTCCAAAAACAGTCCAATTGAAAAGTATCTTCCAAAGGGAGAGATGGTTTATCCGCTGTCTCAGCATATTGGAGCTCCTTCTGTTCCCTGTGTGAACAAGGGAGACCGGGTTCTGGCAGGACAGAAAATTGCAGAAGCCAATGGATTTGTATCCGTGCCCCTGCATGCTTCTGTTTCAGGAATCGTAAAAGGCTTTGAAAAAAGGCTGACTGCTACGGGAAATATGGCAGATTCTATTATCATAGAAAACGATCAGCAGTATGAAGAAACAGAATTTCAGACAGCAGAGCTTTCAGCATTGTCAAAAGAAGAGATCATTGCAAGAATCCGTGAAGGCGGTGTTGTGGGAATGGGAGGCGCCGGTTTTCCTACCCATGTAAAGCTCTCCCCAAAGGAACCGGATAAAATTGAATATGTTCTGGTAAACGGAGCAGAGTGTGAACCTTATCTGACAAGTGATTATCGAAGAATGTTGGAAGAACCGGACAAGGTCATTGCAGGTCTTGAAGTGATGCTGAAGCTTTTTGATCATGCAAAAGGCTATATCTGTATTGAAGACAATAAGCCGGACTGTATTGCAAAGATGCGTGAACTGGTAAAGGGACATTCCAGAATAGAAGTCAAAGAGGTTATGACTAAATATCCTCAGGGTGGTGAGCGTACATTGATCTATGCCACTACAGGAAGAGAGATCAATTCCTCCATGCTTCCGGCAGACGCAGGCTGTGTGGTAGATAATGTGGATACAGTTGTAGCTGTTTACAAAGCAGTTATCCTTGGGCGTCCTGTTATGAACAGGATCGTAACGGTAACAGGAGAGGCTGTTGCCAGTCCGAAAAACTTTATGGTTCTTACCGGAACAAATATGGAAGAGCTGATTGAAGCAGCCGGTGGGCTGAAAATGGATGCTGCAAAAGTAATCTCAGGTGGGCCGATGATGGGATTCGCCATGTTTGACCTTCATGTTCCCTGCGTAAAAACAACATCTGCCTTCCTTTGTCTGGAAAAAGATGCCGTGTCAGAGGCTCAGAAACAGATGACAGCCTGCATTAACTGCGGACGCTGTGTGCGCGTCTGTCCGGGACGTGTTCTCCCTGCCCGTCTTGCCACACTGGCAGAAAGAGGGGATATGACAGGATTTGAAAAATTAAATGGAATGGAATGTTGTGAATGTGGCTGCTGCAGTTATGTATGTCCTGCAAAGAGGCCGCTGACTCAGAGTATCAAATCCATGCGGAAGATGGTTCTTGCCAGCCGCAGAAAGAAATAGGGGGAGGTAAACCAATGGAACAAAAGTATCATGTGTCATCGAATCCTCATGTAAGGGATTGTATGACAACAAGCAGAATCATGCAGCTGGTAGTGCTCGCACTTCTTCCTGCAACACTGTTCGGAATCTGGAATTTTGGTTTTCATGCATTCTTTGTTGTTGCTGTAACAGTGGCATCCAGCGTTATTTTTGAGTGGCTTTATGATCACTTTATGCATAAACCAAATACCATAAAAGATTTCAGTGCAGTTGTCACAGGACTTCTTCTTGCCCTGAATATGCCGCCGCAGATCCCTCTGTGGATGCCTGTTCTGGGAAGCGCATTTTCTATTATTGTAGTAAAACAGCTTTTTGGCGGACTGGGACAGAACTTTATGAACCCGGCTCTTGCAGGAAGATGTTTCCTGATGATTTCTTTCGCAGGAAGAATGACAGATTTTGCAGTGTCAGACCATTTCCGTGGCGTTGTGGATACAGTTACCGGAGCGACTCCTCTTGCAGCTCTGAAAGCTCAGGGATTCGTGGAAGGTACTTCTGTACCGGTACAGAATCTGTTTTTCGGAAATATCCAGGGAACCATCGGAGAAACTTCGGCTCTTGCGATCCTTATTGGCGCAGTAATCCTTCTTGCGTTTAAGGTGATCGACCTGAAGATCCCCCTTACATATATCGGCAGCTTTTCTGTATTTGTGATTATTTATATGCTGTGTACCGGAATGGGCTTTGATGCAAATTATCTGTTAAGCTATCTGTTCGGCGGCGGTCTGATGCTCGGAGCATGGTTTATGGCAACGGATTATGTGACGACACCAATCACCTTTAAGGGACAGCTTGTATACGGCTGCTGCCTTGGTGTGGTAACGGCAGTATTCCGTCTGTTCGGTGGATCCGCAGAAGGTGTTTCCTATGCGATTATTTTCTGCAACCTTCTGGTTCCGCTTATTGAAAAAGCAACTTATCCTGCAGCATTTGGAAAGGGAGGGAAAAAAGCATGAGTATTGTAAAAGACACGATTTCTATTACTGTTATCACCCTCGTTGCAGGTCTGGCTCTGGGAGTGGTCCAGGATATTACTGCAGATCCTATTGCAGAACAGAAATTAAAGGCAAAGCAGGAAGCTTATAAATCAGTCTTTCCGGACGCAGACAGCTTTGGCGAAGTTGTTCTGGGAGATAAGGCTCAGGAACTGGCCGGTGTGCTCAGCGACAATAGCTACGGCGCGCAGACCATTGATGAAGTCATGACTGCTTTTGACGCTTCTGAAAATGAAATCGGATATGCGTTTACCGTAACAAGTTCTGAGGGTTACGGCGGAGATATCCAGTTTGCCATGGGCGTACAGAAAGACGGTACTCTTAACGGAATCTCCATACTGTCAATCAGTGAGACTGCAGGCCTTGGAATGAAGGCAGACACAGACGATTTTAAAAATCAGTTCCGGGATAAAAAGGTGGAAAAATTCAAATATACCAAAACAGGAGCAGCATCAGAGAATGAAATTGACGCGATCAGCGGCGCAACCATAACCACCAATGCTGTGACGAATGGAGTAAACGCAGGACTCACTGCATTTCAGTACATGGAAGGAGGAGAACAATGAAAGCAAATACACCATCAGAACGTCTGATCAACGGTATTATTAAGGAAAATCCTACTTTTGTGCTGATGCTTGGTATGTGCCCTACACTGGCAGTTACCACTTCAGCGGTGAACGGTATCGGAATGGGGCTGACAACAACGGCTGTTCTTGCAGCGTCCAATCTTCTGATCTCCATGCTGCGTAAATTCATTCCGGACGGTGTGCGTATGCCTGCGTTTATTGTGGTTGTGGCATCATTTGTAACGATTGTACAGATGCTTCTGGAAGGTTTCCTTCCCGGACTTTATGCATCTCTGGGACTATATATTCCTCTGATCGTTGTAAACTGTATTATCCTTGGACGCGCAGAGTCATATGCATCCAAAAATCCTCCGATTCCATCACTTTTTGACGGTATCGGAATGGGGCTTGGATTTACTTTAAGTATTACCTGTATCGGTGCAGTCAGAGAACTGATCGGTGCAGGACAGCTTTTCGGACGGCAGATTCTGCCGCTGGCAGATGCGGCAGCCGGAAAAATGGGATATGAGCCGGTTACTATTTTCATTCTGGCACCGGGAGCCTTCTTTGTTCTGGCTATTCTGGCAGCCCTTCAGAATAAATTCAAGATTGGCGCTGCAAAGCGCGGAATTGATCCGAGTAATCCGGATAAGTGCGGCGGAGCCTGCGCTTCCTGCGGAAATACCATGTGCAAAGGAGGTAAACATTAATGAAAGAATTAATGCTTATCATTGTAGGTTCTGTACTTGTAAATAACGTAGTCCTCAGCCAGTTCCTGGGCTTGTGTCCGTTTCTGGGTGTTTCCAAAAAAACAGAAACTGCAGCAGGTATGGGTGGAGCAGTCATCTTTGTTATTACGCTTTCTTCTTTTGTTACAAGTGTGATCTATAAGTTTATTCTGGTTCCAACTCATATGGAGTATCTGCAGACCATTGTTTTTATTCTGATTATTGCAGCCCTTGTTCAGTTTGTGGAAATGTTCCTGAAAAAGGCAATGCCTTCTCTTTATCAGGCCCTTGGAGTGTATCTTCCTCTGATCACCACAAACTGTGCTGTTCTGGGTGTGGCTCTTATTAATGTGCAGAAGGAATATAATATCCTTCAGGGTACTGTAAACGGTTTTGCCACGGCAGTGGGCTTTACCCTGGCTATCATTGTAATGGCAGGTATCCGTGAAAAAATCGAGTACAATGACATTCCGGAATCTTTCCGTGGATTTCCTATTGTTCTAATTACAGCAGGACTGATGGCGATCGCGTTTTTCGGATTTTCAGGACTGATCTAAGGAGGCGTGAATATGAATATCGGAGCAATTATCATAGCAACTATTGTAGTTGCGGCAGTAGGCCTCTTTATCGGCATTTTTCTTGGAGTTGCAGGAAAGAAATTTGCGGTGAAAACAGACGAAAAAGAGGTGGCTGTCCGTGAGGCTCTTCCCGGTAACAACTGTGGCGGATGCGGATTTCCCGGCTGTGATGGTCTGGCTGCGGCAATCGCCAAAGGAGAGGCGCCGGTTAATGGATGTCCGGTAGGAGGAGAAGCAGTGGGAAAAGTGATCGCAGGGATCATGGGGCAGGAGGTTGTGGAAACCGTTCGTCAGACTGCCTTTGTAAAATGTACCGGAACCTGTGAAAAAACAAAAAGTGATTTTGTATATACAGGTGTTGAGGACTGCGAGATGATGGCCTTTATCCCAGGCGGCGGGGCAAAAAGCTGTTCCTATGGATGTATGGGCTTTGGAAGCTGTGTAAAGGCCTGTCCTTTTGATGCTATTCACATAATCAACGGTGTGGCTGTGGTAGATAAGGAAAAATGCAAAGCCTGCGGCAAATGTGTTGCCAAATGTCCAAATCATCTGATTGAGCTGGTTCCGTATACTCAGACTGTTTTTGTGGGCTGTAGCTCTCATGACAAAGGCAAGGCAGTTACTTCTGCCTGTGAGGTGGGATGTATCGGCTGCAAAAAATGTGAGAAAACCTGTCCGAACAGCGCTATTACTGTAACAGATTTCTGTGCGCATATTGATTATAAAAAATGTACCAACTGCGGCGCATGTAAAGATGTCTGTCCCAGAGGCGTAATCCTGTAAAAAACATAAAACTGTTGTATATACAGTAAAATCCCGGTTTACAGATAAAATCTGTGCCGGGATTTTTTAACAGAAAAGAAGTTATAATAGCTGCTGCAATCTATCTGTAGAATTTTTCGAATAGATGTTTGCTTTTTTGCGGTAACTATGATATCATAAGTCGATACAGAAAAATTAATCACAGGAGCAGAAGTTTATGATTTCATTTATATATGGCACAGTGGTGGACTCTACAGAAACTTCCGTGATCGTGGAGACAGCCGGGATCGGTTATGAAATTTTTATGACAGGTTCTGCCATTGAACAGGCAGTCAGAAAAGAAGAGCCGGTTAAAATACATACGCATTTTCATGTGCGAGAGGATGCCATGCAGCTGTTCGGATTTTTGAACAAGGATGATCTTCAGATGTTCCGGCTTCTTCTCGGCGTTAACGGGATCGGACCAAAGGCAGCACTGGGGGTTCTGGCAGGGCTTACAGCCGATGAACTGAGATTTGCTGTTTTATCCGATGATACAAAAACTATTTCCAGAGCTCCGGGTATTGGAAAGAAAACGGCTCAGAAACTGATCCTGGAGTTGAAGGACAAGCTGAAGCTGGAGGATGCATTTGAGAAGAAGCTTGCCCATGAGCAGGAGGCGGCTGCTATTTCCGGGACAAATATTCTGGATGGAAGCAAAGAGGCAGTGGAAGCTCTGGTTGCACTGGGCTACAGCAGTACAGATGCTTTGCGCGCAGTCCGTAAGGTAACAGATGTGGCGCCGGATGATGTGGAAGCCATTCTGAAAGCAGCCCTTAAGAATCTGTAGGAGTATATATGGAAAAAAGAATGATCACCACCGATGTAACAGAAGAAGATTTTCCTCTGGAGGGGAATTTAAGACCTCAGACACTGGAAGAATACATTGGTCAGGAAAAAACAAAAAAAACACTGAAAATTTATATAGAGGCAGCCAAACAGCGAAAGGATGCTCTGGATCATGTGCTTTTTTACGGCCCTCCAGGGCTGGGAAAAACAACTCTGTCCGGAATCATTGCAAATGAGATGGGAGTGCATATGAAGGTTACCTCAGGCCCTGCCATAGAAAAACCGGGGGAAATGGCCGCGATCCTTAACAACCTTCAGGAGGGAGACATTCTTTTTGTGGATGAGATCCACAGATTGAACCGGCAGGTGGAGGAAGTTCTTTATCCTGCCATGGAAGATTTTGCCATTGATATTATGATCGGAAAGGGAGCGTCTGCTCGTTCTATCCGTCTGGACCTGCCTAAGTTCACGCTTGTAGGAGCAACCACAAGAGCGGGACTTTTATCTGCGCCTTTGCGTGACCGTTTCGGAGTGATGCATCATCTGGAATTTTATAATCACAAAGAACTGGAAACTATCATCCTCCGTTCTGCACAGGTTCTGGAAGTGGAGATTGACCAGAAGGGAGCGGCGGAGATTGCCAAACGATCAAGGGGAACACCAAGACTTGCCAACAGACTATTAAAACGTGTCCGGGATTTTGCCCAGGTAAAATATGACGGAAAGATCACCTATGAGGTAGCTGTTTTTGCTCTGGATCTTCTGGAAGTGGATCAGTATGGACTTGACAAGATCGACAGGCGTATTCTGAAAACTCTGATCGTAAACTTCAAAGGAGGACCGGTAGGTCTGGAAACACTGGCTGCTGCTATCGGTGAGGATTCCGGTACACTGGAAGATGTTTATGAGCCGTATCTTCTTCAAAATGGTTTTTTAAACCGTACACCCAGAGGGCGTATGGCTTCGCCTCTTGCTTACAGTCATCTGGGCTATGAGAAGATTTCATAAAAAATTCTATACTTTTCGACAGGTTTCGGGTATAATAAAATATGAATGATTTTTTCTGTCTTTGGCAAACCTTGATTTTGAAGAGGAATGAGACAGAAACTTTAATGGAAAATCCAGGAAATTTTATATACACAGGAGGCTTTGTATGGCAGTCAAGAATACGGCACAGGTAGTGATCGGAGGAAAGATCATCACTTTAGGAGGCTATGAATCAGAGGAATATTTTCAGAAGGTAGCGTCTTACATAAATAACAAAATTGCGGAGCTCAGCGAAATGCCGGGTTATTCCAGGCAGCCTATGGAGACAAAGCATACTCTGCTCAGCCTGAATATTACAGACGATTATTTTAAGGCCAAAAAACAGGCGGAAATTTTTGAACAGGATCTTCAGCAAAAAGATCAGGAAATGTATGAATTAAAACACGAATTGATCGCTCTCCGTATGAAAATGGAGGAAGCAGAAAAACACCAGCAGGAAGCAGAACACCAGCGTATCCTGATGGAAGGGAAGATCAAAGAGCTGGAAGGTGAAATTGAGTCATTACTAAAGTAAAAGTCAGAGGGGGGATTGCTTCGGTAGTCCCCTTTGTCTGTTTTTAAGTATTCTGAAAACAGTTTCTGTTCAGCAGAAAAGATAAGCGAGGGATTATGACAGATATGAATAAAACAGAGCTTCTGGCGCCTGCAGGTTCTTATGAAGCTTTTGAGGCTGCCCTGGGAGCAGGGGCAGATGCAGTGTATGTTGGCGGACCTGATTTCGGCGCCAGAGCTTATGCAAAAAATTTTACCCAGGAGGAACTGATCCGTGCTGTTCGTACAGCCCATATCCATGGAAAAAAGTTATATCTTACAGTAAATACGTTGCTGAAAAACAGAGAGCTGAAGGAGCGGCTTTATGATTCTCTTCTTCCATCTTATCTGGAAGGACTGGATGCGGTGATCGTACAGGATATGGGAGTCCTGCGGTTTATCAGGAGAAATTTTCCGGATCTGCCTATTCATGCAAGCACACAGATGGCTGTTACCGGACCGAAAGGGATGAGGTTCCTGGAGCAGCAGGGAGTGACCCGTGTGGTGCCTGCCCGTGAACTGACTCTTGAGGAGCTTGCAGCCATGCACAGAGAAAGCTCGATTGAGATCGAGGCGTTTATACACGGCGCGCTTTGTTATAGTATTTCCGGTCAGTGTCTTATGAGCAGTATGATCGGAGGAAGAAGCGGAAACCGGGGAAAATGCGCTCAGCCCTGCAGGCTTCCTTATCAGGTACGGGAACAACAGGGAAGATTTAAAGGGAAAGAAACCTGCCCTCTGAGTCTTAAGGATATCTGTACTCTTGATATTCTTCCGGAAATTCTGGATGCAGGTGTGATGTCTTTGAAGATAGAGGGAAGAATGAAGCAGCCGGAATATACGGCGGCAGTTACGGGAATTTACCGGAAATATCTGGATATACTAAAAGAAAACAGAGATTCCTATAAGGTGGATGACTGTGACCGAAAATATCTTCTGGATGTATTCAACCGAGGAGGATCCTGTTCCGGATATTATAAACAGCAGAACGGCCCTTCCATGGTGGCTTTTTCCAACCATAAAAAAACAGGAGATATTTCCGTATCTCTTACCCGGAAAAAGGAAAAAATCAGCGGAACCCTGATGCTGTATCCGGAAAGTCCTGCTGTGCTTCAGGTTTCTCTGAAGGATACAGAGGCAGTGGTATCTGCGGGGGAGGTTCAGTATGCCAGAGAGCATCCCATGGAAGAAACGCGAATCCGTCAGCAGATGGAAAAGCTGGGAAATACGGAGTTCGTCTGGGACAGCCTGGATATTCAGTCAGACGGAAATATTTTTGTTCCGGTGAAGGTTTTGAATGAACTGAGAAGAACCGCTCTTGCGCAGTTAGAACAGGCGTTTCTTGAAAAATACAAAAGAATGCTTCCGGAAAAATCTATCTGCCCGGATGAGATGCAGAAGTCCGTGAAAGAAAGTGCAGAGAACATTCCGCCCATCTACGCATCCTGTGAGAAACCGGAACAGGCAGAAGTTCTCTTTAACAGTCCGGAGATTTCAGGCCTTTACTTGCCTTTTGATATTATGGAAATCTGTATGGAACAGGGGCTTCAGAAAGAAAAAGAACTGTATCTTTCTCTTCCGGTGATCACCCGTGGGAAGATGCCTCAGGAGTTTCGGGAAAAAGCCCTGACCTGGCTTTCTATGGGAATGAAAGGATTTCTGGTGCGGAATCTGGAATCTTATGGAATGCTGCGAGAAGAGGGACTTCAGAAATACTGTGTGGCAGACGCATCTCTGTATACCTGGAATGACGAAGCCTGCGCCTTCTGGAAAGACCAGGGGATTTTGAGAAATACGGTTCCTCTGGAATTAAACGAAAAGGAACTGCGTCACAGAATAAACCGGGACAGTGAGTTCGTTATTTACGGTTATATTCCCCTGATGTTGTCTGCTCAGTGTGTGCGTAAAAATACTCTTCAGTGTGACCGAAAAGAGGCGCAAATGGTATTAAAGGACAGATATGACAAGGAGTTTCCGTGCGTCTGCGTCTGCCATCCCTGGAAAACCGGAACTACAGACAGAAAAGAGTTCTGTTATAATATTATTTATAACAGCATCCCCTATGGACTTTTGAATGAAAGTCAAAAGGTAAAGGAGCTTAACACCACATCTCTCAGACTTTCCTTTACACTGGAATCTGCAGAAGAGACACAGGCGATCGCCAGGGAGTTTCTGGATGTGTATGTTTACGGGAAAAAAGCTCCTGTACGCGAGTTCACAAAGGGACATTTTAAAAGAGGAGCCGAATAAGGCATATGATTAATGTAATTGTTGAATTATCAAAGTATCTGATCCTGACACTGATGATCATATATACCTTTCATTGTTTTTACACAGTGCGTCAGCAGGATGAGATCGAAAGAAATGAACTTCTGCGTCAGCAGCTTGTTCTGATCTTTTTTATGGATTTTACTGCATTTCTGGTGATCTATCTGAAAACCTTTAATTTTCAGGTGATTGTTTTTTACCTTGAAATGATGGTATTTTTTGCGGCGGTGCAGATTTTGTACAGGATTTTTTACAAAAAGGCGTCCCTGCTTCTTCTGAATAATATGTGTATGCTTTTGAGCGTGGGTTTCATCATGCTCTGCAGGCTGGATATTGCCACAGCCACAAAACAGCTTGTGATCGCAGCCGCAGCCAGTGGGATCGCGCTGATCATCCCGGTTATGATCCGGAAAATGAAATTTCTGCGCAGGCTTACCTGGCTCTATGCAGGGGTAGGTGTTATCCTGCTTGCGGCAGTTTTCCTTCTTGCAAGGACAAGCTACGGGGCAAAACTGTCTCTTATGGGTATCCAGCCTTCTGAGGTCATTAAAATTACTTTTGTATTTTTTATGGCATCTCTGCTTTCCAGAGCCAATGATTTCCGGACAGTAGTGCTGGTAACGGTAGTGGCGGCTCTCCATGTGGGAATCCTGGTTCTTTCCAGGGATCTTGGAAGTGCTGTAATCTTTTTTGCCGCCTATCTCGTGATGATATATGTTTCCACCAAAAAGCCGCAGTATCTTGGACTTGGACTGGCAGGAGGAAGCCTTGGTGCAGTAGTGGCGTACTTCCTCTTCGGCCATGTGCGTCAGAGAGTCAGTGCATGGAGTGATCCCATGGCGGTTTATCAGAATGAAGGCTACCAGATTGTTCAGTCACTGTTTGCAATCGGAACCGGAAGCTGGTTTGGCATGGGACTCTGTCAGGGTTCCCCGGAAGCTATTCCGGTTGTAAAAAACGACTTTATCTTCAGTGCTATCTGTGAGGAGTTGGGAGGGATTTTTGCCATCTGTCTGATCCTTGTATGCATGAGTTTTTTCCTGATGATCGTAAATATTGCACTTCGGATCAAAAATCCCTTCTACAAGCTGATTGCTCTGGGTCTGGGGACAGAATATGCATTTCAGGTAATCCTTACCATAGGCGGAGCCACCAAGTTTATTCCTATGACAGGTGTCACGCTGCCGCTGGTAAGTTATGGAGGCAGTTCGGTGATGAGTACGATTCTGATGCTTGCCATTATTCAGGGACTGTACATTTTAAGAGAAGACGAGGACGAGGAATTTGAGAGACGCAGAAAAGAAGCAGCGCAGAGAATTCGAGCAAGAGAGGAAGCGCGCAGAGCGAGAGAAATCTAAAAGAAGACGGGCTAGAAACAGAGAGTATACATTTGTATCCTGGTTTTTTGTGGCTGTTTTTATGGCAATGATTGGATATCTCGTATATTTTAATGTAGTAAAAAGCGAGGATTTTATCAACAGCCCATATAATACCAGACAGGATACCTTTTCGGACCGGGTTGTAAGAGGACAGATTCTTTCTTCCGAGGGAGAAATTCTTGCAAAAACAGATGTCTATGATGACGGCACGGAAGACAGGATATATCCTTATGCAAATGTATTTGCCCATGTGATCGGATATGATTCCAATGGAAAAAGCGGGCTGGAATCCGAGGCAAATTTTCAGCTTCTGAGTTCTCATGAATTTTTTCTGAACCAGATGAAAAACGAATTTCTGGAGAGAAAAAATATGGGAGACACGGTAATTTCCACTTTAAGTGCAAATCTACAGACAACAGCCTACAATGCGTTGGGTGACAGAAGAGGTGCTGTCATTGCTATGGAACCTTCTACCGGGAAGATTCTTGCCATGGTCAGTAAACCGGATTTTGATCCGAATTCCATTGAGGAAAACTGGGACTGGCTGGTCAGTGACGAAACAAACTCCAGTCTGTTAAACAGAGCTACCCAGGGACAGTACCCTCCGGGTTCTACTTTCAAGGTGGTAACAGCGCTTGATTATTTCAGAAAACACGGAAGCTTTAACGGATATTCCTATGTCTGTGAGGGAAGCATTACAAAAGAAGACCATACCATTCAGTGCTATAACGGAACCGTTCATGGTCAGGAGGATTTTTACTCAGCTTTTGCCAGCTCCTGTAACTGTGCGTTTGCGCAGATGGGGCTGGATCTCGGTGGAGGCTCTCTTCTGGAAACAAGTGAGGATCTGCTTTTTAATAAAAAGCTTCCTCTTGCCTCCTATAAAAAAAGTATCTTCAGCCTGAATGGAAGGTCAGGAATCCCTCTTACCATGCAGACTTCTATCGGTCAGGGAAACACCCTTGTTTCTCCTGCTCATATGGCAATGATCACCTGCGCCATTGCAAATAACGGAGTACTTATGAAGCCGTATCTCATTGACAGGGTAGTAAACAATACGGGGGATCTGGTAGATGAGACGACTCCAGAAGCATATAAACGTCTTATGACAAAAAATGAGGCAGTGATGCTGGGAGAGCTGATGAAAGATGTTGTGGAATATGGAACAGCCTCTGCTCTTTCCGGACAGGGGTACACGGCAGCAGGAAAAACCGGCTCTGCGGAATATGATGAAAACGGTTCTAGCCATTCCTGGTTTATCGGATATTCCAATGTGGATGATCCGGATCTTGCCGTTGCGGTGATCGTTGAAGGGGGCGGCACCGGAAGTGAGGCTGCTGTGCCGATCGCATCTCAGCTCTTTGACGCTTATTACTACAACTGACCGGAACAAACAGTTGCCAGCAGACACAAAAAGAGTTATACTATATCCAGTTTGAAATATCATTCACACGCATTACAGGAGGGACTTGCAGATGATAGAAGCAACGAGCTGTGGCGGTGTGGTAATTTATCGTGGAAAAATACTGGCTTTGTACAAATCTTACAGAAACAGATATGAAGGCTGGGTATTGCCAAAGGGAACCGTTGAAAAGGGAGAGACCCATATCCAGACAGCACTTCGGGAGGTAAAGGAGGAAGCAGACGTAAATGCTTCTATTGTAAAATATGTAGGTAAAAGTCATTACAATTTTACAGTTCCTGAGGATATGGTCACCAAGGAAGTTCACTGGTATCTGATGACGGCTGATAATTATCATAGCAGACCTCAGAGAGAGGAATTTTTTGTGGACTCCGGGTATTACAAGTTTCATGAAATTTATCATCTTCTCCGTTTTTCCAATGAAAAACAGATTGTGGAGAAAGCATATCAGGAATATCTGGAAATGAGGAGTCAGGGACTCTGGGGCAAAAAATAAACAGGGTTGTGTTTTTCGCAGCCCTGTTTAGATTTATCAAAAAGGGGGAATCCTTTAAATGCTGAAATGGTATGACCATTATTACGTAGGGGAACAGGTACGTGATGAAAGCGCTGTCCATGAGAAACTGGATGCAGGGAAACTTGTACCCGGAATTTATCTGGTGACTTTTTCGGACAACCCTCATAACATTCTGGAGATTCTCCCGGCTGTGACTCTGTTCCAGAAAACTGCTGCCCGGCTGTGTCCTGAGATCGTAGGCATTGCAAAAGGCATGGATGAGGCCATGGAGCTAGTACAAATGATCGTTCAGACTGTGTATGAGGAAACAGGGGATGTCCTGGTGGAAGAATATTTAAAAAACAGGTGAAGGCATGTTACATATCTTATGGATGCTGATAAAATTGATATTGATCCTTCTGGGAACAGTTTTGGGACTGGCAGCGCTTGTTCTTGTTCTGCTTTTGTTTTGCCCTGTCAGGTACAGTGCTGAGGCAGTAAAGGAAACATCTTCCTTTAAAGAAGCGGAAGCTACGGTTCGTATAAGCTGGTTGTTCGGAGGTCTTTCTTTTCGAGTGGAACGGTCCGGGGGAGAAAACATTCAGGAAGTTCGGATCCTGGGATTTCCGATTTTGAGCTTTTTGAAGAAACGCAGAGAAAAAAAGGTCGCTGCGGAAAAATCCCGCTCGGTCAGGAACCGTATTTTGCCTGAGCGGTCGGCTGAAAATTTGCTGTCCGAGACAGAAACATCCATCTTTGAAACGAAAATATCCATACCAGAGGAAGAGAAAAACAATCTTTCCTGCAGTTCTGATCCAATAAAGGAAGAAAAAGAGCCTGAACCGGAAACTTCTGATTTTAGAGAAAAACAAGAGGGGATCCGTTCTGAAACAACGAATAAAATATCAGTAATTCTGGATAAACTAAAGGCAATCCTGAATAAGCTTGTGCAGATTCCTTCTATGCTTCGCAGGATTCCATTAACAATCCAGAGGATTTATGCTAAGATAGACTGGTACAAACAGTTTTTTGACCATCCCAGGACAAAAGAAGCGGTGAACCTGGTTCTTGACCGGAGCAAAAAACTGCTGCATCATATATTTCCCAAGAAGATCAAAGGACAGGTGACCTTTGGAAGTGAGGATCCTTCCATAACCGGAACCGCTCTTGCTGTTCTGGGAATGACAATGCCGTTCCACAAAAACAAAGTGAAGATTATTCCTGTTTTTGATAATCAGAATATTCTGAAGGGAAATATAAAAATAAAAGGCAGGATTTACGGCTTTGTACCGGTGAAAATACTAACAGAGCTTTATTTTAATAAAAATATCAAATATATCATCAGCCGATGGAAGCATAAGGAGGTCTGAAAATGGCAAACGAAAATAATTTTAAGGATACGGTGAATTCTCTTTTTAAAGGACTGGATACTTTTATTTCTGCAAAAACTGTAGTGGGAGAAGCGGTACATGTAGGTGATACGATCATTCTTCCTCTGGTAGACGTTACCTTTGGTGTTGGCGCCGGAGCCTTTGAGGGAGATAAAAAAAGCAATGGCGGCGGTGGAATGACCGGAAAGATGACGCCAAGCGCTGTGCTTGTGATCCAGAATGGAACCACAAAACTGGTAAACATCAAAAATCAGGACGGACTTACAAAAATTCTTGATATGGTGCCAGATTTTGTGGACAGATTTGCTGCAGGTAAAGAAAATAGTGAGTCTGTAAATGAAGAAATCTGATTTTGCAGTTGTTTTTGTGTTCCCGGAAGTGTTTGCCGCATAAGATAGTACAGACCAGAGAGAAAAGGTTGTGCGATGTGGGAAGACTTCTGGGACTGATGCTTTTTTGTATAGGGATTGGAATGGTGATCGGGATGCTGATCGCTGAAAGTGTGATTATTGTGATCGCAGCAGGTCTTTGCCTGCTTTGCGGATATCATATGTTCTGCAGATAAAAAATTCCCCACGCTATTGCGAGGGGAATTTTTAAATTTGAGTTTTATGCTCTTTCAACTTTTCCGGATCTCAGACAAGAAGTACATACATACATCTTTTTAGCTCCGCCTGTAGCAGTTTTAACTTTTACAGACTTTACGTTGGATTTCCACATTTTATTGGATCTTCTATGGGAATGACTTACATTATTTCCGAAGTGAGCACCTTTTTCACAGATTGCACATTTAGCCATGATAGCACCTCCTTGACGCTTTTTTTCAACAGATTTTATTTTAACAGATGAAAAAGGCTTTTGCAAGCAAAAAAAGGAAAAATATAAAAATAATATTCCTTTTTCCGTGAAAAAAGGTTATAATACATACATATTAAAAAAATGGAGGTACCTATATGAATGGACGTATAGATTCCGGACTCGGACAGATAGTGATTGACACCGATGTGATTGCAACCTATGCAGGCAGTGTGGCAGTGGAATGTTTCGGCATTATCGGCATGGCTGCTGTCAGCATGAAGGATGGTCTTGTCAAGCTGCTCCACAGAGACAGTCTGAAACATGGTATCAGTGTGATCATTACAGAAGAAAACAAAATCCGTCTGAATTTCCACGTGATTGTGGCTTACGGTATCAATATCAGCACGATTGCGGACAACCTTGTCAGCAATGTCAAATATAAGGTAGAAGCTTTTACCGGCATGGAAATTGAAAAGATCAACATCTATGTGGAAGGCGTACGTGCAATAGACTAAGTTTATGAGGAGGAACTTGTGGTGAGTATAAAAACCATAGATGCAAAAACACTGGCTAAAATGTTTCTGGCAGGAGCCAGAAATCTGGAGGCAAAAAAAGAATGGATCAATGAACTGAATGTTTTCCCTGTACCCGATGGAGATACAGGAACCAATATGACCATGACGATCATGTCCGCAGCTTCTGAAGTAAGCTCTCTTGAAGAATTTGATATGGAAACTCTGGCAAAAGCCATTTCTTCCGGTTCCCTTCGCGGCGCAAGAGGAAACTCCGGAGTTATCCTTTCCCAGCTTTTAAGAGGATTTACAAAAAGTGTAAAAAAAGCAGAGCGTCTGGATGCCCTTGCTCTTGCAGCTGCCATGGAACGGGCGGTGGAAACTGCATACAAAGCTGTTATGAAACCAAAGGAAGGAACTATTCTTACTGTTGCAAAAGAGGCTGCGCTGAAAGCTGCGGAGATTGCTCCTGAAGCAGAAGAACTTCAGCCGTTTTTTGAGGAGGTATTTGCTCATGCGGAGGCAACTCTTGCCAGAACTCCGGAAATGCTTCCTGTTCTGAAAGAAGCCGGAGTGGTGGATTCCGGCGGACAGGGACTTCTGGAAGTGCTGAGAGGCGCCATGGACGGATTCCTTGGTAAGGAAATTGACTATTCTGTTTTTGAAAAGAGCAGTGCGCCTGCTGTAACAAAAATTTCTCCTCAGGCTGAGGCAGACATCAAATTTGGCTATTGTACAGAGTTTATTATTCTTCTGGACAAAGCTGTTTCAGAGGAAGAGGAACATAAGTTTAAAGAATTTCTTACTTCTATCGGTGATTCCATTGTTCTGGTTGCAGATGATGAGATCATTAAAGTACATGTACACACCAATCACCCAGGACAGGCCATTGAACGGGCTCTGACCTACGGCGCTCTTTCCAGAATGAAAATTGACAATATGCGGGAGGAGCATCAGGAAAGACTGATCAAGGATGCGGAAAAGCTTGCCAGAGAGCAGGAAGAGGCGCAGCCGCCAAAGGAAAACGGATTTATTGCAGTTTCAGCAGGCAGCGGACTTACAGAGATCTTCCGTGAGCTGGGCGTTGACTATCTTATTGAGGGTGGACAGACCATGAACCCAAGTACGGAGGATATGCTGAACGCTATTGCGAAAGTAAATGCAGAGACCATTTATATTTTCCCGAATAATAAAAATATTATCCTTGCTGCAAATCAGGCCCGTGACCTGACTAAGGATAAAAAGATCATCGTTGTTCCAACAAAGACGGTTCCTCAGGGAATCACTGCCATGATCAGCTTTGTTCCGGAAAAATCAGCAGAAGAAAACGCGCAGGAAATGGAAGAGGCAATCTCCAAGGTTCAGACCGGTCAGATTACCTATGCAGTTCGGGATACTCGTCTTGATGATAAAGAGATCCATGAGGGAGACATCATGGGAATCGGAGACAGAGGAATTCTCGCTGTAGGAAAAGATAAGGAACAGGTTGCTCAGGATACCATCTCTGCCATGATGACAGAAGATGCGGAAGTGATCAGTATTTATTACGGAGAAGATGCTTCTGAGGAAAAGGCAGAGGAACTTGCCGCTGCCGTGGAAGAGCTTTATCCTGAATGTGAAGTAGAGCTTAACAGAGGCGGACAGCCAATTTATTATTACATTATTTCTGTAGAGTAAAATGGGAGAAAGTTTAAGAACTCTGAAAGGTGTGGGAGAAAAAACGGAGAAGCTGTTTCAGAAAATAGGCATTTCTGATACGGAATCTCTTCTCCGGTATTATCCCCGGAATTATGACGAGTATGAAACGCCGGCAGATATTGCAGATCTTAAGGAGGGGACGGTAAAAGCCGTCTCCGCTGCAGTATGTTCCGGCGTTTATGTAAATCCGGTAAGGGGAAAACAGGTGATTTCCGTTACGGTGTGCGACAGCAGCGGACGACTTCCTGTTACCTGGTTTAATGCATCCTACCTGAAAAACACGCTGAAAAAGGGAAGTGTTTTTGTATTCAGGGGAAGGGTGATCAGACGACAGGGTAAGCTTCAGATGGAACATCCTGAAATTTTTACCCCTGCTGCCTACGAGGAGATACTGCACAGCCTTCAGCCGGTTTATGGACTTACAGCAGGACTTTCCAATAAGACAGTGGTGAAGCTGCTTCATCAGCTTCTGAAGCAGCAGTCTTTGAAAAGCGAATATCTCCCGGAAGAAATCAGGCAAAAATATCAGCTTTCAGATATTAATTATGCGCTTCGCACCATTCATTTCCCAAAAAATATGGATGAGCTTCTGGTGTCCAGGAAAAGGCTGGTGTTTGATGAGTTTCTGTTTTTTATCCTTTCTGTTCAGTTGCTGAAAGAAAAAACAGAAGAGGCAGTAAATTTGTTCCCCATGGAAAAAACATGGACAACAGAGCAGGTTATCGAAAATCTTCCTTACAGGCTTACCGGGGCTCAGCTGAATACCTGGCATGAGATCGAACGGGATCTTTCCGGCCAGTCGCTGATGTCCAGACTGGTGCAGGGAGATGTGGGAAGTGGAAAAACAATCCTTGCCTTCCTTGCCATGATCCTGACTTTTGAAAACGGATATCAGTCTGCACTTATGGTGCCTACAGAGGTTCTTGCCCGCCAGCATTTTGAAGCTTTTCAGACACTTGTCCGGGAACAGGGACTGGATATTCCGGCTGTTCTTCTTACCGGATCCAATACGGCAAAGGAAAAAAGACTGATCTATGAGGAAATCAGGCAGGGAAAGGCGTCTGTGATCATAGGAACTCATGCGTTGATCCAGGAGGCGGTACAGTACCGTAACCTTGCGCTTGTGATCACAGATGAACAGCATCGTTTTGGGGTAAAGCAGAGAGAAGCTCTCGCAACCAGAGGGAATCCTCCCAATATTCTTGTTATGAGTGCAACACCTATCCCCAGAACTCTTGCGATCATTCTGTACGGAGATCTGGATATTTCTGTGATTGATGAGCTGCCGGCCAGAAGACTTCCTATAAAAAACTGTGTTGTAGATACATCCTACCGCCCAAAAGCCTATCGTTTTATTGAACGTCAGGTCAGGGAAGGCAGGCAGGCATATGTGATCTGCCCTATGGTAGAAGAAAGCGAGGGCATGGAAGCGGAAAATGTCCTGGATTATACAAAAAAATTAAAAGAAGCTTTGCCGGAGGATATTTCCGTGGAGTTTCTGCATGGAAAAATGAAACCAAAGGAAAAAAACAGGATCATGGAGGAATTTGCAGCCGGAAACATCCAGGTACTTGTTTCCACAACCGTTGTGGAGGTAGGCGTCAATGTTCCAAACGCAACGGTGATGATGATAGAGAATGCCGAGCGCTTTGGTCTTGCCCAGCTTCATCAGCTGCGGGGACGGGTAGGGCGCGGAGAACATCAGTCTTACTGCATTTTTATTCAGGGCAGTCAGGAAAGCACAATTTCCAAGCGTCTGGAGATTCTTGGGAAATCAAACGATGGTTTTTATATTGCGGCAGAAGATCTGAAGCTTCGGGGTCCTGGAGATCTGTTCGGTATCCGTCAGAGCGGTCTGATGGAATTTCGTATCGGAGATATCTATAATGATGCGAATATTCTGCAGACTGCCAGCGAAGCTGCCGCACAGATACTTGCTCTCGATCCTGATCTTTCTCTGGAACAGGATCGCCTTCTTAAAGAACAGCTTGATTCCTGCAGAAAAGACGGACCGGAAAATTTTGGACTTTAGAAGATACAATCTGCAATATCAGGACTTTAGCGAAATAAATTGTTGCAAAAAAACAAAAAACGTAGTATTCTAGTACCGTAATAATTTTATTTCACCTTGTAAGGAGGCTATTATGGCTACAAAAACAACAAAGAAAGCAGAACCTAAGACAACAACTGCAAAAACAGCTATGGAAAAAGAGGCTCCTGCAAATATTGCTGCAGAACTGGAAAAAACGGATGCAGCTGCAGTTAAAAAAACTACAGAAAAAACAACTGTCAGAAAGACAACAGCTGCAAAGAAAACTACGGAAAAGAAACCTGCTGTGAAAAAAACGCCTGTAAAAAGAACTGCGGCGAAAAAAACAGCAGCAGTAAATACGGAAGTATATGTACAGTTCTGGGGTAAAGAGGTATATACAAAGGATATAGTGGAAAGCGTTAAAAAGATTTGGACTGACGAGATGGGCAAAAAAGAATCAGATCTGAAAGACCTGAAAGTATACATTAAGCCGGAAGACAATGGAGCACATTATGTCATTAACGGCGACATTACAGGCTTCCTTGGTTTATAAGAAACAGAAAAAAGCTCAGGAGACAGTTTTGTCACCTGAGCTTTTCTTCTGGTCGTTTTATTAGAACTGGCTGTTCTGAGCGCTGCCGGACATCTGGCGTTCCTGTTCAGCGATCATTTTACGGACCATTTCGCCGCCTACAGATCCGTTCTGTTTGGATGTCAGGTTTCCGTTGTAACCATCAGTAAGCGGTACTCCAAGCTCATTGGCAACCTCAAATTTAAAACGGTTAAGAGCACCTTTTGCTTCCGGTACAGTTGCTTTGTTAGAAGAATTTGTGTTTGACATGATTCATTTCCTCCTTGGTTGTTTTTGTTATTTGGATGTTACACTGGTAGTATGTGAAATTTGCGGAATAATACACTAGAATATACTGTCTTTGTTTCCAGAATCTTGAAATTATTAATTTTCTGTGAATTTTGTATATTCTATAAGATTTAATTGCGTTTTTTTTGGACATTTGTTATAATATCAAGGGAAATAAAGAATGTGTAAGGGACAAAATAAAGAAACTATAAAATGTATTGGTGAGAATGGAGAGATGATCAATGAATTTAGGAATCATTGCACACAACAGTAAAAAAGTACTTATTGAAGATTTTTGTATCGCTTATAAGAATATTCTCGCTAAGCATGAAGTTTATGCTACGGGAACCACCGGAAGAAGGATCGAGGAGGCCACAAACCTGCATGTGCATAAATTTCTTGCAGGGAGCATAGGCGGTGACAAACAGTTTATGGAAATGATCGAGCGCCAGGATCTTGACATGGTGATCCTGTTCTACAATCCGGCAATGCTTGATCCCAAGGAGCCGGATATCGCAGCCATTACCATGCGCTGTGACCAGTATAATATACCTGTAGCTACCAATATAGCTACAGCAGAACTTCTGATCCTCGGACTTGCTCGCGGGGATCTGGATTGGAGACTTAATCTTAAATGAGAGTAATTGCAGGAAAAGCCCGCCGTCTTCCTTTGAAGACATTGCCGGGTTCGGATACACGGCCCACAACGGACCGTATAAAAGAAACTTTATTTAATATACTTCAGCCGGAAATACCGGACTGCTCTTTTCTGGATCTTTTTAGCGGAAGTGGTGCGATTGGTATCGAGGCGTTAAGCAGAGGTGCTGCATCTGCTGTTTTTGTAGAAAAAAATCCCAAAGCCTGCTCATGTATCAGAGAAAATCTGACATTTACAAAACTTGCGGAAAATGGTAAACTGTTAGCCATGGATGCATTACAGGCACTGCGTTCCCTGGAGGGACGCCAGACGTTTGACTGCATTTTTATGGATCCGCCTTACGAAAAAGACCTGGAACGTCAGGTTCTGGAATATCTGGCGGAAAGTACACTGGCAGATGAACATACGCTGATCATAGTCGAGGCAGATCTTCATACAGATTTTTCCTATGCGGAAGAAATCGGTTATCAGATCAGCCGCTCAAAAGAATATAAGACAAACAAGCATGTTTTTCTGTACAGAAGAAAGTGAGAACATACATGGTAACAGCAGTTTATCCGGGAAGCTTTGATCCTGCCACCTACGGTCATCTGGATGTGATCCGCAGGGCCAGCGTTTCTTTTGACAGAGTAGTAGTGGGAGTTTTGCATAATTCTGCAAAAAGTCCGTTGTTTTCTGTGGAAGAACGTGTTAATATATTAGAAAAGGCAACAAAGGACATCCCGAATGTTATTATAAAGCCATTTAATGGGCTTTCTGTTAATTTTGCAAAAGAGAATGAAGCCCAGGTTATTGTGCGCGGACTTCGTGCAGTTACAGACTTTGAATATGAGTTGCAGATGGCACAGACAAACCGCGTTCTGGCACCGGATGTAGATACCGTGTTCCTGACCACCAGTCTGGAATATGCATATGTCAGCTCTACGATCATGAAAGAGGTTGCCCGCTTTGGCGGTGATTTGTCTAATTTCGCACCGCCTGAGATTATTCAGGCCCTGCATTCCAAGATGCAGGAACAAAATGAAGAGAAATAAGGAGAATGTACAATGAGCAGCAGAATTGAACAGATTATTAATGATATTGAGGAATTTATAGACAGTTGTAAATACCAGCCTTTGTCTAATACAAAGATTATTGTAAACAGAGACGAAATTGATGAGCTGATAAAAGAACTTCGTCTGAAAACTCCGGATGAGATCAGACGTTACCAGAAGATCATCAGCAACAAGGATGCGATTCTGGAGGATGCTCAGGCTAAGGCAGATGCGATCATTGCAGATGCTCAGGCCAAGGCTCAGGAGCTTGTCACTCAGCATGAGATCATGCAGAAGGCCTATGCACAGGCAAATGATACAATTAATGCAGCCAATAAGCAGGCTCAGGAAATCCTTGATTCCGCCACACAGGATGCAAACAGTATTCGTCTCAGTGCGATTACTTATACCGACGATATGATGGCAAGCATCGGGTCTGTTCTGAATCAGACATTTGAGGACGCCGGCGGTAAATACAAGAGTTTTATCGAAGCCCTTCAGACCTGTCTGGATGTTGTGAATCAGAACCGTCAGGAACTTGCTCCTCAGACTGCACAGGCAGCTGCGATCACCGGAACCTATCACGACAGTGAACCGATTCCGGAGGATGACGAGCTGTTAGATGACCTTGATGAAAACTAAGGAACAGATAGCAGTAATTGCTGCGTTGAGGCATTTTGCAGAAATATATGGCAGCACAGAAAGATCTTCATGAAGAAGGCTTTTCGTCTGTGCGAGAATACAGACTCCGCCAAAAGCAGCCATGGGCATGGAGCAGAGATATCTGATAACAGGAGAATAACCTGATTTTGCAAGCTGATGAAGTCCGGTTGTAAGTTCCAGGGTACCCAGAAACAGATATTCTGCCATTTTCCCTGCGTTCCAGTAATGTCTGACAAAGGCAGACAGGATAGAAAACAGGAGAATATAACCGCCCAGACGGGTGATTGTTTCAAAACCATTCATAATGGAGGCATCCAGCAGAGTTCCGGTTACACCGGGCGCGGATGGCTCCTTATTTTTTTCATCAGAAAAACTGTCAGGGCTTTTTGTATGGTTTCTGTAAACAAAAAAACGAAAGATCATCATAGTAAGGAAGCTGGATAAAAGCAATGGTCCATATATAAGCCAGGGATGAAATCTGTCATTAAGACAGATATGCATCAGATATGTATAAATAAAAACAGGACTGGCATGATTGGTAAAGGTGAGAAGATATTCTGCTTCTCTGTGGCTGATTTTGCCGCAGCCATACAGATCTGAGGTGATTTTGGCACCCATGGGATAACCGCACAGAAGTCCCAGAAGCAGGGCGTAAGCTCCTGACGAAGAAATGCCGAATATATGGCTCCATACAGGAGTTAGGGGTTTCAGGAGCTTTTCGGTGATTCCTGTATGAATGAGAATTCCGGTAAGGATGATAAAAGGCAGAAGCGTAGGAAGCAGCGTGTTCAGCCACAGTTCCATACCGTCTCTTGAGGCGCTTAATGCTTCTTTTGGAAAACGCAGCAAAAACAGAAGCAGCAGGAGAGCTCCTGCTGTATAAAAAATTCGCTTCATATACAACCATCGTTTTTTCTTTAATATATGGTTTGTATTAAATAAATATGAAGAATTTTCATAATCACATGAAATGGAGGAACAGAACATGAGAGCATTGGAAAACTGTGAACCAAAACGGGTATTTTATTACTTTGAGGAGCTTTGCAAGATTCCTCATGGTTCCGGAAACACAAAGCAGATCAGCGATTATCTGGTAGGCTTTGCAAAAGAACACGGACTTGAATATGTTCAGGACGAGATGAATAATGTTGTGATCTACAAACCTGCAACAGAAGGCTATGAGGATGCGCCTGTAGTGATTCTTCAGGGACATATGGACATGGTATGTGAAAAGAGACCGGATGTGGATCACGATTTTACGAAAGATCCTTTAAACATTTCTGTAAAGGACGGATATGTGACTGCAAACGGAACAACTTTAGGCGGTGACAATGGTATTGCTGTCGCCTACGGACTTGCTCTTCTGGAAAGTACAGAGCTTGCTCATCCTGCTCTGGAGGTTCTGATCACTGTTGATGAGGAGATTGGTCTTCTTGGAGCGGAAGGCTTTGACTGCAGTCTCTTAAAAGGAAAAAGACTGATCAACCTGGATTCCGAGGCTGAGGGAAGTCTGTGGATCAGCTGTGCAGGCGGGCTTTCCGGTATCAGTACAATTCCGGTACAGAGAGTTGAGACAGAAGGACAGAAGGTGGCAGTAAAGATCACAGGTCTTATGGGAGGTCACTCAGGAGCAGAAATTGACAAAAAACGTGCCAATGCCAATGTTCTGATGGGAAGATTTCTTTACACACTTCAGAAAGAAGCAGCTTATGAGATCATTTCTCTGGCAGGCGGACAGAAAGACAATGCCATTACAAGAGAAGCGGATGCAGAACTTCTTGTTGAGGACGTAAATGCAGTAAAGGCATGTGCGGAAAAAGTCCAGAAGGGATTCCGCGAGGAGTATGCAGGAACAGACGAGGGCATCACAATTGAAATTACAGATCTGGGTGCTGCATCTGCAAAAGTTCTTCATCCTACAAGCAGAGAAAAAGTTCTGTTTTTCCTGATGGAGGTTCCTTTTGGCATCCAGAAAATGAGCGGAAGTATTGAAGGTCTTGTGGAAACTTCTACCAATATTGGAATCGTGAAGACTGGAGAAAATGAATTTCTGGGAACCTCCAGTGTCAGAAGCTCTGTGGAGGCAGCAGGAGCAGCTCTTTCTGATAAGATCTGCTATCTGACAGAATTTCTTGGAGGAGATTACACGGTTCAGGGAGCTTATCCGGCATGGGAATACCGGAAAGATTCTCCGCTGAGAGATCGTATGGTTGAAGTTTATGAGGAAATGTACGGGGAAAAACCAAATGTTGTGGCAATCCATGCAGGACTTGAGTGCGGTCTGTTCTACAAAAAAATTGAAGGACTGGACTGTGTTTCCCTGGGACCGAACATGAAAGATATTCATACCTCTGAGGAAGTTCTTGATATTGCTTCCACAGAGCGCGTATGGAAATATCTTGTAAAAGTTCTGGAATCCCTGAAAAAATAAAAAAAGTAAAAATTACCGTTCTGTGTAAAGAATTTTATCCGGAGTACACCTGGTGGTGTTTTGCATGGAAGCATTCGGAGAAAATGATGAATCTGTGGAGTAAAAGATAATACGGTATATAAGCGCCGCTGTGGAGGGAGAACTTCTGCAGCGGCAATTTTTGTTTCTCCTCTGCATACCTTAAACTGTGAATTTAAAGTGGAGGCTTTATGAAAAGAAAAAAGCTATTTCTGATAATGATCGCATTTTTTTATCTCCTGTTTCTTACAGATCTGGAAGGTGTGATACGGGATCGAAGCCGAGTGTCGGTTTTATCCGGAGATGTACTGAAAAGCGAAGAATTTCGAGAGCAAAAACTGTCTGGTAACCTTTATAAACAGCTTCATAAGATTTCCGATAACACTGGGGACTGGATTCCGTTACTGGCTGCTTCTATGGCGGAGGGAGGATTTTACCCTGAGGAAATTTCCGGGAATCGGGAGCTTTACAGAAAATATAAACCTGAGAAATTTCAGCTTCTTGTGAACGCTTACCGGGCAGTGTGGGAGGATGTGCGATATTTTCCGGTTGCTTCTTCGGAAATTGCTTTTGAAAATACCTGGCTGGCAAAAAGGGAATATGGAGGACAGCGAACCCACGAAGGAACAGACCTGTTTGGAAAAGTCACAAAGTCCGGCTATTATCCTGTTGTCAGTATGACCAGTGGTATTGTGGAACAAAAAGGCTGGCTTCCTCTGGGAGGCTATCGGATCGGTATCCGTTCTCCTCATGGCGGATATTTTTATTATGCACATCTTTCCGGATATGAAAGCGGTATCGAGAAAGGCCAGATGGTTGCAGCCGGAGATGTTCTGGGGTACATGGGAAATACCGGATATGGACCGGAGGGTACCAGAGGCAGGTTTCCTGTACATCTTCATCTGGGGATTTATATCGAAGTTCCATTTCAGAAAGAGATGAGTGTAAATCCCTACTGGCTTCTGAAAATTTTTGAGAAAAAAATCAGAAACTATACATATTAAATTACATAATCTTTTAAAAGTATGCTATAATAGGCAGGAGTATCAAAGGATACTCCGGTATTTTCCTGCAAGGAGTGATTTATATGGAAATACAGTTATGGAGAAGTATTTTATGCCCTTATCAGCTTGCTGTCAGAGAGCTGACTGTGAAGTTTGAGCATATGATAGAGGAGCATAAAAAAAATGATCTTTACTCGCCTATTGAGCAGGTCAGAGGGCGTGTAAAAAGTGTTACCAGCATTCTGGAAAAAATGCAGCGCAAGCATATCCCCATGGAACGGATGGAAGAGGAAGTGGAGGACATCGCGGGGATCCGTATCATCTGTCAGTTTGAAGAGGACATTGATACAGTGGCGGCCCTGATCCAGAAGCGCAGTGACATGCGGATAAAAAGTGAAAAAAACTATCTGAAACATATTAAGCAGAGCGGTTACCGCAGCTATCATCTGATTATTTATTATACGGTGGAAACCATTGAAGGACCAAAAACTATCCAGGCAGAAATTCAGATCCGTACCATGGCAATGAATTTCTGGGCAACCATCGAGCATTCTCTTCAGTATAAATATAAAGGAGAAATGCCTATGCATGTTGCAGAGCGCCTCAGCAAGGCGGCAGACGCTATTATCGCGCTGGATCAGGAAATGTCTTCTGTGCGAAATGAGATCATGGATGCTCAGAACTCTTCCAGGATGCAGTCCAATCTTGTAAAGGATATTCTTTTAAGTATTGAGAATCTTTATAAGATTTCCAACAAACGTGAGGTGGAAAAGATCCAGGATGAATTCCTGAGAGTATTTAAGACCAAGGATCTTCAGCAGCTTGAACGGTTCCACAGACAGCTTGATATTATCGCAGAGGGCTATCGTGCCCAGTCAGTAGCAAATTAGGAGCAAGATACATGCATGAATTTTTACCAGTAACAGCACAGGAAATGAAAGACCGGGGATGGGAACAGGTGGATTTTGTCTATCTGACAGGCGATGCCTATGTAGACCATTCTTCTTTTGGCAGCGCCATTATCAGCAGGCTTCTGGAAAGCCATGGATACCGGGTTGGAATCATTCCTCAGCCTGACTGGCGGAAAAAAGAAAGTATCCAGGTGTTCGGGGAACCTCGCCTGGGTTTTCTTGTGACCGCCGGAAATATGGATTCCATGGTGAATCATTACACAGTGTCAAAAAAACATCGTCAGAAAGATTCATATTCTCCCGGAGGCACAATGGGTTTAAGACCGGATATGCCTACAGTGGTTTACAGTAACCTGATCCGTCAGACTTATAAGCATACGCCGATCATTCTGGGTGGGATCGAGGCAAGTTTAAGGCGTCTGGCCCATTATGATTACTGGGAGGATCGGGTAAGAAGAAGTGTGCTTCTTGATTCCGGCGCAGATCTGATCTCTTACGGAATGGGAGAACATTCTATTATTGAAATTGCAGATGCGCTGAACAGTGGCATCCCGGTGGAAGAGATCACCTACATACCAGGAACTGTTTACAAAAGCAAAACCTGTGACACTGCTTATAATCCCATAGTTCTTCCGTCTTTTGAGCAGGTCAGGGACAGTAAAGCAGCCTATGCGGACAGTTTTGCCGTTCAGTACAGAAATACAGATCCCTTTACAGCAAAACCTTTGATCGAGGATTACGGTACACGGGGATATGTAATCCAGAATCCGCCTGCTCTTCCTCTCAGTACGCAGGAAATGGATGACGTGTATGCTCTTCCCTATGCGGGAACCTGGCATCCCATGTACGACAGTCAGGGCGGGATTCCGGCTCTGGATGAGATCCGGTTCAGTCTTACCAGTAACCGTGGGTGCTTTGGCGGCTGTAGCTTCTGTGCTCTTACCTTTCACCAGGGGAGGATTCTTCAGACTAGAAGCCATGAGTCTATTTTGAAAGAAGCAGAAAAAATGACAGAGGATCCTGCTTTTAAGGGGTACATCCATGATGTAGGAGGTCCTACTGCAGATTTTCGACAGCCTTCCTGTCAGAAGCAGCTGACAAAAGGCGTATGCCAGAACCGACAGTGCCTTTTCCCCACACCCTGCAAAAATCTTACTGCAGATCACAGCGATTATGTTGCGCTTCTTAGAAAGCTTCGGAAGATTCCAAGGGTTAAAAAAGTATTTATCCGTTCCGGAGTACGGTTTGACTATGTAATGGCAGACAAAAATCCTGCATTTCTTCAGGAACTGGTCCGTCATCACATCAGCGGGCAGCTTCGGGTAGCACCGGAGCATGTGTCTGACCAGGTGCTTCATTATATGGGAAAGCCTTCCCATAAGGTTTATCAGGATTTTCTGAAAGCATATGAAAATGAAAACAGAAAAACAGGACAGAAGCAGTATGCAGTACCGTATTTTATGTCCTCTCATCCGGGATGTACCATGAAAGAAGCTGTGAAGCTTGCGGAATATGTAAGAGATCTGGGATTTACACCGGAGCAGGTGCAGGATTTTTATCCTACGCCGTCCACTCTTTCCACCTGTATGTATTATACGGGAATCCATCCTCTTACAAAGGAAAAGGTCTATGTTCCGAAAAATCCTCATGAAAAAGCCATTCAGAGAGCTCTGATGCAGTATAAAAATCCGGTCAACCGTTCATTGGTGCTGGAAGGCCTGAAAATGGCAGACCGAATGGATCTTGTAGGATTCGGACCGAAATGCCTGATCCGTCCGGAACGGAAAAACAGCGACGGGGTAAGGACAGGCAGAAAAGGAAGCCTGGGAGAGAAAAATTTTGTCAGCAGCAGAAAAGAAGGCTTCAAAGAAAAGGGCTTCAGCAGCAATAAAAAAGGAAAAACACAGGGAACAACAGGAAAAAATCCTGCAAAAAAATCTGTAAAAAAAACAATTCGTAATACTCATAAGAAAAAAAACAGATAGAAAAAAGGAGGATCTCATGAGCAAAAAAAATGCCGGGAAACATGCCAAAAAGGGCGAATTCGGTTACATTGCAGCAGAGAAGAAACGAAAATTCCTGATCACGGCGATTCTGTTTGCAGTGCCGCTTCTGATCTTTTTTACGGCAATGATTTATTTTAAAACAAGACTGACTATCTGGACAGTGGTTGCTGTTGTAGGCTGCCTTCCTGCCTGCAAAATGCTGGTAAATCTTATTATGCTGTTCCGTTGCCCGTCCATGGATCCGGAAATCTACAGCCAGATTCAGAAGCATTGTGGAAGCCTGGTCATGTCCTACGAAATGTATATGACTTTTTATGAAAAAAGCGCGTTTATTGATGCCTTTGCCATTTGCGGTAATCTGGTAGTCGGATACAGTAGCGATCCCAAAATCGACACAGCCTTTATGGAAACAGAAGCCCAGAAAATCCTGAAAGGCAACGGATACCGGGCAAATGTAAAAATATTCAAAGATCTCAAACCATTTTTGGAGCGTCTGGATTCCATGAATGAGCATAAAGACTCTCTGGAGGAGGGAATCAAATTCCGACCGGACGAGCGCTATCCGGAGCTTTCCAGAAATGAACTGATCCGTCATACCATTCTGGCAATTTGTCTGTAGGTGGCCTATGAAGCAGTTTATGATCAACGGAAACGAAGCGGGGCAGCGTTTTGACAAATATCTTGCAAAGCTTTTAAGAGAGGCACCCAAAAGCTTTGTATACAAAATGCTCCGAAAAAAAAATATTACCCTGAACGGAAAAAAGGCAACAGGAAATGAGAAGCTGAACCAGGGAGATAAGATCAGACTTTTTTTAAGTGACGAAACCTATCTGAAGTTCAGTGGAAAGGAATCCGCGCCCAGGGCAAATACAGAACTGTCTGTTGTTTATGAAAACAGTGATATCCTTCTTATCAATAAGCCGTCAGGAATGCTTTCTCAGCCGGATGAAACAAAGGAACCTTCTCTTGTGGAGTATGTGACAGGCTATCTTTTAGATACCGGCGCTGTGACAGAAGAAGAGCTGGTTACTTTCAGGCCTTCTGTGTGCAACCGCCTGGACAAAAATACCAGCGGACTTGTGGCAGCAGGAAAAAGTCTGGCAGGACTGCAGGCTCTTTCAGAGCTGTTTCATGACAGAACGATCCATAAGGATTATCTTTGTGTTGTAAAAGGGGTATTAAAAGAACAGACGCATATCCGGGGATATTTAAAAAAGGACTCCCGATATAATAAAGTCACTGTATATAAAAATAAAGTTCAGGACGCCCAGCCTGTAGAAACCGTGTACACACCTTTAGGAAACAATGGAAAAGCAACGCTTCTGAAGGTGCGGCTGGTGACAGGAAGAACTCATCAGATCCGAGCGCATCTTGCCTCTGAGGGATATCCGCTTATGGGAGATGCCAAGTACGGAGACAGAGTGTTTAATAAAAAATGTCGGGAGCGCTATGGTCTGAATCATCAGCTTCTTCATGCATTCAGCCTTACTTTCCCACAGCTGGAGGGATGTCTTTGCGAGGTTTCAGAAAGAACCTTTCATGCGGAGCTGCCGGAACTTTTTGATCACATTATAAAAGAAGAACATTTAGAGGAGAGTTATCATGAAAATCTGGAATGAAATCTGGGATTATGTAAAAATGATCATAATCGTAGTGGTTGTGGTACTTTTTGTCAACAATTTTATTCTTATTAATGCAAAAATTCCTTCTGAGTCCATGGAAAATACCATTATGACCGGAGACCGCGTATTTGGATTCCGTCTTGCGTATGGACTGAACGTGGATCTTTTCGGAAACCATATTTCCAAAAAAGTAAAAGATCCGGAGCGTTTTGATATTGTTATTTTTAAATATCCGGATGATGAAAGTCAGCTGTTTATCAAGCGTCTGATCGGGCTTCCGGGAGAAACAGTGGAGATCCGGGACGGAAAAGTTTATATTGACGGATCACAGGAGCCTCTGGATGACAGTTTTGTCCCTGAAGTGCCTACCGGAGATTACGGACCATATAAAGTTCCTGAGAACTCTTACTTTATGCTTGGAGACAACCGGGAAAATTCAAGAGATTCCAGATTCTGGGATAATACTTTTGTTACCTTTGACCAGATTGTGGGAAAAGCAATGATCCGTTATTTCCCATCCATTAAAATCCTGAAATAAGGAGCAGTCTATGGCATGGGTCAGCAGAGGCCTCCGGGGCTCTACCCTGGAGGAACTTGTCAATCGTACAAATGAACAATATGCAGAAAAAAAACTGGCACTGATACAGAAGATCCCCACTCCTATTACACCTGTCCGCATGGATAAAGATCATCATCAGATTACTCTGGCGTATTTTGAACAGCGCAGTACCGTAGATTATATTGGCGCTGTGCAGGGGATCCCTGTATGCTTTGACGCAAAGGAATGCAGTACAGATACGTTTCCTTTAAGCAACATTCATTCACATCAGGTAGCCTTTATGAAATCGTTTGAAGAGCAGGGAGGAGTGGCATTCTTTTTGCTCTTTTTCAGCAGAGAGGATGCTTTTTATTACCTTCCTTTACGTCAGCTTCTCATATTCTGGGAGAGAATGGAACAGGGCGGCAGAAAAAGCTTCCGAAGAGAGGAACTGGAACAGCAGTTTTACCTTCCAAAACAGAGCGGATTTTTTGTTCCCTATCTGGAGGGACTGAAAACAGATCTGAATTTACGGGATTGACAGTCCCTATTGCAAATACCTGATAAAAGGAGAAAACCTATGATAAATAAGCGATTGATCCCCTGCCTTTATCTGGAATCCGGCAGGGCGGTAACAGGATTCGGTCAGAGAAATCTTTTTGGAAACGGAGATGTAGAAGCGCTGGCAGGCTTTTACAGTGGTAATGGCGCAGATGAACTTCTTGTTTTTGACTTTTCATCAGGGGACGAGGAACATGAAAAAGCCATTTCCAGAATCCGCGAGATCTGTGCGGCCTCAGAAATACCGGTTATGGCAGCAGGCAATATCAACCGGACGGAAGATGTAAAAAAATTGATTTATGCAGGCTGTGCCAGAGTTGCTCTGAATTTTTCCAAGCAGAGCAATATAGAGCTTCTGGAAGGAATGTCCAAACGCTTCGGTCAGGAAAGAATGTATGTATGCATTTCCTCTCCTGAGGAATTTACAGAGAATAAAAATCTGATCGAAAATTACGCAGGAGGCATTCTGGCTCTGGACATGGTACAGAATGAGGTGGAAAAGGTTTCTTCTATGCAGGTGATCCTCCATACAGAGGAAAATCATGAAAAGGCTCTGGTGGATCTTATGAAACAAAAGGCTGTGGGCGGTTTAAGCGGAGCCTTTGTCAGTGCAGTTGATACAGATCTTACAGTGTTTAAAGAGCTGTGCAAAAAAGAAAAAATTCCGATGAATATCTGTGAAAGTGCAATTTCCTGGTTTAAGCCTCCTATAAAAAAGGAATATGATGACGTCAATCCTCTCAGAGTTTTTCAGCAGGTTTATGACATGATCCTTTACAAAAAAGAACACCTGGAAGAGGGGTCTTACACAGGCTGTCTTTTTGATGAAGGACTTGACGAAATTCTGAAAAAAACAGGTGAGAAATGTGCGGAGATCATAATCGCTGCCAAGAATCCGGATAAGGATGAACTGAAATATGAAATTTCAGATTTCCTTTATTATATTATGGTACTGATGGCAGAAAAAGGAGTGAACTGGGAGGAAATCCTTCAGGTGTTTTTGGGAGAGCTGGAAGAGTTTTATAAAAAATAGGCTCAGATTGTTTAGCAGAACAAAAAGGGGAACAGAATCGGCAAAGATTTTGCTCCCCTTTTTCTCGGTATGGACTGTATATCAGCATACGCAGAACCGGTTATCTGAATTTTACATGTTTCCTGTATCAAAAAAATATATACAAAAAACATCTGATAATATATAATGCTGTTATAAAATACTTACAAAGAAAAATATCGTAAAAGGAGAAACAGATTTTGGGCTGTAATAAGAATCTCTGATATTATGATAAAAATTATGAAAAGTAGAAAAAACAAAATCAGAAAATATATGGCGGGTGAAAAGGAGAGGTGTTTATGGAGCTGAAAAAAGTATGGATGTCCTCGGAAACAGGGAAGAAAAGTCGATATGGGTATCGGACGGTTGGAGGTATTCTTGGAATCGTTCTGCTAATGACAGTGTTACTCTTTCTGGGGAGCTTTTTGTCTATTTCTTTTGGATTGCCTCAGCAAAGCTTTTCTATGATTTTGGTGCTTTTTGCCGGTATACTGGGAATTGCACTGACTGTACGCATGGGGCGGCGCGGGCTGCAGGATGCTGTAATTTTTTTCCTTACAGAAGAAGACCGCTTATGGGTTATGGATGCCCGCGGTATTCCCAGCCATGGGGACGGATTTTTGGCGTTTGCCATCAGCTCTATGAAAACCCAGGCATTTTTACGCAAGGAGAGTAAACAGCCATTTCTTCCAAAAGGAGCAGAGGAAATCCTGAAGGTGTTGAGTATCAAAGAAAACAGCAGTCATTATGCAGTCCGCTGTCAGTCGCGCTATTTCGGTAAGCATATAGGACGTCATACCTACTTTCTGGTTAAGGGAATCCCAGATGAAAAAATGCTGCTTCAGGAACTGGAAAGGAGAAAAACCTGGGAAAACACTTTGGAGCCGTCAGAAAATCGAAATCCTCTGTATATCCTTCTGAGCGGACTGGCCTTTGCAGCAGGTGTTATTCTGTGTATCCTGAGTCATCCGGCTGTTGCCGGAATATCCGATACCGCTTATTTCCCCTGCATGGGAATTTCCTTTATTGCATTTTGTTTTCTGCTTTACTTTATCATCCGGCAGCGCCGTGGGGAATAAGCTGTTTGATTATTTACATACAATATTAATTCCGCAGGAGGAGTTGAAAACATGGAGAAACGAAAGCTTTCAGGAAAAACAATTCTGAAGTTGACAGTGGCACTGATTGCGCTAAGCTATTTGGGGTTTTGTCTTTATGCAGGTATTACCGGGAAATTTCCCGCTATGCACAAAGTTGAGCATATAATGCGGTTCTCAGGTCTTAAAAACTGGGTGAGCGGCGGTATGTCAGCAACAATGATCGCTGCCCTGTGCATCGCCTCAGCGTTAAATGACTTAAACATCCGAAAGGGAAAAAAGAAATCAGATTTACTATTTTTTATCATACCGATTCTGGTGATTATTTTTCTTCTACTTCTGGAGTCTTACCTTGATATTGGATTGATCGGCATTGCCCTTTATGCCGGTATTGCTGCTTTTTTGTTTGGAATCGCAAATATTCCGGTGATGCTCAATCAATGGGTTTCCCGTCAGCTTTTAAGTGATAAACCAATGAGTGGTAAACAAAAGTTGAGCGTCATTGAGTGGATTCATTTTTATCCGTTGAAAAAACTGCTGGTTTTTGGACTGTGGAGTTTTGGTATCGTGATAATTCTGAGGGGTATTTGGGTGACGATAACCGGAAAAATAGAATTGGACGGGGAATATTTACTATTTTTCTTTGTTACAGGTGTTCTGGTTGCTGTATTTTTTAAAAAAGTGAAACGATATATCTGTACACCGTATCACAGCATACCGGTGCTGGGACAGATTCTTGAAAAAAATCAGTTGCAGATGCTTATGGATGGAGAATGCTTTGAACAAATAGGGTTTGAAGATACTTTTATGAAACAGAATCTTGACGTTTATCGAAGTGAGAACTGGATGCTGATAGGTGGAAAGCTGTTTTCCAAAAAATTGGCGTTTGGAGTTACAATGGATCGTGGACAACACGATACTTTACTGAAGGTACTTTACCTTGATGGAACAACTGCCAAAGTGAAAGTCGGTTTGTATATCGACGATTCCAGATACCGGGATCTTACTTCTGTTCTGAAGGAGCTGATAGGATATGAGGAACCATTGAAACTACATGGAAAAGAGAAAGAACTGGCACAGAAATTTGTTTCCTTTTTCCCGGAACAGAATTCTGATCAGGAGCGGATCACAGCTTTTCTTTCCCGGGATGTAACGGAGATCCGACAGGATTATATCAGGACTTTTTCCCTGCCGGATAACAGGAGGAAAAAGCAGAGTGCCCGTGGACGGAAAAATTCCTGACGGGAGTATAGCATGAAATCGGAGGCGAAGCAGTGGATTATCTGATACGAGAGATGAAAAAAGAAGAATATTGTCTGCTTGATGATTTTTTATACGAGGCAATTTATATCCCAGAGGGCATGGAGCCGCCAGACAGATCTGTAATAAACTGTCCTGAGCTTCAGGAATATATTGCGGAATTTGGAAAAAGACAACATGATAAAGCTTTGGTTGCTGAAGTTCAGAGAAATGTTGTGGGCGCTGTCTGGGTAAGGGTTATGAATGATTATGGACATATTGATACAGATACGCCGTCTCTTGCTGTTTCTGTTTACAGAGAGTACAGAGGACAGGGGATTGGAACGTCATTGTTAAACCAACTGTTAGCAGAAGAAAAAGCTGCTGGTTATTCCAGAATTTCCTTATCGGTACAAAAAAATAATTATGCAGTGAGAATGTATCAAAAAGCTGGCTTTACTGTTGTTGATGAAAGTCCAGAGGAATACATTATGCGTGTAGATCTATAACAGGAAAAGTAAGAGAGAGTAATACGGTGCTAAAAACACCATGGGGAAAAACAGACTTACGAAAAAAGCTCTGAGCAGCATATTGGAGAAAAATAATGAAAAGTAATAACAATAAAGAAAAAACAATTTATGACTATTCCCTGTTCGGGATATTCTTCTGGTCCGGAATCACAGTGTTTGTTATCATGCTGATCGCCGGTATATTTATAGGAGGTTTTGCATTCTTTTACAGACATTCTGATTCCGATGATATAAAGATCATACTATTTTGGCTGGCACTTACTCTGCCATTCTCCTATGGTTTGCCATTTATCAGTCTGATCAAGGTCTGGAAGCAGGAACATCGACTTGGCATTTACTGGAAGGACCGAACGGATTACAATCGCCCGGAATGGGAAAGAGACTGGTATCTGGAGTGTGACCGGGCGGGGTTTATTCTATGCCACAGGGATTATATTGAGCGTGTGATCGGTTCCCGGGTGGAGACAGAAATCGCAGAACATGCAAGAGGAGAGGTCTATCATGTGGTTTATGAAGATATCGACGGAAAAATACATACATTAAAATTTTCTGATGATTCCCTGGCACAGAAATTTCAGAGATGGTTTGAAAAACAGGAATATACGAAATTCGACGAAAACGAATAATTTCAAGGGCGAGGAAGAGGTTTAACGTGCATGCTTTTTTCTCGCCCTTGAACTTCTTGCACAAAATGTATATAATACAATAGATTAATTATGACTTTCCGCATATAATTATTTTTGCGGAGTTCGAAAGGATAACTATGAGAAAACTGGCATTAAATGATGAAATTTTAATGAGTATTGACAAAGCCGCCCGCTATATTGGCGGTGAGGTCAACTCAGTGATGAAGGATAAGAGCAAAACAGAACTCAGATTTTGTCTTGCGTTTCCGGATGTCTATGAGATCGGAATGTCCAATCTTGGAATGGCTATTCTCTATGATATGTTTAATAAAAGGGAGGACGTATGGTGCGAACGCCTGTTTTCCCCATGGATGGATCTGGATAAGATCATGCGGGAACAGGAAATCCCTCTTTTTGCTCTGGAATCTCAGGACCCGGTAAAAGATTTTGATTTTCTTGGTATCACACTGGGCTATGAAATGTGTTATACCAATGTTCTGCAGCTTCTGGATCTTTCAAAGATTCCGCTTCTGGCCAAAGAGCGCGGCGAGGAATTTCCTCTGGTGATCGGCGGAGGGGCCTGCGCTTATAATCCGGAGCCGCTGGCAGAGTTCTTTGATATTTTTTATATCGGAGAAGGCGAGATTGCCTATAATGCGCTGTTTGACGCATATATTGCCAATAAAAAGGCAGGCGGAACAAAGAAAGAATTTCTTTTAAAGGCAGCTCAGATTCCGGGAATCTATGTACCTGCCTTTTATGATGTAACTTATAAAGAGGACGGAACCATTGCTTCCTTTGGACCAAATCAGCCGGAGGTGCCGGAGAAGGTAGAAAAACAGCTGGTTATGGATATGGAAAAGGACTACAATTTTCTGGAGAAGCCGGTGGTTCCTTTTATTAAGGCTACCCAGGACCGTGTAACTCTGGAAATCCAGAGAGGTTGCATCCGAGGCTGTCGTTTCTGTCAGGCCGGAATGATCTATCGTCCGACACGGGAAAGAGATATTAAAAAATTAAAAGAAGCTGCGCGGATCATGTTAAAAAATACCGGACATGAAGAAATTTCCTTAAGTTCGTTAAGCTCCAGTGATTACAGTGAACTGAAGGAACTTGTAAATTTTCTGATTGATGAATTCCGTGAAAAGGCAGTAAACATTTCTCTCCCTTCCCTGCGTATTGATGCGTTTGCTCTGGATGTTATGAGTAAGGTTCAGGATGTAAAAAAGAGCAGTCTTACATTTGCTCCGGAAGCAGGATCTCAGCGTCTTCGTAATGTGATCAACAAGGGGCTTACAGAGGAAGATATCCTGCATGGAGCAGGACAGGCCTTTGAAGGCGGATGGAACCGCGTAAAGCTTTACTTTATGCTGGGGCTTCCAACAGAAACCGAAGAGGATATGAAGGGTATTGCCCACCTTGCGGAAAAAATTGCAGAACGCTACTATGAGATTCCAAAGGACAAACGTAACGGCAAGGTACAGATCAATGTCAGCACTTCTTTCTTTGTGCCAAAACCATTTACGCCCTTTCAGTGGGCGCCTATGTTCAGGGAAGAAGAATTTATTGAAAAAGCCAAAATAGTAAAAAATGAGATACGTTCTCAGTTAAATCAAAGAAGTATCCGGTACAGCTGGCATGAACCGGATGTGACAGTTCTGGAAGGTTTTCTGGCAAGGGGAGACAGAAGAAGCTCTCAGGTAATCCTGAAAGCCTATGAAAAGGGTGCGCTTTATGATGCCTGGTCTGAAAGTTTCCGATATGATATCTGGAAAGAAGCTTTTGCGGAAACAGGCATCGACATGGAGTTCTACACTCTCCGTCAGCGAGAAACAGATGAGATCCTTCCCTGGGATTTCATTGATGCAGGCGTAAGCAAAGAATTTTTGATCCGTGAATGGAAACAGGCAAAGGCGGAGACAGTAACTCCTAACTGCCGTCAGAAATGCTCAGGCTGCGGAGCCAGAAAATACGGAGGAGGGGTGTGCTGTGAAGGTAAGAATTAAGTTTACAAAAACCGGATATATGAAATTTGTGGGACATCTGGATACTATGCGTTATTTCCAGAAGGCAATCAGAAGGGCAGAGCTTCCGGTGGCATTCTCCGGAGGCTACAGTCCTCATATGATCATGTCCTTTGCAGCTCCTCTTGGCGTGGGAACAACAAGTTTGGGAGAATATTTTGACATGGAACTTACGGAAACGGTTCCTACTGATGAAATAGAGAAACGGCTCAATGCAGTTATGGTGGAGGGTGTTACGGTCTGCTCTGCAAGGCAGGTAGAGGATGGAAAGGCAAGCACTGCCATGGCTCTTGTGGCTGCAGCAGATTATTTTGTTGCTTTCCGGCCGGGAAAAGAACCCTGCGGAAACTGGCAGGATAAACTGGCAGATTTTCTTGCACAGAAAGAGATTACAGTAACCAAAAAAACAAAGCGAAGTGAAAAAACTGTGGATATCCGGCCGTTTATTTATCAGATGAAGGTTTGTGATGGAGGAGTGTTCATGCAGCTGGCTTCTGCAAGCTCCAATTACACAAAACCGGAACTGGTAATGGATACTTTTGTGCGATGGATGGGCAGAGAACCGCAGGAGTTTTCTTATATGATTGAACGGAGAGAGGTTTATGCGGATGCAGGCGAGGACAAAAATTCGCGCTTTCTTCCGCTGGAAGCCCTGGGAGAAAAAATTGAGTAAGCTGATCATCACAGAACTGAAGCTTTTTGGCTGTCCGGCCATTGTGTGTGCCATTACAGAAAATCAGAAAGTAATGGAGCTGAGACTTGAGGCAGCTGGGAAAAGAAGTATTCTGAATAATATTTATGTGGGGCAGATTGAAAAGATCGCCCAGAATATTCAGGCGGCTTTTGTACGCTTCGGGGACGGGCTTACCGGATATTTGCCCCTTGTTCCGCCGGAGCAGGTGATTTTTACCGCCGGTCGAAAAGGCAATGCTCCATTAAGGGCAGGAGACGAGCTTCTGGTTCAGGTAAGCAGAGACGCTATGAAAGGAAAGCTTCCTGCTCTTACTACAAACCTGAACTTTCCGGGAAAATATCTGGTACTTACAACCGGAAATCGCAAAATTGGATTTTCCGGGAAGCTTACGAAGGAAGAAAGCAATCTTCTGAATAAGTGGCTGGAACCGGAAAGAGAGCTTAAAAACAGAGGATACGGGCTGATTGCCCGTACCAATGCAGCCGAAGCTTCCAAGGAAGAGTTTCTTCATGAGCTTTTCTGTCTGAAAAAAACATATGAGAAGGCAGCAGTCAGCGGACAGAACCGTACCTGTTTCAGTCTTCTCTATGAAGCAGAGCCTTTTTATGTGGCAGCAGTCCGTGATGTATACAGCCGTAATCTGGAGGAAATTATTACGGACATTCCGGAAATCTATGAGAAGCTGCAGGAATATCTGAAGGATTTTATTCCGGATGAGCTTGAAAAACTGAAATTTTATGAAGATAAGCTTCTGCCTGTTTATAAGCTCTATCGGCTGGAGCATGCTCTGGAAGAGGTGCAGCAGGAAAAAATATGGCTGAAAAGTGGTGGCTTTCTTGTGATCCAGCAGACAGAGGCTTTTGTTTCCATTGATGTAAACAGCGGCAAATACACAGGAAAGAAAAAGGCAGAGGAAACCTACCGGAAGATCAATCTTGAAGCTTCTGAGGAAATCGCCCGTCAGATACGGCTTCGCAATCTTTCGGGAATTATACTGATTGATTTTATCAATATGCAGAATCCGGATCATCAGGACGAGCTGTTTCATGTGCTTCAGAAATATCTCAGAAAAGATCCTGTAAAAGCCAGAGCGGTGGATATTACACCTCTGCACATTCTGGAGATGACCCGAAAAAAAGTAAGAAAACCTGTGCGGGAAGAGATCTTTGAGATACGGAAGGGATATCTATGATAGAAGAATGTTAGTTATATATACATTCCGGAATACGATCAGCATTATCGGATAAAGGAAGATTTCTGATAGGACTGATTAGCTATATCCCTGTTTCCCTGCTTATGATCCTTGATGCTATTCTGGATTTATATAATGGTGGAAGCAGAAACGAGCGCATGCGCCGCAAACGTCTTTGTAAAAAATAAGTCGATTGTTTAAAAAAATAAAAATTTTCATTACATATCTTGACGAATGAAAATAATCGTGCTATCATACAAAAGATGCCGCACAAAGAGGTTGAAGTGGTAAGGTTTTATACCTGCCCACCATATTTGGCGAGTAAATTTTACAGGAGGTGCCACAGATGTACGCAATTATTGCAACAGGTGGTAAACAGTACAAAGTTGCCGAGGGCGACGTAATCAGAGTTGAAAAACTCGGTGTTGAAGCTGGTGAAACCGTAACTTTCGACAACGTGATCGCAGTCAGCAATGACGGATTAAAAGTTGGAGAAGATGTAAAAGATGCCAGTGTTACCGCTTCTGTAGTTGAAAACGGAAAGGCTAAAAAAGTCATCGTTTACAAGTACAAGAGAAAAACTGGATATCACAAGAAAAACGGTCACAGACAGCAGTTCACTAAAGTGAAAATCGAAAAGATCAACGCTTAATCTGGTGTTTGTATGATTACAGTGACAGTCACGAAGAAGAACAATTCTTATACAGAGTTTACTTCACAGGGACATGCCGGTTACGCTGAGGAAGGGCAGGATATAATCTGTGCTGCGGTTTCCGTTTTGGTGATCAATACCGTGAATTCCCTTGAAACTCTGACTCATGATCAGATTTCCGTAAAAGAAAAGGACGGTTATGTTTCTTTTATTTTTACAGAGCCCGTATCAGAGGGAGGGACACTCCTTATGGATGCCCTTGTTCTTGGACTGACAGAAATTGAGCATAGCTATTCAAAACGTTATTTAAAAGTAAAAGTCAGGGAGGTGTAACGACATGATGAAAATGAACCTTCAGTTATTCGCACATAAAAAAGGTGTTGGTTCTACAAAGAACGGCCGTGATTCCGAGTCCAAAAGACTTGGTGCCAAGAGAGCAGACGGACAGTTTGTAAAAGCTGGCAACATCCTTTACAGACAGCGTGGAACTAAGATTCACCCAGGCGTGAACGTAGGCTGCGGTAAAGACTATACATTATTTGCACTGACAGATGGTGTTGTAAGATTCACCAGAAAAGGACGCGATAAGAAACAGGTTTCTATCGTTCCGGTAGAGGCAGAATAATCAGTTTGGCGTAAGGGCTTCAAATCGTTCATGGTTTGAAGCCTTTTGTTGTTAGGGCAAGGCCCTGTTTTACATTGTGGAGTTTTTCGTTGTTCCGAAAAACGAAACTTTGAAAAACAAATAAA
>NZ_JAJQXX010000006.1 GCF_028767025.1 Blautia sp. XA-2221
AGTCTTTAGACTCCAGTGCCGGTAACAGACCCTTATAGGGTCAAAGCAAACCACCGGCTAAGCCGGTGGTCGTGATTGGGGAAAACGGAAGAGAGTTATTTTATGAATGAAAAAGTAAGGGGTGATGTATGGCGTGATCTGCGTCAAAAGTCTATCTAATCAATTTCTGGGATTACAATAATTATCCGTAATAATTTGTGGAAATCTCTTAGTGTGTTTTTAGGATAAGGCTCAATTTATATACGAAAGGATAATAAAATGATTTTTGTTAGTTACTCATGGATAAATGAAAGATCAGATGAAAGTGTCCTTCAACTGGTAGCAAAACTGAGAGAAAATGGATATGAGGCAGAATGTGATGTAATGAAGATTCAGGAGCATGCCTCTATAAATTTTATTGAAATGATGGCTAGAAATTTGCAGGAAGCGGAAAAAGTCATTGTAGTTTTATCAGAATCATATAAAAAGAAGGCTGATTCTTTTAGTGGTGGTGTCGGTGAGGAGTACCGTTATATTATCGGTAATATATCAAAAGAAACAAAAAAATATATATTGGTGTCATTTGATAGAAATTTGGCAAGAGTACAACCCAATTTTTTAAGTCAGAATCAGGTGATTTTTTTGGATGATGATAATGGTTTTAATCAGTTATTGTATAAGTTAAATAACATGGGAGAATATTCATTTCCGGAAGTTAATCAGAATAAAACAATACCGATTACAAAACAGATCAGCTCACAAAAAAATGAAGAATACAATTTTTTAAGATGCAACAGATATAACCTATTGGTATCATCCAGTGAAGCTGCCTGGGAAGAAGATTCTTATCAATTGGAGCGGAGCAGATGTTTGACATCCTATACTTCTCAGACAATCAAAGAAGCTTATGGCAAATTGGGAAGTGAACAGATTGAAAAAATAAAATCTTATCCCTGTATTTTTGCTTATGAAGATTGCGTAAGAAAAAATGCATATATTGGCTATATTACAGATATGGTTATCAGAAGTAAGGCTATAAAGTTTTATTTTCAAAAACAAGGAGTATTAACTTATGATGATTTACATAAGTATGCTTTTGAGTTCGATATTGAACTTACAGGAAGTATTACTGAATTAATGCATACACATTGGACTATAAAAGATGTTGATTTAGGAGAAGAAATTAGAAAAAGGGGTATTTCGGTTTTGCCATATAAGGGTAGCGGTTTAAAGGAAGCGATTATGCCATCAAATTCAATGGAATTGTTGGGGCTGTTACTTATGGAAGACAGTCCGGTAGATTATATGGGAAAATTATTTGAAAAAGCAGATGATAAAATGGATAGTAGATTAAGAGCTATGATGCGCGACTTAAAAGAAAAAGGATATCTTACATCATATTGGGCAGATGATGTACCGTATATGATTGACTTTAATGAAAGCGCATATTCTTTAAAACATTGAGTATACGTTGAGAGTTTTTCTATAGGAGCTTTTATTATATAGTATAATGAATGAGTCTTATCACATGTTGAAACCGTCTGCTTGCTGTCCAAGAAACCCCGCTAAATCAAAGGGTTTCAGCGATTCCGGGCAGATAGAAGCGTGTGTTTTTCTGTTTGGATGGACTGAAATTTGTTTGGTGTTACTGAGGTGGGGTAAGAAAAATGAACGTTTTGGCAAAAGGAAGAAGGTTGATAAAAGATTAATTTGTTTATCACGGCAGTATCTTGAAAAATCCTGAAAAAGCCAGTAAATTTAAGGGTTTTGTGGAGATAAAGGCGTTTACTACGCCATTTTTAAAGAGCCCTGAAATGACATAGTAGCTTTAGACTAATAGAGAGATGTATAAACGGCAGTTTCCCTTTTGCGGAAGCTGCCGTTTATACATTATCAACAGAAAAATTATAACATCCAATCATTCGGGATATATTCATATTCTCACATACAGAATAGTTGAAGAATGGGCATTAAAGAGTTCCCTACTTCTAATAGACGGTATTCTACTCTCGGAGATACTTCCGCATACAACTTGCGATATACAAGACCATATCCAGCGATAATTTGGATATGGCCTTTGTCAGTTTCTTTTTATATTTATGGTGCATCAATCAACTCTCTTATCTGTTCAATAAATTTCTCTGCCGCCTTAGAGAATATTGGATACCGTTTCCATGCAAGACCATATTGAATTTTTATTGCTGGTTCAAGTGGACGGAAACAAAGCGTTTGACTCTCGCTGGTATCTACCAGTGTCCGCAGTGCAAACGCATATCCCAGTCCATTTTTAATTAAAAGAGAAGGGTTGTTAAACAAAATGTCGAAGGTGGCAATGGTATTCAGCTGCTCCGTAGAAATCCCAGCCCAGGCGGAAAGTTCCCTCTGCAAGCCAATACGCTGAGGCAGGATGAGCGGAACACCTTGAATGTCCTCTGGGCGAATGACTTCTTTGGATGCAAGAGAGCAATCTTTTTGCATGAGCAGTCCCCATTCGTCGGTTTCATTCAGGGGAAGATGCTCATATTTCACAAGGTCAACAGGTTCGATCAGAATACCGAAATCCAAGGTGCCGTGGTCGAGCCGCTCCATCAGCGTTTCAGCGTCACCATTGAAAAACTGAAACTTCACTCCCGGATACCTGTTCGCTATCAGAGAGGTTGCCTGTGCCACGACAGGGGACTGGGCCCCGCCGATAGAAATAACACCGCCGATCAAATCAGAATCCTGGGCAATTTCTCGCCTGGTTTTTTCGCACAGCATCAGGATTTCATCTGCACGCTTACGGAGAAGTACACCTTCTTCGGTTAGCGTGATTTTTCTTTTGCCACGAATGAAAAGCTGCTTTCCTAATTCCTGTTCTAATTCCATCAGCTGTTTCGATAGTGAAGGCTGCGTAATATGCAGAGATTCCGCAGCACGAGTAATGTTTTCTTCTCGTGCAACTGCTAAAAAATAGCGAAGCAATCGTAATTCCATCGGTATTCCTCCTTGTTGCTTTTGTCATCATTATATACGCCGTAATCATTCCTGTAAACTATGATTTTTCATTGCTTATAAGTATTTGATATGAAAGGAAAAGCGTTATATACTTTGAACAACAAAGGAGGGACGCAAATGAATCATCAAATAGCTTCAGATGCTATCATACAAAATTTGAAGGATGCCGGATGTGAAGACGGTTTCATTGAGAGATTTATTTTGGCATTAGAAAATAACCAAAATAAAGAAGTATTTTTATTGCTTCGTGGATGGCGGAACAGTCTGCTTGATGAAATACACAATAATCAGCACAAGCTGGATTGTCTTGACTATCTGATACGAAAGTTAGGAGGTTAAAGAATATAACATGAACGCATTAGCTTTGAAAAGAAAAGCTTGCAAAAACGAGAATCAACCGGCAGCCCTGATGACGGAAGGCAGTATTTTCAAAAACATTTTGTTTTTTTCTGTTCCATTGATTTTAGGGAATCTCCTGCAGCAAATGTACAATGCCGTTGACTCCATCATTGTTGGAAACTATGTTGGCCGGGATGCACTTGCGGCTGTTGGTTCCAGTACATCTTTGATTTACTTGTTGATTGCATTCAGCCAGGGGGCTGCTGTTGGTGCAGGCGTGGTAGTTTCCCAATACCTGGGAGCCAAGGATGAAAAGGGAGTCCATGCCTCTGTTCATACGGCATTGGCGATCTCAGTAATACTTGGGCTGATTCTGACAGTGGGTGGGATTTTATTCAGCCGCCCACTGCTGGTCTGGATGAACACTCCCACGGAGATTTTACAGGAAGCAGTCACTTATCTGCAGCTTTACTCCGGTGGGATGGTATTTAATGTAGTTTACAATATGGTCGCCGGCATTATGAACGCTGCAGGAAATTCAAAACGTTCTCTGCGCTATTTAGCGGCTGCATCCATTGTCAATGTGGTTTTGGATTTGCTTCTGATTGCGGGATTCCAAATGGGGGTTGCGGGAGCTGCAATTGCAACCAATATCAGTCAGGTTGTTTCCTGTGTATTGGCAATGCTGTTTCTGATGGGCGTCCCCGAACAGTACCGGGTGAATTGGAAGGAAATCAAAATTCAGAAACGAGTTGCCCTCCGGATCATTCAAATTGGTCTGCCCACTGGGTTTCAAAATATGGTCATCTCCCTTTCCAATATGCTGGTTCAGTCCAGCGTGAATGCATTCGGTGCGGCGGCTATGGCGGGGTTTGGTGCTTACATGAAAATCGACGGATTCAATATCCTGCCCATTACCAGCTTCAGCATGGCAGTCACTACCTTTACGGGACAGAACTATGGCGCCGGGAAATTTGACCGGGTAAAAAAGGGCATGGTTGTGACCATGATGATGGGAGTCATTTATACACTGGTGCTGGGAGCCTTGCTGCTTACTTTTTCGGAACCAGCCATCCGGCTGTTTAACCAGGATGCTGATGTAATCGCAATCGGCATGACTGCCATGCGATACTTTTGCCCGTTCTACTGGACACTCAGTATCATGCACGCACTGGCAGGTACGGTTCGTGGTACTGGAAAGAGCGTCCCACCGATGGTAATTTTGATTCTTTCTCTATGTGTGTTCCGTATGGGGTGGGTCGCATTTGTTATGCCGTATTTCAGCACCATTGACGGTGTGTTTGTACTGTATCCGGCGTCTTGGATTTTAGGAATGATTTTAATGGCTTTGTACACATGGAAGGGAAAATGGTTTTCTGTTCCAGAGAAAATGAATGGAGGAATTTGAACATGAAAAATACAGTGATGCTCAATAACGGCATTCAGATGCCGAAAATCGGATTCGGTGTGTTCCGGATCAACGACATAGAGGAATGTGAGGAAGCTGTTTTGCAGGCAATTCAGAGCGGCTATCGCCTGATTGACACAGCAAGCGCCTATGAAAATGAAGAAGCTGTTGGACGTGCCATCCGGCGCAGCGGCGTTCCCCGTGAGGAACTGTTCGTGACCACAAAGCTGTGGATCACGGATACCAGCTATGAAGGAGCCAAGCGGGGGTTCCGGCGCTCTATGGAGCGGCTGGGGTTGGATTACATCGACCTCTATCTGATTCATCAGCCTTTCCACGACTACTATGGTGCATGGAGAGCCATGGAAGAACTGTACGCAGAAGGAAAAGTCCGGGCAATCGGCGTGGACAATTTTACGCAGGACCGGCTGGCGGATTTCATCTTCTTCAACAAGATCAAGCCCGCGGTCAATTTGATCGAGTGCAATGCCTTCTTCCAGCGGGAGAACGACCTTGCCTATCTGAACAGCCAAGGAATCCAGATGCAGGCGTGGTCCCCTCTGGCTGCCGGCAGCGAGGGGCTTCTTGATAACCCGCTGCTGCGTCAGCTCAGTCAGAAATACCAGAAGTCTGTGCCGCAGATCGTTCTGCGGTGGCTCATCCAGCGCGGCATCGTCCCGCTGGTGAAAAGTGTAAAGCCTGAACGAATGAAGGAAAACCTTGGGCGTTTTCGACTTTGCGCTTTCTGCGGAGGACATGGAGCAGATCACCGCTCTTGATACAGGGCACAGCTGCTTTCCGCCCCGCCCCGCCGGTCAGGACGTCCATGCCTTTTTGAAGGCCGCACAGGATTTTCAGGTCTGAGAGGAAGGTGATCATAATGAAGTCATACGAAAAAGGAAAGCTTCCGCAGATTATCTGGGGGAGCAAAAGCGCCGACCGTGTGGGAACTGAACTGAAAAAAGCCGATGTGCAGAAATGTCTTCTTGTATCGGGAAGCCATGTGATAAAACACCCTATCACCCAGAAAATCATTCACTCTCTGGAAAGCATTGGCATTACCTGTGATGTTTTTGACCGGGTATTGCCGGAACCTACCGATTCTCTGTGTATCGAAATTGCACAGGAAATCAAGCGCAACCACTACGACTGTATTCTGGGCATTGGTGGCGGCAGTCCTATGGATGCGGCAAAAGCAGCTTCTTTGATTGCCGGAATCCCGGAAGATATTGAAGATCTGCATGAATACGGTAAGACTGGCGCTCGTATGCGGGAGCAGTGGAACCGTCCCTGTATGCTGGTTTTGCTGCCGACGACCTCAGGCACAGGAGCCGAGACAACGGCCAGCGCCGTTATTTCCAGCGAAAAACATGGAATGAAATTCAGCTTTGGCAATCGGAATACGGCTCCTGATTTGTGCATCATCGACCCGGAATTTACGCTGGGAATGCCTGCAATGCCAACAGCCTATGGCGGCGTGGATGCACTGGCACATACAGTTGAAATTCTGGTCGGTACGGGAGCCAATGCGTATACCAATACGATTCTGTTGTCCTGCCTGAAAAAAATCTGGACTTGGCTTCCGATTGCGGTACAGGAGCCGGAGAATCTGGAAGCCCGTGAACAGCTCTCATGGGCAGCCCATAATGCCCTTGCAAATGGCGGTGTTCCCAACGGCCATGCAGTTGCTCATGCCATTGGCTCGCTGTATCATGTGGTTCACGGTCACGCTTGTATGATGGTATTACCTACGGTCATCCGCCATTTTGCGGAAACCGCTCAGGAAGCAATCGGACAAATTGCCGTCCGGATTGGCGTGCCGGTAACCGGCGATGCCCAAACGGATGCCGAACGTGTGGCAAATGCAATTTTATCGTTTTACAAAAGCCTTGGTATGAAGCCGCTGCGGGAAACCTTGCAGGAAAAAAGATGCCTTGACGATGAGCAAACCTTTATTGAAAAAATGATTCCGGTGGTTATGGATGATTTCAAATCTCACCAATGGCTCCCGCCCATTCATACAGGAGACTATCGAGAGAAAGTTGGCAGAGTGTGTTCTGCAATTTACGAAGAAAAGTGAGGATATAAATGAGATGAAAGATATTGAAAGTTTACTGCATGGAGCCATTGATATGCATGTTCATGCTTACCCCGATGTGAGCCTGAACCATCCGCAGCACAGGACAAACGATGATGTGATTGCACAATGTCGAGAAGCCGGAATGGGTGGTCTTGTGCTGAAAACACATGGCTGGCCCAGCGTTGGACTGGCACATCAGCTCAATAGCGAACATGATGATTTTACCGTGTATCCCAGCGCATCGCTGAATACGGTGGCAGGCGGGCCTCATCCGTGGGTCGTTGAAATGGCCATTGAGATGGGCTGCAAAATGATTTGGCTCCCCACATGGAGCGCAGCCAGTGATTATGAGCATACAGGTTTTGGTGTTATTGCGGAAAAGTATATTCCAAGATGCAAGACCGGAATGCGGGAACAGGATTTTTACTATCTGTTGGACGAAAAAGGACAGCTGTTAGAGGAAATTAAGGAATGTGTGGTACTTTGCCGAGAGCATGATGTTGTTCTCGGTACTGGCCACATCAGTGCAGAGGAGAGCTTTGTGGTAGGCCGTTTTGCACAGGAGATCGGCTTTAATAAGGTGTGCCTGACACATCCAAGCAGCAGCTGCTCCTTCAATCAATTTGAGCAGATCAAGGCATTTGCCCAGATGGGGCACTATATCGAATTGTGCGCACTCAATGTAGCGCCCATGTATACATCTACGACCATCGAGGAAATGGGATGCATCATCAAAGAAGTCGGAGCCGATCATTGCTATATCTCGACTGACCACTTTTTTGACTGGACACCTTCTATTCCCCAGCAGATCTATCAAGTTCTAGGCTGTCTGTTAGAGGTAGGCATCCGCTATGAAGAACTGCAAACGGTGATGGATACACCCAAGCTGTTGTTTGGTGTGAAGTGAGGCAACGAGCCTAAAACGAATATGGAAAGGTGGAAAATAAAATGAAGCAAACCGCAGGCAGAGATGCGTTAGGTGAATTTGCTCCCAAATTTGCGCAGCTTAATGATGATATTTTATTCGGTGAAGTGTGGTCGAGAGAAAACGCCCTATCACTGCGCGACCGTTCCCTTGTCACGGTGGTTGCACTCATGAGCCAAGGATTGGTCGATCCTTCTTTTCAATATCGTCTTGCAAGCGCAAAGAAAAACGGCATAACGAAAACTGAAATCGCAGAAATTTTGACCCACGCCGCTTTTTATGCGGGTTGGCCAAAAGCATGGGCGGCGTTCCGCATGGCAAAAGAAGTTTGGAATGAAACTGTCCCGGCTGAGAACGGGAAAGAACAGCATGAAAACAGCATGATTTTTCCAATCGGACAGACAAATGACGCTTATGCCCAGTATTTCAGCGGTCAAAGTTATCTGGCCCCGATTTCTACGCAGCAGGTTGGCGTATTCAATGTCACCTTTGAACCCGGATGCCGCAACAACTGGCATATCCATCACGCAGACAAAGGAGGCGGACAAATCCTGATCTGTGTCGCAGGGCGAGGTTTCTATCAGGAATGGGGGAAAGACCTCGTTGAAATGAACCCCGGCGACTGCATCAACATCCCAGCGGGTGTGAAACACTGGCATGGAGCAGCCCCGGACAGCTGGTTCTCCCATCTGGTAGTAGAGGTGCCGGGAGAGAATTCTTTCAATGAATGGTTGGAGTCAGTAGATGGTATAGAATATAAAGAATAAGTTTTCAATATTTAAGAGTTCTTCAGCGCAAACGGAGAACATATTCAGAGTCTAATAATGTAACAATATGAGGATGTGGTTCAATGGGAAATTAGTCGTACTGGATATAACAGAAACCGGCAGACAGATTGGAGAAAAATTAGCGGTATTACTTAGCGCAGAACAGCAAATAAATCTGACACAATATCTTCTTTATGCCAATGGAAAAGGAACCGATACAGACTCCTTTTTAAGAAAATTCAGTAAAACATTGGATGCCTCTCTCACGGAAATTCGGGAAGGCGATTTATACCTCTGTCTGGAACAACGACTTGTGATTGTTCGTGAACAGGAAATATGTCTGACAGTCAAAGAGTTTGAGATATTGTTTTTGCTTGCCAGCAACCCGAACAGAGTATTGACCTATGAGCTTATCATGGACTTGGTGTGGCATGAGGATTACGCCTACTATGATGTGTGGGCAAAGCAGGAGAAGCTGATGACCACGGAAGGAAATGTCATCTATTATGGTTTTATTGAGAATTTTATAGATGAGCTGGGGAAGAAATTTCATATTAAAGAGATTGCCTTTGACCGATGGGGAGCAGTGCAGATGGTACAGAATATGGAAGGACTGGGATTTACCGTGATTCCTTTCGGGCAGGGATTTAAGGATATGTCACCGCCGAGCAAGGAACTGATGAAGCTGACACTGGAACAAAGAATCGCACATGGAGGACATCCGGTACTGCGGTGGATGATGGATAATATCTTTGTGCGGACAGACCCGGCAGGGAATATCAAGCCGGATAAGGAGAAATCTACGGAGAAGATTGATGGTGCAGTTGCAACGATCATGGCACTTGACCGGGCAATCCGTAATGGCGGCAGTATGGGAAGTGTGTATGATGACAGGGGGATTTTGGTGTTCTAATCCGGTTCAGATTGTGGTATTATTGAGAGAAATAGAATTTGAGTTTATAAGGAGGCTGGAATATGGTATTAAGTACAGAACGACTGCTTTTGCGTCCGTGGAAGGAAACGGATGCAGAGAGTTTATATGAATATGCAAAAAATCCGGAAGTTGGACCGATTGCAGGGTGGCCGCCGCATAAAAATATTGAAGAAAGCCGTGAGGTTATACAGAATGTTTTTAATGGAAAAGAGTGTTATGCGGTCTGTTTGAAGTCAGACAATCGGGCGGTTGGCGCTATCGAACTGAAGCTGAATGGCACTACGGATATGACGGATAAAGATGATGAGTGTGAACTTGGTTACTGGATAGGTCAGGAGTTTTGGGGTCAGGGGCTGATTCCAGAAGCTGCCAGAGAGTTGCTGCGGCATGGGTTTGAAGATCTCGGAATGAAAATCATATGGTGTGGATATTATGAGGGGAATACGAAATCAAAAAGAGTGCAGGAGAAACTAGGATTCGTTTATCACCATACTTGTAATGATGTGCCTGTACCACTCATGGGAGAGACAAGAATCGGGCATACAAACTATATGACAAGAGAACAATGGAAAGCTAATAGATAGAGGTAAACAGGAAGTTGTAGAGGAAATGATATATGAATACTTTAATTATATATGGCAGTCAGTATGGCACAACAAAGCAATATGCAGAAAAATTTGCAGAAATGACGGGATTTCCAGTTATCAGCTATGAAGATATAAAAACCGTGACTGATTATGAGCGAATAATCTATTTTGGTGGTTTATATGCAGGCGGCATTAAAGGGTTAAAGAATATAGTTAAACAATTATCTCCAAATACAAAGCTGGTTATCGTGACAGTAGGATTAGCAGATGTATGTGATAAGGAAAATATAAGCAATATCAGAAATTCCATAAAAAAACAAGTGCCAGAGCATTTATTAAAAAATTCATCTGTTTTTCATTTAAGAGGTGGGATTGATTACAGCAAATTGAATTTCAAGCACAAGACTATGATGAAAATGTTATATCATTCTCTTAAAAACAAGCCAGTTGAAAGCCTTACGCAAGAAGATAAGGCACTGATAGAAACCTATAACAAAAAAGTAGATTTTGTTGATTATGATTCGCTAAAACAAATTGTAGAGGTAACTCAATAAATCTCAGTTTGATGAAATGCTTTATAATAAAAAACAGAAACCTATCACAGAACAGCATCTCTTCGGAGGTGCTTTCTTTTTACCCATTTTTAAGGAGGAGCCCATGAATCTCAAATCCATTTTAGGTATCCGGGGAGCGAGGGATAAGCCGAAAGCTAGCTACGGCGGTTCTGCTTATTCCTTTTTCTTTGGAAGAAGCACCAGCGGGAAAACGGTAAATGAGCGGACTGCCATGCAAACCACGGCGGTGTATTCCTGTGTGCGGATTCTTTCAGAAGCAGTGGCATCATTGCCGATTCATGTTTACCGTTATACAGATAACGGAAAAGAACGGGTATACACCCATCCACTGTATCATCTGCTCCATGACGAGCCGAATCCGGAGATGACTTCCTTTGTATTTCGGGAAACGTTGATGAGCTATCTTCTGGTGTGGGGCAACGCCTATGCACAGATCATCCGTGACGGGAATGGAAAGGTGCTGGCTTTGTATCCGCTCCTGCCGGATAAGATGGAGGCAGAGTGGGATGAGCATGGACAGCTTTATTATATTTATACCCGGAACAGTGATGAGAATCCCAACTTTAAAGAATACGGCAGAGTGTATCTCAGAGAGCAGGATGTGCTTCACATTCCGGGGCTTGGATTTGACGGACTGGTAGGATATTCCCCCATTGCCATGGCAAAGAATGTGGTGGGAATGACGCTGGCCTGTGAGGAATACGGGGCTTCTTTCTTTGAGAACGGAGCAAATCCCGGAGGTGTTCTGGAGCATCCGGGTGTGCTGAAAGACCCGGCAAAGGTCAGGGAAAGCTGGCAGTCGGTGTACGGCGGCAGCAGGAACGCCGGGAAGGTGGCTGTGCTGGAGGAGGGGATGAAGTACCAGCAGATCGGCATCCCGCCGGAGGAAGCACAGTTTCTGGAAACAAGGAAGTTCCAGATTAATGAGATTGCAAGGCTGTACCGGATTCCGCCTCACATGGTGGGAGATTTGGATAAATCCAGTTTTTCCAATATCGAGCAGCAGTCTCTGGAGTTTGTGAAGTACACCTTAGACCCGTGGGTAATCCGGTGGGAGCAGTCTTTGCAGAGGACGCTGCTTCTGCCGCAGGAGAAGCAGGAGTATTTCATCAAGCTTAATGTGGATGGGCTTCTCCGTGGGGATTACCAGAGCCGGATGAACGGGTATTCCGTAGGACGGCAGAATGGATGGCTGTCAACGAATGATATTCGGGAGATGGAGGATATGAACCTGATTCCGAAAGAGGAGGGCGGAGATCTGTACCTGATCAACGGAAATATGACAAAACTGAAGGATGCCGGGTCATTTTATGTGGAGTAAGTGATTATGTGTAGATGCACATAAAATTTTTGCGGGAAAAGGCAGTGAGGCGGAAAATAAAATAGCAAAGCAATAGGAGCCAACAGGTGAAGGAAAAATCATCTGCTGGCTTTCTTTTTGCAAAAAAGCAGGAAGCGAGGACAGGAATGAAGCGGAAGTTTTGGAACTGGGTAAGAAATGAGGCAGAAGAGGAACGGACTCTGGTATTGAACGGACAGATTTCCGATGAGACATGGTTCGGGGATGAGGTGACTCCGAAGCTGTTTCAAAAAGAGCTGGATGCCGGGGCAGGAAACATCACGGTCTGGATCAATTCTCCGGGAGGAGATGTGTTTGCGGCGGCACAGATTTACAACATGCTGATGGAGTACAGCAGGAACCGATACCAGTTGACTCATCTTCTGGAGAAAGGTCATGCGAAGCGTGGAGGCGGAAGGGTGCGGGCGATAACATCCTTGGGCTGAATCCCATGGGTATTTTTTACTGTGAGGCGGAATATTCCACGGGAATGGTATGGACGGGAACACTCCTTCCAATCTGCCCCAACATGATTGGCGGTATCCTGCTGTTTCCCAAAGCACTGGAGGAAAATGTGGATAACATTTATGTGCAGTCAGATAATCTCCCGGTGGCCTATGCTTCCAACAATGTCAATTCCACAGCGAATACGGCAAGGGGAAGCCTGAACCTGACAGAGAGCAAGAAGCTGGATAACGGCTACAAGTTTGTGTGGGAATTTACTCCAAGCCAGGGGAACGGCACCATTGCGGCGGTGGCTCTTACCAGCGCTTTGGGAGGGCAGAACGGATTTGGGAGCCTTGTGGGTGATGCCAGCACATTTTTACAGTTAAAGGCGGTAGATATCGGTTCTCTTGGCGCGGCGAAGCAGGTAATCCTGTTTGGTGCCGTGGAGGTGGATTTTGAAAAGAACCTGCTGTATTCCATGACATTTAAAAATTCCAGTGTGTGTATCAAAAAGGTAAGGATGCCGATCTTCAGTATCTGGCTTAATGAAAAGCTGGATGACAGCACGTTTACCGTACTGGAGGATAAGGCAGTTGCAGCTTCCACGTTCCGGTTTCTGGGAGATTATACGCTGTATGGGGAATTTATGGATGGGAAAGACGGGTACTGGTATGGACTTTCCAATGAAGGAAATTCTTCGGGAAACACCACAATGGTCTGGGTGAAAATATCCAAAGAGGATTATTCTATCACAGAGGGCGAATGGACGCTGTCCAACGCAAAGCTGATGCCAGTAGGAGAGCGGGATGAAACGGCAACTTATCCAGAGCGTATTGTTCAATGTTGTATGAGGAGTGGCTTTCTGTATGTACCAGCTTATAACAAAAAGGGGATTTATAAGATCAACACCGCAAATTCTGCAGATGTGACGCTGATTGAGTTTGGATTTACGTCCAAATGGAAGCCTCTGTGTGACACCGGAAGCTGTGAGGTCTATATGACACTGATCGGAGATTTGATTGTGGCAGGGGATTTTCAGGTCACAGCGGAGGATACAGTCATCCGCACACAGGGCAGCTTCCGGCTGAATGATGCGGCAACACCGCTCTTTCAGTATAAAAATTTTCTGGTGGGATGGGGCGGCAGTTATGGAAGTGAATACCGTACCATGTATCTGCTCACGCCGTATCTGGCAACTATCAATAACCTTTCTTCGGCGGTGGTGAAAACCGTGGACAAGACCATGAAGATCACCTATACGCTGACGGAAGAGGAAAACGTATAAATGAATCAGGGATAAGGGCGGCGGCTTTTCGGAGCAGGCCGCTTTTTCCATATAAAAAAGAAAGAGAGGGATTCTTCTATGAAAGAATTTGTCAATGTGATGCAGTGTGGGTTTGCGGCCGTAGGCGGTTTCTTCGGCTGGTTTGTAGGCGGTCTGGACGGGTTTATCTATGCACTGGTGGTATTTGTGGTGGTGGATTACCTGACCGGGCTGATGGCTGCGGCGGTGGAGAAGAAGCTGTCCAGTGAGGTGGGGTTCAAAGGAATTTTTAAGAAGGTAGTGATTTTCTGTCTGGTGGCATTGGGACACATCATTGACTGCTATGTCATTCAGGACGGGAGTGTGCTGAGAACGGCAGTCATTTTCTTCTACCTGTCCAATGAGGGGATTTCCATTTTGGAAAATGCATCCCGCATTGGGCTTCCGGTACCGGAGAAGCTGAAAATGGTGCTGGAGCAGTTACACAAGGAGAAAGAGGAAAAGTAGAAATCGGGCAAGGCAGAGGAAATCAGGAAAAGCGAATAGAAAAGCAGGAGTGGGCATTGGCGGAAAAGCTGGTGCCTTTTTTGTATGATAGAAACTTCGTTATCTATCATACAAAACGCTCTGCGAGGATCGCACTGCGGCGGTGCGGAATCATGTCACTGATGTGACCCGCCGCAGGCGTAGAATCCTGCAGTGGCAGGATTCTTTTTCAACGTCAAAATCAGAAAGAGAGGTCAGGGAATATGAAGCTGATTCAGAATTATCTTACGAAGTCTGACTGTTACCAGTCTGGAAGAAAAATTACAGTGAAAGGACTGATGATTCATTCCGTTGGCTGTCCGCAGCCGAAGGCATCTGCATTTATGAATAACTGGAATAAGAGTGGGGCAAATGCCTGTGTCCATGCCATTGTGGAACCGGACGGGGATGTGTATCAGATTCTGCCGTGGAACCACAGAGGCTGGCACTGCGGCGGTGTCGGGAACAACACTCATATCGGAGTGGAACTGACGGAGCCGTCTACCATCCGTTATACAGGCGGAGCGAACTGGACGGAGACCGGGGATGGGAGCAATACAAAGAAGCATGTGCTTGCGACCTACAAGTATGCAGTGGAACTGTTTGCCTATCTTTGTAAACAGTATAAGCTGAATCCATTAGCGGATGGTGTGATCATCAGCCACAGTGAGGGATGTAAAAGAGGGATTGCCAGTAATCGCGGGGATGTGGAGCATATCTGGAACCGATTTGGACTGACGATGGCACAGTTTCGTAAGGATATCAAAGCAAAGATGAACGGTGGTGCGGATTCCGGGAATGGTTCAGACACCTCCTCTTATACGAAGATTATGGGAAAATCCGTGGCGACTGTAGAGCAGATGCGGGCGTATATCAGGAAGAAAAATCTGTCCGTGGAACAGTCCGTATTGGATATGATTCCGCTGTATCTTTCCGAGGGAGAGGCAGAAGGTGTGAGAGGGGATATTTCTTTTGCCCAGTCCTGTCTGGAAACGGGAAACTTTGGGTTCAGCCAGAGTGCGGTCATGTTGGAACAGAATAATTTTGCCGGGATGGGTGTGACACAGAATGGCATGAAAGGGCTGTCCTTTGAAACACCGCAGATGGGAATCCGGTGTCAGGTTCAGCACTTAAAAGCCTATGCCTGTGAGGATGGTTTGAAGAATGAGAATATCGATCCACGTTTCAGATATGTTACAAGAGATTCTGCCCCTTATGTGGAATGGCTGGGGATTCAGGAAAATCCGCAGGGGAAAGGCTGGGCGGCAGGAGCTGGATATGGTGCAAAGATTCTTACGATTTTGAAGAATATCATTGGGGATGCAGGAAATTCGTCTGGGAACGAGGAGAAGCCAGAGCAGCCTGTCAAGCCGCTTTCCGGGTTTGTGAAGGTGTTCTATAAAGGGAAAGACGGACTGAATGTACGGACAGCACCATGTATGGGGGGTAACGTAGACCAGGTGGTATTTGACGGTATTTACACGGTGGTAGGAATCAGTGCAGACGGACAGTGGTACAAGCTGAAATCTGGGCTGTATATCACCACGGGAAAAGAGTATGTGCAGTTCATGGAGAAGCTGCCGGAAATGTCTTCCTATATGGTAAAGGTTAATATTCCAGATTTGAACATTCGAAAGGGCCCCGGAACGGATCATGCAAGAACAGGGCAGTTCACGGGAGTGGGTGTATTTACCATTGTGGAAGAAGCGGAGGGGAAAGGTGCTTCCAAGTGGGGGCTGCTGAAATCCTATCAGAAGGAACGCAATGGATGGATTGCGTTGGATTATGCGGTGAGGGTGTAAGGAATCTACAATGTTTGATCATCTGTCAGTTACAGCCGGAGTTTTCTCCGGCATACATACCGGTTCAGAGGTATGAATCCAGAAAAGACCAGGAGGCAGATTATGACATTGCAGGAATTGGAAGCAATGAGAAAGGTGGATGTAACAAAGGCTGAAAAAGAGAGCCTTGTAGATATTCGTGAGATTACGGTGGATAAGGAACTTCCTGTGGAAGAAAGAATACGGGATTTTATGGATAAAGTGAAGAATCCATACTGTTTCCGGGTGGGTTCTGTTGCAGTAAAAGTGGCCTTTACAAAAGATGGCGGCAGCTTCGAGGAGCGGTTTGAGAAAATGCTGGCAGGGCTATATGGTACGTGCAATTCCATCTCGTATGTTGTATACTTTGATTATCCATTTGGATACCTCCTATGCTTTTGATATGACCTGCGAAACCAATATCATTATAGCATAGGAGTTTTTTTATACTCTAGGTAACGCTACGGCTTTGCCTCGGCCCCCATTTCAAATGGGGGATATATATATTATTCATTATTCCGTCATAATCTGTCCATACTGCGGGCTTCGGCTGCGTCCCGGAAAGACGGAGAATAATTACATGATATGCCCGACAGGGAGGCATCACAAAGAAAGTCAGTGCCGGAATGTGAGGATTCGGAAGAAAGTGGCAGAGGCCACACTTCTGGAACTGGTAAGGAATCAGGCAGAACTGCTGATAGATGCGGAGAAGATTCTGAAAGAGAAGCAGAAGAAACGGAAAGAAAAACCGGGAATGGATGTGGAACTTCTGAAATCGGAAATGAAGAAACTGGATGCAGGGAAAATTTCGGATTACGAAAAGTATCGGGAAGGAAAGCTTACAAGGGAAGCATTTCTGGAGAAGAAAAAGACTCTGGATGCAAGGAAAGAAGAACTTACCAGTCTTATGGAAGAGGCAGAGGAAAATGCAGTTGCAGAGGATATGGGGAGCCGTGAGTTTGAGGAGGCTTTCCATATCTGTGAATATGCCGGACTGGAAACTTTTGATAAAAGTGTGATTGCTTCCCTGATTTCCAGTGCAAAGGTAATGGGGGAAGACAGGCTGGAAGTGACGTGGAAAAATCAGGATATTTATGAGAAGATTTTTGAAAATATCCGGTCATGATATGGTATAATAAGGGTGTCCGTCCGAGGGCGGGCATCCGGAAAGGAATTGGATATGATATACATAACGGGTGATACCCACGGACAATTTGGGCGAATTGAGGAATTTTGTGAACGGCAGAAGACCAGCCGTGAAGATATATTAATTATACTTGGAGATGCAGGGATAAATTTCAGCGGACAGAAACAGGATAGTTTAAAGAAAAGATTTCTGGAATCCCTGCCGATTACACTTTTCTGCATTCATGGGAATCATGAGCAGAGACCTTATACGATAGACAGCTATAAAGAAAAAAGCTGGCATGGCGGTAAGGTTTATTATGAAGAAGAATACCCGCATCTGCTCTTTGCGAAAGATGGGGAAGTGTTTGAGCTGGATGGGAAGCAGGCTATTGTCATGGGCGGAGCATACAGTATTGATAAGATGTTCCGGCTGATTTACGGATATGGCTGGTGGGAAGATGAACAGCCGTCAGAGGAAATAAAGCAGTATGTGGAAGCTCAGTTGGATAAGCTGGGATGGAAAGTGGATGTAGTGCTGAGTCATACCACACCATTGAAATATGAGCCGGTGGAAGTGTTCCTGACGGGGGGTGACCAGAGCAAAGTGGATAAGTCTACGGAAGTGTGGTTGGATGGGATTGAAGATAGGCTGGAATATCAGAAGTGGTATTGCGGGCATTATCATACGGAGAAGAAGGTTGACAGGGTGGAGATAATGTTTGAGAATTTTGATGTGTTTTGTGAATGTGTGGTTGAATAATATGGGATGATAGCCGGAGGTGAGAAGGATGAAATTATGTATGACATGCAAAACTTGTGAATTTGGTTTTTGTAGAGAAAATACAGATAATAGTAAATGTGAATACAGTGGCGAAATAGTACCAGAAGATAAAGGATGTGACGCATGGGGCGCATCATTGGAGTATTTTTCAGAAATCACTCAAAATGCTCCATGGTATATTAAAGAACCATACGACAGATGTCAAATAAATTATAGACAATTCTTGGATTTTTTACAAAAGGATGGAGATGGGGTAGGAATTGAAATCAACATTTATGATGCCATTGAAAGGATTTATGGATTAACACCATGGGAACTGGCTGGGGTGTTAGATGTATCTATAGGGGTAATTGGATATGCCAGATGTCGGGGAACAATAGCTAAGAGAAAGAAACCGTTTTCAAGCAGATTACATATTCCAGAGAGATTTTTTGATAAGTTCTTATCTACAGAACTTGATGCACTGAAAAAATATAAAGAGGAATTCTATGAGTTTTATGGAAGTGAAATGGTAGAAAAACTTAAACAAAATGGCATCAATGCAATGGATGAAAAATTCCAAAGAGAAATTGCTATTGATAAAATTAGAAATGAAAGATACCGAGAGGAAAATCAATACAAATATCAGTACAAGGAGAAAAATAAAATGTATCATGATTTATCAGATGATTATAAATCCAGGGATTATGTAGTGGCGATAACACTGAAAGAAGGGAATTATTTCGGAAATATATTTTATGAATATGGTTCTGGTGAATATGGCTTATCTGTTACAATAATGAGTGATATATTAGAATTTATTGAAAATCTTAGTTGTGAAGAGATTGATGAATTAAATGAAGAAGGGCTATTAAACAATAACATAGGTTTGAAATCGGATATTAATGGAAAAGAGATTCACTTTGAATTAAGAAATGAAAATGGTGATGTCTTAAAGAAGACAGTATTTGAGGAAGAATTACAGAAATATATTGTGGGATATGAGATGATTAGATGTGATGGACACGGAATGAAAAAAGAACGAAGGAAATGTATTTCTTGTAAAAACTTTCAACCAATAGAGGGATGTGCAAAAGGAAATTGTTCTGCTAGAGGAGATGTGGTTCAAAGGAGCAGAATTATATGTGCTTTTGATTATGTTCCGATAGAAAATGAATAGTTGAAATTTGAACCAAAGATTATATAAAAATAGGAGATTTATGAAAAGAAAATTTAAATATATGAGAAAAAAATTCAAGAATTCTATTTGTGAATTTTCAGCAAAGCTTAATTGGTTGTATACAGCGATTATAGTTATGATTGTTATTGGCATAGTAATTCTGATATCCTCTCATTGGATAAGTGATGCTGATGCTAAGAATATTTGTGTAGGTTTAGGAACAGGTATTGTAACATCAGCATTAGTATCTTTATATATTGATGCTATTAATAGAAAGGTTGAAAAGAATAAACTGTCTAAATACAAAAATATGCTTTTAAATCCTTTGTATAATGCAGTTAGATCCCTCTATATACATATTGCTTTGAAGATTAATGAGTATCGGATTAGAGAAGAAATGTCGGGATATTTATTCCTGCCAATGGAAAAAACAGAGGAGCTATCGAATTTTTTAAATAAACTAAAGGCGTATGATTTGAATGGTATAGGTGAGGAGAAAAAGAAACAACTCAATGATATGCTTTGTATTTCAGATGTGTATTATAGGGAATTCATAAGTCAATTCAGAGGTTTACCTTTAGATAGTTTGTTATATGAAAATTTGATTTCACGTGAGGAGTACGAAAAATTAAAAAGGTTTGATATAGTAAATGCATGTAGAGGTTATCTTTCTAAGATTTCAGAAAATTCTATATCAGAGCAGGAGAAATATACTTTAAGCATACAATTGCTTCATGGAATGATGGTGTTAATGAATCGCATATTAAAAGTATTTCCAGATATGGCAAGCAAAATAAATTATGAAAATAATTGGATTAAGAATAATCTGGATGATATATATTACTATGAAGTATATATGAATTCGGAAGAATATGCAGAGAAAATGATGGAGAGAATGGAGGCAGAAGCAGAATATTATGCAGAACATCCAGAAGAATTAGAGCAAATGGAAGAAACGGAAGAAGACGAGTTGCATCGCAAAATAAATGAGGCGATTTGGGCCGGCAACGTTGACGTAATCAAGGAATGTTTTCCCCAAATAGATAAAAATAATAAGCAAATTCAATCAGAATTGACGTGGAATATAGCGAAAGATGTCATGAAAGATAAAGAACTTAGAAAAATGTATTTTGAAAAATATGGTGTAAAATATAAAATGAGGAAGGAAAAAAAGTAAAAAATATTTTGTCCCATACTTGACATGAGCTGATGGAAACGGGAGAACCGGACGTCTACTTTTAAACCAGTAGCTTATTAATGCGGGTTTGCTGCCGATTCTTGTAGTGGATCCATCCAAGTACAGACAGGCATTTCGGAGATATGATAAAAATGGCGATATATCTATGATGGTGTATTTGATTGCAAAAGGAGAACAGCAGTCGCTGGACAGAGTGAAGACGCTGTGGCAAAAGATAAAAGAAAAAGGTATGTAGAGGAACAAGAATCGGTATTTACATCATGTATGTAATTCTGTTTTGCAGATTGCTTTTATTTGTGAAACTGTACATTTTGACAATATATGATTTGAAATAAAATAATATTATATGCAAAATATATAATATGAACTTGACGAATTGAGTATATATTGTTAAAATTAACAATTATAGGTTGTTGCACAGGAGGAACAGAATATGGCAAAAAAAAGAAATATTATTGTAGGACAGTCAGGAGGACCAACCTCTGTTATTAATTCCAGTCTGGCAGGAGTTTATAAAAATGCCATTGAGCGAGGCTTTGACAAGGTATACGGAATGCTCCATGGGGTACAGGGACTGCTGGATGAACAGTATGTGGATTTGTCTACACAGATTCACTCGGAACTGGATATTGAGCTTCTGAAGAGAACTCCGTCTGCTTTTCTTGGTTCCTGCCGTTACAAGCTTCCGGAAATACATGAAGACAGAGAAATTTATGAAAAGCTTTTTGGAATTTTGAATAAGCTGAGTATTGATACGTTTATTTATATCGGCGGCAATGATTCCATGGACACCATTAAAAAATTGTCGGATTACGCGATCCTGACCGGACAGAAGCAGAAATTTATCGGTGTCCCGAAAACAATTGACAATGACCTTGCTCTCACAGATCATACGCCGGGATTTGGAAGTGCGGCAAAATACATAGGCGCTTCCACAAAAGAGGTGATCCGAGATGCAGAGGGTCTGACCTATAAGAAAAAAATGATTACTATTATGGAAATCATGGGACGAAATGCTGGGTGGCTTACCGGAGCGGCTGCTCTTGCAAAAACAGAGGACTGCGAAGGACCGGATCTTATTTACCTTCCGGAAATCCCTTTTAACATGGAAAAGTTCCTTACAAAGGTTAAAGATCTTCTTGTGAAAAAAGATTCTATTGTTATTGCAGTGTCTGAGGGGATCAAACTGGCTGACGGACGCTATGTGTGCGAACTGGGAAGCTCCAGTGATTATGTGGATAATTTTGGACATAAGCAGCTTCAGGGAACTGCCGCCTATCTGGCAAATTTCCTGGCAGGAGAATGCGGCTGCAAAACAAGAGCCGTGGAATTTTCTACTCTTCAGAGAAGTGCATCCCATATGGCTTCCCGTACAGATATTGACGAGGCGTTTATGGTAGGAGGGGCAGCTGTTAAAGCAGCAGATGAAGGAGATACCGGCAAAATGGTCGTAATTGACCGTGTTTCCGATGACCCATACATGGCAAAGACAGGTATCTATGATGTACACCGCATTGCAAATGAGGAAAAACTGGTTCCGAGAAACTGGATGACAAGAGATGGTTCTTATGTGACAGAAGATTTTATTGACTATATAAAACCGTTGATCCAGGGGGATTATCAGCCGATTATGGTGAATGGTCTTCCGAGACATCTTGTACTGAATTTAAAGAAAAAACGTTGATATTATATGAGTGCAAAGGGGGAAATTACAGTTTTTCCCCCTTTTTTTGAGTTTGACCTTGACTATTCGGGGAGAAATCTATACAATAACTATGTGCGTATAAAAACATATTTTTATGTTTAAAGAACAAAAATTTAGGAGGAAAATGTAAAATGGCAAAATGGGTTTACATGTTTACAGAAGGTAACGCTACTATGAGAAACCTTCTGGGTGGTAAAGGTGCCAACCTTGCTGAAATGACAAGCCTGGGTCTTCCTGTACCGCAGGGCTTCACAATCACAACAGAAGCCTGCACACAGTACTATGAAGACGGCAGACAGATCAATGACGAGATCATGGCTCAGATCATGGAAGCGATCACCAAAATGGAAGGAGTTACCGGAAAGAAATTCGGTGACAAAGAAAATCCTCTGCTTGTTTCCGTTCGTTCTGGTGCAAGAGCATCCATGCCGGGTATGATGGATACTATCCTGAACCTTGGTTTAAATGAAGAAGTTGTTCATACTTTAGCTGAAAAATCCAACAACCCACGTTGGGCTTGGGACTGCTACAGAAGATTCATCCAGATGTACTCTGACGTAGTTATGGAAGTAGGCAAAAAATATTTTGAAGAGCTGATCGACAAAATGAAAGAAGAGAAGGGCGTAACTCAGGACGTTGAGCTTACTGCTGAGGATCTCGAAACTCTTGCTAATCAGTTCAAAGCTGAATATAAAGAAAAAATCGGTGCTGATTTCCCGTCTGATCCGAAGGAGCAGTTAATGGGAGCTATCAAAGCTGTATTCCGTTCCTGGGACAACCCGAGAGCAAACGTATACCGTCGTGACAACGATATCCCATATTCCTGGGGTACTGCTGTAAACGTACAGATGATGGCATTCGGTAACATGGGTGATGACTGTGGTACAGGTGTTGCCTTCACACGTGACCCAGCTACAGGTGAGAATGGTCTGTTCGGTGAGTTCCTTACAAATGCTCAGGGTGAGGACGTTGTTGCCGGTGTTCGTACACCAATGCACATCTCCGAGATGGAAGAGAAATTCCCGGAAGCATTCGTAGAGTTCAAGACTGTATGCAATACTCTTGAGAAACACTACAGAGATATGCAGGATATGGAGTTTACTGTAGAGCATGGTAAACTGTATATGCTTCAGACACGTAACGGTAAGAGAACTGCTCAGGCTGCTCTGAAGATCGCTTGTGACCTTGTTGACGAGGGAATGAGAACAGAAGAAGAAGCTGTAGCAATGATCGATCCTCGTAACCTTGATACACTGCTTCATCCGCAGTTCGATGCTCAGGCTCTTAAAGTTGCTACACCAATGGCAAAAGCACTTGGCGCTTCTCCGGGAGCTGCTTGCGGTAAAATCGTATTCACAGCTGATGATGCTGTAGAGTGGGCTGCAAGAGGCGAAAAAGTTGTTCTTGTTCGTCTTGAGACTTCTCCGGAAGATATCACTGGTATGAAATCTGCTCAGGGTATCCTGACAGTTCGTGGTGGTATGACATCTCACGCAGCAGTTGTTGCTCGTGGTATGGGTACCTGCTGTGTATCCGGATGCGGCGAGATCGCTATGGATGAAGAGAATAAGAAATTTACACTTGCTGGCAAAGAGTTCCATGAAGGAGACAGCATCTCCCTCGATGGTTCTACAGGTAACATCTACGACGGAATCATCCCGACTGTAGACGCTACAATCGCTGGTGAGTTCGGAAGAATCATGGGATGGGCTGACAAATACAGAACACTCAAGGTTCGTACAAACGCTGATACTCCGGCTGACGCTAAAAAAGCTCGTGAGCTTGGCGCAGAAGGTATTGGTCTTTGCCGTACAGAGCATATGTTCTTCGAAGGCGACAGAATCGACGCTTTCCGTGAGATGATCTGCTCTGAGACAGTAGAAGAAAGAGAAGCAGCTCTTGAGAAGATCCTTCCGGAGCAGCAGGGAGACTTCGAGAAGCTGTATGAGGCTCTGGAAGGAAACCCGGTTACTATCCGTTTCCTGGATCCGCCGCTTCATGAGTTCGTTCCTACTACAGAGGAAGATATCAAGAAACTTGCTGATGCTCAGGGCAAAACTGTTGAGCAGATCAAGACTATCATTGATTCTCTCCATGAGTTCAACCCGATGATGGGTCATCGTGGATGCCGTCTTGCGGTTACTTATCCGGAAATCGCTAAGATGCAGACAAAAGCAGTTATCCGTGCAGCTATCAACGTGAAGAAAGCACACGCTGACTGGAACGTTTGCCCAGAGATCATGATTCCGCTTGTAGGCGATATCAAAGAGCTGAAATATGTTAAGAAATTTGTTGTTGAGACAGCAGACGCTGAGATCGCAGCAGCAGGCGTTGACCTGAAATACGAAGTTGGTACAATGATCGAGATCCCGAGAGCAGCTCTTACTGCAGACGAGATCGCTAAAGAAGCTGACTTCTTCTGCTTCGGTACAAACGACCTTACACAGATGACATACGGATTCTCTCGTGATGATGCTGGTAAGTTCCTTGACGCTTACTATGACGCTAAGATCTTTGAGAACGATCCATTTGCAAAACTGGATCAGGTTGGCGTTGGCAAGCTTATGGAAATGTCTATCAAACTTGGAAAACCGGTTAACCCGAACCTTCATGTAGGTATCTGTGGTGAGCACGGCGGAGATCCATCTTCCGTAGAGTTCTGCCATAAGATCGGTCTTAACTATGTATCCTGCTCACCGTTCCGTGTACCGATCGCTCGTCTGGCAGCAGCTCAGGCAGCAATCGCTGAGAAGAACGCGTAAGATAAATTTGTCACGGGGCAAAGCCATATATCCTGTTTTGGGGCAAAACCCATATCCGGGATAAAGGCTTTATCCTGTATATACACGGGATGATTTTCTGAAACATTCTGCCGGTTTCCGTCAGGTGTTTTCCGGGAAAGAATCCTGTGGCAATGTAAGAAGCGATTCTGCATTGTGTGTCCAAACGAAGTAATAAATCGCTGCCAAATCCGGCAGTATAAGATAAAGACCTTGATCTTGCAGAGATTATTCTTTTGGAGAAGAATCTTTGCAGATCAGGGTCTTTTTGTTGTGGTTTTATGATGAAAATGACTTTGGGGTCAGGGGAGAGGTAGATAGTAATGGAAAAGCTGCTTTTTCTTTTTGTCAGTTTTGTTTTTGCCGGAATTCCAAAAAGAGAAACTGGATATTTATGAGAGGTTAAGAGAGAGTTTGGACATAGAATATCCCCGTCTGCAGAAGCAAACGGGGATAAGTGACTGTTTTTTACTGTTCTTCTGGAACTGCCCAGATATGAATACTGTTAGGAGTTTCGATTTTATGAGGTCTGTCGTTCATGACAATGATATTTTTTTCGTAATCGACCGTAAATACAGTGATGCTATTGCTTGCGTGATTGGCAATGGCAATATGGCGGTTGTCCGGGAAGATTACCAGGTCTTTGGGATAATCACCGCTGATAGGGAGGGTGAATTTCTTTTCCAGAAGCCCTGTTTCCGGATCGATTTCGTACATGGAAACTGTATTTTCTCCTGCAGTTGTACAGAAAAGATGCTTTCCGTCAGGTGCCAGCGCAAGTCCTGAAGCGGCATTGTGGAAAGAATCCTGATCATGTTCCTTGCTTAAAGTGGAAACACTCTGAAGAAGTTCAAATTCCGGAGTCAGACCGCTGCCGTCGTAGCTGTAGACTTTAATTTCATTGCTCAGCTCAAAAAGAATATATGCAAATCGTCCATCTGCGCTGAAACGGATGATTCTTGGACCGCTTTCTCTGGGGCAGCGAAGGATATCCACAAGTTCCAGCTTATGACGTCTTTTGTTGATACGGTAGATTTTTACCTGATCGATTCCATTATCTACTGCACAGAGATATTTGTTGTCAGGGGTGGGACGAACACAATTTACATGGGGACGGAAATTTCGTTCAGCCACACTGCCCAGACCTTTGTGAAAAACTCCATCCATAAGACTGCCAAGACGGCCGTCCTGATGAGTATGTACTACAGTTACCTTTCCGTCATGGTATCCTGCCACATAAAGATATTTGCCGTCCACGTCTGTAGAAAGAAAGCAGCCTCTCATTCCGTCAATATCCACACTGTTGATTCGCTCCAGATCGCCGTTTCTGTCGCGCTTGAAAACAGCAACTCCCTCGTCTTCAATAGAATAAAGAAAAAGTCCGTTTTTGGAGATGGCTGTATGGGAGGAGTTACTTACCTGAACTTCACTCCGCTCTGTGAGAGTTCCGTTTTCCACATCTACGTCATAAACCTGAATTCCTTTGCTGGAGCCATGAGTATAGGTTCCAACATACGCCACATATTTTTTATTTTCCATTTTGTTGCCTCCTGTTTTTATGTATGGCTTTTCCCTGCCGGGACTGCCATACGGAGATGTTGTATCATATCAGTAACGCATACTCTATCCCGTCAGAGGTATGGTCTGCTGATATGATGAGAGCAGCCTTGCTGCCGGATTTCTGGAATTAATTATATCATAAAGATAATGTGAGAACAAGTTTCCAGTAGGGACAAAAATGTATTTTCTTATATGCGAAATTCAGATGTTTTTCAAATTGTAAATTTCCTGTAAATGAAAAGTCTTATGAATTGACAAAGAACCTTTCACAACTTATAATGTAAATTGTATTTTTATGTATGAGGGACTTTCAGGTTACAGAACCTGAAAGAAAAAAGAGAGTGGAAAGGGGAATAGAATCGTGATTAGAATGTTTCGGACATCTGAAGGTGCTATCCATGAGATACAGGAACCGCAGGACGGCTGCTGGATCGCTCTTACGAATCCTACAGCAACGGAGATTTTTGAGATTTCGGAGCAGTTTCAGATTGAGGTAGACGATCTCAGAGCCCCTCTGGATGAGGAAGAGCGTTCCCGTATTGAAGTGGAAGATGATTACACACTGATTCTGGTTGATGTGCCTATGATCGAGGAGAGAAATGATAAGGACTGGTATGGCACCATCCCTCTCGGTATTATAGTAACAGATAAAATGATCTTTACCATTTGTCTGGAGGATACACAGGTTCTCACAAGATTTATGGAAGGACGTGTCAGAAATTTTTTCACCTATATGAAAACACGCTTTATCCTGCAGATATTGTACCGCAATGCAAGTATGTACCTGCGTTATCTGCGTATTATAGATAAAAAAAGTGAACAGGTGGAGGAAAAACTTCATCTTTCTCCAAGAAATCAGGAACTGATCGAACTTCTGGAGCTAGAAAAATCACTGGTGTATTTTACCACTTCTCTGCGCTCTAATGAAGCAGTGCTGGAGAAACTGATCAAAGTGGAAAGTATTAAGAAATATCCGGAGGATACAGAGCTTCTTGAGGACGTTATCATCGAAAATACTCAGGCGATCGAGATGGCCAATATTTACAGCGGTATTTTGAGAAGCATGATGGACGCCTTTGCCTCGGTTATTTCAAACAACCTGAACGATGTGATGAAGATATTATCTGTCATCACAATTGTAATGAGTATCCCTACGATTATTTTCAGCGCCTACGGTATGAACCTGAATGCGGCCGGAATGCCGTTTTCCGGTACTCAGTGGGGCTTCCTAATCGTTATTCTGATATCCATAGCACTCAGTGTGATCGCCGCAATTGTGCTGTCAAAAAAGAAATATTTTTAAAGCGCGGTCAATGAATAAAAAAGGAGATTGAGTGAGTTTATGAATTGGATTGACAAGCTGGAACGGAAGTATGGAAGGTACGGAATCCCGAATCTTACCATGTATATGGTGATCTGTTATGTGCTGGGATATCTTTTGCTGTATATAAATCCCGGTATGATGAGTATGCTCAGCCTGGAACCGGCCATGATTCTAAAAGGACAGATATGGAGACTTGTAACCTGGGTGATCTACCCGCCGCAGACCGGAAACTTTCTGTTGTTTGCAATTTCCATTTTCTTCTTCTATTATCCAATAGGATCTTCACTGGAGCGTACCTGGGGAACGTTCCGTTATAACCTGTATATTTTTTCAGGACTTTTATTTATACTTGTAGCTGCATTTCTGACTTATTTTGTCACAGGCAGAATGTACCTGGTAGGCGGAGTATTTACCACTTATTATGTCAGCATGTCCGTATTTCTTGCCTATGCGGCCTGTTATCCGAATATGCAGATTCTTCTGTGGTTTGTGATTCCTATCAAGATGAAATGGATGGGCTGGGTATATGGAGCGATTATTCTGTATAACATTATCACTTATGTCAGAGTGGGAGCATGGGTCATGACTGTGCCGATTATTGCTTCCTTCCTGAATTTTGTCCTGTTTTTCTTTACTGCTCTCAGCGGCAGCCGGTATAATCCAAAAGAGGTAAAACGACGGAGAGAATTTCAGAAAGCCATGGCTCAGAGTCGTGTAAATCCTTCTACAGGAAGCACTGCAAAACATAAATGTGCTGTCTGCGGACGTACAGAATTAGATGATCCGAATCTTGAATTCCGATTCTGTTCCAAATGTAATGGAAACTATGAATACTGTCAGGATCATCTGTTTACTCACCAGCATGTGAAGTAGACAAACGAGGAGATATTTAAGAGACAGATGAGGAGCTAGTTATTATGAAAAAAAGACCATTTGTTACGCTGGAAAAATTAAAAGAAATCGAAGAACAGTTTCCGACACCGTTTCATCTTTATGATGAAAAAGGGATTCGCGAAAATGCAAAAGCTCTGAAAGAGGCCTTTGCGTGGAATAAAGGATTTAAGGAGTTTTTTGCAGTAAAGGCAACTCCAAATCCATATCTGATCCAGATTCTTCAGGAGTATGGCTGCGGCTGCGACTGCTCTTCTATGACAGAGCTTATGATGGCAAAAGCCCTTGGCTGCAAAGAAGGCGATATCATGTTTTCTTCCAATGACACGCCGGAAGAAGAATTCCGTTATGCGGATGAAATTGGAGGAATCATCAATCTGGATGATATCACTCACATTGAGGCTGTGGAACGTGCTACAGGAAGAATTCCAAAAACAATCAGCTGCCGTTACAATCCGGGAGGTCTGTTTAAGATCAGTAATGATATTATGGATAATCCCGGAGATTCCAAATATGGAATGACAACAGATCAGATTTTTGAGGCTTTCCGAATTCTGAAAGAAAAAGGTGCGGAGAATTTTGGTATTCATGCGTTTCTTGCCAGCAACACCGTAACAAATGAATATTACCCAATGCTTGCAAAAGTGATGTTTGAGCTTGCGGTAAAACTTCAGAAAGAAACAGGAGCGCACATTAGCTTTATTAATCTTTCCGGTGGTATCGGCATCCCATACAGCCCGGATCAGAAGCCCAATGATATCCGCGTGATCGGAGAGGGCGTGCGTAAAGTGTACGAAGAGGTTCTTGTTCCGGCAGGAATGGGAGATGTGGCTATTTATACAGAGCTGGGTCGCTTTATGATGGGACCTTATGGTTGCCTTGTTACAAAAGCAATCCATGAAAAACACACTCATAAGGAGTATATTGGAGTGGATGCCTGCGCGGTAAACCTGATGCGTCCGGCTATGTACGGAGCCTATCATCATATTACTGTTATGGGCAAGGAGGATCAGCCCTGCGATCATCTTTATGATGTGACGGGATCACTCTGCGAGAATAATGACAAATTTGCCATTGACCGCTATCTGCCTCAGATAGATAAGGGAGATCTTCTTGTGATCCATGATACAGGAGCTCATGGTTTTGCAATGGGTTATAATTACAATGGAAAACTGAAATCAGCAGAAATTCTTCTTCACGAGGATGGAAGCTTTGAGATGATCAGAAGAGCGGAGACTGCAAAGGATTACTTTGCTACTTTTGACTGCTTTCCAATTTACAAAAAGCTTCTTGAAGATGCAGACAGACTGAAATAAAGAAAAAGGAAGACCGGGCAGAAACCAGGTCTTCTTTTGCTTTTGGGAAGATTTTTATATTTTGAGATGGCTGTTGTGGAGCTTGACGGTATTTCTGTTGCAGAGCAGAAGGGAAAGTAAAAAAAGAGGAACTGCATTCCAGAAATGAACTGCAGTTCCTCTTTTTATCAGATGCCGCTGGCCGGACTCGAACCGGCACGGTGTTACCCGCTTGATTTTGAGTCAAGTGCGTCTGCCAATTCCGCCACAGCGGCACATGAACCGTTAATTATATTAACACAAAACAGGAAAATCTGCAAGAAGAAAATTTAATATGCCTGTTTTTTATGAAAAATTAATAATATTTCACAGGAAGAACATTGAAATCAGAAGGAAAAGGTGGTATGTTACATCAGGTAAATAACTTTGCACATATTGGAAACACTGAAAGGTGATTTCAGTATGATGTAACGGGGATGGAGGATAGACAATATATGAATTTAGGCGACAAAAAACCTGGTAAAACGCCTACCAAGAGACCTCTTTATGTATATTATATTATTGTAGGTGTCATTATCGTTCTTCTGAATATTCTGGTTGTACCGGCGATTCAGGAAAGAAGTATTGAAAAAACAGATTATTCCACTTTTATTAAAAGTGTGGAAAAGGGAAATGTAATCCGGGCGACTATTGAAGAGGGTTACATTTACTATGAAGTTAAATCTCCGAAAACAGGAAATACACTGACCTGTAAAACAGTCCAAATGGACGATCCGGATCTTGTAAATCGTCTGCTGGAAGCGGATGTTGTAATGGATGAGGTACTTCCGGAAAGTCCGTCCATTTTCTTTACTCTGATCTTAAGCTATGTGATCCCTATTGGAATTTTTATTTTCCTGGGACGCTGGCTCAGCAGAAAGATGATGTCTTCCATGGGAAATGGTGGTCCCGGGGGAGCTATGTCCTTTGGAAAAAGTAACGCCAAAGTATATGTAAAATCTTCTACGGGAATCAAGTTTTCTGATGTTGCGGGAGAAGACGAGGCAAAAGAACTTCTGACAGAAATCGTGGATTATCTGCATAATCCTCAGAAATATACAGAAATCGGTGCATCCATGCCCAAAGGTGCTCTTCTTGTAGGCCCTCCTGGAACAGGAAAAACCCTTCTTGCAAAAGCAGTTGCAGGAGAAGCGGAAGTTCCGTTCTTTTCCATCTCAGGTTCTGAGTTTGTGGAAATGTTTGTAGGTATGGGCGCTGCCAAGGTTCGAGATCTGTTTAAGCAGGCAAATGAAAAAGCTCCCTGTATCGTATTTATTGATGAGATTGATACCATTGGTAAGAAACGTGACGGTGCAGGCTTTTCCGGCGGAAACGACGAGCGTGAGCAGACTCTTAATCAGCTTCTGACAGAAATGGATGGATTTGACGGATCCAAGGGTGTGGTAATTCTGGCTGCAACCAACAGACCGGACTCTCTTGACCCGGCTCTTCTCCGTCCGGGACGTTTTGACAGAAGAATTCCGGTGGAGCTTCCTGATCTTCAGGGAAGAGAAGAAATCCTTAAGGTTCATGCGAAAAAGATTAAAATTTCAGATACTGTTCGCTTTGACGAGATTGCAAAGGCAGCGGCCGGCGCTTCCGGTGCAGAGCTTGCCAATATTGTTAATGAGGCAGCTCTCCGGGCAGTCCGCGACGGACGTAAGTTTGCCACACAGGCAGATTTTGAGGAGAGTATTGAGGTAGTTATCGCCGGATATCAGAAGAAAAACCGCGTGCTTTCCAACAAGGAAAAACTGATCGTTTCCTATCATGAGATTGGTCATGCTCTTGTGGCTGCAAAACAGACAGAGTCTGCACCCGTTCATAAGATCACAATCATTCCGCGTACTTCAGGAGCCCTGGGATATACCATGCAGGTAGATGAAAAGGAACATTTCCTGATGTCAAAGGAAGAACTGGAAAACAAGATTGCTACATTTACCGGAGGACGTGCTGCCGAGGAGCTGATTTTCCAGTCCATTACCACAGGCGCTTCCAATGATATTGAACAGGCCACAAAAATTGCAAGAGGAATGATCTCACAGTTTGGTATGAGCGAAGATTTTGACATGGTTGCCATGCAGAATGTAAGCAATCAGTATCTTGGCGGAGACGCAACCCTTGCCTGCTCCTTTGAAACTCAGACACTGATTGACAAAAAAGTGGTAGAACTTGTAAAGACTCAGCATGACAAGGCGTTGAAGATCCTCCGGGACAATATCGGAAAACTCCATGAGCTGGCCCGGTATCTTTATGAGCATGAAACCATTACCGGAGAGGAATTTATGCAGATTCTGAACGCTCCTGTTCCTGCTGTGGAAACAAATGATTCTCCGGAAAATACACAGACCACAATATCTGAAACAGAGGAATAATGGTTACTGTGAGCAACAATAAATAATGAAGATATAAGTGGGTGATTCCGGCGAAATTCGTTGAGAATCACCTTTTTTTATGGTATGATATCAGAAGCAGACAGGAGGGGATTAAGATGATCAGAAAAGGACAGATATCTGAGATGGACTGTCGTACCGCAGAAAGCATGGTGGCACGCTATATGAACCATACCCTGAAAACAGACGAGCTGGAAGAATTTCTGGATCACATTGAGCATTGTCCTTCCTGCTATGACGAGCTGGAAACTTATTTTATTGTTAATAAAGTAACCCAGCAGCTGGATGAACAGGAGGACGGTTCTGTACTGGACTTTCAGAAGCTTCTGGAGCAGGATATTCGCAGATCCAGAAGAAATATCCATAAGAAAAGGGGAATACAGTTCGCCGGAGGGATTCTTACATTGATCCTTGCTGTGATACTGGTAGTATTCTTTATTTTTATATTTTTTGAAATGAAACATTTTTGGTAAAAAGACAATCTCAGGAGGACAGCAGTTTGAGTGAAAAGATTTTACTGATCGACGGGCACAGTATTTTAAACCGTGCCTTTTACGGGCTTCCCGATCTGACAAATTCGGAGGGAAAACATACAGGAGCAGTGTACGGATTTTTGAACATTATGTTTCGTATACTGGAAGAGGAAAAGCCGGATTATCTGACAGTGGCATTTGATCTGCATGAGCCTACATTCAGACATAAACTTTATGATGCGTACAAGGGGACAAGGAAGGGGATGCCTTCAGAACTGGTAGAGCAGGTTCCTCTGATGAGAGAAATGCTCACTGCCATGGGAGTAAAAACTGTTTCTATGCCAGGCTATGAGGCGGATGATCTTCTGGGAACTCTTGCCAGAAAAAGTGAGCAGAAGGGTATGGATGTGACGATCTTATCCGGTGACAGAGATCTGCTTCAGCTTGCAACGGACAAGGTAATGATCCGTCTTCCAAAAACCTCAAAGGGCAAGACAACCATAGAAAATTTCCACACGGCAGAGGTTGTGGAAAAATATCAGGTGACGCCTCCTCAGATTATTGAGCTGAAAGCCCTGATGGGAGATTCTTCTGATAATATTCCGGGGATTCCGGGCGTGGGTGAAAAAACTGCCACGAAGATCATTGCGCAGTTTGGTTCCATAGAAAATGCCCATGAGCATCTGGAGGAGATTAAACCCAATAAGGCAAAAGAATCTCTGAGAGAGCATTATGATCTGGCAGTTTTAAGTAAAACTCTGGCAACCATCAATACAGAAAGTCCTGTGGAATATTCTTATGAAGAAGCCCGCCTTGGCAGCCTTTATACACCGGAGGCCTATGAATTGTGCAGAAGACTGGAGTTTAAAAACCTTCTGGGCAGATTTGATGCGGAAGCTGTGCCGGAAAATACCATAGAGCAGAATTTCTTTGTGTGTAGCGAGCTTTCGGGTGTGGAAGCTTTATTTGAAAAAGCTGCAGGTAATTCCATGGCGGGAGTTGCGTTTATTGCAGACAAAAAGAAAGTATACGGTCTTGGGATTGCCCTGGAAAAAGAAGAAGTATATTATGTTCCGGCAGAGGGGATCCTGACAGGCGAATATCTTTGTGAAAAGCTGAGAAAACTGGGAGAAACCACAGTAATCAGCGCTATGGACATAAAAATGCTCCTGAAATATGTGGACTCGCTGAAACCGGGACAGGTATTTGATATTGAGATTGGCGCATATCTTTTGAATCCTCTGAAATCATCCTATACTTACGAGGATATTGCCAGAGAGTATATTGGAGGGATCAGCATTCCTTCCAGAGAAGAGCTTCTGGGAAAAGACTTGTATGAAAAAGCCTGGGAAAAATCTTCAGAAAATCTTGGGATCTGTGCCTGCTATCAGGCATTTACCGCCTATGCGGCCAGGGAAAGGATGGAAGCCGAACTTAGGGAAACCGGAATGTGGCAGGTATACACGGACATTGAGCTTCCGCTTGTGTTTACTCTGGATTCTATGGAAAAATGCGGAATCTGTGTAAAAGGAGAGGAACTGAGGGCATATGGTGAAAGACTCAGCGTCAGGATCCGCGAGTTGGAAAAACTGATCTACGAAAAAGCGGGAGAGGAATTTAATATTAATTCGCCGAAACAGCTTGGAGTGATACTTTTTGAAAAGATGGGAATCCCGGGAGGAAGAAAAACAAAAACCGGATATTCCACAGCAGCAGACATTCTGGAAAAGCTGGCTCCGGAGCAGCCTATTGTAAATGATATTTTGGAATACAGGCAGCTTACAAAGCTGAAATCCACCTATGCGGACGGCCTGGGAGCAGTTATCGAGGAGGATGGACGGATTCATTCTACATTTAATCAGACGATCACTGCAACAGGGCGAATCAGCAGTACAGAGCCCAACCTTCAGAATATTCCGGTTCGTATGGAGCTGGGAAGACTGATCCGGAAGGTATTTGTGCCTGAGGACGGGTATGTGTTCCTTGACGCAGATTATTCTCAGATCGAGCTTCGCGTGCTGGCTCATATGTCCGGGGATGAAAAACTGATCCAGGCGTACCGGGAAGCGGAGGATATTCACAGACTGACTGCATCTCAGGTATTCCATGTTCCCTATGATGAGGTGACAGATTTACAGAGAAGAAATGCAAAGGCGGTAAATTTCGGAATCGTATACGGAATCAGCTCCTTTGGACTTAGTCAGGACCTGAGCATTACAAGAAAAGAAGCGGCAGAATATATTGAGAAATATTTTGAGACTTATCCCAGTATTAAAGTTTTTCTTGACCGGATGGTTGAGGAGGGCAGGGAAAAGGGATATGTATCCACCATGTTTGGACGAAGACGTCCCATACCGGAACTGAAATCAGCAAATTTCATGCAGAGATCTTTCGGGGAGCGTGTGGCAATGAATTCTCCTATTCAGGGAACTGCGGCAGATATTATTAAAATTGCCATGAACCGTGTGTATGAAAGAATGCACCGGGAAGGACTGTACTCCAGACTGGTACTTCAGGTTCACGATGAACTGCTGATCGAGACAAAGAAAGAAGAGATATCTGCAGTATCCAGAATACTGGAAGAAGAAATGAAGGGAGCTGCGCAGCTTGCTGTGGAGCTTGAAATTGATATGCATCAGGGAGAAAGCTGGTACGAGGCAAAATGACAGATCAGACAATGAAGATCATTGGCATCACCGGCGGTGTAGGCGCCGGCAAAAGCACAGTGTTGAACTACCTGGAAAAGCATTTGTCTGCCTGTGTCATACAGGCGGATCAGGTGGGACATCAGGTTATGGAACCCGGCGGACGCTGCTATGATCAGGTGATAAATTTATTTGGAAAAAATGTTATAAAAAGTGATAAAACCATTGACCGTAAGGCGGTATCGGATGTAGTATTCTGTAATGAGCAAATGCGCTGCAGACTGAATGAGATCATTCATCCGGCGGTTAAGGCGTTTATTCTGGAGAAAATAGAGGAAGAGCGGAAAAATGGCCGCGGTCTTTTTGTCATAGAGGCTGCGCTTCTTCTTGAAGATCATTATGATGCAGTCTGCGACAGAATCTGGTATATTCATACCGATCAGGAGATCAGGATACAGCGCCTTATGGAAAGCAGAGGATACAGCCGCCAGAAAGCAGAAAGCATTATTGCCAGTCAGGCGTCAGAAGCTTATTTTCGCTCACATGCAGATTATGTGGTGACAAACAACAGCCTTTTGGACGAAACGTACATACAGATAGATGAAGGGATAAAGAAACTATGAGATTTTGCAGTATAGCCAGCGGAAGCAGCGGAAACTGTATTTATGTGGGGTCAGAATGTGCTCATGTTCTGATAGATATAGGAATCAGTGGCAAAAAAATGGAACAGGGACTGAACAGTCTGGACCTGACCGGCCGCGACATTGACGGTATCCTGATCACTCACGAACATTCAGACCATATCAAAGGTCTGGGAGTGATTGCCCGGAAGTACGGCATCCCCATTTATGCCACAGGAGGAACCGTAGATGCCATGCTGCGGTGCGGATCCCTTGGAAAAATACCGGAAGGAATATTCCGGGAAATCAGGGAAGATCAGACATTTGAGATCAAGGATTTAAAGATCAATCCTTTTACCATTTCCCATGATGCGGCTCAGCCGGTAGGGTATCGTCTGGAATGTGGGGAAAGTTCCGTAGGTATCGCTACGGACCTTGGCAAATATAATGATTATATTATTGAAAATCTTCAGAATCTGGATGCGCTTCTTCTGGAGGCAAACCATGATATCCGGATGCTTCAGGTAGGAAAATATCCGTATTATTTGAAACAGAGGATTCTGGGAGACAGAGGTCATCTGTCCAACGAAAATGCAGGAAGGCTTCTTTGCAGACTTCTTCATGACAATATGAAAGCTGTTTTTCTGGGACATTTAAGCAGGGAAAACAATTATGAAGAGCTTGCTTATGAAACCGTATGCTCAGAGGTAACACTGGGAGACAACCCTTACAAATCAAAGGATTTTAAAATTCAGGTAGCGAAGCGGGATTTTGTTTCCGAAGCAGTTACCATATAGAAAGGACAAAGCCATGAAAAAAACAATTATTACAGTAGTAGGAAATGACGGAGTAGGCATTATTGCCAGAGTATGTACATATCTGGCAGAGCATAATGTAAATATCCTTGATATCACACAGACCATTATTCAGGGTTATTTTAATATGATGATGGTAACAGATGCCAGCGCATGCCAGAAAGATACAGCAGCTCTTGCAGAAGAACTTACAGCTCTGGGAGATGAGCTTGGTGTAGTGATTCACTGCCAGCACGAAGATATTTTCAATAAAATGCACAGAATTTAAGGAGACACCTATTTATGATTAACATGTTTGAAGTAAATGAAACCAATAAGATGATCGAACAGGAGAACCTTGACGTTCGTACCATCACAATGGGAATCAGCCTTCTGGATTGCATTGACAGCGATCTTGATAAGGTAAACGAAAATATTTATAATAAAATCACAGAATATGCGAAAGACCTTGTGGAAACAGGAGATAAGATTGCCACAGAATATGGTATCCCCATTGTCAATAAGCGTATTTCCGTAACTCCGATCGCACTGGTAGGCGGTGCAGCCTGCCACAGCAGTCAGGATTTTGTTACGATTGCCAAAACATTAGACAGAGCTGCCAAAACCGTAGGTGTTAATTTTATTGGAGGTTATTCTGCGCTTGTAAGTAAGGGAATGACTCCTGCAGAAGAACTTCTTATCCGTTCAATTCCTCAGGCTCTGGCAGAAACAGAGCGTGTGTGCAGCTCAGTAAACGTAGGCTCCACAAAGACAGGAATCAATATGAACGCAGTAAAGCTTATGGGTGAGATTGTACTGGAAACAGCTCAGGCAAGCAAAGATCAGGACTCTCTTGGCTGCGCAAAACTGGTGGTATTCTGCAATGCTCCGGATGATAATCCTTTCATGGCAGGCGCTTTCCACGGAGTGACAGAGGCAGACTGTATCATTAATGTGGGCGTCAGCGGTCCGGGTGTTGTAAAAACAGCGCTTCAGAAGGTTCGTGGCGAGGATTTTGAGACTCTCTGTGAAATGATCAAGAGAACTGCGTTTAAGGTTACCCGTGTTGGACAGCTGGTAGCTCAGGAAGCATCCAGACGTCTGGGAGTACCTTTTGGAATCGTGGATCTTTCTCTTGCGCCTACACCGGCTATCGGCGACAGCGTTGCAGAGATTCTGGAAGAAATCGGACTGGAGCGTGTAGGTGCTCCGGGAACCACAGCAGCTCTGGCTCTTTTAAATGACCAGGTAAAAAAAGGCGGAGTTATGGCATCCACAGCCGTAGGTGGATTAAGCGGCGCTTTTATTCCGGTCAGTGAAGATCAGGGAATGATCGATGCAGTAAATCTGGGGGCTCTTTCTCTGGAAAAACTTGAGGCAATGACCTGTGTATGCTCTGTAGGTCTTGATATGATCGCAATCCCGGGAGATACAAAAGCATCCACAATTTCCGGAATCATTGCAGATGAAGCTGCTATTGGCATGATAAACCAGAAAACAACAGCAGTACGAGTGATTCCTGTAATCGGAAAAGGTGTTGGAGAGACAGTTGAATTCGGCGGACTTCTTGGCTATGCTCCGATCATGCCGGTGAACCAGTTCTCCTGTCAGGCGTTTGTTGACCGAGGCGGAAGAATCCCGGCGCCTATCCACAGCTTTAAAAACTAAAAACAGGGTTGACAACAGCGATTTGATGTGGTAAAGTAACGACATCAAAACCGATGAGGAAGAGAAGTAGACATTTATGCATCATCCCAGAGAGCAGACGTTGGTGGGAGTCTGTATGAGGCTGATTGTTGAATGGCCTTCCGAGGGCAGTCCGAAATTCCTGCGTGGAGAGTAGGCACTGACGGGAACCGAACCCGTTATCAATCAGGAGTGTATGTTTGTACATGAGAAAGTGGACGTTTTGTCAATTTGAGTGGTACCGCGATAATAAGAAATTATTACCGTCTCAAGCATTAGCTTGGGGCGGTTTTTTTATTCGAAAGGACAGGTATCACAACTTTCTTTCTCGCAGACAGAGACCGAAAGCTGGCATATACTTTCGGTAAGACAAAAAGAATCGTAGAGAGAGGAGAAAACAACATGAAAGCAAAAACAACAGCAAAGGTATTAGGAGCAGCATTATTGACAATGACACTGGCAGGAACCACAATGGTTTATGCGGAAGAAGAGTATACTATCGGAATCGAGCAGTTTGCAGAGCATGGTTCTCTTGATAACTGCAGAGAAGGATTTCTGGAAGGGCTGAAAGAGGAAGGCATTGAAGAGGGGAAAAATCTTACAGTAGAATATAAAAATGCAGCGGCAGATATGGGAACCTGCGGACAGATTTCTGATGGTTTTGCAGCCGATAAAGTGGATCTCATGGTAGGAATTGCCACTCCAAGCGCTCAGAGTCTTTATAATGCTGCAATGGACGCAGACATCCCGGTTATTTATACAGCAGTTACAGATCCTCTGGCAGCAGAGCTGGCAGACGATGAGGGAAACCCAGTAGGTGAGATCACCGGAACAAGTGATAAGCTTCCCATAAAGCAGCAGCTTGAAATGATCCGAAAAATTCTTCCTGACGCAGAAACCATTGGAATCATGTACACCACAAGCGAGGCAAATTCCGAAGCAGCTGTAAAGGAATATGAAGAACTGGCAGGAGAGTATGATTTTAAGATCGAGACAGCGGGAATTGCAACAACCGCAGACATTCCACTGGCAGCACAGTCACTTCTGGAAAAAGTTGACTGTATGACAAATCTTACAGATAATACCGTGGTTTCTTCGCTTCCTGCCATTCTCGAAATGGCAAATGAGAAAAAAATCCCGGTATTCGGAAGTGAGATCGAACAGGTAAAACTGGGCTGCCTTGCAGCAGAGGGACTTGATTATATTGAACTTGGAAAACAGACTGGAAAAATGGCGGCTCAGGTATTAAAGGGTGAGAAAAAAGCATCAGAGCTTCCTTTTGAAACTATTGAAGAGGCATCGCTGTATGTGAATACTGCTGCATCAGAGAAGCTGGAGATTAAGATTCCCCAGGAGATCACTGAGGCAGCAACAGAGGTTTTTGAAGAGATTACAGAGGCGTAACAAAAATTGTATGGAGGTTGAAAGGTCATGGACTTTATTATCACGATCGTTGAGCAGGGACTGATCTACGGTATTCTTGCTCTGGGTGTTTATATCACATATAAAATACTGGATTTTCCAGATCTTACTACGGACGGAAGTTTTCCCCTGGGAGCGGCAGTAACCGCAGCTATGATCGCAAAGGGAGTAAATCCCTATCTGACCCTTCCGGTTGCTTTTGCAGCAGGAGCGCTGGCAGGAGTATGTACCGGACTGATTCATGTAAAAGGAAAGGTTCGGGATCTTCTGTCCGGTATTATCATGATGACTGCGCTGTGGACCATTAACCTTCGCATAGCCGGAAGTTCTAATGTACCTCTGTTTTCAAAAGAAACGATATTTAAAAACAGTTTTTTGGAAAAACTTTTTCCGGAGACACTACAGCCTTATACCACACTGATCATTATTGTGATCCTTGCTCTGTTCACAAAGCTGATCCTTGACTTTTATATGAAAAGTAAATCGGGCTTTCTTTTAAGAGCAGTAGGCGACAATGAAAAACTGGTAACTTCTCTTGCGAAAGATCAGGGAAATGTGAAGATCCTGGGTCTTTCCATTGCAAATGGACTGATTGCTCTGGCCGGATGCATTTTCTGTCAGGAAGAAAGGGTGTTTGAGATTTCCATGGGAACCGGCGCAGTGGTGATTGGTCTTGCCAGTGTTATCATCGGAACCAGTCTGTTCCGAAAACTGACTTTTATCAGGGCAACTGCGTCTGTAGTTCTTGGTTCTGTTCTCTACAAGGCATGTACTGCTGTTGCAATGAGAAATTTTGAGCCCCAGGATATGAAGCTTATTACAGCAGTGCTGTTTCTGATCGTGCTTCTGATCAGCATGGAAAGAAAGAAGAAGGTGAAGATCGATGCTTGAATTAAAAAATATTTATAAATACTATAATCCGGGAACCGTCAATGAAATGTGCCTGTTCAAAGATTTTAATCTTACAGTTAAGGATGGGGAATTTCTTTCTGTGGTAGGCAGTAACGGCTCGGGAAAAACCTCTATGCTGAACATTATCTGTGGCAGTATTCCTGTGGAATCAGGAAGTATTCTTTTAGATGGCAAAGATATTACAAATGCAAAAGAGTTTAAAAGAAACGAAAAGATTGGTCGTGTGTACCAGAATCCGTCTCTTGGAACCTGTCCGTCCATGACTATTCTGGAAAATATGTCACTGGCAGACAATAAAGGAAAACGCTTCGGACTTGGAAGAGGGGTAAATAAACAGAGGATTGAATATTATCAGGAGCTTCTGAGACCTCTGAATCTGGGACTGGAAGATAAAATGTATGTCAAAGTAGGATCTCTTTCAGGAGGACAGCGTCAGGCAATGGCTCTTCTCATGTCAACTATGACACCGATTGAATTTTTGATTCTTGATGAGCATACTGCAGCTCTGGATCCAAAAACAGCAGAAATTATTATGGAGCTTACGGACAAAATTGTAAAAGAAAAAAATCTGACAACGATCATGGTTACTCATAATCTCAGATATGCGGTAGATTATGGAAGTCGCCTTCTGATGATGCATCAGGGAGAAAGCGTGATCGACTGTGCAGATGAGGAAAAGGCTGCCATGAGTATTGATGACATTCTTGAGAAATTTAATGAGATCAGTATTGAGTGTGGAAATTAAGAAAAAATCAGAGAGTATGAAAAACTGATAAAAGAGCTGGAGCCTGAGAGATATTCAAAGAAAATGGGAAAACATATTTTTTGTTTTCCCATTTTTGAAGTTCACGGAATCATAATCATCTGTTTCTGGTATTCGTGGACAAAGGCACGTCCCGTTTTATGGCAGATCAGACTTTCGTATATATTGGAGGCTGCAGTATTTGTATCCAACAGTTTTTTTTCATATGGAGTAAATGCTTTTACTGATGAAGAAGGTTTGGTCACCAGGGGGATGGTGCCTCTTTTTTTTATTTCCTTTAAAAGAGGAGAAGCACTTTTCCGAAATCCCAGAACCCGGCCGAAGGAAAGTTCTCTGGGGCTTTCTCTGATCTGAAGAAGGATGTGGAGAAGAGCTCTCTGGATCCTTGTGTGGGTCAGTTCCTTTGTTTTCAGAAGCTCTGCAAACTGAGAAAATCCCCTGTAACCATTCAGACAGTTGACCATCCGTGCAGCGAGATCAGGAGAAACATCTGCATACTCGGTAAGCTCTTCTGTTGTTTTTCCTGTGAGACAGTAATGCAGAATAAGATCCAGATCATTTTCTGTAAGAAATTCCTGACTGGAAAATGCGCTTTCCAGAAGTCGAAGAGAGGCTGCGGGGAGCATATTTTCAAGAACAGAAAAATCTTTATGGCTGTCGGAGGAGTGTGTCTGGTTGCTGTATTCAGAAAGAAAAGCACGGACTGCAGATGCAGAAGGTGCCTGGTTATTCTTTAAGGTGAGGTCATGATATCCGGAACCTTCCCGCTTCAGTGTCACCGGTGTAATGCTGCTGTGAAGTCTGAGAAGGGCGCGGCAGTATTCGATTCCCAGGATGTTATTAGGAGAAGAGAGAAGGGCGTCTGAAAATGCAGACAGGCTTTTTCCTCCGGAAGAGTACATAGTATGTAGATACTCTCCGAGAGCGCGGCTTCTGGCGGCCGGGAAAGACATTCCCTGTTTCAGATTGTTTTTCAGTAGATTGCGGAAGCCCTCTGGTTCTTCGTTTAAAATGCGGGCGGCAAGACACATTCCTTCAACAGTTCCTTCTTCACTTCCGAAACATAGCTGATCTACGACTCCAAGTCCATTAAGGAGAGAAACTGCTCCTCCTGCAAAAAATTCTGCACTGGCAGAAGAAACCTGTACAGGCAGTTCCAGCACAAGGTCCGCACCGCACAGAAGAGTTGCTTCGGCCCGTGTGTATTTAGAGAGAAGGGCAGGAGTCCCCCTCTGAACAAAATCTCCGCTCATGGCTACAATAATATAATCAGAGTTCAACGTTTCCCTGACATAAGTGATCTGGTGCAGATGCCCCAGATGAAAGGGGTTATATTCTGCAATGATTCCTGTAACGTTCATGTGATTTCTCCTGCTTTTTTGAAAATATTGGGGATTTTATTTTAGCACATATTTTTCTGTGAAACAAATGAAACAGCTTTTGTTTGGACAAAACATTCAAAAACAAAAAATTGCACCTTAAAAAATACCTTCTGATGATGAATTATCAGTGGGAAATGCTTGAAATAAGGAATACCAGGGGGTATAATAATTATATCTGTGAGATGCTTACAGAAGCGTTTCATCGGGCCGTCAGGCCAAATAATGAAAGGAGCCATTTTAATCATGGGATTTGTTGAAGTGCTCAAAAAAAGAGCAAAAGAAAACATTAAAACAATTGTACTGCCAGAGACAGAGGATATGAGAACTCTTGAGGCAACTGACAAGATTCTGAAAGAGGGCGTTGCCAAGATCGTCCTGATCGGTAATGAGGAGACTATTAAGGCAAAAGCAGCAGAAGGCGGATTCGATATCTCCGGAGCTACTATTGTTGATCCGGAAACTTCTGACAGAACTCAGGCTTACATTGACAAATTTGTTGAGCTGAGAGCAAAAAAAGGCATGACACCGGAGAAGGCAAAAGAGATCCTTCACACACAGTATCCATACTACGGTGTTATGATGGTTAAGATGGGCGACGCAGACGGAATGGTATCCGGTGCATGCCATTCTACAGCAGATACACTTCGTCCGTGTCTGCAGATCCTGAAAACAAAACCGGGAACCAAGTTGGTATCTGCTTTCTTCCTGATGGTAGTTCCGAACTGCGAATACGGCGCAAACGGTGCATTTGTTTTTGCTGATTCCGGTCTGAACCAGAATCCTACACCGGAAGAGCTTTCTGCAATTGCAGCTTCTTCTGCAGAATCTTTCCAGCTTCTGGTACAGGAAGAGCCGATCGTTGCAATGCTTTCTCATTCCACAAAGGGCAGTGCAAAGCATGCGGATGTAGATAAAATGGTAGAGGCTACCAGAATCGCAAAAGAAGAGCATCCGGAACTGAAACTGGATGGAGAATTCCAGCTTGATGCAGCTATCGTTCCAAGCGTAGGCGCTTCCAAAGCACCTGGCAGCGAAGTTGCAGGAAAAGCAAACGTTCTGATCTTCCCGGATCTGGATGCAGGAAACATCGGATATAAGCTGGCTCAGCGTCTTGCTAAGGCTGAAGCTTACGGACCTGTTACCCAGGGTATTGCAAAACCGGTAAATGATCTTTCCAGAGGATGCTCAGCAGATGATATTGTCGGAGTAGTAGCGATCACTGCTGTACAGTGCCAGGCAGAGGACAAATAAAACCGTTTCTGGTATATGCAGTCCTGTTAAGGCTGCTTATCATTGTGGATCGTAGTACATACAAAGAATAGGAGAGTAAAAATCATGAATGTATTGGTAATTAACTGTGGAAGTTCTTCCTTAAAATATCAGCTTATCAATTCTGATACAGAGGCAGTTCTTGCAAAAGGTCTCTGCGAGAGAATCGGAATTGACGGAAGACTGGTTTATAAAAAAGCCGGCGGAGAAAAAGAAATCACAGAAGCTCCGATGCCTACACATAAAGAGGCAATCCAGATGGTGCTGGACGCTCTTACAAATGAAAAAACAGGCGCGATCAAGAGCCTGAAAGAAGTAGATGCCATCGGTCATCGTGTTGTACACGGCGGAGAGAAATTTGCTTCTTCAGCAGTGATCACAGATGAGATGATCAAAGCAGTGGAAGAGTGCAACGACCTTGCTCCTCTTCACAATCCGGCAAACCTGATCGGTATCCGTGTGTGCTCAGAACTTATGCCAGGCGTACCGCAGGTTGGTGTATTTGATACTGCTTTCCATCAGACAATGCCGCCAAAAGCATATCTTTATGGTCTGCCGCTTGATTATTACAAAAACTATAAGATCAGAAGATATGGTTTCCACGGAACCTCTCACAGCTTTGTTTCCAAACGTGCTGTTGAATTCCTCGGTCTTGACAAAGAAAATTCCAAAGTTATTGTATGCCACCTTGGCAACGGATCATCTGTCAGCGCAGTTGTAAACGGCAAATGTATTGATACCTCCATGGGTATGACTCCTCTTGAAGGTCTGATCATGGGAACACGTTCCGGAAGTATTGATCCGGCTATCATGGAGTTTATTGCAAAGAAAGAAAATCTGGATATCGCAGGCGTTATGGATGTTCTGAACAAAAAATCCGGTCTGTACGGAATGTCCGGACTTTCCAGTGATATGCGTGACCTGGAAGATGCAGCTGCAGAAGGCAATGTAGACGCAAAGAACGCAAGAGAGGCTCTTGGCTATGGTATTGCAAAATACGTAGGCGGATATGTTGCTGCTATGAATGGTGTGGACGCAATCGTATTTACAGCAGGCATCGGCGAGAACGACAACCTTGTACGTGAAGACGTATGCTCTTACCTTGGCTACCTGGGAATCTCCATTGACAAAGAGATCAACAAAAAACGCGGCGAGGAGATCGTGATCTCCACACCGGATTCCAAAGTTAAGGTTGCAGTAGTTCCTACCAACGAAGAGCTTGCAATCTGCAGAGAGACAGTTGCTCTTGTATAAAAACAGTTGTCATCCTATAAGATTTTCAGAAAGGCTCACCCCGAAAGGGGTGAGTTTTCTTATGTTATATAGAAAGATTAATTTTTATATTTATTGTTCTGAGCAATTATAGACAATGAACAGAGATATTTGTGTTTTGTGCATATATTACAAAAATAGGCGTTTTAAAATGTTATAAATGACAAAAATGATGAGGTATATGGAATGCTTTTGATTACAATAAATACAAAGCAAATGGATTTAAGGTGGAGCATTTGGGTGATTACCCTCTGGAGCTTATGAGTCCTCCGGACATTTTTGACAAAAAATAACAGAATTGTCGTAACAGAAGGTAAAAATCCTTGACAAAGGAACTTCTCCTATGTATAATTGGTTAAGTGTGAATAGGAGATAATTATGCAGATTCATTTATCGGATGTTACATCCTGTGAAGGAAAAACAGTACAGGTAAGCACAGAACTGGAAATGGAAACCGTTTCTTTTCAGATGGGTGAGTTTCCTGTATTAAAAAAAGAACCGGTAGATTTAGTCATTACTAATACCGGAAATAAGGTTCTTGAGCTGACCGGCAATACATGTGTGACAGTGGGTATTCCCTGTGATCGTTGTCTGGAACAGGTTAAGGTTGAGATTCCATGTCATATTGAGCGCAAGCTGGATATGAAGCTTACGGATGAGGAACGGGTCAATGATCTGGATGAAAGTAACTATCTCACAGGAATGGACCTGGATGTGGACCGGTTGGTCTATCTTGAGGTACTGATGAGCTGGCCTTTGAAGGTTCTCTGCAGAGATAACTGCAAGGGCATCTGCAGCCAGTGTGGGAAAAACCTCAACGACGGTCCCTGCGGATGCGCAGAGGAGCCGAAGGATCCCCGCATGGCAGCTATCAGTGATATATTTAGTAAATTTAAGGAGGTGTAACCTATGTCCATATGTCCAAAGAACAAAACATCTAAAGCAAGACGCGATAAAAGACGTGCAAACTGGAAGATGAGTGCTCCGAACCTGGTAAAATGCAGCAAATGCGGCGCCCTGATGATGCCTCACAGAGTTTGTAAAGCATGCGGAAGCTACAATAAGAAAGAAATCGTTAAAGTTGAAGACTAATGAAAACGTAAAAAGACAGAATCCTGTATGGGGTTCTGTTTTTTTGTGTACAAACTTATTTTGTGGATATTCATTTTTGGCAGGAAAAACTGTATTTTCAGTTTTTCCTGCTATTCTTTTGCAAAAAGTTAAATGCCAGATTCTGGATTCCAGAGCCTATGAATATAAAACTCTGGAACTGCAGACAAAAATGGAAGAATGTGTTTTGTCTTAAATAATCTGCCCCTATCAGTTGCCGCAGATTGAAAAAAATTTATGAAAAAAATAGAATTTTAAAAGAAAAGAGGATGAATTTATATCTGAAAATCAGGTTTTTTAACAGGTTGAGAGGGGAAGGATATGGAAATTTTAATTATAGTTTGCTTGGCGGTGCTAGTATCGGTTTTTATCGTAAAATTTTGCATAAAAGGTGAGTATAAAGAAACAGAAAAAGATTCTGGGTTGTTGCATTATGAGGTAGAAATAAAAGACAGCACTGAGGAAATCAAAAGAAATCCTGAGATATCTCATTATGAAGAAATAAAACATGAGGAAAAAGATATTAAAGATGAGAAAAAAGATATTAGAGAAACGGGAGTTCCTGTAAAGAGTGGAATTGTGTATGGAACAAAGTCAGCGTCAGTTAAGCCTCCGTCACAAAAAGTAAAAGAAGTAAAAACAATATATCAATATATTCCCACTGATTGTGGATGGAAATGCAGCTATTGTGACTGTATTAACGATGATAGTGAAAAAAGATGTCAGGTATGTGGCATAGAAAGATGAGGAGAAATATATGTATTGCGGAAAATGTGGCGAAAAACTGAAAAATGGAGAAAAAGTGTGCCCTTTTTGTGGGTGCGAGCAGGAAATTATGCCTCAGTGGAAAGGGATTTCTCTGGATTTTATTTCGGATAAAGAAGAAAAAGAGGAGCCCTTAGAGAAACCATCTCAGTCAGATAAAGATTTGTCTGAGAACAGGACAGATGAAAATGCCGAAACATTTTTCCAATCTGAGGATCTGGAGAATCCGCCATATGTTTTTTCGGATACAACAAGAAACGTAAAACAAAACAGAAAGAAACAGAAAAAAGTATCCGGTACATCCAGAATAGTGAAAGTATCAATTATAATAGGTGTTTCAGTATTGATTTTGTCCGGTGGCATTTATATCAGAGCATTGCAGAGAAGAAACGATAATCTGGGACAGAAATTGGAACGGATGGAAAAACTGGAAGCTCAGATTCAGGAACAACAGATAATATTTAATGGTATTGCAGAAGAACAGAAAGCTCAGAAAAAACAGATGAATGATCTGGAAGATCGGATGGCTGAAATAAAAGAAAAGCTGGATATAAAAACAGATGAAGAAGATTTTTTTGATGCCGGAGAGGCAGAAAGTGAAGAAATAACAGAAATAATGATAGATGAAGATGAAATACCGGAAAGTGAACAGGAAGTCAAATCTTCAGGTGGATATAATCAGGAGGATTATAGTTCAAATGAACAATAAAATAAAAAAGAAGGATTGTAATGATGGAAACAGAAAATCAGATTTCAGAACTGTGACAGATTACTGTTTTTGCCTGACCAGAGAAAAAGTGCCGGGAAAAGGCGAGGACAGTTTCTTTTTTGATATAGACGAGGAAAAGGGAATAATCAGTGTTTTTGATGGAAGCGGAGGCAGTGGGGCTAAGACCTACCCATTTTTTGACGGGCATAGTGGTGCTTATGTGGCTTCCAGAGTACTTGCCGAAGTGTCCCGCCGCTGGTTCACTGCTCTTCCAAATGATCTGAGAGTGTGTTTTTCCTCAAAAGAGGTAAGAAAACTGAAGCGTTGGATAGACCGATATTTGAAAGCGTGTGCTGAGCTTGGAAAGGGCAAAAGTATGTTGAAAGGAAATCTGATGAAAGAATTTCCCTCTACTTTGTCACTGGTTTTGATTGCTCCCTGGAAATCACATTCTTTACTGACCGAATTTATCTGGGCAGGAGATTCCAGAGGGTATATTTTGGACAGCAGTGGTTTGCATCAGGTGACAGTAGATGATATTGCAAATACAGATGCCCTGGAAAATCTTTCTGAGGATGCGCCTATGAAAAATGTGATATCTGCTTCTCATCCTTATGTTTTAAATCGAAGGACAGGTATAGAACAGCTTCCGGCACTGGTTATTTCGGCAACAGACGGATGCTTTGGATATCTTCGTTCTCCTATGGAATTTGAGCGTTTTCTTTTGGAAACCATGAAAAAATCAGAAAGTATGGAACAATGGAAAACAGAAATGGATCATGTGCTGAAAAAAATCTCTGGAGACGACTATACCATGTGTGTATATGCGGCTGGATTTGGCAGCTTTCGTGATATGAAACATTTCTATTCTGCAAGATTACAGGAATTGGAGCAAAATTACTCCTATGAAAACAGTGAAAAAGAGATACTGCTAAGTGAATGGAAGGAATATAAGCTGACATATGAAGCTTATCAGGAAAATTAATTATGAAGGTAATAAACGGATATGTCATAGAAGGCGATCTAAAAACAGACAACAGTGGTTTTTCAAAATGGGCATTTGCCAGAAAGAATGAAACCGATTATTTTATTAAGGAATTTCTGGCGCCGGTTTATCCGGTAGATGAAAGCCTTCTTGGGCCGGAAATGACAGCACGCAAAAGAAAAATCTGCGAAAAATACGAAAACAGAGCAAGTTTATTATACAGTACATTGAATGAAGCGTCAGATGGAAATCTGGTAAATATCTGCGAATTTTTCAGGTGTGATACCAAGTATTACATTACGATGGAAAAAATTAATGGAATTGGATGGGAGAACATTGAAAATTTATGTGAGGGAGAAAAAATAAGATTATGCAGAATACTGGCTCACAGCGTTTTCAGGCTTCATGAAAAAGGAATCATACATGGTGACCTAAAACCTGAGAATATTCTTTTGAAGCGTATGGAATCAGGTGCAGTAACAGCAAAACTGATTGATTTTGATAATTGTTTCTGGGAAAGTGAGGTTCTTTCTGCTAATAAAGAGATTCATGGAGACCCTGTGTATTTTGCTCTGGAAACAGTCCGGGCTATTGCCAGTGAAGAAGATAAACAGTTGTCTGCAAAAATTGATGTTTTTGCATTAGGTTTGATTTTCCATCAGATTCTGACAGGGGAACTGCCGGATTTTGACCACAATAAATATCATTATGTATTTGAGTCTCTTCTTGATAAAGGGGAAATCAGACTGCATGGCAGCATAAGTTCTGGAAACAGGATGATTTTGGAAAAAATGCTGGAGCCAGCTTCGGAAAAGCGCATCAGTCTTGCAGAATTTCTTGAAAAATGGGAGAATCTGGAGATGGATCGAGAGAATTCATCAAAGTTGATTCTGAATTTAACATCAAACATAAGTGAAAAAAGTGAGGAAAAGACTGGTAATGGAGAAGAATTTTTTTATACGGCAGGAGATTTGCAGTAAAAAACAGATTTATGAAATGAAATAGAATTATAAAATAAAAAAGGAGCGGACGATATGTTTTGCGGATATTGTGGAGCAATGTTAGAAGAAGATTCAATTTTTTGCGGACAATGTGGGACAAAGGTAATAAATAACCCAGAAGAACCAAAAAGGACAGAAATGGATGCAAAAACTTTTGACAAAAAAACGGAAGTAATTATTCATCAGGAAAAGGAACCGGAAGATTTTTATAATTATTTTTATAAGCCGGAAGATTTATAACAATTTCGTAAGTCAGTAATACTGAAGATTTTGAAAGAAGAAAATACGTTAGGAGAAATGAAAATGGGAGAAAATTATTTATTTAAGTATAATGTAGATATGGTATTTTGTATTGATGCAACAGCCAGTATGCGGCCTGTAATCAATACAGTGAAAAACAATGCGCTGAATTTCTACAATGATGTGACAGCGGCCATGGAGAAAAAAGGAAAACATATTAATGAAATGCGGATTCGGGTTATTGCTTTTCGGGATTATCTTGCAGATGGTGATGCTGCAATGATGGTAACTGATTTTTTTCGGCTTCCCGAACAGTCAAAGGATTTTGAGAAATGTGTAAAAAGTATTCATGCAAAAGGCGGCGGCGATACACCGGAGGATGGTCTTGAGGCTCTGGGATATGCGATTAAGTCAAAATGGACTTCAGGAGGCGATAAGAGAAGAAATATTATTGTAGTTTGGACAGATGCCTCCACACATAAGCTGGGACATGGCAAAAAGGCCTCCTGTTATCCTGTGGGGATGGCAGAATCTTTTGGAGAGCTGACATCCTGGTGGGGAGATGAGCAATGTCCAGGACAGATTTCTGACTCATCTAAACGGCTGGTTTTATTTGCGCCTTATGAAGAGGAATGGAGTGTTGTTACGGAAAACTGGAATAATGTAATACATTATCCCTCCACTGCAGGGAACGGCTTGGAAGATCTGGATTACAAAGAGATTATTGATGCTATTGGAAACAGTATTTGATTCGGAAAAGGATAATTGCAAAAAATGTTAAAATTTCGTGATTTCGACAATAAAGATTGACAATTATAAACAAAAGAGTTAATATATAGAAAACAATAAAGATGCTTCTTTAAGGAGGTCGATGATCATGACGTTTGCAGAACAGATTTCAATTATTTCTTTTGCTGTGATTCTTGTATTTTGTATGGCCGCTTATCTGAGAAGCCATTCCCGGTATGAAAACGGAATTTTTCATAAAGTCGGCTGCTACCTTTTATATGGATATCTGAAAATAAGCCTTGCCGCAGGATATGCAAAGAGAGCTGTAATGATGAAACTTGGAAGTATCTGCAGCAGCTGTCATTTTCAGGATGCTTCTGAGGTATTCAGGCATAAGGAGAACCGATTGAGAGAACTTCAGATGGAAATTTCCCGCAATGGATATGTGAAGCACTCACATAATCTTAAAATATTAAACTAACAAAAAATTGATTTTCCCTGATTCCTCTGCTATACTGCATAGCAGAGGAACTTTTTATCTCGGGGGAGAGCGAATATGAACAAAAGAAATCAGATTACAGAGGGTGTGATCTGGAAGCAGCTTTTATTATTTTTCTTTCCGATTGTATTCGGAACTTTTTTTCAGCAGATTTATAATACGGCCGACACAATTGTTGTCGGTCGTTTTGTGGGTAAGGAAGCACTGGCGGCAGTAGGAGGATCGGTCAATCAGATTGTCAATCTGATCGTTGAGGTGTTTGTGGGGCTAACTTCCGGAGCTGCGGTTGTTGTGTCTCAGTTTTTTGGAGCTCAGGACAGAAAAAACTTGGACAAAACCGTACATACGTCTTTTGCCTTTTCTCTGGCAGCAGGAGTGGTCATTGGGATGGCAGGCTTTTTTATGTCAGATGCAGTGCTGGAAGCAATGAATACTCCGGCTGAACTGATGACAGATTCCAGAACTTATCTTCATATTTATTTTATGGGGATCGTGTTTAATCTTGTCTATAATATGGGAGCTTCTGTGCTTCGTGCAATGGGAGATTCCAGGCGGCCTCTTTATGTTTTGATGGTTGCCTGTCTTTTAAATATTGTTCTGGACATTATTCTGGTTGTGGCTATCGGAATGGGCGTCAGGGGAGTTGCCATTGCTACGGTATCCTGTCAGGGTGTCAGTGCAGTTCTTGTTACGGGAATGTTGATGAGGGATCATGGATTTTTCCGACTGGAAATAAAAAAGATCCGTTTTTACGGAGCTGCGCTTAAATCAATTTTGCGGATCGGGATCCCGGCAGGTATTGAGGCTGCCATGTACTGTGTGGCAAACATTGTGATACAGGTATTTGTAAACCGTCTGGGAACCGACTATGTAGCTGCCTGGGGTACTTTTGGGAAAATCGACGCAGTATTCTGGATGGTGGTTAATGCCTTTTCCATTGCGATAACCACCTTTGTGGGACAGAATTACGGTGCAGGAAAAACAAGACGAATGCGGAAAAGTGTGCGGGTGTGTCTGGGGATGTCCTACAGTTCGGCTTTTCTGCTCAGCGGTCTTCTGATTGTTTTTTCAGAGCCTTTGTACAGGCTGTTTACAACGGATAACCAGGTGGTAGAAATCGGCGTTTATATGATGCGCTATCTGATGCCGTCCTATTTCCTTTATGTTGCGATTGGAATTCTTTCCGGTGCGCTCCGCGGAGCAGGAAAAGTACTTGTACCTGTGATTTTAACCTGCGGCGGTGTGTGCATCATGAGGATTACCTGGATGCTGGCAGTTCTTCCTGTTTTTCCGGGGATTGAGACAATTATGCTCAGTTATCCAGTATCCTGGGGGATCACAGCAGTGCTGTTTGTGATCTACTATTTGAGGAAGTTTCCAAAGGTGGAAAATAACAGAGAATAAAATCATAAAAATACAGAAATTTGTCCATTTACAGTAAAATAAATAAGAAAGTACAGAGAGTTTAATTATATGAATATTTTAAATATGGAACATATCAGCAAAACCTATGGTGATAAAGTGATTTTTGACGATATTTCAGTGGGAATCCATCAGGGAGATAAGATTGGGCTGATTGGAATCAACGGAACAGGAAAAACAACATTTTTAAGGATTCTGGCAGGAACAGAAGAGCCGGACAGTGGACAGGTGATCATGCAGAACGGACTGCGCATTTCTTATCTTTCCCAGCATCCGGAATTTCCAGAGGGAGCTACAATCCTTTCTTATGTCACTGCAGGAAAAAGGGAGCAGGACTGGAATCCGGAAACAGACGCTCATATGATCCTGAATAAACTTGGCATTGTGGATCATGAGGAGGAAATCGATCATCTTTCCGGAGGACAGAAAAAAAGAGTCGCTTTGGCCAGAGTTCTCATCAATCCCACAGACGTTCTTATTCTGGATGAGCCTACCAACCATCTGGACAATGAAATGGCAGGATGGCTGGAAGACTATCTGAACCGATTTAAGGGAGTAGTAATCATGGTGACTCACGACAGATACTTTTTGGATCGTGTCACAAATAAGATCCTGGAACTCAGCCATGGAAAGATTTATACCTATGAGGCAAAATATTCTCAGTTTCTGGAAATGAAAGCAGAGAGAGAAGAAATGGAACTGGCATCAGAGAGAAAGCGTCAGAGTATTTTGAGGATGGAACTGGAATGGGCAAAACGAGGCTGCCGTGCAAGAACGACCAAGCAGAGAGCAAGGCTTGACCGTCTGGAAACACTGAAAAATGCCACAGCGCCTGTCCGTGACATGAATGTGGAGATTGATTCTGTAGAAACAAGAATGGGCAAAAAGACCATTGAGCTTCATCATATTTCCAAAAGCTTTGGCGATAAGGTATGTATCCGGGATTTTGACTATATTGTACTGAAAAACCAGCGATTGGGAATTATCGGGCCAAATGGCTGCGGAAAATCTACGCTTCTTAAAATCATTGCCGGAATCATACAGCCGGACAGCGGAGAAGTAGAAATCGGAGAAACAATAAAGATCGGATATTTTTCCCAGGAAATTGAGGAAATGAACACCAGTCAGAGAGTAATTGATTATATTAAGGATGTTGCAGAGTATATTCCCACAAAGGACGGGCTGATCAGCGCAACAAAGCTTCTGGAGCAGTTTCTGTTTGACTCTTCTATGCAGTATGCGCCAATAGGAAAGCTTTCCGGTGGAGAGAAGAAGCGTCTGTATCTTCTGAAAGTGCTTGCAGCAGCGCCAAATGTACTGCTTCTTGACGAGATCACAAACGACATTGATATTCCCACCCTGACCATTCTGGAAGATTATCTGGATTCTTTTGCGGGAATTGTGATCGCTGTTTCTCATGACAGATATTTTCTGGACAATATCGCAGACCGTATTTTTGAGTTTGACAGAAGCGGAAATCTTACTCAGTATGAGGGCGGATATACGGATTATCTGGAATCGAAAAAGAAACGGTTTGGAGATAAAAGCGACTCTGGCTCCGGAAAAAAAGTCAGCGTAAGCGGGAAAAAATCCGGAGGAAACGGAGAGGCATCTGATTCCGGAGAAAAGGATTCTGTAAAGACCTGGAAACAGAACCGCCCCACAAAGCTTAAATTTTCTTATAAGGAGCAAAGAGAATACGATACTATTGATGAAGACATTGCGAAGCTGGAAGCTAAGCTTGAAAAGCTGAATCAGGATATTATGGATAATGCCACAAATTCCGGAAAGCTTAATGAGCTGACAAAGGAAAAAGAAGAGGTGGAAGCCCTTCTGGAAGAAAAAATGGACCGCTGGGTTTACCTGAATGATCTTGCGGAAAAAATCGAAGCTCAGAACAGGAAATAAATTTTTGCAGGAGGTGTCGGACTGTGAAAAAAAGTCCTATGACAACACTCTGTTATGTAGAAAAAGATGGAGCATATCTGATGCTTCACAGAGTGTCAAAGAAAAATGACGTAAACAAAGATAAATGGATCGGTATCGGAGGACATTTTGAGGAGGGGGAAAGTCCGGAGGAATGTCTTTTAAGGGAGGCATACGAGGAAACCGGACTGACTTTGACTTCCTGGAAATTCCGGGGGATCGTTACCTTTACACAGAAAGATTACGGAACAGAATATATGTGTCTTTACACAGCAGACGGTTTTACCGGAGAGATGAAAGACTGTGATGAAGGCGTTCTGGAATGGGTGAAAAAGGAGAATCTTCTGGATCTGAACCTGTGGGAGGGGGATAAGATTTTCCTGAGACTTCTGAGAGAAAATGTCCCTTTCTTTTCACTGAAGCTGACCTATGAGGGGGACAGGCTTACAGAGGCGGTGCTGGATGGAGAGAATCTGCAAAACGTCCTGTAATTTTCTGACATCTCTTGACTTTACCCCTTCAGATTTAGTATGATAAAGTTTGAAATTTTAACAGGAGGCGTATTATGGCAGAATTAGTAAAAGTTGTTGTGGATGCCATGGGAGGCGACAATGCACCTGAGGAACCTGTAAAGGCAGCCGTAGAAGCCGTAAAGGAACGTGAGGATATTTTTGTGATCCTTACCGGACTTGAAGACGTAATTAAAAAAGAACTGGATAAATATCAGGGATACCCTGAAGACAGAATACAGATCGTACACACCTCAGAGGTGATCGAGACGGCAGAGCCTCCGGTGTTTGCAATCCGCAAAAAAAAGGATTCTTCTATTGTAGTGGGATTGAATCTTGTAAAAAAACATGAGGCAGACGCTTTTGTTTCCTCAGGCAGTACAGGCGCTGTTCTTGTGGGTGGACAGGTACTTGTGGGAAGATCTAAAGGAGTGGAGCGTCCCCCTTTAGCACCTCTGATCCCTACCATGGAGGGCGTAAGCCTTTTGATTGATTGTGGAGCAAATGTGGATGCAAGACCTTCTCATTTGGTTCAGTTTGCAAAAATGGGTTCTATTTATATGGAACAGGTTGTGGGAATCAAAAATCCCAGAGTGGCTATTGTCAATAACGGGGCAGAGGAAGAAAAAGGCAATGCTCTTGTAAAAGAAACTTTCCCGATCCTGAAAGAAACCGAAGGCATTAATTTTATCGGAAGCATTGAGGCAAGAGATATTCCTTCTGGCTATGCGGATGTGATCGTGTGCGAGGCTTTTGTGGGAAATGTGATTTTGAAGCTTTATGAAGGCGTCAGCGGTTCTCTGATCAAAAAGATCAAGGGCGGCATGATGAAGAATCTCAGAAGCAAAATAGGAGCGCTTCTGATCAAGCCTGCGCTGAAAGAAACCCTGAAGGATTTTGATACAACGAAATATGGCGGTGCTCCTTTACTGGGTCTGAAAGGACTTGTGGTAAAGACCCATGGAAGCGCAAAGGCAGTGGAAATTAAAAATGCGGTTTTTCAGTGCGTCCAGTTTAAACAGCAGAAGATCAATGAAAAAATCGCAGAACGGATTCAGCCTTCTGTAAAGGCGGAAAGCCAGCAGGAGAATTAACAGAAAGAGGGAAAGATTATGGATCAGTTGGAACAGAAGATCGGCTACAGGTTCCGCAATAAAAAATTACTGCGTCAGGCGTTAACACACAGCTCCTACGCCAATGAAAAAAAGCTCGGGAAGCTGGGCTGTAATGAGAGACTTGAGTTTCTGGGAGACGCTGTTCTGGAGCTGATCAGCAGCGATGTGCTTTATGCCCGTTTTCCGCAGCTTCCGGAAGGTGAGCTGACAAAAAAAAGGGCAAGCCTTGTATGCGAACCCAGTCTTGCTTACTGTGCAAGACAGTTCGGACTGCCGGAATATCTTCTTCTGGGAAGAGGAGAGGATATGACAGGTGGAAGAATGCGGGATTCCATTGTCTCTGATGCCACAGAAGCGCTTCTGGGTGCGATTTACCTGGACGGTGGATTTGAGAGTGCCAGGGAATTTGTGCTGAAATTTATTCTGAATGATATAGAGAGAAAGCAGCTTTTTTATGACAGCAAGACAATCCTGCAGGAACTTGTGCAGGAGGACGGAAAGCAGCCGATAGAGTATGTGCTTACAGGAGAAAGCGGACCGGATCACAACAAACAGTTTGAAGTTGAGGTACGGATCAACGGCATTTCCGCAGGCAGCGGCGCCGGACATACCAAAAAAGCCGCAGAGCAGGCGGCAGCTTACCAGGCGCTCCGCAAAATCAAACAGTAAAGGTGAAATATGTATTTAAAAAACATAGAGGTACACGGATTCAAATCCTTTGCCCAGAAGATCAATTTTGAATTTCATAATGGAATCACAGGTATCGTAGGACCTAACGGCAGTGGCAAAAGCAATGTAGGTGATGCGGTCCGCTGGGTACTGGGTGAACAGAGTGCCAAGCAGCTTCGCGGCGGAAATATGCAGGATGTTATTTTTTCCGGAACAGAGCTTCGCAAACCCTTAAGCTTTGCATCAGTTGCGATTACGCTGGATAACAGCGATCATAAGCTTCCGGTGGATTTTAATGAAGTAACAGTTACCAGACGGCTGTACCGTTCCGGAGAAAGTGAATATCTGATCAATGGAAGTCACTGTCGCCTGAAAGATATCCAGGAAATGTTTTATGATACCGGTATTGGAAAAGAAGGTTATTCTATTATCGGTCAGGGGCAGATTGATAAGATTTTAAGTGGAAAGCCTGAGGAACGTCGGGAGCTTTTTGATGAGGCTGCCGGAATTGTAAAATTTAAGCGGAGAAAAAATACTACGATCAAGAAACTGGAGGAAGAGCGACAGAATCTTGTCCGTGTGACAGATATCTTAAGCGAGCTGACAAAACAGCTGGAACCTCTGGAAAAGCAGTCGGAAACAGCAAAGATTTATCTTACAAAAAGAGAAGAGCTTCGTGATCTGGACGTGAATCTTTTTCTTCTGGATTATGAGGAAACAGGTCATATTCTGAAAGAGCTGGCAGAAAAGTCAGAAAGGGCACAGGAAGAACTTTCTGAAACAAAAGAGGCCTATGAACAGACAAAGGTAGAGTATGAACGCCTGGAACAGGAACTGGAGGCTTTGAATACAAGGCTTGAAGAACTGAAGGAAAAACAGCAGCAGAATGTGCTTTCCAGACAGCAGTATGAAAGTCAGATCCAGATCCTGGAAGAACAGATCCACGCAGGGCAGCAGAACAGCGATCATTACAGGAACCGTCTGGAGGTTCTGAAGGAGGAACTGGAAAAACGTGAACGGGAAAAAGAATCCCTGACAGAGGAAAAAGAAGTTCTTCATGAAAAGCTGGGAAACCAGAGGCAACGTCTGAAAGAGGAAAATCACCGACTGGAAACCATTCAGGCTGAAGTATCAGCATGTACCTCGGCTGTAGAAGATGGGAAAAATGAAATTATTGAGATCCTTAACAGCCGTGCGACCACAAAAGGAAAGGCTCAGCGTTTCGATGCAATGATGGAGCAGCTGGATATCCGTAAGGCTTCTGTCAGCCAGCGTATCCTTCATCTGAAAACAGAAGAGGAGGCGCTTGCGTCTGAAAAGAGCAAGGCTCAGTCCCGATATGACAGTGTGACCCACACGATTGATTCCATGAATGAAGAGTGTGTGCGTCTGGATGGCGAGGTTCAGAAGCTTCAGGAAAAACTGAAGGCTCAGAGCAGGCAGATGGAAAACGGCCAGGCAGCCTATCACAGAGAGTCCTCTCGGCTGGAATCCTTAAAAAATCTTACAGAACGATATGACGGATACGGAAACAGCATCCGCCGTGTAATGGAGCAGAAAAACAGAGAACCGGGAATCCACGGAGTGGTGGCAGACATCATTCATGTGCAGAAAGATTATGAGATCGCCATTGAGACCGCGCTTGGGGGAAGTATTCAGAACATTGTCACAGACAATGAACAGACAGCCAAAAAGATGATTGGATTTCTGAAGAAAAACCGTTTTGGCCGGGCCACTTTTCTTCCTTTGTCCAATATGAGCGGAAGAGGCGGTATTTCTCAAAGGGAAGTGCTGAGAGAAGAAGGTGTGATTGGAACAGCAGATACTCTGGTTCAGGCAGAGTCTCAGTACAGCGGACTGGTACAGTATCTTCTGGGACGTGTTCTGGTAGTGGATCATATTGACCATGCTATTGCCATTGGGAAAAAGTACAGGCACAGCCTTCGTATGGTTACCATTGAGGGTGAATCGTTAAGTCCCGGTGGTTCCATGACCGGTGGAGCATTTAAAAATAACAGCAATCTCCTTGGACGAAGACGGGAAATCGAGGAACTGGAACGCAGTGTGGAACTTTTGAAAAAAGAGCTTCAGGAGCTTCAGAAAGAAATCGGAGACAACCGCAGCAGGCGAAATGTCCTGAGGGATGCCATTGCAGATTTCCAGGAAAAGCTGAGACAGCAGTATGTAGAACAGAATACAGCCGGAATGAATCTGAAACAACTGGAGGAAAAGGAAGCAGGTATTCAGAAGAGTTACGGTCAGATTGACCGGGAAAAGGAAGAGCTGCGCCGTCAGGCAGTGGAGATCAGGGCAGATCATTCCAGTATTGCCAAGGAACTGGAGGCTTCTCAGAGAGATGAGAAAGAACTGGAAATTTTCATTGAAACCAAGCAGAAGGAACTGGAAGAATGGAAAACAGAGGAAGCTTCCAAAATAAAGGAGCTGGAGGAGCTTCGTCTGGAAGAATCTTCCCTTTCTCAGAAAGAGCACTTCCTTCAGGAAAACATGATCCGCCTTTTAGGAGAGATGGAAAGTTTTCAGAGAGAAAACCGTGAACTGGAAGAAAATCTCAAGAAAAGTGAAGAAGAGACAAAGCACAAGCAGGAAGGAATCCGGAACCTGCAAAATGCAGTGGAGGCATGTGCAAAGCTGGATCAGGAACTTCAGGAACAGAAGGAAGAGAAACAGCAGCAGAAGGAAGAGCGAAATACAAGTCACAAGGCATTTTTTGAAAAAAGGGACCAGCTTTCGGAAAGAACCTCTCTTCTTGACAAGGAATGTTTCCGCCTGAAAAGCCAGGAGGAAAAGGTGGAAGAGCAGAGGGAGGCTCAGATTTCTTATATGTGGGAAGAATATGAGATCACTCCAAACAGCGCTCTTTCCCACAGAAAAGAAGAGCTGACGGACAGGCAGGAAATGAAAAAAAATATTTCCAGGATCAAAGATGAAATCCGTAGACTTGGTTCTGTAAATGTCAACGCCATTGAAGATTACAAAAACCTTCTGGAAAGACATACGTTTCTTTCCGGACAGTATGAGGATCTGGTACAGGCAGAAAAAACTCTGGAAGGAATCATCCAGGAACTGGATGAGGGAATGCGCAGACAGTTTGCAGAAAAATTCCATGACATCCAGAGAGAATTTGACAAGGCCTTTAAAGAACTTTTCGGCGGAGGAAAAGGAACACTGGAGCTTGCTGAGGATGAGGATATTCTGGAGGCGGGGATTAAGATTATTTCTCAGCCTCCGGGCAAAAAACTTCAGAATATGATGCAGCTTTCCGGTGGTGAGAAGGCTCTGACAGCTATAGCGCTTCTTTTTGCTATCCAGAATCTGAAGCCGTCCCCATTCTGTCTGCTGGATGAGATTGAGGCGGCTTTGGATGATTCCAATGTGGGACGTTTTGCTTCATATCTTCAGAAGTTGACGAAAAATACACAGTTTATTATAATTACACACAGGCGTGGAACCATGAATGCGGCAGACAGGCTTTATGGTATTACCATGCAGGAAAAGGGTGTATCAACGCTGGTTTCTGTAGATCTTGTAGAAAATCAGCTGAGCAAATAAAAAGGAGGCATGAGTATGGCTGAAGAAAAAAAAGGCTTTTTTAAACGGCTTGTCAGCGGACTGGCAAAAACAAGGGATAATATTGTAGCGGGATTCGATTCGATTTTCAGTGGATATTCCAGTATAGATGAGGACTTTTATGAAGAGCTGGAAGAGATTCTTGTAATGGGAGATATTGGTATCAACGCCACTTCTGCAATTCTTGAAAATCTGAAAAAGCAGGTTGTGGAAAAACATATCAAAAATCCTATGGAATGTAAGCAGCTTCTGATCGACAGCATCAAAGACCAGATGAGGGTGGACAGCACAGAATACGAGTTTGAAAACCGTAAGTCAGTAATCCTGATGATCGGCGTCAACGGAGTAGGAAAAACTACTTCTGTAGGCAAGCTGGCAGGAAAGTTAAAGGATGAAGGAAAAAAAGTGATCCTGGCGGCAGCAGATACGTTCCGTGCAGCTGCCGGAGAGCAGCTTTCTCAGTGGGCTGACCGCGCCGGGGTGGAGATCATCGGCGGACAGTCAGGAGCGGATCCGGCCTCTGTTGTCTACGATGCTGTAGCTGCTGCAAAAGCCCGTAATGCAGATGTGTTGCTCTGCGATACGGCAGGACGTCTTCATAACAAAAAAAATCTCATGGAAGAGCTGAGAAAGATCTACCGTATTCTGGAGCGGGAGTATCCGGAGGCGTATCTTGAAACACTGGTAGTCCTTGATGGAACAACCGGACAGAACGCCCTTGCCCAGGCGAAACAGTTTGCAGAGGTTGCCAATGTGACAGGTATCATCCTGACAAAACTGGACGGTACTGCCAAAGGAGGAATCGCAGTTGCGATCCAGTCAGAGCTTGATATTCCGGTAAAATATATCGGAGTAGGAGAAACCATTGATGATCTTCAGAAGTTTGATGCAGATACTTTTGTAAATGCATTGTTTGATGTAAACGAAAAGGAAAAAGAAGATTAAAAATACGGGGAGGAAAAAATGGCTATGCTTACACTGGAGAATTTTGAGGAAGCCTCAGAGATTGTAAAAAAAGTAACGCAGGAGACAAAGCTGATCAAAAGCAGTTATTTTTCAGAATTGACCGGAAACAGAGTTTTTCTGAAGCCGGAGAATATGCAGAGGACAGGCGCTTATAAAGTGCGCGGAGCCTATTATAAGATCAGCACATTATCAGATGAGGAAAGAGAAAAAGGCCTGATCACTGCTTCGGCCGGGAATCATGCCCAGGGTGTTGCCTATGCCGCCCATAAATTTGGGGTAAAGGCAGTGATCGTAATGCCTACCACAACACCACTCATTAAGGTAGAACGGACTAAAAGCTATGGCGCAGAGGTGATTCTGAAAGGCGATGTCTATGACGAGGCCTGCGCTTATGCTCTGGAGCTGGCTGAAAAAGAGGGATATACGTTTATTCATCCCTTTGATGATCCGGCAGTTGCTACCGGACAGGGAACCATTGCCATGGAGATTGTCCAGGAGCTTCCGCTTGTAGATTATATTCTTGTGCCTATTGGCGGCGGCGGTCTGGCTACCGGCGTTTCCACTCTTGCGAAGCTTCTTAATCCCCATATTAAGGTGATCGGAGTAGAGCCGGCAGGTGCAGCCTGCATGAAAGCCTCTCTGGAAAAAGGAGAAGTTGTAACGCTTCCTCATGTAAATACCATAGCGGACGGTACTGCAGTGCAGACTCCGGGTGAGCATATCTTCCCGTACCTTCAGGAAAATCTGGACAGTATCATTACCATTGAAGATGATGAGCTGATTATGGCTTTTCTGGATATGGTTGAAAATCATAAAATGATCGTAGAAAATTCCGGCCTTCTTACTGTGGCAGCGCTTCGCCATCTGGATTTTACCGGAAAAAAAGTAGTTTCTATTTTAAGCGGCGGAAATATGGACGTAATTACCATGTCTTCTGTAGTCCAGCATGGACTGATCCAGAGAGACCGTATCTTTACAGTTTCTGTGCTGATCCCGGATAAAGCCGGAGAGCTGGTGCGTGTAGCAGGTATCATAGCCCAGAATCAGGGAAATGTCATTAAGCTTGACCATAACCAGTTCGTTACCACCAACCGTAATGCGGCTGTAGAGCTGAAAGTAACCATGGAGGCCTTTGGAACAGAACATAAAAATCAGATTGTAAAGGCTCTGGAAGATGCAGGTTGTAAGCCAAAGGTGATCAGAGCAAGCCTCTGATCCGTTATAGCATTATGTAAGAAACCGCAGAAGGAGATTTTATGACGGTCTCCCTGCGGTTTGTTTTTTAGAACCCTGTTTACCTTTCGTGTTTTTCCATCCATGTTTTGATATAGTCCATCTGCTCCTGATCTGAGATCAGCTGAGAGGCCGGGTCATTTCCCGCAGCTACACAGCAGAACAGTACAAAAGACTGAAAACAGAAAAATATGATAAGAAATAAAATAAAGGTCATTGGAACCCTCCTTTTTTACACTGCTTTTTTTCAGACAGGTCAGCGTCCTGTCAGCTCTGAACTGTGATCCATATGGAATCATTCCGATAGTTTACAGTATTGGCAATTCTATGAAAAATATTCTTATTCTATAAAATTCGCAAAAAATTCTAAGACTGAATACATTAAAATAAAGCTTCTTTTTGGGAGTATATTCATGAAAACAATGAATTATACCGGAAAGGGTGTAGGTGTGGCGATTCTGGATACAGGAATCTATCCTCATCAGGATTTTGGAAACAGAATCTGCGCTTTTTCTGATTTTATTTTTCATAAATCCATACCTTATGATGACAATGGACATGGAACTCATGTGGCCGGGATTCTCTGTGGAGATGGAACAGCCTCCGGAGGAAAATACAGAGGAGTGGCTCCGGGGTGTGAGATCATTGGTCTGAAGGTTCTGGACCGGTTTGGAAATGGAAGCAGAGAGGATGTACTGTGCGCTTTTGACTGGATTCTCCGTTATATGCAAAAGTACAATATTCGTGTTGTAAATATTTCTGTGGGAACCACCTGTAAAAATGGGAAAGGACACAGTAGTCTGATCCGGGGAGTTGAGAAACTGTGGGATCAGGGACTGGTGGTTATTGCTGCGGCAGGGAATCAGGGACCGCTGCCCGGAAGTATTACAGCGCCGGGAAGCAGTCGGAAGATTATTACAGTTGGTTCCAGTGATATGCTTGTGGGAACGGAGGGGATTTCCGGAAGAGGTCCTACATTTGAGTGTGTATGCAAACCGGATCTTGTGGCTCCTGGAAATCGAATTGTTTCATGCGCATCAAAGGGCGGTTATCGTACGAAGAGCGGAACCTCCATGTCCACACCCCTTGTTTCAGGGGCTGTTGCTCTGGCTCTTGAAAAAGATCCTCTTCTTACTAATGTAGAGATCAAAATGATGCTGAGGGACAGCGCAGATGATATGGGGCTTTCCAGAAATCAGCAGGGATGGGGCAGATTTAACCTGGAACGGTTTCTGGAACTGTAGGGGAAAGAGAATCAGCAGAATCATAAATATTTTATGAAGTGAAAGCATCAGCGTTGACGTAAGGGGAGTTTTTTTGTACAATACTCAACAGAACGTACTTCACCGGAGAGGAGATAAAATACATGGATAAGATTAAAATGACAACACCCCTGGTAGAAATGGACGGAGATGAGATGACTCGTATTCTCTGGAAGATGATCAAAGAGGAACTTCTGCTTCCCTATGTGGATCTGAATACGGAATATTATGATCTCGGGCTTGCCTGCAGGAATGAAACAGATGACCAGGTAACCGTAGATGCTGCCAATGCAACGAAAAAATACGGTGTTGCAGTAAAATGTGCTACGATCACTCCGAATCATGCCAGAATGAAAGAATATGATCTGAAAAAAATGTACAAAAGTCCAAATGGTACCATCCGTGCCATTCTTGACGGAACGGTATTTCGTGCGCCAATCGTCGTAAAGGGGATTGAGCCCTGTGTCCGTAACTGGAAAAAACCAATTACCATTGCCCGCCATGCATATGGTGATGTGTATAAAAACACAGAATTTTATGTAGAAAAACCTGGTAAGGTGGAACTGGTATATACTTCTGAGGACGGGGAAGAGAAACGTTCTCTTGTACAGGAATTTAAGGCTCCGGGTGTTGCCATGGGAATGCACAATATGGAAGCATCTATTGAGAGCTTTGCAAGAAGCTGCTTTAATTATGCTCTTGATACAAAGCAGGATGTGTGGTTTGGAGCCAAGGATACTATTTCCAAAACTTATGACGGCAAATTTAAGGAGATTTTCCAGAAGATCTTTACAGAGGAATTTAAAGTAAAATTTGATGCGGCGGGTCTGACATATTTTTACAGTCTTATTGACGATGTGGTTGCCCGTGTAATGAAAGCAGAAGGCGGCTTTATCTGGGCCTGCAAAAATTATGACGGGGATGTTATGAGCGATATGGTTTCTTCCGCTTTTGGTTCTCTTGCCATGATGACTTCTGTTCTTGTTTCTCCGGACGGATACTATGAATATGAAGCGGCTCACGGAACAGTACAGAGACATTATTACAGACATCTGGAAGGAAAAGAAACTTCTACTAACTCAGTGGCAACAATTTTTGCATGGACAGGCGCGCTTCGTAAAAGAGGAGAGCTGGATGGAAATAAAGCCCTGATTGAGTTTGCAGAGAAACTGGAAAAAGCAACTCTTTCTACGATTGAATCCGGAAAAATGACAAAGGATCTTGCCATGATCACAACGATCAAACATCCAAAAGTGCTTTCCAGCAGAGATTTTATTCTTGCAGTACGGGAATCTCTGGACCGCATTATGAAATAATTGGGTGGAAAAGAAAAATAAACAGGAGCTGTTGGGCGGATATGCACAGCGGTTTTCTACATGAAAAACGGGAAATCCTCAGGCGAGGGTTTCCCATTTTTCATATAATTCTTCCAGTTCTTTCAGGACAGCTTCTTTTTCGCGACTTAGTTCGGTACAGCGTGCCACATTGGTACACACATCAGGAAGTACCAGAGTTTCATCGATTTCTTTGTCTCTTTTTTCCAGTTCTTCAATTCTGGCTTCTGTTTTTTTCAGTTCGTTTTCCTGTTTTCGTCTGCGAGCCTGTTCCTCCTTTTGCTGCTGCCAGGACAGCCTGCTGTCAGAGCTTCCTGTTTCCGATGCCTGTGTTTCTGTGGGAGCGGACAGGGCAGGGGCGTATTTTTCGGTCAGTTCCTCTTTTTTTTCAAGATAATAATCGTAATCGCCGATATAATTTACAATAGCCTGATGGGTCAGATCAAGAATTCTTGTTGCAGTCTGATTGATAAAATAACGGTCATGAGAAACATAGAGAACTGTTCCGCTGTAGCTGTTTAAGGCTTCCTCCAGAATCTCTTTGGAAGCAATATCCAGGTGGTTGGTGGGTTCGTCCAGAATCAGGAAATTGGCTTCTGAAAGCATTAGTTTGGCAAGAGAAACCCTTCCTCTTTCTCCACCTGAAAGAGAAGAGATCTCTTTAAAAACATCATCTCCGGTAAAAAGAAAGGCTGCAAGCATGTTGCGGATCTCTGTTTCCGTCAGTGTGGGATAGGAGTCCGAAATTTCCTGAAAAATAGTTTTTTCTGAATGAAGTACATGATGTTCCTGGTCATAGTAGCCAATCTGGACTTTGGAGCCCAGAGAAAAGCTCCCGGAGTCAGCAGGAAGAATGCTGTTAAGAATCTTCAGCATTGTAGTTTTTCCGGTTCCGTTATTTCCAATCAGAGCGATCCGTTCTCCTCTTTTTATCTGGAAAGAGATATCGGTAAAAAGAGTCTGCCCGGGAAAACTTTTGGAAAGTCCCTCTACAGTAAGAACGTCATTTCCACTAACGGTTCTCGGTTCCAGAGAAAGACGCATATGAGTCTGGATTTCCACAGGTTTGTCCAGCCTCTGGATCTTGTCCAGCATTTTTTCGCGGCTTTCTGCTCTGCGAATTGATTTTTCGCGGTTAAAGGACTTCAGTTTAACGATCACAGCTTCCTGATGTTTAATTTCCCGCTGCTGATTCAGGTATGCTTTATACTGAGCATCTCTCAGCTGCGCTTTTTTTTCTGCATAAGAAGAGTAGTTGCCCTGAAAAGTAATCACCTGACCAGATTCAATCTCCACGACTTTTGTTACTACTTTATCAAGGAAATAACGGTCGTGGGAAACAATAAAGACAGCTCCCGGGTAATTTAAAAGATATGTTTCCAGCCAGGCGATGCTTTCCATGTCCAGATGGTTGGTAGGCTCGTCAAGAAGAAGGATATCCGGTTTAGAGATCAGAAGCTTACCAAGGGCTACCCTTGTTTTCTGTCCTCCGGAAAGAGTTTCAATCTGTTTTTCAAAGTCATCTTCTCCAAATCCCAGACCTTTCAGTATACCGGTAAGTTCGCTTTTGTATGCATAGCCGTTTTCCAGTTCAAATTCATGGGTAAGTCTGGTATATGTGTTCATAAGCTGTTCCAGCTCTTCACCCTGTACATGTTTCATTTCCAGCTCAATAGAGCGCATACGCTCTTCCATATCAAGGATATGCTGCTTGGTTGTAAGAAGTTCTTCATAAATGGTACGCTGTCCGTAAATATCCTGATACTGGGCCAGATAACCCATTCGTCTGTCTTTTGCCAGGATCACGTTTCCGGAATCGGCAGAAAGCTCATCCATAATAATACGCAGCAAAGTGGTCTTTCCTGCGCCGTTATTACCGATCAGTGCGACTTTTTCCCGTTCTTCTATGTGAAAAGAGGCATCTTTTAAAATCTCTTTTTCGCCAAAGGATTTACAGATGCCCTGACATGCTAAAATCATTGTTGTTCCTCCACAGATTGCCTTAATTTATCTTAATATGTACTGTAAGATTATAAGGCTTTTACAATGATTTTGTAAAGACCAAAAAGCCTTTGCATAGCGAAAAAACTTTATTTGACAATAAAATAACATTTCGTTATAATTAATAGGAAATCAGAAGGAGGATCATTCCGTGGAGGCAAAACAAATTTCAAAAGCAGTGATAAAAAGGCTGCCGCGTTATTACAGATATCTTGGAGAACTGCTGGAAGAAAATGTGGAGCGTATTTCTTCCAATGACCTCAGCAAAAAAATGCATGTGACAGCGTCTCAGATCCGTCAGGACCTGAATAATTTTGGCGGATTCGGACAGCAGGGATACGGATATAATGTGAAATACCTGTACACAGAGATCGGAAAAATCCTGGGGCTGGATACGGTTCATCCCATGATCATTGTGGGTGCCGGTAATCTGGGACAGGCATTGGCAAACTATGTGGATTTTGAAAAACGCGGATTTAAGCTGATGGGTATTTTTGACATCAATCCTGTACTGGAAGGGATCGCAGTACGGGGAATTGAGATTCAGATGATCAGCGATCTTCCGTTTTTCCTGAAGGAAAATCAGATTGAGATCGCAATCCTTACGCTTCCGAAAAATAAGGCCGGAGATATGGCAAATATTCTGATTGAGAACGGAATAAAGGCAATCTGGAATTTTGCGCATATTGATCTGGATACTCCTGATGATGTGATCGTAGAGAATGTACATCTTTCCGAGAGCCTTATGCGGCTTTCCTACAATCTTAGCCAGTACCGTCAGGAACACGAAAATTAGCCCATCTCAGCAGGCTGTCACCCTATTCCGGGCGTGGCAGCCTTTTGACGTAAAAATATAAAATACTACAGCTGACAGAAAAGGAGGGATCGGATGAAAGAAGTGGTAAGCTGTGAGAGAATAAAACAGCTGGATGCATATACGATTGAAAAAAGAGGTATTCCTTCCTGCGTTCTTATGGAACGGGCAGCTTTGAAAACCGTGGAAGAAATGGAACGGGTTTTTCGTGAAAAAAATACAGAAGAAAAAATCCTCTGTGTATGCGGAAACGGAAATAACGGAGGGGATGGAGTTGCCATTGCGCGGATTCTTTTTCTTCATGGCTATCAGGCGGAGATCTATATGGCAGGGGATTCTTCCTCCTTTACCTGTGAAACCGCGCGTCAGTTTTCCATTGCATCAAATTATCACGTCCCGGTTGTGAATAACCCGCAGTGGCGTGAATATACTACTATAGTAGACGCTGTTTTTGGCGTGGGACTGGCCCGTCCTGTTATGGGAAAATATAAAGAACTGATAGAAACCATGAACCGGACGGCTGCCTGGAAGGTCGCTGTGGATATTCCATCTGGGGTAAACGGAGATACAGGCGCAGTGATGGGGGCTGCGTTTGAAGCGGATCTTACTGTGACCTACGGCTTTCTGAAGGCGGGGCTGTGCCTTTACCCTGGCAGAAAAAATGCCGGAAGGACGGTTCTGGCAGATATCGGCGTTTACGGAGAGCCTGGCGTCCCGGAGAAAAAGAAAATTCTGGAAGAGAAAGATATCAGAAATCTTCCCATGAGAACACCGGAGGGGAACAAGGCTACTTTTGGAAAGGTACTTGCAGTGGCAGGAAGTCCGGGAATGTGCGGTGCCGCCTATTTCTGTGCCGCGGCAGCATTTGCCAGCGGAGCGGGGATGGTGCGTATTCTTACAGATGAAAGCAACCGTATCCCTTTACAGAGCCTGCTGCCCGAAGCCATTATTGACTGTGGGGAAGGAGAAAAGGCTTATCAGAAAGCCTATGACTGGTGTGATGTGATCCTGATGGGACCAGGGCTTGGAATTTCGGAAAAAGCACGATTTAAGGTCCGCTGGTTTCTGGAAAAAGCTTTATCCGGGAAAAAAGTGGTCCTTGATGCAGACGGATTGAATCTTCTGTCAGAGAACCAGTCCTGGAAAAAACTTCTGGGAGATCATGTAATCCTGACTCCTCATATGGGGGAAATGAGCCGCCTTACCGGAAAAAGCATTGGTGGGCTTCAGGACAGCCGGGAGGCTTCAGCCCTGGAATACGCAGGAGATACCGGAGCTGTCTGTGTGCTGAAAGATGCCTGTACCGTAACAGCCGGTTCTGACGGCACAGTGTGGTACAATCTTTCCGGAAATGCCGGAATGGCAACAGCCGGAAGCGGAGATGTGCTTGCTGGTATTTTGGCGGGCATGCTTTGTATGTACAAAGGAAGAGAGATTTCATCCGGTGAAATGGCAGAGATTGCGGCAATGGGAGTTTTTATCCATGGTAGAGCAGGTGATCTGGCAGCTGATAAAAAGGGAATGTATGGCATGAAAGCAGGCGATCTGGTTCTGACGGTTCCAGAGGTATTGAAGTACGGAGGACGACATGAGGAAATATGACAGAATCAAGGCAGTAGTATCCCTGGATGCTGTTGCGCATAATTTTGGAGAAATGAAAAAAAATATCGCAAAAGGCACAAAGATTATTGCTGTGATCAAGGCGGACGGATATGGACATGGAGCAGAAGCGATTGCCCGTCTGGTCCACGGTTACAGTTATATCTGGGGATTTGCGGTGGCTACTGCCGAGGAGGCTCTTCAGCTTCGTGCCTTTGGTGTAACAAAACCAATACTGATTCTGGGAATCGTATTTGAGGAATATTTTCCTGATATGGTGGAACAGGAGATCCGGCTGACTGTCAGTGAATATTCCATGGCAGAACAACTGTCAGAGGAAGCTGTCCGTCAGGAAAAAACAGTACATATCCATATTGGACTTGACACAGGAATGAGCAGGATTGGATTTGCTGACACCGAAGAAAGTGTTCAGGAAATCAAAAAAATTACAGAACTGCCCAATGTAGAGGTAGAGGGACTGTTCACCCATTTTGCCAGAGCAGACGAAACAGATATTTCTTCAGCTGAAAAACAGCTGGAGCGTTATGTGGCTTTTGAAAGGCTGCTTTACAAAAATGGAATTAGAATTCCCATGAAACACTGTTCCAACAGCGCCGGTATTATCCGTATGCCAAAAGCAAACATGGATGCTGTCCGTGCCGGGATCACCATTTATGGGATTTATCCTTCCACAGAGGTGGAACGGGACATTGTAAAACTTCTTCCTGCCATGGAGCTGAAAAGTCATGTAAGTTATGTTAAGGAACTGAAGGCAGGGACTTCGGTCAGCTACGGGGGAACCTTCACGGCACAAAAAAACATGAAGGTTGCCACCATACCTGCAGGCTATGCAGACGGCTATCCCAGAAGTCTTTCCAACAAAGGCTGGGTTCTGATCCATGGAAAAAAAGCTCCTGTTATCGGACGGATCTGTATGGATCAGTTTATGGTGGACGTAACAGAAATACCTGAGGTGCAGACAGGAGATGAGGTAACACTTGCAGGAAAAGACGGAGATGAGGTTCTCAGTCTGGAAACTCTTGGAGATTTATCAGGACGATTCTCCTATGAATTTGCCTGTGATATTGGAAAACGGGTACCACGAATCTACATAAAGAACGGAAAGAAATGGGGAGAGCTGACCTTCTTTGAATAGGTAAAGGCGGCAAAAACTGGAAATACCACGCATGTATACACAAGAAAAAACTGGAAATACTGATTGGTAGAGAAAACAGAATCGGAGTGTGAATTGTGTGGTAATAAAAAGAGGGGATATTTTTTATGCAGATTTAAGACCTGTAGTGGGAAGTGAACAGGGTGGAGTCCGTCCTGTTCTGATCATACAGAATGATGTGGGAAACCGGCACAGCCCGACGGTGATCTGTGCGGCCATTACATCAAAAATGAACAAGGCAAAACTTCCTACACATATTGAAATTGATGCTTCTGCCTACGGAATTGAAAAAGATTCCGTGATCCTTCTGGAACAATTAAGGACCATTGATAAAAGAAGGCTGAAAGATAAGGTATGTCATCTGGATCAGTGTATGCTTGACCGTGTGAACCATGCACTGGAGATCAGTCTGGAGCTGAGTTTCTGAGACTTTTTGTGGGGCAGAGCAAAAGATGCCACGGTTTATTCTGTTCACAACGGGACAGCACTCTGTGAACAGTAAGCAAAAAATACTTTTTGGACGGGGATTCTTGACGAACAGCAGGGAAAGTGCTATATTTTAGCAGTGATTATGCTGTTCTGCAGGAAATTTTCGGGGAAATACACTGTAAGTACAGCCAGTTAAGAAAGGAAATACAAAATGGACGACGGCAGTCGATCGCCCCTGGCGGGGCTTATTGTTCTGGTGATACTGATTCTGCTGAACGGAATCCTTTATGGGTTTGCGGCAGCGGTCCGGAATCTGAACCAGAGCGAAATACAAAAAATGGCAGAGGAAGGGAACAGAAAAGCCGGATTACTGAAAAAACTTATTGATGAACCGGTAAGATATGTCAATGCCATTCCTCTGATCGTAACAGCTTCAGGAATCTTTATCGGTGTTTTTCTTGTGCCTCTATTGGCGCGGATCTCACATCGTTACATAGATCAGTTTCCGGCTCTGGTACTGATTTCGATTCTCTGTGTTGTGCTTCTTGCCTCTTTCGGCATTCTGATGTTCCGAAGGATCGGTGATTACCGTTCCAGACAATATGCGTTCCGCTATGTGCGGCTTGTCAGCGTGGTAGTAACAGTGATGTGGCCTTTTACTTTGGCAGTTACCTGGCTTGCGCGTATTACCGCAGGTGTTTTTGGCGTTGCGCTTGGAGAACAGCAGGAAGCTGTTACAGAGGAAGAAATAATTTCTATTGTGGATGAAGCCCATGAGCAGGGCGTTATAGAAAAAAATGAAGCAGAGATGATCCAGAATATCATTTCTTTTAATGATATTAAGGCCGGTGACATTATGACACATAGAACCGGAGTGGTGGCTTTCGATCAGGAAAGATTTCTGAAAGACGTCATAGATGAGATGCTGGAAGAGGGAAATTCCAGATATCCTGTCTATGAGGATGATATGGATAATATCAGAGGATTGATTCATTATAAAGATGCTCTCAAATTTATGACTCAGAATTCCTGGGCAAGATTTAAACCTCTCAGAGAGCTTCCGGGACTGATCCGAAAGGCAGATTTTGTACCGGAAACAGGGAGCATCAGCAATATTTTCCGCACCATGCAGGTAAAGCAGGCGCATATGGCAGTGGTGGTGGACGAGTACGGTCAGACGGCCGGAGTGATCACTATGGAAGATATTCTGGAGGAAATCGTAGGAGAAATCCTTGATGAATATGATGAGGATGAGGATGTTGCTATCCGGACTCAGACAGATAACAGCGTTCTGATCGATGGTTTTGCAGAGCTGGAGGATGTTGAGGAGGAGCTGGGGATCAGTTTTGGTGAGGTTGAAGTGACCACACTGAACGGACTTCTCACAGAGCTTCTGGGGCACATTCCCACAGAGGAAGATCTGGATCATGAGATTGTTGCAAACGGTTACCGCTTTAAGATTCTGTCTCTTGGAAACAGGACAATAGGAAAGGTGCGGGCCGAAAAAATAAATGACAAGAACACAAAAGGAGAAAGTGAGTTATGTCAGGACATTCAAAATTCGCAAACATAAAGCATAAAAAGGAGAAAAACGACGCAAAAAAAGGTAAAATCTTTACTGTGATCGGACGAGAGATCGTTATGGCTGTCAAAGCCGGAGGACCGGATCCGAACAATAACAGCAAGCTCCGCGATGTGATCGCAAAGGCAAAAGCAAACAATATGCCAAATGATACCATTGAGCGAGGTATCAAAAAAGCAGCAGGCGCAGAGGCTGCAGACAACTATGAACGTGCTACATACGAGGGATATGGTCCAAACGGTGTTGCTATTATCGTAGAAACTCTGACTGACAATAAAAACCGTACTGCCAGCAATGTAAGAAATGCTTTTACAAAAGGTTATGGAAGTATCGGAACACAGGGATGCGTTTCCTTTATGTTTGATCAGAAGGGACAGATCATCATTGACAAAGAAGAGTGCGAGATGGACGCAGATGAGCTGATGATGGTTGCACTTGATGCAGGCGCAGAGGATTTCAGCGAGGAAGAGGAAAGCTTTGAAGTGATCACAGCTCCGGATGATTTCAGTGCGGTAAGAGAGGCTCTTGAAGCTGCCGGAGTTCCTATGCTGGAAGCGCAGGTTGCCATGGTTCCACAGACTTATGTAGAGCTTACAGATGAAAAAGATATCAAAAACATTCAGAAAACTCTTGATCTTCTTGATGAGGATGATGACGTCACTGACGTATGGCACAACTGGGATGAATAATTGAGAATAGCCCTCAGGCCCTTGCAAACAGGGGATTTGAGGGCTGTTTTTATGTAATTTCCGTGATGCTTTTTGTGTAAAAAAGCGCTCCAGTGATGCTATACTTATAGTTTAAAGAAGTTGGCTTTACAGAAAAATTCTATATTACATGTACAGCATATCACCCTAAAAAATATAAACAGGGAGGTTATATTTATGCTGTCAGGGCAGGCTCTAAAAAATTTGTAAAAATTGATTAATTTTTTAGACAATGATGTATATTTTGCAGAACAGGAAAACGTATGAGAATAGAGAAAAAGGTAGAGAGAATTTCAGAACAATCAGGATATGAAGAAAATAGAAGTACAGATATTTCGGAAATATTAAAATTATATGATGAGTATGGATATATTTATAACGAGAAACAGAAACATTTTATGGAGAGATATGCGTATTTAGAAATCAGATACAATCATCCAATTTGGAATCAGGAGATAAGTCTTCGTTTGAATCCAATAGAAGCTCAAAAGACTATTGAAATGAATATGGTGTGTGAATATGAAGAATTTCTTGATGATAAGTTGTTGATTATTGGAGATATTGAGCGAGATAATATGACTTTATTTCTCTCGAAAAAAGGGATTTTTTATTCATGTTTTGATGATTGCATTATAAAATGGGGAGAATGCTTTGAGAAAGTAGTTTCTATGTTGGTGAATGGTAGAAAAGGAAAATTGATCATTATGGACTAACAGTTCTATGGCAAGTGCGTAAGCTTTGGGTGACTATGAATTTATCACTTTATTATTAATGATAGCAGATAGATGTTCCTGAGTTTTCACAGTTCTGTCTACAGAACGCACAATCCTCCTTATTGCTGACAGGCAACTTTTTCTGCGGAAAACAGAGCTGGAATATTGATGATTCGGCATCAATAAATAAAGAATAAAAACTTATATTTTACACATAATATCTTCATGAAAGATGGTTTTGTAGGAATATTACAGGCAAAGAGCATGATTTAAGCTGAGATTGTAAAATTAAGAATGGGGTTAAGTAGTAAATGAATCGGTGAAAGATATTTTGCCTGAGAAGAATATTATCCCGTATAAGAGCAGATACACAAGCGGACATGCTCATAGTTAAGACTGTAATATTAAAAACCAGATTTATTATGTCATGAAAAAGTTAAAATTACTTTTGTGATTATTTGTGCCGCAGGGAAAAGACGGCAGAATGGAGGTATTATGTCCGAAAAAAGAAGGCTGCAAAGGATAAATTATAACCAGGAGGCTGTGTCAGCGCCGGGCTATGAGAGAAAAGAAAACAGACACCCAGAGGAAAAATCTCTGAATCAGACAAATATAAGAAAAAAGAAGAATCCGGTAAAGGAAATGATTTCCGGATCAGAGGGAAATGGAGAATTACAGGAAAACGCTGATTTTAAGACAGAGGGTACTGGCTACGAGCAGGAAAAACTGGAAAATCAGGACAGAAAAAATCAGCAGATAAAGGAAATGGGTCAGATAACTCTGGATAAAAATTCACGAAAATATCATGTAGAGCTTCTTACGATCATTGGAGAGGTGGAAGGGCATGAATCAGCGTCTTCTCAGAGCAAAACTACAAAATACGAGCATGTACTTCCAAAGCTGGCTCTTGTGGAGGATGATGAAGATGTGGATGGCCTTCTGATTCTTTTAAACACAGTGGGTGGTGATGTGGAAGCAGGGCTTGCCATTGCCGAGATGATTGCATCTTTAAGTATTCCTACAGTTTCTCTTGTTCTGGGAGGCAGCCATTCTATTGGTGTTCCTATGGCTGTATCAGCGGACTATTCTTTTGTTGTGCCAAGCGCTACCATGGTAATCCATCCGGTGCGTTCCAGTGGAATGTTCATCGGTGTTGCGCAGACTTACCGGAATATGGAAAAAATCCAGGATCGGATCACAGGCTTTATTGCTTCTCATTCCCGCACATCCCAGAAACGTCTGGAAGAACTGATGCTGGATACTACACAACTTGTAAAAGATGTAGGGACTATGCTGGAAGGCAGGGAAGCCGTAGAAGAGGGGCTGATCGATGAAGTGGGAGGAATGAAAGAAGCTCTTGCCAAACTGTATGAACTGATTGATCTTCAGAAAGCAGACAAAAAAATGTAGTTCCAAAAAGTTAGTCACATTATTAACAATTTATGAAAAATCATGTACTTTTTCCTTTGACTGTCCCTTCTTTTGTGATATAATGCTAAGGAATGAGTAGTGATGTTTAAAATAATTTCTACAGGAGGGACAAATCATATGAGCAATACGTGTGGATGTCAGAACAGCGGAAACGCGGATTTCGCTGAGTTGGCTCCGGTGCTTGAAAAATATGCAAAGGTGCCGGGAAGCCTGATTACCATTCTTCAGCAGACTCAGGATATCTATGGGTATCTTTCCATGGATGCGATTAATTATATCGCAGAAAGAACAGGGATCATGCCTGCTAAAATTTACGGTGTGGCTACGTTCTATGCACAGTTCCGCTTACAGCCGATCGGAAAGTATCTGATCATGCTCTGTAAAGGTACAGCCTGTCATGTAAATGGTTCTGACATGATCGAGGAAGCTGTCTGTGAACATCTTGGAATCAAAGACGGAGAGACAACAGAGGATGGTCTGTTTACATTAAACAATGTGGCCTGTCTTGGCTGCTGTTCTCTTGCGCCGGTCATGATGGTAAAATCAGCAGACGGTGAGGAAACATTCGGAAACCTGACAAAATCTTCTGTTAAGAAGATTCTTGACGATTATAAAGCAAAGAACGCATAGGAGGTAGAAATATGAAAGTTGTTGTAGGACAGGGCAGCTGTGGTATTGCTACCGGAGCTAAGAAGACCTCTGATGAGTTCCAGCGTATCGTAGCAGAAAAAAATCTTACAAATGTTGTTATTGATAAGACAGGATGTATCGGTACCTGTTATCTGGAGCCTATCGTTGATGTATATAATGACGAAGGCACTCTGGAAGCAAGATATGTTAAATGCACTACAGATAAAGTCGAAAAAATCGTAGAGGAGCATCTGATGGGCGGTAAGCCGGTAGAGGAATATGTGATTCCTGCAGAGGATGAGGCGTTCCTTTCCCAGCAGCAGAGAATTGTTCTCCGCAACTGTGGTCAGATCAATCCGGAAAAAATTGAAGAATACATAGCAGCAGGCGGTTATGAAGCTGCACGTAAAGTTATTACATCCATGACTCCTGATGAGGTTATCGAGGAAATCAAGATTTCCGGACTTCGCGGACGTGGTGGCGCCGGCTTCCCTACATGGTTTAAATGGAATGCGATCAAATCCAACAAGGGCGCACAGAAGTATATGGTATGTAACGCAGATGAGGGTGATCCGGGTGCATTTATGGACCGTTCCGTTCTGGAAGGCGATCCACACTCTCTGCTGGAAGGTATGATCATCGGCGGTTTTGCCGCAGGCGCTACCGAAGGTATCATTTACTGCCGTGCTGAGTATCCTCTGGCAATCGCGCGTCTTGAGATCGCTATGGCACAGGCTAGAGAGAAAGGATATTTGGGCAAGAATCTGTTTGGAACAGGTTTTGATTTCGATATCCGTATCAAAGCAGGCGCAGGTGCCTTTGTATGTGGTGAGGAAACTGCTCTTATCGCTTCTCTTGAAGGCGAGAGAGGTATGCCGCGTCTGAAACCTCCGTTCCCGGCAGCAAAAGGCTACTGGAAGCTTCCTACCAATATCAATAACGTGGAAACTTATGCAAACGTTGCGTGGATCATTGCCAACGGCGGACAGGCCTTTGCGGACAGAGGCGCTGAAAAATCCAAAGGCTCCAAGGTATTTGCTCTTGCAGGAAAGATCAAGAAAGGCGGCCTTGTTGAAGTTCCGATGGGTATGTCTCTCCGCGAGGTTATCTACAATATTGGCGGTGGAATCAAAAATGACAAAGAGTTCAAAGCTGTTCAGATGGGTGGTCCCTCCGGCGGATGTATCCCGGCAGAATTGATCGACACTCCTGTTACCTATGAAGATATCAATAAGACAGGTGCTATCGTTGGTTCCGGCGGTATGATCGTAATGGACGAAGATACCTGTATGGTAGACATGGCGCGTTTCTTCCTTGACTTTACCAAGAAAGAATCCTGCGGTAAATGTAACTACTGCCGTATCGGTACCAAGAGAATGCTTGAGATTCTTGAGAGAATCACAAAAGGCGAAGGAAAAGACGGAGATATCGAGCTTCTGGAAGAACTGGCAGAAAAGATCAAGGACGGCGCTATGTGCGGACTTGGACAGACTGCTCCGAACCCGGTACTTACCACTCTGAAATATTTCCGCAACGAATATGAGGATCATATTTATAATCATAAATGTACTGCAAAATCCTGTAAGGCTCTTATTCACTACGAGATTACAGAGGACTGCAAGGGCTGTACAGCCTGTGCAAGACACTGCCCGGTTGGCGCTATCAGCGGTGAGAAAAAACAGCAGCATAAAATTGATCCTGCTGTATGTATTAAGTGCGGCAAGTGTGAAGAATCCTGTAAATTTGGCGCAGTAAAGAGAGTTTAATAGGAGGTGCAGACTGTGAATAAATACAGATTAAATATCGATGGAAAAGAAGTCTACGGACTTCCCGGCCAGACCATTCTCGATGTCTGCAAAGAGAACGATATTTTCATTCCTACTCTTTGCTATGATGAGAGAACAGAAATTTACGGCGCATGCGGACTTTGTATGGTAGAAATGGAAGGCAATCCAAAACTCTGGAAGGCCTGTGCAACTGAGATTGCACCGGATATGATCATCCATACCAATACACCGCGTGTTATTGAATCAAGAAAAACGAACCTGGAGCTTCTTCTTTCCAACCATAAGGGTGACTGCCGTCCGCCATGTATGCTTGCATGTCCGGCAGGTACAGACTGCCAGGGCTATGTAGGTCTGATCGCAAACGGACAGTATGAAGAGGCGATTAAACTGATCAGAGAGAACATTCCGCTTCCGGGATCTATAGGACGTGTCTGTCCTCATCCATGTGAGACAGCGTGCCGCCGCGGCATGGTGGACGAGCCGATTGCTATTGCAAACCTTAAGAGATTTGCAGCAGATACCGATGAGTTCGGTGAAGATCCGTTTGTTCCGGAGTGCGAGCCGGATACAGGAAAGAACGTTGCTGTGATCGGCGGCGGACCTTATGGACTTTCCATGGCATATTTCCTTCGCCAGCTTGGTCATGATGTGACAATCTACGAAGCAATGCCAAAACTTGGCGGTATGCTCCGCTACGGTATTCCGGAATATCGTCTTCCGAAAGAAGTTCTGGACGAGGAGATCGCTGTTCTTGAAAAAATGGGCGTAACCATGGTTACAAACACAAAAATCGGCGAGGATATCTCTTTTGAAGCCATTCGCAGGGACTTTGACGCTGTATGCGTTGGTATCGGCGCATGGGTATCTACCGGTGTCCGCTGTAAAGGCGAGGATGCTGAGGGTGTAATCGGCGGTATTGATTTCCTCAGAAAAGTTGTCCGCAATGAAGATATTGACCTTGGCAAAAACGTTGCTATCGTAGGCGGTGGTAACACAGCTATGGATGCCTGCCGTACAGCAGTACGTCTTGGTGCTGACAAGGTTTACAATATTTACAGAAGAACAAAAGACGAAATGCCTGCAGATATGATCGAGATCGAGGAAGCGGAGGAAGAGGGAGTGATCTTCCTGAACCTGACGAATCCTCTTGAGATTATTTCTGATGAAAACGGACATTGCCGTCAGATGGTTCTCCAGGTTATGGAGCTTGGTGAGCCGGATGCATCCGGACGTCGCGCTCCGGTTCCGGTAGAAGGAAAAACAGAAACAATTGATGTGGACACTGTAATCCTTGCGATCGGCCAGAGAGTAAATGCAGAAGGCATGAACGGGGTTGAGCTTACCAGAAAGGGCGGCCTTGTTTATGATAAAGATACATATATGACAGCTCTTCCGGGCGTATTCGCAGGCGGTGACTGCGGAAATGACAAGATTTCCATTGCTGTTGAGTCCATTGGAGATGCCAAGAAAAGCTATCTGATCGTAGATGCATATCTTCGTGGAGAAGAGATCAAATACGAGCCAAACTATTATGTTACCAAAAAGGACGTAACTCCGGCTACCTTTGAAGATCGTGAGAGAATGTGCCGTCCGACTATGGAGCAGCTGAATGCAGAAGAAAGAAAAGATAACTTTACAGAGGTAGTATTCGGATATGACGAGGAGCAGGCTGTTGAGGAAGCTCATCGTTGTCTGGAATGCGGATGTAAAGATTACTTTGAATGTAAGCTGATCTCCTATGCCAATATGTATAATGTTGATCCGGACCGTCTTGCAGGAGACATCAATGAAGTGGAATTCCATGATGAGCATCCGTTCATTTTAAGAGATCCTAATAAATGTATTCTCTGCGGACTTTGTGTTCGTGCCTGTGATGAGGTTATGGGCGTAGGCGCTCTTGGTCTTGTAAAACGTGGATTTGACACAGTTGTTATGCCGGCTCTCGAGCAGCCGCTTTCTGAAACAGGATGTATTTCCTGTGGTCAGTGTGTAAGTGTCTGCCCAACAGGTGCTCTTCAGGAGAATCTTACTCTTGAAAAATCTGTTCCTCTTGACACTGAGGCTACGGATACCACCTGTGCTTACTGTTCCGTAGGATGCTCCATGCATCTTGAAACCTATGGAGATATGCTGGTGAAAGCCGTTCCGGACAGAGAAGGCGCTGTGAATGAGGGACTGCTCTGTGGAAGAGGAAAATTCGGTTTTGACTGCTCTGTTATGGAAGGCAAACTCCTTGAGCCGATGGCAAGAAAGGATGGTCAGCTGACAGAGGTTGATTATCATGAAGCATTTATGCTGACTGCAAAGAAGGCAGAATCTCTTGCCGCAAAATATGGAAGAGATGCAGTTGCAGTTGCAGTTTCTGACAGATATACAAACGAAGAAGCATATGTAATCAAGAAGTTTGCAGACTCAATCGGAGCTAAGACTCTCTGCTTCAATAACAGAGAGAACGGCCTTGAAAAAGTTCTGGGTGTAAATGCTTCTCCGAACACCATCAACGAGATCCTTTCTGCAGATGTGATCCTGTGCGCAGGCTTTATTGCAAAAGAGAATCAGGTGATCCGTCTGAAACTGAAACAGGCAGCAAAGAACGGAGCAAAGGTTATCCTTGTAAATCCGGAAGGATATGCGCAGGATCATATGAGCTTTGTTTATAAAACTGTTGAGACAGACAACAGCCTCAGCTTCTTCAAGGGTGTTGCAAAGGCTCTTCTTGACATGGGCAAAGGTGCAGGCGCAGAAGGTTTTGATGCGTTTAAGGCATCTGTAGAAGCTGCTGCTGTATCTGAAGAAATGAAAGAAGTCGCTGAGCTTTATGCAAATGCAAAGAAAGCAATGATCGTATTCCAGCAGAATGTAGTAACTACTGAGGCTGCTGCACTCCTTGGCGATATTGCAGTTGTTTCCGGTCATATCGGAAAAGCCCGTGACGGTATCCTTATGCTGAAAGCCAAGAATAACAGCCAGGGTCTTGTTGATCTGGGAATCACTGCAGGTGCAGAGGCTATGGAAGGCGTAAAAGCGCTTCTGGTATTTGGCGAGGATCCGGATCCGGAGCTTCTGAAAGAGCTTGTATTCCTGATGGTATGCGATACTCATATGACAGAAACTGCCAAACTTGCAGACGTTGTGATCCCGGGAACAGGATTTGCATCAACCTATGGCACGTTCACCAATACTGAACGCAGACTTCAGATTGTTGAGCAGGCAATTGAAGAAGATGTAGTATTCTCCAACTGGGAAGTTGCTGCAGAGCTGGCTCATGTATATGAGGTTGAAATGCCGTTTGATGATGTGGAGGATATTTCAGATGAGATGAACGATAAGCTTCCGGTTTACCGTTATGCAGAAATGGGAGAGATCTACGGCGGAGTTCTTGCATGTGAAAATGCAAAACTTATTGCAGTGGAAGATGCTGGATTTGTAGCACCGCTTCATTCCACAGATCATCTGATGAATATGATCGACGAGAGACTTCCTCACGCAAACTGATTTAAAATTAAAAATGGCAGCCTGTATAAAAGCTATAGTGCATTATTCAGGCTGAGCTAACCAGGGAAACTGTCATGAATGTGACAGTTTCCCTTTTTTGAACAGATTGCTGTAAACAGTGGAGTATCGCTCACATGTTCGATTTTTTGCCGGGGATATCTTGTAACTTTTTCTGAACTGTGATATACTGATACAGCAAAAGTTATGAAAATATTTTGTACTTTTGCTTTTGCAGAGAATCAAACAGCAGCTTTCAATTTGTGAAAGTAGTCTGTAGTACATTTTGACAAGATTGCTGTAAACGGAATGAACAGTAATAAAACAGACGAAGGAAAAGGAAAAAAATATGACAGTTTTATATGTGATCCTGCTTGCAGTGGTACAGGGCATTCTGGAATTTCTTCCTGTAAGCAGTTTTGGACATTTGAGCATTCTCCAGAATATTTTGGGAATGGAGCATGAAACAGGAGTCCTTCTGGAAGCAATGCTCCATTTTGGTACGCTGGCAGCAGTGATTCTTACTTTCTGGAAAGATATTTCAAGACTGGTATTGGAGTCTTTGGATATGCTGATGGATACAATTGGAAATCTGTCTCTTTATATCCATAATAAAAGAACAGGAGACAAACTTCGGTATGCAAAGATCATAAGCAATACTTATAAGAAATTTGCGCTCCTGCTTCTTGTTTCTATGATACCGACTGCTCTTCTGGGTTATACTGCCAGAAGACTTGTTGTTCTTGCCGCTTCCTCTCAGTTGCTGCCGGGTGCGGGAATCCTGATCACAGGAATTGTTCTTCTTGTGGTGGACCTTGGCAGAATGGGCGGCAAAAAAGCTGCAAGAGATGCCAGCTTCGGAAATGCTATGTGGATTGGCATTTGTCAGGGACTGTCCGTATTTCCCGGACTTTCCAGAAGCGGACTGACTATCAGTGCAGGACTGATGAGTGGATTTACGCGAAGTTTCGCAGTGAAATATTCCTATATTCTGTCAGTACCGGCTATTATCGGAGCACTGATCGTGGAGCTGGGACAGTTCCGTGCGCCTGGAATGAGCGTGGGTCTGGGATTTACCTTTGTACTGGGAATGATTATTTCCGCAGTTGTGGGATACTTTACCATCCGTGTTCTGCTCAGATTTGTAAACAGGGGAAAATTCCGCTGTTTTGCATATTACTGTTTTATTGTGGGCTTTGCTGCTCTGATCGGTAATTATGTGTTGTAAAAAGAAACAAAAGAGGTATCAGGACCTGTAAAGGGTTCTGATGCCGATAGTAAGTAAGAAGCAATAGAAGTAGTAGGAGGGAAGCCTGGATATGGCAGCATCAAAGAACCAGAAAGGCAAAAGAGGAACCACAGGGAAAACAGCAAAGAATACCACATCAAGAAGAAAAACCACCGCTAAAAAACAAAATGTTACAAGTGGATTCCAGACAGAGATCATTCTGCTGATCATTTTGGCTGCTTCCATGATCCTTGTGATCAGTAATTTCGGACTGGGCGGTACGGTAGGTGATCAGATCAGCGCTGTCTGCTTTGGAATTATGGGACTTCTGGCCTATGTATTTCCCGTACTGCTTTTTGTGGGCGCTGCCTTCCTGATGTCCAACAGAAAAAATCCTCTTGCATATAAAAAAACACTGGCAGCCCTTGTGTTTTTTCTTTTTCTGTGCGGTTTTGTACAGCTTTTAACAGAAGGATATCTTCCGGGTACAGGGTTCATGGATTATTATAAACGCAGCTCAGAACTTCATACGGGAGGCGGTGTGATTGGAGGAGCAATCTGCATGTCCTCTACGTCTGCCTTTGGAATTGCAGGTGGATATATTATTATTGTACTTGTACTTTTGATCACAATGATCCTGATAACCCAGAAATCCTTTTTTGATTTTATTTTTAAGATCTGGGACGGTATTGTAAGTCTGGCTAAAGGTGGACATGAGCGTTATATGGAAGGGCAGCCGGAGCGTGATCTGAAAAAAGAGATCCGGGATCAGGAACGCCGACAGAGAAGGGAAAACCGTCAGGCAGAGAGAATACGCAGGCTGGAGGAAACGCTGGAGGCAGAAAAACAGGCTGCCCGGGCTCTGGAGCAGGAAAACAGTGAAGCGGCCGCGGCCCTTAATGTTATGCAGGAGCAGCAAGAGATTCCTTCTCACGGCTTTCTGGAAGGAACAAAATTAACTCCGCCTAAAAAGAAAAAGACAAAAGAAACATTAAAAGCAACATCAGAACCTGCACCTCAGTCTGTTGAGCAGGATTTTGAAATCCAGACTTCCGCCACTGGTCAGGGACAGTTGGAATTCAGTATTCATCGGGCAGATTCTTCCAGTGAAGCTGTTGATGACCTTGCAGATATCAATATGGATACGGAACATTTACCATCAGATTCCCTGGATTTTGATGAAATCCGGGCTTATGAGGATGAAAGTCAGGAGACTTCAGATTCTTTTGATGGATTCAGGAAAGAGGAACAGCAAAAGACAGAAGCATCCGTTCAGTCTGCAACGCCGGAAGCATCTCAGCCTCATAAGAATCCCAAATCATCCAAAACAGAAATTGAAAATGGGATCCGCAATATTCAGAAAGAGATCACCAGTCAGGATGCAGAGATAAAAAAGGAATATCATTATCCTCCTTTGAAGCTTCTGAAAAGAGGAAATGGAAAAGGCAAAGGAGATTCCGATGCTCATCTTCGCCAGACTGCCCAGAAACTTCAGGATACTTTGCATAACTTTGGTGTAAATGTGACTGTAACAAATGCAAGCTGCGGGCCTACCGTCACCAGATATGAGCTTCAGCCGGAAATGGGAGTAAAAGTCAGCCGGATCGTAGGTCTTGCTGATGATATCAAGCTGAATCTGGCAACTCCGGATATTCGTATTGAGGCGCCGATTCCCGGGAAAGCAGCTGTGGGAATTGAGGTTCCCAATAAAGAAAATCAGGCAGTTATGCTTCGGGAGATTTTACAGTCTCAGGAGTTTCAGGGGGCAAAATCAAAACTTTCTTTTGCCGTAGGTAAAGACATTGCAGGTAAGCCTGTTGTTACAGATATTGCAAAAATGCCTCATCTTCTGATCGCAGGAGCAACCGGTTCCGGTAAATCTGTATGTATCAACACTCTGATCGTCAGCATACTCTACAAGGCGAAACCGGAAGAGGTCAAGCTGATCATGATCGATCCCAAGGTGGTTGAACTGAGTGTGTACAATGGAATCCCTCATCTTCTGATCCCGGTAGTCACTGATCCCAAAAAGGCGGCAGGAGCTTTGAACTGGGCTGTGACAGAAATGATGAACCGTTACAATACTTTTGCGGAATTTAATGTGAGAAACCTTCAGGAATATAATAAAAAAGTAGATGGCATGAGGATCCCGGAGGGAGAAACTCCGCCGGAGCGTATGCCTCAGATAATCATTATCGTGGATGAGCTTGCAGACCTGATGATGGTGGCACCGGGAGAAGTGGAGGATGCCATCTGCCGTCTGGCTCAGCTTGCCCGGGCTGCAGGAATCCATCTGATCATTGCCACACAGCGACCGTCCGTAAATGTTATTACAGGACTGATTAAGGCAAATATGCCTTCCAGAATTGCCTTTTCCGTGTCTTCAGGCGTGGATTCCAGAACAATTCTGGATATGAACGGAGCGGAAAAGCTTCTTGGAAAAGGAGATATGCTTTTTTATCCTCAGGGATACCAGAAACCGGCCAGACTGCAGGGCGCTTTTGTATCAGACGAAGAGGTCAGCAGTATTGTGGAGTTCCTTGCAGACAAAAATCCTGCGGCGCAGTATAATCCTCAGATCGAACAGCAGGTAAATACTGCGAGCCTGCCAGGAGGAGGTTCCGGAGCTGAGGAAAGAGATGTGTATTTTGAGGAAGCCGGAAAATTTATTATTGATAAAGAAAAAGCTTCCATCGGGATGCTTCAGCGTATGTTTAAAATCGGATTTAACAGAGCTGCCAGAATTATGGATCAGCTTTGTGATGCAGGAGTTGTAGGACCGGAGGAAGGCACAAAGCCCCGGAAGGTTCTGATGTCTATGGAGGAATTTCAGAATTTCATTGAAGAAAGTCTGTAGAGAAAGGAGTTAAATATGGTAAAGCACATTGTAATGTGGTCATTTCAGGAAACATTAGACGAAAAACAGAAAAAAGAAGCGGCAGTTCAGATCAAAGAGGGTCTGGAACGTCTTACGGGAATTGTCCCGGGACTGATATCCCTTAAGGTAGTCACAGACGTCCTTCCTGCCAGCACACATGAGATTGGTCTTTTCTGCGAGTTGGAATCGCAGGAGGCTCTTGACGGCTATCAGGTGCATCCGGAGCATCAGAAAATGGCATCTTTTATCAGGACAGTTACCTGTAATCGTATCTGTCTTGACTACGAAGTATAATGGAGATCCGGATTTTATCTGTTGGAAAGATCAAGGAAAAGTATCTTACCGCAGGGATACAGGAATATGCAAAACGTCTGAGCAGATACTGTAAGCTTACGTTCTGTCAGGTAGCTGATGAAAAGACTCCGGACAAAGCTTCGGAGGCATTAAATGAACAGATCAAAAAAACAGAAGGGGAGCGTATCATGAAAAATATCCGGGATCAGGATTATGTGATCGCTCTTGCCCTTGACGGGAAAATGCTGGACTCTGTAGAGCTTTCTGAAAAAATCGGTCAGCTTGGGTTGGAAGGAAAAAGTTCGGTGGCTTTTGTGATCGGAGGTTCTCTTGGTCTGAGCGATCAGGTGCTGAAAAGAGCAGATTTTCATCTGAGCTTTTCCAGAATGACTTTTCCTCATCAGCTGATGCAGATGATCCTTCTGGAACAGGTATACAGAGGTTTCCGCATTCTGAACAATGAACCTTATCATAAATAATAAAAGTTTTTGCCAGGGAGGATTCTTTTATGGAAATTCAGCGTATTGAAAATATGTGCGGAGGAACCGGTCATGTTCTTCTTAAGCCGGTTCTTGATGAAAAACAGTTAAATGGAAAATGTGGTCTTTATGCAGAGGTGACTCTGGAACCAGGCTGTTCCCTGGGATACCATGAGCATCACGGAGAAAGCGAAACCTACTATATTCTTTCCGGAAAAGGAATCTATAGTGACAATGGAGAGCTTCGTATGGTGGAAACCGGAGATATAACATTTACTCCCGATGGCAAAGGCCATGCGCTGACAAATGCCGGCGAGGAAAATCTTGTATTTATGGCACTGATCATTTTGAACTGAGGCTGCTGTGGTCTTGCTGGCGTCAGGAACCAGGCGGTTCATCTGAAAAAGTTGAAATACAGTCAGTGCAGAAGGAAGGATATACTTATGAAAAAACAGTTGGATATCGGAAAATTTGAGGAATTTATTTCTCAGTTTCCGGTGTATGAGTACCGGATTCTTGATACAAAAGGAATCCAGGTAAGAGAAAGGGTTCGCACCATCTGCAGCCAGGAATGTGAGCGTTTTGGTACTACCTGGGCCTGTCCTCCGGCTGTGGGCTCTCTGGAGCAGTGCCGGGACAGAATCAGCAGATATCCTCAGGCAGTATTTTTTTCCAGTGTGGCAGAAGTGTCTGATCTTATGAATATGGAGGAAATGCTTTCCACCAGACACCAGCACGAAAAAATTACAGAAGATATTGCTTCTTTTCTCAGAACTCAGGGCTTTTCAGTTTTTACCCTGTCCACGGAATCCTGTGATATCTGTGAAGAGTGTACCTTTCCTCAGGGAAAGCCTTGCAGACATCCGGAAAAAATGCACCCATGTCTGGAAAGCCATGGAGTAGTGGCTGCGGAAATTGTAGAAGAACAGCAAATGGAATACAGTCTTGGCGGAAACACAATTTTGTGGTTTTCTATGGTATTGTTCCGTCAGGAATAAAGACAAAGCCTTCGGCATAAATTACGATAAAAGCCGAAGGTTTTTCTGTTTTTGTGCCCGCGGGAGCCAGAGGAGGACGATGCTTTGTTTTTTCAGCAAAAAAGAAAACATCTCAGGGAAGGTTTTCTGACTGCTCTTGAGGTTCCCAGAGATCTTGCCTGTAGAGAGACGGTAGTCACACTGACAGGATGCAGCCAGGCTGTCATTGAAAATTACCGCAGTATTCTGAAACTGACAGAGGATGAAATCATAATCAGTACCTTTTCGGGAAAGCTGACAATTACTGGGGAAAATCTGGAAATTCCCTGGTATACCATGGAAGAAATGACAATTACAGGAAAAATTTCCCGGGTGGTGCCGGAACGGTAGGAGGAATCTATGGAAAAAATCCTTTGTTTTCTGAATGGATATGTAAAAATTCTTATCCATGGAGGACAGACAGAACGTTTTTTTAATCTCTGTATGGCAAGAGGGATCGTGGTTCGGGATCTGAAGCAAAATAAGGATAACAGCTTTTCCTGTATTCTTTCTGTCAGCCATTTTTTCCTGCTGGGATCAATACGAAGAAAAACAAAAGTAAGGATACATATTCTGGAGAAGCACGGGCTTCCCTTCTGGATGGAAAAAAGTGCAAAAAGAAAAGCTTTTTTTCTCGGCATGTTTTCATTTGGGCTGCTTCTCCTAATCCTTTCCGGACGTATCTGGAATATCCATATTGAGGGAAACAGGGCAAACAGTACACCGGAAATCCTGAAATTTTTGGAAGTCCAGGGAGTTTCCCATGGCATGAAAAAAGGTTCTGTAAACTGTAATGCCATTGCGTCTGCCATCCGGGAAGAATATCCTCAGACTGCCTGGGTGTCTGCAAGAACTGAGGGAACACAGCTTATCATTACAGTAAAAGAAGGGGATTTCCGAAATAAGAAGCAAAAAGAAAAAACAGAATCCTGCAATCTGACGGCCACAGAAGCCGGAACAGTAGTAAGGATCATTACCAGAGCCGGGGTACCACAGATCAGACCAGGGGAAATATGTAAAAAAGGAGATATCCTGGTTTCCGGCTGTCTTGAATTGAAAAATGACAGTCAGGAAGTGACCCGCTATGAGTATGTTCATGCAGATGCAGATATTTACATAAAAAGGAAATTACCTTATTATGCTGAACTGCCCCTGGAGTATGAAACGGAAATCAGAGAAAATATTCAGGAAACTGGAGGTTTTTTAAAGATTGGAAGGCTATACTTGGAATGGGGAGAAAAACATAAAAACGGGTGGCATACTCTCAAAGAGGAATTTCCGGTGAAGCTTACCGAGAATTTTAAGCTTCCTGTTTCTACTGGACGCATTACTATGAACCGGTACCGGAAGAAAAAGCTTATGCGTACAGAAAAAGAGGCAAAAGCAGAGGCTTTTTCCATTCTTCAGGATTATGAAGAAAAATTAATGGAAAAGGGGGTTCAAATATCTGCAAATAATGTTAAAATAGATGTGGATCACAGAACCTGTATCAGCAGAGGAAATCTGGAGATCATTGAAAAAATCGGAAAGGAAACTCCGGTGGAAATACTGGAGCAACCGAAAGAAAGGACAACAGAGAATGGCTAACAGTATTATCGAACTGCATCTGGAAATTCCGGCTGATCTGGAAGGGAATGTATTCGGGCAGTTCGACGAACATCTGAAACTGATCGAAAGAACATTGAATGTTACTCTGATATCAAGAGACGGCATTCTGAAAATACTTGGAACTGAGGGAAGCGCTTCCCAGGCAAAGAAACTGATCGGCGAACTGGTAGTTCTGGCGCAGAGAGGAAATACCATTACAAAACAGAACGTCAGTTATGCACTGGCTCTTGCCATGGAGCAGAGAAACGAGGTTCTTACAGAAATTGATAAAGACTTTATCTGTAACACCATACAGGGACGTCCGATTAAACCCAAAACTCTGGGACAGAAGGAATATGTGGAGCAGATCCGCAAAAAAATGATTGTTTTCGGAGTAGGGCCTGCGGGAACAGGAAAAACCTATCTTGCAATGGCAATGGCAGTTACTGCGTTCAGAAACGAAGAAGTCAGCCGTATCATTCTGACCCGTCCGGCAATTGAAGCAGGAGAAAAGCTGGGATTTCTGCCCGGAGATCTTCAGAGTAAGGTAGATCCATATCTCCGCCCTCTTTATGATGCACTTTACCAGATCATGGGGGCAGACAGCTTTGCAAAAAATATGGAGAGAGGGCTGATAGAGGTTGCGCCTCTTGCCTATATGAGAGGACGTACTCTTGACAACGCCTTTATTATTCTTGACGAGGCGCAGAATACTACGCCTGCACAGATGAAAATGTTCCTGACCCGTATCGGTTTTGGCTCAAAAGTTATTATTACAGGAGATGCTTCTCAGAAGGATCTTCCCAGAGATGCGGTTTCCGGCCTAGATGTTGCCATGAAGGTTCTGAAAAAAATAGAGGATATCGGATTCTGTCAGCTTACCAGCAAGGATGTTGTGCGTCATCCTCTTGTTCAGCAGATCGTGCAGGCATACGACGAATATGAGAAAAAACAGAAGCCGGCGAAGCCACGTACAGCCCGCCGCAGTCAGGAGAAAAAATCATGACGATTCAGATAGATTATGAAACAGAAAAAAAACTGGACATTGATTACACAGAGCTTGCCAATCGTGTGGCACATAAGATCCTGGAAACCGAGCAGTGTCCCTATGAGGTCAGCGTGAATCTTGTGATTACGGATAACGAGGAGATCAGGGAAGTAAATGCCCAGTTCAGAAATATCAATGCGCCTACAGACGTGCTTTCTTTTCCCATGATTCCGTTTCCGTCACCTGCAGATTATTCTATTATTGAGGATCAGGATGAATATTTTGACCTGGATACAGACGAGCTTCTGCTGGGGGACGTTATGATCTCTGTGGATCGTGTATATTCTCAGGCTGAGGAATACGGGCACAGTACAGAAAGAGAGTTCAGCTTTCTTTTTGCACACAGCATGCTTCACCTTCTGGGATACGACCACATGGAGCCGGAAGAGGCGGAAGTGATGGAGAAGAAACAGGCAGAGGCCCTGGCAGCTCTTGGCATCAACAGATAAAAACAGACAAAACAGATTTGGAGAGACAGACAACAATGAATTACCGGGAATTATTAAAAGACAAAAAACGTGTTGTGATCAAAGTAGGTTCTTCCTCCCTGATCCACAAGGAAACAGGAAGACTTGATCTGCGCAAGCTGGAAGTGCTTGTTCGAGAGATCAGTGACCTTCACAATCAGGGAAAGGATGTGGTTCTTGTAACATCAGGCGCCGTTGCGGTGGGATCTGCCGCGCTGGGACTTAATGAACGTCCTGGAGAGCTGAAAGTAAAACAGGCGTGTTCCGCAGTAGGTCAGGCAAGACTTATGATGATCTATCAGAAACTTTTTGCCGAATATAATCAGATGGCAGCCCAGATCCTTATGACAAAGAATACTATGGTCAATAACCTGAACCGTATGCATGCCCGTAATACCTTTGAGGAACTGCTGACACTGAATACCATTCCTGTGGTCAATGAAAATGACTCTATTTCAAGCTTTGAACTGGAAGCACTGGATTCCTTTGGCGATAATGATACGCTTTCCGCAGTCATCGCAGCTCTGATCGGCGCGGATCTTCTGATCCTGCTTTCGGATATTGACGGTCTGTTTACAGATGATCCCAATACCAATCCGGATGCAAAATTTATCGATACAGTAGAAAAGTTGGATGAAAAGCTGAAAAGCATGGGAAAAGGACCGGGAAGCAAAGTGGGAACTGGAGGAATGGCAACAAAGCTTACGGCTGCAGAGATTGCAACAGCTGCAGGAGCCGATATGGTGATCGCCAACGGCGGAGATTTTCACGTGATACACAAGGTTATGGAAGGCCGTAATTACGGAACTTTATTTGTTGGAAATCAAAAAGAGGAATTTTATCTGATTGACTATATAGAAAAACTGCTGTAGTCGGAACCGACAACCCGTCTGCAATCGTAGGATAGACAACAGACCCTGGAGAGGGATTATAAATACTACTATTATATAATATGAGGAAAAAACATGGATAACATAAAAATCGACCGTATCAATACACTTGCCCATAAGGCAAAAAGCGTTGGTCTTACAGAAGAAGAAAAAAAGGAAAGAGATGCTCTCCGTAAAGAATATATTGCAACCATCCGCATGAATTTAAGAAGTCAGCTTGACAATATTGATATTAAAGAAAGCGATGGAAGCGTTACGAACTTAGGTGAAAAATATGGAAGAAAAGAAAGCCATTAGAAAACAGATTTTTGCAGAGAGAAAAGCACATTCTGATAAAGAAATACAGGAATGGAGCAAAAAGATCACAGAAAATATCGCAGCTCTTCCGGAATATCAGACTGCAGACAGAATTCTTATTTATGCAGATTACAATCATGAAGTAATGACAGGTTTTCTGATTGAAAAAGCCTGGAAAGACGGAAAAGAAATCGCTGTGCCAAAGGTGCAGGGAACTGATATGATTTTTTATAAACTCACAGATTTTGCACAGCTGGAACCGGGATACTATGGTATTCCGGAGCCGGTGTCAGGAGAGATTGTCCAGTGGGAGGATGCCCTGATGATCATGCCCGGCGTTGCCTTTGACAGACAGAACCACAGAGTTGGATATGGAGGCGGATTTTATGACCGGTATCTGGAAAAACATCCCCGGATAAAACGCGTGGCAGCAGCTTTTGAATTTCAGCTTCTTCCCCAGGTTCCAACAGAGCCTACCGATATTTCACCTGAGATTATTGTAACAGAAAAACAGTGCCTGAGAGGCTAAAATTCAGGAGGTCAGATTATGAAAGAAATGCTTGTTCAGCTTGGAAAACGTGCAAAGGATGCAGAAACTGCTCTCCGCACGATTTCTACAGATAAAAAAAATCAGGTGCTTGCCGCTGTGGCAGATCATCTGGTTGAAAGTTCAGAAACTCTTTTAAAAGCAAACGAAGAAGATGTAAAAAACGGAAAGGCAAATCATATGCCGGAAGGACTGGTGGACAGACTCCTTCTTACCAGAGAAAGAATTGAAGGAATGGCAGACGGACTTCGCCAGCTTGTAGATCTGGAAGATCCCATTGGGGAAGTTACCGGAATGAAAAAGCGTCCCAACGGACTTCTGATCGGACAGAAAAGAGTACCTCTTGGAGTGATCGGAATTATTTATGAAGCGCGTCCAAACGTAACTGCCGATGCTTTCGGACTTTGTTTCAAAACAGGAAATGTTGTGATCCTGAAAGGCGGAAGCGATGCGATTCATTCCAATCAGGCAATTGTCGCATGTATCCGTGAAACATTAAGGACTCAGGGCATCACAGAAGATGCCATACAGCTGATCGAGGATACTTCCAGAGAAACTGCTGCGGAATTTATGAAAATGAATGAATACGTGGATGTGCTGATCCCACGGGGCGGAAAAGGACTTATCCGGGCAGTGGTAAATCAGAGCACCATTCCGGTTATTGAGACAGGTACCGGAAATTGTCATATTTATGTAGACGAAACAGCTGACCTGGAAATGGCGGCAGATATTATCATAAATGCCAAAACTCAGAGAGTTGGAGTATGTAATGCCTGTGAATCTCTTCTTGTACATGACAGTATAAAAGAAGCGCTTCTTCCTGTACTTTCAGAAAAGCTTCGTGAAAAGCATGTGGAAATACGTGCGGATCAGAAAGCTCTGTCTCTGATGCCGGGCGCTGTTCCTGCTGATGAAGAGGACTGGGGAACGGAATATCTGGATTACATACTGTCTATTAAAATAGTGTATTCTGTAGAGGAAGCCATTGCGCATATCAATCGTTACAACACAGGCCATTCAGAGGCTATTATCACAAACAGCTATACACATGCACAGAAATTCCTGGACGAGGTAGACGCTGCTGCAGTTTACGTTAATGCTTCCACCAGATTTACAGATGGATGTGAATTTGGATATGGAGCGGAAATCGGCATCAGTACCCAGAAGCTTCACGCCAGAGGGCCTATGGGACTTCTTGCTCTGACAACTACTAAGTATATTATTTACGGAAATGGTCAGATACGTCCGTAAGATAGGAGGACTAAATGAGAAAAAAACAGGTATTTGCAATTCTTTTGGCTGGAGCCATGACTGCAGGAACTGTTCCTTCTGCTGCTCTGGCAGCAGAAAATGATATTCCCGCGGTTTCATCTGAGATAACGGAGGGTGAAAATTCCGGTGAGATTCCTCAGGAGGAAGGTCAGACACCACCGGTAGAGCCCACCCAGGCACCGGAAGCAACTCCGGAAGCGCCTATGGAAACTCCTGTAGAACCGACAGAGGCTCCGGCAGTTCCGGAGACGCCGGCAGAGCCTACCCAGGCGCCGGAAACAGAAACAACACCGGAGGCAACCCCTTCAGCAGCCCCTGAAACACTGGAGGCTGAAACAACTGGTATTTCTATTACTACCATAGGTGAAAATAATCAGGAAACCATAACTTACTATAAAACACTTCAGGAAGCAGTGGATGCTGTTCCAACCATAGAAAGCGGCGCTCAGGAACCTACTGTGATCGAGATCACAGACAGCCTGGTACTGTCAGAAACTGTTTCCGTTTCCGGAAAAAGAGTCAGTATTGTTGCAGCAGCTCCGGGAATCACCATTCGCAGAGAGCAGAAAGAGGATGGAACAGTATTTAACGGAAACATGTTTACAGTTTCCGGACAGAACAGTAAGCTTCAACTTTCTGCAAAAGACGGTTTCGACCTTACTGTAGACGGAAACAATGGAAAAGGTGTGGAAGAACCTTCAGAGGGAAGTTTGGCAGACGTCAGCGATTCCGGTTGTCTGGGGATTTCAGCAGGAGTTACCCTGACCGGAAATAATACTACTGCAAAAGGCGGAGCTGTTTCCAACAACGGTGGAAGTATTGTGCTGATGGGCGGCACAATTACCGGAAATACCGGAGCCGTAGGAGCCGTTTACAGTAATATGGATATTGCTGTACAGGGCACAGTTACCATAAAAGAGAATACCGGAGCAAACATTTATCTGGATCAGGATGCATCAGTTGTTGTGACAGATGTGCTGACAGGTTCTTCCATCTCTCTGACAGCAGCAGCTCCGGCTGATAAAAAAATTGTGGCAAAAGCAGGGACAAAGACCGACGAAACCAACGTTACTCCTGAAGAATTTAAGGCAGCGGCAGAACAGCTGGCTTATGATACACAGGATTACTCAGTTGTGTTGGGTGAGGACGGACTGAGCGCTGTATTGAAAAAAAAGGGGACTGAAACAGATGAATGTCCTGTAACGGATAGCAAAATAACTGGTCTTGAAAAACCATTAAAATTCTTTCCCAAAAAAGCATATTCATTTACAGTTATAGGTGCGGGACAGGATAATACAAATCCCACTGAAGGGGATGTAAGATGGCAGCCTTTATACTGGTCTTCAAAGGAAAAACCAAACGATAAAGAAAAACAAACATTTTGGAACATTTCATCTGAAAAGGGTATAAAAACTGCTGGAACACATAAAATATATGTTTTTTTTAAAAAACAAATTTATAGTAATTCTAAATGGACAGATACAGATACTATTGAATATGTAAAAACCTTTTTTCAATCTGCGAAAATTTCAGATGAAGAATGGAATAATTATGTGGATTTCTTAGGATATCAAAGTGATAGTGAAAAATGGCGTGATCACAATACAGTTAATGTAAAAGTATCCACTACAAGGGATTGTAAATGGTATTATTTTTTTGTAGATGAAGGAACAAGTAAAGAGGAAATTGAAAAGAAAATTGATGAAAGTAAAGCGACGAGAGTGGCAGATAAAAATACAACATTTGAAGTTGTAGCTAAAAATGTTCCTGAAAAAAATTCTTGGTTGATTGTTGCTGCAAAAGCGAAAGATAACGGATATATAGACTATTTGCAAATAAAACTGAATATGAAAAATCGGCCAGGGCAAGTCGTACCTACTGTAACTACCCGAGCACCGCGTAAATATAAAGTTACAGAGAGTAAGGTGACAGGACTTGAAAATCCGCTTAAGTTCTTCCCGAGAAAATTTTATGACTTCCAGGTGGTAGGCGCAGGTCAGAACGATACCAATCCGGTTTCCGGTGATGAACGATGGATTCCGCTGTATTGGTCCATGTCTGTGAACGGAACAAAAAACAAGTCATGGAGAATCGGCTCTCAGGAAAAGGGAATCCGGGAGGCAGCTACCTATCCTCTTTATATCTTTTTCCAGAAACAGACTTATAACGGCACCGAATGGACAAGTACAGATGTAGTCGAATATATGAAAACATCTTTCAGTTCAGCAGAAATTTCGGATGCCGAATGGAAAGATTATATTGACAATTATAACAAGGAACATCCGGATGACGGTCTGAACTATGACGGAACAGGCGGAGGCTCTGTTGCAGATATCAAAGCAACAGAAGCGGCTTCAGAAAAGGATTCCGGATCCACCTCCAAGTCGGCTGTTTCCACAGCAGATGAAGCTCCGGTTGGAACCATGTCAGTTCTGGCAGCTTTATCTTTGTTGGCAGGCGGATATGTGATTGTAAGGAAACGCAAAAAAGAAGAAATCTGACAGAACTTCTGTTGGTATCTGACAGAGTACGCCATAAAGAAGAGACAGGTCTAAAAGCCTGTCTCTTTTCATATATATTCAATATGAACAGCAGGGGGACAAGCAGATGACAGAAACAGAAATTTTTGCCTATGAAAGTTTATATTACGAACTATGGGAAACTGCCCGGAGATACCGAACAATTGCACAGTTCCGGGTAATCGGAAACAGTCATGACGAACGGATGATCCCAATGATCGAGGTTGGGCAGGGTGATCAGGTGATTTTTTGCGTCAGCGGACTGAATGGAACGGATCGACATATGCCGTCCTGTCTGCTCCGTATGGCAAAGGAATACTGTCGGGCATGGGAATGTGGATGGATACTGGAAGACCTTTATGATATGAAACAACTTCTTTCTGCATGGAAAATATGTTTTATTCCCCTTCTGAATCCTGACGGATATGAAATCTATGAAAAAGGATATACGGTGATAAGAAATCCTGTTTATCGGCAGATGCTTCGCATGCAGGAAACAATATGTACAGAGTATTTCTGTAATGCACGGGGAATGAACCTTCAGAAAAATTTTCCCACAAGCTATTACAGGAAAATGAGAATTTATCACGAACCGGCAAGCGAAAATGAAACAAAGGCTCTGGTGCGTATTTTGCAGGAATATCAGGGAAAAGGATTTTTCTCTTTCGGGCAGGCAGATAAACGGATCGTATATTTTCGGCAGCCTCAGTCCTTTGGAACAAATCAAAAAAGCTACCGACTGGCAAGACATTTTCAGAAACAGGCAGGCTTCTGTATGGAAAAATTTTCTCTGGAACAACAGAAAAAAGATCATGAGATACAGGGAGAGGGAACCCCGGAAAGATACTATGCGGAGCTTACCCATCAGCCCTCTTTTCGGATAGAACTTCCCTCCGGGCTGGGTGAAGAGGAACGTATTCTTTTTGAGAACAGATATAAACAGATTTATACGATTCCTCTGGAATATATTTTTTCTGTAGGTGAACTTTAAATAGCTTTCCAGTGGATTATATTTTGCTTTTTCAACATCGAATATACCGGGCGGATACTGACATATTTTTGCTATTTTAGAATAACTGTAAAAATTTTGACAGAATTATAAAATTCCTGTATCATAGAAAAATAAAAAAGAAACAAGGAGCAGATATATTTATGATAAAAGATACAGAAGCAAAAGAAATGCAGAATGAAACAGAACGCCAGCGTTCTTTTATCGAACTGGCCAGAGCTTTGACAGAACAGAAGATCCAGGCTATGGGGCGTCCTGTAACTTACTGTCTTACTACTTTTGGATGCCAGATGAACGAAAAACAGTCGGAAGCCGTAGCCGGAATCATGGACGAGATCGGCTATGTCCGTCAGGACAGTGAAGAAGCAGATGTTGTGATTTACAATACCTGTACAGTCCGTGAAAATGCCAACCTGAAGGTATACGGACGTCTGGGGCATCTTCACAGCCTGAAGGATCAGAATCCGGATATGAAGATCATTCTTTTTGGATGTATGATGCAGGAGCCTCAGGTAGTAGAAAAAATCAAAAAAACTTATTCTTTTGTAAATCTGGTATTTGGAACTCACAATATTTTTAAATTTGCAGAACTTTTTTATGATATGCTGTTATCAGATATGCAGATTGTAGATATCTGGGAGGGAACCGATCAGATTGTGGAGGATCTTCCTACAGAGCGAAACTATACGTTTAAATCCGGTGTAAATATCATGTTTGGCTGCAATAACTTCTGCAGCTACTGTATTGTGCCTTATGTAAGAGGAAGAGAGAGAAGCCGTAAACCAGAGGCCATTGTAAAGGAAGTGGAGCGCCTTGTGGCAGACGGAGTTTCCGAGGTAATGCTTCTGGGACAGAATGTAAATTCCTACGGAAAAACTCTGGAAAATCCGGTGACCTTTGCACAGCTTCTTACCATGCTGGAACAGGTGGAGGGACTGAAGAGAATCCGTTTTATGACCTCTCATCCAAAAGATCTTTCTGATGAACTGATTGAGGTTATGGCTAAAAGCAAAAAAATCTGTCATCACCTTCATCTTCCCCTTCAGTCCGGCAGCAGCCGTGTTCTGAAGGAAATGAACCGCCGCTATGACAAAGAAAAATATCTGAACCTGGTAGAAAAAATCCGTACTGCCATTCCGGATATTTCTCTTACAACGGATATTATTGTAGGTTTCCCGGGAGAGACGGAGGAAGACTTTCAGGAAACGCTGGATGTGGTAAAAAAGGCCGGATACGATACTGCCTTTACCTTTATTTATTCCAAGCGTACCGGTACTCCGGCAGCAGCCAAAGAGGATCAGGTTCCGGCAGATGTAACAAAGGATCGCTTTAACCGGCTTCTTGCCCTTGTACAGGAGCAGGGCAGAATCCGTTCTTCCCGCTTTGCAGGAAGCGTTCAGGAAGTTCTGGTAGAAGAGGAAAGCAAGGAAAAAGGAATCTTTACAGGAAGGACTCAGTACAATCTCCTGGTGCATTTCCCGGCAGATGAAAGCCTTCTGGGAACTTATGTGAATGTAAAACTTGAAGAGTGTAAAGGCTTTTATTATCTGGGAAGTCTGGCTGACTGAAGCGTTGTTTCCGACGGTCACAGACTGCTACAGGAACATGAAAAACATTTTATTTTAGACAGGGAAAAGAGGAGAGAAAATTGAAAAACAGCAAATACGAAATTGATATGTGCAATGGTTCGATCATGCCCAAGCTCATTTCATTTTCGATTCCGCTGATGTTGTCCGGCATTTTGCAGCTGATGTTTAATGCAGTGGACATTGTGGTTGTGGGAAGATACAGTGGCAGCCGTTCTCTGGCAGCTGTGGGATCTACCACAGCCCTGATCAATATTTTTACAAATCTGTTTATTGGCGTTTCTCTGGGCGCAAATGTGTTAAGCGCCCGGTTTTATGCTTCCGGAAAAGCAAAGGAAATGTCGGAAACAGTACATACTTCTATTATGTTTGCTCTGATCAGTGGCATTGCAATGGCGTTTGTGGGACTGGGCTGTTCCAGATTTGCTTTGGAGATAATGGGAACTCCGGCAGATGTCATTGATCAGTCAGCTCTTTATATGCGGATCTATTTTATCGGAATGCCGTTTTTTATGCTGTACAATTACGGGGCAGCTATTTTAAGATCTGTGGGAGATACCAAGAGGCCGCTTTTATTTCTGATCATTTCAGGAATCGTCAATGCTGTCCTGAATCTGATCCTGGTGATTCAGTTCCGCCTGGACGTAGCAGGAGTTGCCATTGCAACGATCATTGCTCAGATGATTTCCTGTATTCTGGTTTTAAGATGTCTGTATCGATCAGAGAGCAGTTATCAGCTTCGTTTTTCCAGGCTTACCATAAAATGGAAATATCTGAAGCAGATTTTTCAGGTAGGCATCCCGGCAGGGCTTCAAAGTACGGTTATCAATTTTTCCAATGCAATGCTGCAGTCTTCTGTAAATTCTTTTGGATCGGTTGCCATGGCAGGCTATACGGCTGCAAACAATATTTTCGGATTCCTTTATGCTGCAGTCAATTCGGTTACCCAGGCATGTATGAGCTTCACCAGTCAGAATTATGGAGTAGGAAAACTGAAACGAATGGATAAAGTTCTTGTAAACTGTATGATCCTTAGCGTAGGAGTTTCCTTTAGTCTGGGGTTTGGAGCCTGGTTTTTTGGCTCCGGTCTTCTCAGGATTTATACAAGCGAGGCAGATGTGATAGCCTGCGGACTGGAAATCCTGGCTTTTACCACAGTTCCCTATTTTCTGTGCGGCATTATGGATCTTTTTCCGGGAGCGCTGCGCGGAATGGGTTATTCTGCTGTACCTATGATCCTTTCTGTGATCGGAACAGTTGGAATGAGAATTATCTGGATCTATCTGGTATTTCCCACTCACAGATCCCTGGATTTTCTTTTTATTTCCTATCCGGCATCCTGGACACTTACCATTGTGCTTCAGGCAGTATGTTTCTTTTTTGTCAGAAAAAGAGTGCGAAAGACTGTGCTGGCAGGACAGTATACGGCCTGATCCGGTAATCGGCCTCGAAAGAGAACTGGGAATATTTTGGCAGTAACAATGCGGATTTTATTATTTTTCAAGACAGAGTATTTATCTGGTTCCAAGTCGGAAAAATACTCTGTCTTTTTCTGTAAATTTATGATAAAATCAAAAATAATCAAGGGAATGTGCAAAATTTATCTGCTGAAATATGTGACGGGCAGAATACAGGAGGTACTTTTATGAGAAATCCGTGGCCAATCTTCAGCATTGCAGCTTTTGCCGGAGCTGTGTGCCTGATCTATGATTACTTTTTTTCTTACAAGACCATGTGGATTGCTGTTGTGGCGAGCCTTGCGCTGCTGTTTCTGTGGCTGATCCGTCGTAGAAGGGAGGATGCCAAATGACGTATATTCTGCCGGTACTTTATGTAATCGTGTCTTATACATTCTTCCTTTTGGCCGGCTTTTTTGACAATGCGATCAAATTGCAGATTTTATCAATTCTTCTGCCATTTATCATGGGAATCGTTAATTTGATCGTTGTGTTGACCGTAGGGAGAACATGGTCGAGAAAGACATTGCTGAACTGCACTTTGATCATCAAGTATGGACTGATTCCGTTCTACCTGATTGGAGGGAGTATCACTGTATGTGTGACGGTGATGGCATTCTTCCCGTTGCCGCTGATGGTTTTGTTTGGAATGATAACGATTGTTTTTCTGATTTTTGGATACGGGATTTTATTAGGGGCAGCTCCCTACGCGATCGCTTATCTTATAAAGTCATGTAAAGACGGTGTACATCCAAAATGGCTGGTGGTTTTGGGTGGGATCTGCCAGTTTTTCTTTTTCTTTGATGTATTTGCAGTGATGATTCTGACGTTAAAAGAACGGCACAGGATCAAAACGACGATTGCAGTTTTTTGCGCAACGTGTCTTGCCCTCCTGCTGATTATACTCTATGTAGTTATGACACTGGTAGGAGCATAATCGACATTTATAACAAAAGTAACAAAATCGCAGAAAGGATTTATGTTTATAAAAACAATAGATTGTTTTTCTGACAGGATGCGTGTTGGTATATAGTATCATGACTGGCTGCGGTTCAAAACTTCAGACATCGGCTCCGCAATCTGGACAGCGCATTTATGGAAAACTTTCTACGTTGACAGGGAGAGAAATAAAATGATTAAAAGAATTTGGACATGGTGGAGAATTATTTCCGTTATAATTTTGCCAATGGTAATTTTTCTGTTTGCTGGCGGATTATTGCGTTCGCTTTCTTCTGATGACTTAGTTATAATTTTATTTTTTGTGGTGACATTGATATTTTTAATACATGTTTTTATGGCATGCGCTTTTCCAAAACGATTCGAATGCATGAGAATCGTGAAAAAATATTTGTCATTTAAAGAATTGAAAAGTTATATAAAAAAAGAGCAATTTAGCAAATTTGAATTTAAAGATAAATCGGATTCTTTTAGCCTTTACTATTCTGAAAACTGGCTTTTTGTTTCTGATGTATACATTCCCAGGAAAATGATTTTGGATATGGTTTCGTTTAAAAGAGAGTGGTATTCATCCTACGCAGATATAGGGATTGTTACAAAAAATGGTGATTATGTTACAATTGCAAAGGTAAACAGTGATATACAAAAAATAGCAGTTGATTCTTTGTTAAAGAATTTCCCTGAATTTAAGAATAGCGTAGAGGTTCTTAAAAACGTGCTCAGAAAATCTTTTTATAAAACGCTTAAAGCAGAATTTGAAAAAGAAGTAACAACTAAAAAAGACTTTATTACATATATAGGATAAAAATATGGATATAAAACAGTTTTGGAAATCTGTTCTTGCACAGGATGAGAGAGAAATCAGAAAATATTTTCATGAAGATGCCTGTGTGAATTGGCATTGTACAAACGAGCATTTTACTGTGGATGAATATATTATTGCAAATTGTGAGTACCCTGGAGAATGGGATGGAGTTGTTGAAAGAGTAGAAATTATGAACGATTTAATCGTTACAGTGGTTCTTATCTATCCTGAAGACAGGAGTGCTTCTTTTCATGTAACTTCGTTTATTCAAACAAAAGATGATAAAATTATAGAAATGGATGAATATTATGCGGATGATGGAACGGCGCCGCAATGGAGGCTGGACAAACATATAGGGACATCTATCAAATAATATTGGTTTATGAAAAGTGTTTATTCCGGCAGGTGGAATGGCGCCGTTGACCGGATATATTTTATGGAAAAAAGTAACTTTTGATAAGGAGGAGCATTATGAACGGTAAAACAAACGAGAGAGAATTGTTTTACGGGAAAAAACTTGGAAAAATGATCCGCTGTGAGACTATTTCCAGCAGCTTCCAGCAGGATCTCGGCAAATTTTACAGATTCCATGAAATATTGGAAGAGCTGTTTCCAAATATTCACAGGATTTGTGAAAAGTATGAATTCAATGGAAGTCTTCTTTTTAAGTGGAAAGGAAAAGGTCAGGGAGAACCCATTCTTTTTATGAGCCATCAGGATGTGGTGGAGGCTTCCGGAGTATGGAAGCATGATCCCTTTGGCGGAGAAATTGCAGACGGCGCTGTGTGGGGAAGAGGAACCGTAGACACAAAAGGCAGTCTGTTCTGTTTCCTTCAGGCAGTGGAAGAACTGATCGCAAAGGATTATGTTCCGGCGTGTGACGTCTATCTTGCAAGCAGCTGTACGGAGGAGATTGGCGGAGAAGGCGCGCCTCTTACAGTAAAATGGCTTCAGAATAACGGGGTGCATTTAAAGTTCCTTATGGATGAAGGCGGAATGATTAAAGAAGAGCCGATGAAAGGCGTAAAAGGCAGATTTGCCATGGTAGGATGTCTGGAAAAAGGATATGGCGACGTTCGCTTTACTGCAAAGGGAAACGGAGGGCATGCCAGTATTCCTCAAAAGCAGACGCCTCTTACCCGTCTGGCTGCTTTTATGATGGATATTGAAAACCACAATCCATTTACTTCAAAAATGAATCCTACGGTAGCGGAAATGTTCCGGCGAATGGCTCCCTATACAGAAGGAGCTCTGGGCAAGGTCATGAAATATGAAAGACAGCTGGAACCTCTTCTGGAAAAACTGCTTCCAAAGGTAAACCCTCTTGGGGCTGCAATGATTACCACAACCCTTAATTTTACCATGGCAAAAGGTTCTGACGGACTGAATGTAATCCCTCAGGAAGCTTCTGTAACAGGAAATATGCGTTTCATTCATCATCAGGGAGTGGAGGAAAGTCTTGCTCTGGTATCAAAGATTGCTGAAAAATACGGCATTGAAACAGAGCCGATCCTAATCCACCCGCCTTGCCCGGTGGTGGATTATAAAGGAAAGCCCTTCCGCCTTATTGAGCATGTGGTGAAAAAAATATATCCGGGCGTGATTGTTGCGCCATATGCCATGACAGGTGGCACGGACGCGAGATACTATACTCCGGTATGTGAAAACAGCATTCGTTTCGCCCCTCTGGAGATCAATGAGCAGCAGTATCAGAGCATTCATGGGATTGATGAAAATATCAGTCTTTCCGCACTTCCTCCTGCAGTTGATTTTTATAAGAGGATCGTGCGTCATATGGAAGGCTGGAAAGAATAAAATCTGAACTATAAAATAATTACAATGGAGAGAACATTATGAATAAAAACACAATCAGCGGACAGCGACAGATGGACTTTGTTTCAAAATTTAATTATATCAGAGAAGCCGGAACTCCCACAGAGGAAAAGGCAGCTTCTTTGATCCAGGAAGAGTTAAAAAGCTTTGGCATGGAAAGCCGTATAGGAGAATTTTCCTTTGATACCTGGGAGATCAGAAAGGCAGAGCTTGTCATTACGGAGCCTTATCATAAAACCTATCAGGTGACAGGATATCAGAGATGTGGAAGCACGGCAGAAGAAGGTATAGAAGCAGATTTTCTGTATGTGGAAAATGGAGATGATATCAGCCTTTCCCATGCAGCAGGAAAAATAGTTATGGTCAATGACATCGTGCGAAAAGATCTGTACCTTCGCCTTATAAAAGCAGGGGTCGCAGGTTTTGTAAGCATCAGTGGCTCTCCGGTAGATGAGGGAAAGGATCGCATTCCGAGAGCTGCCTCTATTCCCCAGAAGGTGTACGAATCCTTAAATGAAAAAGAACTGATCCAGGGAGTGGGAGTCCATTATCTTGACGCAGTGGAAATGGTAACAGAAGGAGCCAAAAGAGCCCGTCTTACTTTGCTTCAGGAGGAAGTAAAGCGTATTTCCCGAAATGTGGAGGCAAGGATCCAGGGAACAGACAGAGCAGAGGAAATTCTTACCCTTACCGCTCATTACGATTCTGTTCCGGAAGGCCCGGGAGCCTATGATAACATGGCAGGTGCAGCTATTATTATGGAAGTATGCCGTTATTTAAAGGAGCATAAACCGAGAAGAACTGTGGAATTTGTATGGTTTGGCGCTGAGGAAAAAGGACTTCTTGGAAGCCGCCATTATGTAAAGCTTCATGAGCAGGAGCTTGGAAAACATTGTTTTAATATGAACGTAGATCTGGCAGGCCAGCTTGTTGGCGGCAATGTAATCGGTGTGACGGCAGATCCGTCTGTCTGCGGTATGCTTACTTATCTTGCTCGTGAGACAGGTATTGGTATGACAACTAAAAACCAGATCTGGGGAAGCGACTCCAACACTTTTGCATGGAAGGGGATCCCTGCCATGACTTTAAACAGGGACGGCTTCGGAATGCACACTCATTATGATACGGTGGACTTACTTTCTGCCTGGTCCCTTCAGAGAAGCGCGCAGCTTCTGGCTCATATTGCAGAAAGCCTTTCTGATATTGATAGTATGCCATTCCCGCAGGAAATTCCTGATGAGTTTAAAAAACAGCTGGATGAATATTTTGGCGTGTAGGGTTTTAAATAACTGAAATCTGTGATAAACTTATCAGTACAAGGAATACTGAGCTTCTACGTTAATATTGTGCGTATTTTGTATTCTCTGTACCAGTATCAATACAAAGGAGATGTAGATAATGACAGTACAGGAACGGCTTGCAGCTCTTCGAAGTCTGATGAAAGAAAAAAATGTGGACGCTTATCTGGTTCCCACAGATGATTTTCATGGCTCTGAATATGTAGGCGATTATTTTAAATGCAGAAAATATATTACAGGATTTACCGGTTCTGCAGGAACCGCAGTGATCACCTCTGACATGGCAGGACTGTGGACGGACGGAAGATATTTTATCCAGGCAGCCCAGCAGCTTGAGGGAACCACTGTCACACTTTTTAAAATGGGAGAACCGGGGGTTCCTACCATACACGAATTTCTGAAGGATAAACTGACGGAAGGCATGTGTCTTGGATTTGACGGAAGATGTGTAAGCTCTGCGGAGGCAGAAGAACTGAAATCCCTTCTTGCAGACAAAAATATCCGTTTTTCCGTAGAAGAAGATCTGGTGGGAGAAATCTGGAAAGAACGCCCGGAGCTTTCCTGTGAGCCGGTTATGGAGCTTGAGGAAAAATGGGCAGGAAAGTCAAGAGCAGATAAATGTTCTCAGATCCGTGAAAAAATGGCAGAAAAAGGCGCAGATGCCTTTATCCTTACCTCTCTTGACGATATTGCGTGGCTTTTAAATATCCGCGGAAACGATATTCACTGCTGCCCGGTAGTTCTTTCCTATCTTGTAATGACACAGGATGAACTTCTTCTCTTTGCCAATGAGAAAGCTTTTGATACTACGGTAAAAATGTCTCTGGAAAAAGACGGTGTGGTCCTGAAACCTTATAATGATATTTATCAGTACGCAAAAACCATTCCGGAGAACAAAACGGTTCTTCTCTCCAGAAAAAACGTAAACAGCCGTCTGGTAAGCAGCCTTCCGGAAAGCGTAAAGATCATGGATGAAGAAAATCTTACTCTTTTTCCAAAAGCAGTCAAAAATCCGGTTGAAGTGGAAAATGAACGCATTGCCCATATCAAAGACGGTGTGGCTGTAACAAAGTTTATTTACTGGCTGAAAAAGAATGTAGGAAAAACAACGATCACAGAGCTCAGCGCAGCAGATCATTTATTTGCTTTGCGCAAAGAACAGGAAAACTTCCTGGACAACAGCTTTGACCCCATTGTTTCCTATGCAGGACATGCTGCAATCTGTCATTACAGCCCGTCACCGGAAACAGACATTCCTCTGGAGCCTCACGGACTGGCTCTCTGCGATACCGGCGGACACTATCTGGAAGGTTCTACCGATATTACAAGAACGGTTGTACTCGGCCCGGTAACGGAAAAAGAAAAGAAATATTTTACCCTTGTGTTAAAAGGTCATCTGAATCTCAGTGACGCAAAATTCCGTTACGGTTGCAGCGGTCAGAACCTGGACTATATTGCAAGAGAACCGCTCTGGAGACTTGGCGAGGACTATAACCATGGAACCGGACACGGTGTAGGGTATCTTCTGAATGTACATGAAGGACCAAACAGCTTCCGATGGAAATCCGGTACTGCTGTGCTGGAGGAGGGAATGATCACTTCCAATGAGCCGGGTTATTATGTGGAAAATGAATTCGGCATCCGCCATGAGAATCTCCTTGTGTGCCAAAAAGCCGAAAAGACCGCTTACGGTCAGTTCATGTGCTTTGAGAACCTGACCATGGTTCCGTTTGATCTTGAGGGAATCGAACCGGAACTTTTATCAGACCATGAAAAAGAGCTTTTAAACCGGTATCACGCAGAAGTTTATACAAAAATTTCTCCCTATCTGAATGATGAGGAAAAACAGTGGCTGAAAGAGGCAACAAGAGAAATCTGAGAACCGGAAAAGTATATTAACTGAATCAGTTTTTATTATCAGGGCATGTGCATGAAGCAGCAAGATTTTTGTATATTGCCCTGATGTTTTTATTTTGCAGAAAAGCAGCAAAAATTTTAAATGATGCAGGTTTTGTAACAAAAACAGTATACTGCAAATGGAATCAGGAAAAGATTTAGATATAGATTGAGGTAGATAAAACATGTTTGTATTTCCGTGGTATGCATTAAATGACGAAATAAAAATTCTGGAAAATCCGGAGAACGGAGAGAATCTGGAATTATCCAGAACGGATCATATGAGGTATATGAAAGTTCCGTTTATTATTAATGTCATGTCTAATGGACAGCATGAAGAAAAACAGGAGATCCGGTTTGGGGGTATTTCCAGTGGAAAAAAGTTTATGACCAAACAGGAAGGGGTCTGCCACATTGAAAACGGAAAAATCATTTTTCCGGATGAATGGGGAATTAAAATGCACCGGCACGATTATTATGAGCTGATGTATGTACTGGAAGGCTCGGTAGAACAGAAAATCGAAAACAGTTCCTATGTTTACCATAAGGGCGAGGGCTGTTTTATCAATCGCAATGCCAAACATCAGGAAATCTCCGGGAAGGATTTTTTTGTGGTATATCTGTGTCTTTCCAATGAATACGTACAGGAACTGTTGGATTATTCTCACAAGACAACTGGCAGCATTTATCGTTTTCTGGCATCCAGTATGAGCGGAAAATCTCCCTATAAAAAAGACTATCTTTATATTTCATGTACTTCAGAAGGAGAAAGTGTAAATAAAGCTTATAATCTGTTTGAAGAAATGACAAAAGAGCTGATCCAGCAGGAACCAGGCTATCTTCATATTTTCTGCGGACTGGTAGAGCGTTTGTTTGGGGTATTTCAGGATACAAAGCTTTATAAAATACGATATGTGACACTGGACTGTTCGGCAGAAGAGCAGCTTTTTGAAAAAATAAAACTGCTGATCGAAGAAAATCCCAGAAAATATTCCAGGCAGGAATTGTCTGAAAGACTGAACTACAGTGGCGATTATCTCAATAAAATCGTAAAAAAGTTTACAGGTCTTACGATTACCGGTTATTCTCAGAAAGTTTTGCTGAAAAAAGCAAAGCTTTTGCTGGAAGAGGGAGATACGAGCGTTTCTTCTGTGATGAAGCAGCTTGGCTTTCGTGGCTCCAGCCGTTTTTACGAAATGTTCAAGGAAGAATTCCATATGCTTCCCGGAGATTGTAAAAAAACATTTAAGAATGTCTGAAATGGATATAAAATCATACATCTTGTCGTGTTTAAGATAATGAATTGACCTTCTTTTTAGAGTATTATAATAAACATATGAAAACGGGAAAAGGAGGATGTTATGAAAACCGCACAAAAACAAGAAAAGATGTCACAGGTAGTGGCAGGGGAAGTAAAAGGCAGGGAAATGTTCGGACATGCAATTGCAGGTTTCGGTCAGAACCTTATTTTTGGTCTGTGGAGCAGTTACATGATGGTATTCTACACAGATATTTTTGGAATCTCTGCCGGCGCTGCAAGTATCATCATGCTGATCACAAGAATCTGGGATGGTATCAATGACCCAATGATGGGAACCATTGCAGACCATACAAAAACAAAATGGGGACGTTACAGACCATGGCTTCTGTTTATGGCTCCGGTTATTGTTATCTTTTTGGTACTGAACTTCAGCTCACCGGATCTGTCACCAACATTAAAGATCGTATATGCTGCAGTTACTTATGTAATGATGAGTATGGCATTTACTGCTGTAGACGTTCCTTACTGGACCATGCCGGCAGCAATGTCTTCTGATGTACAGAAGCGTTCCAAAATCATCAGCTTTTCAAGAATGTCCACAACACTGGCAACAACTGTTTTAGGTATTATCGCAATCCCTCTTATCAATGCACTGGGAAAAGGCGATAAACAAAAAGGATATATGATGACTGCCCTTGTTGTCGGAGTGTTAGGAGCTATATTCTATCTGATCGGATTTGCAAATATCCGTGAACATGTAGAACCAGTTCCAAATCAGAAGATTACTTTAAAAAGCTCTGTAAAGACAATTACACAGAATAAACCTCTGTTGTTATTACTTTGCTGTGGACTTCTGGGTAATATCGGAACAATGTTGAAACAGGGAATGGTCATTTATTATGTAAAGGACTGCGTAGGGTCAGAATCTCTGATTCCAATTTTCAGCGTATTATTCCTTCCGGGTATGTTCCTGGGTCTTATCATCGCGCCTATATTTACTAAACGTTTTGATTCCAAAACCGTATTTATCGGTGGAAGGATTTTTGGAATCATTGTAGATGTTATTTTCTTCTTTACAGGATTCGAAAACGTTGGTCTGGTTATGTTCTTATATGCACTGACAAGTATTCCTCTTGGAATTTCTTCTGTTGTATCTGCAACTATGATCACCAATACCATTGAATATGCAGAGTGGAAATTCGGAAACCGTCAGGAAGGTCTTATCAGCTCCACTCAGACTTTAATGGCAAAAATCGGTATGGCATTAAGTGCCGGTGTAACAGGACTGGTGCTTGAAATGGCAAATTACGTTCCAAATCAGGTAACAGGCGAAACACAGATGATGATCCACGGTGCGTTTACTTTATTCTGTGCAGTAATTGGTGTACTGGCGATTATCCCGATGTTATTCAATAAATTTACAGATAAGGAGCATGCCAAAATTGTGGCAGAGCTTGCAGAACGCAAAAAACAACAGGAACAGTAAGGAGAATCAGATGAGAACAAAACAGAATTTTGATAAAAACTGGAAGTATATCATTGACGAAGTAGGTCCTCTCCCAAAAACCTATGCCAAAAGTGGGATTGTAGCCGGAATCAGTAACGCTGTAGATGGTGAGCTTTTTGAGCCATTTGCCGGAGCAGGAAATATGCTCCGTGCTCTGCAGGATATTCTTCCTGCAGGGGATGATGCAAAAGGTGATGTAGACGCTGCAGATATGCTCATGGGAAATCTTCCGGAAAAAGCAAAATCGACCAAAAACTGGAAGAACGTAGATCTTCCCCATGATTTCCGCGTAGAGATCGGGGTGCAGGATAATGCTACCAACTGGGCGCAGGGATACATTCCGGACGGAATTGCATACTACAGAAAAGCATTCAAAATTCCGAAAAGCACATTAGGTAAACGTGTTGTTCTCGAATTTGACGGTGTAATGAGAAATGCTTCTTTCTGGTATAACGGATGTTTTATCGGAGATCATTATTCCGGATATACAGGATTTCAGTTTGATGTAACAGAGTTGACAAAGTATGGGGACGACGAGGGAGATAATGTAATTCTGGTACGCTGCGACACCACAAACGGAAGTGAAGGCTGGTGGTACGAAGGCGGCGGTATTTATCGTCACACCTGGCTTACGATTTATGAAAACGTCCATGTGGATCGCTGGGGAGTTTTTGTTAAGCCAACAGTAACAGGCAAAGATGCTGTGCTGGATATTGAGACTACTGTATGCAACGAAACCTTTGAAAAGAAAAATTATCGGGTATGCACAACGGTATTGGATCCGTCCGGTCAGGAAATCGGTCAGGCAGAGTGTACAGGAACACTTCCTGTATATGGAAAAGATACACAGAAATCCAAGCTTGCTGTAAAAGATGCTCAGCTTTGGGACTGTGAAAATCCATATATGTACAAGGCCATCACAGAAGTATTTGAAGATGACAGACTGGTGGATAATTATGAAACACCTTTCGGTATCCGCAGTATTGCATATACAGATGAGGGGCTTCTCTTAAACGGTCAGAAGACACCTCTTTACGGCACCTGCTTCCATCAGGATTTTGTAGGTGTAGGCGCCGGAATTCCGGATGCCATCCAGAATTACAAGATTAAAAAGATCAGAGAAGTTGGTTTCAACGCATTCCGTTCCTCTCATAACCCGGCAACTCTGGAGCTCCTGGATGCCTGTGATCACTACGGTGTACTGGTTATTAACGAAAACCGTATTATTGAAGCCACAAAGCATCGTATGGAAGATCTTGAAGAATTGATCAAGAGTTCCAGAAACCATCCTTGTGTATTTGCGTGGAGCATGTCAAATGAGGAGATTTTTGCCGGAAGCTATCAGGCGCTGCGTATTCTTGATAAAATGATCCCGTTTGCAAAGAGCCTGGACGACAGCAGACTGTTCTTATCTGCAGAAGCTTTCCTTTCAGGAGAAATGGCTGCCAGGTATGGTCTGGAAATCTATGATATCTTTGGAATGAACTATGCAGAGTCCGCTCTTAATAATAACCAGATCAAAAATCTGTCCGAGAATTATCCGGATATGAAGTTTTTGAGCACAGAGAGCGCTTCCTGGTATACTACAAGAGGAATCTATGAGGATAATAAGGAGCGTGGACACTGTTCCAGCTATGGAACACGCTATGTTATGATGGGCGGCGAAGGCGGTCCTAACGCAGGAGGAACTGCAAGACCGTGGCAGACATGGAATTTCTACAAAGAAAATCCCAGAACCGGCGGCTTCTTTATCTGGACCGGCTTTGATTACAGAGGCGAACCGACTCCGTTAAAACAGTATCAGGTATGCTCCAATTTTGGTATCATGGATACCTGCGGTTTCCCGAAAGATGACTGCTTCTATTATGAGGCAAGGATGAAGGAGACTCCGCTGATCCATATTATGCCTCACTGGACCTGGGAAAAAGAAGGCGAGATTAAAACCATTCGTCTGTATACCAACTGTGAGGAAGCTGAGCTGTTCTTAAATGGCAAGTCCTTAGACAGAAAAGCTCTGGAGGAAGACTGGATCCAATTTGAGGTTCCTTACCATCTGGGAGAATTAAAAGCTGTAGGATACAAGAACGGTGAGATTATCGCAGAGGATATTCAGAAAACAGCTGGAGAACCGGCTGCCATCCGTATGGAAGCAGACCGCAGCTCTATTCAGGGTGACGGCATGGATGTTTCCTGTGTGAAAGTTTCTGTTGTAGATAAAAACGGTATTTTCGTTCCAAACGCAGAAAATAATATCACCTTTGAAGTAACAGGGGCAGGTCATCTGCTCGGTCTTGGAAACGGCGATCCAGGATGCAGAGAAAATGACAAGGCATCTTCCAGACACGCATTTTCCGGTCTGGTGCTGGCTCTGATCCAGTCTAATGAGGATAGTGGAGAGATCAGGGTCAAAGCATCTTCTGAAGGACTTGAAACCTGTGAGCTTATTTTAAAAGCAGAGTAAAACAAAATAAACCAGAAGGGACTGGATTCACATCTGGTCTCTTCTGATTTTTTGCTTCTCTTATAGAGAAAATACTGTTGTCGTGATAAAAATATGTTATGAAAGGGGAATTACTGTGAAATCATTTTATATAAATGGAACTGTTATCACTATGGAAGATGACGCGCTATATGCGGAAGCAGTATGCGTAGAAAACGGTAAGATTCTTGCAGTCGGCCATCAGGACGAGATCATGAAGTTTTATAAAGAAAATGAGGATGAGATCATTGATCTTCACGGTGGCGTCATGCTTCCGGGATTTATTGACGGACACTCTCATTTTGTAGGTGTGGCAAATGCAATGAGACAGTGCGACCTTTCCTCCTGCGAAAGCTTTCAGGATATTATAGATACCATGAAAGCGTTTAAAGATCAGAAGAAGCTTCCGGAAGATGCATGGCTGATAGGCAGCAATTATGATCACAACTTTTTGAAAGAAGAACGTCATCCCACTAGAGAAATTCTGGATCAGATCAGCACAGAAAATCCTGTTCTTCTGATTCATGCTTCCTCCCATATGGGCGTGACAAACAGCAAAGGGCTTCAGCTTCAGGGAATTGACGAGCATACAGAGGATCCCTCTGACGGCCGTTACGGACGAATGGAAGGAACACAGATCCCTGACGGATATATGGAAGAAAAAACCTTTCTCAGATTTCAGGCGGCTATTCCTGCCGGTTCACCGGAGGAGCTTATGAACCTGATCACGGAAGCTCAGAAAGTTTATGCCAGCTATGGTATTACAACCGTTCAGGATGGAATGGTAGGAAAACCGCTGTTCCAGCTTCTGAAAGCAGCTTCAGACATGAAACTGTTACATCTTGATGTAGTTGGATATCTGGATATCACCTCAGTTTCTGATCTTATAGAGGAAGAATGTGATTATGCAGGAAAATATCGCAATCATTTAAAAATGGGAGGATATAAAATCTTTCTGGACGGTTCTCCGCAAGGAAAAACAGCCTGGATGACAAACCCCTATGCGGGAGAAAAAGATTATTGCGGATATCCCATCTATAAAGACGAACAGCTGCAAACATATATTCACCTGGCTCTTGACAAAAAGCAGCAGCTTCTGGCTCACTGCAATGGAGATGCGGCGGCAGAGCAGTACATTTCACAGTTTGAGAAGGAACTGGCTTCACGGGAAAACAAGGATATTTACAGAGCTGTTATGGTACATGCCCAGCTTGTACAAAAAGAACAGCTTCACCGCATGGCAGAAATCGGAATGATCCCCAGCTTTTTTGTTGCTCATACTTATTACTGGGGAGATATCCATTTAAAGAATTTTGGAGAAAAACGTGGAAGTCAGATTTCTCCGGTAAAAGATGCCATAGAATACCATATGAAATATACCTTCCATCAGGATTCTCCTGTAATCCCGCCAGACATGATGAAAACAGTTTCCTGCGCCGTAAACCGGGTCACAAGAAAAGGCAGGAGCATTGGAGAAAACCAGAAAATTTCTGTTCTGGATGCTCTGAAAGCCATTACAAAATATGGGGCATATCAATACTTTGAAGAAGACACAAAAGGAACCATTGCACCTGGTAAAGTAGCAGATTTTGTGGTATTAGACCGAAACCCTCTGACAACAGAACCAGAAGATCTGGAAAATATTAAAGAGCTGTTGACAATCAAAGAGAATCAGGTGGTGTTCAGGAAAGGGGAGAAAAATGAGTAAACGAAGCAAAGGAATCATTCTGGCTGTCATCACAGCCGTTATGTGGGGAATCATGGGGATTTTTGTCAGAGATCTGTCTGCCTATGAGTTTTCCAATATAGATATTTCTTTTTTCAGATGTATACTGGCAGGAGCAGCCTATTTTATTTTTCTTCTCATAACAAAGCCGAGGGCGCTGAAAATTGATGTGAAGGGGCTTCTGATCTGTCTTGTGTATGGGGCAGTGGCTTACAGTATCAGTTTTGTAAGCTACAGTGTATCTGTTTCCAGAATTCCTGTGGGCGTTGCAACTGTGCTGATGTTTATGAGTCCTGTATGGGTGGCTGTTCTTGGAAGATTTATGTTTAAAGAAAGGCTTACCAAGCATAAAATCATTACCATCCTTATCTGCATCGTGGGAGCAGTTCTTGTTGCAGATATTCTGGGAAGCGGAAACATCCGGCTGGATATGATCGGTGTTCTTGCAGGAATCATCAATGGAATCGGTGTTGCCCTGCAGATCCTTCTTCCAAAGTTTTTTGCAAAGGATTATGATCGCGATACTCTTCTGGTATACGGATTCCTTGGAGCGGCCGTAGTGCTGGCATTCGGCGTGGATTTCCCGACTGTTATCTCCAATATGAACCATGTTCCAACAGGAAATTTGGTATGGGATCTGTTCGGAATCGGTATTCTGTGTACCATGGTGGCAAATGTTTCCTGCGTAAAATCTACTCAGTATGTAGAGGCAACCACTACAAGCATCCTTTCTGCATTGGAGGTTGTTGTGGGTACATTGGCAGGCTTCCTTGTGTTCCATGAACATCTTACTTTTCTGCAGATCCTTGGAGCAGTTATCATTGTCTGCGGAGCAGTAGGATCTGAAATTATCAGTCCTCCAAAGACATCAAAAGATAAAACCTGTTATTAAAAAATAAGATCTGTTACTATATACTGTTCAGAAAATCATATATTAAAAATAATCGTAAGGGGCTGTCAAGTGCAGTCTCTTATTTTATACTGTGCGTTTCAGTATTGTATAATGTATAGAATGTCTGTCTGAACACCTGTAAACTAAAAACATACAAAAATTTTATGAAAGGCAGCTGCTTATGTATACCGGATTCAGAGAGTCTGTTTAAAAAGTGCCATCAGCAATCTTGACGTAAGGCTGTTGAGTATTGAAAATTCCATCTTTCCGTGTTAAAATGAGGACTGATTAAATACAGAATTACAGCAATATTTGTCAGAAATATTGTTTTACTTAAGAATATGAGGTAGGAAGCACTTGAATACAAATACAAACGCAGAAAATGGAAATACGACGATTGATATCAAGAAATTATCACCAATGATGGCTGAATATGTAAAAACAAAGCAGCAGTACAAGGACTGTATTTTATTCTACCGTCTCGGTGATTTTTATGAAATGTTTTTTGAGGATGCCCTGACTGTTACAAAAGAACTGGAGATCACTTTAACAGGCAAAGACTGCGGACTGGAAGAACGGGCCCCCATGTGCGGGGTCCCGTTTCATGCTGCGGAAACCTATATTAACCGACTGATTGAAAAAGGCTATAAGGTTGCCATCTGTGAACAGGTGGAAGACCCGAAAAAAGCAAAGGGTCTGGTAAAAAGAGAAGTGATCCGTGTGGTAACTCCGGGAACCACTCTGGATGCGGCTTCTCTGGATGAATCCAAAAATAATTACCTGATGTCCATTGTATCTATGGAAGATCATTTTGGCTGTGCCATTGCGGACATTTCCACAGGTGACTGTTTTCTTACAGAGGTGGATAAACCACAAAAACTTCTGGATGAGATCAATAAATTCGTTCCTGCAGAGATCATCTGCAATGACGCGTTTTTTATGAGCGGTGTGGATACGGAGGATCTGAAGAACCGTCTTGGGATCTGTGTATTCCCTCTGGATGCCTGGTATTTTGATGACAGTCTGTGCAAACGGACTTTAAAAGAACATTTTCATGTGAATACGCTGGAAGGTCTGGGGATTCAGGATTATGACAGCGGGGTGATCGCATCCGGCGCTTTGTTTCTTTATCTCCAGGAAACTCAGAAATCAGCGCTTTCCCATATGGCGGGGATCCGTCCTTATACGGCAGAAAAATATATGCTGATCGACAGTTCCAGCCGCAGGAATCTGGAACTTGTGGAAACTCTTCGCGAAAAAAATAAAAGAGGTTCTCTTCTGTGGGTGCTGGATAAGACAAAAACTGCTATGGGAGCCCGTACCCTCCGCTCCTATGTGGAACTTCCTCTTATTGACGCGCAGGAGATCAACCGACGTCTGGAGGCTCTGGAAGAGCTGAATAAAAGTCCTATGCTCAGGGATGAGATCCGGGAATACTTAAATCCGATTTATGATCTGGAACGACTGATCAGCCGCATTAGCTATCAGTCTGCCAATCCCCGAGATCTGGTAGCTTTTGCCTCCTCCCTTGAAATGCTTCCTCACATCCGACAGATCCTGAAGGATTTTAAAACACCTCTTCTTACAGAGCTTTATGAGGACATGGATCCTCTGGAGGATATTGCTGCTCTGATCAAAAGCGCCATTGTAGACGAGCCGCCTCTGGCTCAGAAGGACGGAGGCATTATCCGGGAGGGATATCATGAGGATGTGGATAAATTCCGCCGTTCCCGTACAGACGGAAAAAAATGGCTGACAGAGCTTGAAACCAGAGAAAAAGAGCGAACAGGGATCAAAAGTCTGAAGATCAAATACAACCGTGTTTTTGGTTATTCTCTGGAAGTTACCAATTCTTTTAGAGAGCTGGTACCGGAAAATTATATAAGAAAGCAGACGCTTACCAATGCGGAACGCTACATTACACAGGAATTAAAAGAACTGGAAGATCTGATCCTGGGGGCAGAGGATAAGCTTTATGCTTTGGAATATGAGCTTTTCTGTGAAGTTCGTGACAAGGTGGGCGCAGAAGTTGTTCGTATTCAGAAAACTGCCAAGGCGGTTGCCGCCCTGGATGTGTTTGCCTCTCTTGCCCTGGTTGCCCAGAGAAATAACTATGTGCGTCCAAAGATCAATGAAAGTGGCGTTCTGGATATTAAAAACGGCAGACACCCGGTTGTGGAGCAGATGATCGAACATGATATGTTTATTGCCAATGATACCTATCTTGACAATCAGAAAAAGCGTGTGTCTATCATCACAGGTCCGAACATGGCTGGTAAATCTACCTATATGCGCCAGACAGCTCTGATCGTCCTTATGGCTCAGATCGGAAGCTTTGTTCCGGCAGATAAGGCAAACATCGGAATTGTGGACAGAATCTTTACCAGAGTAGGTGCTTCCGATGATCTTGCCAGCGGTCAGAGTACCTTTATGGTAGAAATGACAGAAGTTGCCAATATTTTGAGAAACGCCACTGCAAAAAGTCTTCTGATCCTGGATGAGATCGGAAGGGGAACCAGTACCTTTGACGGACTTGCCATTGCCTGGGCAGTGATCGAACATATCAGCGATACCAAGCTCTGCGGAGCAAAAACTCTTTTTGCAACCCATTACCATGAGCTGACAGAGCTGGAAGGCAAGATCTCCGGTGTAAACAACTACTGTATTGCAGTTAAGGAAAAAGGTGATGATATTGTTTTCCTCCGCAAGATCGTCAAAGGAGGAGCTGATAAAAGTTATGGAATCCAGGTTGCGAAGCTTGCAGGAGTGCCGGATTCCGTGATCCGCCGGGCAAAGGAACTGGTGGAAGAGTTAAGTGATGCAGATATTACGGCAGCAGTTAAAGATCTTACTTCCTCATCAAAGAAAAAGCAGAAGATCGTGTACGATCAGGTGGATATGGCACAGATGTCTCTTTTTGATACCGTACAGGACAATGACATAGTGGAGGAAATCCGGAATCTGGATATGTCACATTTGACACCCATGGAGGCTATGAATATTCTTTATAATCTTCAGAACAAAATACAGAACCGCTGGTAAAAACCATTCGGGACAAAGCCGGCAGAAAGGAAGAAAGAGAGGTTGGGTTTGAGAAAAATTGCAGTTTTAGACCAGAATACCATTGACAAGATCGCAGCAGGAGAAGTGGTGGAACGCCCATCTTCCGTTGTAAAAGAGCTTGTGGAAAATGCCATTGACGCAGGCGCCACAGCTGTTACGGTAGAGATCACAGATGGCGGCAAAAAGCTGATCCGTATTACAGATAACGGAGCCGGTATCGAGGCAGACCAGATTCCTCTTGCCTTTCTCCGTCATGCTACCAGCAAAATTGAAAAAGTAGAGGATCTGGAGCAGATCGCTTCTCTTGGATTCCGCGGGGAGGCATTATCCAGTATTGCAGCTGTATCTCAGGTGGAGCTGATCACCAAAACTCCGTCTGCAGTCAGCGGATCCAGATATATTATTGAAGGCGGAGTAGAACACTCTCTGGAAGAACTCGGGGCGCCGGAGGGAACCACCTTCCTTGTTCGGAACCTTTTTTATAATACTCCGGCAAGAAGCAAATTCCTGAAATCAGATATGACGGAAGCCAATTATATCCATACCTTAATGGAACAGCTTGCCCTGTCCCATCCGGAAATTTCTTTTAAATATATCCAGAACCGGCAGGTAAAGCTTCACAGCTCAGGAAATTACAGTGTAAAAGATGTGATCTACAGCGTTTACGGCAGAGATATCACCAAAGCTCTTCTGGATGCGGAATTTGAAAATGATTTTATGAAGATCACAGGATTTATAGGAAAACCGGAAATCGCCAGAGGGAACCGAAGCTTTGAGAACTATTATATTAATGGCCGCTATGTAAAAAACAACATTATCACAAAAGCGATAGAGAACGCATACAAGGGTTTTCTGATGCAGCATAAATTCCCCTTTGTGTCCCTTCAGATGCAGATGGAGGGGAATGATCTGGACGTAAACGTGCATCCTGCCAAGCGCGAGGTCCGCTTTGCCAGAGAGCAGGAAGTCTATGAGGCAGTTTATGATACCGTTCGCCGGGCACTTATGGGAAAAGAGATGATTCCGAAGGTTTCTGTGGGACGTCCGGAGCCGGAAACAAAGGAAGCGCCTGTAAAGTCTGTGTCTGTACCGGAGCCTTTTGAAAGGAAAAGAAGAGAACAGCTTTACGGACAGGAAAAAAAAGAAATGCAGAAAACCGGAATATCCGGAGATAAAGCTTATACAGGCGCGGATTCTTTTGTTTCAGAAAAAACAAAGTCCTGGATGGAAAGACCTGCTTACCAGAGTACCGTAAAAGAACCATCTGCTTCGTACAGTACTTCTCATACAACAGAAACAAAGAAACCGCAGGTTTTTTCTGCCTCAGAAGAAGATCTTTTTCAGGGAACGCTTCGTGAAAAACAGGAAGAGGAGCAGAAACAGGAAACAAAAACAACTTTTTTGACTGAAAAAAACAGTGAATTAAAAACTGCTGATAACAGCGAGGTAAAAAATGCAGCTTCGTCATCAGATAGTACGAATCCTAGAAAAGAACACTTGATTTCGGAAAATATGCAAATGGAAGCCGGGGATTCCGTTCCAGAACAAATAAAGGTTACGAATACCGATCATTGGCCGGAGGAGAATAGGAAGACCCAGGAAATAGCAGAACAGGAACCCCGGCAGCTGGAGTTATTTGAAGAAAAGCTTCTTGCACCGGAATCCCGGGAGCAGATCCGTCTTGTAGGTCAGATCTTTGATACCTACTGGCTGGCACAATTCGGCGATAATTTTTATATTATCGATCAACATGCCGCCCATGAAAAGGTCTATTATGAGCGGCTTGTAAAAAGCTTCCGGGAAAAGACTGTGGATTCTCAGTATCTGAATCCGCCTCTGATTGTAACCTTAAATCTTCAGGAAGAGAACATCCTGAAAGAAAATCAGAAATACTTTTCTCAGTTCGGATTTGAAATTGAGGAATTTGGTGGTAAGGAGTACCGGATCAGCGCGGTTCCTGCCACTCTTTACGGGTTCAGTGAAGAAGCACTGTTTCTGGAAATGCTGGATCACCTTTCCGGCAGCGGGGAAAAGGACGCTCTTGATATTTTTGCTTCCCGGCTGGCGACGATGGCATGTAAGGCAGCAGTCAAGGGAAACCATGCCATGTCAGTGAAAGAAGCGGAAAAGCTCATTGATGAGCTGCTGACTCTGGACAATCCTTATCATTGTCCACATGGACGTCCGACCATCATTTCCATGACAAAAACAGAACTGGAAAAGAAATTTAAACGAATTGTTTAGGAGAGGCCATATGAAACAGCCCTTGATCGTACTGACCGGACCTACGGCAGTTGGAAAAACAAGTCTTTCTATTTCGCTTGCAAAGGCAGTGAACGGAGAGATTATTTCTGCAGATTCCATGCAGGTATATAAAAAAATGGATATTGGTTCCGCAAAGATACGTCCGGAGGAAATGCAGGGAATTCCTCATTATCTGGTGGATGTTCTGGAACCGGAGGAAGAATTTCATATTGTAAAATTCCAGCAGATGGCAAAAAAAGCCATGGAGGATATTTATTCCAGAGGGAAAGTACCGATTCTGGTAGGCGGAACCGGATTTTATATTCAGGCAGTTACAAAGGATATTGACTTTACAGAAGCCCAGCAGGAAAATGATTACCGGAAGGAACTGGAAGTTCTTGCAGAAGAAAAAGGCGGAGAGCATCTCCATGATATGCTGAGAAAGGTAGATCCTGTAAGCGCAGACGCAATTCATGCTCACAATGTAAAGCGTGTGATCCGCGCTCTTGAGTTTTATCATCAGAATGGTTCACCGATCTCTGCTCACAATGAGGAACAAAAACAGCATGAAAGTCCCTACAATCTGGCTTATTTTGTACTGAATATGCCACGGGAGCTTCTTTATGAAAGGATTGATCTCCGAGTGGATCAGATGATGAAGGAGGGGCTTCTGGAAGAAGTGACCCGGCTGAAAAACGAGGGCTGCCACAGGGGAATGGTGTCCATGCAGGGACTTGGATATAAAGAAATCCTTGCTTTTCTGGACGGAGAATACCCTCTTGAGGAAGCTGTAAGGGTGTTGAAACGGGATACCAGACATTTTGCAAAGCGACAGCTTACCTGGTTTCGGAGAGAGCAGGAAGTAACCTGGGTAAACAAAGATCAGTTTGCCTATCAGGAAGATAAAATTCTTGACTATATGCTGGAAATATGCCGGAAGAAAGGAATCCTCCTGGAACATCCCAGGTATTGAATAAAGAAAAAGAGGTTGAATGATGAAAGAAATATATGAACAATTAGGAATTTCAGAAGAAGTTTATGATTTTGGTGCACAGGTAGAGGAATCTCTAAAAGAGCGTTTTGAGGAATTTGACAGAAAAGCGGAATACAATCAGATGAAAGTTCTGCTTGCCATGCAGAAAAACAAGGTAAGCTCCGAGTGTTTTAACGGAAGCTCAGGCTATGGTTATGACGATTTTGGCAGAGATACTCTGGAAAAGGTCTATGCAGATACTTTTCACACAGAAGCCTGCCTGGTACGTCCTCAGATCGCCTGCGGAACCCATGCTCTTGCCATTGCACTGTTTGGAAATCTTCGTCCGGGAGATGAACTTTTAGCTCTGGCAGGAAAGCCCTATGACACTCTGGAAGAGGTGATCGGAATCCGCCCGGCAAAAGGCTCTCTCGCAGAATACGGCGTCACTTATCGTCAGGTGGATCTGAAAGAGGACGGAGCATTTGACTATGACGGGATCCGGAACGCTATCAACGAAAAAACAAAACTGGTTGAAATCCAGCGATCCAAGGGCTATCAGACAAGACCTTCTTTTTCAGTAAAAGAAATCGGAGAGCTGATCGCTTTTGTAAAAAGCATTAAGCCTGATGTGATCTGTATGGTGGACAACTGCTACGGTGAATTTGTAGATACCATTGAACCAAGTGACGTGGGTGCAGATATGATCGTAGGTTCTCTTATTAAAAATCCGGGAGGCGGCCTTGCTCCTATTGGCGGATACATTGCAGGAACAAAGGAATGTGTGGAAAATTCTGCCAGCAGAATGACCTGTCCGGGACTTGGCATGGAGGTAGGAGCTTCTCTGGGTGTAAACCGCTCCTTCTACCAGGGATTTTTCCTGGCTCCTATGGTGACAAAAGGCGCTTTGAAGGGAGCTGTTTTTGCTGCAAATATTTATGAAAAACTGGGATTCCCTGTGATCCCGGACGGACGGGAGCCAAGACAGGATATCATCCAGGCAGTGACTTTGGGTGAGCCGGAGCGTGTGGTTGCCTTTTGTAAAGGTATCCAGGCTGCCGCCCCGGTGGATTCCTATGTAGATCCGGAACCCTGGGATATGCCGGGCTATGACAGTCAGGTGATCATGGCAGCGGGCGCTTTCGTTCAGGGATCTTCCATTGAGCTTTCTGCCGACGGTCCCATGAAGCCTCCTTACGCCGTTTACTTCCAGGGAGGACTAACCTGGGAACATGCAAAGCTTGGAATCCTGATGTCTGTACAGAAGCTTCTGGACAAGCACCTGATCACGCTTCCGTGATTCTGCAGGATTACAGATAACATCTGTCAGGGAGGTAACTATGAAAGAAAATCAGCCTGCAAAAAAGAAAAAAAAGCCTGTGGATCCGTCTCGTTCTCTGATCGTGGTAGGCGGAGGTGCAGCAGGACTGATGGCTGCAGTTCAGGCGGCAAAAACAGGAGCCTTTGTCACTCTTCTGGAGCACAATGATAAGACAGGCCGCAAAGTTGCAGTAACCGGAAACGGAAGATGTAATCTTACCAATCTGGATCAGTACGAAGGAGCCTACAGAGGAAGTAACCCGGAATTTGTCAGAGAAACCTTTGGACAGTTTTCTGTAAAAGACACCCTGGATTTCTTTGAGGAAATCGGGGTTCTTACAACAGAACGGAAGGGCTGGCTGTATCCCAGGAGCGGACAGGCAAAATGTGTTCCCGAACTTCTGGAAATGAAGGCCCGGAGCCTGAAAGTAAAGATCAAAACTCTGGAACATGTAAAAAAGATATTTTTTGCAGATAACCTCTGGAATGTACAGACAGAAACCTGGACTTATCAGGGTGGCGCCGTGATCCTTGCAGGAGGCTCCAAAGCCTCCGCCGTTGCAGGTTCAGACGGAAGCTGCTATGCTCTTGCCAGCGAACTTGGGCATCAAATCATTCAGCCTCTTCCGGCGCTGACAGGATTGAAATGCCAGAACGGCAGCCTTTCTCTGTGGTCAGGTGTCCGTACAGAAGCAGAGATCCGGCTTTTTATTGATGAAAAGTCAGCGGGAAAGGAAACAGGAGAGGTTCAGCTTACGGAGTATGGAATTTCAGGAATCCCTGTTTTCCAGTTGAGCAGATATGCTATCCGGGCTCTGAAAGAGAAAAAACAGGTTCAGCTATCCGTGAATTTCTTTCCTGAATACACAGAAGAAACGCTGAGGCAGCTTATGGAAAAAAGAAGAGAGCTCTGCCCTTATAAAACAGAGGAAGAACTTTTTGCAGGAATTCTTCCGGATCGACTTGTACGGCTTCTGATAAAGCAGAAAGATCCCCTGAGATCTGCAGTGGACTTTAAGCTTACCGTAAAAGATTCTCTGGGCTTTGATCAGGCTCAGGTGTGCTCCGGCGGAGTCGCCACCAACGAGGTGAATCCCTCAACTTTGGAATCCAGACTTCACAGAGGACTTTATTTTGCAGGGGAACTTCTTGACATTGACGGAGCATGCGGAGGCTATAACCTTCAGTGGGCATGGTCCAGCGGAGCCGTGGCCGGAATTCACGGAGCAAAGGAGCTTATATGATACAGATTAGTCAGCTGAAGCTTCCGGTCAGCCATACGGAGGCAGAACTGAGACAGAAGATAAAAAAAACTCTCCGCTGCGGCGAGACTTCATTTTCTTATGAAATTATCCGGCAGTCTCTGGACGCCCGCCATAAAGAGGATAAAAAATTTGTATATACTGTGCATGTGAAGGCAGAAAATGAAAAGAAAATCCTCAAAAAAGTTCACAATAATAATGTTATGTCAACTAATGAAAAGCATTATTCTTTTCCAAAACCGGGAGAGCAGCCCTTAAAAACCCGCCCGATTATTGTCGGAAGCGGCCCTGCAGGACTTTTTTGCGCCTGGTATCTTGCCAGGGCAGGTTATTGTCCCCTGGTACTGGAGCGGGGAGAAGAGGCAGAGAAAAGAATGGAAACGGTAAACCGGTTCTGGAAAAACGGTGTTCTTGATCCGGAGTCCAATGTTCAGTTTGGTGAGGGAGGCGCAGGTACTTTTTCGGACGGAAAGCTGAACACTCTGGTTAAAGATTCCTCAGGAAGAAACCGGGAGGTTCTGAAGCGTTTTACAGAAGCAGGCGCTGATCCTGAAATCCTTTATCAGCAGAAACCACATCTTGGCACGGATGTACTTGTAAATATTGTCCAGACCATGAGACATCAGATTGAAGAAATGGGAGGAACATTCCGGTTCCGTTCCAAAGTGACAGATCTCCATACAGAAAACGGAAAGCTGAAAGCAGTGGAGGTCAATCATGCAGAACAGATTCCGGCGCAGGTATGTGTTCTGGCCGTGGGGCACAGTGCAAGAGATACCTTTTTTATGTTGAAAGACAGAGGACTTGCCATGGAACCAAAAGCTTTTGCCGTGGGACTGCGTATCGAGCATCCTCAGTCCATGATCAATCAGGATCTTTACGGAGAACCGGAAAATAAAATCCTTGGTTCTGCAAGCTATAAGGTAACTCATACCTGTAAAAACGGCAGAGGCGTATACTCTTTCTGTATGTGTCCGGGGGGCTATGTGGTAAATGCATCTTCGGAACAGGGCCTTCTGGCAGTCAACGGTATGAGCTATCAGGCCAGAGACGGACAAAATGCCAACAGCGCTCTGATCGTAACGGTTACTCCTGAGGATTTTCCGGAGGAGGGAGCTCTTGGCGGCATTGCTTTCCAGCGCGATCTTGAGAAAAAAGCCTGGGAGCTTGGAAAGGGGAAGGTTCCGGTACAGCTTTTTGGAGATTTCTGTACACATCAGGCAAGCAGAGAACTGGGAGAAATCCGCCCAAATATCAAAGGCGACTATGTACTGACAGATGTACGTTCCATACTTCCCTTAGAGATTGGGGATTCCATTGAAGAAGGCGTTTATGCCTTTGGGAAAAAGCTTCCCGGTTTTGACAGAAAAGATGCGGTTTTAAGCGGCATAGAAAGCCGTACCTCTTCACCGGTCCGGCTTGTGCGGGATCAGAAAGGGCTTTCCAATATTACAGGTATTTATCCCTGTGGAGAGGGCGCAGGATATGCCGGAGGAATTACTTCCGCAGCTATGGACGGGATAAAAACCGCAGAGTGGATTGCTTCTGAATATATAATGAAATTATAAAAAAACAAAGGAGAGAGTATACATCTCTCTCTTTTTATGCTAAAATAAAGTTTGATTCTTTCCTGGCCTTGCACAGAGAACCGCAGGTAAACCATATGAAACAGACCATGAAGGATCTGCCGGAGACCGAAAGACCCTATGAGAAATGTATCCGTAAAGGAGAGGAAGCGTTAAGTGACAGTGAGCTCCTTGCTGTAATTCTCCGCTGCGGCACAAGAGGGTGCAGTTCGCTTTCTCTGGCCAATAACATACTGAAGCATATGCAGGAATCGTCCTATCCCGGACTGCCGGGACTTATTCACAGTTCTCTCGCGGATCTTGAAAGGATCCACGGGGTGGGAAAGGTGAAAGCTGTTCAGCTGAAATGCATCGGAGAGTTGTCCAAACGCATTTCCATGGCAGCGGCAAAGCCGTCTTTAAGTTTTCATCATCCGGATTCTATTGCTTCCTATTACATGGAAAGACTCCGTCATCAGGAGCAGGAGCTTCTGATCTGTATGATGCTGGACAACAGAAACCATCTTCTGTCCGAAAGGCTGATCTCCAAGGGGACGGTTAATGCCACCCTTGTCACACCTAGAGAAATATATATGGAGGCTGTCCGCTGCCATGCCGTCAGCCTGATCCTTGTTCACAATCATCCTGGAGGAGATCCGGAACCCAGCAGCTGCGACAGAGAAATCACACAGCGGATCTGTGAAGCAGGAGAAATACTGGGAATTCATCTTCTTGACCATATTATTATCGGGGATCGCAGTTACACCAGCTTCAAAGAACGGGGAATGATGAGATAAAGGGGCAGATTTATGCTGATTAAAAAAACATACGGGATAGATCTTGGGAGCAGTACCATTAAGGTCTATTCTTTTCTGAGAAACAGAACCTATCTTGAAAAGAACATGATTGCGTCAAAGGGACGCAGGATTATCGCCGTGGGCAATGAAGCATACGATATGTTTGAAAAATCACCTGTTGATATCGTTGTAAATTCGCCGATGGCTTTTGGTATGATCGCCAATCTGGAGCTCCAGGAGATCGCTCTTTACAGTATGATGAAAAAAATCGACAAATTTCTTGGCATCGGCTCGGATATCTTTTTTTCCGTACCTCTTGATATGACTGCCGTAGAAAAAAGAGCATATTATCATGTGGTAAACGGTCACTGGCTCCGAAAGAACCGGGTATATATGGTGGAGGCTCCTATTGCGGATGCTCTTGCCCTTGGAATCACCCTGGAGAACAATCCCGGAAGCATGGTGGTAAATATCGGGGCGCAGAGTACACAGTTTTCCATCATTACAGACGGAAAGATCATTATCTCCAAAAAGATTCCCATTGGAGGAAGGCAGATGAATGAGGCCATCTGCAGTGAGATCCGCAAACGTTACAGCCTTCAGATCGGAACCAGAACCGGGAAACGTCTGAAGCTTGCCATGGGAAGACTGAACGACCAGAAAAAAGATGCCCGCAAGGTTGTGGGAATCGATAGTATTTCCGGACTTCCACGAGAAGAGATCATTTCCGGATATGTAGTCAATGCGGGAATTATGAACTGTGTCAATGCGATTGCATCGGAAATGAAAACATTTCTTGAGAGAACGCCTCCGCAGATCGCTTATCATATTTCCAGAGAGGGCATTTATCTTACCGGAGGAAGCACGCGGCTTCCGTACATAGACAATTATCTTGCAAGTTATACCGGTTTTTCTTTCCGGCTTTCTGAGCTTTATGAGACCTCTTCCGTAAGCGGTCTGGAAAAGATCATCCGGAACCGGGAACTGGAAAAATGGGCGCAGCCCGTAAAGCAACGTAAATTATAATTTTTTAGGGGTATGATCCATGAAAAACCTGAAAAAGAAATTTCGATTTCGTATTCATTTAAAAAGTAAACATCTTCTGGCAATTATGACCTTCTTCTGTGTCAGCGCCATTGTTGCCACCCTTGCTTCCGGTGTGACTTCAGCGCCATTGCAGGAAGCAGCCGGGCTGATTATTGTTCCCTTTGAAAAATCCATTGCATCTATCGGCCAGTGGATGACCGGGGTTCAGAACAGTTTCCGGGAAAAAGAAGATCTGATCCAGCAGAACAAAGAACTGCAGACAACAGTAGACACACTGACAGAACAGAATAATGTGCTTTTACAGGATCAGGCTGAACTTGCCCGTCTGGAACAGCTCTATAAGCTGGATGAGGAATATACGGATTATCCAAAGGTTGCTGCCAGGATCATTTCCAAAGATCCCGGAAACTGGTATGATACATTTATGATCAACAGAGGAAGCAACGACGGTATCCGTGTGGACAACAATGTGATTGCCGGAAAAGGTCTGGTAGGTATTGTCACGGAGGTAGGCTCCAACTGGGCCACAGTCCGTTCTATTATTGATGACAGCAGCAATGTCAGCGCCATGACAGTAAGTACAGATGATATCTGTGTGGTAGAGGGAGATCTTGAACTGATCGATGAAGGAAAACTGAGATTCAGCCAGCTTTACGACAGAGAAGACAAGGTTTCCGTAGGAGAGAGAATTGTTACCTCCAATATCAGTGACAAATATGTGGAAGGACTGTTTATCGGATACGTCAGTGAGATCGAACTGGATACCAATAACCTGACCAAAACAGGTACTCTTGTTACTCCGGTTGATTTCCAGCATTTAAAAGATGTGTTTGTGATCACAACCAACAAGCAGGACGCAGTACAGGGAAAGGCTGAGGAGAACAAAAGTGATGCAGCCTCAGAAGAGGATGCTGCAAAGGAGGCAGAATAATGAAAAGTAAACTTGTTCTGTTTTTTACTATTATTGTCTGTTTCCTTTTGCAGTCCACGGTCCTTCACTCGATTTCTATTGGTTCTATTACACCGAACCTTCTTTTGATCCTGTGTATTTCCATGGGATTGATGCGCGGGCGAAAAGGTGGAATGTGGACCGGATTTTTCTGCGGTCTTCTGACAGATCTGTTTTTTGGCTCTGTTCTTGGATTTTATGCGCTGATCTATATGTATGTGGGATTTATCAGCGGATATACCTACCGTATTTATTACGATAATGACCTGAAGGTTCCCATCCTTCTTACTGCAGCCATGGATCTTTTTTATAATCTGGCTGTTTACGGATTCCAGTTCCTGTTAAGGGGACGTATGAATCTGTTTACCTATCTGTACAGAATTATTATTCCTGAAATTGTTTATACCGTATTTCTGACGGTGATCGTATACAGGATCTTTTATTATATCAATCATCATTTTATGACCCCCGTCAGGAAAGAAAGTGAGTCTATTTGGGTACTAAAATAAAAAAACTGATCAAAAAAATCCAACTGAAACGTACAACTGTGGTGATTATTGTGTTTATCGTAATGGCATTTATCCTGATCCGCCAGGTTTTTGAGCTGCAGATCATCCAGGGTGAAAACTATATCAGCGAATTTGAAAACCGTATCACCAAAACCCGTGTACTGAAAAGTACAAGGGGAAATATTTATGACAGAAACGGCGAAATGGTAGCTTCCAATATTCTGTCCTACTCCCTGACGTTTGAAGATAACGGAAGCTATGAAACTACCCGTGAAAAAAATCTTACATTGAATGGGGTTGCATACCGGGTTCTCCAGATTCTGTCAGAAAACGGGGATACCCTTTCCGGTGATTTCCACATTATACTTGACGAAAATGGAAATTACGCATTTGATGTGGGAGAAGGCTTTGCACTTAGCAGATTTAAGGCAGATATTTACGGACATCCTCTGATCGATGATCTTACGAAAGAACAGGCTTCTGCCTCTGCCGAAGATATTGTGAATTATCTGACAGGAAGCGATGGCTTCTCTATTGTTCTTTATGGTGAGGACGCCTATACACCGGAAGAGCTGAAGCAGTACGGACTTCCTCAGGAACTTTCCAGACAGGAAATCCTGGATATTGCATCCATGCGTTATAAACTCAATACAAACAGTTTCCAGAAATACATGGCTGTTACCATTGCCACAAACGTAAGCGAAAGCACAGTGGCTGCAGTTATGGAAAACCAGAGTCAGCTTCAGGGAATTGACGTGATCGAGGATTCGGTGCGTCAGTATATTGATGATGAAAGTATGGGACCGGTTCTGGGGTATACCGGACGGGCATCTGCTGAAGAGCTGGAAGCTCTGAAAAAAGAAAATCCCGACTATTCCAACGATGCAGTAGTCGGAAAGGCCGGAATCGAACAGCATATGGAGCAGTTTCTTCACGGAACAGACGGACAGGAAACCGTAACGGTTGACAATCTTGGAAAAGTCCTGAAAATTGATGAAAACACCATTGAGCCTCCTGTGGCGGGAAACGACGTATATCTGTCCATTGATTCAGACTGGCAGAGCGCTATTTATCAGATCCTGAAACAGCGTGTTGCAGGTGTGCTTCTGACCCGTATTGAAAATACGAAGAAATTTGATTTTGAAGGCGTAAAAGATGCCAGTCAGATTTCCGTGCCAATTTATGATGTTTACAATGCTCTGGTAGCAAACAGTGTCATTGATATTGAAAAATTCAATGATCAGGATGCTTCCGACATAGAAAAAAATTTATATGCCAAATTTCAACAAAAGCAGCAGGAAGTTTTTGATACAATAACTAACAGGCTGACAGGTGACAATCCGCCGGCATATAAGGATGAATCCGAAGAAGTACAGGAATATCTGACTTATATCTGCGACACGGTACTCCGAGATACTCTGGGCGTTATCTCCAAAGATGCAATTGACACTTCTGACCCTACCTATCTGGCATGGACAGAGGAAGAAAGCATCAGTCTCAGAGAATATCTGAACTATGCTGCCGGGCAGAACTGGATTGATATCTCTGTAATTTCTCCAGAGGGAGAATACCTGGATTCGGCAGAAATTTATCAGGCTATGACCTCCTACATAGTGGATTACCTGAAAACAGATCTTGGCTTTTCCAAGCTTCTGTACAAGTATCTGCTTATGAATGATCAGATCTCCGGTCAGGATCTCTGCCTTGTACTTTATGAGCAGGGAGTTCTTTCCAAAGAAGACGATGCATATTCCCAACTTGCATCCGGGGAGCTTAACTCCTATGATTTTATGATCAATAAAATCGCCAATCTGGAAATTGAGCCCGCACAGCTTGCGCTGAAGCCATGTTCTGCATCGGCTGTAGTGACGGATGTAAATACCGGAAAGGTTCTGGCCTGCGTATCCTATCCGGGATATGACAATAACAGACTCAGCAATGAGATGGATACGGATTATTACACCAAACTTTCCCTTGATCTTTCCAGTCCTTTCTTTAACAAGGCCACGCAGCAGACAACTGCTCCGGGTTCCACCCTGAAGCTTCTGTCAGCAGTGACCGGAATGATGGAGAATCTGATCGATGATGGAACCTATATTGAATGTACAGGAAAATTTGATCTGGTCAATCCGCCTATTAACTGCTGGAACAAAAACGGACATGGCGCTCTGGAGATCAGAGGCGCAATCGAACAGTCCTGCAACTATTATTTTAACATGATCGGCTTTGAGGCCGGAAAAAATGAAAAAGACGAGTTTTCAGAAAATCTCAGTCTTTCCAAACTCCAGAAATATGCAGAGGAGTTTGGTCTGGATGAAAACACAGGAATTGAAATTTCAGAGGCGACTCCTCACGTTTCGGACAGCAAGGCAGTTCCTTCCTATATCGGACAGGGTAACCACCTTTATACAACCAGCCAGCTTGCCAGATACGCTACAGCGCTGGCAACTTCCGGAACTGTGTATGATCTGTCTCTTCTGGATAAGGTGACAGATTCCCAGGGACAGACACAGAAGACGTACGAGCCTGTTGTCAAAAGCGAAATGACTGATGTGCCGTCCTATGTCTGGGAAGATATCCATGACGGCATGCGCCGTGTGGTACAGACTCACGAACAGTTTAACGGACTGGGCGTGGCACTGTCCGGAAAGACAGGTACGGCAGAGATTGACTACAGACAGCCGAACCACGGTCTTTTTATCGGTTATGCGCCTTCTGATCAGCCGCAGTATGCTGTTGCAGTCCGTATTGCCAATGGATATTCTTCCGGAAATGCCTGCACCACAGCAAATGATATTATGGAATACATTTTTGATCTGGCAGATGAGGATACCATTCTGACAGGCTATGCATCCACGGATGTCAGCAATACATCCAATGACTGATATCAGTCCGGTGTAAAATACCAGAGAGAAAACCAGAATTATGGAACATATCTTTTAGGAGGAATCAGAAACATGGGTGAGGTCATTGTTATTACATCTGGAAAGGGCGGAGTGGGAAAAACCACAACAGTTGCCAATATCGGCACCGGACTTGCCATGGCAGGCAAAAAAGCAGTTGTGGTGGACACAGATATCGGTCTTCGCAATCTGGATGTGGTACTTGGACTGGAAAACAGAATTGTATATAATCTTGTAGATGTGATAAACGGAAGCTGCAGACTGAAGCAGGCTCTGATCCATGACAGACGTCATCCGGAGCTGTTTCTCCTGCCATCCGCTCAGACAAAGGACAAGTCTGCAGTTTCTCCGGAGCAGATGATCAAACTGACCGAGGAGCTTCGGGAAGAATTTGATTATGTTCTTCTGGACTGTCCGGCAGGAATCGAACAGGGATTTAAAAATGCAGTCGCCGGAGCGGATAAGGCTCTTGTAGTGACAACTCCGGAGGTTTCTGCCATCCGCGATGCAGACCGTATCATTGGTCTTCTGGAAGCCGGAGGACTGAGAGATATCCATCTGATCATCAACCGGCTGAGACCGGATATGATCGCCAGGGGAGATATGATGTCAGTGGATGATGTGATCGAGATACTGGCAGTAGATCTCATTGGAACCATTCCTGACGACGAACAGATCGTTGTAGCTGCCAATCAGGGAGAACCTCTTTCCGGCAAAAAGTCCCAGGCAGAAGAGGAATACAAAAATATCTGCAGACGTCTTCTTGGTGAGGAAGTTCCATTTATGGAAATCCGCCAGAAAAAAGGAATGTTCCGCAGACTGGGACAGATTTTCAGAAAATAATTTCATGATCTCATAAAAAGGAGGGTGTTCTGTTGAAAACCGTTTTACAGGGAAAAGGCCGCTCCGCAGGATATGCCAGAGACAGAATGAAAATGCTTCTGGTGTCGGAACGGATCGACTGCTCTCCACAGATGATGAAAATGCTGAAAAACGATATGATACATACAGTAAAAAAATATATTACAATTGACGAGACAGAAGTCAAGATCCGCATTACGCAGGAACCTCCTGTGTTTCATGCGGACATTCCTGTCAGATCAAAAAAGGAACAAAGGACAAAATGATTAAACAGTATAAGCTTCGTTTTTACAATTTCAGACTGCTTCTGTTTCTGCTGGTCATCAGTTCCATCGGTGTGGTACTGGTAGGTACCGCCCGTGAGGATCTGATGCTCAAGCAGCTTATGGGTGTGATCATGGGTCTGGTTATCATGGTAATCCTGTCTCTCATAGATTATTCCTGGATCTCAAACTTTCAGTGGATCATGTACGGCGGCAATATTGTGCTGCTTCTGATCGTGCGCCTTTTTGGAGATACTGCAAACGGCGCAGCGCGTTGGATAGATTTTGGTTTTATCCGGTTCCAGCCTACAGAGCTTGCAAAAATTATTATTATTCTTTTTTTTGCCAGATTTTTTATGGATCATGAAGAGGATCTGAACAGTTTTCGTACACTGGCAAAATCGGCAGTTCTTTTGGCCGTGCCTCTTTACCTGATCCTGGATCAGCCGGATCTGAAAAACACGATCATGATCACAGTTGTGTTCTGTGTTCTGATTTATATTGCCGGACTGAGCTACCGTATTATCGGAGGTGCGCTTCTGATTGCAATTCCATTAGTGGTGATCTTTTTGATGATCGTGGTACAGCCGGAGCAGAAGCTTATTAAAGACTATCAGAGAGACCGTATCATGGCTTTTCTTTATCCGGAAAATGAAGAATACACAGATGACACACAGCAGCAAGATAACTCCAAGACAGCTATTGCATCCGGAGAACTTACCGGCAAGAAACTGTCCGGTGATTCTGTTGCATCAGTAAATGAAGGAAACTTTGTGGCCGAAAACCAAACGGACTTTATTTTTGCAGTAGCGGGAGAGGAATATGGATTTATCGGATGTACAACCATTATCCTTCTTCTTCTGGCAATTGCCCTGGAATGCATTCATATGGGACTCCGTGCAAAGGATCTGTCCGGAAAGATCATCTGCTGTGGAATGGGAAGTATTGTTGCTTTCCAGAGCTTTCTGAATATCTGTGTAGCCACCGGAATGGGGCCAAATACAGGAACTCCCCTTCCGTTTGTAAGCTACGGACTGACTTCTCTTATCAGTCTTTATACTGGAATGGGGCTTGTTCTGAACGTAGGTCTTCAGAGCAGCTTATATAACAAAGAACTTCAGAAAACAATGCCCGATAAGAAAGAGGAATATTTATGAGAAACGAACAGCCTGTTCGCAGACGAAAAACAGATACCGAAAGACAGAGAAGCGCTGGCTTGGATAAAAAAGTACGCAGAAACTCCGGAAACGGAGCTTCTCCTGTAAAAGAACGCAAACAGGAGCCGCAAAGGAGGACACAGGTTTCTTCACCGGCTGCTCAGAGAAGAAGAGCAGCGAGAATAAAACAGATGCGAAGGAAAAAAGTCATCCGTATCCTTCTTTTGATACTTCTGGTCGCATCACTGCTTGCAGGAGCAGGAGCTGCTGTATTTATTGTCAGAAAAACTTTTTTTCGGGGACCGGTACAAAAGTACAGCGTTTCTGCAGAATTTTCGAATTCCCGGATCACCGGTTCGGAAGGAAAGGCAGCCGGCTTTGCGGCAGATCTGTGTGTGGTTTCTGGAGATACTCTTCTGGATACCGTAACATTGGAGGGAGATCAGGAGGGACTTCTCCTGGATATAAAAAACAAACAGGTGCTGTATTCCAAAGGAGCCTATGACAGAGTATATCCTGCCAGTATCACAAAGATCATGACAGCGCTTCTTGCTTTCCAGTATGGAAATATGGAGGATGTGGTAACAATTTCAGAAGAGAATATCACTCTGGAAGAAGGATCGCAGGTGATTGGCTTCCAGGTAGGAGATAAGGTTACCATGGACGAGCTGGTGCACGGACTTCTTGTGTATTCCGGAAATGATGCGGCATCAGCCATTGCCACTCATATCGGAGGCTCCACAGAAAAATTTGTGGACATGATGAACAGCTATGCGGCACAGCTTGGCTGCACAGGCACTCATTTTACAAATCCTCACGGCCTTCAGGACGAAAACCATTATACAACGCCCTATGACATTTACCTGATGCTGAAGGAAGCTTTAAGATTCCCGGAATTTACAGAGATCACCCAGCTTGGTTCTTACACGATTTCCTATCAAAGCAGCGACGGAACAGAAGTCAATACGCCTCTGACTGCAACAGACCATTATCTGACCGGAGAGGCAACTGCCCCCAAGGGAATCACTGTTCTGGGGGGGAAAACCGGAACCACCAGCGATGCAGGAAACTGTCTGGCGCTTTTAAGCCAGAATGCTTACGGGGATCCCTATGTTTCCATTGTCATGGGTGCTTCCACAAAAGATCTTCTTTATCAGCAGATGAGTTCACTCCTCGAAAATGCCAATACAAAATAAAAAATTTGTAAAAAACACAATTTTTTCAGAATTAGGCATTGAATTTTATGATAAAATGCACTATAATTAGAACATATTAATAAAAGTTTTTGTTAAAAATTAATATTATATTGTGTCTAAGGAGGAAAACAGCATGGTTGAACTGATCGTAGGAAAGAAAGGCAAGGGCAAAACAAAAGTACTGTTAGACAAAGTGAACGGCGCAATTAAGAATGTAAATGGCAGCATTGTTTACTTAGACAAAAGCACGAAACATATGTATGAACTGAACAATAAGGTTCGTCTGATCGATGTATCCGGATATCCGATCATAAATGCAGATGAATTTGTTGGATTTATTTGTGGCATTGTTTCTCAGGATCATGACCTTGAGCAGATTTATCTGGACAGCTTTTTGACAACAGCTAAACTGGAAGGCCTTGATATTTCTGGTACTCTTGAGCAGCTTGAGGAAATTGGAGAAAAATTTGGTATTTCCTTTATCATCAGCGTATCTCTTGATAAAGAAGAAATCCCGGCTGAATTTCAGGATAAGATTGCAACAGCTTTATAATATTTAATTTTTATTTTATAAAACTACATATGATGGGGAAGGTTTTACAGGAGTTCCGCCTTTTGGCAGAGCTCCTGTTTTTTGGAATTCTATAATATGGTTCTATAATAAATGTTGGGGTGTATAAAATTTAATTCATACATCCCGACATTTTTTGGCCTCTGTTTCAAGCTTTGGGGTGAGATTTTTTAAATACTTAAATTTTCCGTACATATGACCGTTATCTGGGAAGAAATAAAAGCAAATAAAAGTGGGAGGATATCAGTCCTCCCTTAACTTTACTGCAGTGGCTGCCTGACGCCGTCTGGCGTCGTCTAAGGCCGCGTAATGCTTTTTGGTAGTATTTACATCTCTGTGCCCCAAAACGTCCGCTACAAGGTAAATATCGCCGGTTTCCTGGTAAAGAGCCGTACCATAGGTACTACGAAGCTTGTGAGGGGTAATTTTTTTAGTGGTTGTGATTTCACGGGAATATTTTTTTACGAGGTTTTCAATGGCCTGCACACCGATGCGCTTTTTTTGGGAAGAGTAGAAGAGAGCGTGTTCATGGCCGGGGAGAGGAATTATGTTTTCTCTGACTTCCAGATAATTTTTCAGAGCTTTTTCTACCTCTGGTCCAAAATAGACAACCATTTCATTTCCGCCTTTTCGGGTAACTTTAATTCCATTATTCTTAAAATCCACATCTTCAATATCAAGTCCCACACATTCAGAAACACGGATTCCGGTTCCAAGAAGCAAAGTTACAATAGCCAGATCACGTTCCTTTGTCTTTTCCCAGTAAGCCCGTTTCTGGCCGGTCAGAGTATCGCCAGCGTGTTCAATGTGATCCAAAAGCAGAGCAACCTCGTCTGCATCAAGACGGATAATACTTTTTTCGTGAATCTTTGGCACATCTACAAGTACCGCAGGATTTGTTTCGATCATTTCCCTTTTATAATAATAGGCGTAAAAACTTCTGAGAGCAGAAATTTTCCGCTTCAGGCCTCGTTCACCATTGGTTTCCATTTTATCGCCATTATGATTGTGGTAAACTTTCAGATATTCCTGGTATTCCTCGATATCAAGGGCTTTTACCTGATCCAGCACATTTATAGAAAAATCAGTCATGGATTTATCCTTAAAAGCAGGATTTGTATCCAGAAGAAACTGGAAAAAGATACGGATATCGTAGGCATAGGAAATTCTTGTTTTTGTGGTGGTTGTCGAGTCAATGGCGCGGAAATAATCCCTGCAGAAAGGCGGCAAGGTTGCAAGAACCTGACGAAGCCGCAAAGTATTTTCAATATCAGTATGTTCGTGATAAGTTTGCTTTGGTTCCATAAAAAACTCCTTATTATTTTTTAAATAAAATAGTTATAGTGCAAAAGACAAAGGATATATAGAAAAATCATATGTATCGTATAAAAATACAGCATAATTACGGTACAATGAAACTCAGCAATATATTGTTGAAAGTATGATTTTCTTGATCATTATACCACAGAAGTGGTTTTCCGGCAACATCTATATGAAAAACTCGGGTTTGTCGTATAGATATAGATTGCAACAGAAGCCCCCATTTCTGCTTTTCGGGGGCTGTTTTCTGATTCCAATCGATCTTGTTCTTCTAATTGATTGCTTATTATCAATCGAGCTTTTACTGATTTATAATATATGCTCGTCTAAAAGTATGGTAAACGGCCCGTCATTAACAAGGCTTACTTTCATATCTGCTCCAAAAATACCGTGTTCCACAACAGGAACTGTTTTCTGGGCCTCACGGATCATATACTCATAAAGTTCCTCTGCCATATCCGGGGCTCCGGCTTCAATAAAACTGGGACGATTTCCTTTTTTACAGTTTGCATACAGAGTAAACTGGGAAACCAGCAAAAGTTCTCCTTCTACGTCCTTCAGAGAAAGATTTGTTTTTCCTGCCTCATCTTCAAAAATACGCAGCCCCAGAAGCTTTTTCAGGTATTTGTCTGCAATTTCCCGGTTATCTTCCTTTCCGGCTCCCACAAATACCAGAAGCCCTTTTCCAATCTTACCTACAGTATTTCCATCTACAGTTACCTCGGCCTGCAGAACTCTTTGAATAAAAAGTCTCATAAAACAGTTCCTTTCTTTTGCTTTTTGTAAAACACCGGGGAATCTGTCTGTTCCCCGGTGTTGATAACTTTCTGCTTTTATTTATTTTATTTTTTCTTGGATTCATCAAAAATCTGAACCGAATTGATAATGATTTTTGCCGCATTGTCAATTCCCAGCTTACCGCTGTCAATACACAGGTTATAATCCTTGGCAGAACCCCATTTTTTATTTGTGTAATAATTATAATAGCTTGCTCTGCTCTTATCTGTTTTAACAATAAGATCCTTGGCTTCTTTATCTGATTTTCCGTATTTTGAAGCAATTCTACGGATTCTGGCATCCATATCTGCATGAATAAAAATGCTGAAGCAGTCTGGGCAGTCCGAAAGTGCATAATCTGCACAGCGGCCTACCATAACGCATGGCCCCTCTTCCGCCAGCTTTTTGATCGCATCAAACTGCGCCAGAAAGATCTTATGATTCATTGGCATATCATTAAATCCTGCAGAAGAATATCCAAAGGAATAGGTATCCATAACAAGCGAATACAAAAAACTGTTTGTTGGCTTTTCATCATGATGTTCAAACAGCTCCTTACAGATTCCACTGTCATTTGCCGCGCGCTCCAGAAGTTCTTTGTCGTAGCATTTGATGCCAAAGTATCTGGCAACCTCCTGACCGATCTGTCGTCCTCCACTGCCATATTCTCTTCCGATTGTAATAATTGAACTTGTTGTATTACTCATAAGCGATACACTCCCTTCTGCGAACATACTTCTGACATATATTATACATGATTTCCAGGGAAATGCCAACTATTTTCGTAATTTTTCTAACAACTTAACAAAATATTCTGGCAAAGGTGCGGTAAATTCCATATATTCGCCTGTTACCGGATGGACAAATCCCAGAACCATTGCGTGAAGCGTCTGACCCTGAAGATGGAAAGGATTTTTGGATGAACCATACACGGTATCTCCAAGAAGTGGATGTCCGATGCTTGTCATATGTACACGGATCTGGTGAGTCCGGCCTGTTTCCAGCCTGCATTCAATGTAAGTATACTGTCCAAAACGCTCCAGAACTTTATAATGTGTGACTGCTGGTTTTCCGTTTTTATTGTTAATGGCCATTTTTTTACGGTCAGTAGGATGGCGTCCGATAGGGCCTTCTACAGTTCCTTCGTCATCTTTTAGATTCCCGGCTACAATGGCCCGATAACGCCTTTTTATGGAATGTTCTTTCAGCTGCTCTGCAAGATCTCTGTGTACGGAATCTTCTTTACAGATCAGAAGAGCTCCTGTAGTATCTTTGTCAATTCGGTGAACAATTCCAGGACGCAAAACCCCGTTGATTCCGGAAAGCCGGTTACCGCAGTGCGCCATCACTGCATTTACCAGAGTTCCTTCTGTGTGCCCTGCAGCGGGGTGAACCACCATCCCCTTTGGCTTATTTACCACCAGAAGATAATCATCCTCGTACAGAATATCCAGAGGAATGGCTTCCGGTTTAATATCCAGAGGCTCCATATCAGGAATTTCCAGACATATTTCCGTTTCCGGCTGTATTTTGTAATTGGCTTTTACCGGCTTTCCATTTACAGAAACAGCCTGTTCCTTCAAAAGTTTCTGGAGATAGGAACGCGAAAATTCAGGGCATTTTTCTGCCAGATAACGGTCAATACGGACAGAAGTTTCCTCCTGTCCGGTTGTAAAATTTAAAATCTTCATGAATGATCCCTTTTTCGTTTTATAAAATCAAAATCCTCATCTTTGTAACAGAAGCCTACCAGAATAACAAAAACAATGCCTCCGCACACAACAAAAATGTCTGCCACATTAAATATCGGAAAGTCGATCAGGGAAAAATAGATAAAATCAATGACATATCCGTAAAACAGACGGTCAATAAAATTCCCCAGAGCGCCGGAAACCAGAACTGCTCCTGTTATCAGAAGAGGCAGATAATATTTGTTTTTCGGTATACGCACATACAAATATAAAAGCACTGCAAAAAACAGAATACACAGGGTAAGAAAAAGAATCTGCCTGCCCTGAAACATCCCAAAAGCCATACCGCGGTTTTCCAGATAAGACAGCTCTAATACTCCGGGGATCAGTGAAATGCCAGGTGCCCCCTTTAAACGTCTGTCTGCCAGGTATTTTGTCCACTGATCAAGAGTGGTAAGCAGAATGACAGAAAAGCACCACCAGAAGCCACAGATCGTTACAGGAAAGGTACTTGTATTTCGATCCTGTTTTCCAGTCATTGCAAAATCTCCTGAATACCCGCCAAAATTTCTTCATCTGACAGGGTTTTATCTATAAAACTGTTTCCGATTCCTTTCATCAGAATAAATTTAATATGGCCCTGTTCCATTTTTTTGTCATTTCTGGTTGCTTCCAGGATCTTCTCCGGATCCAGACCCTGCACGGCAACCGGAAGCCCGAAATCTTTGCATCCACAAAGAATCTCCTGATATTCTTCATCTGACAGAAGCCCTCTGTTCCTGGATATTGCAGCTGCGGCTATAGCTCCCACTGCAACACACTGTCCATGAAGCAGCTGAAAATCCATAAGCTTTTCTACAGCGTGGCCTATAGTATGTCCAAGATTCAGAAGCGCTCGTTCTCCCTTCTCTTTTGGATCCCTCTCTACAACGCCGGCTTTGATCTCACAGCACCTGCGGATCACAGAAGCAAGAATCCGACTGTCAAGTTCCCGGATCTGCTTTTTCTGTCTGCATACAGAACGGAACAGTTCGCTGTCGCAAATCAGTCCTGTTTTCAGAACCTCTCCCATTCCACAAATAAATTCTGTTTCAGGAAGGGTGCTTAGCGTTTTCATATTCATATATACCAGGCGGGGCTGGTGAAAGGCTCCTACCATATTTTTGTACTGCAGAAAGTCCACTCCTGTTTTTCCGCCAACACTGCTGTCTACCTGAGCCAGTAGCGTGGTGGGAATCTGTACAAAGTCAATGCCGCGAAGATAGGTGGCAGCGGCAAAACCGGTGAGATCTCCGGTTACACCGCCTCCCAGAGCCACCAGAAAACCTGTACGGTCAATTTTATTTTCAATTAATGTCCTGTACAGTTTCTGGACAGTATCAAGGTTTTTACTTGACTCTCCTGCCTCAAAAACAAAAACAGATACCGATTTTTCTACAGACTCCAGGATTTTCTTTACCTGCTCTCCATAGAGAGGAAAAACATTGGAATCGGACACAATACAAACATTACGATCCACCAGGTTTTCCTGCTTCAGTCCGCTGGTCAGTCCCCAAAAATCTTCTTCAAAATAAATAGGATAATAAAATTCTCTTTCACGGCGGACATTTAAGATATTGTGTTCCATGATCGAACACCTCCTGTTCTCTTACACATACTTCAGAAGACAGACTCCGATCCTGCCTTTTTTGGTTTTTCCGGAAATTTTTTCAAAAATAAATCTGCCTTTTCCTCTGACAGAAATAATATCTCCTTCTTTTGGCTCATATCCATTGGAAGTGATCAATTTTCCATTTACAAAAACCTGACCGCCTTCAATATAGGAAACCATACTGCTTCTGGAAGCCTGAAATGCAATAGAAATAAGAGCATCCAGCCGCACAGACGTACAGGTTCCGGAAACCGTGGAAAAACTGGGCGCAGGAAGTTCCTCCGGATTTTCTACTTTTGATACAGTCACAGTTGTGTGACGGACCCTGCACAGATTCTCCATAATAAAATCTGCAATCTTATCATGGCAGAATACCCAGGCCCCCTGCTCTTTTACAAGTATATCACCGACCACCGAACGTTCTACACCAAGGCCCAGAATCGTACCAAGGTAATCTCTGTGGGTAAGGATCTGTGAAAATTTTGCCGCCTTTGGTTCAACCTTTAGACAGCAGATAGGATATTCCCAGTAAAATCCCAAATCTGCAGGATAAAAGGCTATGATCTGACGTTCCGCTCCGTCATATCCACCATACCCTTCTATCACAATCCCCGGAAAATGTGCTGCCTGACTTTTTACCAGATTTTGTTCGTTTAAATTAAGAAAATCCGAAAAGGTGACAATATCTCTCTGATAAGAGAGATTTGCCAGTTCCCGGATTCTCTTAATGAAAAAATCATCTTTTTCCATTTTGTATTAATATCCTGCTCTTACTGACGGAACAGATCCTCCCAGAATATTCTGGAGATCACCGGTAATGTCAACATTGGATGGTCCCAGTACAAAGATGTAGCTGGATACTTTCTGAAGACTTCCGCCCAGGGAATAACATGCGCCTGAAGTAAAATCAATGATCCTCTGTGCAAGCTCCACATCAATTCCCTCCAGATTCAGGATCACTGTGGAATTGTCAACCAGTGTGTCTGCAATCTCGCGGGTATCCTCCATGGATGCAGGCTTGATCACACAGACTTCCATATTCACAGACTGAGAGCTTCTACGGCTGCTTCTCATAGGAGTGATCTTACTGGATGAAGTACGAATGGGCTTTTCCTGTTTTACAGGAGTAACTCTGGAAACAGAAGAAGCTGATTTCGGACTGAATTTCTGAGCAGATTCTTCTTCCTCTTCATCATCCAGCTCGTCATACTCATCGTAATCATCATCTTTTTTCTTACCGAATTTCTGAAAAAATTTCTTTACCGGTTTTTCATCTTCGTCATCATCCAGAAAGTCATCATCGGATTCATCCAGGATATCATCATCCAGAAAATCGTCCTCATCGTAATCGTCGTTCAGTTTCACTGCATCTAAAAGCTTATCTAAAACGTTCATTTTAATCTCCAATCTTATTCTTTGTTTCGTTATCGCACGTAATTTCTTTCACCGAAAATTCCCGTGCCCACACGAACCATTGTTGCGCCCTCTTGGACAGCGACCTGATAATCTCCAGTCATCCCCATACTCAAAACGCTCATACTAACATTATTAATGTTTTTTGCCTCAATGTCAACACTTAATTTTTTTAATTGTCGGAAAAAACCACGGTTGTCTTCTGCATTTTCCACATAAGGAGCAATGGTCATAAGTCCCTGTACCTTTATATGAGGAAAATCTGCAACAGCCTCAATAAGAGGAAGAACCTCGTCCATTTTCAAACCGAATTTGCTTTCTTCCTGAGCAACATTCACCTCCAGGAGAATGGGAACACAGACCTGACGCTTTGCAGCTTCCTGTTCAATAGTCTGAGCAAGACGCAAGGAATCTACAGAATGGATCAGGGAAACCTTATCAACAATGTATTTAACCTTATTTCTCTGCAAATGACCGATCATGTGCCACTTGATATCATCAGGAAGCTGTGGATGTTTGTCCATGATCTCCTGTACCTTATTTTCGCCGAAACATCTGGCGCCTGCATCGTAGGCTTCCTTCAGCATGGACACAGGTTTTGTTTTGCTTACAGCGATCAGAGTAACCTCTTTGGGATCACGTCCTGCTATTCTGCATGCTTCATCAATATTTTTTCTGACCTGTTCCAGATTTTCTGTTATCATAATTTCCTGCCTCCAGACTAATATAAAATCTCTTCTTCATTTACTTTGTCTGCATCACGAACAATGTGATCATACCGTGAAAGTCCATAAGAAGTATTTTTTGATACGATGGCGTATTCTTCATTCTGGTCAAGAACCTCTATCCTGCGGAAAACAGCATATCCCTGATTGGTACAGTATACACCTTCCAGAACCCCGACATCTTTGATCACATATCGGCTCTGATCTTCCTGACAGACAACCACATCGCCTTCTTTGAATTTCTTTTTATCTATATAATAAATATAATCCGGTTTCTTTCCTTTTTCTGTTTCCGTACTTTTATCCTCAATCTGCGCATAAATATCAGCCGGAACAAACGTAGAGGTGCTATTTCCATTTTTGTCCGCACCTTCCACCATAAATCCTGTCTGTTGAGTTTCCCTGTCTGTTGTGGCATATTTGGATGGAATCGTATAAAATTCCTTAGTTACAATGGAAGACAGAGGGATTTTCAGACCAGTAACCGTATTTGTTACAAGCTCAATCTCTATAAAGCGATCAGAAGCATACCGGATCAGCCCCTTGTTAAAATCAATCCGGCCATATTTCTGACCGTCGATCTCTATAATAGAAAAGTCTCCGTTCTGAGTTTTATCATCTTTCAGAAATTTTACCCGGACAGTAGTCCTGTCAGCAAGCTTCGCCTCCTGTTTTTCACTGAGAGGAATCAGGATACTCCACCGTTCATCCGTAATAAGAGTATAAACAGGATCTCCTGCTTTTATGGAACCGTCTGTTTTCAGATCTGTTTCATGGTAAGCATTCTGATCAAAATCTACTGTCGATAAAGTGGATATGCTTTTATTTTCATAGCCGTCCATGGAATAAAGGACAATCCCGTCACTGTCTGCTTTTGTAACTGCCTGACCTCCCAAGGACATCGAGCCTCCTTCAGCGGTTCCTGCATACTGAAGGATATTTCCCTCTAAAGTATATTTAAAGCTGTATGTATTATTAAATTTACTTGGATTAAAGCCTTTTGAGAAACTCATCATATCATTGCGGATACTGGTAAGCTCCTCCGGGGTCAGTTCAGCGCTGTTTTCTGTTGGCTTAGAGCTGCTAATCCCGTAAACCGGTCCATTGGCATTGATCTTATTTCCTTCTCTTGCATAGTAGGTAATAAAACCGTCAGAATCTGCTTTATAAATGGACTCTTCACGTATGGCAAGCCCTGTGTATGTTTCATTTCTGGAAAGAGGTCCGGAAATAACCTGATAGGATTCTACTTTATCAGATGCCAGATATACAATCATACTGAATATCATATACAGAAGCAACACGCCAAAAATAATGGTTCCGATATTCAGGCCGAAAATATTTTTTATTTTTGAAAGAAACCCATGGTTTCTTGATGATTTACTGTGATCAGGCAAAAAAATGCCTCCTTTAAATAACTTTTTCAGATATACGAACCCATTGTATCATTTTAAGCCCTGTCTGACAAGGAAAAGAGACAGTTTTTTCACTGTGGATCATAAACAGACCGATTGTTTTTTTGTGATTTGCGAACATATTTTCCGAATATCTGTTTGCTATCTGTAAAAAAGTATGGTATAATAACGAAAACGGAATGTTGCGGAAATTTTGGAGGTAAAAATATGGCATACGGCAGAATCAGTAAGAAGCAGCAGGAAATACTGGATTATATTAAAAACGAGATTCTGAACAGGGGATTTCCTCCGGCAGTGCGTGAGATCTGCGAGGCTGTCCATCTGAAATCTACATCCTCTGTTCATTCTCATCTGGAAGCTCTGGAAAAGAACGGTTACATCCGTAGAGACGCAACGAAGCCAAGAGCGATAGAGATCCTTGATGACCAGTTCAATCTTGTGCGCAGAGAGGTTGTGAATGTTCCTTTGATTGGAACAGTGGCTGCAGGACAGCCTATATTTGCAGTAGAAAATATTGAAGGATATTTTCCGGTCCCGGCAGAGTTTATGCCCAATGCCCAGAGTTTTCTTCTGAAGGTAAAGGGAGACAGTATGATCAACGCAGGAATTTTTGACGGAGACCAGGTTCTGGTAAAACAGCAGTCCTCTGCTGAAAATGGCGATATGGTAGTAGCTCTTGTGGAGGATGCAGCTACAGTCAAGACTTTCTATAAGGAAGACGGCTACTATCGTCTTCAGCCTGAAAATGACGAGATGGATCCGATTCTTGTTCACGGTAATCTTCAGATCCTCGGCAAGGTATTTGGCGTATTTCGTTTTTATAACTAATCAGAACAGCCTTAAAAGAATCCCCGGAAACTGTTGCTTTTCGTTTACAGCTTCCGGGGATCCGTATTTTTATCAGAAATTATTTCTCCAGACAGGACAGGTTTTATAAAACTCTTCCTGCTGGATATTTTTTTAATTATTAGTTTACATAAATTAATTATTGCAAACCAAAATTTCTATATACAGACAATTTCACACAGATTTATTCTGCCAGAAATTCTTCCATTTCCAGAACTTTTCCATCACGCCAGATTCTCTCCAGATCATAAAACAGACGGTTCTCTTCATCAAACACATGAATGATCAAATCGCCGTAATCCATAAGGATCCAGCTGGAATTTCTGGTACCCTCAATCTGTTTTGGTTCATATCCTGCTTTTGTAAGCATCTCTTCCACATTGTCAACCATAGCCTGAACCTGATTCTGATTGCTTCCGCTGGCAATTACAAAATAATCTGCCAGAACAGAAACCTCATGAATATCAATTACTTTTACATCCATGGCTTTTTTGTCATCAAGAGCTCTTAAAGCAATCTTTGTCATTTCCTTTTCTCTATTCATAGATCAAAGCCCCTTTCCGGCAAAGGAATCAGTTTCCCTGCCTTTTTGTGTGTAAATCTCTGTAGTAAGCAAATGCATCTTCTGTTGCAGAATCAATTTCCCCCGGAGTTTTTTCCAGATAATCCAGGGTATCTTTCAGGATCACATACATGCATTCATCCAGATCCTGAAAGGCGATCTTTCGGATTTTTGACAAATTCTGCGCCCTGTCCCTGCCCGGTTCAATGTAATCTGCAATATAAACAATCTTTTCCAGAAGACTCATATCCGGCTTTCCTGTTGTATGGAAAGCAATGGCAGAAAGAATTTCTTCTTTTCCGATTCCATATTTATCCTTTGCCACAAAAGCGCCCAGCTTTGCATGGAGAAGAAATGGATGTTCTCTTTCAAAGTCTGTTACTGGAATACGGTTTTCCTCGCACATATCCAGTTTCTTTTTGTTGGGAATACATTTTGCGCAGTCGTGAAGAAGTCCTGCCAGCTGCGCATCCGGTATCGAGCAGTCATGAGCCATTGCCAGAGCCGCGCAGGTATACATAACGCCAAGCGTATGATGAAACCGATTTTCGTCCAGATGCTTTGAAAGTTGTTTCTGTATTTTTATAAAATCGTATTCAGCCATTGTATTTAGTTCCTCCTTCCGATGCAAGATAAATATGATGCTCCCGGATATAGGAAACCACCGGATCCGGAACATAGTATCGGAGACTTTTTCCCTCCTGTATCCACTGACGGATCAACTGACTGGAAATATCAATATTCAGCGTATCCAGCCGGATAAAACATCCTCCATACTGATGAGAAAGATAAGTCATTTCCTGATCCAGACTGGATGTGGGAACATGGTTTCTGGCAGCAACCACAATGGTACATGCCTGGCAGATCCGAGAAGGCTCTTTCCAGGTGGCGAAATCATAAAGAGAGTCTGCGCCGATAATAAAGTAATAGTCTGTGTCCGGGTTTTCCTGTTTCAGCCGTTCCAGGGTTCGATAGGTATAAGAATATCCGTCTTCGTTCATTTCTATCAGAGAAAGTTCAAAATGAGGATTTCCCTCAATGGCTTTTTGCACCATGGAAATCCTCTCTTCATTACTTGCTCTTCCCTGACGGTTCCTTTTATGCGGAGGGTTTCCGCTTGGCATAAACCACACACAGTCAAGTCCCAGCTGTTCATATGCCTTTTCTCCGAGAATCAGATGGCCTACGTGAACAGGATCAAAGGTTCCTCCCATGATTCCTATTTTTTTTCGATGTGAAGCCATGTTCATTCCTCCTGTATTATGGCAGAATGATTTTTTTCTTATCTTTTTTGCCTTCCCGGTAAAGAACGATCTTACGTCCAATTACCTGAACAACCTGAGAATGTGTTCTCTCTGCAAGAACCTCTGCCATCTGGCGGGGATCGTCCAGGCAGTTCTGAAGAACACTGATCTTGATCAGCTCTCTGGCTGCCAACGCTTCATCTACAGAAGCTGTATTCTCCGGTGTAACGCTTCCCTTACCAAGCTGAAGGACCGGATCCATTTTCATTGCCAGACTTTTCAGATAAGCTCTCTGTTTACTTGTCATAACTGTAACCAGCCTTTCTAAAATATCACTTATTTATAATAATCAAAGTCAAATCCGTACATGCGCACAGTGTCGCCTTCTTCTATGCCGGCGTTTTCCAGTTCATCAAGAATGCCTCCGTCCTTAAGGAAACGCTGGAAGAAAGCAAATCCTTTTTCTGAATCCAGATTGGTATAACCCAGCATTTTTTCAATCTTCGGTCCTTCCACAACAAAGACATGGGGATCGTCCTCCGCCTTTGTAACAGTATAAGGAAGGTTCTCTGTAATAAGAACATCCTCCGGGAAGAATTCCTGTTCAAAAACAATGCGCTCTGCAGGGCTTTCATCAAGAAGCTGCCGGATCCCAAAAAGCAATTCACGGATTCCCTGACCTGTTGCCGCAGAAACGGGATATACCTGGATTCCCTTGGGTTCAAATTCAGCTCTCAGGCGATCTACCGGATTTTCTTCGCCATCATCAAAGATACAGTCGATCTTGTTGGCTGCGATCAGCTGAGGTCTTGCTGCGATTTCCGGATTATAAGCTTCCAGTTCTTTGTTGATCTTATAAATATCATCCACCGGATCACGGCCTTCTGTAGAAGCCGCATCTACAATGTGAACCAGAACTCTGGTTCTTTCAATGTGGCGAAGAAATTCATGACCAAGACCTACGCCTTCAGAAGCGCCCTCGATCAGCCCCGGAATATCTGCTATTACAAATCCTCCGTTCTCTGTATCCACAACGCCCAGATTGGGGCTCAGAGTTGTAAAATGATAATTGGCGATCTTTGGCTGTGCATTGGTAACTCTGGAAAGGAAAGTTGACTTTCCAACATTCGGGAAACCGACCAGACCCACGTCTGCGATCACCTTCAGCTCCAGAAGAACCTCCAGCTCCTGGGCAGGCTGTCCAGGCTGAGCGTATTTCGGCACCTGCATAGTAGCAGTTGCGTAATGCTGATTGCCTTTTCCGCCTCTTCCACCTTTTAACACAACCTGTCTTTTGTTGTCTCCGGACATATCGGCAATGACTTTACGGGATTCCGCTTCCATAATAACTGTTCCCTCCGGAACCTTAAGAACAATATCCCTGCCGTCTCCGCCGTGGCAGCGTCTCTTTCCGCCTTCTTCTCCGTCCTCTGCTTTAAATTTTCTTTTATGCCTGTAATCTCCCAGAGTGTTCTGTCCCTCGTCCACTTCAAAGATAACGTCTCCGCCTCTTCCGCCGTCCCCGCCATCCGGACCGCCGTTGGGTACGTACAGCTCTCTGCGGAAGCTTACATGGCCGTCTCCGCCCTTACCAGAACGGATAATGATTTTTGCTCTGTCTGCAAACATAAAGTCGCTCCTTATACTGTAAATCACGACCACCGGCTTAGCCGGTGGTTTGCTTTGACCCTATAAGGGTCTGTTACCGGCACTGGAGTCTAAAGACT
>NZ_JAJQXX010000007.1 GCF_028767025.1 Blautia sp. XA-2221
TAACGTATGGAGCTGACTGCTACTAATAGGTCGAGGGCTTGACCAAAAAGCGAGAAAGCGGTCAAGACAGGAAAGAAACAGGACGGAGCAAGCTTGCTTGTGAAGGAGTGGTTCTTAACTGGATTGGACATTTGCGAAGCAAAAGGCACCGAATGACGGAGTCATGAGGTGACCGCGATCGAGCATAAGCAAGGTCAGAATGATTCCAATGTCAACATGTATGTAGTTTTGAAAGTGCAATATGAGTAGCCGGTGAGGCTACTTTTTTTATAGGAAATGAGCTATTTTTTTATTTGCAGAAACTTTTATTTACGTCATTTAGGAACAGCAACCGGAAGGGAATGTCCGGTGACAATGAAGCCAGTACCAGGCAAGGGTACTGGTTTTTTGTACTTAAAATGCTTCCTATATATAAGGCGAAGAGATAAAACAGGGATGTTTTTAGGCATTTTTCTTTTTTCATCATAAAAAACTTGAATATTTTTTCTTTCTATAGTATCCTAATTTTCAGTGCGCTTATGCGGAAGAAGATCAACTTATAAAAGAGGAGAGGAGGAATTTTATGGAAATGACACAGAAGAAAACAGCATTTTGGAGAAAGTTTATAGGAGATAAGGCCTTTTACAAGATGGTTCTTGCGATTGCGATTCCTATCATGATCCAAAATGGAATTACAAATTTTGTCAGTCTTCTTGACAACATTATGATCGGACGGATCGGAACTGAGCAGATGTCAGGAGCGGCCATCGTGAATCAGTTGATTTTTGTATATAATCTATGTATGTTTGGCGGACTGGCAGGTGCGGGTATTTTTACAGCACAGTATTTTGGACAGAAAGATCACGAAGGCGTGCGCCAGACTTTCCGATATAAATTTTGGCTGGCAGTCATCCTGACTGTAGCAACTGCTCTGGTATTTTTAATATCAGGGGATGCCCTGATCCGTATTTATCTTCATGGAGAGGGAAGCGCAGAGGAAATAAGAGCTACATTAATGTATGGAAAACAATATCTTTACATTATGCTGATCGGTCTGCCCCCTTTTATGCTGGGACAGGTATATTCCAGTACACTGAGAGAATGTGGAGAAACTGTTTTGCCTATGAAGGCAGGCGTTACAGCTGTTTGTGTAAACCTTGTTTTCAATTATCTTTTAATTTACGGAAAATTTGGATTTCCTGAATTAGGTGTTAAGGGTGCGGCTATTGCAACTGTACTTTCCCGTTATGTGGAGGTTTTTATTATTCTGATCTGGACGTCCAGAAACACAGAACGGCTTCCTTTTATCAAAGGTTTATACCGTACTCTGAAAGTACCGCGAAATCTGGTATGGAAGATTTTTGTAAAAGGTACGCCGCTGCTTTTAAATGAAGCTTTATGGGCATGCGGAGTGGCTATACTTGCTCAGTGCTATTCCATTCGTGGCTTAAATGTTGTAGCAGCCCAGAATATTTCCAATACAATCAGTAATGTGTTTAATATTGTGTTCATTGCTCTGGGAGATTCGGTTGCTATTGTGGTAGGCCAGCTTCTGGGAGCAGGAGATATGAAAAAAGCCAGGGATACAGATAATAAAATGATTGCGTTTTCTGTATTTTGCTGTGTGGGCGTAGCGCTGGTGCTTCTTTTGATGGCGCCTGTTTTTCCGGAGCTTTACAATACGAATCCGCAGGCAAAAGAGCTGGCCTGTAGGTTTATTATGATCTCAGCGATTTTTATGCCAAACAGCGCGTTTCTTCATGCCGCATATTTTACTTTGCGGTCAGGAGGCAAAACAATCGTTACCTTTTTATTTGACAGCGTATTTATGTGGTGTGTCAGTGTAACCCTTGCTTTTATTTTGAGCAGGTATACAAATCTGTCGGTAGTAGCTATTTTTGCTCTGGTTCAGTCGGCAGACATTATAAAATCACTGATAGGATTTATCCTTGTAAAAAAAGGAGTCTGGCTGCAAAATTTTGTAGCAGAATAAACAGAATGACGAAAGCCGGTATGGGATGAAAAATAAACTCATACCGGTTTTTGACTATCGGCATAAAGAAAGATACCATTTCCTTTGGAAGAATATGTGTAATGGACTACAGGTGAATTATTTTACAAAAAATAACATTCGCCTATTGACAATTGTTTCTTTTGAATGTATAATTCATAAAGTAATCGCAAAGGGGATTGGTCAAATGGTATGATAGGGGTCTCCAAAACCTTTGGTGGGAGTTCGATTCTCTCATCCCCTGCTATTAAGAATCCGGAAATACTTGGAAACAGGTATTTCCGGATTCTTGTTTTATCCGGAAAAATATACAGATTCCAAGTTGTCGTCTGTTGACTTTTTTGTACGAAATATCTTATAATTTTACAGATATCAGAGCGGAAAGGTATAAATGCAACAATGAAAAAAGCAGTAAAAATGGAAAAAAACCTGACAGAGGGAAATATATTAAAGACCATGCTGATTTTTGCGGTTCCCATGATTCTGGGAAATCTTCTTCAGCAGGTCTATAATATTGCCGATACTATGGTGGTAGGCAGGTTTTTGGGAGCGGGAGCTCTGGCTGCAGTAGGGTCTGCCTATACTCTGATGACGTTTCTTACTTCAGTGATCATCGGACTCTGTATGGGAAGCGGAGCAGTATTTTCCATTGCCTATGGAGCGGGAAATGAGCAGGAACTGAAAAAAAGTATGTGGGTATCTTTCCTGTTTGTGGGAATTGTAGCTATAGTCATGAATGTGGCGGTATTTGTATGTACAGAGCCGATTCTTCATCTTCTTCAGATTCCGGAAGAAGTTTATCCTCTGATGCACACTTACATCAGAATTATTTTTGCAGGAATTATTTTTACATTTTTGTATAACTATTTTTCCTGCCTCCTTCGGGCAGTCGGAAATTCTGTAGTGCCTCTGTGGTTTCTGGCAATTTCTTCTATATTGAATATTGTCCTTGATATCTGGTTTGTGGCAGGATTGAACAGAGGCGTGGGAGGAGCTGCAGAAGCTACGGTTCTTGCTCAGGCAGTATCCGGGATCGGAATAGCAGGATATACCATCTGGAAAATTCCGTTTTTGCGGCTGAAGAAAGAACACATGCATATGGAACGGGAAACTTTGAACAGAGTAGTTCAGTATTCCACGCTGACCTGCGCTCAGCAGTCAGTGATGAATTTTGGCATACTGATGATCCAGGGGCTGGTGAACAGCTTTGGGACAGTGATCATGGCAGCTTTTGCTGTGGCAGTAAAAATTGATACTCTGGCATATATGCCGGCGCAGGAATTTGGAAATGCATTTTCACTGTTTGTTTCTCAGAATTACGGAGCAGAGAAATATGACAGGATCCAAAAAGCTTCCGGTCTTGCGGTAAAGGTATCGGCAGGCTTTTGTGTTTGTATTTCAGTGCTGGTGTGGATTTTTGCTGCGCCTCTTATTCGTATATTTTTATCGGGGGCAGAACCGGAGATTGTTTGTGCAGGCGTTCATTATCTCCACATAGAAGGCACTTTTTACTGGGGAATCGGCTGTCTGTTTTTGCTGTATGGTCTGTATAGGGGAATTGAGCGACCGGTAATGTCATTGATCTTGACAGTTCTTTCCCTTGGAACAAGAGTGGTTCTGGCTTATCTTTTTGCGCCCATGCCGCAGTTCGGAGTATCTGCTATCTGGTGGGCGATCCCTGTTGGCTGGATCCTGGCTGATCTGGTGGGATTTCTTTATTATAAAAAGATCCGGAACCGGTTTGGGGCATAATATATCTGAAATAAATTAAGATCAATAGAATGGGGAGAAAAATAAAATTATGCAGGAAATCATTACTTTTATTATGGAAATGATTGGAACCATAGCTTTTGCGGCTTCCGGAGCCATGGTGGGTGTAGGAAGAAGAATGGATATTTTTGGCGTCTGTGTTCTTGGAGTAGTCACTTCTGTAGGCGGCGGTATGATCCGTGATATTGTTCTGGGAATTATTCCTCCGGGGATGTTTCAGAAGCCGGTTTATACTATTGTGGCAACTGCCACTTCCTGTGTGGTATTCTGGGTGCTTTATCTGAAAAAAGAACTTCTGGAAGGCCATTTCAGAGAGATCTATGATCGTTTTATGTTGATCATGGACACCATAGGACTTGGAATTTTTACTGTGGTAGGCGTAAATACAGGAATTCATCACGGGTATATGGACAATACGTTTCTTCTTGTATTTGTGGGAACCATTACAGGAGTCGGCGGAGGCCTTCTGAGAGATATGATGGCAGGAGTTCCACCTTATATCTTTGTTAAGCATATTTATGCCTGCGCTTCTATTGTGGGAGCAGTGGTATGTGTATATATGTCCAGAAGTTTTGGAACGGTAGCGGCAATGGTAGCAGCTTCTGCAGTGGTATTTCTTATCCGATATCTGGCAGCTCACTACAGATGGAATCTCCCAAGGCTGAAAAGAGAAGAATAAGGTAAGGATATACAGGTAATATTTTGCAAGAGGAAAAAGACCGGAGTTTTTTTGTATACAATGCATATTTGTAATGAAAAATATACAATTAAAATGGAAAATATGGCTAATATGTGTTATACTAAAGTGTATTAACTGTAAAGCTGAGTGATCTGCCGGTTGTTTTTCTGAATGCAGAGGGAAAAATAACGCAACAGAGAAGCAGAAAGCTTGTATATCAATTTGACAAGGAAGGTGAGCAATTGGAAAACTACACCAAGTATAAGTTAAAAAGTAACGATGAGCTGGCAGAATTATTAGCAGATAAGGATCATCTGTTCATTGTTGCCTGCAACAAGTGCTTCAAGGAATTTGATACTATTGAAGAACCGGAATGTGGTGAGTTTGAGAAATTTGCTGCTGAGCAGGGAAAAACAGTTACAGGCAGTGTAAAGGTTGATTTTCTGTGCAACAAAACTCAGACTGAGAAAAAATTACAGGACATTATTCCGGAGGGAACAGAAAATGTTATTGTGATTTCCTGTGGACTGGGTATTCAGACAGTTGCAGACCTTGCAGGTAAGCCTGTATATGCTGCCAGCAATTCTCTGAACTATACCGGACATCACGGAATGGCTCTGACCAAAAAGAGCTGTGATGCCTGCGCACAGTGTTATCTGAACCTTACAGGAGGCATCTGTCCTATCGTTGACTGTTCCAAGAGTCTTGTCAACGGACAGTGCGGCGGTGCAAAGGACGGCAAATGCGAGGTGGATGGAAACAAGGACTGCGCATGGGAGAAAATTTACAGAAGACTTGAAAAGCAGGGACGTCTTGAGGAATTTTTAAATCAGCCGGTACAGCTTCGCGATTATTCCAAAACCAATTTCAAGGTGATCAATGATTATGTGAAAGCTGTCCGCGAAGAAAGATTCGCAGGCTACTATGGCGGCGTTCATCCATCAGAGCGCAAGGAGTTCAGTGAACATCTTTCTCTTAAAAGATTTCCGGAGCCGAAGACAGTTGTTATTTCCATGTCACAGCATCTGGGAGCTCCTGCAGATCCAATTGTGCAGGTGGGCGATACCGTTAAGGTAGGTCAGAAGATCGGTGAGGCATCTGCCTTTATCAGCGCTCCTGTACATTCAAGTGTCAGCGGAACTGTAGTCGCAGTAGAGCCACGTCTTCACGCCACCAGAGGCAGTGAGGTTATGGCTGTTGTAATTGAATCTGATGGAAAAAATACTCTGCATGAATCTGTAAAACCGCATAAAGGATATGAAGAACTTACACCGGATGAGATTATCGAAATTGTCCGTGAGGCAGGAATCGTAGGTATGGGCGGCGCAGGTTTCCCAACTGCTGTTAAATTAAAGCCAAATAAACCGATCGAAGCAGTTCTTCTGAACGGGTGTGAATGTGAGCCTCTGCTGACTGCAGATCACAGAGTACTTCTGGAATTTGCAGATGATATTATCTACGGTCTGAAAGCAGTGCTTAAGACTGTTGATGCACAGAAAGGTATCATCGTGATCGAGGACAACAAGCCAGATGCTATTGCGCTGATGGAAGAGAAGCTTGCCGACTGCGATAACATTGAAGTTGTTACAGCAAAGACCAAATATCCGCAGGGAGCAGAAAAAACTCTGATCAAGCGTGTAATGGGAAGAACCGTTCCGAAGGGCGGGTTGCCGGCAGATGTGGGAGTTGTTGTCAGCAACATCAGTACCGTTAAGGCTATTTCTGATGCGATCTGTACAGGAATGCCGCTGATCGAACGTGTGGCAACAGTGACCGGAGAAAAGATCAAAAATCCTGGAAATTATATTGTCAAGATCGGTACCAGTGTAAAAGAAATGATCGACTACTGCGGCGGAACAACAGATGATGATGTTACGATCAAAATGGGCGGTCCAATGATGGGATTTGAGCTTACTGATCTCAATGTTCCTATGATGAAGGGCTCCAATGGAATCATTGCCATTGATACTGACCGGACTCAGCCTGTGGAGTGTATCAAATGCGGACGCTGCGTAGACGTCTGTCCAATGGAACTTTCACCGCTGTATTTTGCAAAATTTGCGGATGAGCAGAACTGGCAGGGTATGAAGGACATGAATGTAATGGACTGTGTGGAATGCCGTTCCTGTGAATTTATCTGTTCCTCCAAGATTCCGTTAGTAAGCAAGATCAAAGCCGGAAAAAATGCGATAAGGGAGATGAAGTGATATGCTGATTACTGAACTGAAATCAAAGGAAACTATCGCATCACTGGTGGACGGAAAAAAGGTTTTTATGATCAACTGCCAGGGATGTAAGGAAGTACATTTCCCGGAAAAAGAATCCATGGAACTCCGTAGGGAGCTGGCTGCTGACGGGAAGTTGACAGGTTTTATTACAACCGACTATATCTGTAATCCGGAAAATATGAAACTGCGTCTTGAGAAGCACATGGGAGAAATTCAGGAGGCGGATGCTGTTCTGGTGCTTTCCTGTGGAGTAGGAGTACAGACAATTGCGGAATATCTTGAAGATAAGCCGGTATATGCAGCCTGTGATACATATCCGCTGCCGGGATTCCAGGGAGTGACTCCTTTGGAGTATAACTGTGACCAGTGCGGCGAATGTTATCTGAACTTAACCGGAGGAATCTGCCCTATCACGGCCTGTTCCAAGAGCCTTGTCAATGGACAGTGCGGTGGCTGTAAGGATGGAAAATGTGAAGTGGACAGCGAAATGGAGTGTGGATGGGAGCGTATTTACAGACGTCTGGCACAGATCGGACGCCTGGATGTGCTGAAATGTCCCACACAGATCCGAAATTACGCAACTGATGATGAAGTGTCCAAATAAGACAACGGTTAAAATTTATAGAGTAGGAGCAATGTACAATGAAAATTACGGAAGCATTTGAACGTGGCGAATTTGCGGTAACAGCAGAAGTAGGACCGCCGAAAGGAATTCACATTGAAGGATTACTGGAAGAAGCAAAAACATATTTAAGTGATATTACAGCGGTAAACGTAACAGATAATCAGTCTTCTGTTATGCGCCTCGGCTCTCTGGGGGTATGTAAGGCTCTTAAAGATGAAGGGCTTACTCCTATTTTTCAGCTTACCTGCCGAGACAGAAACCGTATTGCGCTTCAGTCTGATCTTTTAAGCGCAGCAATGCTGGGAATTGAAAACCTTCTGCTTCTGACAGGCGACCATACAAAAATGGGTGATCACCCGCAGGCAAAACCGGTATTTGATCTGGATTCTGTATCTTTGATCCATACTGTGAAACAGCTGGAAGAAGGAATGGATCTGGGTGGAAATCAGCTGGTAGGAGAACCGCCTAAATTTGCAAAAGGTGCTGTTGTGTCTCCGTGCAGTGACTCTGTTGATGCTCAGCTTGCAAAAATGGAACGTAAAGTAGCTGCCGGTGCGGATTATTTCCAGACTCAGGCTGTTTTTGAACCTGAAAAATTTATCAAATTTATGGAAAAAGCAAAACAGTTTGGCAAACCGGTTCAGATTGGTATTATCATTCCGAAATCAGTGGGAATGGCAAGATTCATGAATGCAAATGTTGCAGGTGTTCATGTTCCGGAAGATATGATCAATGAGCTGAAAGCTGACAAGGAAAAGACAAAAGCCGGTATTACCGGAGTTGAGATCGCTGCACGTATTATCAGAGAATGTAAGCCATACTGTCAGGGTGTACATATTATGGCATTAGGCTGGGAATCCAAAGTTCCGGAAGTTCTGAAACTGGCAGGAATCTGATAAAGCAGTCTTTTTGTAAAGAATATGATAAAATAGTTATTGAGGCATCGGAATTGTGTTCCGGTGCCTCTTTGCATTAAGAACAGAAGTGTTCTTATTACCGGGAAAATAGCTGTAACAATAAAAATGGATAAAAAAGGTCGCATTTCAGTTTTTCGTTGCTTTACAGTGAATAATAACGTATAATAGAAAGGAGTCAAAAGATAAAGGGGTAAGTAAAAATGTATTACGAAACAGCAGAAAAATTACTTGAATTTATCAGAAAAAGTCCAACTGCTTTTCATGCAGTGGATACAATGAAAACAACACTGACCGGACATGGTTTTCAGGAGCTTTCAGAAAAAGAACGGTGGAACCTGAGTCCCGGCGGAAATTATATGGTTACAAGAAACAATTCAGCGCTGATCGCTTTTTCCATTCCGGAAAAAGCACCGTACAGTTTTCATATTATGGCAAGTCACAGTGATTCTCCGACTTTTAAGATTAAGGAAAATCCTGAGATTACAGTAGAAAATGCTTATGTGAAACTGAATGTGGAAAAATACGGGGGGATGCTTATGTCTCCGTGGTTTGACCGTCCTCTGTCTGTGGCAGGAAGAGTGGTTGTACGGGAAAACGGAGAGCTGAAAGAAAAACTGGTTGACATTGACAGAAATCTCCTTATGATTCCCAGTCTTGCCATTCATATGAACAGAGAAGTAAATTCAGGATATGCTTATAATCCGCAGAAAGATCTGCTTCCGCTGTATGGAACAGCAGGAACAAAAGAACCCTTTGGCAAACTGATCGCAGAGGCGGCAGGAACCAGTGAGGAAAATGTTTTAAGCCATGACCTGTTTCTGTATAACCGGGTTCAGGGAACCGTGTGGGGAGCTGAACGGGAATTTGTTTCTGCTGGAAGACTGGATGATCTTCAGTGTGCTTTTGCATCTCTGGAAGGTTTTCTTTCAGGCAATAAAAAAGAGAGCATTACAGTACACTGTGTCCTTGATAATGAGGAAGTGGGAAGCGGAACCAGACAGGGTGCAGCGTCAACATTTTTGAAGGATACTTTGCTTCGCATTAATTCCGGACTGGGCAGAACTTATGAGGAATATCTGATGTGTCTGGCAGACAGCTTTATGATCTCAGCCGACAATGCTCACGCTCTTCATCCGAATTATACAGATCAGTCTGACCTGGTAAACCACCCGGTTCTGAACGGCGGAATTGTCATTAAATATAATGCAAATCAGAAATATTGCACAGATGCGGTATCAGCAGCTGTATTTAAGGAAATATGTACAAAAGCGGATGTTCCGTATCAGACCTTTGTAAACCGTTCCGATATGGCAGGCGGTTCTACGCTGGGAAATATTTCCAATACTCAGGTGCCGGTAAGCACAGTGGATATCGGGCTTCCTCAGCTTGCCATGCATTCTCCTTATGAGACGGCAGGTGTAATGGATACTTACAGTCTTGTAAAAGCAGCAGAACTGTTTTTTGCATAAAAGAGTGCAGGCGGATTTTGGAAATAACAGCATAAAAGAAAGACAGACGAGGAAAAATGAATAAAAAAGCAGTATTTTTTGATGCGGACGGTACTGTCTGCGATATAGAAAAGGGAGTTCCGGACAGCGCGGTAAGAGCGATCACACAGCTTGTCAGAAACGGTCATGAGGCGTGGCTTTGTACAGGCAGAAGCCGGGCGTTTGTTCCGGGATATCTGGAGCAGATTCCTTTTACCGGAATGATCAGCGCCTGTGGGGCTACTATAGAGAAGAACGGCGAACGACTGTTTAACAAAGAGATGTCTTCTGAAGTTGCGGATCTTTCTGTAAAAATTCTGCGCAGATACGGTCTGATTCCCGTTATGGAAGGCGCTGACTTTATGTACTATGATAAGGATGAGTACACGTTGGAAGTAAACTGGTACCGGGATCTGATCACAGAGGCTCTTGGACCAAAATGGCGTCCCATTAAAGGAAATGAAAATTCTATGAGGATCAATAAGATCAGCGCAAAAATGAAGAAGGGCTGTAATTCAGAGCAGGCGCTGAAGGAACTGTCTGCTTACTATGATGTGATCCGTCATGAAAATAATTCTTTTGTGGGTACCACAGTGGAACTGATCCCAAAGGGATGCAGTAAGGCTGCGGGAATTGCGGCTGTGTGCAGGATTTACAATATTCCGTGGGAAGATACGGTTGTCTTCGGAGACAGCAACAATGATCTTTCCATGTTTGAATATGCGGCAACAAAAGTGGCAATGGGAAATGCCTCACAGAAAATAAAAGAGCTGGCAGATTATATTACCACGGATATGTTCCATTATGGAATAAAAAACGGGCTGGAAAAGCTGGGGCTGATCGGAACAGGCAACAGATCCTGACAGGCAGGAACAGATTTTTGGGTCTGAAAATGATAAATGATAAATTCACAGGAAAGAGAGGGATTTTAAATGAAAACACTTGAATTGCGTGATGGTTTTTACTGGGCGGGAATCGTAGATGATAATCTCAGAGTATTTGATATTATCATGTATACGGAATTTGGAACTACTTATAATTCCTATGTATGGAAAGCAGGAGATAAGGTGGTTCTTTTTGAGACAGCCAAGGAGAAATTTTTTGACGAATACCTTGACAAATTGAAAGAAATCATTGATGTCACAAAAATTGATTATCTGATCGTGGATCACACAGAACCGGACCATGCAGGCAGCATTGGAAGACTTTTGGAGTACAGCCCTCAGATGAAAATCGTGGCAACAGGCTGTGCCATCGGATTCCTGAAAGAAATTGTAAATCATGATTTTACTTCTATTGCAGTAAAAGATAATCAGACCATGGAGATCGGCGGAAAAACTCTCCGTTTCCTTGTGGTTCCCAACCTTCACTGGCCGGATACCATGTATACTTACATTGAAGAAGAGCAGCTTCTTGTAACCTGCGATTCTTTTGGTTCCCATTATGGTTTCCATGATGTTCTTGCCAGCAAAGTCACAGATCATGAAGGATATATGCGGGCTACAAAATATTATTTTGACTGTATTATCGGACCGTTTAAACCGTTTATGTTAAAGGCTCTGGATAAGGTACGCCAGCTTGATGTTTCCATGATCTGCCCTGGACACGGCCCGGTAATCGATGAAAACATTGACAGTATGTATAATGTTTATGAGGAATGGTGTACAGTTGTCAATCCAAACCAGAAAAAAACAGTCATTATTCCATATGTAAGCGCATATGGTTATACGAAGCAGCTTGCAGAAGAAATCGCGAAAGGTATTCAGGACAGCGGCGATATTGATGTCAGAAGTTATGATCTTGTGGAGGCTGATCAGGACAGGGTACTGGAAGAACTGGGCTTTGCAGACGGTATTCTGTTCGGTACTCCAACAATTGTAGGAGAGGCCTTAAAACCGATCTGGGATCTGACAACTTCCATGTTTGCCGGAACACACGGCGGAAAGCTTGCAAGCGCTTTTGGAAGCTACGGATGGAGCGGAGAGGGAGTTCCTCACATTATTGAAAGACTGAAGCAGCTTCGCATGAAAGTTGTGGACGGCCTGAGAATCCGTTTTAAACCAGGTGAAAATAATCTTCTGGATGCTTATGAGTACGGATATAATTTTGGATGTATTCTTCAGAAAAAAGAAAATCCGAAGAAAAAAGGAACACGCACACTGGTAAAATGTCTTGTCTGCGGTGAAATTTTTGATTCATCCATGGAAATATGCCCGGTCTGCGGCGTGGGAAAAGAGAATTTTGTGCCTGTTGATGCAGAAGAGAGCAGCTTCCACAAGGATACAGATAATTTTTATGTGATTCTTGGAAACGGTGCAGCTGGTTTAAGTGCGGCAAAAGCAATCCGTGAAAGAGATAAAACAGGATCTGTGATCATGATCTCAAATGAGCCTTATCCTACGTACAACCGTCCTATGCTGACAAAATCCATGGTAGCGGAGCTGGATGCAAAAGAAATCCTGGTTGAGCCGGAATCCTGGTATCAGGAAAATAATATCCATGTTCTTCTTGAAAAAGAAGTGACAGGCATCCATACAGATAAAAAAGAGGTAGCACTTTCTGACGGAACTGTTCTGAAATATACAAAACTTATTTATGCACTGGGATCTGAATGCTTTGTTCCTCCTATTCCGGGAACGGACAAGCCTGAGGTTGTTGCTATCCGCCGTATGAGGGATATTGAAAAGATTGAGGCAATGCTGGACAGAGTACAGAATGTAGTTGTGATCGGCGGAGGTGTTCTTGGTCTGGAAGCTGCCTGGGAGCTGAAAAAAGCCCGCAAACAGGTAGTTGTCCTGGAGGCTGCACCTCAGATCATGGGACGTCAGCTGGACGAGGGAGCAAGTCAGATGCTTACAGAGATCAGCAGAAGCAATGGAATTGAGATCCATGCAGGAGTGCAGATCGCATCAATTGAGGGAGAAAGCTCTGTAACAGGAGTAAAACTGGCTGACGGAAGAGAATTCCCGGCAGAGCTGGTGATCGTTTCTGCGGGAGTACGCGCAAATGTGGGAGCTGCAAAAAATGCAGGTCTTGAAATCAACAGAGGTATTGTGGTCAATGCAGATATGAGTACCAGTGACGAGGATATTTTTGCCTGTGGTGACTGTGCGGAATATGAAGGGATCAATTATGCAATCTGGCCTCAGGCTTTGGAGCAGGGCAAAGTTGCAGGAGCCAATGCGGTCGGAGATCAGCTGACATATACTACTGTATCAGCAGGACTTTCCTTCCATGGAATGAACACAGGTCTTTATGCGATCGGAGATAATGGAAAAAATCCAAATCTTATTTACAGAACTGTGGAATTTAAGGATATGGGACGTAAGCAGTATGAGAAATATTATTTCCTGAATAACCGTCTCTGCGGAGCGATTCTTATTGGCGATACTTCAAAAATGGCTTTTGTTACAGAAGCAGTGGAACAGAAAAAAACATTTAAAGAGATGTTCAGCTAATGAGAGAGGCAGAAAATTACAAAGAAGAGCTGCTTCGGCACAGGCACTATTTTCATATGCATCCGGAGCTTGGGCTGGAAGAACAGGAAACATCCGCATATATAAAGAGTTATCTGGAAAAACTGGGGTATGAAATTACCCCGGTTTTTCCTACAGGAATAATCGCAGAATTACCGGAGCTGAAGAAAAGAGAAAAAACAGTGGTAGTAAGGGCAGAAATGGATGGTCTTCCTATGGAAGAAAAGACAGGGCTTCCCTATGCTTCTGTAAATCCGGGCCGTATGCATGCCTGCGGACATGACGGTATCCTGGCAGTGGCTTTGACTTTGTGCGGTATTCTTTCAGAGGAAAAGGAAGAATTTCCGGTAAACGTAAGATTTTTGTTTGAGCCGGCAGAAGAAATCGGGGAAGGCGCAAAGAGAATGATAAAAGCAGGGGCGCTGAATGGCCCGGCAGATGCCTTCCTGATGTTTCATTTTGCTGTGGATATGCCTTTTGGAATGGCGGTTCATGAAGGCCAGGCCTCTGCTATGATTGCGGGAATCGGAATTGAAGTAAAAGGAAAGGCCAGCCACTGGAGTGAGGCACATAAAGGCATTGACAGTATTTATGCAGGCGCCAGAGTGATTCAGGAGATACACGATCTGAATGAAAGCTATCAGGGACAGGCTCCCTGTCTTGTGGGAATTGGAACGGCTCATGGAGGCGAATACGGAAATATTATTGCAGATTCCATGATGCTTACCGGAAACATACGAGCCTGCCGGGAAGAAGATTTCCAGGCACTGTACAGTATTCTGGAAAAAAGACTGAAAAATATAGAAAAAGAAACTGGGGCAAAGATCACGTTGAAGCTTTTGAAAGAGCCGGTACTTTCTTTTGCAAACGACCCTGAGTTTACAGAACTTGCAGCAAAGACCGGTCAGGAGATTTTTGGGGAGCGTTTCATTCTTGAGGGAGAGGATGAACTGTTTCTGGCAGGGGACAATGCCTATCGGTATTTCCAGAAAACCAGAGGAATATTTCTTGTTTTTCTGGCAGCAGTTCCGGGAAAAGAATATCCTCTTCATCATCCGCAGATGGAGCTGGATGAGAATATTTTTCCGTATAGTCTGGAAACGGTTTATCAGATGATAAAAAGAATGGGAAAAGTCTGCTGAACCTGTACACAGGCTACAGGGGGTAAGAGAAAGAGAGAAAAAGCCAATGGAAAAACATGGCGGAAATCTGCGTTGGGGGGATCATTATGAAATATGGAAAAATAAGGATTGAGGATGGAAATCTGGTCTTTGCCAGACATATGATGATGAATTATCTTCCGTGCAGGGATATCCTGTGGGTTTATAAAAGACAGGAGGGTGTGGAAGGCGGCGCCCAGAAGCAGATCAGTACCAGTTATCTGGTGGTTGTGACCAGAAGGCGCAAACGTTATAAATTTGATATGACAGACAGAGAGGTAAGAGATTGTGTACAGCTTCTGAAGGCACTGAATCCTGATATTGTGGTGGGTTTCCCGAAAGGGGGAAAGATCCATCTTCAGAGTCTTCCGAATACCAGGGATCTGGGGGCGCTGATGACAGAGGACGGAAGGCATATCCTTCCCAGACGTCTTTTGAGAAGCGGCAGCCTCTATCATATTTCTCTGACAGATCAGGACGTTCTTACAGAAGAATATCGTCTTACAGAAGTGATCGATTTCAGAACTCAGAAGGAAATTCTGGAAAAACCGGATACTCTGATTGAGGGTGTGCGTTATTATGAGATTCCCATTGTGGATGAAGAAACAGCAGGAATTTCTCAGGCGGGAAGTCTTTTGGAGCTGGTTACAGAGCCTGGGCAGATTCCGGAGGATTTTTTACATGATCAGTACCGCAGCTTTATCAGAGATGAGTATTCAGTAAAGCAGTATGCCCGTTTTATGGATATTCTTCTGAATCATGAGAAGGGGGCTGTTCTGTGGCACTGCAGTGCAGGCAAAGACCGTGCAGGCATTGGCACTGCTCTGGTTCTCTGCGCTCTTGGAGTTCCCAGAAGAACTATCCGGGAGGACTTTCTGAAAACAAATCTTTATCTGGAAGAAGAGATGCAGCATATGGTCCGTTATCTGGAAACAAAAACGATTGTAGATAATAAGGTTATGGATAAAGTGCGGATGCTTTATAAAGTAAAAGGGGAATACCTGGACACTGTTTTTGACACAATTGAACAAGATTATGGTTCTGTGGAACGTTTTCTGAAAAAGGCTCTTTATCTGACTCCTAAGGCGATTGAAGTTCTGAAAAATAAATATCTTGTATAAACTGTACATTTTTACATTGACAAATGACTCATTCTTGCTATAATGATAACCATGCAGAGCTTTTTATGAAGTAAAGGTTTACAGGACTAAAGTGGTGAAAGCAGGTGTATTATGCAAAAGAGGATTTTGTCCCTGTTAGTAGATAATACCGCAGGTGTGCTCAGTCGTATTTCCGGACTTTTCAGCCGGAGAGGTTATAATATTGACAGTCTTTCTGTTGGTGTTACAGCAGATGAGCGGTTTTCCAGAATGACAGTTGTATGCAGTGGAGATGCTCTGATTCTGGAACAGATCACAAAACAGCTTGCAAAGCTGGTAGATGTAAGAGATATCAAGGTACTGGAACCGGATAACAGCGTCAGCAGAGAGCTGGTCCTGGTAAAGGTTGCAGCGAAACCGGAGCAGAGAGAAGGAATTATATCCATTGCAAATATTTTCCGTGCCAATGTAATTGACGTTGGAAAGGATTCCCTTGTAATTGAGCTTACCGGAAGCAAAAGTAAGCTGGGAGCTTTTGTGGATCTTCTGGAGGACTATGAGATTCTGGAGCTTGCCAGAACAGGAATCACAGGACTTTCCAGAGGTGCGGCGGATGTAAGATTTTTCTGATTTTCAAGTTGGATTGCTGAGGGGAATCCCTTGACGATATATTATGAAAAAATTTATAAAAACTTAGGAGGAAATGAAAATGGCAAACAGGATTTTTTATCAGGAAGACTGTAATTTAAGTTTACTGGACGGTAAGACCATTGCGATTATCGGTTACGGTAGCCAGGGACATGCTCATGCGCTGAATTTAAAGGAGTCAGGATGCCATGTTATCATTGGTCTGTATGAGGGAAGCAGATCCTGGAAAAAGGCAGAAGAGCAGGGATTTGAAGTATATACAGCGGCAGAGGCTGCAAAAAAAGCAGACATTATTATGATCCTGATCAACGATGAGAAGCAGGCTGCTCTTTATAAAAATGATATTGAACCGAATCTTGAGGAAGGCAATATGCTGATGTTTGCCCATGGATTTAATATCCATTATGGATGTATTGTGCCTCCGAAGAATGTAGACGTTACTATGATCGCTCCGAAGGGACCGGGACATACTGTAAGAAGTGAGTATCAGGCAGGAAAAGGAGTTCCGTGTCTGGTAGCGGTTCAGCAGGATGCAACAGGAAAAGCTCTTGACATGGCGCTTGCTTATGCCCTTGGAATCGGCGGAGCAAGAGCAGGTGTTCTGGAAACAACCTTCCGTACAGAAACAGAAACAGATCTTTTTGGCGAGCAGGCAGTTCTCTGCGGTGGTGTGTGCGCGCTGATGCAGGCTGGTTTTGAAACTCTCTGTGAGGCAGGATATGATCCGAGAAATGCGTATTTTGAATGTATCCATGAGATGAAGCTGATCGTGGATCTGATCTATCAGTCCGGATTTGCAGGAATGAGATATTCTATTTCTAATACTGCTGAATATGGCGATTATATTACAGGACCAAAGATCATTACAGAAGATACCAAGAAGGCAATGAAGAAGATTCTTGCTGATATTCAGGACGGTACTTTTGCAAAAGACTTCCTTTTGGATATGTCTTCTGCAGGAGGACAGGTTCACTTTAAGGCAATGAGAAAGCTTGCCGCAGAGCATGAATCTGAAAAAGTCGGTGAAGAGATCCGTAAGCTTTACAGCTGGAATGGCGAGGATAAGCTGATCAACAACTAAAATGAAGTATACCGGAGGACAGGAAATGAGAAGTTTCCTGTCCTTTTAAGGTTTTGTGTCAAGTTTTGGGGCGGGATTTTCAAATATCGGGGAAAAAGTATTGAAGCAGGGGAAGTCCTCTGTCTTTTTTTCTGCACACAAAACCGATTTCCCGATCCGGGAAATCAAATTCCAGAGGAATTTCGCAGAGGGTACCATTGTTCAGCTCCGGTTCCACAAACTGACGGATAACACCTGCGATCCCCAGTCCTGTTTCAGCAAACCGAATTAAAAGATCCATAGTGGAAACTTCCAGAATATGAGTTGGTTCCATATGATGTTCCCTCATTCTGGAATTTATAGTCTGGCGTGAGATATTTTCTTCGTCAAGCATCATAAATACTGCATTGTGACAAAGAGGCTCACCAGGGTAGAGCTTATGCAGATTTTTTAAATACTGTCCGGTAGACACGAAGGTATCGCTGACTGTCATAACTGGGCGGAAATAATACCCATGAAGATTGTGGGGCCTGCCGATCAGCCCTATGTCAATTTTTTCTTCATCAAGAAGCTTCAGCGTCTGATAGGTAGACTGGCAGGAAATATTGATGCGTACCTGGGGATGAGACGATATATAAGGTTTCAGCTTCGGAAGCAGAACATACCGGCAGAGCGTAGTGCTGGTTCCAATACGGAGCTGAGGAACATTTCGGGAACGGTTATGGAGAATGGAACGCTCTCCTTCATCAATAAGCTCAAAGGCGGTCTGTATTTTTTCCAAAAGAGTTTTTCCATCAGAGGTAAGGGTGACTCCTCTGGAATTTCTTTTAAAAAGCTGAGTGTCAAGATTGTGTTCAAGCTTCTGAACAGCGCGGCTTACAGCGGGCTGGCTGATGTACAGTTCCTTTGCGGCTCCAGATATACTGCCTGTTTTTCCTGTAACATAAAAAATATGATAAAGGGATAAATTTTCCTGCATAATAAGCCCTCCTAATATAACTATATAGTATAATAAGTATGAATAATATGTATTTGTATTATATCAGATCCTGTGATAAAATGACATCATAAAAAGAACATGATCTGCGGTTTTTATAAAAGGCTGTATGAATTTACAGGGAGGATATGAATTATGGGAATGACAATGACACAGAAGATTCTGGCTGCGCATGCAGGTTTGGACCGTGTGGAGGCCGGACAGCTTATTGAGGCAGATCTGGATCTGGTTCTTGGCAATGATATCACATCTCCGGTGGCAATCCATGAAATGGATAAAATGAAAGCAGATACCGTGTTTCATAAAGATAAGATTGCTCTTGTTATGGATCATTTTATCCCAAATAAGGATATCAAATCAGCAGAACACTGCAAATGTGTGAGAGAGTTTGCCAGCAGGCATGAGATCAGTAATTATTTTGATGTGGGAGAAATGGGAATCGAACACGCGCTTCTTCCGGAAAAAGGTCTGACAGTGGCTGGTGATGTGATTATAGGAGCAGATTCTCATACCTGTACATACGGCGCTCTCGGAGCATTTTCCACAGGCGTTGGAAGTACGGATATGGCAGCTGCAATGGTTACAGGCAAAGCCTGGTTTAAGGTTCCGTCAGCTATTCGGTTCAATCTGACAGGAAAACCGAAAAAGTGGGTCAGTGGTAAAGATGTGATCCTGCATATGATCGGAATGATCGGTGTGGATGGAGCTTTGTATAAATCCATGGAATTTACAGGGGACGGAATCAGAAATCTCAGTATGGACGACCGCTTTACCATTGCAAATATGGCGATCGAAGCAGGCGGAAAAAATGGTATTTTCCCTGTGGACGGGCAGACGGAAGCTTATATGAAGGAACATTCTGTGAGACCTTATCAGATATATGAGGCTGATGAAGATGCTGTATATGAAGCAGAGTATACTATTGATCTTAGTGAATTGGAACCTACAGTAGCTTTTCCACATCTTCTGGAAAATACAAAGACGATCAATGAGATCGGCGAGGAGATCATAATTGATCAGGCAGTGATTGGCTCCTGTACCAATGGCCGGATCGAGGATCTCAGAACAGCAGCAGAGATTCTGAAAGGACGCAAAGTAAAAAAGGGTGTGCGCTGCATTATCATTCCTGCAACACAGTCTGTTTATCTTCAGGCAATGGAAGAAGGACTCCTGAAAATCTTTATTGAGGCAGGCGCAGTGATCAGCACTCCAACCTGTGGTCCCTGTCTTGGAGGATACATGGGTATCCTGGCAGCAGGAGAGCGATGTATTTCTACTACTAATCGAAATTTTGTAGGACGCATGGGACATGTGGAGTCTGAGATTTATCTGGCAAGTCCGGCTGTGGCTGCGGCAAGTGCAGTCACAGGAAAGATTTCCGCACCGGAAGAACTTGGATTATAAGGAGAAATAAGAATGCAGGCAAAAGGCAGAGTTTTTAAATATGGAGATAATGTAGATACAGATGTGATCATTCCTGCACGCTATCTGAATTCCTCAGATCCGGAAGAGCTGGCATCACACTGTATGGAGGATATAGATAGGGAGTTTGTAAATAAGGTAAGCAGGGGCGATATTATTGTAGCGGATAAAAATTTTGGTTGTGGTTCCTCCAGAGAGCATGCTCCCATTGCCATTAAGGCGGCAGGAGTCAGTTGTGTGATCGCAGAGACTTTTGCAAGGATTTTTTATCGCAATGCTATTAATATCGGGCTTCCTATTATCGAATGTCCTGAGGCTGGCAGAGGAATTGAGGATGGGGATTTGGTCGAAGTGGATTTTGACTCAGGGATTATTTATAATCGTACCAGGGGAACAGAATTCCAGGGTCAGGCATTTCCTGAATTTATGCAGAGGATCATTCAGGCAGGAGGCCTTATCAACTATATTAATGAAAAAACTGAAAAATAAAAATATTGCAGCTTCCGGATCTGTATAGATTTTGGAAGCTGATTTTTTACTGTATAATTGATAAACTTTTTATCTGTATATCTCATTTTTATAATAGTGATTCTAAGAGGATATCAGAAGTTATAAAGTCATTATGGCTGAGGACTGTGTAAGGATAATAGCGGTTTCCTGAGGAAAATTAACTTTCAGTTCCTGGCTGTGCTGCCATAAAATACAGGGTGAAATTTTTTCGGGAGGGAGAGTCTTTTTTTGTATATGCAGGGCATTTCACAAAAAAACGGAAATGGTGAAAATTAAAAAGGAAAATACTGCGATTCATACGGGACATCATTCAACTTAAGAAACTATGATAGGGCAGCTGACAGTATGGGATAAGAAAAAAATGTCATATTTTACAGGCAGAATTTGACGAACGAATTTCGTTGACTTTTTGTATCGGCAGGACTAAAATAAAATCATCTTAACAAGCAGGAACATCTTCCTGCACCACCTTCTTCTGAGGGTAGGGGAAATTCCATAAACAGATTATTTGGATATACACAGACAGGGACAGACTTTATTCTTCCCGTACAGTGTTTTTATTTATCACGAAGGTTGAGGAAAATATATTTCCTTGGTCTTATATAAAAGAATACGCCGCTTTCTCCTTATGGGGGATCTTCAGAGCAGATCATACTTTTCTGTTTATCTTCAGGTGTCATTCAATTCTTTTTTATTCTTAAATTTCAATTCACAACATTTCATTTCATCAAACCTCTTTTAATGAAGGAGAAAGCGGGCGTGATTTATGAAAAAGCATCTGCGGGGCAGAGCTCCGCCAAAGGAAACCGGAACTGTTTTATTTGATCAGACAGGAAAGGGTGAGCATATGAAAAAAAGAGAGTATGCAGGAAGATTTTTACTGGCAGTTATTGCCGGAGTATTTTTACTTCCTGCTGTCTTTAAAAGGTTTTCTGTAAATATAGTACTGTCCGGTTCCATGGAACCGGCGCTGAAAACCGGCGGAATCATTTTTACAGATACAAAAAAGAATGTGCCGGGAATTGGAGATATTATTACATATCGTCTGGGCGATATGCTGGTCACTCACAGAGTTACGGATAAAAGGGATTCTGCTTATATTACCAGAGGCGATGCCAATGAAGGTGAGGATGCGGCTCCTGTTATGCAGGAACAGATTGTGGGTACGGTAGTATTTTTTATTCCGGTTCTGGGATATGTGGCAGCATTTTTACAGAAAAAGCCCATATTTGGACTTATAAGTCTTATGCTCATACAGGAATTGTTTTTTCTTGGAATGCAATGGAAAGGAGTATGCAGGCAATTCTGCAAAAACAAAAAATATGAAAAAATCAGTAGGAAATAAAAGTAAAGCAATATTTTTAACAGGTGCTTTGTGTCTGACTGTCCTTGGGGGAGTTTCTGCGTATCTGACAGATTACGACAAGGTTGATAATCGGTTTACAGTAGGAAAAGTAGAAATCGAACTGGAAGAGCCAGGATGGAAACCGGAAGAACATACAAAAATTGAACCGGGAAAAGAAATAAAAAAGGATCCGCAGATTCAGAATACAGGAGTCAATGATGCCTTTGTATATATGGAAGTAACAGTTCCTATGGCGGATGTAATGGCATCAGATGAGGAAGGCAACCGGCTGAACAAAAAAATGCAGGAACTGTTTACATTTACAGCAAAGGAAAACTGGTCATTAATCGACAAAAAGAAAAAAGACACTGCATCTGTTTATGTATATGCATACGATAAAATACTGAAGCCGGAGCAGACCACGGAGCCGTTGTTTGACACGGTGAAATTCCTGAACATCATTGAAGGACAGCTGGACACACAGCAGATCAGTATCCCTGTAAGAGCATATGCAATTCAGAGCTCCTATACAGGAGGCGATAAGAACAGTATTCCGGAACAGGCAAAAGAGGCATATAAAAAATATGTAAATCAGAATAAAGAACAGGAAGGTCAGGTGACAACATGATCGCGATAACAAAAAGGAGGCCAGATACGAGAAATGACCGGAAGGAAAAAACTTACAGGGGTGATCCTGGTGCTGGCAGCAGTACTGGGAATCGGAGGCACTGCTGCATATCTGACTTCTTTTGATAAAGCTGAGAATACCGTGGCAGCAGGACATAATACAACAGATATAGAGGAAGAATTTCCGGATATAACTCCCACTCCGATTGATAAAAATCCGGAATATAAGAAAAAAGTATGGGTATCTAATACAGCGTCAGGGGAAGAAGGATTTAATACAGACTGTTTTGTACGGATTTCTCTGGGATATTCCAATGATGATATCGGAAGAGCAGTGGTTCTGAAAAATCTGGATACAGATAACTGGATTCATAAAAAAGACGGTTATTATTATTACCGCCATATTTTAAAAGAAGGAGAAACCACTACACCTTTGTTTACAGGAGTTTCCATAGACTCATCCAGGCTGGATGATACCTATCTGGATCTTCTGCCTGAATTTAAAATACAGGTATATGAGGAGTCTGTTCAGTCGGCGGGCTTTTCTGACTATGAAAAAGCCTGGGAATATTATGGTTCTCCGGTCTGAAAGGGAGGTGGTGCAGATGAAAAAACTGATCAAAGCAGCTGCAGTTTTAACAGCAGCCGCTTTTCTGGCAGGAACCGGGACTTATGGATATTTTTCAGATACCTTAAAAGTAAAAAACCATATTTCCACAGGAGATGTTAATATCGGGCTGAAGGAATATGAAAAGAAAGGAAGCACAGAGGTATCTTTTACCGGACCAAAGTCAGTGGTTCCGGGAGATGTTATATCAAAAATTCCAAGAATCACCAATTATGCAAGTCCCTGTTGGGTACGTGCGCGGATCACTTATAAAAATGACAGAGAGAAGCTGGAAGGATTTAGCGATAAAAACATATCCGGAATCTCCAAAAAGTGGGTTCGGAGAGGTGAGTATTATTACTATACAGGTATTCTAAAGCGAAAAGACAGTGTAGATCTTTTTGAAGAGGTAACGGTTCCGAAAACATGGACAGAAGAGCATACCGGGCAGGAGCTTGGAATTGCTGTTCAGGCAGAAGCAATTCAGGCGGCAAATTTTAACCCGGATTTTAAAGCAATGTCACCATGGGGAAATCAGGAGATACAGCTTTGTGTCCATGAAGAGAATGGAACAACTGTCTGCAGAAAGGAAAAAACAAAATTGTCAGTGGAGTTTAACGGACAGGCTCATAAGCTTTTATCTGTGCCCGGTGACTTTTTCGTGAATATGGGAACTGCCATGCCGGGAGATGAATTTCAGGATACGGTTACAGTTTCCAATACGACAGATCAGGAAGCGGAGATTTTTTTCCGAACAGCAGTGGAAGGGCAGAATCGCAGTCAGACAGAGCTTTTGAAAGGAGTAAAGCTTACAGTAGATATGGATGATGAGAGACTGTATGAGGGAACCCTGGATTCTCCCGGACTTAATAAAAATCACTCTCTTGGAAAATTTTCTCCGGATGAAAAAGGAAAACTGAAGTTTTCTCTTTCAGTACCCTCAGAATGGGATAATTCTTATGCATTGAGGGACGCAGAAGTACAGTGGATCTTTACAGTAAATGAAATGCCTGAAAAGGCAACCGGATCAGGAAAAGACCAAACAGCAGATCATAAAAAAGCACAAAAAACATCTTCTGTAAAAACAGGAGATTTCTCACAACCGGAGGCAGTATTCATGCTTCTTTTGAGTTCCGGAACTGTGATCCTGACAGTGTTTATCTGCAGGAAAGGAGGACGGAGAAAATGAAAAAAACAGTAGTCAGCTTTTTGCTGGCAGCAGTTATGGGACTGTCTTCGCCAGCAGGAAGCATGGGTATTCCGGAAGAAGAATACAACGGGACAGTGGAACAGGAACAAAATAAAGAAGAGGATTTTCAAGAGCCGGAATCAGAAGAACCTGAAATTGAGATTGAGGAAGATACGGGAGAAGAGATGCAGGATGAAATGCACCCGGAAGAAGTTCCGGAGAATTCAGAAAATTTTTATCCTGAAGATTTTGATGGGGAAAATCCACATACAGAGCAGCAAGAGGTTCCGGAAGAATTCACAGGAACCATTCTTACTCCGGATAATGTAGACAGCCTTTTTGGAGATACACCGGAAGATGAGCAACTGATCAGAGAAATTGAAGAAGGAGAGATTGTGGGATTTGCCCCGGCTTCTCTTACAGATATTGGAGAAACAGAACTGATATCACAGGAGGATGCGTCAGCTTTGCTTGCTCCGAACAGGTACAAACTTATTTCTACCTCTATAATTGTAAACTGTGATGAAGTATGGACTTCAAACTCTCCTATTCATGCCCGATTGCGTTATATAGAGTATGTTGATTCAGATGGGGCAGTGACAAGATCACCTCTCTACTGCATGAAGGCATCTAAAATGGGAATTGACGGAAATGTGGATCTGAAACCGGACGCAATAAAATTTTTTTCCAATTCGACTCTCAGGAAAATTCTTTATTTTGGATATGGAGGACCGGGAGACATCTGTGACAGTTACGATCCCAGCTGTTCTCATGTGAACTGGTCAAAATGGCAGAACAGATATGTATTTACGCATCAGGCGCTTTCCAAAGTATATGCTAATGATGTGAATGGCGCAACAGAAGCTCAGATTAAGCATGTGGGACTGATTCGCTTTATTGATAAACTGAAAAGTCTCACTATCCCCAACCGAAGTGCAGTAAAGCTTAAATCAGTCAATACCAGCGGTAATACAGTTACCGCCAATCCTCTGAATATTGGTATGACATTGTACCGGACGAAACCGTCCTCTGGATTTGGCTGGCTAGAGTCAACATTTAAAGACGGATTTCAGATTTCACCTTTGTGTACAGTAATAGATACAGGAAAAGCCGGAAACGGATTGACAATCTCCAGAGGAACCAATGATACATGGCAGCTTGCCTATTGGACCAGTGAAAGTGCGGCAAAAGAAAAACCTGATCGTCCCAACTGTCTGGCAAAGGGAAAAAGTGTAAAAATGAAAAACGGATACTGTTTTAAACTGGTATTTCCTGAAAGGTCAAAAGGTACAAAACAGTTTTCCTGGAAAATGACACTGAGACCTGTAAAATATATTATGGTAGACGGTTCTGTTCAGACAGGTCAGGATATTCAGGATTTTGGGGCCTGTGTATATCAGGGAGACAGGGGAATTCTGAAATTAAACCTTTCTTTTCAGCCTTCTGGGAGTATTCTTCTTAAGAAAACAAGCTCTCAGACTGGTCATCCGGTAGCTAATGCAGTGTATTCTCTGTATGCAGGACAGAATTTGTACAGTGGAGGAATACGCATTTATGCAAAGGATGAAAAGGTTGCAGAGGGAACTACAAATGAGAAAGGAGAAATCTTTTTTGACAGTCTTGTTCCGGGAAAATACTATGTGAAAGAAAAAACAGCGGCTCCCGGATATCTGATTACAGTTGCTGCTTCATCCTGTACGGTTTCTTCAGGAAAACGAGTTACAGTGGCGGTAAAAGATGATCCGGATATAAAGGGAAAAGTGGCTGTTGAAAAAGTGGCTGACGGAACAGAAATTCCTCTTGATGGAGCAGAATTTACTTTATTTACCTGGAATAAAAATTCAGGAACCTATGAAAACGGAAAACTTTTAAAATACGATGAAGAACAGAAAAAATATGTTTCAGATATCTTTATTTATACGGAAATAAATCAGGGAAAGTTTAAGGTAGAGGAAACAAAAAATCCTCCGGGATACACAGGAAGGTGGAGTCAGGAACTGGTGCTTACAGAACCGGGTACTGATAAAACATTTACTTATCGTGTAACCAATCAGCCTCTTAAAGAGCATATAGTGGAAATCCGTAAAATGGATTCGGAGACAGGCGGTTTGCTGAAAGGCGCGGAGTTCGTTATTTATGAATGGAATAATGAACAAAAAAATTATCACAAAGAAGGAGCAGCACTGATATATGATGAGAAAAGGGAAATTTATAAGAGCGGTATCCTGAAGATTACAGACAGTAATCAGGGGAAATTCCGAATAGAAGAAACAAAGAATCCAGAGGGGTATCAGGGAGAATGGAGTCAGGAAATTAATCTTATGCAGCAGGACGTACAGCTACAGTTTTCTGTAAAAAATGAACCAATCCCCAAAAAATACGGAACCGTACATATCAGAAAAAAAGATGCCATTACAGGAGAAAAACTGGAAGGCGCGGAATTTCAGGCATATGCATGGAACAGGAATACTGGAAGGTATGAAGAAAAAGCAGTTCTCTTTAACTATGAGGAAAAAGAACAGTATTATACCTGCTCTGAGCTGGAACTTACAGATGAAAATCAGGGTAAATTTATGATAAAAGAAACTAAATCTCCACAGGGCTATCAGGGCAAGTGGGAAAAAGAGATCCACCTGACAGAAGACGGACAGATCCTGGAATTGGAAGCAAAAAATGAACCTGTTCAGCTTCCAGCAGGACAGATTACAATTATTAAAAAGATTCTTGAATCAGAAATTACCTGGGCGCATGGAAATCCTACGTTTTCTTTTGTGATTGAGGGCACAGATCTTCGGGGAAATAAAAGAAAATATGAAGATTGTGTTGTTTTTATGCGGGATGCATATCAGGTAGATGGAAATGGCTATGCGCTTTTGGAAGTAACCCTTTCCAACATTCCCTTGGGAACCTATCAGGTTTATGAAAAGCCGGTGCTTCGTTACTATCTGAAAAAAGCTCAGGCAAATACCTCTAATGTGAAAATTATAAAGGGAAAAGAACCTGCATATGGGGTAGATCCGATGGATATTGCATATGGAACTATTGGTCTTGATAAAGATCACCGGAAAGCTTCTATAACCTTTTATAATCGAAAAAAACGCTATGACGGATATTCTCATAACAGTCTGGTAGAGAATACACTTCCCGTTATAAAATCACAAAGTTAAAATAATTTTTATTATTAGATAAAAGGGCGGGGCTGAGGTGTTGTTTCGATGCCCTGTCCCGCACAGAGGAAAAAACGAAATCCGGATAAAGAAGCGGAAGTAGCATTTATTTTTGCAGGTATTTTTATAATGAATAACGAAAAAATTTGTAAAAATTGTTGCAAAAACATATACAGTTTGGTATAATACCAAATACCGGGGTATGGCGTAGCTTGGTAGCGCGCGCGGCTGGGGGCCGCGAGGTCGCAGGTTCAAATCCTGTTGCCCCGATTCATATTTAAGAGTAAAAGATTTCCGAAGTTCCGGGAATCTTTTTTTATACCAATAATTGCTTGCATTAACTGGATTAAAATGTATTTCAAATCATTTTCAGAGCTGGCATTTTATCTTATGTGTTTTGGAACTTTGGTATATAAACGCCAAAATATCTTATAGAATAATATTGTGTGAATAGCAGCATAAAAGCAATCAGAGATAGAAAAATCTCTGATTTTTCTTGACAGGATTATATTGTATGTGTTAGTCTATACCCATCATAACAATTTAATACGTAAATGCGTTGATAAGGAATAGTACATGAGAACCGGAGCACAGAGAACTGTCGGATGGTGGAAGACAGTGGAAGGAAATCATGGAACTCACCTTGGAGTATCTGCCCAAAAGTCAGTGATTAGTAGGCGTAGACGGAATCCACCGTTATATGGAAGGGATATAAGGATTTTCTATAGAAAGATGCACAGAGAAGATTCCGTATCCTGTGAGTGTATGAAACTGTTCATAAAGAAGAGTGGTACCGCGGAAGTAGAATCTTTCGTCTCTTACAGAAATGTAGAGATGAGAGATTTTTTGTTTTATACATAAACAATTTATATTGTTTTCTGTAAAATAGTATTGTTTTGCATACTGGCAGAAACATTTGAAAAACATGAATGGAACAGCCTGAGAAAAAATTGCATTATGCTTTTGTTTTATTTTTGTAGAAGATAATCGGATATAGAACTGTATGTGAAGGGAAATTTTGTTAAGAAATAAAGTTGAAAGGCGAATAAAAATCGGTTCTTTCTGCAAAGAGAAGCCTTACATAAAAAATATGATACGAAAATGGAGGGAATAAGAATGGAAAACGTAAAAAAATATCAGAGGCAGTACCATATGCCACCGGAAAAGTGCACAAAGTGGGCGCAAAAAGAATACGTGGAAAAAGCTCCGTCTTGGTGCAGTGTGGATCTTCGCGACGGAAATCAGGCTCTTGTAATCCCTATGAGTCTGGAGCAGAAAATAGAGTTTTTTAAGCTTCTTGTAAAAATTGGTTTTAAGGAAATAGAGGTTGGTTTTCCGGCAGCTTCTGATACGGAATACACATTTCTCAGAACTCTGATAGAGCAGAAGCTGATTCCTGAGGATGTAACGATCCAGGTTCTGACTCAGGCAAGAGAGCACATTATCCGAAAAACTTTTGAGGCTGTCAAAGGAGCACCAAAAGCAATCATCCATGTGTATAATTCCACTTCTGTGGCGCAGAGAGAACAGGTATTTAAAAAGTCAAAAGAGGAGATTATCCGTATTGCGGTAGAGGGTGCACAGCTTTTAAAAGAGCTGGCTAAAGAAACAGAAGGCAATTTCCAGTTTGAGTACAGTCCGGAAAGTTTTACGGGTACAGAGCCGGAATATGCTCTTGAAGTCTGCAATGCAGTTCTGGATATATGGAAACCAACAGCAGAAAATAAATGTATTATCAATCTTCCGGTAACCGTACAGCTTTCCATGCCTCATGTGTATGCAAGCCAGATTGAATACATGAGCACTCATATGAAATACCGGGAACATGTGATTCTTTCCCAACATCCCCATAATGACAGAGGCTGCGGCGTGGCTGATGCAGAGATGGGACTTCTGGCAGGGGCTGACAGAGTGGAGGGAACTCTGTTTGGAAACGGAGAACGTACAGGCAACGTAGATATTGTAACTCTTGCAATGAACATGTATTCTCAGGGGGTAGATCCGGGACTTGATTTTTCTGATATGCCGGGTATCTGTGAGATTTATGAAAAATGCACAGGAATGAAAGTGGATGAAAGAAGCCCGTACAGTGGAGCGCTTGTGTTTGCTGCTTTTTCGGGATCTCATCAGGATGCTATCGCCAAGGGAATGCACTGGAGAGAGAAAAAAGATCCGGGTCACTGGACGGTTCCTTATCTTCCTATTGATCCTACAGATGTAGGAAGAAATTATGATGCAGATGTGATACGCATTAACAGCCAGTCCGGAAAAGGCGGTGTAGGTTATATTCTGGAAACGCAGTATGGTCTGAACCTTCCGGCAAAAATGCGGGAGGCAATGGGATATGCTGCCAAAGCTGTTTCTGACCACAGTCATAAAGAACTGCATCCGGAAGAAATTTTCAGTCTCTTTAAAAAGACTTTTGAAAATGTAGTGGAGCCGTATCGTGTGGATGAGGTCCATTTCCGGCAAAAAGACGGAGGTTTTGTTGCTCAGGTAACTTCCAGCTTTAATGGAAGAAAAATTACCACAGAAGCTTCCGGAAACGGACGACTGAATGCAGTTAGCAATGCTCTGAAAAAGGCATATGAGCTTAAGTTTAATCTTGTTACGTATCAGGAGCATGCGTTGGAGCAGAGCTCCAGTTCCAAAGCTATTGCATATGTGGGAATTCAGAAACCGGACGGCAGCCTTTCCTGGGGAGCCGGTGTAAATTCGGATATTATCCACGCTTCTGTTGACGCTCTTGTGACGGCTATAAATAACCGATAGAACATATGGAACTACACATAAATTTTATATCTGATTTTCCATTGTCTTTATAAGTACTTCGCTTTTAAGTGCTTAGATGTATAGAAAAACACATATTTTACCACGAATGAATCTTGATATGACTATAAAATAACCGCTAAAGGACATCATTACACTTAAATGATGTCTTTTTAGCAGTCAATCTTAAGACTGACTGCTTAGTGTGCATAGGTATGAAATATATTGACAACACCATATCGTTTTTATATGTAGCTATAAAGTATTTATGAATTATGATTACATTCATTACTACTTTTTTTAATATAAACTATAATCCTATAAAAAATATTACAACCACAATCATACTTAACATAGTAAAAGTTTTGCTATATTGCATTATATTTTGCATTTCCATTAAAGTATTCAAATATAAGTAAAGCGATTCCTGTTTTCAGACATGAAGCAATAATTCCCAAAATAAAACCATGACAACTTATTTTTATAAAATTATCACTTCCATGCATCGCTCCTTTTGCTTGCCAACTTATAAAAACATAGTGAAGGAAACTGAAATTTTTACTGGATTTTTTGGAATACACCTGTTAAACTTAAAATAAGTATGCCCATTATTACTGTTCACAGAAAGAAGGGCATCAACATTTTTTTGTTTTTGCAGCAGATATACTTTATAATAAGAAAGGAAATTCATATGCTAAAGATTAAAAGCTATGAAAGAGTAAATAGTATTGCAGAAGCTTATGAGCTGAATCAGAAAAAATCAGCCTGCGTGCTTGGTGGTATGGTATGGCTGAAAATGGGAACCCGAAACGTTTCCACGGCAATTGATCTGTCTGGTCTGGGGCTGGACACTGTTCAGGAACTGGAAGATGAATTTGTGATCGGATGTATGACAACCCTTCATGATCTGGAAACAAATGCAGCCTTGAATGAATTTACAGGAGGGGCGGTCAGGGAGAGCCTGCGTCATATCGTGGGCGTGCAGTTTCGGAACTGCGCCACAGTTGGAGGCAGCATTTTCGGAAGATATGGATTTTCTGATGTGTTAACTATGTTTCTTGCAATGGATACTTGGGTAGATATGTATCAGGCAGGAAGGATTCCGCTTACAGAATTTGTAACACAGAAAAAGGACAGGGATATTCTTCAGTCTGTGATTGTAAAAAAAACACCGCTTAAAGTGGCATATTTAAGCCAGAGAAACTCTGAAACAGATTTTCCGGTTCTGACCTGTGCGGCTTCTTTGATCGGAGATATGCCGAGAACTGTGATCGGGGCAAGACCGGGACGGGCTATGATCGTTGAGGATGCGGAGGGGATTCTGAATGGATTTGGTGAAATGACCAGAAAACAGAAGTCAAAGGCAGTACAGGATTTTGCCTGCTATGCCGCAGAGCATGTGCCGGTGGGAACAAATATGAGAGCTTCTGAAGAATACAGAAAGCTTCTTACGCAGGTACTCACAAGACGGGCATGGGAAACAGTAGGAGGGATAAAAATATGAAGCTGAGTTTTTGGCTGAATGGAGTTTACCGTCACGACGAGGTTGAGCCGGACACATTGCTGCTGGACTTTCTGAGAGACAAAGGCTGTTACAGTGTAAAGAGAGGCTGTGAGACAGCAAACTGTGGGTTATGTACTGTGCTGATGGATGAAAAACCTGTACTTTCCTGCAGTATGCTGGCGTTGAGAGCGGAAGGAAAGAAGATCGTGACCATGGAGGGAATGCAGAAGGAAGCGGAAGAATTTGGCGCATTTCTTGCAGATGAAGGTGCTGAGCAGTGCGGATTCTGCAATCCGGGATTTATCATGAATGTTTTTGCAATGGAAAAGGAGCTTGAGGATCCTTCAGAAGAGGATGTGAAAGAGTATCTTGCCGGAAATCTCTGCAGATGCTCCGGTTTTGTGGGACAGACAAGAAGTATTCTTAAGTATCTTGAACATAAAAAGTCACAGAATAAGGAGGCAGAAGAATGAGCTATGTCAGCAGGGCGGTAAGAAAAAAAGACGCCATGGCGCTTGTAACCGGAAAGCCCGTGTACACAGATGATCTGGCTCCGAAAGACTGTCTGATCGTCAAAGTTTTGCGCAGCCCTCATGCAAATGCCTGGATTGAGGAGATCAAAACAGGAACTGCCCGTCAGGTAAGTGGAATTGCCGCTGTTTATACATATAAAGATGTTCCGCAAAAGCGTTTTACTCTTGCCGGACAGACATACCCGGAACTGAGTCCGTATGATCATTATATTCTTGACCGCAGACTGAGATTTGTTGGTGATGCTGTGGCGATCGTAGCAGGCGAAACAGAGGAAGCGGTAGATAAGGCTCTGAAACGGATCAAGGTAAAATATCAGGTAGACGAGCCTGTTCTTGATATGCACAAAGCCAAAGACGCAGATATTCTGGTACATCCGGAGGAAGACTGGGAGGCAAAAATACCAGTAGGAGCAGACAATAAGAGAAATCTCTGTGCTTCAGGTCTGGAAGAATCCGGTGATGTGGATAAAATCCTCGGTGAATGTAAATATACCGTGGATCGGACCTATCATACAAAAGCAAATCAGCAGGCAATGATGGAAACTTTCCGGACATATTGCTATATGGATCATTTCGGTAGGCTGAATGTAGTATCCTCCACACAGATTCCTTTTCATGTAAGAAGAATTCTGGGAAATGCTCTGGATATTCCTTCCTCAAAGATTCGTGTGATCAAGCCCAGGATCGGAGGCGGTTTTGGCGCAAAACAGAGTTCTGTGTGTGAAATCTATCCTGCATTTGTAACATGGATGACAGGTCGTCCGTCAAAGATTATTTACTCCCGTTATGAATCACAGATCTGCTCATCTCCCCGTCATGAGATGGAAATCCGCGTAAGAGCAGGCGCAGATGAAAACGGAATTGTCCGCGCTATTGATGTTTATACTCTTTCTAATGCAGGCGCATACGGAGAACACAGTCCTACAACGGTTGGATTAAGCGGTCATAAATCTATTGCCCTTTATCGTCATACAGAGGCATATCGTTTTGCTTATGACGTTGTTTATACCAACGTACAGGCGGCAGGGGCGTACCGTGGATATGGAGCAACTCAGGGGATTTATGCGGTTGAATCAGCAGTGAACGAGCTGGCTGAGATTATAGGAATGGACCCGGTAGAGATCCGTGAGCTGAACATGCCTATTCAGGGAGAACCGCTTCCTGCATATGGTGACTGTGACATAGCAGAAAGCTGTACCATGGATCAGTGTATGGAGCGGGCAAAAGAAATGATGGGCTGGGATGAAAAATATCCATGTAAAGATCTTGGAAACGGTAAAGTTCGTGGAGTAGGCGTTGCTATGGCAATGCAGGGATCCTCTATTGCGGGAATTGATGTGGGCGGCGCAGATATGAAGCTGAATGAGGATGGTTCTTATACTCTGGGACTTGGCTGTGCAGATATGGGTACAGGCTGTGATACGATACTTGCTCAGATGGCGGCTGACTGCATGGAAACCTCGATAGATAATATTGTTGTATTTGGGGTAGATACAGATATTTCCCCATATGATTCCGGTTCCTACGCTTCGGCCACAACTTATACCACCGGAATGGCAGTAGTGCAGTCATGTCAGGAGCTTCGCGGTAAAATCTGTACTCTTGGAGCAAAAATGCTGCAGGCAGATCCTGAGGAAGTAAATTTTGATGGAGAATTTGTATTTACAGATGAAGAACATAAGGTTTCTCTGAAAGATATTGCGATTCAGGGAACCTGTGGAAATTCTCAGGAGCTGCAGGTAACAAGAACTTATTCTTCACCAGTGTCTCCGCCGCCTTTCATGGTAGGAATGGCAGAAGTGGAAGTAGATAAAGAAACCGGAAGTACAAAGGTGATCGATTATGTGGCAGTAGTGGACTGCGGAACACCCATCAATCCAAATCTGGTGCGGGTACAGACCGAAGGTGGAATCGTACAGGGAATCGGAATGGCTCTCTATGAGGATATTCAGTATAATGAAAAAGGCGCTGTACGAAATAATTCCTTTATGCAGTACAAGATCCCTTCCCGGCTTGATATTGGAAATATCCAGGTGGAGATCTGTGGAAGTTATGAGCCTACCGGTCCTTTCGGAGCAAAATCTGTAGGCGAGCTGGTAATCGACACTCCTTGTCCTGCAATTGCAGCAGCAGTATACAATGCTACAGGCGTCAGGGTACGTGAGCTTCCGATCACACCAGAAAAAGTTGCAATGGGAATTCTTCAGAAAGAGCTGGGGAAATAATATGGGAATGATGTTCAAACTGATTCTGGCAGGATTCTGGCTGGTTTTTGTACCGGCCGCTGCCGGAATTCCGTTTACAGGAAAAAAACAGTCCGGGTTTTCAGAAATATTTCTGAACGGATATCTGGTGCTTTTTACCGTAATGGAAATCCTTACTCTGCCAATGACAGTTTTGAAAATGCCTCTCCATGTGCTGACTGCTGTCTGGGGAGGCATTGGAATAGCGCTGGCTGTTTTGGGGATTTTTGTGCTTGGAAAAAGAAAAGATATTTTTCTGTCTGCATGGAAAGAAAAAAAACGTCCGTCCTTTTATTTCTGTATTGCGGTATTACTCATTCTCCTTCAGATAGCAGTGTGTTCACTGATGGCTCATATGGATGCTGACGACTGCTTTTATGTGGCAACTGCTACAACAGACGTTTATACGGATACTATTTTTGAGGTGGATCCCTATACGGGAACGGCATACAGGACGCTGCCAAGACGATATGTGCTTTCGCCATTTCCTGTTTTTCTGGCGGTGGTAAGCCAGCTGAGCGGCAGGCTTCATCCTGCGGTTATGGCGCATATGGTATTCCCGGCAGTTTTTCTTTCAATGGCATATATGGTTCAGGCTACCCTGGCAAAAAAATGGTTTCCCGGAGAAAAGAAAGCACAGGGAATCTATCTTTTTCTGTCAGTATGTATCTGCAGCTTTGCCGGTTATTCTGTTTACAACGCAGGAAATTTTCAGATGGTCCGTATCTGGCAGGGAAAAGCAGTTTTGGCTTCTGTGCTTCTGCCATATCTGCTTTGTCTGTGCATATCTTTTTTTCTTGAAAAAAAGCAGGAAATATCCTGGATCCTGCTAGTGCTTGCCAATGTGAGCTGCTGTCTTTTGTCTTCTATGGGAGTGATACTTGCGCCTCTTCTGACAGGCTGCTTTTTTATTGTTTCCTTGATTCTCAGAAAAGACTGGAAGCGGATTTGTGTGGGATTTTTATGCTGTCTGCCTTCTATTATGCTGGGAATCGTGTATATTTTGATGGGCTGACAGGGGGATGAAGATGAAAGAAATATTAAAACAGTCAGTAAATTTCTGGCAGAGCTACTGGGGCGACAGCCTGATGCCGTGGCTGCTTCTGGCATCTGTTCTTTTTCTTGTGATCTTCCGGAGAAAGAAGAAAAGTACAAAATATCTTTTACTTTATCTTTTTCTGGTTTTGGTTCTGTTTTTCTGCCCGCCCACGGCCAAGATCATCCAGAAATGCATAGGCTCTCTTGTATATTGGCGGGTTCTCTGGCTTCTTCCTGTGGCTCCTGTTATTGCAGTGGCTATGACAGAGTTTTTGAAGGAAAGAGAAGGAGTGATTCAGTTTATCCTTGTAGCAGTAGCAGCAGTAGTAGTGGCGCTATGCGGAAAGGGCATCTGTCAGGCGGGAAATTATAAACTGGTCCACAATTATCAGCAGGTACCCGATGAGGTGGCAGCCATCTGTGAGATGGTAAAACAGGATGCCGGAGATGCAGAATTTCTTCTGGCAGCAGATAATTATATTGGTCCATACGTCCGTGTGTATGATCCGTCCATTTATATGCTGTTTAATAGAGAGGGACGCGGTGGTACCGGTGAAGGAGTGAGACAGCTTTATCTGGAGATCAATGCGCCGGTATTTAATTACCGTAATATTGCATCTTCCGGAAAAAGACTTTCCTGTAATTATCTGGTTGTAAAAATTCCGAATGAGCAGCAGAAAAGTGAACTTGAATTATATGGATACCGGGAGGTGGGAACAGCCGGAAGCTATGCTCTGTACCGGCTGGGAGAATCAGCAGACGCTGTAAGAAATCCGATTCTCGACCGATGGGACTGGAGATAAAAACCAAAAAACAGGGTACGGAAAATATCCGTACCCTGTTTTTTGCCTTAAAGTTTTACTCTAAAAGACCACCGTACACATATCCAGTCTGGCCTTCATAATCAATCTGGATCCAGTCGCCTTCCTGGCCTGTTTTTTCAACCTGAGTTCCCTCGTCCAGACCACCAATAATCTCTGACTCATCACTGGATTCCGCCCTGACATTACATCCCTCTGTAACTGTCATGACACTGTCATTCTGTGGGTCTGCAGCTGCCGCATCCTCGCCCAGTCCATTCAGGAATGCTGCAAGACTTTCGTCTTTCTGCTGTACCGCATCATATTCAGTCTGTACCTCTGCTTTTAGCTTCTGTACATCCTCGTCTTTCAAAAGATCTTCCATATAAGAAGAAACTGTTTTATTCTGATCTGCCGCACCCAGAATTTTATACTTCCCGTCACTGTCTTTTACAACATAGGCATACCCCAGTGAAGGTACCGGTGTGTCAATTCCACTGCAAATATAGCTGTAACAGGTATATACTACATAAGAATTATCATCCAACCCCTTTTTCGTATAGACACTGCCCGGTTCATAAGCTTCAATATAATCCTTGGCATTCGTAATCCTGCTCTCATCTGCTGAAGTAAGATCACTGACCAGAGTTTTTAACGTTGCAATATCTCTTTCCCCTAAAGCCCTGTAATAGCTCTGCATGAATGCAGTAATATCTGCATCACCTTTTTCCAAGGGATTCATGTCTTCTTCTTTATTTCCGTCGTTTGTCTCCCCATCATCTTCCGGAGAAGAAGGATCATTTCCCTGGCTGTTGTCCTGAGCTGTTTGCTGTTCTTTATCAGAAGCACCCTTCCCGCTTCCGACACAGGCACGTACACCAAAGAACAAAACAGCTACGATTACCAGAATAGCACCGCCAAGCATAAAATAGCGGAGGTTATCTGATAACCATTCCCTGAAATTCTCCAAGTTCTTGTCCTCCTTAAATTACAACGCGCCGGAACATCCCCAGTTCCGCGCAAACACACCTGAAGGGAATCGAACCCCCGCACATGGTACCGGAAACCACTGCTCTATCCACTGAGCTACAGGTGCATATAAACTGATATACTGCAGAATTATATCCGCAAATACATATCATCGGAGTATATAATATCATATTAATTCATAAAAGTAAAGATTTTTCTTTTCCATACACAATTAGGCAAATTTCCGGGCATTGTTCTGAAGAAATAGGAAACACGAAAAAAGAGGTTCTTTTTCCGTGCTTCAAGATTTCTTTTTCAGATCACTGTATGTAGTCCCTGCATTTAACTGGATCCTGTTTCTTTTTGCCAGTTCATGAACCGTTACCATTTCATAGCCCTGTTTTTTTAATTCAGGAATCAGAATTTCCGCCGCATCCACAGTGGTGCTGAAAATATCGTGCATCAGAACAATGGAGCCGTCCTCCACCTGAGAAAGTGTGGTATCCACAATCTGCTGAGGATTCTGATTCTCCCAGTCCAGCGTATCAATAGACCACAGAATCATAGGAGTTCCCACAGTTTCTTTTACAGAGGAATTGACGGAACCATATGGCGGACGAACCACCGTAGCTCCATGACCGGTAAGCTCTGTCAAAAGATTATCCACTCCTGCGATCTCAGCTGACATATCCTCTGGCGCCAGTGTGGTAAGGTCTGCATGAGAATATGTATGATTTCCCAACTCGCATCCCAGCGCATCCATCCTTTTCACCTGATCGGAAAAATATTCAATTTCCTTTCCCACCATAAAAAAAGTGGCCTTGGCGTTATTGACCTCAAGGCAGTCCAGAAGCCGGTCAGTAAACGAACTGGGTCCATCGTCAAAAGTCAGGGCGATATATTTTTTCTTTTGTGTTTCTTTCTTTTGCGAGTCGGAAGCCTCTTTTTGGGAGGCTTCTTTTTTCGGTGCTTTTGTCTGCTCCGACGCTTTTTTATTGTCTTTTTTCTTTTCAGGGGCTTTGTATCCTTTCAGGGATCCGTCGGCCAGAAGTTCATAACTTTTTCCCTCTGTGGTAATAAATCCGGTCTGCATAATACCATCCAGATCCATAAAATAGCGTTTGCCGCCGTCATCCACCCATCCGGTTTTCATAATCCCGCTGTCGTCAAAAAAATAGCGTTTTCCATCTGTATCTGTAAGCCAGCCTGTATGTGCCTGTCCGTCTACCATAAACATCCAGTTGCTTCCGCTGGAAGTCCATACACCTTTTTCTGCTTCCGGCGAAACTTCAAACGGTACTGGTGTAACTGTCGGAACTGCTGCAGGTGAAACCTTTTCCTCAGATTCAGGAACGTCTGTTTTACTGCTGCTGTCATCTGTTTCTGCTTTTTCGGTATCCTGGGAAACAAACAACCGGACAGTTCCGCCTTCCACCTTTGAAGGATATGCAGTTGACTGACGAAACAGAAAAGCACAGCTTATGCAGATAAGAATCATAACCAGAAGCAGCAAAAGATTTGTCCGCCTGTTGCGACCCGGCATATGATTTCCTCCTCTTCTTTTTATGCTGTCTGTTCCTATCATACAATATGCGACAAAAAAATACAACCCTGGCATCTATTTGATTGTTGATAATAAATCAGAAAGATAATATAATGAAACAATGGACAAAAAAACAATTACAGAAAACATCAGAATTAATAAATACCTGAGCAGCGCAGGAATCTGCTCCAGACGGGAGGCAGATCAGTACACAGATGCCGGAAGGATCACTGTCAACGGGAAAGTCATTTCCACAGGAGAAAAAATCCCTGCTGATGCCCGGGTTTTTCTGGACGGAAAACCTGTCGCAGTAGAAAAAAAACAGGTTCTCCTTCTTTTTTACAAGCCAGAGGGAATTGTGTGCAGCACAAAAAAACAGCGCCAGGAAACAACGGTAACGGAGTATCTTCATTATCCTATAAGAGTCTACCCTGTAGGCAGACTGGATAAAGATTCCCAGGGACTTCTTCTCCTGACCAATCAGGGCGATCTTGTTAACCGCATTATGCGGGCAGGAAACTTTCATGAAAAAGAATATCTGGTTACGGTAGATCGGGAGGTTACGGCTCAGTTTATCCGACAGATGTCAGAGGGCGTTCCTATTCTGGATACGGTTACCCGAAAATGTATGGTTGAAAAAACAGGAAAATACAGTTTCCGTATTGTTCTCACCCAGGGATTAAACAGACAGATCAGAAGAATGTGCGCTTATTTCGGCTACAAAGTCCGAACACTGAAACGGGTAAGGATCATGAACCTTACTCTTGATGGACTGAAACCGGGAGAATTCAGAGAAATCCGGCCGGAAGAATGGCAGGAACTGACACAAATGCTAAAGAATTCATCAAATGAAACGATTATAGGAGGTCATTATGGAAACAACCCTGCAGCAGATGAAAGAGCTGGTAAAAAAATTAAACAAAGCGGCAAAAGCCTATTATCAGGAAGACCGGGATATCATGGACAACAGAGAGTACGACGATCTGTACGACCAGCTGATAAAGATGGAGCAGGAAACAGGAATCGTTCTTGCCGACAGCCCCACAGTAAACGTAGGGTATGAAGCAGTTGATTTTCTTCCAAAAGAAACTCATGAAACCTCCATGCTTTCTCTGGATAAAACAAAAGACAGAGAGGCTCTCCGGGAATTTATCGGAAGCCATAAAACCCTTCTGTCCTGGAAAATGGATGGACTTACTATTGTACTCACCTATGAAAACGGTGCTCTTCAGAAAGCTGTAACCAGAGGAAACGGGGTAGTTGGAGAAGTCATTACAAACAACGCAAAAGTATTCCGTAACATTCCTCTCAAAATTGCTTTTCAGGGTCGTATGGTACTCCGGGGAGAAGCAATCATCACGTATTCTGATTTTGAGCGGATCAATGACTCGATTGAAGATGTGGATGCAAAATACAAAAATCCAAGAAACCTCTGCAGCGGTTCTGTCCGTCAGCTGAATAATCAGATCACTGCCCAGCGCAACGTACGCTTTTATGCATTTTCACTTGTGTCTGCTCAGGATGTGGACATGCACAATTCCAGAGAATATCAGATGGAATGGCTGAAAAGCCAGGGGTTTGAAACAGTAGAATACCGGGTTGTCACAGGGGAAACGCTGGACGAAGCAATGGATTATTTTTCATCCGCTATTACAAAAAATGATTTTCCTTCTGACGGTCTGGTAGCACTTTATGATAATATCGCCTATGGAGATTCTCTGGGTTCCACATCAAAATTTCCAAGAAACGCTTTTGCTTTTAAATGGGCAGACGAAATCCGGGAAACAACCATAAAAGAAATTGAATGGAGCCCTTCCAGAACCGGTCTTATCAATCCTGTTGCAATATTTGATCCCGTAGAGCTGGAAGGAACTACAGTAAGCCGCGCCAGTGTTCATAATGTAAGTATTCTACGTGAACTGGAGCTTGGTATCGGTGATACGATCCAGGTATATAAAGCTAACATGATCATTCCTCAGATTGCAGAAAACCTTACCCGCAGCAGCCGTCTGGAAATTCCGGACACCTGCCCGGTGTGTGGTAAAGAAGCCCGGATCATAAAAGAAAACGATGTAGAAGCTCTGTACTGCACAAATCCCGACTGCACCGCAAAAAAAATCAAGGCATTCACCCTTTTTGTAAGCAGAGATGCCATGAATATTGACGGTCTCTCCGAGGCAACCCTGGAAAAATTTATTGCCAGAGGATTTATCCACGATTTCGGGGATATTTTTGAGATTGAAAAATACAAAGAAGAAATTGTAAATATGGACGGCTTTGGAGAAAAATCTTTTCACAATCTTACAGAAAGCCTGGAAAAAGCAAAAACCACTACTCTTGCAAAAGTTATTTACAGCCTTGGAATTGCCAATATCGGTCTTGCCAACGCAAAAGTGATCTGTCGACATTTTGATTATGACCTGGAAGCCATCCGCCATGCAGATTTGGATGAAGTCAGCGCCATTGACGGCATCGGCCCTGTAATTGCCGGGAATCTTGTTTCCTATTTTCAGAGCAAAGACAACAACAAAAAACTGGATCATCTGATCGGACATCTTAATATTGAAAAAGAAGAGGCTCCCAGAGGCCAGACTTTTGAAGGAATGACTTTTGTGATCACAGGCAGTCTGGAGCATTTTTCCAACAGAAACGAGGCCAAAGCTCTCATCGAATCTCTTGGCGGAAAAGTAACCGGTTCTGTTACAAAAAAGACAAACTATCTGATCAATAATGACAAGACATCCGGTTCATCAAAAAATAAAAAGGCAAAAGAGCTTGGAATTCCCATTCTGTCCGAGGAAGATTTTCTGGACCTTACAAAAGGAGATTTTCAGACAGAATAAATAAAAGGCAAGGAGGATCATTAAATGCCGATTAAAATACAGGGAGAACTTCCCGTAAAAGAAATTCTGGAAAAAGAAAATATTTTTGTTATGGATGAAACGCGGGCAGTCCATCAGGATATCCGGCCCATTCAGATTTTAATTCTGAATCTGATGCCCTTAAAAGAGGAAACTGAGCTTCAGCTTCTCCGCTCTCTTTCCAATACCCCTCTTCAGGTAGACGTAACATTTATGGCTGTGGAAAGCCACGTGGCAAAAAACACATCCCTCAGCCATCTGAATAAGTTTTACCAGACCTTTTCCGAACTGAAAGAGCAGCGCTTTGACGGTATGATCATCACCGGCGCCCCGGTGGAACAGATGGCATTCGAAGAAGTAGATTACTGGAACGAACTTACAGAAATCATGGACTGGACAGAAACCCATGTCACTTCCACCATTTTTCTCTGCTGGGCCGCTCAGGCAAGTCTTTATCATTTTTATGGCCTTCAGAAGAAAAAACTCGACCAGAAAATGTTTGGTCTTTTCTGGCACAAGGTTCTGAACCGCAAGATCCCTCTTGTAAGAGGTTTCGACGATATGTTTCTGGCGCCTCATTCCAGACATACCGAAGTTCCCATGGAAGATATCCGTGCGTGTAAAGAGATTACAGTTCTGGCCGAATCAGAAGAAGCGGGACTCTTTCTTGCAATGGCTGAGGACGGTCGGAGAATATTTGTTATGGGGCATCCGGAGTATGATCGCATTACTCTGGACGGAGAATATAAGCGGGATACCGATAAGGGACTTCCCATTGAGCTTCCGCGTAATTATTACAGGGATAACGATTCTGCGAATAAGCCTCTGCTTATGTGGCGGGCTCATGCAAACAATTTGTACACAAACTGGCTGAATTATTACGTGTATCAGAGTACTCCCTATGACCTTATGGGAACTCCGGATTTCAAAAATATATAACAAAAAGCTCAGGAGCCGTTTTATGGTTCCTGAGTTTTTTACAGTTACAGAATTATTGAAAAATGGCGGCTTCTGTGATAGGATTTTTACAGGGATTTTGTCGTGAAATGGCAAAAACTGCGAAAATCATACATAAGGGAGCGGTTATGATGAAAAAATTAAAGAAATTTCTGATTTCGACCATGCTATCGGTGGGACTGCTGGCAGGAAGCGCAGCAGGAAATCCGTGGATGCCGGAAGTGGTTTACGGAGCAGCAGATCTGGCTTCTATTCCTTCTTATACAGGAAGCCCCTATACAGTGCTTAATGATAATGTTCCGGAGTTTACAGAAGAAGAGCTGTCTTTGGATTCATTTGAAAGCTACAGCGAACTGGATTCGCTGGGAAGATGCGGAACAGCCTTTGCAAATATAGGACAGGAACTGATGCCGGTAGAGGAGAGAGGGAAAATCGGGCAGGTTCGCCCATCCGGCTGGCATACCCGAAAATATGATTGTGTAGACGGGAAATATCTGTATAACAGATGTCATTTGATCGGTTATCAGCTTACTGCAGAAAATGCCAATGAAGAAAACCTGATCACTGGGACCAGATATATGAATGTAGAGGGAATGCTGCCTTTTGAGGATATGACTGCAGATTATATCCGTGAAACCGGGAACCATGTGCTTTACAGAGTGACACCTTTATATAATGGAGATGACCTGGTGGCTTCGGGGGTTCAGATGGAAGCACAGTCTGTAGAGGATGAAGGCCAGGGAGTCCTTTTTAATGTATATTGCTATAATGTTCAGCCGGGAGTTGGGATTGACTACAGGACCGGAGACAGCTGGGAGGAAGAAGAGGGAATTTCTGTACAGGAAACCCCGGAATTCAGTGGAGAAAAAGGAGAAGCATTATCAGCTTCGGATCAGGAGATTGCTGCAGAGAAAAGTACAGGAGAAACAACTTATATTCTTAATGTGAATTCAGGGAAGTTTCATCTTCCGGATTGCCGCAGTGTAAATCAGATGAAAGAAAAGAATAAAATGGAGATCACGGGAACAAGGGATGAACTGGTTCAGCAGGGCTATTCACCCTGTCAGAACTGTAATCCGTGACAGGGCGGAAATCTGTTAGTATTGCAGGGATTTTTATGCTCTTTCGGTGTGTGCGTATCAGAAATTTCGGATATACAGATAACTAACAGTTTATAAAATTTATAAAAACTTTATTTGTAAAAGACCAGTGGTTCTGCTATAGTGGACAGTGGTTGCAGTAAACTGTTTTTTATGAAAGAGAGAATAAAAAATGAGGAAAAAATCACATATACTGCTGGCCAGATATCTGGCTGATCAGATGACGGTTTCTGAGAGTCTTCAGTCACACAGAAAGGCATTTTGCCTGGGAAATATCCTTCCGGATATCCGACCATCTTTCGTAACAAAAAGACATGAGTTTTTTGGTACTTTTGATGAAATACAGGAAAAACTGAAAAAACTGGTAGAGGAAGGCATGGATCAGTACAAAGAAAGAGTGTTCTGGCGAAGATTGGGAGAAATTTTTCATTACATTGCCGATTATTTTACTTTTCCTCATAATAAAACCTTTACCGGTTCTCTCGTAGAACATAACAGTTATGAGAAAGAACTGAAAAACCGGCTGAAGAGCTGTATCAGAAATGGAGAGGCTGCCCGGTATCAGACTGCGGAGATCGGTTTTGGAAGTTTTGGACAGCTTACAGAGTATATTCAGGAAAAACATGCAGAATATCTGAAAAAAGAACGAAATATTTCAGATGATATCAGATATATTCTTGATGTATGCGGTCAGGTGTTTCGGGGAGTCTGCCATCTGTGCCTGGAAGAGGCAAAGACTCCGGCATGTATTTTTGAAATATGAAAAAAATATGAATTTTGTGCTAAAACCGCCGGGGCCTGCGCTCCGGCGGTTGATTTTGAAAAAAGTGTATGATAAAATGAAAACGGTCATATGTAAGCAAACGACATTGAGGAAGGCATACCTTTATATAGGGGAATAAAGATATGTTCTTGGAAGGGAGTAATATTAACCAGAATGAAGAACAAATATCTGACAAAATATTTATGTATTACATTGATTTCCGGTACAGTTCTGTCAAGTCCGGCGGCTGTAATGGCCGGTAATGAGGGAGTGGAGACTGTAGTGGATTTTGGTGACGGTTCAGGACAGGGAGAAACAGCTCCGACGCCTACGGAAGCACCTGCCACACCTGCACCCACGGTAGCTCCGGTACCGACAGAGGCGCCTGTTACACCTGCGCCTACAGAAGCACCGCAGCCAACTGTGGCGCCGGAACCAACGGGAACACCGGAACCCGGTCCAACGGTGACACCACAGCCTTCACCTACCATAACACCGGGACCAACGGTAACGCCTCAGCCAAGTGTTACGGTAACACCACAGCCAACTGTGACTCCGGAAGCGGATCAGCAGGCAGTAAAAGCTCTTATTGCTGAAATTGACAGGCTTTCAGGAGAAAAGCTTACATTAAAGCATGAAAAAAAGCTCAAAGAGCTTCGCAAGATCTATGATGAGTTTACAGAAGAAGAAAAGAAGCTTGTGACAAATTATGATGTTCTTGTAAAAATGGAAAAGAGAATGGAAACTCTTAAAAAACAGGAAGACAAGGATGACAACAAAACGGATTTTTCAGACGGCTCTGAAACAGGTAAGACAGGAACTCCGGTATACTACACCAGTATGGTTTCCAATCTTCATGCAGGAAGAGAATTTTATCTGGACAGTCTGAAAAATAATTATCAGCTTACTTTTTCAGATGATTTTGCTTCTGTAATGGATCAGATTGAAAAGGAATATAAAGAAAAGAATGGTCTGACAGATACCAGCGATGCCCGTGAAAATGGTCTGACGGCTTCTTCGGATTCACTCCTGGTGAGAAACTGGCAGGATATTCTTGCTGTTTATGTTTTTGAAGAGAGCCAGAATGGCGTTAAGGAATTTAAAATGGATTCCTCTTCCAAAAACAGGCTGGCAGAAATTTTTGCGGAAATGAATCCAATTGTGAGAGATGAGGAGAATCCTTCTCATGTTTCCTATGGAAATTATCATATTAATACCTACATAAAGAAAAACAGGATTCCTCAGGAACAGAGAGGTGTTCTTAAAAAATATGTGGAAACAGACTGTAAACTTCTCTGTGCGGTTGTAACGGATGCAAAAGGTTTTGTGCGTCAGAGTGTAGGCGATGATGTATCAGAGGAACGTGTAAATGTGATCACGGCAGCATACTCTCTGGTTGGAGAGGTGGGCTATTTCTGGGGCGGTAAGTCTACAGCAATCGGTAAGGACGCAAACTGGGGAAATGCGGAAAAGGTAGATGCGGCAGGAAGTCCAAGTACAGGCAGCACAAGAGCCTATGGACTGGACTGCAGCGGTTTTGTTACCTGGTCAGTGATCAATGGATATCTGAACCAGGGAATGCAGAGCAGCATAGGTGACGGAACATCGGAGCAGTGGCTTAATGCCAATGTTGTCAGTGAAGAAGATGCTCAGCCGGGGGATCTGGTATTCCAGAATGGACCTGAGGCAGGAAGCGACAATCATGTAGGTATTATCTGCGGTCAGACAGACGCGGGAGACTGGATTGCTGTACACTGTTCTTCCAGCAAAAACGGCGTTACAGTTGGAGAGGCTTATGGTGCAAGCTTCCGTTATATCCGCCAGCCGGATTTCTATCCTACGGAGGAAGAACGGATTCAGATGCTCAGCGCTGGAGCTTCCACAGCAAATGTTTCGGCTCCGGAAAAATTGGAACAGAATGGAACAGCAGAAGATTTCGCTTCAGGCAGCGCTTCCGGTTCTGTGCCGCAGGGCGGAAACAGCGATGAAATTTTTGTTTCTGATGAAGATGCAGAAGTTATTTTTGAAGATATGGATGAGGAAGAACAGCCCGCAGTGACCGGACAGAGTCAGGGAACTGGTAATGCTGAGGTGACGGATACACTTCAGAGTATTCTTGACCAGAATGTTTCTGTTTCTCAGAAACCTTCAGAATCAGAGGAATTTGAGGATGTTGAGGTTATTTTTGAAGACTGATCTGAAAGAGAAATCCTACAGCAACTGTTTACACGCAGCATAACATATGCCCATGCGGAAAAATGAAATCCGCATGGGCATGATTTTTCAAAAGGAGAAACAAATGAAAAAAAGGCGTTTTCCCAAGCTCTTTTTTCTGTTATTTTTGCTTCTGATCGTTGCCGGTATTGCGTCTGGTATATTGCAGAAAAAGGACTCCGGCAGTGACCGGGAAGGAAAAACAGGACTGAAACAGATAGTAGATGCAGCCGGATCTGTGTTTGATCAGGAGCCGGAACAGGTTAAAAAACTCCGGGAGCAGAAAATTGCGCAGACAGATGAGGGGCATCAGGAATATTATTTTCAGCTTTTGAAAGAACAGGAAAAAAATATCTACAGACAAATGCTGCAGGGGATTCGGGAGAGAAAAGAGAAATTTTATCTGACCTCTTCGGAGGATGCGGTGATTGACAGGGTATACCATGCTGTTTTGAAGGACCATCCGGAACTTTTCTGGATCCATAATCGGGAGGCTGTTTACAGGACTTCTTATCCGGGAGAGGATTACAGCCTGTTTTCCCCGGGATACACTTATACGGATGGAGAAATCCAGGAGATCCAGGCAGCCGTGGAACAGGGATATCAGGAAATGACTGCAATGATACCGGAAAATGCAGATGATTATGAAAAGGTCAAAACAGTTTATACATATCTGATTGATACAACAGAATATGTTTCATCTGAGCACGATCAGAATATCGCGGGTGTTTTCTGGAAAAAACAGGCAGTATGCGCCGGGTATGCCAGGGCGGTCCAGTATTGCCTGGAAAGGCTGGGGGTTCCCTGTATTTATGTGGAGGGAAGCGCAAAAGACAGTGCGGATGGACACGCATGGAATATTGTGTTGCTTGACGGACAGTATTATTATGTGGATGCAACAAATGGAGATCAGCCGGAATTTCTGGAAGGAGATGCGGTTCAATTTGCGGAGCATAAAACAATACTGTATGATTATCTCTGCCCGTTTCCGGACGAGTATCGGGAAATCTACACGCCTTCCCGGGAATTTTCCGTACCGGAATGTACAGCAGTGGATAAAAATTTTTATGTGCTGAATCAGGGCTGCTTTGACAGTTATGACAGCGAAGCTCTTTACAGATATTGTAAGATGCGTCTGGACAACGGGGCAGCTGTGGTGAGGTTCAAATTCAGCACGCAGGAAGCGTATAATGAAGCTTACAGAGAATGGATACAGGAGAGCTATATTGATCGTGTAGCAGAATATTATCTCCAGCTTTACGGGCTGGATTCTGTGGGGTATCATTACGGACTTCTGGAAAATATGAAAACTATGTATTTTATGTTCTGACATATAACATAAAGGAGGAAAAAGAGTATGAACAGCATTCTGGATATCCTGCTGAGGGGAATGGATATGATAGAACGGTTCCGGTCTGCTTCAGCAGTAACAGATATACAGCTGATAGGGTTTGGGATCCTGCTGGTATTTGGTGTCATAAACTGTATTCTTGGATACAGGCTTCTCCGTTTCTGGATGATGCTTTTTGCTTTTGTCATTGGAACGGGTCTTGGATATGGAGCCTCGTTTTTTATGGAGATCAGTGACAATACCGTACGGATTGCGGTTGGTGTCGGAGTAGGTGTTGTGTTGGCAATTCTTGTATTTATAAGTTATAAGGTAGGTATTTTTGTTCTGGGAGCAGGCCTAGGTCTGGGAATTGCCATTTATGTTCTGCATCCGACTACTTCTCTGGTATTTTTTATCTGCCTTCTTGCGGGAGCGGGACTGGGAACACTTGCCATGAAGTGGGCAAAAGAGGTGATCATTGTAGGAACCAGTCTCCTTGGTGGTGCGATGGCAGGTATGTCTCTGGCAAAAATCGGGGGACTGGGGGATTTTCCTTATGGGATCGGGCTCAGCGCAGCCTTTGCTGTTCTTGGTATGCTGATCCAGTTTGCAACCAACCGCAGCAGATACGAAGAGGATGAGGAAGAATATGAAGCTTCTGCCGGGCGGTCTAAGAAGAAACAACGCCGGGAGAAAGAGGATTATGATCTGTATCCGGATGTTGAAGAAGAAATGTATTATGAATCTCCGGTAAGAAGAAAAAGAGTACAGGAAGAGAAAGCTGAAAAGGGCACAAGGCGACGTTCCTCAGTTGACGAAAAACGAGATGCTAGAAGAAATGCTCCGGACAGAAGGGATTCTCCGGTGATGAGAAATTATTCAGAAAACAGAGGCTCATCCAGAAAACACACTCCGGTGGATATCCAGGTAGGAGAAAAAGACAGAAAGCGCCGTATTGTGGATGAGTATGGACTGGATCCGGACAAGACCATTGTGTATCGTCCCAGGCGGACAAAGGATCCGGAGCTTGATCTGCCCCTTGATTCTTATGCATATGATGATTCTTACGGACGGCCTTCTTATAGTATGAACCCAGGAAGAAAACAGACCTATACCATTCGGGTAGATCGGCCGGAACAAAAAAATCAGGAAGAATTTTCTGACGAACTGGATAGATATCCTGACAGCTGGAAGGAAAGGGAGTTTTATGCAGATCTGAAACAACCGGACAGATATGAGGATTTTTGTGACGATCCTATTGATGAGGATGAGCTTGATGAGGAAATCCTCAGAGAAATGATGGAAGAGGAAGACAGAGAAAGTATTCTTCCGTGGAAGAAAATTTCAGAGAGAAAGACGGGAAAGGACAGACGAAATGGCAAAAGAGGCTAAAACAAACGCCATGAGGATGCTGGAAAGGAAAAAGATTTCCTATGAGGCATTTCCTTATGAATGTGATGAATTTATAGACGGGATCCACAGTGCGGATCTGGTGGGCGCTCCTTACGAGCAGTCCTTTAAAACTTTGGTAATGGAAGGAAAAAGCGGGGGCTATTATGTGTTCGTGGTACCGATCCAGAAAGAGGTTGACAGAAAAGCTGCGGCAAAGGCAGTGGGGGAAAAGGCAGTGGACATGATCCATGTAAAGGATATCCTGAAGATCACAGGTTATGTAAGAGGCGGCTGCAGCCCGCTGGGAATGAAGAAAGCATATCCCACAGTGTTTGATTCCTCAGCAGAAAATTTTGAGGAAATTTATATAAGCGGAGGACGTATCGGACTGACTCTGAAGGTTCCGGTAAGAAGCCTTCTGGAAGTAACCCAGGGAAAAACGGCAGACATCACTTTGTAAGTGGTGCCTGCCGTCTTTTCATTTCTGTTGGGCTTTATACAATGTTTAGTTGTCGGAAGCGTCTTCCTCATTGATCTCAAATACATGACGTTTCTTTGCCATTTCATCACTGGCAAGATATTCATCGTAGGTTGTGATCTTGTCAATGAGTTTTCCGTCAGGGAGGATCTCCATGATACGGTTGGCTGTTGTCTGAACAAACTGGTGGTCATGGGAGGTAAAAAGAATAACTCCCGGGAACTTGATCAGTCCGTTGTTCAGAGCGGTAATGGATTCCATATCCAGGTGGTTGGTGGGCTCGTCCAGAACAAGGATATTTGCGCCGGAGATCATCATTTTGGAAAGGAGACAGCGCACCTTTTCGCCACCGGAAAGAACTTTGACACGTTTTACTCCATCCTCGCCCGGGAAAAGCATACGTCCCAGGAAGCCTCTGACATAGGTGGCGTCCTTGATCTCAGAATACTGGGTCAGCCAGTCGGTGATAGTAAGATCATTGTCAAATTCCTGAGTGTTGTCTTTTGGGAAATAAGCCTGGGAGGTTGTTACACCCCATTTATAATTTCCCTCATCCGGTTCCAGCTCTCCCATAAGGATGCGGAAGAAGGTGGTGATAGCCTGCTCGTTAGCGCCTACAAAAGCTACCTTATCATCATGGCCCAGAGTAAAGGAAATGTTGTCCAGAACTTTTACTCCGTCAATTGTTTTGGAAAGATTTTCCACCATAAGAACTTCGTTTCCGATCTCGCGGTTTGGACGGAAGTCGATATAAGGATATTTACGGCTTGAGGGACGCATATCATCAAGCTGGATTTTTTCCAGGGCACGTTTACGAGAAGTCGCCTGCTTGGATTTGGATGCGTTGGCGCTGAAACGGGAAATAAATTCCTGCAGCTCCTTGATCTTTTCTTCTTTCTTTTTGTTTGCCTCTTTCATCTGCTTGATAAGAAGCTGGCTGGATTCAAACCAGAAATCATAGTTTCCTGCATAAAGCTGGATTTTGCCATAGTCAATGTCGGCAGTGTGGGTGCAGACTTTATTAAGGAAATAACGGTCGTGAGAAACTACGATGATAGTATTGTCAAAGTTGATCAGGAATTCTTCCAGCCATTCAATAGCAGGGAGATCCAGGTGGTTAGTAGGCTCATCCAGAAGAAGGATGTCCGGGTTTCCAAAAAGTGCCTGAGCCAGAAGTACCTTGACTTTCTGGCTTCCTGTAAGATCGGCCATCTGTGAGTAATGGAATTCTGTTTCAATGCCCAGACCGTTCAGAAGGGTTGCGGCGTCAGATTCTGCCTCCCATCCGTTCATTTCTGCAAATTCGCCTTCCAGTTCACTGGCGCGGATGCCGTCTTCGTCTGTAAAATCTTCCTTTGCGTAAATGGCCTCTTTTTCTTTCATAATCTCATACAGTCTGGAATTTCCCATAATGACTGTATCCAGAACAGGATAGGCGTCATATTTAAAATGATCCTGCTGCAGGAAAGAAAGACGCTGTCCGGGTGTGATCACAATGTCGCCGTTGGTTGGTTCAAGCTGTCCGGACAGGATCTTCAGAAAAGTAGATTTTCCTGCACCGTTGGCGCCAATGAGACCGTAGCAGTTTCCTTCTGTGAATTTGATGTTGACATCTTCAAACAGGGCTTTTTTTCCAACCCTAAGAGTGATGTTATTTGCTGAAATCATAAAGTACCTCTTTTCTTCGTTACGGTTACGGTTTTACATTTTATCAGGATGCTGTTTTTTGCAGCTCATTCCCATTGTACCGTAAAGTCTGGATTTTGCAAGAGTTATTTTCTTGAAAAATCAACAGGACACTGCTATAATCAAGTTTTAAAAGGAAATGAACAGAAAATATGGCTGTATTTCTATAGAAGGGAGATTGTTATTTATGACTGAAATCATAAAGTCGCTTACAGAGATGATGACGCAAAATCTCTGGGCAGCGCCTGTATTGAGCCTTGTGGCAGGGATCATTACCTCTTTTACCCCCTGCTCTCTTGCTTCGGTACCCATGCTTCTGGCCTGCGTGGGGGCTGTGGAGGCAGACCGCAAAAAAGCTGTGTGCCTGTCCCTTTCCATGGCTTCGGGAATGGCAGTGACCTTTGGGATTTTTGGCTCAGTTGCGTCCTTTATCGGGCACCGGATGCATGAGGCCGGACACTGGTGGACAATTCTTATGGGAATTCTTATGATTCTGATGGCCCTTCAGGTATTTGGTGTCATCAGTCTGATTCCTCACATCCATATGTCGGAGCACATGACAAAAAAAGGATATATCGGAGCGTTTTTCACAGGGGCTCTGGGTGGGGTGTTTGCTTCCCATTGCGCAATTCCGGTTATGGTTGCCCTTCTGGCTCTGGTTGCGGAGCTGGGGCAGAATGCCTGGTGGGGCGTTTTACTGATGGTGCTTTATGCTGTAGGTCACAGTGTGCTTTTGGTGGGAACAGGAATCGGTTACAGTTATGTGGACCGGGTAATAAAAAATCCCCGATATGCGGCAGCAGGGGTGTGGCTCAGGAGGATTCTTGGCGTTGTGATCCTGGCTTTTGGTATTTTGCTGATCTTTGCAGAAAAATAGAAGGCAGTACCTTCCGTCTGTTCCGTTTACGGTGATCGCAGGAACGGAAATCATACAGGTTATTATTAAAGAATATTGAATTTTTGCAGACAAATTGTTATAATTGGAAACATAGCATCGAGGGAATGAGCTAAAAAAGGAGATTCATAAAAACTGCTGGCTTTGATCAGTGACATCAGAGACGGACATAAGAGACAGTGGAGAGGGAAAAGATATGTTGATTACAAGAGAATGCGATTATGCAGTACGAGTGATCCGTGCACTTTCGGGTGCGGAGCGGCTCAGTGTCGGAGAAATTTGTGAACGTGAGGAGATTACAGCCCCTTTTGCTTATAAAATCCTGAAAAAACTTCAGAAAGCAAAGCTTGTCAGAGGCTTCAGAGGAGTCCATGGGGGATATTCCATGAATCGTACTCCGGGGGAGATCACTCTGTATGATATTTATACGGCAATAGACCCGGAACTTATGATTATAGAATGTATGGATCCAAAATATCAGTGTGTCAGAGACAACAGGGATAAAACGCCCTGCCTTGTTCACCGGGAACTTGCAGAGATCCAGAAAGAATTGTGGAAACTTTTTAAGCGAAAAACACTGCAGGAGCTGTTTGACAGTATGTGAACCGGAGGATTTTACTGCCCGGTACAGCCGGAGCGGGATTCCGGTATACTGCCGTGACAGAGGGGGCAGAACGAATAAAAAGGAGTGGTCCGCCGCAAATGTGCATCATGGCACAGGAGGGGTGGAGCACTCCTTTGTTGTATACAAAAAATCAGAATGTTGTATACAAAAAAAATCAGAATCCAGTTGGACAATATCATCGGAATATGATATAATCAGTAATGGAATTTTAGACTGGATGACAGCCTAGAAATAATTTTCATCATACCTTTAAGGAGGAAAAGAAAACTATGGCAAGAAAGATGAAAACCATGGATGGTAACCATGCAGCCGCTCATGCATCATATGCTTTTTCTGATGTAGCTGCTATTTACCCGATCACCCCTTCATCTGTTATGGCTGAGGCCACAGACGAGTGGGCAACCCAGGGAAGAAAGAACATCTTTGGGCAGGAAGTACAGGTTACTGAAATGCAGTCTGAGGCTGGTGCTGCAGGTGCAGTTCACGGATCTCTGGCAGCTGGTGCCCTTACAACTACTTACACAGCATCTCAGGGTCTTCTTCTGATGATCCCGAACCTTTACAAGATCGCAGGAGAACAGCTTCCGGGCGTTATCAACGTATCTGCCCGTGCACTTGCTTCTCATGCACTTTCCATTTTTGGAGACCATTCTGATGTTATGGCATGTCGTCAGACAGGATGCGCAATGCTTTGCGAGTCATCTGTTCAGGAGGTTATGGACCTTACACCGGTAGCTCATCTTGCAGCTATCAAAGGAAAAGTTCCGTTTATCAACTTCTTTGACGGATTCCGTACATCTCATGAGATCCAGAAGATCGAGACATGGGATTATGAAGACCTGAAAGATATGGCAGATATGGATGCAATCGCAGAGTTCCGTAAAAATGCGCTGAACCCGAATCACCCGTGCCAGAGAGGTTCTGCTCAGAACCCGGATATCTTCTTCCAGGCAAGAGAGGCATGTAACCCGTACTACGATGCCCTTCCGGCAGTTGTACAGGAGTACATGGATAAAGTAAATGAAAAGATCGGAACAGACTACAAACTGTTCAACTACTACGGAGCTGAGGATGCAGAACATGTAATCGTTGCTATGGGCTCTGTAAATGATACAATTGAGGAGACAATCGATTATCTTGCAGCAGCAGGTAAAAAAGTCGGCGTGATCAAAGTTCGTCTTTACAGACCATTCTGCGCACAGGCACTGATCGATGCAATCCCTGCATCTGTAAAACAGATCACAGTTCTTGACAGAACAAAAGAGCCGGGTGCTCTTGGCGAGCCGCTGTACCTTGATGTTGTAGCAGCTCTCAAGGATTCCCAGTTCAAAGATACTCCGGTATTCTCCGGACGTTACGGACTTGGTTCCAAAGATACAACACCGGCTCAGATCGTTGCTGTATATGAGAACACTTCCAAAGAGAAATTTACAATCGGTATTGTGGATGATGTTACTAATCTGTCCCTGGAAACAGGCGCTCCGATCGTGACAACTCCGGAAGGAACCACAAACTGTAAATTCTGGGGTCTTGGCGCTGACGGTACTGTAGGTGCAAACAAGAACTCCATCAAGATCATTGGTGACAATACAGATATGTACGCTCAGGCTTACTTTGACTATGATTCCAAGAAGTCCGGTGGTGTTACAATGTCTCACCTTCGTTTTGGTAAAAAACCAATCAAATCTACTTACCTGATCAAGAAAGCTGACTTTGTTGCCTGTCACAATCCTTCATATGTGAACAAATACAACATGGTTCAGGAACTGGTAGACGGTGGAACTTTCCTTCTGAACTGCCCATGGGATATGGAAGGCCTTGAGAAACATCTTCCGGGACAGGTAAAAGCATTTATCGCCAACCATGACATTAAATTCTACACCATTGACGGTGTGAAGATCGGTATTGAAACCGGCATGGGACCGACACGTATCAATACAATCCTTCAGTCTGCATTCTTCAAACTTACAGGAATCATTCCTGAGGAGCAGGCAATCGACCTTATGAAAGCAGCAGCTAAAGCTACTTACGGACGTAAGGGTGACGATATCGTTCAGAAAAACTGGGCTGCGATCGATGCAGGTGCTAAGCAGGTTGTTGAGATCCAGGTTCCGGAAAGTTGGAAAGATGCAGCTGATGAAGGCCTTCATATGACTCACGCTGAGAACGGAAGAGAAGATGTTGTTGATTTCGTAAACAACATTCAGTCCAAAGTAAATGCACAGGAAGGTAATTCCCTGCCTGTATCTGCATTCAAGGATTATGTAGATGGTACTACACCGTCCGGTTCTTCCGCATATGAGAAACGTGGTATCGCAGTGAACATTCCTGTATGGCAGCCGGAAAACTGTATCCAGTGTAACCGCTGTGCATATGTTTGTCCGCACGCTGTTATCCGTCCGGTAGCTCTTACAGAAGAAGAAGCTGCTAACGCACCGGAAGGCATGGCTACTCTGCCGATGACCGGTATGAAAGATTACAAATTCGCTATCACTGTTTCCGCTTATGACTGTACAGGCTGCGGTTCCTGTGCAAATGTCTGCCCAGGCAAGAAAGGTGCAAAAGCACTTGCTATGGAAAACATGGAAGCAAATGCAGGCGCTCAGAAATTCTTTGATTATGGCGTAGCACTTCCGGTTAAGGAAGATGTTGTTGCTAAATTCAAAGAGACAACTGTTAAGGGAAGCCAGTTCAAACAGCCACTGCTTGAGTTCTCCGGAGCATGTGCAGGCTGTGGTGAAACACCTTACGCAAAACTGATCACCCAGCTTTTCGGTGACAGAATGTATATTGCAAACGCTACAGGATGTTCCTCTATCTGGGGTAACTCCTCACCGTCCACACCTTACACTGTAAATGCAAAAGGACAGGGTCCGGCATGGTCTAACTCTCTGTTCGAGGACAATGCAGAGTTCGGTTATGGTATGCTTCTTGCTCAGAAAGCAATCCGTGACGGCCTGAAAGAAAAGGTTGAGGATCTTGTTGCAAACGGTGAAAATGAAGACGTTAAGACAGCAGGACAGGAATGGCTTGACACATTCTCCGTAGGTGCTACTAACGGAACAGCTACAGATAAACTGGTAGCGGCTCTGGAAGCATGCGGATGCGAAAAAGCTCAGGAAATCCTTGCTCAGAAAGACTTCCTTTCCAAGAAATCCCAGTGGATCTTCGGTGGTGACGGATGGGCTTACGATATCGGATTCGGCGGTGTTGACCATGTTCTTGCAAGCGGACGTGACATCAACGTTATGGTATTCGATACAGAAGTTTACTCCAACACTGGCGGACAGTCCTCAAAATCCACACCGACAGGTGCGATCGCTCAGTTCGCTGCAGGCGGTAAAGAAGTGAAGAAGAAAGATATGGCTTCCATCGCTATGAGCTATGGCTATGTATATGTAGCACAGATCTCCATGGGCGCCGACTTCAACCAGACTGTAAAAGCAATCGCTGAGGCTGAGGCTTATCCGGGACCGTCTCTGATCATTGCATATGCTCCATGTATCAACCACGGTATCAAGAAGGGTATGTCAAAAGCTCAGACTGAGGAAGAGCTGGCAGTTAAGTGCGGATACTGGCATAACTTCCGCTTCAATCCGGCAGCAGAGAACAAGTTTACTCTGGATTCCAAGGCTCCGAACATGGATGACTATCAGGAATTCCTTGACGGAGAGGTTCGTTACAATTCTCTGAAACGTCAGAATCCTGAGAAAGCTGAAAGACTGTTTGCTAAGAATGAGGCTGAGGCTAAGGAAAGATATGATTATCTGAACAAACTCATCACTCTTTACGGAGCAGATGCTGAATAAATTCAGACTTTTGGCCGCGGTACAAAGGTACCGCGGCTTTTTTAAAGGAAAGCTAATTTATGAATATGAAAAAAAGATTTTCAACAGAAAAGAAAACAGATTACTATCTGATCTATACTCTGGCTTTTGGAATTATTGGACTGATTCTTTATTTGCAGTTTTATCTGAACGGGAAATCTCTGATCTGGAGCCATGACGGTGTGCCCCAGCATCTGAATTCCCTTGCTTATTATGGAGAATATCTGAGGAATATTCTTCATTCTGTTTTTGTGGAGCATAAACTTGAGATTCCCATGTGGGATATGCATATCGGCTATGGGTCTGATATTCTGACAACGCTCCACTATTATGTGATCGGTGATCCTCTGACGCTTTTATCTGTATTTGTGTCGCCGGAAAAAACAGAATACCTGTATGCGTTTCTGATTTTTTTAAGGATTTATCTTGCGGGAATTGCATTCAGCAGATACTGTTTTTATCACAAAAATTCAAAGCAGGCAGTTCTTATGGGCTCTCTGATCTATGTTTTTGCAGGATGGACGATCTATGCGGCTATGAAACATCCGTATTTTGCAAATCCGATGATCTATCTTCCTCTGATCTTACTGGGAATTGACAAGATCTACCGAAAAGAAAAGCCTTATGTATTTATCTGGGCTGTGGCACTTGCAGGAGTATCAAATTTTTATTTCTTCTATATGCTGGGGATTTTTATGGTACTTTATGCGGCTTTTGATTATTTTGTGGTGTTTACAGATAAATCTGATCGGACCATTAAATGCATTGGAAAGTGGCTGTCAGTATTTGCAGGGTATTCTGTGATTGCTGTTCTTCTTGCAGGAGTGATCCTTTTGCCGGTCATTCTTCCTGTGTTCGGCACAGATCGCTTTCAGGCAGAAAATTACGTGCCACTTTTGTATGACAGAATTTACTATGAAAAATATTTAAGCTGTCTCATTGGAGAAAATATGATCCAGTGGGGTGTGGCTGGTTACACGGCGATTGCCATGACGGGAGTGTTTGTCCTGTTTGCAAAGAAAAAATCAAACACAGCGTTGAAGATAGGATTCCTTCTTCTGAATGTGTTTCTTCTGGTTCCTTTTGCCGGACATGTGCTTAATGGCTTTTCCTATGTGTCCAACCGGTGGATCTGGGCCTATGGGATGCTGATCGCCTATATTTTTGTAAAAATCTATCCTGAGCTTTTTCGACTGGATATCCGGGAAAAGCGACGGGTATTTGTAATGCTCCTTATTTACTGCGTGGCAGCGCTTTTTTCAGAGGCGGCCCGTACTCAGAGAAATATGTCAGCAATGCTTCTGCTGGTATTTTCCACTGCAGTGATTCTTTTGTACGGATCTATTTTCGTAAGAAAAAGAAATCTTTGCCTGATGATGAGCGGACTTCTTACAGCGGGAATATTTTTTAATATTTATTATCAGTATTCCATGGAAAAAGACTATCTTTCAGAGTTTGCGGACAGGGGAGAGGCAATGAAAACTCTGGAATCAGGCACAGATCTGGCAGTTCTGGACACAGAAGACACTTCCGTGTATCGCTATGACCAGCTGGATGCCCTTTCCTGCGAAAATTCAGCCATGCATATGGGAACAAACAGCACTTCCTATTATTTCAGTGTTGCAAGCGGAAGTATCGGAGAGTTTTTTGACGAAATGTATCTGAATACGCCCTGGGAGCAGCATTATGAAAACCTGGATGGAAGAACCATTCTGGACAGACTGGCTTCAGTTAAATATTTTGTTGTAAAAAACAACAGATATCAGTATATGCCCTATGGATATTACTGGCTGGAGGGAAGCGCGGACAAAAACGGAAAAATATATGAGGCCTTTGGAAGTGAAGAGGCTCTTCCTCTGGGGTATACTTACGATTCCTTTATACCCAGAGAGGAATATGAAAAAATGACAGTTACTGAAAAACAGCAGGTGCTCCTTCAGGGAATTGTGCTTGAAAACAGTTCTCTTCCTGAGACCACACCGGAATTTAACGATCAGGAAATCCCTTATGAGATCAGAAAAGGCAAGGGGTGTTCAGTGAAGGATGGAAAAATAAAGGTTACACAAGAGGGGGCAAAGCTGGAACTTCTGTTTAACGGTCTGGAAAACAGTGAAACCTATCTGATTGCAGAAGGGCTGGATTATGACGGACTTTCGCCAAAGGAGCGGGTCAGCGAAAAGAAATGGAATAAAATGACCCGGTACGAAAAAAATCAGCTTCTTCATGAGGACAGTCATTGGAGATACTGGAAAGAAAGTCAGAAGGCTTCTGTGACAGTAGGGGGACAGTTCCCTGAAAAAACCATACGCATTTTTACAGACAAATATAACGCCTACAGCGGAAAACATAATTTCCTGTGTAATACAGGATACGGAAAGTCGGCAAAAAAATCCATTACCCTTACTTTTGAAAAGCCGGGTGTGTATACGTTTGATCAGCTGAAAATCGTATGTCAGCCTATGGAGCGTATTACAAAACAGACAGAAAAGCTGGGGCAGGAGGTTTTGAAGGATATCCGTATGGAAACAAACAGGATCATTGGAACGATTTCACTTTCAGAACCGAAAGGACTTCTGATTTCTGTTCCGTACAGTAAAGGTTTCCGGGCTTATGTAGACGGAAAAGAAACAGAGCTGAAAAAGGCCAATACCATGTATATGGCGCTGGAGCTTCCAGAGGGGGATCATGAGATCCTGATTGAATACAGGACGCCGTTTCTTGTGCCGGGCATCTGCTTGACTTTGGCGGGAGCCCTGTGTTACATTGGTCTGGTATTTGTAAGAATAAAAACAAAAAATAAAAAGAAGGTAGCAAAAGTATGAGTGTTTTATCAGTTGTGCTTCCTGCATATAATGAAGAGCTTATGATCGAAAAAACCTGTTCCGTACTTCGGGAGGTTCTGACAAAGGCCGGAATTTCCTACGAACTGGTACTGGTCAACGACGGCTCTGCAGACCGTACCTGGGAAGAAATTGAAAAGGCCGGAAAAAAAGACCCCAATATTCTGGGGGTGGGATTTTCCAGAAACTTTGGAAAAGAGGCTGCGGTATTTGCCGGGCTTGCCCAGGCAAAAGGAGACGCCGTAGCAGTAATGGACTGTGATCTTCAGCATCCGCCGGAAACTCTGGTGGAAATGTATCGTTTGTGGGAACAGGGATATCAGGTGATCGAGGGAGTAAAGTCCAGCAGAGGAAAGGAAGGCTTTCTTCATAAAAAATGTGCGGGATTCTTTTATGGGATCATGTCAAAAGCTACGGGAGTTGACATGCAGAATGCGTCAGATTTTAAGCTGATGGACAGACGGGCGGTAGAGAGCATTCTATCCATGCCGGAAAGAAATATGTTTTTTAGGGCAACCTCTTCATGGGTCGGATTTAAAACAGCTTCTGTCAGCTTTGAAGTCCGGGAGAGGGAGGCAGGAGTATCAAAATGGTCTGCCTGGTCCCTGGTTAAATATGCTTTTACAAACATTGTTGCATTTACGACTGTACCTTTACAGTTTGTAACAGTGGGAGGTGGAATCTGTTTTCTGTTTTCGCTTGTCCTGGCTGTGTATTCTCTTGCCCAGTATTTTACCGGACATGCAGTGGAAGGTTATACAACCATAGTGATCGTGCTGCTTCTGATAGGAAGCGCTATCATGCTCAGTCTTGGAATCATTGGATATTATATTGCGAAGATCTACGAGGAAGTGAAGAGACGTCCAAGATATATTATTTCGCGGATTGTTCGGGGCAGTGAGGACGTATCTGAAAATGCCCGGCATGACTCCGTGTAAAGCTTCCGGTATGAGAAACATACAGTAAAAAGCAGGAGTGAAAAATGGAAAAGATCAGAAAAATGATTACCCGGCTGTACGGGAATGATGTGATAAGATATGTGTTTTTTGGGGGCTGTACCACCCTGGTAAATCTTGTAAGTTTTTATGCTCTGAGAAAATGCGGAGTGCAGCTTACTGTTGCAAATGTCATTTCTATTATTGCGGCGATTCTTTTTGCCTATGTGGTGAATTCGAAGTTTGTTTTTCAGGACAAATGTGAGACTTTGCTGGATCATGTCCGGCCTTTTATGAAGTTTATCAGCGCCCGTCTTGTAACGATGGTCATAGAGGTGGGAGGCGTATGGCTTCTGGTGGAGATCCTGCATATGGATGATATGATGGGAAAATTTATCACGCAGTTTATTGTGTTGGCTCTCAACTACATATTCAGTAAATTTTTTGTTTTTACAACAGGAAAACAGAATACAGAAGGGAAGTCGGAAAAATGACGTTGGAAGAAGCGAAAAAACAGATTTGCGCTGTTGATCAGGAGGCGGTCTGTGCCGCGCAGAAAAGATGGGACAGTATAGCCAAACCTCTTCATTCACTTGGAAAAATGGAAAAGATCGTAATGCAGATCGCAGGCATTACCGGTTCCGCAGATATTCATCTGGATAAAAGGGCTCTGATTGTCATGTGTGCAGATAACGGTGTGGTGGAAGAGGGCGTGACCCAGACCGGACAGGAAGTAACTGCCATTGTGGCAGAAAATTTTCTGAAGGGGGATACTTCTGCCTGTGTGATGTGCAGACAGTGCAGGACAGATGTGTTTCCTGTTGATGTGGGCATGGCTTCGGATACAAAGGTGCCTGCTGATCTGAAAGTTATGAAGGGAACCTGCAATATGGCAAAAGAGCCGGCCATGACTTATGAGGAAGCGGTACAGGGGATCGAGGCCGGTATTGAGATGGTAAGAAGGCTGAAAGACCAGGGATACCGCCTGATCGCCACAGGAGAGATGGGAATTGGGAATACCACTACAAGCAGCGCTGTGGCATCAGTTCTTCTGGACAGATCTGTTGAGGAAATGACCGGTCGTGGCGCAGGGCTTTCCGGCGAGGGGCTGAAGAGAAAAATCGATGCGATTAAAAGAGCGGTAAAGCTCAATGAACCGGACCCTTCTGATCCTGTGGATGTGCTGGCAAAAGTAGGCGGTCTGGATATTGCCGGAATGGCAGGTGTGTTTATTGGAGGCGCTGCTTACCGGATCCCGGTTGTGATCGACGGCTTTATTTCCTGTGTGGCTGCCCTTGTGGCGCAAAGAATCTGCCCTCTCACCGGAGATTATATGATCGCTTCCCATGTATCCAGAGAGCCTGCGGCTGCCATGATCCTGGAAGCTCTTGGCAAAGAAGCCGTGATCCATGGGGAAATGTGTCTGGGAGAGGGAAGCGGAGCAGTGGCTCTTTTCCCGTTTATTGATATGGGGCTTGCAGTTTATGAATCTATGAGTACCTTTGAGGAAATTAAAGTAGATCAGTATGAGGAGCTGGTATAAATGATGATTCTGGTAACAGGTGGAAGCGGAAGCGGCAAATCTGCTTTTGCCGAGGACTGCGTGATTGCCTGCGGAGAAATACCGAGAGTTTATATTGCCACCATGTATCCTTTTGATGAGGAGAGCAGGAAACGGGTGAAAAGACACCGGGATATGCGCTCTGGAAAAGGTTTTGACACAGTGGAATGTTATACAGGACTTTCTCGGGTCAGACTCCCGCAAGGCTGCACGGTGCTTCTGGAATGTATGTCCAATCTTGTAGCAAATGAGATTTTCCGAGAAGATGGCGCTCATGAAAATACAGAGGCGGAAATTCTGAAGGGAATCCGAAATCTGAAATCACAGGCAGAAAATCTTGTTGTTGTAACAAATGAGATTTTTTCTGAGGCCGCTTCTTATGAGGGGGAAACAGAAGACTACCAGAGGGTACTTGGAAATATCAATCAGTGTCTGGGAAAAATGGCAGATTCGGTTGTGGAGGTTGTCTATGGAATTCCCGTATATCATAAAAAAGGAGGGGACCTTCATGAAAAGTCTGTGGAACAGTTTTAAGATCGCATTTGCCATGTTTTCAAAAATCCCGGTGCCTCAGGCAGAGTGGACAAAGGAAAATATGAAGTATATGTTCTGCTTTTTTCCTTTTATCGGTACGGTCATCGGGCTGGTTTCCCTGGCTGCGGCATGGCTTGCCGGCTATCTGGGATTTAATGTGACTTTTCTTTCTGTGGCGTTGACAGTGCTTCCTATGCTGATCACAGGAGGGATTCATGTGGATGGACTTCTGGATACTGCGGATGCTTTGAGTTCCTGGCAGGAGAGAAAAAGACGACTGGAAATCCTGAAAGATTCCAATGCAGGTGCGTTTGCGGTGATTACGGCAGGCGTTTATTTCCTCTGCTGGTTCGGATCCTATAGTGAAATCTGTTTTGACAGACAGGCGATGGTGGTCGTTGCTTTTGGGTTTATGGTATCCAGATGCCTTTCCGGACTGGGTGTGATCACGCTTCCAAAGGCCAGAGAGGATGGAACTGTGGCAGAGTTCTCAAAAAAATCGGAAGACATTCCGGTACGAAACACCCTGATCTGTTATCTGATCATTCTTGCGGCGCTTATGATCTGGACAGAACCGGTTATGGGAACAGCGGCTTTTCTGGCGGCAGCAGGAGTTTTTGTATATTACAGGCATATGGCGATGAAATACTTCGGCGGAACCACAGGGGATCTTTCCGGATGGTTCCTCTGTCTCTGCGAACTGGCAATGGCGTTGGTGACAGCAGTGCTGCGTGTGATACTTGTATAGATAAAGGAGAAGGACGAGTATGGAAATGGTAATTGGAGGCGCTTTTCAGGGAAAGGCATCCTATGCAGAAAAAATGTATCCGGAAATTTCCTGGGTCAATGGTAAGGAGATCTCCAGAGAAGAACTTTTTTCCGCCGGAGGCGTTATAGGATTTCATGAATTTATAAAAAAAGAAATGGAAGCAGGAATTTCCGTGACAGATCTGGCCGAGGAGCTGATCCGGAAAAATCCGGAGGTGATTCTGGTATCGGATGAAGTTGGATACGGAGTGGTTCCTGTGGATGCTTTTCAGAGGGCTTACCGGGAAGCTGTGGGAAGGGTGTGTACACAGCTTGCTTCCGGCAGCAGAAAAGTTACAAGGGTGGTCTGCGGTATTGGTACGGTGATCAAACATGACTGAGATATGGCTGATCCGACATGGAATGACAGAGGGGAACCGACATCAGAGATATATTGGAAAAACAGACGAACCTTTGTGTGAAGAGGGAAGGAAGAAGCTGAAAACATTTTCTTATCCGGATCCGGAAGCTGTGTTTGTAAGTCCTCTTGTACGGTGCAGAGAAACAGCAGAGCTTTTGTTTCCGGGAAAAAGGCTGAGGATCATAGATCAGCTTGCAGAGTGTGATTTTGGAGCTTTTGAGAACAAAAACTATCTGGAATTATCCGGAAATACGGATTACCAGGCCTGGGTAGACAGCGGTGGCCTGTTGCCTTTTCCAGGTGGAGAAAGCCGAGAGGAATTTCGGGAACGGACTCTGGAAGGGTTCCGGAGAGTTGTAACGGACTGCTTTTGCAGTGACATCAGCCGGGCGGCAGTGGTGGTTCACGGAGGGACCATTATGAACGTTATGGAGGCTTACGGAAGGCCGGAAAGAGATTTTTACGGCTGGCATTTAAAAAACGGGTGCGGATATCAGGTGAAGGCAGATCCGGTTTTTTGGAATCAGAACAGAAAAGTTCTGGAATTAATAAAAGAGATGTAAAACTGTTACGGCAAGATATTCTATGGGAAAATACATGGAATATCTGTCGGAACAGTTTTTTTATTACAGGGAAATTCCGGGAATACTATCATAAAAAAGATTTTGCAGAAGAAAAATAATGGATCTGGAGATTGATTTTATATGGGTCTGAAAAGCAGACAACAGTTGATATACAAAAACTTTTTGATACAAAAAATGTTTTTGGATTTACTATTGAAATACAGGAAAAAATATGGTACATTAATGGTATAAAATTCCTAAAATGACAGGATGAAATTTGTGTGCAGTTGGCAGATTGTTACAAGACAGGGAGGATTTAATATGAAGATAATTGGAAATGGAAGAATGATTACGCGAGATGCGTCCAATACCTTTTATGAGAACGGTGCAGTGGCAATGGATGGCAGTACTATCGTTATGGTAGGCGAAACGGAGGATGTTAAAAAAGCTTATCCGGATGCAGAGTTTATTGATGCAAAGGGCGGAGTGATCATGCCTGCATTTATCAATGCCCATGAACATATTTACAGCTCTTTTGCCAGAGGACTAAGTATCAAAGGATACAATCCTCAGGGATTTCTGGATATTCTGGACGGACAGTGGTGGACCATTGACCGTCATCTGACACTGGAACAGACAAAGCTTTCCGCTTACGCTACTTATATCGATTCTATTAAAAACGGTGTGACAACTGTTTTTGATCACCATGCAAGCTTTGGACATATTACAGGTTCCTTAAATGCCATTGAGGAAGCAGCCAGAGATCTGGGAGTCCGTACCTGTCTCTGCTATGAGATCTCAGATCGTGACGGAATGGAAAAATCCAGAGAATCTGTTATAGAAAACGTAAACTTTATTAAACATGCTCTTTCTGATGACAGCGATATGATCGCCGGAATGATGGGTATGCATGCATCCTTTACGATTTCTGATAAGACAATGGAGCTGTGTAACGAGCTGAAACCGGAAGGCGTTGGCTATCATATCCATGTTGCAGAAGGGATTTATGATCTTCATCAGTGCTTGAAGGAACATGGAAAACGTATTGTTGACCGCCTTTATGACTGGAATATTCTGGGTCCCAAAACACTTCTGGGTCACTGCATTTACATTGATGAGCATGAAATGGATCTTATTAAAGACACAGACACAATGGTGGTACATAATCCGGAATCCAATATGGGCAATGCCTGCGGATGTCCTCCTACCATGGCTCTGGTACACAAAGGAATCGTTACAGGACTTGGAACAGACGGATATACTCATGATATGATGGAATCCTGGAAAGTGGCAAACGTTCTTCACAAACATCATCTCTGTGATCCTAATGCTGCATGGGGAGAAGTTCCTCAGATGCTTTTTGAAGGCAATGCAAAAATTGCAAACCGTTACTTTAAGAAAGAGCTTGGCGTTCTGAAGCCGGGAGCAGCAGCAGATGTGATTGTGATCGGATATGATCCGCTGACACCAATGCGGGCAGACAATACCAACGGTCATCTTCTGTTCGGTGTAAACGGAAGCATGGTTCAGACTACGGTATGTAACGGAGAGGTTCTGATGAAAGACCGTGAAGTTCTTGTGTGTGACGAGGCGAAGATTATGGCCGACTGCCGTCAGGCCGCAAAAGAGCTTGCAGATGACATCAATTTTGGAAAATAAGAAAAATGACCGGAGAGACCGGATGACAGGAGGATAATTATGAGTGAAAAAATGACCTGTATGTCTTTTGGACAGTTAATGGACTGGGTTTTAACAGAACATAAGGAAAAAGGAACTGTATTCGGCGTACACAGAGCTTATCAGGCAGATACGACAAAGGATATGGAGATCTTCGGAAGAAATCTCGAGACGCCGATCGGACCGGCAGCAGGTCCAAATACACAGCTTGCTCAGAATATTGTGGCTTCCTATTATGCGGGAGCAAGATTTTTTGAGCTGAAAACTGTTCAGAAAATGGACGGCGAAGAGCTGGCAGCCTGCATTAACCGTCCCTGTATCCTTGCAGAGGACGAATGCTATAACTGTGAGTGGTCCACAGAACTCTATGTGCCCCAGGCAATGGGAGAATATATTAAAGCATGGTTTATTCTTCATGTAATAGCAAAGGAATTTGGACTTGGAGGAACAGACGGCTTCCAGTTTAATATTTCCGTAGGTTATGACCTTGCAGGTATTAAAGAAGAAAAAATAGATACTTTTATCAACTGCATGAAGGAAGCTAAGGATACAGAGGTGTTTAAAGAGTGCAGATCATGGCTTCTTGACCATGTGGATCTGTTTGAGCATGTGACAAAAGAGGATATTGAAGCGATTCCGTCAGAGATCTGCAATTCTGCAACAATCTCCACCCTGCACGGATGTCCTCCAAATGAGATCGAAAGCATTGCAACTCATCTCTACAAAGAAAAGCATCTGAATACATTTATCAAATGCAATCCTACTCTTCTGGGCTATGAGTTTGCCAGAAAGACCATGGATGAAATGGGCTATGACTACATGGTATTCGGTGATTTCCACTTCCTGGATGATCTGCAGTATAAAGACGCCATTCCGATGTTTAAACGTCTTCAGGCGCTGGCAGACGAACTGGGGCTTGCATTTGGTGTGAAGATCACAAATACTTTCCCGGTAGATGTAACCAGAAACGAGCTTCCAAGCGAAGAAATGTACATGTCAGGAAAGGCTCTGTTCCCGTTATCTATTTCTCTGGCTGCAAAGCTTTCCAGAGAATTTGACGGAAAGCTCCGTATCGCATATTCCGGAGGAGCAGATTTTTATAATATTGACCGGATCGTTGGATGTGGCGTATGGCCGGTAACTGTTGCAACAACTATTTTAAAAACAGGAGGATACCAGAGATTCTCCCAGATGGCAGAAAAGGTTATGACTGACGGAGTGAAACCATGGGATGGAATTGACGTGGAGGCCCTTGAAAAACTGGCTGAAGAAGCAAAGAAAGATCCTCACCATGTAAAAAATATCAAACCTCTTCCTGACAGAAAAAATGAGGAGGAAGTTCCGCTTCTGAACTGTTATTTTGCTCCGTGCCAGGGCGGATGTCCAATTCATCAGGATATTCCGGAATATGTTGGACTTGCAGGAGAGGAGAAATATGCGGACGCACTTCGTGTGATCCTTGACAAAAATGCGCTTCCGTTTATCACCGGAACTCTCTGTGCGCATAACTGTATGTACAAATGTACCAGAAACTTCTACGATGAATCTGTAAATATCCGCGGAACAAAACTTCTGGCAGCGGAGAACGGTTATGATGAAGTGATCGGCGAGATCTGTGCCGGAGAGAACTGCGGCAAGAAAGTTGCTGTTGTAGGCGGCGGCCCGGCAGGCATTGCTGCAGCTTACTTCCTGGCAAGAGCAGGCGCTTCTGTAACAGTTTTTGAAAAAGAAGCAAAGCTTGGAGGCGTGATCCGTTATGTGATCCCGGGATTCCGTATTCCTGAAACGGCTATTGACAAAGACATTTCCTTTATTGAGAAGATGGGCGTAGAAATCCGCACAAATACAGAGATCACATCTGTGGCTGATGTAAAAGCACAGGGCTATGATGCAGTGATCGTTGCTACAGGCGCAAATAAACCGGGAACACTGAAGCTGGAAAAAGGCGAAACAGTGAATGCCCTTAAATTCCTTGCTGATTTTAAGGCAAATGATGGAAAAGTAGATCTTGGAAAGAATGTTGTTGTGATCGGCGGTGGAAACACAGCTATGGATACAGCCAGAGCAGCGAAGCGCACAGAAGGCGTAGAGCATGTATATCTGGTCTACAGAAGAACAAAACGCTACATGCCGGCAGCAGAGGATGAACTTCTGGAGGTTCTGGAAGAAGGCGTCGAGTTTAAAGAGCTTCTTTCTCCGGTGAGCCTTGAAAACGGAACTCTTATCTGCAAGAAGATGGAGCTTGGTGCAATGGACGCTTCCGGAAGAGCAGGGGTTACAGAAACAGACGAGATCGTGGAAGTTCCTGCAGATACTGTGATCGTGGCTGTTGGAGAAAAAGTTCCTACAGAGTTTTATGAGGCCAACGGTATCAATGTAAATGAAAGAGGAAAAGCAAAACTTGATCAGGAAACTCTGGAAACAAGCGTAAAAGACGTATATCTGGCCGGCGACGGAGCCAGAGGCGCTGCAACTATCGTGGAAGCCATTCGCGACGCACAGATTGTTGCCAAAGCTATTCTTGGCAGAGAAGTTGTTTCTGAGAGAGCAGTTACAGGTACCGAAGCAGAGTGCTATGAAAAGAAAGGTGTTCTGAAAGAGGAGAAGGACGCTGCAAAAGAAAGTGAAAGATGTCTTTCCTGCAGCAAGGTATGTGAGAATTGTGTGGACGTATGTCCGAACAGAGCAAATATTTCTGTGAAAGTACCCGGAATGGAAATGGCTCAGGTGATCCATGTAGATTATATGTGTAATGAGTGCGGAAACTGCAAGACTTTCTGTCCGTATGCAAGCGCTCCTTACAAAGATAAATTTACACTGTTTGCAAAACCGGAGGATATGGATGACAGCACAAATGACGGATTTGCTGTGCTGAATGCAGAAACAAAGGAATGTAAAGTAAGATTCCTTGGAAATGTAACAGACTGCAGAGCAGATGATCTGGAAGATAAGGTACCGGGTGGAATCCGTGCGCTGATCTGCGCAGTGATCGAGGATTATTCCTATCTGCTGTTTAAATAATTACAGGATCTGAAATGAAGTGAAAAAGAGCGTGTCTCTGTGATTTGTGCAGGGATGCGCTCGTGCTGAATATATGTCAGGAGGAAGGTTATGTTCAGTTTTTATGTAAATGGAAAAGAATATCAGGAAGAACGGGATATGAAGCTTCTTCGTTTTCTCCGTGATAAACTTCACCTTACTTCAGTAAAAGACGGATGCAGCGAGGGCGCCTGCGGAACCTGTCATGTACTGATTGACGGGAAAGCGCAGAAGGCCTGTATCCCTTCCCTTTCTATGATGGAGGGCAGGCATATTATAACTGTGGAAGGACTTTCTGAGGAAGAAAAAGAAATTTATAATCGTGCATTCGGGGAAGCAGGGGCAGTGCAGTGCGGTTTTTGTATTCCCGGCATGGTGATCAGCGCCAAGGGACTTATCGACCAGAATCCGGATCCTACCCGCGCGCAGGCGGCTTATGCGATCCGTAACAATATTTGTCGCTGTACAGGCTACAAAAAGATCATAGACGGTATTCTCCTTGCTGCAAAATATAAAAGAGAGGGGCTTCCGGAAAGTCAGAAGTACACCTGGAAGATCGGAGAACGTGTGCCCAGAGTGGATGTCCGTGAAAAAGTTCTGGGATATGGTCAGTATCCGGATGATATCTATGAGGAGAACATGATCTACGGAAGCGCTCTTCGTTCCGCCTATCCCAGAGCTCTGGTAAAATCCATTGATACGGAAAAGGCAAAAGCGCTGCCCGGAGTGATCGGAGTTTTTACAGCAGAGGATATTCCCGGAAACGTAAAGGTGGGGCATCTGAAACGGGACTGGGACGGACTGATCCCTGTTGGAAAGATTACACATTATCTGGGAGATGCGGTTGCTCTTGTTGCGGCAGAAACACCGGAAATTGTGGAAAAGGCCAAAAAGCTGATTAAAGTAGAATATGAAGAACTTCCCATGGTGCGTGATCCATATGAGGCAATGAAAGAGGATGCCCCTCTGGTTCACGAAGATGGAAATCTACTGGCTCACTGGCATGTACACCGTGGCGATGCAGAAAAAGCCATTGCCGGTTCCGCCTATGTGCTTACGGAAAAATTCCAGACGCCATGGACAGAGCATGCATTTCTGGAGCCTGAGTGTGCTGTGGCAAAGCCGGACGGAGAGGACGGAGTGATCATTTATTCCACGGATCAGGGCGTGTATGATACTCAGCATGAATGTATGGCGCTTCTGGGACTTCCGGCTGAAAAAGTAAAGGTGCGAAATAAACTGGTAGGCGGCGGATTTGGAGGAAAAGAAGACGTAACTGTCCAGCATCATGCAGGCATGATAGCCTATCTTACCAAACGTCCGGTAAAGGTAAAGCTTACCCGCGAAGAAAGTATTCTGATCCATCCAAAACGTCATCCTATGGATATGGAATTTACCATGGGCTGTGATGAAAACGGAATCATTCAGGGCGTGAAGGCGGCTGTGATCGCAGACACAGGAGCTTATGCTTCTCTGGGAGGTCCCGTACTTCAGAGGGCTTGTACTCATGCCTCCGGTCCTTATAATTATCAGAATTTTGATATTGACGGAAAAGCATATTATACAAATAATCCCCCTGCCGGAGCTTTCCGTGGGTTTGGTGTTACTCAGACCTGTTTCGGAGTGGAAATGCTTCTTACCAAAATGGCAGAAAAGGTTGGCATTTCTCCATGGGAGATCCGTTATCGCAATGCGATCCGTCCGGGGCAGGAACTTCCAAACGGTCAGCTGGTAGATGAGTCCACCGGACTTGCAGAAACTCTGGAAGCAGTAAAAGAAGTATATGACAGTCACCCCTGCGCAGGAATTGCCTGCGCCATGAAAAATGCCGGTGTGGGCGTTGGACTTCCGGACTGGGGACGCTGCAGACTGTATGTTCACAACGGAAAAGTAGAGATCCATTCAGGAGCCTCCTGCATCGGGCAGGGAATCGGAACGGTGCTGGTGCAGATTGTATCAGAAAAGCTGGGATTAAAAAGAGAACAGATTTATTATGATGCCTCCAACACATATAATGCGCCGGATTCAGGAACTACTTCCGGCTCCAGACAGACTCTTGTTACAGGGGAAGCCTGCCGACGTGCCTGTGAAAAGCTGAAAGAAGAGCTTGTTCATAAAAACCTTGAAGAACTGGAAGGGCAGGAATATCTGGGCGAATATCTTGCCAAGACAGATGCCATGGGCTCTGATGTAAAAAATCCTGTTTCCCATGTAGCTTATGGATATGCAACCCAGGTGTGTATCCTGGATAAAAACGGAAAAATCGAAAAAATAGTGGCAGCTCATGATGTAGGACGGGCAGTGAATCCACTTTCCGTAGAAGGTCAGATTGAGGGTGGAGTAGTTATGTCCACAGGCTTTGCATTGACAGAGCAGTATGGACTGAAAGACTGCAAACCTCAGAATAAATATGGAACGCTGGGACTTTTCCGAGCAAATCAGGTTCCGGAGGTAGAAAGTATCATTGTAGAAAAAGAAGGCTTAAAGGTAGCTGAGGGAGCGATCGGCATCGGAGAGATCACTTCCATTCCTACTGCACCGGCTATTGCAGGAGCTTACTATAAATATGATGGACAGTATCGCACCAGCCTTCCGCTTGTGAATACGCCGTATGAGAGAAAGAAAAAGGGGGAATGATCTATGGCAAGATTTCCGAAAAAAACAGCTTATGTAGCATGTGACGGCGGGGAACGCTGCCACAGCTGCGCATACGGCTGTATGAGCTGTTCCTCCTGTATCGAGGCGTGCAGAAAGAATGCAGTCTACTATAATGAATACGGTGTGGCTGAAATTGATGAAAGTAGGTGTATCGGCTGTGGGCTTTGTGTGAAAGCCTGTCCTCAGGAAATCATCCATATTCATCTCACAGACAATCCGTTTATTGTAAAGTGCTCCAATAAGGATAAGGGAGCTACTGCAAAAAAGGCCTGTGAGGCAAGTTGTATCGGATGTGGGATCTGTGCCAGAAATTGTCCTGCAGATGCTGTGGAGGTTAAGGACAGTGTGGCGGTGATCAATGATGAACTCTGTCTTGCCTGCGGAAACTGTGCAGTGAAGTGCCCGCGGAATGTAATCAGAGATACAAGAGGGATTATCGGTTAATGTTCACAGTGATCTGGTCAAAATACTGTCATTTCCGGTGATGGTATTTTGACCTGTATATCCTGATATTTTGGTATGTATGTTAAAATATTTTGTGGGATAGTGCTCTGTGAACGTAACGGTCACTTCAAAATAATTTAATAAAAAATGCCAAAAATTAATGGAAAAAAACCTTATAATATGTTAAAATAAATGAAAGGAAATGGTTCCTGATGTTCTTATTCTGACTCAGGATACATATTATAAGAAAGTAGCATGGTTCGGAGCCGGACATACGTCCTGAGGGGAACACACAATCCCTGGACGCAGTCTGGCTTTTTCCATACTTTTAAGAAGCTTCAGGGAAAATCTCAGGCAGTCTGGGAAAATTTATGCAGAAAAGGAAAAGAAGGTGAAGAAATGGTTGGAAAAAGTATTCCAAGAGTAGATGCTTATGAAAAAGTTACAGGCAGAGCAAAATTTACAGATGACCTGATTCTCAACCGTGCTCTGGTTGCCAAGGTCCTTCACTCCACCATAGGAAACGGGATTGTTACATCTATTGATACCAGCGAAGCAGAGGCGCTTCCCGGAGTGGTAAAGGTAGTTACCTTTAAAGACGTGCCGGATCACTGTTATCCCACACCGGGACATCCCTGGTCGGTGGAACCGGCTCATCAGGATATTGCAGACAGAAATATCCTTACAGGACGCATCCGTTATTATGGGGATGACATTGCTGCTGTTGTGGCAGAGGATGAAGTAACTGCATCCAGAGCGTTGAAGCTGATCAAGGTTGAATACGAGGAGTATCCTGTGGAGATCCATCCAAGAAAATCCATGTACGGAAGCAATCCTCCTATTCATTTTGATAAAAAAGATAATGTACTTGCCCGTTCCAACTTTTTTATCGGGAATGTGGACGAAGGTCTGGAACAGTCTGAGACAGTTGTTAAAAGAAGCTATAAGACCTCCATTGTCCAGCACTGTCATATAGAGAATCCCATATCCTTTGCCTATATGGAAAAGGGACGGATCGTTGTGGTTACTTCCACACAGATCCCTCATATTGTCCGTCGTGTGATCGGACAGGCTCTGGGAATCCCCTGGGGCAAAGTAAGGGTGATCAAACCGTATATCGGAGGCGGCTTCGGAAATAAGCAGGATGTGCTGTATGAGCCGCTGAATGCCTTTCTTACTACTCAGGTAGGAGGCCGTCCTGTGAAACTTGAGGTTTCCAGAGAGGAAACTTTCTGTAATACAAGAACCCGTCATTCCATTGAGTATGACCTTGTAGCAGGCGTGGATAAGGAAGGTCGCCTGCTTGCAAAAGACATGAAGGCATATTCCAGTCAGGGAGCTTATGCATCTCATGGCCATGCCATTGCAGCCAATGGTCTTACTGCATGGAGACTTCAGTACGCCTGTCCCAACACCAGAGGCGAGGCATATACTATTTATACCAATACGCCTACAGCCGGGGCCATGCGCGCTTATGGAATTCCTCAGGCGGCATTTGCCATTGAATGCCTGATGGATGACGTGGCAGCAGAGATCCATATGGATCCTCTTGAGTTCCGGCGGAAAAATCTGATCCAGGGATATTATGAAGATGAGTATCTGAAACCTATTGCAGCCAATACAAACGGAATTTTTCAGTGTCTGGAAAAAGGCGCGGAGTATATTCACTGGGATGAAAAGCGAAAAGAATATGCACACCAGACCGGCTCTGTAAGGCGTGGTGTCGGCGTGTCTCTGTTTTCTTATAAGACAGGTGTGTGGCCGATTTCTCTGGAAATTGCAGGCGCCCGTCTTTCCATGAATCAGGATGGAAGCGTTCAGCTTCAGCTGGGAGCTACAGAGATCGGCCAGGGTGCAGATACGGTATTTTCTCAGATGGCAGCCGAGACACTTCACATGGATGTGGAGAATGTTCACATTGTCACAGTACAGGATACAGATGTGACACCGTTTGATACCGGAGCCTATGCATCCAGACAGTCCTTTGTTACAGGAACGGCTGTGAAGCAATGTGCGGAACAGCTTCTGGAAAAAATCCTGGATTATGCGAAAACTCTACTTCCGGAGCAGGAAACAAGAGAACTGTCTCTGGATCATGGCTGGATCTACGCAGGAGATGAACAGGTACTGTCTTTGGAAGCGCTGGCACAGGAAGCCTATTACAGCCTCAGCAATTCTTCTGTTCTGACAGCAGAGGTGTCCACACAGATCAAGAAAAATACCATTGCCACAGGCTGCTGTTTCGTAGAAGTGGAAGTGGATATGAAACTTGGAACGATACAGATCCTTAACATCATCAATGTCCATGACAGCGGAAAGCTTCTGAATCCGCAGCTTGCCGAGATGCAGGTTCACGGAGGTATGTCCATGGGTATGGGCTATGGATTAAGCGAGCAGCTTGTTCTGGACGAAAAAACAGGACGGCCGTTAAATGGCAACCTTCTGGATTACAAGCTGATGACAGCTTTGGATACACCGGATATCCAGGCAGATTTTGTGGAACTGGACGACCCCATGGGACCATACGGAAACAAAGCTTTAGGCGAGCCGCCTGCAATTCCGGGAGCTCCTGCAATCCGTAATGCAGTTCTTCATGCGACCGGCGTGGCATTTAATGAAATTCCTCTGACGCCTCAGCGCCTGATCGAGGGATTCAAAAAAGCCGGACTGATCTGAAAGGGGGAACGGAATCATGTATGACATTGAAAATTATTATAATGCAAAAACAATAGAGGAAGCCGTCAGACTTTTAAAAGAACATCCGGATACCAGAGTGATCTCCGGCGGAAGTGATGTGCTGATCAAGATCCGGGAAGGAAAAATGGCAGGAACTTCTCTTGTGAGTATCCGTGATATTAAAGAACTGAATGGTATCACAAAAAAAGAAAACGGAGATATTTATATAGGAGCAGGAACTACTTTTTCCCATATTACCAATGATCCTGTTATTCAGGAAAACATTCCGGTTCTGGGAGAAGCCGTAGATCAGGTTGGCGGACCTCAGATCAGAAATATCGGAACCATTGGTGGGAATATCTGCAATGGAGCAGTCAGTGCAGACAGCGCGCCTACGGTATTTTCCCTGAATGCGCTCCTTCGTATTGAAGATGGAAACGGCGGAAGGACAGTTCCCGTCCGGGACTTTTATCTGGGACCGGGGCGTGTGGATCTGAAACGAGGAGATATCCTTACTCATGTGATCATTCCTGCAAAGGAATATCAGGGATATCACGGCAATTATATTAAATATTCCATGAGAAAAGCCATGGACATTGCAACTTTAAGTTGTTCCGTGGTAAGTAAAGTAAATACAGAAAAAAATATCCTGGAAGACGTGCGTATTACTTTTGGCGTAGCGGCCCCTGTTCCTTTCCGCTGTGAAAAAACAGAAGCGGCGTTGAAGGGAAAAGAGATCTGTGAACAGTTGTATGAAATGACAGAGCAGAGCATCCGCCAGGAGATCAATCCAAGAGATTCCTGGAGGGCATCCAGGGAGTTCCGTCTGCAGATTGGCGGAGAAATTGCAAAAAGAGCGCTGAAGCGTACCATAGAACTTGCAGGAGGTGACAGAAAATGATCAAGGATAAGGTTCTGGTCAGATGTGTGGTAAACGGAAAGGAAGTAGCTGAATATGTAGACCCCAGAGAATCTTTGCTTGATATGCTCAGAAACCGTCTGGGTCTTACTTCTGTAAAAAAAGGCTGTGAGGTAGGCGAGTGCGGAGCCTGCACAGTGATCATTGACGGGGAAACTATTGATTCCTGTATCTATCTTGCAGTGTGGGCAGAGGGAAAAAATATCCGTACACTGGAAGGACTGGAAAAAAACGGAGATCTTACCCGTATTCAGGAGGCCTTTATTGAGGAAGGCGCGATCCAGTGCGGCTTTTGCACACCGGGTTTTGTTATGTCGGCAACAGTGCTTCTGGAACGGGGCGAGGTGCTTACAAGAGAAGCCATTAAAAAACATATGTCAGGTAATCTGTGTCGTTGTACCGGATATCAGAACATTGTAAATGCAGTAGAAAAAGTAATGATTGAACAACAGGAAACTGAAGGAGTTTGATTTATGACACAGAATAACATACTGGTTGTCCGCGGCGGCGGTGATCTTGCCAGTGGAGTAATCCACAGGCTTTACCGCTGCGGATACCGGGTGCTGATCCTAGAAAGCGCCAGACCCAGTGCAATCCGTCGGGAGGTGTCTTTCTGCGAGGCTGTTTATGATGGAGAAGCATTTGTGGAAGGTGTTTTAAGCCACAGGATCCAGGATGTCAGTGAGTGTGCCGGGATCTGGGAAATGGGAGAGATTCCTCTTCTGGTGGATGAAACAGGAGAAGCAATAAAAAAACTTCGGCCTGCGGCAGTGATCGATGCTATTCTTGCAAAAAAAAATCTTGGCACAAACAGGGCGATGGCGCCTCTTACCATAGCTCTGGGACCTGGATTTCAGGCAGGTACAGATGTGGATTATGTAGTGGAAACACAGAGAGGTCATGATCTTGGAAGGATTGTGGAAGAGGGCTGGGCATTTCCAAATACAGGGATTCCGGGAATAATCGGAGGCTATGGGAAAGAGCGTGTGATCCACTCTCCGGCAGCGGGGATTATTTATAGCCGGTCTAAGATCAGTGATCTGGTAGAAAAGGATCAGGTGATCGCAGTTGTCAGCACAGAGAAAAAAGAAGAGATCCCTGTTCGTGCTACCATTACAGGAGTGTTAAGAGGACTGATCCGGGAGGGATATCAGGTATCAGAAGGAATGAAGATCGCGGATATTGATCCCCGGAAAGAACAGAAAAAAAACTGCAGCACTATTTCTGATAAAGCGAGATGCATAGCGGGAACTGTTGTGGAAATTCTGTTATCAGAAGGAGTGCTTCCGTGAGCAGAGAATGCGGAGAAAAAGAAGCCTGTCTATGGTATGTATGCAGCTCTGGCTGAAGCAGAAAAAGGCAGGGATAGCAAACTGTTTATAAAGTTGATTGAGGGATGGAATCATGAGATTTACGGAGATTCTGGATATTGATGTAAACAGCAAAAAGGTAATTTCCGTTGTGGGAGGCGGGGGAAAAACAAGCCTGATCTTCCGGCTTACAGAGGAACTGGTGTCGCTTGGTAAAACAGTCATTGTCACTACGACCACTCATATGGCTTTTGAGCCGGAGCGGTCTTTTGCCAAAGATGGGGAGATTAAAAAAGTCAGAGAAAATCTCAAGAAATCCGGGTATACGGTAGCTGCCTGTATGGAAAAACAGAAAGAAAAAAACAGAGAACTGTTTACAGGCAAGATCCAGGGACTTCCGAAAAGACGTCTTGGGGAGTTAAAAAAAGAGTGTGATATAATCCTTATTGAGGCAGACGGAGCTAAACGTCTGCCTCTGAAGATTCCGGCAGCCTGGGAACCGGTGATTCCGGAGATGACAGATCTTGTGATCGGTGTAATCGGTCTGGACAGTCTGGGAAAACCAGTCAAAGATACGGCTTTCCGTCCGGAATCAGTAGCGAAATTTCTGGGAAAATATCCGGAGGAAAAAGTTACAGAAGAAGATATCATACGGATTGCAGAATCGGTTCAGGGACTTCGTAAGTCGGTGGGCCACAGAGCATTTCGTGTGTTTCTGAATAAAGCGGATGTTCTCTGTGACAGGAGTCTGCCGGATAAAATAGTGCAACGACTGAAAAAAGACAGTATTCAGGCAGCATATGGAAGCCTCAGACGAAATATATCCATTGTTGTTCTGGCGGCGGGAAACAGCAGGAGATTTGGCAGCAATAAGCTGTTTTTCCCCATAGACGGTGTCCCTATGTATCTGAATACACTTCAGAAGGTACTTCAGGTACAGAAAAAGCTGAAACACAGAATTTCTTCTGTAATTCTTGTAACCCAGTACCCGGAAATCAAAAAAAATGCAGAAGCTCTTGGAGTCAGAGTGGTATGGAATTTCCATTCGGAAGAGGGAATTTCTTCATCTATGAAACTTGGACTACTGGAAGCGATCAAAGAGAATCCTCAGACTTACAATTTGCCTTCCTGTATACAAAACGATGCCTGCCTTTTTCTGGTGGCAGATCAGCCATGGATCAGGCCTGATACTATAGAAGCTCTGATTCAGACTTTTGTGTATTCCGAGCGGGGTATGGCTGCGGCAGCAAAAAACGGACAGCCGGGGAATCCCTGCGTTTTTTCCGGAAAATATTACTCTGAGCTTCTTGCGTTGAAAGGCGACACCGGAGGAAAAAAGGTAATGAAAAGGCATCCGGAGGATGTAATCCTTTTGGAAGTTGAGGATAAAAAAGAGCTTACAGATATGGATATTCCTCCAGATATTTCATAAAATCAGGAATATGGACAATATTTTTGGAAACCAGGTAAAACAAATGAAATCCACATTATTACAGCATATTTTCTGTTGATTTTCCTTGTATTTTAAGGCAAAAACAGTTATACTTAAAATAAATACAATAAAAGAGAAAGTTCTTGATGTTTCATCATGGGAGGTATTATGGCAAAAAATTACAATGGTATGGCAGTGGGAGTATTTGAACTGGATAATCTGGTTGCCTGCTTTGTGGCTCTTGACGCTGCAGCCAAAGCAGCAAATGTAACAATCCAGAGTGTGGAGCGTAATCGATTGAAAAGTGGCGCCTGCGTGAAAATGAGAGGCTCTGTTTCCGATGTGAACGCGGCTATGGAAGTGGCTCTTGAGGCGGCAAAGCCTCTGGGACAGGTGGTAAGTCATACAGTGATCGCGTCTCCTGCACCTGACACAGAAACAGCCCTGGCAATGACAGTAAATAAATAATTGATAAAGTGAGGAAATTATTATGAGATACGGAGCATTCGGACTGGTAGAGGTTCTGGGAAGCAGCAATGCGATTCTGGTGATCGACCAGATGCTGAAAACATCAGAGGTATCTTTTCGTACCTGGAATACAAAATGCGGCGGTCATACAACTGTGTTTTTAAGTGGAGATGTAGCGGCGGTTACGGCAGCGGTAGACAGTGTAAAAGGAAATCCGCCCTGTGAGATCATTGCATCGGCAGTAATCTCCAATCCTTCCGAGGAGGCTGTGCGCCTGGTGGAAGAGGAAGCGGCCAAGCATGCTTCCGCAAAATAAACGCAGGGGATAAGAGCAGATTCCGACATTGAGAAGCTGTAAAGAATCTGTTTAAAAAAGAGTTTGCACAAGAAGAAAAATAAACAGGAGTCCGGGGAAAGTTCTTTATTGGAATCGAACTTTCCCCGGACTCCTGTTTTATTATTTTTTTGGGGGAAAATCAGGATATTTTGTACTGTTTTTCCCAGTAAAATAAAAACTTATAAATGGATCAGGGTTCCTGTTTTTCCCTGGATTCCGTCTCTTGCTTTTTCAAGAAGAGTGATCATGGCTGTGCGGCCGGAGCCGGAGGAAGCAAAGTCCATAGCTGCCTGAACTTTTGGAAGCATGGAGCCGGCAGCAAAATGACCTTCATTCACATATTTCTGCGCTTCTTCCACAGTGAGATCACTTAACCATTCTTCGTTTTCTTTGCCAAAATTAATGGCAACCTTCTCCACAGCAGTAAGAATGATCAGCATATCTGCGCCCAGTTCCTTCGCCAGAAGACTGCTTGCAAAATCTTTATCAATAACAGCGGAAGCGCCTTTCAGATGATCGCCCTGAAGTGTGACCGGGATTCCGCCGCCGCCGCAGCAAATAACGATTTTGTTGGCATCTACCAGACTGTTGATAGCGTCCTGCTCCACGATTTCGACAGGCTTTGGAGAAGCCACTACACGACGGTAACCGCGTCCGGCATCCTCTTTCGTGATATAACCATAAGTTTTTTCAGCGTGTTCTGCTTCTTCTTTGGACATAAAATGTCCAATGGGCTTACTGGGATTCTGGAAAGCAGGATCATCCGGATCTACCCGAACCTGGGTTACTACCGTAACAACCGGAGTGCGCACAAAACCTCTTTTGCGAAGCTCTTCTCGCAGTGCGTTCTGGAGATCATATCCAATGTAGGCCTGGCTCATTGCAACACATACCGAGAGAGGAGTGTTGGGCTGGTTGGAATCTTCACGGGAGAGAGCGGCCATGGCATTGTTGATCATGCCTACCTGGGGACCGTTTCCATGGACAACCACCACCTGGTGTCCGTCTTCGATCAGGTCACAGAGAGCCTTTGCCGTTGTTTTTACAGCCAGCATCTGCTCGGGCAGAGTGTTTCCAAGTGCATTGCCCCCCAGAGCAATGACAATACGTTTCCGTTTATACATGTAAAAACCTCCTGACTGGGAAAAAACAGCAGGGCCGTGCAGAACAATGCTCCACAGGCCCTGTCGTTTTTTGGAATGATTTATTTAAGGATTCTCGGAGCTGCTTTTACTTCCAGTTTTTTCAGGATATCCTGCGGTTTTTCAAATTTGGAAAGCAGGATCATAGCAGCAATGATATATGGTTTGAAGCTTGCTTCTTTGTAAAGCGGAATTCTGTAGCGGTCAAATACGCTTGCATCAACCTCGCCTGTCTCGCAGCTTACACCTGTGATATCAGCCGGCAGGCAGTGGAGATAAAGTGCTTTTCCGTCTTTTGTTGTTTTCATCAGTTCTTCTGTGCAGACCCAGTCTTTGTGATCTGCATTCTGAGCAAGAAGTTCTTTTTCCAGTTTGTCTATGCCGTCAAAATCACCCTCTGCATAAAGGTTTGTACGCTTTTCCATAGCTGCGAAAGGAGCCCAGCTCTTAGGATAAACGATATCAGCATCTTTGAACGCTTCTTCCATGCTGTTTGTCTTAGTAAAGGTACCGCCGGTAGCTTCGGCATTCTTTCTTGCGATTTCTTCAACCTCAGGCATTACATCATAGCCTTCCGGATGAGCAAGAACAACATCCATGCCAAAACGTGTCATAAGACCGATCACACCCTGAGGAACAGAAAGTGGTTTTCCATAGGAAGGAGAGTAAGCCCATGTCATGGCAAGCTTTTTACCTTTCAGGTTCTCAACACCGCCAAACTCATGAATGATATGAAGCATATCTGCCATACACTGAGTTGGGTGATCCACATCGCACTGAAGGTTTACAAGAGCAGGTCTCTGTTCAAGGATACCGTCTTTGTTTCCTTCTGTTACAGCGTCCATAAATTCTTTCTGATAAGCATGGCCTTTTCCGATGTACATATCGTCACGGATACCGATCACATCAGCCATAAAGGAAACCATGTTTGCTGTCTCACGGACTGTTTCGCCGTGAGCGATCTGAGATTTTTTCTCATCCAGATCCTGAACCTGAAGACCAAGAAGGTTACATGCAGAAGCAAAAGAAAAACGGGTTCTTGTGGAGTTGTCACGGAAGATAGAGATTCCAAGACCGCTTTCGAATACCTTTGTGGAAATGTTGTTTTCTCTCATGAAACGGAGAGCGTCTGCAACAGTAAATACAGCCTCAAGCTCTTCATCTGTCTTATCCCATGTCCAGAAGAAGTCGTTGTTGTACATCTCTTTGAAATTCAGCGCATTTAATTTGTCAATATAGTCCTGTAAAGTTTTCATAAATGATCTCCTTTTTACATATAGATATTATTTTTATCTTTTTTATTTTTACTTACAGTAGGAAGCCGGAAGTGCTGCGTAAACAGCTGCACATCTTACCAGGTCGATCTTCCATGTTTTTTCATTTGGTGCATGAGCCTGTGCCTCTGCGCCAGGTCCGAATCCGATGCACGGGATTCCGTTACGTCCCATAATAGAAACGCCGTTTGTGGAGAAGGTCCATTTGTCTGTAAGAGGACGGGCTTTTCTCATAGCCTCTGTCTCTGCGTTTCCGAGTCTTGTTTCACCGTACAGATTTTTGTATGCATCTTCAAGAGCTTTTGTTACTTTGTGATCTTTCGGGATTGCCCATGTAGGGAAGTAGCACTCGATCTCATATACGCATCCTGTGTAGGACGGGCGGTCGTAGTTGTACATAGAAACTACAACATCATCTCCGTATTTCTTAACACTTGGAAGGTTACGGATCTCGTCAAGACAGCTTTCCCAGGTTTCTCCGAATGTCATACGTCTGTCAAGAGATACTGCACAGGAATCTGCAACTGCACAGCGGCTGGGAGAGGTGTAGAAGATCTGAGAGCAGGTAATGGTACCGCGCCCAAGGAATCTTGCTTCTTCCCAGTCAGGATTGTATTTCGGGTTCAGCATTTTTACCAGACCCTTGATTTCTGTTTCATCAGCGTCATCATTTTCATTAAGAGCACGTACATCCTGAAGGATATCTGCCATTTTATAAATAGCGTTGTCGCCACGCTCAGGAGCAGAACCGTGGCAGGAAACACCTTTTACATCAACACGGATTTCCATACGTCCTCTCTGTCCTCTGTAGATACCGCCGTCAGTAGGCTCTGTGGAAACAACAAATTCCGGACGAACCTTGTCTTCGTTGATAATGTACTGCCAGCAGAGACCGTCGCAGTCTTCTTCCTGAACAGTTCCCACTACCATGATCTTGCAGCCTTCCGGGATCAGATCAAGATCTTTCATGATCCTTGCACCGTAAACAGCAGATACGATACCGCCGCACTGGTCAGACACGCCGCGTCCGCCGATTTCCTCGTCAGTCTCATAACCTTCATATGGATTGAAGTCCCAGTTTTCGATATTACCGATACCAACAGTGTCAATATGTGCATCGTAGGCAATAATCTTGTCGCCGGTTCCCATGTAGCCGATCACATTTCCCTGAGGATCGATGACAACCTCGTCAAAATCCAGTTTTTTCATTTCGGCAGCGATGGTTTCGATATGAGCTTTTTCATCGCAGCTTTCTCCGGGGTTTTTTACGATTGCTCTTAAAAACCTGGTCATGTCCTCCAGATAGTTCTGAGCTGCTTCGTTAATTTTTGCGTAATTCATTGTAAATACCTCCCATAATAAATCAGTTGATAAAATTTTAAAATTGTTTCGTATCAGTGCTTGGATGATCACTGTAAAGAGCAGGCTGATATCCGTCAGTTATTTGCTGAGAGATTCCTCTGTTCCATAAAGTCCGTCCCACACGATCTCACGGTAGCGCACCGGATCGGTATCTCCCTCTGTGGAGATTACAAGGACGTTGGAGTTTTCATCAAGCTTCAGGGCCTTTTTCAAATCTTCTGCATCTTTATCATGAAGGGCGGTGTAGCAGAGACCGAGAGGCACGGAGCCTGATTCTCCGGAGACAATATGCGGATCTCCCTCAAGCGGGTTTGCATAGATTCTGGTAGCTTTTGCGCTCATCCAGTCCGGACAGGATGCAAATACTGTTACATGATTTCTTAAAATGTCCCATCCAATGGTGTTTCCTTCACCACAGGCAAGACCGGCCATGATAGTCTGAAGATCTCCGGTTACGTTTACAAGTTCGCCGGTTTTCTTTTCGGCTGAGCGATACAGACAGTCTGCTGCGCCTGCTTCGCATACAACCATTATCGGAGGATTCTCTTTATATTTGTGAGCGAAATAGCCAACCACTGCTCCGGCAAGAGAACCAACGCCTGCCTGCACAAATACATGAGTGGGACGTTCTACGCCCTGTTCCTTTAACTGCTGATCGGCCTCCATGACCATGGTTCCATAACCCTGCATGATCCAGGAAGGAATTTCTTCATAACCGTCCCAGGCAGTATCCTGGACAATGATGCCATGTTCTGTTTTTGCAGCCTCGGCAGCAGCCATTCTTACACAGTCATCATAGTTGCATTCCTCAATGGTAACAGTTGCGCCTTCTTTGGCAATGTTGTCAAATCTTGTTTTGGTTGTTCCCTTTGGCATTCTTACTACAGCCTTCTGTCCAAGGCGGTTGGCAGCCCATGCAACTCCACGTCCGTGATTTCCGTCTGTGGCAGTAAAGAAGGTTGCCTGACCGAATTCTTCTCTCAGTTTATCGGAAGAGAGTACATTGTAGGGCAGATCGCTGATATCCCGTCCAAGCTCTTTTGCTATGTAGCATCCCATGGCGTAGGAGCCGCCCAGCACCTTGAATGCGTTCAGACCAAAACGATAGGATTCATCTTTGCAGAAAATATTTTTTACACCCAGATAAGATGCCAGAGAAGAAAGCTTCTGAAGGGGCGTCACGGTATACTGGGGAAAGCTTTTGTGAAATTCATTTGCTTTTTTTACATTTTCCTCGGACATTAATTCAAGGAAAGTATCGTCGGATTTCGGAACTTCATTAAGCGTCCATTTTAATCCTTCAGTCATGTAAAATCCCTCCTTAAAAAATCTGTTTCACACTTATTATTTATTACTTTTGTTAAATCTATCATATCATAAATAATGAATTTTGCAATAGAAAATACAAAAATTTTTAGGTTTTTCAAAAAATATTTAGCAACATTGAAAAGACAGGGTTCCTGTGTTAAAATCAACATATATTTTGACAGTGAAATTAAGGAGGAGGACAGTTATTATGGCAGTTTTTCAGGCATTTCGGGCATTGCGTCCCACACCGGAAAAAGCAGAGTGTGTGGCATCGCTTCCATACGATGTGGTAAGAGAGGAGGAAGCCCGTGTAACAGGCGGGAAAAATCCTTTTTCGTTTCTTCATGTGGACCGGGCTGAGATCGATCTTCCGGAAGGGATTGATCCATATGACAACAGTGTTTATGAAAAGGCAAAAGAAAATCTTCAGGACATGGAAGAAACAGGGACCCTGATCCAGGATGAAAAACCCTGTTACTATATTTATGAGCTGACAAGAAGAGGAAAAGTTCAGACAGGCATTGCAGGCTGCTGCTGGGTAGATGACTATCTGAACGGAGTGGTAAAAAAACATGAGCTTACCAGAGAAACTAAGGAGCAGGACCGTATCCGTCATGTGGATACCTGCAACGCCAATACAGGACCTGTTTTTATGGCGTGCACATATACAGAACCGCTTCTTGCGCTGATGGATAACTGGAAAAAAGAACATGAGCCTGTTTATGATTTTGTCACAGAAGATGAGATTGGTCACAGAGTGTGGGTGATAGATGGGGAGCCAGAGTCGGAGCTTATCAAAAAAGAATTTGGAGAGATTCCTTCTATTTATATCGCAGATGGTCATCACCGTGCCGCATCAGCAGTCAAAGTGGCACTGAAAAGAAGAGAGGAATATCCTGATTATACAGGTGAGGAAGAGTTTAATTATTTTCTTTCCGTGGTATTTCCTGCGGATCAGCTTACAATTCTTTCCTATAACCGGGTGGTGAAGGATCTGAACGGTGTGGCGGAAAAAGCATTTGTAGGAAGTCTGAAATTTAATTTTGAGCTGATGGTTATGCCCGGATTTCCATGTAAACCGGTAGAAAAGCATTGCATGGGCATGTATGTGGGAGGAGAATGGTATCACCTGAAAGCCTGGGAGGATGTCTGGCAGGATCAAGATGCTGTAGGACAGCTGGATGTTTCTCTTTTGCAGGATAAGGTACTTGCTCCTGTTCTGGGGATTCAGGATCCCAGGACAGATGAGAGAATCCGTTTTGTAGGGGGAAATCATAAATTACGGGAGCTTCAGGAAATGGCAGATGAGACAGGAGGCGTGGCGTTTGCCCTGTATCCTACGTCCATGGAGGAACTGATGCAGATCGCAGATGAAGGCAGGCTGATGCCGCCAAAATCCACATGGTTTGAGCCAAAGCTGAGAAGCGGACTTTTTATTCATAAACTTTCCTGAAAAAAAGATAAGATCACAACAGAGAACAGATTGACAGAAGAGAGAAATTATGGGACTGCTCAGGAACGCAAAAAGAGCAGTCCCAGATTTTTGTTATGGATCCGGCAGAAATAATTAACAGGAATTTATACAAAGAAAGAGTATGGGAGATTTTTTCTTTGTATATTAGACCAGAAAAGCATGAGTGAATCCGTAAAGAAATTGTCGAAACCCCATGAAAAATGCACAAAAATCAGGGTGATATATCATATAAATTGCATATATACACAATTGATTTTTGACTTTCATATGTTATAATTTTCCTGTTAAAAAACTTATCTGGGGGTGACGTAATTGAAGAAAATTCTGACTTTTATGAGCGTTGTTCTGGCTGCAGTCCTGGTATTCCCGACTAATGTCTGGGCAGCAGGCGGCAGTGAGGCGGCAGCCCAGGTTCCGGTGTGGCTCTGTATTCCTTTTGCCGGACTTCTTCTGTGCATAGCAGTGATGCCGCTTGTAAAAGGTGAATGGTGGGAAGCACATCAGCCGCTGGTAGTCGGATTCTGGATCGCAGCTATGGTGATTCCGTTTATTGCAGTATACGGAGCAGGAAAAACTGTGGAAACAGTTCTGGAATGTACGGTAAATGATTACTTGACCTTTATCATTCTGCTGTTCGGCCTTTTCTGTGTATCGGGAAATATTACCATGGAGGGCGATTTTGCAGGTTCTCCGAGGATCAATGTGGGTCTTCTGGCTCTGGGAACACTTCTTTCAAGCTGTATTGGAACCACAGGAGCCAGTATGCTTATGGTGCGTCCTGTGATCAAAATGAATTCATGGAGAAAACGTAAAAGCCATATTATGGTGTTCTTTATTTTTATGGTATCCAACATGGGAGGCTGTCTGACACCTATCGGTGACCCGCCGCTTCTTATGGGATTTATGAGAGGAGTTCCGTTTTTCTGGAGCCTTCACCTTCTTCCTATGCTTCTTTTTAATATGGTTATTCTTTTGTTTGTATTTTATCATCTGGACAAATGGGCATATCGCAGAGATATCGCAGAGGGACGTAAGCCGGATATCAGCAAACCCGGTACAGAGTTCAGAATTGACGGTCTGCACAATATTGTATTCCTTTTCATGATCGTTGGCGCGGTTATTTTAAGTGGAGTGCTTCCGGGAATGCCGGCTTTTCAGGATGCAGCAGGAAACGTAAGAGGAATCCATATTTTCGGAGAGGTTACTTTAAGCTTCCCGGCTCTGATCGAGATCGCGGTAATCCTTCTGGCAGCATGGCTGTCCTTCCGCACAACAAAGCAGGAGATCAGAAGAAGAAACCATTTTACCTGGGGTGCGATCAGGGAGGTTGCTGTTCTTTTCATAGGTATTTTTATTACCATGCAGCCGGCTCTGATGCTTCTGAAATCTGTAGGTCCTGAGCTTGGCCTTACTGAGCCGTCTCAGCTTTTCTGGGCGACAGGAGCACTTTCCAGCTTCCTGGACAATACACCTACTTACCTGGTATTTCTGACAACAGCAGGAACACTGGGGATTACCGGTGGAATTGCCACATCCCTGGGAACAGTTCCGGCAAAGCTGCTTTCTGCAATTTCCTGCGGAGCAGTATTTATGGGAGCTAATACATACATCGGAAATGCGCCGAACTTTATGGTTAAGTCCATTTCTGATGAGAATGGTGTCAACATGCCTTCCTTCTTTGGATATATGCTCTGGTCCCTGGTGTTCCTTGTTCCTGTATTTATCATAGATACTTTTGTATTCTTTTTGTAAGGAGGGCGGACAAACATGGAAGAAAATCAGAAAAAATATACAGAGCTTGCCAACCGTATTTACGATCTGGACGGAGCGGTTTATGAATGTGTAGGATCTTCTCTTGGCCGTACCTTTACAGGAGGTAGGGAGAGGACAGTCCGGAACCTGAGTATGCTGATGTACACAAAGCCGGACGGACATATTCTGAGAAGTGAACTGGCTCTTATCAGTAACATGGCCCGCACCATTGAAAATAAAGAAGAAAAATCCAGGATGATGACAGAATATAACGAGATTCTTATGGAGATTGAGAAGCTTCCGAATGTGTTCGGTAAAGTTGATATTCTGGATGATGAGAGAGTGCGTCTGAATCTGGCAGCTACAAGAGAAAAGCTGTCAGAGGACGATCATCTTGTGGTCTGCATCAGCCGTACCCAGGGAAGCGCTGGAAATGATATTGGCTTTGAACTGGCGGATAACCTTAAGATCAATTATTATGATGTAGAGATTTTTGATCAGGTTATGAAGCGTCTGGAAGCAGATAAGGACGCAGTTAATGATGCGGAAAATTTTGCAGACTTTAATAAATATACAAAAAAAAGCGGCGGAAGCCTGAAAACCAGATTCCGGGAATTTAACCGTTACCATGGTCTTCCAAAACAGGATGCTGTATTCTTTAATATGAGCGATCTCATCTGCAATCTGGCAAAAACAGAAGACTGCATTATTATGGGACGCTGTGCCGATATGATCCTGAAAAACAATCATATTCCTCATATCAGCCTGTTTATCAGCGCACCGTTTTCTGTTCGTGTGGAGCATATTATGGCGGTCAGAAACATGGAACTGAAGCAGGCGATTCGATTCCTGAAAAAAATGGACAGACAGCACAGGAAATATTATCAGTTTTATACCGGTGAGAAATGGGGAAAGCCGGAAAACTATGATCTGTGTATCAACAGTGCGAACTATGGAATAAAAGAAACCATTGATGTGATCAGAAGAATGATCGGAAAATAAAAATACTCTAAAAAATCTCATACATTCAACCTGTAAAGTGCAGAAAATCTGCAAGGCTGAATGGTATGAGATTTTTTGTTTGCATGACCTGCTGATGAAAGAACTGGTCGGTGAAGGCCTGTGCCGGTTGAAAAATTATTTGTTGACATCAATATAGCTATACAGGGTGTATTTGGAAATTCCAAAATAATTTGCAACTTTGTCCCCTGATTTGGTGATCAGAAATGCCCCGGAGTCATTCAGAAACTGAATGGCAGTTACCTTATCTTCCTTGTTCATCAGGGCTACCGGTTTGCCTACCAGGGCAACGGATTCTTCAATCAGATGATCCAGAAGGTCATTGACATTATGGGTGATCTCTTTTGGTTTTTCTTCGGTGTTGACAGGTGTGACCAGATCATGAACAGCGCTTTCGATCATAGTCAGTCTGGAAATATCATAGTTGATCCCAAAAACATAATGGAGACTGCCGTCATCATCACGTATATAAGAAGTGCTGCATTTCAGAATTTTGCCGTCGGAAGTTTTCATCAGATATCCGGCGTGGTCTTTGGGTTCCTCCTGTGTCTTGTTATTATTGTGTCGGATCACATCAAAAACCGCATTGGAAGGACCATCTCCGATCCCTCTGTTTGTCACATGTCCGTTTTCAATGTGTACGATAGAATTTCCCGGATCATTTGTTTTCAGATCGTGAATCACTACTTCGCAGTCAGGGCCAAACTGACAGGCGATATCGTGAGCAATCTGTTTCAGTACAGTAAGCCGTCCCATAGTTTATCTCCTCCGTTGTTGCGTTTTCTTTTATATTAACATAACAGGATATAAATAAAAAGTTTTTTTGCAAAGAAAAATGTGTAAGCCTGAAAAAGTTTTGAGCAACCTGGGTAGAAACGATTGAAGCAGGGAAAAAATAATGGTATATTGTATAAAAGAAATCGAAATCGGGGGTGACAAGTTATGAAATACTTACTAAAAAACGGTACGATAGTATCAGGATCCGGTATGCTTGATCAGGATGTTCTTATAGACGGTGAAAAGATTGTCAGGGTTGGGGAAAATCTGACCGCAGAGGATGCAGAGATGATTGATGTGTCCGGAAAACTGCTTTTCCCGGGCTTTATTGACGGGCATACACATTTTGATCTTGAGGTTGCGGGAACCGTAACAGCAGATGATTTTGAAACAGGAACAAAGGCTGCGATTCTCGGGGGAACCACTATGGTCATTGACTATGCCTCTCAGGACAAGGGCGGTCATACACTGAAAGAAGGCCTGGAAAAATGGCATGGAAAGGCAGACGGGAAATGTTCCTGCGATTATTCTTTCCATATGTCTATTGTAGAATGGAATGAGCGCACAGAAAAAGAAGTTCAGGATATGATCGATGAGGGAATTACAAGCTTTAAGCTTTATATGACTTATCCGGCCATGATCGTAGACGACTGTGATCTTTATAAGATCCTGAAAAAACTGGGAGAGTGCGGCTGTTTTGCCGGAGTTCACTGTGAAAATGCAGGAGTGATCGACGCTCTGATCGCTGAAGCTAAAAAACAGGGAAGAACAGGTCCGGAAAATCATCCTCTGGTGCGCCCGGACACCATGGAGGCAGAGGCTGTCCACAGACTTCTTGTGATCGCAAAAGAGGCAGATGCGCCTGTTATGGTGGTTCATCTTACCAACCGCAAAGCCTATGAAGAGATTATGAAAGCCAGAAAAGAAGGACAGACTGTTTATGCGGAAACCTGTCCTCAGTATCTTCTTCTGGATGACAGCGTTTATTCTAAACAGGATTTTGGCGGAGCTGTTTATGTGTGTGCGCCTCCCATCCGTAAAAAGGAGGATCAGGACTGTCTCTGGGACGCATTGAAAAGAGAGGATATCCAGACAGTTGCCACAGATCAGTGCAGTTTTACCCTGGAACAGAAGGCTATGGGAAAGGATGATTTTACAAAGATCCCCGGCGGACTTCCGGGAGTTCAGACAAGAGGAACATTACTTTATACCTACGGTGTCCGCACCGGAAAGATCACAGAAGCTCAGATGTGCAGATTTTTATGTGAAAATCCTGCAAAGCTTTATGGCATATATCCGAGAAAAGGTGTGATCCGGGAGGGCAGTGATGCGGATATTGTTGTTTTGGATCCGAAAAAAGAAAGTGTAATTTCAGCCAGAACTCATGCGTACAATACAGACAATAATCCCTTTGAAGGTTTTGGCATCCACTGCTCCATTGACGATGTGTTCCTGAGAGGCCATCATGCAGTACAGGACGGAAAACTGAAAGAAGAAAAACTGGGAACCTTTATCCGAAGAGGAAAGAATACTCTGGTATCAGAGGAATAAAAAGCCAGGATCTCTTATCAAAGATACAGCCGGTGGAAAAATCTGAATTGAAAATTAGGGTATTGTTTTCGTACAAAAGAGAAGAAGGATTTTACAGGGGAATACAGTGAAAATAATAAAAACTGCAGAGCGTTCCGTCTCAGGAAAGAAACGGACTTCTGCAGTTTTTGTTTGTAGATACGGATCAGAGATCAACGTGGATATTCTGCTCCTGAATGTGATGGCGTTTTGCATAGCCGGTAAGGAAAAGCGTCAGGGCGCCGTCTCCTGTTACGTTGCAGGCAGTACCGAAGCTGTCCTGAAGGGCAAAAATGGTAAGCATAAGGGCTGTGCCGGTTTCGTTGAAGCCAAGAACCCCGGTGATGATTCCGAGAGACGCCATAACGGTTCCTCCGGGGACACCGGGAGCGCCGATGGCAAACACGCCCAGAAGAAGACAGAAAAGGATCATAGTGCCGGCAGACGGAAGGGAGCCGTACAAAATTTTGGATACTGTCATACAGAAAAATACTTCTGTGAGAACAGAACCGCAAAGATGGATATTGGCAAAAAGAGGAATGCCAAACTGTACCATATCTTTCCGAAGTGGTTTTGCTTTTCCGGCACATTGAAGGGCAACGGCAAGGGTAGCTGCCGAGGACATGGTTCCCACTGCAGTCAGATAGGCAGGACCGTAGTAGCGCACCACGTCCATGGGATTTTCGTGTGAATAGATCCCTGCAAGGATATACAGAAGAGCCATCCAGATAAAATGTCCGATAAGCACGATCACGATCACCTGAAGGAATACAGGAAGCTGCTTGGTGATAGAACCTTCATATGCCAGACTGCAGAAAGTCAGGGCAATAAAGAAGGGAAGCACCGGAATGATCACTTTGGAAACAATGGAGAGAACAATTGCCTGGAATTCCTCGAGAACTCCTGTGATCATTTTTGATTTGTTCCAGGCGGCGGCAAGTCCGATCATAATGGAAAAGACCAGTGCGCTCATAACAGACATGATCTGTGGGATTTCCAGTTCAAAAACCACTTCCGGAAGCTGCTTCAGCCCTTCTACATCAGTGACAATGGATAAATGAGGGATGATTGCATATCCGGCTGCTGTGGACATAAGCGCAGCCCCAATGGAAGATGCGTATGCGATCACAATAGCAACCCCAAGCATCCGGGAAGCACTGTTGCCCAGTTTGGTAATAGACGGCGCTATAAAGCCAATGATGATCAGCGGCACACAGAAATTGATCAGCTGTCCAAGTACATATTTCAGAGTGACAACCACATTCAGAATACCGGCAGTAATGACGGAGCCGTCTGTGGAGTTCAGGATAATCCCGGATACAATACCGAGAACAACGCCTACAAGAAGCTTAAAGGGAAGGCTGGTAAAAAAACTGTTTTTTTCTTTCATAAAAATAAAAGTCCTCCTTTCAAGTAAGAATCAGCAGTCCTGATCTACATTTACACGATCGATCATAATGTTAAGTATTTCCGTATCAGTGGCCCTCATTCCCACACGGCCGATATACCCCATGCTCTTTATGGTTTTTTCCACATCGCCCCGTATGATTCCTTCTCCCGGAAGGAAACTTTTATTCTGGATACTCATGTGAAAGGCCATTAGAGCTGCGTCAACGGAAGATGCGATTTTTGCAGCGCAGGACGGTTTTGCGCCATCGCATACGATTCCTCCTACATTTCCCAGAGTGTTGATAATAGTCAGGGAAACCTGCTGATAAGTTCCTCCGTACATATAAGTGATCCCCGCTCCGGCTCCGCAGGCAGCGCTGACAGCTCCGCAGTAGGCGGAAAGACTTCCGATATAATATTTCTGATGAATGGCAACCAGATTACTGACAACAAGAGAGCGGTAAAGCTTTGCTCTGGAAACCTCCCATTCTTCTGCATAGGTGATCACAGGAAGAGAAACGGTCATGCCCTGATTGCCGCTTCCGGAATTGATCACAACCGGCATGGAACAGCCGCCCATGCGGGCGTCGCTTCCGGCAGCAGCTCTTGCACAGGCTCTGGTGGTGATTCCTTTTCCCCACACATGCATCAGAGTTTTGCCGATCTGCGCCCCGTAATTATTGTCCAGACCTTCCTGGGAAATCGCTGTATTCAAACGGATCTGACGCTCCAGAAGCTCCTGGACATCTTCAATTTTTACCTGATCAGCAAAATCCAGAATATCTTTTACTGTAAGCTTTGATTTGTCAAAAGGAGGTTCCTCCGGTTTTTTCTCTGTGGTTTCTCCGGAAAAAAGAACCTGACCGTCTTTGACGATCTTTGTAATATTGGTGTGCTGGTCAACAATGGTCACCTCCGCATAATGGCTGCCTTTACATACCTTTGCGCAGATATAGAGATTGGAAACGCCTTCTGCAAGCGTACAGGAACAGACGTGGTTTTCAGCCAGCTCCTGAGCCTGTCTGATATGTTCCGGACGGATGCCCTCAAGAACTTCAAGAGCTTTATCGGCGTTGCCTCCTGTAATGCCAAGGAGCGCTGCAATATCAATTCCTTTCAGTCCTCCGGAATTGGGAACAGTGACACCTTTTACATTTTTTATAATGTTTCCGCTTAAATGCATTTCAACGGAATCCGGAAACTCTCCCAGAATCTGCCGTGCTTTGGCGGCAGCATAGGCAATGGCAATAGGTTCCGTACATCCGAGAGCAGGAACCAGTTCATGATGCAGGATAGCCAGGTAATTGGCATATAATGCAGAATCCATAATTTTTCCTCCGATGTGTACATAAATTCCTGATTATTTCAGAACAGAGTTGAAACTTCAGGTATGATTTTGGTTACTGTGAGTAGTAACGTTTTTTTATTATAATAGAAATTGCGTGTGGAGTATAGTGCAAAATTCGGGAATTTTAGTAAGGTGAGTTTGTAGAAAGAATTAATTGTTTTTGACGAAAATATATGGTATATTGAAATTGTACCGGACTTTTAAGGGAAACCTGACAAGAATGGACGTCAGAGAATGTAAAAAACAGTGAGATATGGCTGCAGTTGTAATCTGCAGTTTTTTCTGCATATTTTCCGGTGTCCCAGAGGGCATCTTTTTTTATTTTAAAAGGGACTGTTCAGGAAAACTGTATCTGGCGAAAACAAACAGCAGGAAGGGAGATGTTTTATGGATACAAGAATTGCAGTGATTGCCATTATTGTGGAAGACCGCTCCAAAAGTGAAGAACTGAATCGGCTGCTTTATGAATATGGAGAATTTATAGTAGGAAGAATGGGAGTGCCTTATCGCCCGAAGGGTGTGTCTGTGATCAGTGTGATACTGGACGCTCCCCAGGAAACTATCAGCGCCTTGTCCGGAAAGCTGGGAATGTTGGATGGGATCACCAGTAAAACCGTATATTCTAAAATGCCGGAGAAAAATTTATGAAAGAGCTGATCGACAAGCTACATCACACACAAAGGCTGAGCAGGGAAGAATTTCTGAACCTGTTTTCCAACAGAAGCCCGGAGACAGATCTCTATGCCCGGGAGCTGGCAAAAGGTGTACGGCAGAAAATATATGGAGATCAGATTTATATCAGAGGTCTGATCGAATTTACAAGTTTCTGCAGAAATGACTGCTATTACTGTGGACTGAGAAGAAGCAATCATGCTGCGCAGCGATATCGGTTGACAGAGGAGGAGATTCTTTCCTGCTGTCAACAGGGTTATGGGCTGGGATTTCGTACCTTTGTCCTTCAGGGGGGCGAGGACGGATATTTTACAGGAGAAAAGCTGTCCGGGCTGGTGCGCCATATCAAAGAAAAATATCCGGACTGCGCAGTGACCCTTTCAGTGGGAGAACGCACCGAAGAAGAGTACAGAGCATTTCGGACAGCCGGTGCAGACCGTTATCTTCTCCGTCATGAAACGGCAGATGACACACATTACCGGGTTCTGCATCCGGAACCGTTATCTCTTCAGAACAGAAAAGACTGTCTCAGAACCCTTAAAAAACTGGGATTTCAGACAGGAGCGGGATTTATGGTAGGATCCCCGGGACAGACGGCAGAAACTCTGGCAGAGGATTTTTTATTTCTGAAAGATCTGGATCCGGAAATGGTGGGGATCGGACCTTTTATCTCTCACAAAGATACGCCTTTCCGGGGCAGTGAGGACGGAACCCTTGAAGATACACTTTTTTGTCTGGCTCTTGTGCGGCTGATGCTGCCTCAGGCTCTTCTTCCGGCAACTACGGCTCTTGGCACGATCGCTCCGGATGGAAGAGAGCTTGGGATACTTTCCGGAGCCAATGTTGTGATGCCAAATCTTTCTCCTTTGTCAGTAAGAAAAAAATATATGCTTTATGACGGAAAGATTTCCACAGGAAATGAGGCGGCAGAATGTGTGGAGCAGTTAAAAAAGAGAATGGAAACAATTGGCTGTTACATTGTAACAGACCGGGGAGATTATAAAAAATAAAAAGACAGGCTGTCTGAGGCGGCAGAAGGAGGACTTATGTATAATCCGAAGTCAACAAAAGCAACAGAATTTATTGATCATCAGGAAATCCTGGATTCTCTGGAATATGCCAGAGCAAATAAAAATAATACGCAGCTGATCGAAGAACTCATTGAGAGAGCGAGAGACTGTAAGGGGTTAAGCCACAGAGAGGCGGCTCTTCTCCTGGAATGTGACGATCCGGCGCTTGTGGAAAAAATGTACCATGTGGCAAAAGAAATCAAACAGAAATTTTATGGAAACAGAATTGTCATGTTTGCGCCTCTTTATCTTTCCAACTATTGTGTTAATGGATGCGTTTACTGTCCTTACCATGCAAAAAACAAACACATCCGCCGCAAAAAACTGACTCAGGAGGAAATCCGCCAGGAGGTGATTGCTCTTCAGGATATGGGACATAAGCGTCTTGCTCTGGAAACAGGAGAAGATCCCAAAAACAATCCTATTGAATATGTGCTGGAAAGTATCAAAACCATTTACAGTATCAAGCACAAAAACGGAGCCATCCGCCGTGTGAACGTAAACATTGCGGCGACCACAGTAGAAAATTACCGGAAACTGAAAGAAGCAGGAATCGGAACCTATATCCTTTTTCAGGAAACATATAATAAAGAAAGCTATGAGGCACTTCATCCCACAGGACCCAAAAGTGATTATGCATACCATACAGAAGCCATGGACCGTGCCATGGAAGCGGGCATTGACGATGTTGGCTGCGGTGTGCTTTTTGGACTGGAAACTTACCGTTATGACTTTGTGGGAATCCTGATGCATGCAGAGCATCTGGAGGCCCGGTTCGGTGTAGGACCTCACACCATCAGCGTTCCAAGAATCTGTCCGGCTGATGATATTGACACAAAAGACTTTACCAATGCCGTTCCGGACGAGATTTTCCAGAAGATCGTAGCCGTAATCCGCATTGCAGTTCCTTACACAGGAATGATCATTTCTACCAGAGAGTCTCAGAAATGCAGAGAAAAGGTGCTGGATCTTGGTATTTCCCAGATCAGTGGAGGCTCCAGAACCTCTGTGGGAGGCTATGCAGAGGAAGAGCCGGAGGAAGACAATTCCGCTCAGTTTGATTTAAGTGACAGAAGGACACTGGATGAGATCGTCAGCTGGCTGCTGGACCTGGGGTATATTCCAAGCTTTTGTACAGCCTGTTACCGGGAAGGACGCACCGGAGATCGTTTCATGTCTCTTGTAAAGAAGGGACAGATTGCCAACTGCTGTCATCCAAATGCATTGATGACTCTGAAAGAATATCTGGAAGATTATGCATCTATGGATACCAGAGAAAAAGGTCTGAAGGTGATCGAGAGAGAACTTCAGAATGTGGAAAGAGAAAAAACAAGGGAGATCTGTGCAAAGAATCTGAAGGAGATCGAACAGGGAAAAAGAGATTTTCGTTTCTGAGGTGAAAAGCAAAAAAGGCTTGCATAATCCACCCGGAATGGGGTATCATGGTGATATGCTATAAAGGAGGAAAATTCTTATGAAGAAATCCAGATTACTGATTGCACTGGCAGGTCTTACTCTTGTTGCATCCGGCTGCGGATACAGCACTGGAGGAGAGGATTCTACCGTGACTGTGATAAAGGCAACCCCAACCCCCACTGCAACGCCTACACCGGCAGCAACACCTACACCGGCTGTAACAGCAACACCGGTGCCGCAGACTTCTCAGACAGCAAGCGGTGTTAAGATCATACAGAAAAATGTTACATATTATGCAAACAATGAGGCTAATATCCGTACAGACTGTGTAACAACAGATCAGACCAATGTTATCCGGAGCACCAAGGTAGGCGAACAGCTTACCGGTACAGGTGTCAGCGAAGATAATAAATGGGTTGAGGTAGAGCTTGAGGGACAGAAAGGGTATATCAGTGCCGAGTATGTGACCACTGAGGCTCCGGCAGGAGCACCTGCGGCAGAAGGAACTGCCGCTCCGGTTCAGTAAAAACAAAAGCAAAGAAAAACCAGAGCATATTTTCTATTTTGGATAGAAAAAGCTCTGGTTTTTTATTGTGCTGATAATTATTTACTCCGGATAAATCAGCCGTTCCTCTTTGATATCGTAAAGAACCTCTTTTAAATATTTATCGGCCAGATATTTTGCCATGTTCAAGTTCATATCCAGATAGTTGCCGCAGTCTTTGGCGGAAGCGCCCGGGATTTCTCCCTCAAAGTCACGGATAAATTCAAACATTTCTGTTATCAGACCGACAATATCCTTTGATTCGTAATCTCCTGCCAGCAGAAGATAATTTCCGGTACGGCAGCCCATAGGTCCCCAGTAAATAACTTTTGACCCGAATTCTGCGTGGTTCCGGAGAAAAGTAGCTGCCAGATGTTCCATGGCATGAAGCTCAGCAGTATTCATAACAGGTTCTTCGTTGGGAGAAGTCATGCGGATGTCAAAGGTGGTGATCACCTGATCGCCCAGATAGTCTTTTCTGGAAACATAGATCCCCGGCTGAAGCTTTATATGGTCTATGGTAAAGCTTGCAATTTTTTTCATGTTTTTTCCTCCTGGTTTTTTGTACTTTCTCTATTTTAACAGACCAGGTTCCAGGTGACAAGTAATTGACTTTATTTCTACAGAATGATAAACTAATATACAATTCAGATGTGCATAAAGGAAAGGTGCAGAAGGCATCTACAGAACTTTCGGAACCGGAAACTACAGGCTGTGGATATCCTGTGTTACAGGAAACCATGATTCCGGCAATACGAGAGATATTCGGGATGTGCAGAATACTTTCCCAAATGCGTCAGTAAGAGAGGTATAGACTATGATAAATGACAAAAAAGTTTTATTCAGCGGAATGCAGGCAACAGGAAATCTCACTCTGGGAAATTATCTTGGCGCTCTGAAAAACTGGCTGACTTTAAGTGACGAATATGAGTGCTTTTACAGCGTGGTAGATCTTCATTCGATCACTGTCCGTCAGAATCCGGCAGAGCTTCGCAAAAGCGCCCGCAATCTTCTGACTCTTTATATTGCAGCAGGACTTGACCCGAAGAAAAACTGCATTTACTATCAGTCCCATGTTTCCGGCCATGCTGAGCTGGCCTGGATTTTAAACTGCTTTACCTACATGGGCGAACTGAACCGTATGACTCAGTTCAAGGATAAATCTGCAAAGCATGCAGATAATATCAATGCAGGTCTGTTTACCTATCCGACTCTGATGGCAGCAGATATTCTTCTGTATCAGACGGACGTGGTTCCGGTTGGAATTGATCAGATGCAGCATCTGGAGCTTACCAGAAATATTGCAGAGCGTTTCAATAACATTTACGGAGATGTGTTTACTGTTCCGGAAGCTTATGTGGGCAAAGTAGGGGCAAAGATCATGAGTCTTCAGGATCCTTCCAGAAAAATGTCAAAATCTGACGAGAATCCCAATGCCAGCATTTATCTTATGGATGATCCGGATACCATCATGCGTAAATTTAAGCGCGCGGTAACAGATTCAGAAGGCTGCGTAAGCTACAGAGATGAGCAGCCGGGCGTAAAGAATCTGATTGAGATTTACTGCGCCTGCACAGGAAAAACACCGGACGAGGCAGTAAAAGAATTTGACGGAAAAGGATACGGCGAGCTGAAACCGGCAGTGGCAGAAGCTGTTATCTCTGTTCTCAAACCACTTCAGGATGAATTTGCCCGTCTTTCCAAGGATAAGGCATATATTGATTCCATTATCAAAGAAAATGCAGAAAAGGCTAATTATTTTGCCACAAAAACTCTGCGCAAGGTTCAGAGAAAGGTTGGTTTTCCGGACAGAATCCGGTAAGAAAAAGGGAAAGAGAAACTCCGGCATTATGGACATTATATGACAGAAGTCCGCAGGCAGGATTTTTGTCAGTAAACAGCAGGATCAGGAGGAAAATAAAAATGAAACATAAAACTCTGGCAATACTTTGTGCAGTAGTCCTTACAGCAGGAATGATGACAGGATGCGGACCAAAAACAGAAGCGACAAAGACAGAGAGCAGCAGTGAAAATACAGTCAGCGATGAGGATGCAGAAAAAGCAGGCTTCAGTGACGGTTCCGGTGAGGAGAACTCTGACGGGGGAAATGCATCTGATGCCAAAGACACAAAGGAAGCAGTTCTTGATACAAGTAAGGAGCTGACTGGAATCCACCATGCGCAGATCAATATAAAGGATTACGGTGAGATCCAGGTGGAGCTGGATGCAGATACTGCTCCCATTACAGTCACCAATTTTGTAAAGCTGGCTCAGGAGGGCTTTTATGACGGACTGACTTTCCACCGTATTATGGACGGATATATGGTTCAGGGCGGAGATCCTCTGGGAAATGGAACAGGTGGATCAGATGAAAATATCAAAGGTGAATTTTCAAATAACGGGGTGGAAAACAACATTTCCCATACAAGAGGCGTAATCTCCATGGCAAGAGCTATGGATCCGGACAGTGCAAGCTCCCAGTTTTTTATTGTGCACGAGGACAGCACGTTCCTGGATGGAGATTATGCAGGATTTGGTCATGTAACAGAGGGAATGGACGTTGTAGATGCGATCTGTAAGGATGCGAAACCAACTGACAACAACGGAACTATCAACCCGGACGAGCAGCCGGTGATCGAGAGCATTACTATTGTTGACTGATGCACAGTACAAAATATAAGTAAGAGATAAAAACAGGCAGGTGTAAATATTGCACCTGCTTATTTTTTATATTGTGCGTCCAGCGAAGCTGGACCACACTTGCCGGTGTAAGTCCGGTCACGGTAAGCGTCAGTGAGCCGTGTAGCTAAACTCGGTGCGTTGTGTCAGTAGCCTGTTGCGGAACAATACCTGCGCCTTTGATAAGGCGTGGGATAAAAATATTCTGACAGATAGCAGAAAAATAATGACATATAAGTTTTATGAATGATATAATAAATCATTAAATATAAAGAATTTCATTGTTTTTTTATTAGACGAAAATAAATCAAATTATGAAATTTCAGGGGGAAGATTATGGGTAGAATAATTATAGTTTTATATACCGAAGCTTTATTGTTATCTGTTTTGATAATTTGGTTTTTATATCACCTGATAAAAAGGAAAAGAATCTTTCGGTGGGAGAAGGCTCCAATGGATATGAGAGATTTTGTAAAAAGAAACGAAAAAAAGATGAATATGATTTCTAATGGTATTATAGGTATCATTTTGATTCCTTCGTTTTTATGGGTGGTACCTCCTGCTGTACAGGATTTTCCTAACGTGATTTCTGAGAACTATCTTCAAGCAGAGGGAAAAGTAACAGCTTGGGATTATAGTAATGAAGACGAATATCAAACAAGAGCTGTTGGAATTATGGATCATAAAACGAAACAAGAAATATCTGTAACTGTTTATAGCAAAGGGATACATAAAGGAGAATACCTGAAGGTTAGATATTTGCCTAATAGCAAATATGGAGAGATTGAGGAACATAAATGATGTAGCTGTTGTATTTTTCATGGGACTGAAAGCATTGTTATAATTGAAAATCAATGGCTTAATAAAAGCAGAATGACTGAAAGATTTTTAAGGGATGGAAGTGTGCAGAGATGTTAATATCAAAATTTAACAATGAAAATATTGAGAATGCCATTCAAGAAATGGAAAACCGTTATAGCCTTATTTTTCCTGAGGAATATCGAATATTTTTACAAAAATATAATGGAGGAAAAACTCCTGACACAGTCTTCCGGCTTAAGGGGATTTCCTCAGATATTCAAGGGTTTTATGGTTTGGGTAAAGCAGATTGTAATTATAATATTTCGATGCTTGAAAACACACCATTGTTTTTGGATGTGATCCATAATAATCTGTTTCCTGTTGCAATTAATTCGTTGGGAGATCATCTTTTAATTGGATTATCCGGAGATAATACAGGGAAAATATATTTTTGTTACCATGATATGCCAACAAAGAATAGAGAATTATCATCAAGTTTATCTGCCTTTTTGTCCTGTTGCGGAAGTCAAAAAATCGGGCATATCCGTACCATAGAAGAACGGATTGCTGATATGGAACGAATGGGGAAAGGAAATAAAATTACAGAGGAAAAATTGAAATGCTGGCAAAAAGAAATTGATGAGTATTCACAGATCAAACAAGAAAAAGTTATTTTGAAAGTTTAGACATTATGTAAGACCATTTATTAAAAATAATGAAATGCAGAATAATTTTTTATATAAGTGTTTCCATATTACTGTTTCCGGAAAACGAGGGGGATATGAATTATATAACTCAAAGAGTAATTTATCTATGTGATATGAAACAATGATTAATATTATTTTAAAGAAACTACAAAAATAATATCTTTTTAGAAAAATGCTCGGATAATCTAAAATAACAGAATATGGAAGGGATTTAACGAAAATAAAAATCTTGTAATTTACACTACAAAAGTATATAATAATTACAGTTCACAGATTACTGTGAATGGTAACCTATAATAAACAGGAAAACTAAATAAAGCAGACGGGAGCTTGTATGACAGGCTGAGAGGAAGGTATGACCTTCGACCGATAACCTGATTTGGATAATGCCAACGTAGGGATGCCTGAGCATAAGTGTATGTATAACGGGAAATTACCGAAACTGGTAGTTTCCCGTTTTTTCATAGAAAACAGTGGATTTATATAGAATTTCTCTGGAATGCGGGGCGGAACCGTCTGGTTTCTGCTTGAAAAGAGGTGAAAATATGGTAAAGATCAATGGTGAGTTTCTGGAAGAAGAGGGAAAAACGCTGACAGAGTATCTGGAAAGCGCAGGTTATCAGATACAACGTGTGGCAGTAGAGAAAAACGGAGAAATTGTGCCAAAAGCAGAGTATTCCAGTACAGTCCTTGAAAATGGAGACAGCATTGAAGTAGTAAGTTTTGTAGGAGGAGGCTGAATGATTCCAACCAGAGATGAGATGGAGCAGGCATTTAAAATGCGCCATGGAAAAGAACTGCAGGAGAAATTTTCTTCAGCAGTGGTGGCAGTCTGCGGGCTGGGAGGACTTGGCTCTCATATTGCAGAAGCGCTTGCCAGAGCCGGGATCGGTAAGCTGATCCTTATTGATTTTGACAACGTAGATGTCAGCAATCTTCACCGGCAGCAGTATAAGGCGGAACAGGTGGGAAAGCGCAAAACAGAAGCTATAAAGGAAAATCTCAGAGAAATCGCGCCGTATCTGAACACAGAGGTACATAATGTAAAAATAACCCGGGACAATGCAAAGGAACTTTTAAAGGATGCAGATATCATCTGTGAGGCCTTTGATGATGCAGAGAGCAAAGCTATGCTTACCGATGTGGTACTCTGCAGTATGCGGGAAAAATATCTGATAGCTGCATCAGGGATGGCAGGGATGGGAAGCGCAAATGATATTCGTACCAGGAAGATCACAGAGCGTTTTTACCTCTGTGGAGATGAAACCAGTGAGGTAAAGGAGCAGAACAGTCTTGTGGCTTCCAGGGTGATGGTCTGTGCAGCCCATCAGGCCCATGCAGTTCTACGCATACTTGCCCGAAAATAACACATAAAACAGAGAGGAAACTCTCAGAAGAGAATCTGTAGATGTAAAAAAATGCACAAATAGTAGAAAGAGGAAATGGACAATGAATGATAAGCTGATCATAGGGGGACATGAGTTTAACTCCCGTTTTATTCTTGGCTCGGGAAAATATTCTCTGAAGCTGATCGAGGCTGCAGTAAAGGATGCCGGAGCGGAAATCATTACACTGGCGGTGCGCCGGGCAAACACAAAAGATCAGGAAAATATTCTGGATTTTATTCCGGAGGAAGTAACTCTTCTTCCTAATACCAGTGGAGCGAGAAATGCAGAGGAAGCAGTGCGGATCGCCTGTCTTGCCAGAGAACTTGGCTGTGGAGATTTTGTAAAAATAGAGATCATGCGTGATTCCAAATATCTGCTTCCGGACAACCAGGAAACCGTAAAAGCAACAGAGATTCTGGCGGACAAAGGATTTGTGGTAATGCCCTATATGTATCCGGACCTGAATACTGCCCGTGATCTGGTAAATGCAGGAGCAGCGGCAGTTATGCCTCTTGCATCTCCCATTGGTTCCAACAAAGGTCTGGCTACAAAAGATTTTATCCAGATTCTTATTGATGAGATTGATCTTCCCATTATTGTTGATGCCGGGATCGGAAAGCCTTCCCAGGCCTGTGAGGCAATGGAAATGGGAGCAGCGGCAATTATGGCAAATACCGCTCTTGCCACAGCAGGAGATCTGCCTCTGATGGCTGCCGCATTTAAACAGGCTATTGAAGCCGGACGAAAGGCATATCTTGCAGGTCTTGGAAGAGTGCTGACAAGAGGTGCATCTGCTTCGGATCCGCTGACAGGATTTTTAAGAGATTAGAGGTGAGTGAAGTGGAAAATCAGTTTTTTATAGATTCTGAGTATCTTTCTGAAAAAGCCCTGGAAAAAAAGCACCGTCTGGAAACAGATCCTTCTTTCCGGAAAAATCATATGGAATATATGCCCGGGATGGAACAGATTGAATCTCAGGTGTGCGGACAGGTTATGGGGCAGATGAAAGACTATGACTATTCGGTTTACACAGCCTCAGATGTAAGGGCTGCGCTGAATCATGAAACCTGTTCAGTGGAAGATTTTAAAGCCCTGCTTTCTCCGGCGGCAGAACCGTTTCTTGAAGAAATGGCACAGAGGGCACGCATGGAGACCGGACGGCATTTCGGAAACACCGTATATCTTTTTACACCTTTGTATATTGCCAATTACTGCGAAAATTACTGTGTGTACTGTGGGTTTAACTGCTATAACCATATCAGCCGCATGAAGCTTTCTATGGAGCAGATTGAAAAAGAAATGAAGATTATTGCAGACAGTGGCATGGAAGAAATCCTGATTCTTACAGGAGAGAGCCGCAGCCAGAGTGACGTGACCTATATCGGAGAGGCATGTAAGCTTGCTCGGAAATATTTTCGTATGGTAGGTCTGGAAATCTATCCGGTAAATACAGACGAATACGCTTATTTACACCAGTGCGGTGCAGACTATGTGACAGTATTTCAGGAAACCTATGACACGGATAAGTATGAACAGCTTCATCTGATGGGACACAAAAGAGTATGGCCCTACCGTTTTGACGCTCAGGAGCGGGCTCTGCGGGGAGGTATGAGAGGTGTTGCTTTTTCGGCTCTTCTCGGACTTTCCGACTTTCGTAAAGACGCTCTTGCAACCGGGCTTCATGTGTATTATCTGCAGCGCAAATATCCTCATGCAGAAATGTCCTTGTCCTGTCCCAGACTGAGACCGATCATTAATAATGACAGAATTAATCCTTTGGATGTTCACGAAAAGCAGCTCTGCCAGATTATCTGCGCCTATCGTATTTTTCTTCCTTTTGCCGGAATCACCGTATCATCCAGGGAAAGTGCAGAGTTTCGGAACGGTATTGTGAAGATTGCCGCTACAAAGATTTCTGCAGGAGTGTCTACGGGAATCGGTGATCATGAGAGCAAATACAACGGCGGGGAATCAGAGGATGCAAAAGGCGACGAACAGTTTGAAATTGATGACAGCAGAAGCCTGGATGTGATGTACAGGGATATTGCAGAGGAAGGGCTTCAGCCGGTTCTGAATGATTATGTATATGTATAAAGAAAACAGGAACTCAGATATTTTGTGTATTACAAACAGAAAACTCTGTCAGGAAGATTTTTTTACCAGGATTCGGAAGATCGCAGCCGCCCATCCGGCAGCGATAGTTCTGAGAGAAAAGGATCTTTCGGAAAGGGAATATATAGATTTTGCAGAAAAAATCCTGAACATATGCAGAGAGCAGGACACTGCCTGTATCCTGCACAGCTTTCCGGAAGCAGCCCTGGAGCTGGGATGTGACAGTATCCATCTTCCTCTTCCAGTCCTTATGAAAATGGAGCGTCGGCAGCGGCAAAGATTTCGGGTGCTGGGAGCCTCCTGCCATTCTGTGGAAGAGGCAAAAATGGCAGAAAAACTGGGTTGTACCTATCTGACAGCAGGTCATATTTTTGAGACAGAATGTAAGAAAGGGCTGCCTGGACGGGGACTGGATTTTCTGAACAGAGTATGCTCAGATGTTTCCGTTCCGGTTTATGCGATCGGTGGGATTTCTCCGGCCAATATCAGTAAAATAAAAGAGACCGGGGCGGCAGGTGCCTGTATGATGAGCGGATTTATGACCTGCGAATCTCCGGGAGATTATTTGCGGGATTTTAAGAGACAGGAATAAAAAAATATTTTTACAGCGTTTTGTATCCTGAAAAAAGGAAAGGACAAAAGAACGACATGAAATTTCATAAAGATATGCTTCTTCTCTATGCAGTGACAGATAGAAAATGGACAGGCAGACAGTCTTTGGAGGAACAGATTGAAGATGCGCTGAAGGGGGGAGCAACCCTGATCCAGCTTCGGGAAAAGAATCTGACAGAAGAAGAGCTTATAGTGGAAGCAAAAAAAATAAAAGAGATTTGTCACAGCTATCACGTTCCTCTGATCATTAATGATAATGTGAAGACAGCGCTTTTAAGCGGCGCAGATGGTGTGCATGTGGGAAAAGAAGATATGCCGGTTTCTGAGATACGGAAACAGGTTCCGAAAGATTTTATAATAGGAGCCACCGCAAAAACGGTAGAGCAGGCGAAAAAAGCAGAACAGGACGGGGCGGATTATCTTGGCGTGGGAGCTGTTTTTCCCTCTCCCACCAAACAGAATGCCATTCGTATTACAGGAGATCAGTTAAAAGAAATCTGCAGTTCTGTTTCTGTTCCGGCAGTGGCTATCGGCGGGATCACCAGACAGAATATAGAGAAGCTTGCCGGAGGAAATATAGCAGGGGCAGCTGTAGTGTCCGGGATTTTTGCCGCCCGGGACATACAGAAAGAAACCGTTCTTCTAAAGAAAAAAATACGGGAGGTTTTAAGCCTATGAGTGTTCATACCGCTCTGACCATTGCCGGAAGTGATTCCAGTGGTGGAGCAGGAATCCAGGCAGATATTAAAACCATGATCACAAACGGCGTGTATGCGATGAGCGCCATAACGGCTCTGACTGCTCAGAATACAACAGGTGTGCGAGCTGTTATGGAGGTGTCACCGGAATTTTTGAGCGACCAGCTGGATGCGGTATTTGAAGATATTTATCCGGATGCAGTAAAGATCGGTATGGTATCTTCAAAGAAACTGATTGGGGTAATTGGAGAGAAACTGCGGTTTTATCATGCAAAAAACGTGGTGGCGGATCCGGTGATGGTGGCTTCCAGCGGCTCTTCCCTTATGGAAAATAACGGGGCAGATGCGTTTATAAACGAGCTGTTTCCTCTTGCTTCTCTGATCACGCCAAATATTCCGGAGGCAGAAGTTCTTTCCGGCTGTGTAATAAAAAATAAACAGGATATGGAAACGGCAGCAGAAAAGCTCAGTGCTCTTGGCGCAAAGGCAGTTCTTTTAAAAGGCGGTCACAGCATCTGTGACGCAGATGATCTTCTTTATATGGAAGGACAGAAGACCTGGATTAGAGGGAAACGGATCAACAATCCCAATACTCATGGAACAGGCTGTACACTTTCTTCCGCTATTGCATCAAACCTTGCAAAGGGAATGGAAATGGAAGGGGCGGTAAAAAGTGCAAAGGAATATATCTCAAAGGCTCTGGCAGCCGGACTGGATCTGGGAAAGGGCAGCGGACCTCTGAACCATGCTTTTGGGATAGGAAATTTGTAAAACAAACACATGAATAAAATTATAATTACAAAGACACGGAAAGGAAATGCTTTATGAGAGAATATAAAACACAGATGGATGCTGCAAGACGTGGAATCATCACTCCGGAAATGAAAAAGGTTGCAGCAAAAGAATACCGTACAGAGGAGGAAATCAGAGAGCTTGTTGCAAAGGGACAGGTGGCAATCTGCGCCAACAGACTTCACACCTGCATTGAGCCAAATGGAGTAGGCTCCATGCTGCGAACAAAGATCAATGTGAATCTTGGAGTTTCCAGAGACTGCAAGGATTATGATATTGAAATGGAAAAAGTCATGGCAGCAGTGAATATGGGAGCAGAGGCCATTATGGATCTTTCCTCTCACGGAAACACACAGCCTTTTCGAAAAAAGCTGATCCGTGAATGTCCGGCAATGATTGGAACAGTTCCAGTGTATGACAGTGTGATCCATTACCAGAGAGATCTTTCCACTCTGACAGCAAAGGATTTTATTGATGTGATCCGGCTTCATGCAGAGGACGGGGTTGACTTTGTGACCCTTCACTGCGGAATTACCAGAAAGACCATTGACCAGATCAAAAAGCATAAAAGAAAAATGAACATTGTATCCAGAGGAGGTTCTCTTGTGTTTGCATGGATGAGCATGACGGGAGAGGAAAACCCATTTTATGAGTATTATGATGAAATTCTGGATATCTGCCGGGAATATGATGTGACGATTTCTCTTGGAGATGCCTGCCGGCCCGGCTGTCTGGCAGATGCCAGTGACGTATGTCAGATCGAGGAGCTGGTCCGTCTGGGTGAACTGACAAAGCGGGCATGGGAAAAGGATGTTCAGGTTATGGTCGAGGGACCGGGACATATGCCTCTTGATCAGATTGAAGCAAACATGAAACTGCAGCAGTCTGTATGCATGGGCGCGCCTTTTTATGTTCTGGGACCTATTGTTACGGATATTGCGCCGGGATATGATCATATCACCTCTGCTATCGGAGGAGCTGTGGCAGCTTCGGCAGGAGCGGCTTTTCTCTGTTATGTAACGCCTGCAGAGCATCTGGCGCTTCCAAATGTTGAGGATGTAAAGCAGGGGATCATCGCATCCAGGATCGCAGCCCATGCGGCAGATATTGCAAAAAAGGTTCCTCATGCAAGAGACATGGATGATGCCATGGCAGATGCAAGAAGAACCTTTGACTGGGATAAACAGTGGGAGTGTTCCATTGACCCGGAAACAGCCAGAAGCATCCGGGATGACAGAGCGCCGGAACATGAGGATACCTGCTCCATGTGTGGGAAATTCTGTGCAGTGCGGAGCATGAACAAGGCTCTGAACGGAGAATACATTGATATTCTCTGAGAAGTCTAAAGCTTTATGATAAGAACAGGGATGGGCGGATTGTTAGGACGGTTAAAATAATCGCTGCGGATCACCAGATATTTTTGGGAATCCAGCCCGGAAAGCCAGGCAAGCACCTGATCCCGTTCCTGAAATCCGGAGTCACCTCCGCTGTAAATACACAGAGAGATCAGTCCGTTTTTCTGAAGAAGAGAAAGCCCCTGCTCCAAAGCCCGGATGCTGGTGTCTGCTTTTGTGGACAGGGAGTGATCTCCTCCGGGAAGATAACCCAGATTAAATACAATACAGCTGACTGATTCCGGTGAAGCATAGCTGGCCATATTGGTATGGGAATCGAGGATCAGCCGGTAATTTTCGGGAGCGCCTGCATGCAGCAGGCGCTTTTTGGTATTGGCAAGAGCCATTTCCTGAATATCAAATGCCAGTACCTGTCCGTTTTCTTTACAGAGCGTACTTAAAAGCAAAGTGTCGTTTCCGTTTCCCATGGTGGCGTCAATACACAGATCTCCGGGCTTTACCTGTTCACGGATAAAACGTGCGCACCATTGCGTGATCTGACAGGAATCCATAAAAAGTATCTCCTTTTGATAACTGATTGTCAGGGAAAGTCACAGATTCTGAAAATTTATCCAAGATAGCTTTTCAGGAGATTGAAGGTATTTTCCACACCTTTTCTGTGACTTCTTTCATATCCGTGAGAAGCATATACGCCCGGGCCGATCAGACCATGGCGGGCATCAGCTCCCGCATTCAAAGCAGCATCTGCATCAGAACCATAATGAGGATATACGTCCACGGCAAAATCCACATCTGCCTGTCTGGCAGCCTGGATAAGACCGGAAACAACATCATAGTGATAAGGTCCTCGGCTGTCCTTTGCACAGATGGAAACCTGACATTCCGTACATTCCAGACCTTCCCCTACACAGCCCATATCCACAGACAAAAGTTCTGTGACATGATCCGGTATGGAAGCGCAGCCGCCGTGTCCCACTTCTTCAAACACAGTAATATGCTGATAAATCCTGCGGGCAGGAGTGATGTTTTCGTCTTTTAAATATTTTGCATAACCTAAAAGAATGGCAGTGCTTAATTTGTCATCCAGAAAACGGCTTTTGATAAAACCGGAAGGAGTGACAACTGTTCGGGGATCAAAGCAGACAATATCTCCGGTCATGATACCAAGAGCTTTTACTTCCTCTGCAGAAGTTACCAGCTCGTCCAGAAGAACTTCCATATCCTTGTAGGTTCTTTTTTTGTCGTCATATTCTCCGTTGACATGAATAGAAGCATTACATAACTGGAAGGTTCCGGTATAGGTTTTTCCGTTTCTTGTAATGATACGGCAGTTTTCTGCTTCTGCATTATTGGGATTCATTCCGCCTAAAGGGCTGAGTTTCAGACGGCCCTCGCCGGTAATGGAAGAAACCATAGCCCCCAAAGTATCTGTATGCGCCATCAGCATAACAGGTCCCTGTGACGGATTCTCTGTAGCTTCTCCTGTACCCTGGGAAATCTGCACCAGAACTCCGCCTTTTGTGGTAAGCTGCGGTTCATATCCCATTTCTCTGTAGGTTTCCAGAAGCCACTGAGATACATTTTTTGTGTATCCGGAAGGGCTGTCAATGGAAAGAAGCTTCTGCGCTTTTTGAATGATATATTCGGTATAGTCTTTCATTGTGAAGTCTCCTTTATAAAATTTATTCTGTACTGTAAATGAGCAAATTTAAAAAATGCACAAAATGATTTTCCGCCAGTTTCTGTTTCATGGACATATAAGTAGGATAATCTTTTGTATCCGGTTTTCCGTTGTGTGAAATTTGGCATCTGCTTATTTATAGTTCTTTGTTTATTATTATAAGAAAAAACATACATAAGGTCAATTATGAGGTGCCTATTTTACATAAAAGAACAGATGTAAGCCGTTCAATTCCATAGGGTGTTTGACATTTATATGTAAAGATCACGGAAAATACAGGATAATTTTGTAATCAATGGTGTATAAAAATATGAACACGGGAAAAAGCCATTGCAATTAAGAGACGGGATTGGTAAAATAAAAAAACAGGTAAAAAGCTTCGGTCTGTTCAGACCATTAAAGGGAGGGAATCGAAATGTTAAAGGGAAAAACAGTACTTCTGGGTGTAACAGGAAGTATTGCAGCATATAAGATCGCTTATCTTGCCAGCGCGTTAAAGAAGCTTCATGCGCAGGTTCATGTATTAATGACAGAGAATGCCACGAATTTTATCAATCCCATTACATTTGAATCTCTTACAGGAAACAAATGTCTGGTAGATACTTTTGACCGGAATTTTCAGTTCCAGGTAGAACATGTGTCCATTGCAAAACAGGCAGATGTGGTGATGATCGCTCCTGCAAGCGCCAATGTGATCGGAAAGCTTGCTCACGGGATCGCAGACGATATGCTGACTACCACGGTCATGGCATGTAAGTGTAAAAAATACATTTCTCCTGCCATGAATACAAATATGTACGAGAATCCCATTCTCCAGGATAATCTGAAGATTCTCCGCCATTACGATTATGAAGTGATCGATCCGGCGGTGGGATATCTGGCATGCGGAGACACCGGAGCCGGAAAAATGCCGGAGCCGGAAATTCTCTTACAGTATATATTGAAAGAAATTGCCCGGGAGAAGGACTTAAAGGGTAAAAAAGTCCTTGTAACTGCAGGGCCCACTCAGGAGGCCATTGATCCGGTCCGCTATATTACCAATCATTCCTCTGGAAAAATGGGATACGCTCTTGCCAGAGCTGCCATGCTCAGAGGAGCAGAGGTCACACTTGTAAGCGGTCCCTGCGCGATTGCGCCTCCCCCGTTTGTAAAAATGATTCCTGTTGTCACTGCGAGGGATATGTTTGAGGCAGTCACATCAGTAAGTGAGGAACAGGATATTATTATCAAAGCTGCGGCAGTGGCAGATTACCGTCCGCTGCATGTGGCTGATGAAAAGGTAAAAAAACAGGATGGAGAAATGAGCATTGAGCTGGAAAGGACGGACGATATCCTGAAGTATCTGGGAGAGCACAGACGTCCGGGACAGTTTTTATGCGGATTTTCCATGGAAACACAGAATATGATCGGTAATTCCAGGGTCAAGCTTGAGAAAAAGCATCTGGACATGGTGGCAGCCAATAATCTGAAACAGGCAGGCGCCGGGTTCCAGGGGGATACTAATATTCTGACCCTGATTACACAGAATGAGGACGTATCACTTCAGCTGATGAGCAAGGAGGATGCAGCCAATGCCATTCTGGATAAAATCCTTTCTGTCTTAAAAGAAAGGGAAGTGTAACCCGTTTATCAGGAGGCGGGCAAATACATTTACCGCCCGCAGTTCCGCACCGTATTGTATCCCTGTAAGAGGGAACGATAACAAGGAGGAAAAAATGAAAACAAAAAACAAATTCACAACATCACAGCTTACTGTACTGGGATTAATGTCAGGTATTCTTCTGCTTATGGCATATACTCCTTTGGGGTATCTGAACATTGGTCCGCTGGCCATTTCTTTTAATGTGATTCCGGTAGCGGTCAGTGCAGTAGTACTTGGTCCCGTAGGCGGCGCAGTAACAGGAGCCATTTTCGGACTGACCAGTTTTGGACAGTGTATTGGAATTGGAGGAACCAGCGCCATGGGCGCCGTTTTGTTTGGTATCAGCCCTGTTCTTGCTTTTCTGCAGAGGTTTATCCCAAGACTTCTTATGGGAGTTTGCGTGGGATATATTTTCAGAGCAGTACGGAAAAAAACCAATATTTATGTTTCCTGCGCAGTGACCGGTTTCTTCTCGGCATTTTTAAACACAGTATTTTTTATGACAGCGCTTGTAGGTATGTTTGGAAACACGGAATATATCAGGGAACTGATAGGAGGACAGAATGTAATCCTGTTCTGCTGTGCTTTTGTGGGTATTAATGCAGTCTGCGAAATGGCAGCATCTACTGTGATCACCGGAGCGGTGGGAAGTGCGCTTTCCAGAGCAAGGCTGATTCCGGCATCTCAGATTGCAGTGAAATAGAGCAGCTGATAAAGGAATGAACAGAGATGATTTTAGCAATTGATATTGGAAATACAAATATTGTAGTCGGATGTATAGACAGAGAAAAAACTTATTTTGTGGAACGTCTTTCTACTGTCCGTACAAAAACAGAACTGGAATATGCCATTGATCTGAAAACAGTTCTTGACATTTACCACATTAAAGGACAGGAAATTGAAGGATGTATTATTTCTTCTGTTGTCCCTCAGATCACAAACGTGGCAAAGCTTGCCGCAGAAAAGATTCTTAAAAAAGATGTGATGGTGGTTGGTCCGGGACTTAAGACAGGCCTTAACATTATGCTTGACAATCCTAGCGAAATGGGAGCTGACCGGGTGGCTGACGCAGTGGCGGCCATGACCTTTTATCCGGTGCCGCTGGTGATCGTGGATATGGGAACCGCAACAACGGTTTCTGTGGTAGATGAAAAGAAACGGTTCATGGGAGGAATGATCCTTCCCGGAGTGAGAATTTCACTGGATGCCCTTACTGCAAGGGCATCTCAGTTAAGTGGCATCAGCATAGAAGAGCCAAAACGACTGATCGGAAGAAATACAGTAGACTGTATGAAGAGCGGAATCCTTTATGGAAATGCTGCGGCAGTGGACGGTATTGTAGACAGGATCGAAGAGTATCTGGGACAGGATGTAACGGTGATCGCTACAGGAGGAATGTCAAAAAAGATCATTCCTCATTGTAAAAGAGAAATGATCTTGGATGCGGATCTTCTTCTAAAAGGGCTGCTTGTGATCTACGAAAAAAACAGATCATAAAAATTCCTGAGCCATGTCCTGAGGGACAGGCGCTGTCAGGCACATCTGTCTGCCAGTTATGGGATGAGAAAATTCTATCTGTACAGAATGAAGAGGCTGGCGGCTGAACCGGCTGTAATCCGGGCAGTACAGATAGTCTGCAGGAAGCGGGTAGCCCAGATATCCCATATGTACGCGGATCTGATGGGTGCGCCCGGTTTCCAGATGAAGTTCCAGAAGAGAGTGATCGTTTCTGGTATCCAGCCTTTCATAAAAGGTAACTGCGGATTCGCCTCTGTCAAAATCTACACATCGTTGAATTACAGAATCTCCAAGCCTTGCAATGGGTGCGGAGATTTTTCCTTTTTCCGGGGTGATTCCTTTTACTACTGCCAGATAAGTGCGGCGGATTTTCCGGTGTTTCATCTGAGTAGAGAGGATAGCGGCGCTTAAAGGATTTTTGGCCAGGAGCAAAGCTCCGGAGGTATCCCTGTCAAGGCGGTTGATACAGCGGAAGGGGCAAAACAGATTTTTGCTTTCAAAATAAAAAGCAGAGCCGTTCGCCAGGGTGTTTTCGTAGTTTCCCATGGAAGGATGCACCGGCATTCCTGCAGGTTTATCTACGGCAAGAATATCTTCATCTTCATATAAAACAGAAAGGTTCATGGGAACCGGAATAATATGTTCTGTGGAGCCTGTTTCCGGAACCAGGATTTTCAGAACATCCTGATTTTTTAATAAGGTACGTCCGCCTGCTTTTTCGCCATTGAGAGAAATGGCGTTTTTTTCTGCTTTCATGGAAGAAAGGATATGTCTGGAAAAACCTTTTGAACGCAGAAAATTCAGAATCTGCATATTGGCATCCGCTTCTGTTATGTGGTAGGTAACTGTTCGATTCATAGAGAAGTTCCTTCTTCCTTTTCTGTAGATTGAGCGTTTGAGTCAGAAGTAATCTGTTTTTTGCTTTGTTTTATAAGTTTCCGGTAGGCTCCGGCAGACATACCGCAGTATTTTCGAAAGCTCTGGGACAGATAACTCTGAGAGGAAAAGCCGGCCTGGTGGGCAATATCTGAGATTCCATAATCAGAATTTTCAAGAAGCTCTTTGCATACCTCGATCCGTTTCCGGTTCAGGTAGCTGATAGGAGAAATTCCATAGTATTTTGTAAATTCATGGCTCAGATAATATTTGTTCAGATGGCTGAAAACAGCAAGATCATCCAGAGTAATGGACTCGCTGTAGCTAGAATCCAGATACCGTTTTACAGCAGCGCAGGCTCTGCTGGGGTGCTGGGAAGGAATGACTTCAAAGGCAGAGTCAGTAAGCCGTTTCAGCTGCAGGGTGAGTATTTCCAGAAGGTGCATACAGATGCTTTCGTATCCCTCTGCCTTTTTGTCCAGCTCCTGAAAAATCGCATTAAAATAAAAAAGAAGATCCGCCTGTTTTTTTCTGCAGTTAAAGATCTGAAAATCCCGGTGGTCATTAAAAGAAAAGGAAATTCCGTCTACTCCCACAGTAAAATAACTTAAAGGAGAGATTCCGTTGGAAATTTCCGTATGGCTCAAATGGGGATTGACGATAATAAGATCGTCTTTTTCAATGGGAAAAACCTGGTTTTCAATCAGAAAGCTGCCTTTGCCCTCCCGCACATAAAAAAGCTCTGTAAAGGTGTGGGAATGGGGAATGCTGGACCAGTCTCCCTCATAGCGTGAGGCTGAGGCTGAAATAAGTACAGCGTTCATGGAAGTTTCTGTTTCAGGTGAAAAGTGAAGAGACTGATTGCTCATAAGAACTCCTTTCCGTAATTTCTGTTATCATATCATAAAAAAATTCTTACAGCAAGATTTCTAAAAAACAAAGCAAAAAGAGAATTGAATTCATGTGCAGGAATTATTATTCTATAATCATAATGAAAAAACTAAGCGCATGTACCGGGAGTTTTTTACACAAATTTTATGGAGGTATGAACATGGCAGAAAAAAGAGGAAGAGTCACGATTCCTACAGATCTGGACGTGATCAAAGAAACACTTGATATTATGAAAGAGTGGGGAGCAGACGCCATCCGTGACTGTGACGGAACAGAGTTTCCACAGGAACTGAAGGATACAGGATCCAAGATCTATGCAACCTATTACACAACACGTAAGGATAACGACTGGGCAAAAGCTCATCCGGAAGAAATCCAGCAGATGTATATTATGACATCCATCCACACAGCAGTGGAGGAATCTCTGGAAATTCATCTGATGGATCATCTTTACCCGGATATGCTTGCAGTAAATACAAGAGATGATATCCGCAAATGGTGGGAGGTTATGGATCGTACTACAGGCCAGCCGGTTCCCTGTGAAAAGTGGGCTTATGATGAAGAAACCGGAAATGTAAAGATCCAGGCAGTGCCTTTTCATCAGTATACTGTAAGCTTTCTTGCGTATATTATGTGGGATCCGGTCCATATGTACAATGCAGTTGTTAATGACTGGAAGGATGTGGAGCCGCAGATGACTTTTGACGTGCGCCAGCCTGCCACAAGAGAGTATTCTATGAAACGTCTCCGTCGTTTCCTGGAAACCCATGAGTATGTGGATGTAGTACGTTTTACAACATTTTTCCACCAGTTTACGCTGATCTTTGACGAGATGGCAAGAGAAAAATATGTGGACTGGTACGGATATTCTGCATCGGTAAGCCCTTATATTCTGGAACAGTTTGAAAAGGAAGTAGGTTATCCTTTCCGTCCGGAATACATTATCGATCAGGGATATATGAACAATACATATCGCATTCCTTCCAGGGAATTCCGTGATTTCCAGGCATTCCAGCGCAGAGAGGTTGCCCTTCTTGCAAAAGAGATGGTAGATATCGTTCATGAGTATGGCAAGGAAGCCATGATGTTCATGGGCGATCACTGGATCGGTATGGAGCCGTTTATGGACGAATTTGCTCAGATCGGACTTGACGCAGTAGTTGGAAGCGTTGGAAACGGTGCAACACTTCGCCTTTTCAGTGATATCAAGCATGTAAAATATACAGAGGGACGTTTCCTTCCGTATTTCTTCCCGGATACTTTCCACGAAGGCGGAGATCCGGTAAAAGAAGCAAAAGTAAACTGGGTAACTGCAAGAAGAGCCATTTTGAGAAGTCCGATCCAGAGAATCGGCTATGGCGGATATCTGAAGCTTGCTATCCAGTTCTCGGATTTTGTGGATTATATTAAAGAAGTTTGCCAGGAGTTCCGTACTCTTTACGATAATATCCAGGGAGTTACTCCGTACTGCGTAAAGAAAGTGGCTGTCTTAAACTGTTGGGGTAAAATGCGTGCATGGGGCAATCATATGGTTCATCATGGTCTTTACTACAAACAGAATTACTCCTATTTCGGAATCATTGAGGCATTAAGCGGCGCTCCTTTTGACGTTTCTTTTATCAGCTTCGAGGACATCAAGGCAGATCCGGCGCTTCTTAAGAATTTTGACGTTGTGATCAATGTCGGTGATGCAGATACCGCGCAGAGCGGCGGAGAATACTGGATTGATGAGACAGTAAGCACTGCAGTCCGCGAGTTTGTTTATAACGGCGGCGGCTTTATCGGTGTAGGAGAGCCGGGCGCTCATCAGTGGCAGGGCAAATTCTTCCAGCTTGACGATATTCTCGGTGTGGAAGAAGAGAGAGGCTTTAACTTAAATACAGACAAGTACAACTGGGACGAGCACAGAGATCACTTTATCCTGAAAGACTGTGATGGAGAAGTGGATTTTGGCGAGGGCAAGAAGAACATCTTTGCGCTTCCGGATACAGAGATCCTGATCCAGAAGGACAAAGAAGTACAGATGGCAGTAAATACCTTTGGAAAAGGCCGTGGCGTTTATATCAGCGGTCTGCCGTACAGCTTTGAGAACAGCCGTGTACTTTACCGTGCAGTGCTCTGGTCTGCATCTGCAGAGGAAGAGCTGAACTGCTGGTACTCCACCAACTATAACGTGGAGGTTCATGCGTATGTGAAAAATGGAAAATACTGTGTGGTAAACAACACTTATGAGCCTCAGGATACAACAGTTTTCCGTGGAGATGGCAGCAGCTTTGATCTTCACATGGAAGCAAATGAAATCAAATGGTATGAGATCGGATAAGTCTTACTGAAAGACCTCCTTTCCCATATAATCAATAACCGCCTGTATTTCCGGCGAGATCCACTTGTTTTTGTGGTAAAGGATCTGTTTCCAGATTTCGATATTCAGATCCGGTACGGGAATACGGGCGAGTTTTTTTTCCTGAACAGCTGTTTCTGCCACATAATCCGGCAAAAAAGAAATTTCTCTTCCTTTTTGCAGCATCTGTGTGATCAGGCTTGTATCACTGAGCTCCAGAAAGGGTGTGATCTCCAGGGAAAGGCTGGTAAGGTGCTGATCCAGAAGCTTCTGGTAGCTGGTATTCCTTTCTGTGAGGATAAAAGGTTCGCTGATCAGCTCTTTTACAGAAACAGATTCCTGAGATGCCAGAGGATGAGAAGAGGAACAGAAAAAGTGGCAGGAAACAGGCGCTTCATAAGCGATCATATAGTTTCTGTCATATATATGGTAATCCAGAGTATAGATCAGATCAATTTCATTCCGGCTTAAAAGCCGGAACATTTCATCTGTACTGGTGCTGATGATTTCCAGGGAGATGTCAGGAAAATGTCGGTGGAATTGTTCAAAATTATTCTGGAACAGCCAGTGACATAAAGAAGGAGCAGTGGCGATCCGAATGTGACCCGAAAGGGTAAGGGGATTGTCAGCTGTTTTTTTTATGGCTTCTGCTGTGCGAAAAAGTTCATGGGTAAGATTCAGGATCTCTTTTCCTTTTTCTGTCAGCCTGACTCTGTGATTGATCCGTTCAAATAAAGGGATGCCAAGCTCATTTTCCAGCTGGCGTATCTGGGTGGATACAGAGGACTGGGTGTAACCCAGGTTTTCTGCTGCTTTTGTAAAGCTGCCAAGCTCTGCTACCTGAATAAAACTTTCAAGATTTCTGATTTCCATAAAACCCTCCTGTATAAGTATCAAAATTTTAAATGCTTTTTATTAAAACTATCAATTTTTCAAATTATAGATTTTATTATATACTAAATGATATTATTATTCAACAAAATGGAGGGCTCATGGGAGATTGGATTGTTAAATTAATTGAGAGTGTTTATAATTTTTTGTGGGGTGATCTGATCGTACTGCCTCTGCCCGGAGGAGGAACGCTTCCGCTTTCTCTTCTGGTGATCATTCTGATCCCGGCCGGGATTTATTTTACAGTACGCACAAGATTTCTTCCACTACGTCTGTTTCCGGATATGGTAAAAGCGGTTACAGGCAAAAAAACAAAGGAAAAAGGTTCCCTGTCAGTTATGCAGTCACTGATCGTTTCTACTGCTACACGGGTTGGAATGGGAAACCTGGTTGGAGTAGTGGCTGCCATTTCTGCAGGAGGAGCAGGAGCAGTGTTCTGGATGTGGGTAACCGCTCTGATCGGATCCTCGACTGCATTTATCGAAGGAACACTGGCGCAGCTTTATAAAGAAAAGGATCCTCTGTACGGAGGATACCGGGGAGGTCCGGCATATTATATACATAAATATCTCCAGGAAAAAAGGGGAGGGAAGATCAGAAGATACTGCGTTCTTTCTGTTCTGTTTGCCGTTTCCGGACTGATCTGCTGGTGCGGAATCAGTCAGGTGATCAGTAACTCTGTATCTTCTGCCTTTGAGAATGCTTTTCATATTCCACCTTTATACAGTACCATTGCCCTGGTGGTTCTGGCAGCAGTGATCGTTCTCCGCAAAAACGCTACAGTAAAGGTTCTGGACGTTATGGTTCCCATTATGGCAGGATGTTATCTTCTGATCACAGTTCTTCTGATCGTGATCAATTTCCGTATGATCCCGTCTGTAATTGGCAGGATCTTCCAGGAGGCTTTTGGATTCCGACAGGTTGTGGCAGGCGGATTTGGCGCGGTTCTTATGAATGGTGTAAAAAGAGGACTGTTTTCCAATGAGGCGGGATCCGGTTCCGCTCCCTGTGCGGCTGCCACAGCAGAGACAGATCATCCGGCAAAGGTAGGTCTAGGACAGGCTCTTGGAGTGTTTATTGATACCATCCTGATCTGCAGCTGTACGGCAATGATCATGCTTCTGACACCGGAAACTCTCACACAGGGGCTTACTGGAATGGATCTTCTTCAGGAGGCAATGCGTTACCATCTTGGTACTTTCGGAGTAGTATTTATCGCCATTACCTTATGGCTGTTCAGTTTTTCCACTTTTGTGGGAATCCTGTTTTATGCAAGATCAAACGTTGCGTATCTTTTTGGGGACAACTGGTTCTCTCAGACAGCGTACAAGATCGTTGCTCTGGCAATGCTGTTTGTGGGAGGTATGGCTGCCTATACCGTAGTGTGGGACCTTGGAGATGTGGGCGTAGGTCTTATGACCTTGTTTAATATTTTTATTTTGTTCCCAATGTCCAAAAAAGCCATTGATGCGCTGAAGGATTATGAGAAAAAGAAAAAAGCATGAATTCATGGCTTTAATTGAAAAACAGCAGCATATAAAACGCAGACAGATCATTTTTGCAGTGGTCTGTCTGTTTTCTTTTAAAAAAATAGTGTATAATGATAAAAAAACAAGGAGGAGAATTTGTGAAGATCATAACGCTTATAGAGAATACACAGGGAGAAGAAAGTTGTGCTTCTGAACATGGGCTGTCTTTTTATATAGAAACAGAGAAACATAAAATTCTGGCAGATACCGGAGCTACCGGAGCCTTTGCGGAAAATGCAGAAAAGCTGGGAGTAGATCTCAGCTCCGTTGATACGGTAGTTTTAAGTCATGGTCATTATGATCATTCAGGCGGGATTCTTACATTTACAGAAAAGAACCATCATGCAAGGATTTATATGCAGCAAAAAGCAGCAGGAGATTTTTATCATGGAGAAAGATATATTGGTATTGACAGACAGATTCCTGATCTGCCTCAGGTAGAGATGCTCCGGGGAGATAAAGTTCTGGACGGGGAGCTTTCTCTTTTTTCTAACATTACAGGAAGACGGTGTTTTCCGCAGAGCAATTTGGTCCTTACCCGGAAAAGCAATGGAAAAGAGCGGCAGGATACCTTTGATCACGAACAGTGCCTGGTCATAAAAGAGGGAAAGGAGCAGGTTCTGATCTCGGGCTGCGCTCATAACGGTATTTTAAACATACTGGGCAGATACCGGGAAATTTATGGAGGAATGCCCACCAGAGTCATCAGCGGTTTTCACATGATGAAAAAAACACCTTATACAGAGGAAGAAAAACGCCTGATCCTGGAAACGGCAAAAGAACTGGCTGAGTATGAGACGGTTTTTTATACAGGACACTGCACCGGAGATGAGGCGTTTGCTCTGATGAAACCTGTTATGGGTAAAAAACTGGAAAGGCTCAGAAGCGGTCTGCAGGTAATGTAAAGTTCTGTGTAGTTGCTGTCTGCCGGTCATTATTCTGTAAGGCAGGTTTTGTATATAGGCAAAATACTCAGATATACAGGATAAAATCAGAGATTACAGACAGCTGTTACCTGTTATATACAATAAAAAAGGAGATTCTGTTCTGGAGGGAATAGAATGCCGGGAAGAAATCATAAGTTTTAAGTACAGAAGATGTAGAGGAACAGAATTATGGACAAAAAAATCAGAATGAGCAGGAAAACGCTTAAGATCATTCTTGCCATATGCCTGACTGCGGCAGTTGCCATTACAGCAGGATTTTTTATATACATATATATTGTTGACAAAAATACTCTGGGCCGGGAAATCCGGATTTATCAGCAGGAGGTTTCCGGACTGACTGTAGATGAGGCACAGAAAAAGATTATGGATGCTTTTGCCGACAGAGAGCTGACTTTTTATGAAGATGGAAAAGAGGTTTACCGCGTACCTATGAGGGAACTGGGTTATTCTCTGGACGAAAATGTTCTGAATGCTCAGCTGACAGCCATTAAACAGGAAAGAGATGCGGAAAGACAGATTATAGCGCATCCTGTGAACTTCCGTATCGGATATCAGATACAGAAAGATCAGGAAAAGGAAAAAACAGCGCTTTCTGCTTCTCATTTTAATAATAAAGAGAGGACAGCTTCTGTCAGCGCGTCAATTGTCTACGAAGAACAGCAAAAGCAATTTGTTATGGTAAAGGACGTGCAGGGAGATCAGATTGATGAAAGTCGTCTTATAAGCCATGTAGATCAGGTCCTTGATACCACTTTCCCGGAAGATCTTCTGGGCAGTGAGATTAAAATAGAAATGGGACCCTCTGTTTATGTTCAGCCGGAAACAGTAGTGTCAGATGAACTGCAGAAAAAGCTGGATTCCCTGAACGGTCAGCTAAAAAAATATCGCAGCACTACAGTTACTTATACCTTTGGCCCGGCAACAGAGGTTCTGGATTCCGCTACGATCAGTTCCTGGATCAGAATAGAAGGAGAAAAGATCAGTATTGATGAGGAGGCGGCAAAAGCCTGGGTACAGCAGCTGGCAGCAGATTACGATACCATTTATGTGCCCCGTACCTTCCGGACTTCTTACGGAAATGACATTACAGTATCAGGAAATGAGTATGGTTTTCGCATTGACCAGGAGGCAGAGCTGAAACAGCTTCTGGAAGACCTGAAAACAGGAACCGCTATTTCCAGAGAACCGGTTTACAGCATCCGGGGACTTCAGAGAAACGGAAGGGATGATCTTGCAGGAAGTTACATAGAAGTCAGTCTGGATAATCAGCACCTGTGGCTTTATAAGGACGGAACTCTGGTAACAGAGACAGATATTGTCAGCGGAGCTCCTACACCGGAGCGGGAAACATATCGTGGAGCCTGGCCTATTCCTTATAAGGCAAGTCCCTTTAACCTGACCAGTGATGTATATGGATATGATGTAAAAGTAAATTACTGGATGCCTTTTGTTTACGGACAGGGGCTTCATGATGCCCCCTGGCAGTCTTCTTTCGGCGGCAACAGGTATAAAACCGGGGCGGGAAGCCACGGGTGCGTAAACCTTCCTACAGATCAGGCTGCGTTGATCTACAATACAATTGAAAGCGGATATCCGATCATTCTGTATTAATTAACATGAAAAAATAATTTGTGGAGCTTGTCTTCAGACAAAAGTCCCCCTGGATTCATTGTGGATTCGGGGGATTTTTTGACAATAAAAGTTGTCATTTTTGTATTGACAAATAAAGTTGTCAATAGTATCATGAGGATGACAAGAAAAGTTGTCAAACCACTCCGCGGAAAATAGAAATAACTGGAGGATTTACCATAAACAGCAGACAGGAGATGATAATGTGCCGTTATATAATAATCTGAAAGAACATCGTACAGCTTTGGGGATCAATCAGACAGAGCTTGGGAAACTGGCAGGAGTTTCCAGGCAGACAATAAGTCTGATCGAGAGAGGGGATTACTCTCCCTCTGTAACCCTTGCTCTTAAACTGGCCCGAATATGCCAGGTGACAGTAGAGGATATTTTCAGTTACGAGGAGGATGAATTATGAAGACAAGAAGAAAGAGGAACACAAAAGTAAAATATACCTTAAAAATGCTGATGTGGATGCTGGTTGGCACTGCCGGAGGAGCTATGTTTGCTGTTTTGGGTATGCGGACAGAAGCTATTGGACAGTTTTTTGGGGGGATAGTGACCGGAATACAGAAAATCATGATTCTTCTGGTGATCCTGATTACCGCTGTTGGAATCATTGGAGGAGAGTTTTTTCTGAAAAAAATGAAGCAGCTCACAGAGAAGCTTGTAAGTGCAGAAGACGAGGAATATGATTTTTTGCAGTATGAGGAAGAAAAGGCAGGAGCCTGGGGAATGAATATCAGCACACTTACTCAGGGATTGTCAATATTAATTATTTCAGCAGGATATTCCGGCGAATATCTGTCAGGCTCTTATAAGACAGGTTTTTATTATATGATATCTCTGGTTATTTTTCTTGTGTGCTTTGTTTATGAAGGAATCTGGCAGATGCGTTATGTAAAAGTAATTCAGGATTCCCGACCGGAATTTGCAGATGCGGATCCCTCATCCATGGGATTCCATAAAGAATGGCTGAAGCGCTGCGATGAGGCGGAAAAAGAAGTAATCTATCAGAGCAGCTATCATACTTATATGATGTTGGCAAGGCTTATGCCGCTGCTCCTGGTGATCACCATGCTGGCTAATCTTCTGTATGATACAGGCATTCTGGCAGTGATTGTAGTTGTATTACTGTGGAGCTTTTCTACATTATACTATACAAATTCCTGTGTGACTATGCGCAAAAAAAGAGCAAAGAGGTTCTGAATGTCCTTTTGCTGTAGTAATAAATCCCGTCCATAAAAAACAACAGTTATTGAGGATATATTCCCAGAAGCAGGGGGTATATCCTTTTTGTGAAATCTCAATACATCTGCTAGAAAAATTGACTTTTTACACGCAAAATAATATAATAAAAGGCGTTAATAAGGAGGGAATTTATGGCTCATAAAACCGGTCTGGAAGATTATTATATCACAAAAAATAATAAAAAACTCCGCTTTGGCTATACCACGGGTTCCTGCGCGGCGGCAGCAGCAAAAGGTGCGGCAGAAATCCTCCTTGGAGGGAAAATGCTCCATGAGATCAGCCTTATGACACCCAAGGGAATTCTTCTGAATCTGGAGCTTCTTGATATTCAGAAAGAAGAAAACGCAGTTACCTGCGCTGTGCGAAAGGATGCCGGAGATGATCCGGATACCACAAACGGGATTCTGATATATGCCACAGTGGAAAAACTCTCCGGTGAAGCCATGGAACCCCGGATTGTTATTGATGGAGGAATCGGTGTTGGCAGAGTGACAAAACCAGGACTGAAACAGGCGGTAGGCGAGGCTGCGATCAATCCGGTTCCAAAAGCCATGATCCTCAGATCTGCGCAGGAGGCCGCAGACAGATTTGATTATGAAGGCAGACTGAAAATTACAATCTCCGTACCTGAGGGAGAGAAAATTGCCGGTAAAACTTTTAATCCCAGACTTGGGATCAAGGGCGGTATTTCTATTCTGGGAACTACAGGAATTGTGGAACCTATGAGTGAGAAGGCGCTGATCGACAGCATCCGGATAGAAATGAGCCAACACGCAGCAATGGGCGAAGAGTATATTCTTGCAACTCCCGGAAATTACGGTGCGGATTTTTTAAGGGAGCATATGACGCTTCCTTTTGAGAAAAATATTAAATGCAGCAATTATGTAGGGGAAACCATTGATATGGCTGTGGATATGGGAGTTAAGGGGATTCTTTTTATTTCCCATATCGGCAAGTTTGTAAAGGTTGCAGCAGGGATTATGAACACTCATTCTCACAGTGCGGACGGGAGAATGGAAGTTCTTTCAGCAGGGGCCATCCGCGCGGGGGCTGACCTTGACTGCGCAAAAGAGATTCTGAACTGCAATACCACAGACGAGGCGCTTGCTGTTCTGGACAGGTATGGGATTCTGAAAGAAACCATGAAAGAGATCACGGATCGTATCCAGTTTTATCTGGATCACCGTTCCTATGACCAGATCCTTCTGGGTGCTGTGATTTTTTCCAGTGAATACGGATATCTGGGGCAGACAGAACATGCGGCAGAATTAATTAAAAAAATATCCAAAGGAGAAAACAGATGATACATTTTGTAGGAGCAGGACCGGGAGCACCGGACCTTATTACAGTAAGAGGAAAACAGTATCTGGAGGAGGCTGACGTGATCATTTATGCAGGATCTCTGGTAAATCCCCAGCTTCTGGAATACAGTAAAGATGTATGTACGATTTACAACAGCGCAAAAATGACGCTGGAAGAAGTAATTTCTGTTATGGAAAAGGCGGAAAAAGAAGGAAAGACAACGGTTCGTCTTCATACAGGAGATCCCTGCATTTACGGAGCGATCCGGGAGCAGATGGATATTCTGGATGAAAAAGGAATCGCCTATGATTCCTGTCCGGGTGTCAGCTCCTTCTGTGGAGCGGCCAGCGCTCTGAATCTGGAATATACACTTCCGGATATTTCTCAGAGTGTGATCATTACAAGAATGGAAGGCAGAACGCCGGTTCCGTCCAAAGAGAGTATTCAGTCCTTTGCGGCACATCAGGCATCTATGGTGATTTTTTTAAGTACAGGTATGCTGGAAGAGCTTTCAAGAAGACTGATCGAGGGCGGCTACAGAGAAGATACTCCGGCAGCTATTGTATACAAGGCAACCTGGCCGGACGAAAAGAAATTTATCTGTACGGTAGGAACTCTGGCAAAAACAGCAGCGGATAACAATATTACAAAAACAGCGCTGATGATCATTGGGGATGCGGTAAATGCAGCTCATTATGACCGCTCCAAATTATATGACCCATCGTTTACAACAGAATTCAGAAAAGCCACAAAATAAAACGGAGAAAAACATGAAGCTTTCCATAATCTGCTTCAGTCTTACCGGACTGGAAACAGCCAGCCGGCTGAAAACAGAGCTTGAGAAACAGGGACACAGGGTTTTACTTGCGTCAAAAAGTAAATATTTAAAGGATTCCATTAAGGAACCGGTATCAAAATGGACGGAAAGCCGTTTTTCTTCTGATGACGGGATCCTGTTTGTGGGAGCCTGCGGGATTGCTGTGCGCAGTATTGCACCGTATGTGGCATCCAAAAAATCAGACCCGGCGGTGCTTGTGATCGACGAGTGCGGAAAGTTTGTGATTTCTCTTTTGTCCGGGCACCTTGGCGGGGCCAATGAACTTGCCCTTACCGCATCGGAGATTTTGAAAGCCCAGGCGGTTGTGACAACTGCAACCGATCTTCATGAGCGCTTTGCAGTGGATGTTTTTTCAAAAAAGAACGGCTGTGATATTGTGAATATGACTGCTGCAAAGGAGATATCTGCTGCGGTTCTGGCAGGAGAGAATGTTGGTTTCTACAGTGAATTTCCCTGGACAGGAAAACTGCCCAAGGGACTGATCCTCTGTGACAAAGAGGGTAAGCCTGTAAGTCCGGATGATAAAAAAAGAATACTGTCCCCATACGGACAGGGTATGGAAAAACAGGAAACGGTAAATTCCACAGGGGAAGCTCTGTCAGGGGAATGTGTCGGAGAACAGGCGGTAAAGCTTGGAATTGCAGTTACTGTCCATGAATCCTGCAGGCCTTTTTTGTCTACAGTCCAGGTGATTCCGAAGGTTGTTACTCTGGGTATGGGCTGCCGTAAAAACAAGGATCCGGAAGGAATTGAAAAAGCTGCGGACAGCTGTCTGATCCAGGGAGATATTTTTCCTCAGGCAGTGGAGAATCTTGCAAGCATTTCCATAAAAAAACACGAGCCGGGACTTCTGGCTCTGGCAGAAAATAAAAAGATCCCTTTTCTTACCTTTGAGGGAGAAGAACTTATGAAGGTACAGGGAGATTTTACCCCGTCAGCCTTTGTAAAATCTGTAACAGGCGCAGATAATGTCTGTGAAAGAAGCGCTGTGCTGGGGGCAGCAAAGGGGAAACTGATAAAAAGAAAATCCGGAGGCGACGGTGTTACCACTGCTTTGGCGCTCCGGGAATGGGAGGTACATTTTGAATAAAATTTATGTAGTTGGAATCGGACCGGGAGGTTGTGACCAGATGACCGGAATTGCCATGGAAGCGTTAAAGGCCAGCGATACCATTATTGGGTATACGGTTTATGTAGACCTTGTAAAGGATACTTTTCCGGACAAAGAGTTTCTTACCACTCCGATGAAAAAAGAAGTGGATCGCTGTGTCCTTGCTTTTGAGGAGGCTGTAAAGGGCAAAGTGGTTTCTATGATCTGCAGCGGAGATGCAGGCGTTTATGGAATGGCAGGCCTTATGTACGAGGTTGGTGTAAAGTATCCTCAGGTGGAGCTTGAGATTATTCCAGGTGTAACGGCTGCTCTCGGTGGAGCTGCGGTCCTTGGTGCACCGCTGATCCATGATTTTTGTCTGATCAGCTTAAGCGATCTTCTGACTCCGTGGGAAAAAATTGAGGCGCGCCTTCTGGGAGCGTCCCAGGCAGACTTTGTGATCTGCCTCTATAATCCTTCCAGCAGAAAACGTCACGATTATCTCCAGAAAGCCTGTGATCTGATGATGCAGTACAAATCTCCGGAAACAGTGTGCGGTACAGTTTCCATGATTGGAAGAGAAGGCGAGGAATACCATCTTATGACACTTAAAGAACTCCGTGATACAAAGGTGGATATGTTTACTACTGTGTTTGTGGGAAATTCCCAGACAAAAGTGATCAATGGAAAAATGGTGACTCCAAGAGGATATCGGAATGTATAAAGTCATTGTGTTTGCCGGCACAACAGAGGGCTATGGACTCTGCCGTTTTCTTGCGGAAAACCAGATTCCGGTTCTTGGCTGTGTTGCTACAGAATATGGGGCAAAATCTCTTCAGGAAGGAGAGTTTCTTCATGTTCATGCCGGTCGTCTTACAGAGCCGGAGATGGAAGAGCTTTTAAAAAAGGAAGCGCCGCAGCTTGTACTGGATGCCACTCATCCCTATGCGGCAGAGGTGACGGAAAACATCCGCACAGCCTGCAGTAGTATCGAGATTTCCTGCATACGGGTTCTGAGGAACAACAGTGAGCATCAGCAGGCGGTTTATGTAGAAAGTACCGAGGATGCCGTCCGATATCTGAAAGAAACTGACGGTAATGTTCTGCTTACTACAGGAAGTAAGGAGCTGAAAGCTTTTACGGAAATTCCGGATTATGAGAAACGGATTTTTGCAAGGGTGCTGTCTCTTCCCTCTGTAATAGACGCCTGCAGAGAACTGGGATTTGAAGGAAGGAATCTCATTGCCATGCAGGGACCTTTTTCGGAGGAAATGAATCGGGCCATGCTCAGACAGTATGACTGTCGTTATCTTGTAACAAAAGATTCCGGCAGAGCCGGCGGATTTCTGGAAAAAATCCAGGCAGCTATTTCCTGTGGAGCAGTTCCTGTGATCATTGGAAGACCTTCCGGCGATACAGGAATTTCTCCCGGAGCGTGCAGACGTATGCTGGCAGAGAAATTTGGTTTTACATATCGGCCTCATATTACGCTTCTGGGGATTGGTATGGGAAGCAGAGAAACTCTTACCATTCAGGGAAAAGAGGCTGTGGAAAAGGCAGATCTTATTATTGGCGCCAGAAGAATGGCAGACGCAGTTCGCCTTCCACACCAGGATGTTTTTTATGAATACAGAAGCAATGAGATCGCACAGTATATTGCGGAACATCCGGAATATGAGAGAATTGTCATTGCGCTTTCCGGTGACGTGGGATTTTACAGTGGAGCAAAAAAACTTCTTGACCTTCTGGGGACAGATACAGAGGTGATCTGCGGGATTTCTTCAGTTGTGTATTTTATGGCAAAAATCAGTCTTTCCTGGGAGGATGCAGAAATTGTCAGCGCCCATGGAAAAACCTGCAATCTTGTGTCCCTGATCCGGAATCACAAAAAAGTGTTTGCTATTTTGGGAACTGCTGACGGAACAGCGCAGCTTGCCCGTAAGCTGACTTCTTATGGAATGGGACAGGTGCTTCTTTATGTGGGGGAAAATCTTTCCTACAAAAACGAAAAGATTTTTATGAAAAAAGCCTGTGAACTGACAGAATATCAGGGAGATGCTTTGAGTGTGGTGTGCGCATATAATGAACAGGCGGAACCTCTGCTTTCCACCCATGGGGTTGAGGATGAAGCTTTTATCAGAGGGAAGGCTCCCATGACAAAATCGGAGATCCGCATGGTTTCTCTTGGAAAGCTGAAGCTGAAAAAAGATTCTGTCTGCTATGACGTAGGGGCAGGGACAGGCTCCGTTTCCGTGGAAATGGCTCTCAGAGCCTGCGAGGGAAGAGTTTTCGCAGTTGAGAAAAAAGAAGATGCCCTTATGCTTTTGCAGGAGAACAAAAAGAAGTTTGCTCTTGATCATATGGAAATCGTTGCAGGAACGGCTCCGGAGGCGTTGGAAGAGCTTCCTGCTCCTACTCATGCGTTTATCGGAGGCTCTTCAGGAAATCTGAAGGAAATTGTAAGGCTGCTTTTGAAAAAAAATCCACAGGTTCGCATGGTGATCAACTGCATTACACTGGAAACGGTAAGCGAAGCAATGGAATGTATCCGTGAACTGGAAGCGGAGGATGCTTCTGTTTCCTGGGAAACTGAGGTTGTTCAGATGGCGGTCTCCCGGTCAAAGTCAGTGGGACGCTATCATATGATGATGGGAGAAAATCCTATTTATGTGATCACCATTCAGGCTCATAAATAAAAGGAGGTACGGTCCATGAAAATACCGAGAATACTTCTGGCAGCAGGAGCCAGCGGAAGCGGGAAAACGCTGATCACCTGCGGACTTTTACAGGCGCTGGTAAACAGGGGACTGAAAACAGCTTCTTTTAAATGTGGTCCGGACTACATTGATCCCATGTTTCACAGCCGGGTGATTGGAACAAAATCAAGAAACCTGGATACTTTTTTTACATCACAAGAAACCACCAGAGGGATTTTTCAGAAAAATGCCTCTGACTGCGATATTTCTGTAATGGAAGGAGTTATGGGATATTATGACGGCGTAGGCGGAACCACTACAAAGGCAAGCGCCTATGATCTGGCAGAAACAACCCGGACTCCTGTGGTTCTGATTGTAAACAGCAAAGGAATGAGCGTTTCTCTGGCAGCCTATATCAAAGGTTTTCTGGAATACCGAAAGAACAGCGGCATCAAGGCAGTGATTTTTAATCAGATGTCGCCTATGTTGTATCCCAGAATGAAGACGCTGGTGGAGCAGGAGCTTGGGATTTCTGTTCTGGGTTATGTGCCGAAGGTGGAGGACTGCGTAATCGAAAGCCGCCATCTAGGACTGGTGCTTCCAGATGAGATTCCGGAGTTGAAGAACAGACTTTTGAAGCTTGCAGAAGTGCTGGAGAAATCTTTGGATATAGACGGGATCCTGAAGCTTGCCCAAAGTGCACCGGAGATGGAAGAGGTTTCCCTGACAGCAGAATATATCCTTGAGCAGCCTGTAAGGCTCGGAGTGGCAGAGGATGAGGCTTTTTGCTTCTTTTATGAGGATAATTTTAACCTGTTAAAAGAAATGGGAGCAGAGCTTGTCCGATTTTCGCCTATACATGATAAAAAGCTTCCGGAAAATCTGGATGGTATTCTGCTGTACGGGGGGTATCCTGAGATGAACGGAAAAGAACTGGAACAGAACCAGTCTATAAAAACTGGGATCAGAGATGCCTTAAATGGAGGAATGCCCTGTATGGCAGAGTGCGGAGGCTTCATGTATCTTCATGAAGAAATGGAGGATATGGAGGGACGATTCTGCAAAATGGCAGGTGTGATCCCGGGAAAAGTGTTCCGCACGCCAAGGCTTTCACGGTTCGGGTATATTATGCTGACTCAGCAGAATCCGGTTCTGGGAGAAAAAGCCCTTGGCAGGATTCCTGCTCATGAATTTCACTATTTTGATTCAGAAACCTGCGGAACGGATTTCCGTGCAGAAAAACCGGAAAGCATCAGAGGATGGGATTGTATTCATGGAACGGATACTCTGATGGCCGGTTTTCCACATCTCTATTATTATGGGAATCAGAAGGTGCCGGAGGCATTTCTGAAAAAATGTCTGGAATATAAAAAACAGAGACACAGCCGGTAAACGGATGCTGTGTCAGGAAGAGGAAATTTTGCTTTATCATACCATTGCCCTGACAGCAGGGTTTTTACTTGATCTTCTGATCGGAGATCCAAGATGGCTGTACCATCCGGTATGTCTGATCGGAAATTTGATTGCTGTACTTGAAAAGGGAATCAGAAGAATATTTCCAAAAACACAAAAAGGAGAGCTTTTGGGAGGCTTTCTGGAAACAATCCTGGTTTGTGTATTATCTTTTGGGATTCCGGCAGTGATCTTATCTGTTTTGTACCGGAATATTCCGATACTGGGATGCGTGCTGGAAACTTTCTGGTGTTATCAGCTTCTTGCAACAAAATCCTTAAAGGATGAAAGCATGAAAGTACATGACAGACTTTTAAACGGAACCATAGAGGAAGCAAGGTATGCGGTATCTATGATCGTGGGGCGTGATACAAAATCCCTTACAGAAGAAGGGGTTACAAAGGCAGCTGTGGAAACAGTGGCAGAAAATTGCTCTGACGGTGTGATCGCGCCTATGATATACATGGCTGTGGGCGGAGCCCCTCTGATGTTTCTTTATAAAGGTATTAACACTATGGATTCCATGCTTGGCTATAAAAACGATAAATATCTTTATTTTGGAAGATGTGCGGCAAAGCTTGATGATGTTGCCAATTATCTTCCGGCAAGAATTTCCGGATGGCTGATGGTAGCGGCATCTTTTTTCGCAGGAATGAATGGGAAAAATGCTGCAAAAATATATAAAAGAGACAGAAGAAATCATGCAAGTCCAAATTCTGCCCAGACAGAAGCGGCAATGGCGGGAGCCCTTGAGATTCAGCTTGCAGGAAATGCATATTATTTTGGAAAATTATACGAAAAACCCACCATTGGAGACAGTCTGCGTCCGGTAGAAACGGAGGATATCATAAAGGCAAACAGACTGATGTATGCCACTGCGGTATTGAGCCTTGTAATCTGTGCGGGTTTGCGTCTGGCATTAGAGGTTCTGTTGTAGGCATATGGGATTTCCGAAAGCTGCGCAGCATAAGATATCGGAGTGGATTTTGCAGTAGAAAGATGGGAACAGTAGACATACAGGAGACAGAAATATGAAACACGTACATGGAGGAAACATATATACTTATCAGAACTGCATGGATTTTTCAGCCAACTGTAATCCCCTTGGCACACCGGAAAGTGTAAAACAGGCAGTAAGAAACAGTCTGGACAGAGCAGGAGATTATCCTCAGGTAGGCTATGCGCCTTTAAAAGAAGCCCTGGGAGAGTACGAGGATATGGAACCCCGGCATATTGTCTGTGGAAACGGAGCAGCGGAGCTTATTTTTTCGCTCTGTCAGGCAGTACGCCCCAAAAAGGCTCTGATCCCTGTACCCACATTTGCAGAATACGAACAGGCTCTTACAAGTGTGGGGTGTCAGGTGGAACATGTGCTTCTCAGGGAAGAAGACGGCTTTTGCATGCAGGAGGACTTTATTGACCGGCTTCACGGAGATCTGGATATGGTGTTTCTCTGCAATCCCAATAATCCTACAGGAATCCTTACAGACAGGGAAATTCTTTTTCATGTGCTGAGACGGTGCAGAGAGCTGGGAATCCTTTTAGTGGTGGACGAGTGCTTTCTTGACTTTGTAAAAGAGCCGGGAAAATATTCCCTGAAAGCTCAGCTTTCCAGATATCATAATCTTTTTATCCTGAAGGCGTTCACAAAGCGCTATGCTATGGCGGGGATCCGGCTGGGCTATGGTCTCTGCGAAAATGAAGAACTCCTGGAAAAAATGTCTCAGGTCACGCAGCCCTGGAATATTTCTGTTATGGCAGAGATGGCAGGGATTGCTGCTCTGAAAGAAGTTTCTTATGTGGAAGAGGGAAGAGAAACAATATTTAAGGAGGCTCCTTACCTGAAAAAAGGTCTGGAGGAACTGGGATTTACTGTGTATCCTTCTGAGGCAAATTATATTTTTTTCCGGGGAGAGCCCGGATTATTTGAAAAAGGGATTCGAAACAGAGTGATCATCCGGGACTGCAGCAACTATCCGGGACTGACAGAAGGTTTTTACCGGGTTGCGGTGCGTACACATCAGGAAAACAAGACGCTTCTGGAAGCTCTGAAAAAAGGTCTGGAGGGAGAATAAATATGGCAAAAGCAATTATGGTACAGGGTACAATGTCCAATGCAGGAAAAAGCCTTCTTGCTGCAGGACTGTGCCGTATTTTTAAGCAGGACGGTTACCGGGTGGCGCCCTTTAAATCACAGAACATGGCTCTGAATTCTTTTATTACAGAGGAAGGCCTTGAAATGGGAAGAGCGCAGGTGATGCAGGCAGAGGCGGCAGGAATTGCTCCTTCTGTTCTCATGAATCCTATTCTTCTTAAACCTACCAATGATGTAGGCTCTCAGGTGATCGTCAATGGCGAGGTACTTGGAACTATGAGCGCCAGAGACTATTTTAAATATAAGAAAAAACTGGTACCGGATGTGATGAAGGCTTTTGAAACTCTTGCTGCAGAAAATGACATTATTGTGATCGAAGGTGCAGGAAGTCCGGCGGAGATCAATCTGAAATCAGAAGATATTGTAAACATGGGTATGGCAAAAATGGCAAAGGCTCCGGTTCTTCTTGTGGGAGATATTGACAGAGGCGGTGTATTTGCCCAGCTTTATGGAACGGTAGAGCTTCTGGAGCCGGATGAACGGCAAATGGTAAAAGGCCTGATCATCAATAAGTTCCGTGGTGATAAAACGATTCTTGATCCGGGTGTGGAAATGTTGGAGGAAAAATGCCGTATTCCGGTGGTAGGCGTTGCGCCTTATCTTGATATCCAGGTGGAAGATGAGGATAGTCTTACAGACCGGTTTGACAGAAATCAGGAAATTGGTCAGATCGACATTGCAGTGATCCGTGTGCCAAGAATTTCCAATTTTACGGACTTTAATCCGCTGGAAAGTATTCCTGGTGTGTCTCTTCGCTATGTAAAGAATGTTTCTGATCTGAAAAATCCGGATGTGATCATGCTGCCGGGAACCAAAAATACTATGGAGGATCTTCAGTGGCTTCGGGAAAGCGGAATGGAGGCTCTTATTTTAAAGGCTGCGGCAAAAGGTACGCTGATTTTTGGTATCTGCGGCGGATATCAGATGCTTGGAGAATCTTTAAGTGATCCTTATAAGGTAGAAGCAGGAGGAACCATGAGAGGAATGGGACTTTTGCCAATGGATACTGTATTTGCAGAAAAGAAAACCAGAACTCAGGTAATAGGAAAATATCTGGACATGGAGGGGGACTACCGGGATCTTAGCGGTGTAGAATTTACCGGCTATGAGATCCATATGGGAGAAAGCACCTGGAAGTCCGGGGCAAAGGCCAGTACCTGGACAAAGGATGGAGTGACAGGACAGGAAAAAACAGAAGGAACTGTTTTTGAAAATGTTTGCGGTACCTATGTACATGGGATTTTTGATAAAGAGGAGTCTGCTCTTGCTCTGATCCGTGCAGCCGGAAAGAAAAAAGGCATTGACGTATCTCAGATGGAGGGAGTGGATTTTGCTGCTTTTAAGGAAACTCAGTATGATATTCTGGCGGCAGAGCTTCGGAAACATCTGGATATGAAAAAAATTTATGAGATTTTGGAAGAAGGAACAGGAGGAACAGAAGAATGAAGGTCCAGCTTGAAAATGTAAAGCCTATGGATATTGAAAAACGAAGCTTTGAGATCATAACAGAGGAGCTGGGAGATAAAAAATTGATTCCGGGAACAGAACTTGTGGTAAAAAGATGTATTCACACCAGCGCAGATTTTGATTATGCGGACAATCTCTGTTTTTCTTCTGAGGTGATCGAAAAGGCTATGGCAGCCATAAAAGGCGGAGCCTGTATTGTAACAGATACCCAGATGGCAAAATCGGGAATCAACAAACGTGCTCTTGCTCGGTACGGAGGCGAGGTTTACTGCTTTATGTCGGATGAGGATGTAGCGGAGGCCGCAAAAAAGAATGGCACAACAAGAGCCACTGCCAGTATGGATAAGGCAGCAGCTCTGAATAAAAAACTGATTTTTGCCATTGGGAATGCACCCACAGCTCTTGTGCGTCTTTATGAACTGATCCAGGAAGGAAAGCTGGATCCGGAGCTGATCATCGGCGTTCCTGTAGGTTTTGTAAATGTGGTTCAGTCAAAAGAACTGATCATGGAGTCAGGAGCGCCCTATATTGTGGCGCGGGGACGTAAGGGGGGAAGCAATATTGCAGCCTGTATCTGCAATGCCTTGCTTTACATGATCGATAACCGGAGAGATTAAAAACTGTGGATTACCTGCTTCAGAAGCTCACAGGCAGGGCGAAAGTCTCCTGTGGGCATGGAGGAGCAGGAAAGCAGCAGAGTTATGGCAGACTGGTCTTCCTTCAGGATACTCAGGCGCAGTCCCAGAAGTCGCGCTGCTTTTTTTATGGATGCTCCGTCTGTCTGACAGGGAAGCGTAAGGGCAAGACTGGTTCCGGCTGCTCCGATCTGAATACTGCAGTCTGCTCCAAAAGTTTCTTTGACAACGGTGAGAAGCTCTTTTTGTTTGGCAGAATACAGACGTTTCAGTCGTCGGGTCTGAGCAGAAAGATGACCGTCCCGGATAAACTGGCATAAAGCGATCTGTTCCGCCTTGGAGGCAGTTTGATTATAGCATTCCGCCTTTTTGCGGTAGGCTTCAGAAAGTTCCGGTGGGAGGATCATAAAACTTACACGGATCGAAGGCAGCAAAAGTCTGGAAAAAGAACCCATGTATACAACCTCGTGTCCTCCTGACAGACTGAAAAGAGAGGGCGTGGGTTTTTGCAGGTAAACAAATTCGTTTTCAAAGTCATCTTCAATGATCAGACTTTTGTGGGCTGCGGCATATCGGATCAGTTCCAGCCTTCTGGAAACAGGCATAATCTCACCCCATTTCGTCATGTGAGCAGGGGAAACGTAAATCACGTCGCTGTCCTTGTTGCGGTACTGGATCCGGAAACCAAAATCTGAGAATACAGTGCTGCCCTGGACAAAAGAAGGGGTGGGAAACGATACAGTCTTTTTGTCCTGGATCAGAGGGCAGAGTATCTGCAGAAGACTCTGGACTCCTGCGCCAACCACAATATCATCAGGAGAACAGGCGATATTTCGTTTTTGGTAAACATAGTCAGAAAGAGCCTGACGAAAATCTGCTTCCCCCTGAGGTTCTCCGTAAGTAAGCAGACGTTCATTCTGTCGCAGTGCGCTTTTCAGATATCTCTGCCACAGATCAAAGCGAAAGCTTTCCCGATCTACACCGGAGGAAGAAAAGTCATATCGGCAGGGAGGAAGAGAAGATTTTTTTGTCTGGCGGGGCAGAGGGTCTTTCATGGCAATATCAGTGACATAGTAGCCGCTCTGGGCTTTTGAGATAATGTAACCTTCTGCCGCAAGCTGGAGATATGCGTTTTCTACAGTGGTGCGGCTCAGCTGAAGTTCCTGGGAGCATTTGCGCAGAGAGGGCATCCGGCTTCCCGGAAGAAGCTTTTGCGCTGCGATCAGATCTTTGTAATGGTGGTAAACCTGAAGATACAGGTGCTCCGGACTTTGGACATCCTGTGAAAAATGAAAAACCTGATTTTTTTTCTTTTCTTTTGTTGCAGTCTGTTGATTTATCATAAACTGTCCCCTTAAAAATAAGCAAAATTGGTTGTTTTTTGAAGATGCAAGTTGATGATATTCTATAGCACAGCAAAAGAAAATGCAAGTTAAGGAGAGAAATTTTGAAGAAGATTGCTGTTTTAAACGATTTATCCGGTCTGGGAAAATGTTCTCTGACAGCGGCAATTCCTGTAATCTCAGTGATGGGGGTACAGGCCTGCCCGCTTCCAACTGCTGTTTTAAGTGCTCAGACAGGGTTTCCGTCCTATTATTATGATGATTATACAGAGCATATGGAAGAGATCATGGATCAATGGAAAAAAATGAATTTTCATCCGGACGGAATTTATACAGGATTCCTGGCTGGGGACGTTCAGGCAGAAATGGCTCTGAAATTTATAGAAAGATTTGCAGATGAAGATACCCGAATACTGGCAGACCCGATTCTTGGGGATAATGGGGCTGCGTATCCGATTTATACAGAATCGCTTTGTAAAAAAATGCGTCAACTTGCAGAAAAGGCAAGCGTAGTTACTCCAAATCTTACGGAAGCTCTGCTTCTTCTTTATGGAAAAGAGGAAATGCATAATCGGTGGGAGTATCTGTCCGGTCTGGAAACAAAAAAATTTATGATTGAAATTCAGAAAATCGGACAGAAGATTGCAAAAGGTTTTCATACAGAAGCAGTGATCACGGGAATTGATCTTTATATAGATGATCCGGGTAAAGCTGTGGAAATGGCTAATCTGATCGTAAATGACAGATGTCAGTCCTGGGTTACTTCAAAAAAAGAAGGAGGAAGCTATTCCGGTACCGGAGATCTTTTTGCCTCTGTTTTAAGCGCCGGTATGGTAAAAGGAATGGATACTGTGAAAACTGTAAAAAAAGCAGTAAAATTTCTTTCCGGGGCAATCCATGATACGGTTCTTGAGGGAACCGACCGGAATGAGGGAGTATGCTTTGAAAAATATCTGGGAGAGTTGTTGTAAAAGCAGAAATGTATGGGGAGAAGTGTGAAATATATTTCAGAGGATAAGGGATGATATGGATTTATCAGAATACGGCAGAGAAATATTGAAAAAGATACCAGAAACGGTCAGTATAAAATCTCTGGATCCCGGACAGGTGATTATGTACCTGGCTCTGGGAATCCTGGGAGTGTTGGCATTTATCACGATCATACGGCCTGTGGCATCTTTTTTTATGGACAGGAGAAAAAGGAATAAGATTATTTCCAAAGGAATGTTATTCTGGAAAGATTTCGAAAAAAACTGGATCAGTTCCTGGAGAGGGGGAAAAGGAACTTCAGGATATAAGTATCAGGACGGTCCCGGTTGTTATGTGATCCTTATTTATGATAATCAGCCCAGGGGGCGAGGGTTTCGAAGATATAAGGATGTTTATGTAGGACAGTCCATTCATGTGTATCACAGAGTCCACTCGCATTTTAACGGAAAAGGAAACGGAGACGTATATGCCGATATCAAATATGGAAGGCAGGCATATGTAAGAATACTTCCCTGTTCGGAAAGAAAACTGAATAAAAAAGAGAAGCATCTTATCAGGATCTTCCGTGCGGAAAAATCCTATAACCGTACAAAAGGCGGCGGGGTAAGACGCTGACAGAATAAAAGCAGGAATACCCGGAACCGTAAACGGAGTTATTCCTGCTTTTTTAAACTAAATATTTTTTTTCTTATAAATGAACCAGGAGGCTCCTGCTGTAAAAACAAAAAGATAAAGAAGCAGGATTCCGATTCCGGTAAAGTTTACTTTGCCGCCGCCGGAAATGGTGCGGATCATCTGACTTGTCTGGGACAAAGGCAGTGCGGCTACAATATCACCCAGAATGCCGGGGATTTTTTCCATTGAAAAAAAGGTGTTGCACAGATAGGCCATCGGCATGATGATGTAATTGGAAAAACGGGGAACATCTGCATGGTTTTTTGCCAGAAAGGAAACCACTACTCCGATTGCGGAAAATACAGCGCCGTTTAAAAACATTATAAAAAATGACCATCCATTAAAAATCAGTCCTGTTTCAATGGGCATGGTAAGAATTAAAATAATGCTTCCTGCATACAGACCACGGAGACTGCCGCCAATGATCTGCCCGGCAATAAACTGCCAAAGAGGTGTAGGGGAAATCATAACCTGGTCAAAAGCTTTTTCGTAAAGACGCTGCACGTTCAGATTCTGGGCAATAGCATTAAAACTACCGTTCATGGTGGTCAGCGAAACTACGCCGGGAATCAGAAAGTTCAGATAAGGTTCTCCGTGGGACATAGTTTGGATCCCCATGCCGAAAACAACCAGATACATAAGAGGGGCTATCATGGCTGCAAGGGTGATTTTATAAAAATCTCTTCGAAACTCCACCCACTTTTCCCATAAAATTGTAAGTATTCCCATGATATTCTCCTTTATGAAGGGGACAGGTGTCTGCCTGCCCGTTCTACAAACACATCTTCCAGAGTTGTTTCACGAAGCGTCGCCTGACATGACAGGGAAGAAAGAAAATCAATGGCTTCCCTGCGGCTGTGGAAATAATGGCTTCTGGTACATTCGGCGGAAGTTTCATCCACTGTATATTTTCCAAGGCTGTCAATCAGTCCTGAAGGAGTATTTACCTCTTCCAGTTTTCCGTGATCCATAAGAGCTACACGACCGCAGAGCGACTGGGCTTCTTCCATATAATGAGTAGTAAGAAGAATCGTAAGATTTTTGCCGTTCAGCTGACGCAGAAGATTCCACATCTGTCTTCTGGAAAGAGCATCCATACCTGCGGTGGGTTCGTCCAGAAGCAGTATTTCGGGTTCTGTAAGAAGCGCCCGGCAGACCATAAGCTTGCGTTTCATTCCTCCGGAAAGCTTGCGGACAGTACGCTTCCGGAATTTCAGAAGATCACAGAACTCCAGAAGCTCTTCTGTACGGCGGCGGATTTCTTTTTTTGACATAAAATACAGTCGTCCCTGATATTCCATGATCTCATCCATGTTCATATCCTGGCGCATGGAATACTCCTGGGTGATCACGCTGATTTTGCGTTTCAGATCAGGTCTGTTTCTGGTAAGCACCTGCCCGTCAATAAGAATTTCGCCCTCTGTGGGAAGAAGAAGGGTGGACAAAAGACTGATGGTGGTTGTTTTGCCTGCTCCGTTGGGTCCGAGAAGTCCGAAAAACTCACCGGATTCAATTTTAAGATCCAGATGATCTACAGCAGTAAAGCTGTCAAAGGTTTTTGTAAGATTTTTTGTTTCAATCATGTGAGTTTTTCTTTTCTTTGGCAATGATCAGAGAGTAATAGCCTGCATCGTCGGGAATTTCTTCTACACTGTGATAAATATGCTCATTTTCCATACCGCAGTTTTCTACCATCATGACATCATGATTGCTCTGGGCAAGAATTTCTTTTACCTGATTTATTTTTCTTCCGGATTTCATCAGTATGTAATTGCCGGATTCGGTTAATGTACTGTCCAGACGATGAACAGCGGGGACAATATGAAGCTGCTCATTCCACTCGGAAAGAGGAATGTTCAGACGTGCCGCTGCAGCGCAGAAAGATGTAATGCCGCTGACAAGCTCTGTGTGATAACCGTCTTGCTCCACACGTTTCTGAAGATAAGAAAAGGTGGAGTACACACAGGGATCTCCCAGAGTCAGAAAAACAATATTATTTCCCTGTTCCAGATGAGCTTCCAGTGTCTGAGCTCCTTTTGCATGATTTCGTTCCAGTTCTTCCGGATCGTGGGTCATAGGCATATAGATGGGAAGAAGTTCTTTTTCTGAGAGCTCCGGTACTGCCTGTACTGCAATTTTGTAGGCGACAGTATCTTGTGGATCAGCCCCCGGTACAGCAATGATTTTATTCTCACGGATCAGGCGCGCTGCTTTCAGTGTCATCAGTTCCGGATCTCCCGGTCCTACGCCGACGCCGTATAAAGTTCCTTTCATATCGTTTCCTCCTTGTAATTTGCAAAATTTCTTATATTATACAGAAAAAAAGATAAATTTGCAATTGGAGATAAATTGAAAACCGGAGAAAGGGTAATATTTATGCTAAAGTTTATATTTAATATTTGACTTTCAGCCGAATTATAAGAGTAAAATCTATTGTTATGTGTTGTTTGCAATCAATTCTCTGAAAGAATGATTTCCGTTTGTGTTGTGCAAAATGAAATTCCACTACGGCTTAGAAGCGTGAGATTTACTCTTTCATGTTACGAAAATTGTTGTTTTGAAAAAATGTACAGGTTGTTTTGATAAGTTTTTGAAAAATGTTGTTTTAAAGTTTTTGAAAAAACAGTTGACAGAAGAGGAAGAACGTGGTAGATTAATCTAGCTGTCGTAAAGAAATGATTCTTTTGAAGAAACAATTTGAAAAACTTTGAAAAAAGTCGAAAAACTTATTGACAATCATTTCTGAGTGTGGTAAAGTAAACAAGCTGTCAACGAGAGAGCGAATTACCTGACAACACATCGAAAAACATCAAAAAAACTTGAAAAAAGTTCTTGACAGATGAAAAGAG
>NZ_JAJQXX010000008.1 GCF_028767025.1 Blautia sp. XA-2221
AGTCTTTAGACTCCAGTGCCGGTAACAGACCCTTATAGGGTCAAAGCAAACCACCGGCTAAGCCGGTGGTCGTGATTATACATGGATTTTTGAGCAGGGAAGAGCGAGTTTCCTGCTGAAGAGTATAAAGGATTCTGAACAGAAAGGAAACCAGCATGAAGAAAAAGACAGCAGTTATTTTTATGGGATTTTTCATGGCATTGGGTGCTTTGACCGGCTGCGGTGGAAATGACGCCACAGAGGCTGCCAGCGAAAGCGCTCAGACAGAAGACGAGGGAACCGGGGAAGACGAAGAAATGCAGGAAGCCCGGAAGGAAGAAGAGGAACAGAAAGAGAAGGAAGAGAAGAAAGCCGAAAAAGAAGCGAAGAATACTGCAAAAGAAACAAAAAAAGAATCTGAGAAAAAGCAGGAAACAGAAGCTTCCGAAGAAAAAGAGAAGTCTCAGGAAGAGGCAGAAAGTGTGAAGGTTGCCGTTCTTCTCCCATCTCAGGAAGAATGGTCAGATGACGCTCAGGCGCTGGAGGCGGATCTGACAGAGGACGGATACGAGCCTTTAGTGGTCTATGCTGAGGACGACGCCTCCAGACAGGTTTCTCAGATACAGGAAATGCTGGAACAGCAGGTAGCTGCTTTTATCATCACTCCGGTAGACGCTTACGGACTTACGGATGTTCTGGCAGAAGTGAAAGAGGCAGAGATCCCGGTATTTTCTTATGATGATCTGATCATGGACACCAATGCGGTAAAATATTATACCACTTTTGGCGGACGCCAGGCAGGTCAGATGATCGCAGAAGAAATCATTAAAAAAGAAAATCTGAAAGAAGTACAGGAAAAGAAAGAAACACGGACCATAGAATTTCTTATGGGCTCTCTGGATGATACAGAAGCTTTATTCCTGTATAACGGGGTTATGGAAGGGCTGCAGCCTTATATGGATGACGGAACCCTGGTCTGCACCTCCGGCAAGGTCAGCTTTGACGATACCGGGATCCTGAGATGGAGCAGAGAGCTTGCGAATACACGAATGAGTGAGATACTTGAAGATTCTTATGAAGAAGACGCTGTTCCTGACATTATCTGTACAGGATTTGACGATGCTGCGCTGGGAGCTCAGGATGCACTGGAGGCAGCGAACATTGCGCCGGGAAGTGAACAGTGGCCTTTGATCACAGGAGTGGGATGTGGAGAGGAAGCTGTAAATTCCATCGCATCCGGAAAAATCGGTTTCAGTCTTTTTATGGATTACAGAGAACTGGCAGATAACTGTGAACAGATGGTTCATGTTTATCTCACTGGTGAGGAAGATCCGGAAGTAAACGATTATGAGCAGTATGACAATGGAGTAAAGATCATTGGAACCTATCTCTGCGAGCCACAGGTAATAGACGGCAATAATTATGAGCTTCTGATCGACAACGGATATTTTGAGGAAGACGCGATCAGAACAGAGGAAGTTTCTGATAAAGAGGAAACAGAAACACCTGAGGAAAGCGTAACTCCTGCCCCGGAAGAAGAGGAAGAAACCGTAACGCCAGCTTCTGAGGAAAAAGAGGGCTCTGATCCGGAAAAGGAAAAAGATTCCGATAAGGACAAAAAAGAGGATTCAAAAAAAGTAACATTAAAGAAAAGCTCATCACTTTCTGATGACAAATAAGAAAATAAAACAACCCGGAGTTCTGCCATGGATATACACGGCAAAGCTCCGGGTTATGTAATATCCGGGAAATCCGGAAAAAGTTCGGTTTTATCTGAAAGTCAGAGAATCATCGGTCATGGAATCAATAATAGCAAGTGACTCCAGGCGCACACCCATATTACGGATACACTGACCGCCGTTCTGGAATCCTTTTTCAATTACAATTCCTGCACCTTCAAGAACAGCGCCTGATTCCTTGACAATATCAATCAGTCCCATCAGGGCGCAGCCGTTGGCAAGGAAATCATCGATCAGAAGAACATGATCTTCCGGTCCGAGGAACTTTTTGGAAAGGATCACATCATATACTTTTTTATGTGTAAAAGATTCCACCTTGGAACAGTACATTTCTCCGTCCAGATTCAGACTCTGCGCTTTTTTTGCAAAAATAACAGGTACATCGAAATACTGAGCTGCGATACAGGCAATGCCGATGCCTGATGCTTCAATGGTAAGGATCTTGGTGATCGGACAGTCTGAAAAACGTCTTTTAAATTCTTTTCCGATTTCATTGATCAGAGTAATATCCATCTGGTGATTCAGAAAACTGTCTACTTTTAAAATATTTCCTGGTTTTACAATTCCGTCTTTAAGGATACGGTCTTTTAAGAGTTGCATGACTTCTCTCCTTTAGTTTAATTACATTCTTTTTTAGAAATTATATCTAATATACGCTATTCTCGGCGGAAGTTCAATTCTTTTCTACAAAGTTTTACAAAAAATTTGTAGAAGCTGCCACAAAAAGTTATGCTCAGTTTCGTTGCATTGCCTGAAAAGGTCTGGTACAATGAAAAAAACAATGGAAAAATAAAACAGAAAGAAAATGCACAGAAAAGAAATTCCGGAACAGAAGGATGAATGAGAAGTTCAGGATTTTATCCGTCCGGACAGATTCAGGAACAGTAGTGCAAACAAGACAGGAGAGAGAACATATAGAATGAAAGAATATGAAGTGATCTGGGAGATTTTTAACAAATGTCCCGGAAATCAGATGCGGGATGTATTTGTGGATGAGGTGCAGCTGCAGGATCCGGAAGAATATGTAAAGAATAAATTTCAGGGAAAAGAAGTTTCCTATGAAAAGACAGTTCTTGAAGACGGGACAGTGATTTTTGATATTCTCACCTCGGGGATAAAACAGAGATGCTCCTTTACAGAGATTTAGAAGCTGTGCTATAATGGCAGGTGGCGGTAGAACAAAGAGGACCGCAGAACAGTTCGGTAAGGCCGGGAAAGGAGCACACATGAGCGAAAAAAAAGAGACACATGTGCATATTATGGAGGACGGAAGTGTGGTGGAGCATTCACATGGAGCCCATGGCCATCATCACAGTCATGCCCAGACAAAAGCTGTTCTCAATCGTCTTTCAAGAGCAATCGGCCATATGGAATCTATTAAGAGAATGGTAGAAGACGGACGCGACTGTTCCGAGGTTCTGATTCAGCTTTCAGCAGTAAAATCTGCGATTAACAATACAGGCAAGATCATTCTCCAGGATCACATTGAACACTGCATTGTAGATGCCGTGGAGCATGGGGACCGGGACGCTATCAAGGAACTGGAAAGGGCCATAGACCGGTTTATCAAATAATGGAGAATCTTACTGCATAGATAGACGATAATAAAATAGAAGGAGAAGTAAGATGGCAAAGGAATGTAACAGCAAAACCTGTGACAAATCAAGCTGCGAAGGATGCAGCAACAAAGGCAAGAACATGGATCTTATGGCAGAAGCCAATTCCATGTCAAATGTAAAACATGTGATTGGTATTGTCAGCGGCAAGGGCGGCGTAGGTAAATCTTTCGTGACAGCATCTCTTGCAAACCGAATGGCAGCCAAAGGCTTTAAAGTAGGTATTCTGGATGCGGACATTACCGGTCCGTCTATTCCGAAGATGTATGGTCTGAAGGGCGCAGCCCAGGCAGATGATGACGGAATTTATCCAATGGAGACAGGAAACGGAATCAAGGTTATTTCCATAAACCTCCTGCTTCCTACAGAGGACACTCCTGTTATCTGGAGAGGACCGATTCTTGCAAACATGGTAAAACAGTTCTGGACAGACGTAATCTGGGGCGACCTGGATTATCTGTTTGTAGATATGCCTCCGGGAACCGGCGATGTACCGCTTACGGTATTCCAGTCACTTCCGGTTGATGGTATCGTGATCGTAAGCTCTCCGCAGGATCTTGTAAAAATGATCGTTAAAAAAGCGTTTAATATGGCAGAAATGATGCATATTCCGGTACTTGGTATCGTTGAGAACTACAGTTATGTAAAATGCCCGGACTGCGGCAAAGAGATCAAGGTATTTGGCGAAAGTCATATTGATGAGATCGCGGCAGAGCTTGGTGTTCCGGTGCTTGGCAAAATGCCTATCGAGGCAGCTTTTGCAGACTATGCGGACAAAGGAGAATTCCATCAGGTAGTAAATACTTATCTTGAAGCGGCAGATACCCATATGCCGATGTAAGATAATATTTAATATAAGCTCAAAAATACTATGGCCCCTGGCCGGATCGAGAAAGGAGTCTCTCATGAGCAACGTAAGACGTGTTTATGTAGAAAAGAAACCTGCCTATGCAGTTCAGGCAAAAGAACTGAAACATGAAATCAGTAGTTACCTGGGAATCAAATCTGTTACAGGTGTAAGAGTGCTGATTCGCTATGATGTGGAAAATATTTCTGACGAGGTGTTTGAAAAAGCCTGCAGAACAGTATTTGCAGAGCCGCCGGTAGACGAGCTTTATCAGGAAAGCTTTGAAACCGCAGATAATTCCAGAATCTTTTCTGTAGAATATCTGCCGGGTCAGTTTGACCAGAGAGCAGATTCCGCTGTACAGTGCGTGCAGTTTCTGGATGAAAACGCACAGCCGATCATCCGTTCCGCTACCACCTATGTGATCGAGGGAACCGTGACAGATGAGGAGTTTGAGGCTGTAAAACGCCATTGCATCAATCCGGTGGATTCCAGAGAAACAGGAATTGAGAAGCCGGAAACTCTGGTAAATGTTTTCCCGGAACCAGAGGATGTAAAGGTTTTTGACGGCTTTAAAGATATGGCAGAAAACGATCTGAAGGATCTGTATGATTCTCTTAATCTTGCAATGACATTCAGAGATTTTCAGCATATCCAGAATTATTTCAAAGAGGAAGAGAAACGTAATCCTTCCATGACAGAGATTCGGGTTCTGGATACCTACTGGTCAGATCACTGCCGTCATACTACCTTTTCTACTGAGCTTACAGATGTTAAATTTGGTGAGGGCGACTATAAAGAGCCGATCGAAAAAACATATAAGCAGTATCTGAGTGACAGAGAAGTGCTTTATAAAGATCGCGACGATAAATTCATCTGTCTGATGGACCTTGCCCTGATGGCAATGAAAAAACTGAAATCCGAAGGCAAGCTTCAGGATCAGGAAGAGTCTGATGAGATCAATGCCTGCAGTATTGTAGTTCCTGTAGATGTTGATGGCAAAGAAGAAGAGTGGCTGATCAACTTTAAAAATGAGACACACAATCATCCTACAGAGATCGAGCCGTTTGGCGGCGCCGCAACCTGTCTGGGCGGAGCCATCCGTGACCCGCTTTCTGGAAGAACCTATGTATATCAGGCAATGCGCGTAACAGGCGCTGCAGACCCGACCGTTTCCGTAAAAGAAACTCTCAAAGGCAAGCTTCCTCAGAAAAAACTGGTAAGAAGCGCTGCTCATGGATACAGCTCCTACGGAAACCAGATCGGTCTTGCAACAGGCTATGTAAAAGAAATCTATCATCCGGATTATGTGGCAAAACGTATGGAGATCGGCGCTGTTCTCGGTGCAGCTCCAAGACGTGCGGTGATCCGTGAAAATTCAGATCCGGGAGATATCATTATCCTTCTGGGCGGACGTACCGGCCGTGACGGAATCGGCGGTGCAACCGGCTCTTCCAAAGTGCATACAGAGGCTTCCATTGAAGTGTGCGGCGCTGAGGTACAGAAGGGAAATGCGCCTACAGAGCGTAAGATCCAGCGTATGTTCCGCAGAGAGGAAGTAAGCTGCATCATCAAGAAATGTAATGACTTTGGCGCCGGCGGCGTGTCCGTTGCGATCGGCGAGCTGGCAGCAGGTCTTCGGATCAATCTTGACAAGGTTCCGAAAAAATATGCGGGACTTGACGGAACAGAGATCGCTATTTCCGAATCTCAGGAGCGTATGGCAGTTGTTGTTGATCCAAAAGATGTAGATAAGTTCCTTGGATTTGCAAACGAGGAAAATCTGGAGGCGGTTCCGGTTGCTGTTGTTACAGAGAAGCCGAGACTTGTACTTACATGGAGAGATAAGGAGATCGTAAATATTTCCCGTGCTTTCCTTGACACAAACGGTGCGCATCAGGAAACCACAGTTGAAGTGGAGATCCCGAATAAAGAAGGATGTATTCTTACTGACCGCGAGGATGTACAGGACGTAAAAGCAAAATGGCTGGAAACTCTTTCTGACCTTAATGTGTGCTCCCAGAAGGGACTTGTGGAAATGTTTGACGGTTCCATTGGAGCCGGAAGCGTACTTATGCCTCACGGCGGCAAATATCAGCTGACAGAAACTCAGGCAATGGTTGCAAAGGTTCCTGTTCAGAAGGGCAATACAAATACAGTAACTATGATGAGCTATGGCTTTGATCCATATCTTTCTTCCTGGAGCCCCTATCACGGAGCAGCTTACGCAGTAACAGAATCCGTGGCAAGAATCGTGGCAACAGGCGGTGATTACAGAAAGATCCGCTTTACTTTCCAGGAATATTTCCGCCGTATGACAGAAGATCCAAAGCGTTGGAGCCAGCCTTTTGCAGCGCTTCTGGGCGCTTATGCAGCACAGATGGGATTTGGACTTCCGTCTATCGGAGGAAAGGACAGTATGTCCGGCTCCTTTAATGAGATCGATGTTCCGCCAACACTTGTTTCCTTTGCAGTAGACACCGGAAATCTTCAGGATGTTGTGACTCCGGAACTGAAAAAAGCCGGAAGCAAACTGGTTTGGCTTCGTGCGCCAAAGGATGCATATCAGCTTCCTGATTACCAGGGTATTATGGAACAGTACGGAAAACTTCATGAGGATATGAAAGAGGGACGCGTTCTTTCCGCATATGCTCTTGATCGTCACGGACTGGCAGCCGCAGTTGCAAAAATGGCATTTGGAAACGGCTTTGGCGTTAAGATCGAGCATAATCTGGATCCGAGAGATTTCTTTGCTCCGGGATTTGGCGATCTGGTACTTGAGGTTCCGGCTGACAAAGTGGGCGCTCTTTCCATTACCTATACCGTGATCGGTGAAGTTACCTCTGATGCGAAATTCTCTTATGGAAATGCTGAAATTGCTCTGGAAGAAGCAGTCAATGCATGGACAGGAACTCTGGAAAAAGTATTTAAAACTGATTCCGGTGAGAATAGCGGAGCTACAGCAACATTTGTTGCAGCAAAGAACAACGAAGAAGGCACTGTTGACGAGAACGGACTTTTCCATACAAACAGAGTGTATATCTGCAATCATAAAATTGCTAAACCACGTGTGTTCATTCCGGTATTCCCGGGAACAAACTGTGAGTATGACAGTACCCGCGCCTTTGAAAGAGCAGGGGCAGAAGTTGATGTGAAGGTATTTAAAAACCTGACAGCAGAAGATATCCATGATTCAGTGGAAATCTTTGAGAAATCCATCAGCCAGGCACAGATGATCATGTTCCCGGGCGGATTCTCAGCAGGTGATGAACCGGATGGTTCCGCTAAATTCTTTGCTACAGCTTTCCAGAACGCAAAGATCAAAGAAGCGGTGATGAAGCTTCTCAACGAGAGAGACGGTCTGGCACTTGGTATCTGTAACGGTTTCCAGGCGCTGATCAAGCTGGGACTTGTTCCTTATGGCGAGATCTGCGGACAGAAAGAAGACTCACCGACACTGACCTACAACACCATCGGACGTCACATTTCCAAGATGGTTTATACAAAGGTTGTAAGCAATAAATCTCCATGGCTGCAGAAAGCAAAACTTGGCGGAGTTTACTGTAATCCTGCATCTCACGGCGAGGGATGTTTTGTTGCAAATGATGAGTGGCTTGCGAAACTTCTGGCAAACGGACAGATCGCTACTCAGTATGTAACTGCAGACGGTGAGCTGGATAACAGCGAAGAGTGGAATGTAAACGGTTCTTATCTCAATATTGAAGGTATTACAAGTCCGGACGGACGTGTTCTTGGTAAGATGGCTCACAGCGAGCGCCGTGACAACGGTGTTGCTGTAAACATCTACGGAGAGCAGGATATCAGAATCTTTGAGTCCGGTGTGGAATATTTTAAATAAAATCTGACAGCTGTGAAAGCGACAGGATAAATAACGGGGCCAGGCTCAGTCATTCATATGCGTGACTGAGCCTGGCCCCTGTTCTATTCAGAATCCGGTTCCGGCGCCGGAAAAAATTTACGGGATATGATCCGCCCCATTTCTTCCGGAGATTCTTTCATTCCTCTGTCCATCCATGACAGAATGATGCCGCACAGGCCAAAGGAAATAAAAATCTGACGATAGTATTCGCTGCTGTCTGTGGTACTGATATCGTTAAACTTCAGGATCAGACGGTTTAAAAGCAAAAGAGAAAGGTTTGCCTGGATCAGCGTCTGTACAATATCCTGAATAGAATAAAAAAACTGGAAAAAACGAATGGACAGCTCATGGGCGGAAGCGCTTTCTTTCTGTGGCTGTTTTTCAATCCATTCCGTCATCAGTTTGTCCAGCTTAAATTCAATAACATTTTCCTTTGAAGTAAAATTTCTGTAGTAGGTGATACGGCTGACATTGGCAAGCTCTGTGATCTCCCGGACAGTAATGGATTCGATGGATTTTGTGCGGAGCAGAATAAAAAGAGCATCCGCAATACATTCTTTCAGAAAATCACTGGAATTCTTTTTTCGACCCATTGATACAATTTCCTCCGTTTTGTTTCATTTATAAGCAGATTTGTTGATTTTTCAACGGAATATGATATAGTATGTTCCACTGTTACATTTGTAACACATATTTTAGAGAAACAGCGGAAACTTGTCAATCTGCTGAAGGAGGAAAATATATTATGATGATCATAACGGACTCTGCTTCTGATATAACCAGACAGGAAGCAAAAGAAATGAATATCCGTATTGTCTGGCTGAAAACAAAATTTTCTGACGGTGATTTTCTACTGGAAACAGAGGAGGATTTTACCAGATTTTTTGAAAAGCTTGCCACAGAAAAGGAACTGCCGGTTACAAGCCAGCCGTCACCGGAGGAATATCTGGCTCTTTATGAGGAGGCAAAGGAAAAATCAGAAGAAGTTCTTGTCATTACTCTTTCCAGTGGCCTTAGCGGAACTGTAAATGCTGCCAATGTGGCAAAGCAGATGAGCGAGTATGATAAGATCCATATCATAGATTCGGAACAGGCGATCATTACTCAGCGTTTTCTGGTTCAGAGAGCTGTGGAAATGCGAGAGGCAGGAAAGTGTATTTCAGAGATTGTGGAAACCATTGAGGACCTGAAAAAGCGTGTTACGGTATGCGGAATGCTGGACACTCTGACATATCTGAAAAAAGGCGGAAGAATACCTGCAGCCCTGGCTGTTCTGGGAAATATGCTCCACATTAAACCTGTCATAGAGCTGAAGGATAAAGTTCTGACTATGCTTGGAAAAGCAAGAGGAAGAAGCGGGGGGATCAAGTATCTCTGGAAAGAATTTGAATCCTATGATATAGATGAAACAGAGCCGGTGTACTTTGGTTACACTTCAGACCGTGAGGCCGGAGAAAAATTTATGAATGATACAGTTGAAAAATACGGACTGAAAAATTACAGACTTTACCCGGTAGGAGGAATCATCGGAACTCATGTAGGTCCTTCCTGTGTGGCTATAAGCTTTGTAAAAAAATCTGTGTAAAGTACGTTGACAAACAGAATTTCAGTGGCTATAATGAAAAAGAACTTAATTGAAGAAATTTAACACGCTGACGAGAAGAGTAGACTGTGGACTGCTGCAGAGAGAAGCACATTTGGTGAAAGTGCTTTAACAGGAATCAGTTGAAGACCACCTCTGAGTGACCCTAATCCGGTCCGGTGATACCGTTATCATCAAAAAAGAGGCTGAGTCCCGGGAACTGTTTTATTCAGACAGAGATTCCGGTGATCCGGCAATCAGGGTGGAACCACGGGCAGATAATCTCGTCCCTTACAGTGCGTAAGCATTGTAAGGGGCGTTTTTTATTATAAAAGTCCTGTTAGATTACGGGAGTGCTTTTGCATGGAGTAATTGACTTTTATAATAGTATGAAAGCGAAGGAAGTCCCGTACAGCGGGTGAAAATAAAATGAAAAGGAGAAAAATCATGATCATTACTTTAAAAGACGGATCAACAAAAGAGTATGCAGAAGCAAAATCAGTTCTTGATATTGCCTCTGATATCAGTGAAGGTCTTGCACGAGTAGCATGTGCAGGTGAAGTGGACGGAGAGGTTGTAGATCTTCGTACAGTTATTGACAAAGACTGTGAGCTGAATATTCTCACCTTTGACAGTGAGGGCGGCAAAGGCGCATTCCGTCATACCACTTCCCATATTATGGCTCAGGCTATCAAACGCCTTTTCCCAAATGTGAAGCTTGCAATCGGACCGTCTATTGAGGATGGCTTCTATTATGATATTGACAGTGATGAGCCGATCACAGCAGAAGATCTTCCAAAGATCGAGGCTGAGATGAAAAAAATCGTAAAAGAGAATCTGGCGATCACCAGATTTACGAAACCGAGAGCAGAGGCCATTGAATTTTTTAAAGAAAAAAATGAGCCGTATAAGGTAGAACTGATTGAAGATCTTCCGGAAGATTCTGAGATCAGCTTCTATCAGCAGGGAGAGTTTGTGGATCTTTGTGCAGGTCCTCATCTGATGACAACAAAACCTGTAAAAGCATTTAAGCTTACCAGTCTTGCAGGAGCTTACTGGAGAGGCAGCGAGAAGAACAAAATGCTTACCAGAATCTATGGTACTTCCTACACCAAAAAGGCAGATCTTGAAGAGTATATCACCCGTATGGAGGAAGCAAAAAAACGTGACCACAGAAAGCTTGGAAAAGAGCTTGGCCTGTTCATGATGAAAGAAGAGGGACCGGGATTCCCGTTCTTCCTTCCAAAGGGTATGGTTCTGAAAAATACTCTGCTTGATTACTGGAGAGAGATCCACAATAAGGCAGGTTATGTGGAGATTTCCACACCGATCATGCTGAGCCGCCATCTCTGGGAAACTTCAGGTCACTGGGATCATTACAAAGAAAATATGTATACAACTGTGATCGATGATACTGATTTTGCCATTAAGCCAATGAACTGCCCGGGCGGTATTCTTGTATACAAATCCGAACCTCGTTCCTACAGAGATCTTCCTCTGAGAATGGGAGAACTGGGACTGGTTCACCGCCATGAAAAATCCGGACAGCTTCACGGTCTGATGCGGGTACGCTGCTTTACTCAGGATGATGCTCATATCTTTATGACGCAGGAGCAGATCCGTGACGAGATCAAAGGTGTTGCAACACTGATCGACAGTGTATATCAGCTTTTCGGCTTCAAATATCATGTTGAGCTGTCCACACGTCCTGAGGACTCCATGGGTAGCGATGAGGACTGGGAGATCGCAACAGAGGGCTTAAGAGGCGCTCTTGACGATCTGGGACTGGACTATGTGGTAAATGAAGGCGACGGCGCATTCTATGGACCGAAGATCGACTTCCATCTGGAGGATTCCATTGGAAGAACATGGCAGTGCGGTACGATTCAGCTTGACTTCCAGCTTCCGCTGCGCTTTGACTGCGAATATATAGGAGCTGATGGCGAGAAACACCGTCCGATCATGATCCACCGTGTTGCGTTTGGATCCATTGAAAGATTTATCGGTATTCTGATCGAGCATTTTGCAGGCGCATTCCCAACATGGCTTGCTCCTGTACAGGTAAAAGTTCTTCCGATCTCCGAGAAATATATGGATTATGCAAACAAGGTTATGAGCGATTTGAAGGATGCAGGTATCCGTACAGAGATTGACGACCGTGCAGAGAAGATCGGATATAAGATCCGTGAAGCACGTCTTCAGAAGATTCCTTATATGCTTGTGGTAGGTGCAAAGGAAGAGGAAGAAGGAAAAGTTTCTGTCCGCAGCCGCTTCATGGGAGATGAAGGTGCAAAAGATCTCAACGAGTTTATTGATTCAATCAAAGAAGAGATCAAAAACCGTGAGAACAGAAAAGTGGAAGTAACAGAATAAAAAGATCAGGACTGCTGAAATCCCGTAAAAAGGACTCAGCAGTCTTTTTCCATGTGAAAAGAGCAGAATATCCTTACTGCTTATAAACTCAGAAAGGAAGAGGAGCAATGACAAAAGAAATTAAGATAAGAGAGATATCTATTGGAAACGGGCAGCCGAAAATATGTGCGCCAATGACAGGAAAAGACCGGACAGCTTTGCTGGAGGAAGCCTGTAAAATCAGGGAAGTCAAAGCAGATCTGGCGGAGTGGAGAGCAGATTTTTATGAAGAACTTTCCAATGAGGAGCGTTTTCTGGATATGCTGAGAGAAATCCGATGTGAATTGGGAGAAATACCGCTTATTTTTACTATTCGTACTGCATCCGAAGGCGGAAATGCGGAAATTTCTGAAAAAGAATATGAAGAATATATTCTGGCAGCAGCAGAAAGCGGAAATGCAGATCTGGTCGACGTAGAGTATTTTTCTCATGAAAATGTTTCAGATCTGATCAGCAGACTTCACAGGACAGGCGTGAAGGTAATCGCATCCACTCATGATTTTGAAAAAACAGATGACAGTAATATACTGAAAAACAGATTTATTGACATGGATACATCCGGAGCAGACATTCTCAAAATGGCAGTGATGCCGCAGAAATTCGATGATGTTGCGGATCTTATGCAGGTGACGAAGGAGATTACAGAAGAGTATACAGAAAAGCCTGTGATCGCAATGTCCATGGGAAATCTGGGTTCTATGAGCCGTATTGCAGGAGAAAATTTCGGCTCTGCTGTAACCTTTGCCACTGTAGGAAAGGCGTCTGCGCCGGGACAATTTCCGGTAGAAGAGCTTCGTATGATGATGAATGCGCTCCACAAAAAGAATGTGGAAGATTAATTAGAATAATCTCATCTTCTGTCGAACCTCAACGAGAAATTATGGGAATCTCTTCCCTGGTTTTGACAAATTACGCACCCCCTGTAACCTATAATGAACTCACTTACCAAAGCGAGGGAATGACAGGTCATAGGGGGCTTTTTTTATGTATGGAGAAATATACATAGATGTTGTCTTTGTGACGAATCTTCTGATGGACTATATTGTTCTGCGGATCACAGGAAGACTTCTGAGGTTCAGGACAAAACGGTGGAGATATCTGGCAGGTGCAGCGGCGGGAGCTTTTTTTTCCTGCCTGATCCTTTATCTTCCTTTTGAGAAAAATCTGCCGGTGGGGATTTTTCTGCACGGCGCCTGCGCTTTTCTTATGCTCAGGATCACTTTCTGCATCCAAAAGGGAAGTCTGCTGGCAAAGGCAATGGTTATGCTGTATCTGACTGCGTTTCTTGCAGGCGGATTCTGGGATGCTGTGTCCGAAAACGGAATTACGCTTCCGGCATTTCTGATTTTTGCCTTTGCCACATATATGGGGATCGGGGCGCTGGTCTGCACAGCAGATTCTGCCAGGAGTCTGAGGAAGAATATCTACCCTGTAACCCTGAGTTATCAGGGAAAAGAACAGTCTGCTTACGGATTTTATGACACAGGAAATCTGCTCAGTGATCCGGTAAGCGGTGCGCCGGTTTCTGTTGTGAAACCTGAGATTTTGGAAACCATGCTGTCAGAGGATCTGATAGACAGGCTGAAGCACCTTTATGAGAATCCGGGGGAGCTGAAAAGTACAGAGATTGCCGGACTGAAGCCGCATTATCTGTCCTGCCGAACGGTGGGACAGGCAGAGAAGCTGATGCTGGCGGTTACATTGGAGAATCTTTGTATCCATACTCCCGCAGAAGAGGTTCGCATATCCAGACCTGTGTTTGCGCTGGCTTTTGAACCCTCCGCTTTGGGAAAGGAATACAAGGTACTGTTGAATTCCAGATTATTGCATTAGGAGGGGCATATAATTATGAACAGATCAGCAGCAGGCGTCAGTTATTACCCGTTTCAGATGATTCAGAGGATGGTTCTCTCAAGACCGAGAGAGCTGTACTACATTGGTGGAAATGATATTCTTCCGGCGCCACTGGAGCCGCAGAGGGAAGCCTACGTCATCAGCAAGCTGGGGACAGACCAGGACAAAGAGGCAAAGGCAATTCTCATTGAGCACAATTTAAGACTGGTAGTGTACATTGCCAAAAAATTTGACAATACAGGAGTTGGAGTGGAGGATCTGATCTCTATTGGAACCATTGGTCTTATTAAGGCGATCAACACCTTTAATCCTGTAAAAAAAATCAAACTGGCAACCTATGCTTCGCGATGCATTGAAAATGAGATCCTGATGTATCTTCGCAGGAACAGTAAGACAAAGCTGGAGGTTTCTATTGATGAACCGCTGAATGTGGACTGGGACGGGAATGAATTGCTGCTGTCTGATATTCTGGGAACGGATGAGGATGTCATTTCCCGCAGGCTGGAGGATGAAGTGGAGATCACACTTCTGGGAAAAGCAATTAACAAGCTGACGCCAAGGGAACAGACGATCATCCGTCTCAGATTTGGGCTGAACAGTGCCGAGGGAAAGGAAAAAACTCAGAAGGAAGTGGCTGATCTTCTGGGAATTTCTCAGTCATATATTTCAAGACTGGAAAAAAGAATTATGAAAAGACTGAAAAAGGAAATTGTAAAATATGAATAAGGCTGAACAGGACAGATAAGTGTTCAGAAGCCTCTGTATATTCAGGGGGAATCCGTGCATACTGAAAGAAAAAGGAGAATGTAGCATGAACGCAAATACAGAGCTTTTGAAAAAGTCCGTACTTATATGCCAGGAAACTGATGGAGGAACTGAAAAAGTTTGAAGAAAGAAATATTGAAGAGCTGAAGGCGTATTTATAGAAAAAAGTAAATATATATTTAGAGAGAAATCTTTAAGGATGTAGTTACTTGAAAAAATATGTGATGGAGCTTGTGATGTCCGGACTGCTGCTGGTGTGCTTTTTGCTTCTGTCCAGACAGGCAGCCCAGGTTTCCGGAAACACGAAAAGTCAGGGGAATAACAGGGAAGTGATCGCGGTCGACCCGGGACACGGCGGAGGGGATCCGGGTATGATAGGAGTGGATAACCTGAAAGAAAAGGGAATCAATCTGGAAATAGCCCGTAAGCTGGAACGTGTTCTTACAGAAAAAGGTTACCGTGTAGTTATGACGCGAAAAGAGGATCAGGGACTTTATGATCCTTCTGCACTAAATAAAAAGGCTCAGGATATGCAGAGAAGGATTGCCCTTCTGGAGGAGGTTTCTCCTGTTCTGACAGTCAGTATTCATCAGAACAGCTATTCAGATCCGTCTGTCAGGGGACCGCAGGTTTTTTACTATGAAAGTTCTCAGGAAGGAAAAAAACTTGCTCAGGCAGTACAGGAGGAAATGAATCAGAAGCTGCTTCCCCAAAGACCACGCCAGATAAAAGGAAATACCAGTTATTATCTTCTGAAAAGGAGCAAGGGCACACTGGTGATCGTGGAATGTGGGTTCCTGACCAACCCGGAAGAAGCAGAGCTTTTGCAGAAAGAAGAATATCAGCAAAAGGTTGCCGGGGCAGTTGCAGATGGCATAGAGTCTTACCTGAACAGCCGGAAATGAACAGAGAAAATCGCTGTATCCTTTAAAATTACCAGGGGAGACAGCGATTTTTGTATTTTCAGAATCATGATACTTTGGTATACTGTTAATGATCATATGAAGCAGAATAAAACAGTAAGAAAAACAAAGGAGTGTGTATGGCTGGGATTTTGTATCTGATCCTGGGAAGTCTTTGCGGAAAAGAGCTTGCAGAGATTTTTGTGGGACAGAAAGAAACCGGAAAAAATAACAGGATCTGGCTGGTTCTTCCAGGTGCATTCGGGGGTGGAATGCTTGTTTTTGGCTGGGGAACTTATCTTACAGCCTGGGGCGCCAGCGCTGCAGGAGCAGAAAGACCGCTGATATATGGAAACCTTCTGGTTATGGCCGCAGGAGCAGTTTTTCTTCTGGTATCCTATATTCTGAGATACAGGAAAAACAGAAGTATTTTTACAGATAAGGGACTGATCAGGGATAAAAAACGGTTTCGGAAGGAACTGCTGTTTTTTTCTGTACTGTTTGTTTTTCTTACCTGGATCATGTTTTATGTATTTTACATAAAAGACGGGGTTCTGTATTCAGGATTTACCGTATTTGGCGATTATGCGCCCCATACAGCAATGATGAGGTCTTTTTCTCTTCAGAATAATTTTCCCACCCAGTATCCTCATTTTGGAGGACAGGATGTAAAATATCATTTTATGTTTCAGTTTCTTGTAGGCAATCTGGAGTTTCTGGGACTCCGGCTTGATATTGCTTATAACGCTGCAAGTATTCTCTCGCTTTTGGGATTTTTAATGCTGCTTTACAGCATTGCCAGGCGTGTTATGGGAAGTGGAAAAGCAGGAGCGCTGACCGTTGTATTTTTCTTTTTCCGCAGTGCGCTGACTTTTTTTCAGTTTCTGTGGGAACACCTCCGTGCCGGAGATCTGCTTCAGGTACTGCTGGAAAACACTTCATTTATCGGTTATACAACAAATGAAGACTGGGGACTGTGGAATTTTAACGTATATCTGAATCAGAGGCACCTTGCTTTTGGACTTTTGATCGTGGGGCTTATTGTGTGGATGTATCTGGACTGGGTGGAACAGGGATGCAGCCATAGGGAAAATGGCCTTGTGTGGTTCCGGAACAGACTTTTTTCAAAAGATGCATGGAAATGCAGGTATCTGGAAAATGCACTGGCAGCAGGACTTCTCATAGGAATGACTTCTTTCTGGAACGGAGCGGCTGTTATCGGCGGACTTCTGATTTTAATGGGATTTGCTGTGTGCTCAGACGGGAAGCTGGATTATCTGATCACGGCTGTCACCGCAGTTGTATTTTCTGTTCTTCAGACCAGACTGTTTATGAAAGGTTCTTCTGTGGAGGCTGCCTTTCAGTGGGGATTTATTGCAGAGGACAAAAGTGTGATCGGAGTCCTGTGGTACCTGACTCAGATGAGCGGCATCTTTTTTACGGGAGCGTTGATTTTATTCTTTTTATACAAAAAAAGGGTTCAGCGGGCAGTTCTTGTAAGCTTTCTGTTTCCTCTTATATTTGCCTTCTGCTTTTCTCTAACGCCGGATATTACTGTGAATCATAAATATATTATGATTTCCTATGCATTTCTGGCAATGTTCTGGGCTGGAGCGGTGTGTTGGCTTTTACGGAAAAAATGGCAGGGCCGTGTGCTGGCTGTTGCACTTTCCGTGTGCCTGACGATCACCGGAATTTATGATTTTGTGATCATAGTAAGAAACAACGGACCGGGACACAGGGTAACGGTAAATACAAACAGCAGCCTTACAGACTGGCTGGTGGAAAATCTGGACAGCCGGGATCTGATCCTGACACCGGAATACAGCATCAGCGAAGTGACAATGGCCGGAGTAATGATGTACCTGGGATGGCCGTATTATGCCTGGTCGGCAGGATATGATACTTATGGCAGGGCAGAAAATGCAAAGGAAATTTATACTTCCCGGGAGCCGGAGAGAGTAAAAAGTCTTGTACGGCAGGAGGGGATCACCTATATACTTTTTGAAGAGGGAATGACTTTTGAGGGAGAAACGTGTATAGAGACTACGATTAAATCAGTATACAGGCTGGTATATCAGTCAGAAGATAGGAGAATCAGAATTTATGAAACCTGATACAATAAAAAAAGTAACAATAAGAGCAGTTCCCGCAGCAATTCTTGTGGCTCTTTCTGCGTACCTTCTGAAAGGAGATGTCTGGACTTTCTGGACCTGGTATCTTCTTGCAATGGTTCTGGGGATTGTGGCTATGCCTCTGACAGGAAGACTTTTTGGTGAATTTGATGATAAGGGCTGGATGTTTTCCAAGGTTCTGGCAGTGGTTGTGACAGGATTTGGAACCTGGTTTCTGGTTGCAGTCAAATTACTGAAATTTACTTCACTGACCTGTATCGGGGTAACTCTGGTCTGCGGACTTGGCTGCCTTCTGCTTGGAAAAGTCCAGTACAAAAAAGGGATCGAGTGCCTTCCGGTAGATCATCTGGATCTGGTATTCTGGGAGGAAATCCTGTTTTTTGCTTTTTTCCTGCTTTGGACGTATCTGGCAGGCTTTCATCCTGCGGCATACGGAACAGAAAAATTTATGGATTACGGGTTTATGGAAGCAATGATGCGAAGCACTACCCTTCCGGCAGTTGATCTGTGGTATTCACAGGGGACGATCAACTATTATTATGGCGGTCAGTATTTTGCAGTATTTCTGACAAAGCTTTCCGGAACCAGTGTGGAGCTTACCTATAATCTGATGCGGACCTTTGTGGCAGGACTTGCTTTTTCCCTTCCATTTTCACTTGTATATCAGATGACAAGGGACCGAATGGGAAAAAGAGCTGCAGGCGCAGTTGGCTGGAGAAAATATTTTCCGCAGATTACAGGCGTGGTAGCAGGAATTTCTGTTTCCATTGCCGGAAATATGCATTATGTGGTTTATGGACAGGTACTTCCTTTTCTTCAGAAACTGACTGGGCAGGAACCGGACAGCTACTGGTTTCCTGATGCAACCAGATACATTGGGTTCAATCCGGACGTTCCGGACAAAACCATCCATGAATTTCCCTGTTATTCCTTTGTTCTGGGAGATCTTCATGCTCATGTAGTTAATATCATGTTTGTTCTTCTACTGCTGGGACTTTTATATGCCTGGATAAAAATGATCAGGAAAAAAGATTTTGTTCTGGCAGAACCGGGCACAAAACAATTCTGGATAAAACAGCTTTTTATGCCTCAGATCCTTGTGGCGGCAGTGCTTCTGGGAATGTTCCACTGGACAAATTTCTGGGATTTTGTTATCTACTTTGTAGTAACCGGAGGCGTTGTACTTTTTACCAATATTGTTCTGATGAAAGGTCAGACAAAATGGATCCTGGCAGTTACGGCAGCTCAGGCCGCAGAAGTTCTGGCAATAGGAACTATAGTGATTCTTCCTTTTACTCTGGACTTTGAAACAATGGTACAGGGAGTGGCTGTGGCTCAGTATCATTCACTTCCTCACCAGCTTTTGATCCTGTGGGGACTTCCGGTGATCCTGACTGTGATTTTTGTAATCGTTCTTCTGGTGGAAAAACTCAGCGGAGCAAAGCGCAGAACAGTCTTTCATTTTATGGAATCTTTGAAGCTTCCGGATCTTTTTGCCATGATCATGGGACTGTGCGCTATTGGTCTGGTGCTGATCCCGGAGCTTGTGTATGTACGGGATATTTATGAAAACGGAAATGCCCGTGCCAATACCATGTTCAAGCTGACATATCAGGCATATATTATGTTTGGAATGACAATGGCTTATGTGATCTTCCGTCTGATGGTGATCTCCTACAAAAAGATATTAAAGGCAGCGGCAGGTGTGGCATTGGTTCTTCTTGTGTGGACATGGGGATATTTTGGGATCAGTGTCAGCTCATGGTTTGGGAATGTACAGGATCCTTCTCAGTACAGAGGTCTGAATGCAACCGCCTTTCTGGAAACCGACTTTCCTGAAGATGCGGGGGGAATCCGCTGGCTGAAAAAGAACATTACAGGCTCTCCGGTTGTTCTGGAGGCAAATGGGGACAGCTATACAGAGTATGAGCGTGTATCGGCAATGACCGGACTTCCTACGGTCCTTGGATGGTACGTCCACGAATGGCTGTGGCGGAATGATGTGGCGGATTTGAATACAAAAAGCGGAGATATTGAGCTGATCTACACTTCACAGGATGAAAAACAGGTAGAAGAGCTTGTGGAAAAATATGATATTTCCTACATTTTTGTTGGTTCCTGTGAGAGAAACAAATACGGAGAAAATCTGAATCATAAACTTCTTCACAGTCTGGGCGAGATTGTGTTCCAGGACGGCAGCTCAGGAACCTATATTGTAAAAGTCGGGTAATAGAATAGTTCTTCAAAACATAGAAAGGGACTGTCTGAATTTGAAAATATCAAGTTCAGGCAGTCCTGTTTTTTGTGTCCGGTAAAGGCAAATGATATGTATCTGAGCGGATTTTATTGTATCCCCAGCTTATGTGCGGCAGCAAGGAACTGTGCTTCTGTATTCCGGAAAGGGTGTTCGCTAAGGTCCGGCACAGACTGAAGCGGCACAGTATGATAATTTTTTTCTCCTGGGAAAAGAACCGGAAGTTCTGCAGAAAGGATATCATTGTCAATTTGCTTCCACATGGCATGTTCCTCAGAAGTCAGATTATTCAGATTAAATTTTTCCCAGATCACATTCATGATCATTTCTTCGATTTCAAGATAATTAGACAGATGAGCTTTTACCGGGCGGATGATATCTGAGATATAGGCTTCGCTGGCATCGTGAAGCAGACAGGCAAGAACCATACGGTCAGACCAGCCTCTGGACTGAGCTTCCCTGGCACAGTTGAGGCAGTGCTGGGCCACCGGGTAAAAGATCAGAGTCTGGCCTCCGCCACGGCATAGATAACTGAGGGCGTGAGCGATATCTTCCAGACAGATGTTTTCCGGCTTTATGTGCATAGGATCAAACTTTCTGCCGGTATAGGTGTTCATAATACTCATAAAAAAACTCCTTTCTCCGGAAATGATTATGCTCAGAGTAGCATATTTCCGGGAAAGGAGCAAGGTGTCAGCGATTAAAATGTGTAATTTGACATTTTTGATCGGGGGGGGGGTAAAACTGTTTCCTTTTTACTGTACAGCTGTGAGTATTGGAGTTTGCGGATTTCGCTGTTAATGAAATCTGCAGTTTCCTCCGGCGTGTAAAAGCATGTTTCCTCAAGTGACTGTAGATAATCAAGAAAAGTATACAGAAGCCCTGTCTCGTTAAACATAAGATAGGTTGTCTGGTTTTCTGCATTATCAAAGGAAAAATAGCCCATAGTTTCATTTACACAAAGGTGAAGATTGATCGGAAGCTGATCCAGGGGAGACTTCAGCATACGGTACGTACCCTGATGGCAGCAGAGAACAAGCTGCTGAAGCATCTCCAAACGCTCTGTGGGAAGAAGCGGCCGATAAAACTCAGAAGGAATTTCTTTTAAAAGCCCTGTCTGAGTAAAGCGCTGGATTCCTTTTTTTGTAAAATAAACATGCATACTGTCAAGATTCTCTGTGTTTTTGCTAAAAAATGCGCCAATAACAGGCAGCAGTTTGTTACGTTCAGGAAGCATGGGAGAAAGCGCCTGTTCCAGAATTCTGTCAGTAATAAATGGAGTAAGGCATGCTTCCGGTTGAAGGAGATAACTGTTGACAGCATTTAAAGAGAGATTATGCAGCATATGTAAATTACCAGGAAGCATATGAAAAACCTGGAAAAGCGGTGCGCATTTATTCTGGAAAGCATAGAACATTTTCCAGAACTGAGCAACGATATCCGGGTCACTGTAAAAAATACCATACTGGTAATCAGAAGAAAAGGACACTGCATACCGGGATGTCACAATAAAATATGGAAGGACATTCAGGTTAAAAAAGTGTGAATGGATACTGTCATAAAAATAGTAAGCCTGATAATTCAGGTTCCGAAGGTACAAAGGAAAAATATTATTAAAATATTCCAGATTATACAGCTCGTGATCGTTGTTTAAAATTTCACTGTTGCTCAGGCAGAAAATGTGGTGTATTTCCAATGTATAACCCAGATTCAGACTGGAAAGAAGGCTGAACAGTCCTTCATAATCAGGCTGCATGAACATCGCTACCTTACCTTTGGCGGATTCTGATGATTCTGCCAGAAGAATATTGCGAAGAGCATAGTTTAATTCTACCTGTGTGTGGATAGAAGCGCAGGCAGGTGTCTGCAAGTCATTTTTGAATCCGGAACCGGCGGAAGAGGCAGAACCGGGGCAGATAGAAAATTTATCGGGAAAATGCATGAGGAAATTTTCTGTACTTTTTCTTCGATAGTAATTATCTGATCCAACTCTGGAGATTTCGTACGCCTCTTTAAACTGATCGTATTCGGTAGGTGTCAGCTGCATAAAATAAGCCATTTTTTCGAAGATATCCCGGGAAGGCGGATTTCGTTTCCCGTTGATGATCTTGTACATAGTGGCGCGATCAAAATCGCAATATTTACTAAGCGGATAGACCTTTATATTTTTTTCATGAATAAACTGGCTAAGTATATTTGAAAATTCGGACATAATAGATACCTTCCTTATATTCTGTTTCTTATGTATATCTGTTATTTTATCATAGTTTGGCTGTGAAAAAAGGGAAGGTGATGTTTTTGTGTGACAAATATAAGAAAAAAACTGTCCACAAAACATGCCACAACTGAAAAAATATGAAAAAAGAGAAAGGAAAACTGTCTACAACTGATGTCACTCATTGCTCTGAGACACAAGGCAAAGGTAAAATAAAAAAAGACAAAAGAAGAAAGGTAAGGGGAAGAGAATGAAGTGTTTAAAATGTGGAAATGAAATACAGAACGATTCCCGGTTCTGTATTTACTGTGGTCAGGAGGTAAATCAGCCAGGGAATGATCCGGAAGTACAACAATATATAAAAAAATTAGAAAATCTGAAACAGGAACAGGCAGACCTGGAAAAGAAAAAACAGGAAACCTTTCAGGAGGAGCAGGATTTAAAACTGAAACTGGATAACTATATCAGGCTTCAAAAAGGAGAGTACAAAAGATGCCGCAGATGGAGAACAGAATCTTCCACAGTTCAGGCAGTCCAGCAGAGGGAAAATGAAAAGAATGTGAAGAGGGTAATACTGTGGTTTCTCAGGATGCATGTGCGAAGAGTTTTCTGGAATTGGGATACATAGCAACATATCAGGATGGAGAAAACCGTTTATATACGGTGAATAGCGGTGAATTTCAAAAAGTCAAATATACATGGATTGCTCCGAATGAACAAGATGGGATCATATGTGTGCAAAACGAAGAGGATAAGTATGGATATATCAATGCAGACGGAGAAGAAATAATTCCCTGTATTTTTATGAATGCATATGATTTCAGGGACGGTCTTGTAGTGGTAATGAATGAAAAGGGAAAATGGGGGACAATGAATCTTCAGGGAGATATGTTGATAGATTGCGATTATGAAAATATTGATATTTCTTATGCTCCAAACTTGATTAAAGTGGAGGAATATAATTATTGGGGAGTTCTTGATCTGGGAGGAGAGAGAATCATAGACTCAGATTATAACGATATCAGCATGGGGGCTATGGGAACTATGCTTGCGACAGGAGATTATGAGGGGAAAAGAGATATTTATGATTATAATGGAACGCTTTTAGAAACGTATTCTTATTAAAAATAATTTGCTGTGAAAAGGAAGGAGAAAATTATGTACTGTAAATATTGTGGAAAAGAATTAAGGGAAGGAGCCTCATTCTGTACCGGATGTGGTAAACCGGTTCAGAAGCAAACCAGAATGAGCGAATCGGAAACAGGTCATCATAAACCAAAGAAAACAGTTACACGAAATGTGATTATCGTTGGATTGCTATTGGCAATTGTAGGTATTGTGATCGGAATTTGCAATAAGCCGGGAATAATCTCATTAGATCCGGAAAAAAGACTGGTGGGAACATGGTATGAAGTGGATTCTGACGGCAGTGTTGATTATGAGGAAGATATACAGTTTTTCAGTGATGGTACATTTATAGGGTTCGGGGAAGACGGCACCTATTCGATTGTAGATGGACAACTGGTATTCCGGTTTCAGTGGGCAGTCAGCAGCTTTGTATATGTATATGACTTTGAGTTTCAGGGAAATGAATTACATTTATTTGACGAAGACGGAGACGAAACGATTCTGCAGAAAGAAGGGGAGCTTTTTTAGAATGAATGATTGATGAACAGGTTTAAAGGAGAGGAAAACAGTATTTTGATAATTCTACGGACACAGATACGGAATCTTATGCCATTTATAATCTGGATCTGAAATATTCGTCATTCTCGTGTAAGCTGATTACAGACTGTATAGAATCGGACAACGACTGTAATATGAATGTACAGATTTATCTGGATGATCAGCTTGCCTTTGAACAGAATGGGATAGGTTGGAACACTGAACCGGTGGAAGTAAACCTGAATGTGACAAATGTGAAGACAATGAAAATCAGGGTGGTTGGCAGAGAGGGTTATCTGTGCGTTGTGGATGATAATCTGAAAGCTCATACTCCGGGAGAGTGGGAAACAGAGATAGAAGCAACCTGCGAAAATGCAGGAAAAAAAGTACAGCGTTGCACAGAATGTAAGGCAATATGTAATATATCTGAACTAAAGCCCCTGGGACACACGCCGGGCGACTGGAAAATAGAAAAGGAAGCAACTTGTACAGCAGAAGGGAAGCGTACAAAATGTTGCACCGTATGTAAAAAGGTGCTCGAAGAGGAAAAAATAGACAAATTGGAGCATGAAGAAGAGGAGGAATGGTTTGAACTGGAATCGCCTACATGTACTAATGAAGGAACTAGGATAAAGAAATGCATTTACTGTGGTAAGGCGGTGAAAACAGAGAATATCCCTAAAACAAAGCATGAATTTGGAGAATGGATAACGGCAGAAGGAAGTGTGTGGAACGCTCCGATTGTCAAAAAACGTATATGTAATGTCTGCAATGCAGAAGAAGTAGAAAATATTTATACATGGGTATGGGTGAAGCCGGTAGTCCTGCTCCTGCTGTTTATCGGTGTATCGACTGTAATTATAATAAATCTGAAAAAGAAGAAAGGAACACAGACGATATCGGAAGACCAGAGGAAATCCCACAGGAAAAAGAAAAGAGAAAAAAGGACAGATGAGGATGATATTTTTAATAGCTACCATTAAATCGATATGATCGCTTTCATGATTTCTCAATTCCAAAATAAGCTGCCCCTATTCGGTGCCACAGCTTGATAAATGTACCTGAAAAAAATAAAATTTTTATAAACAGGTCAAAGTAGATGAAAAATCAGAAGAAACAAAAAATGTCTATATATGGATCTGGGTGAAACCGGTTGTTACGCTTCTGGTGATCCTTGGAGTTCTGATCGGAGTTATTGTGGCTCTTATGAGACAAAAAGGAATACAGATCACTGCTGCAAATATAAAAGAGTTCGTCAGAGATGGAATCCGGAGTATAAAAGACGGGTCGAAAAATGACGATTCCGATGATGATATTTTTGGCGGAAAAGAAAACATGAAAAAGGATAAGGATGATATTTTCAACAATCATCATAAATAAATGAAAGGGGAAACAGGAAGAAAAATGTTTTGTGGAAAATGTGGTAAACAGCTTGAAGATAATGCAGTTGTATGTCCATGGTGCGGAGAGGCAACAGGCATTGAACCAAAAGAAAAATTTGTGCATCAGCAGGAAAATGGAGGATATGGTCAGAATTTTGACAATCGCTCCAATGTAAACAGAGATGCTGCAAAACCTATGACTTTACTTGGAATTTCAGTGGGGCTTATGGCAATGCTGATCTATTACAGCGGAGTGATCAGCAGTGTAGTCCTTATTTTGGTGGCAGGTTATGTACTTTTAAAAGAGGAAGACCGCTGGCTTCGTGCAGTAGCTGCCAAAGCAATTTCAATCGTGTGTATTTTTGGAGCAATATCAGGTGTAATTATAATGATGGAAAATGCATTTTTAGCATCATTATTAGTGCTAGGAGAAGAGTGGCGTATGCCAATACAGGATATTTTCAGTTCCCTGAACAGCATAGCGTTGTTCATCAGAGATTTTATTCTTCTGGGAGCCGGAACCCGTGCGCTTCGCTATGATAATCTCAGAGTTGGTTTTATAGATCGAATGATTAACCAGAATATACAGAAATAAGCAACAACAGGGAGGAAGGAATATGTTTTGCAGAAAATGTGGAATGGATAATCCAGAGGGCGCAAGATACTGCAGGAGATGCGGAGAGGCTTTGGAAAGACCACGTACATCATCAGAAGGAGCTTTATCAGGAGCAGCCCCGTTAGGAGCAGGACCATCAGGAACAGCATCTTCAGGAGCTGCATCATCTGTGCCGCCAATGTCCAGGAACATATCGATAGAAGATCTGCCGCCGGAATATCGTCCTATTGGGATGTGGGGATATTTTGGATACAATTTATTATTTTCGATTCCGTTTGTTGGCTGGATCATTGCGCTGGTATTTGCCTGTGGCGTAACTTCAAACGTTAATCTGAAGAACTATGCCAGAGGTTATTTCTGCGGTCTGATCGTAGCGTGTGTTGTAGTGTTTCTTTTTTCAGTAAGCGGTTGTTCTATACTGTCCGCAATGATGTAAAAAATAAGATTTGTAACGGTGTTTTCTGCTTCTGCATTGGAGCCGGATACACCGTTTTTGTTTTTGGAAAATACCTGCTTTTGGCTTGTTTTGCCGGCTGCCGGATGATAAAATAAAAAGAAAAAAACCGTTTTTTATATGTATGGATTGGCAGAACTATGACAGAAGATTCGGAGAAAAATATATCGGAGGAACTGAGAAAGGATTTTACAATGGATAAACTCTGGAATGCTTTATGCCGGATGCAGGAGGAAAGGTTTTATACGGTACGGGGACTGGAGTTCCATTATAAAATCCGGGGAAATGAGATTTTTGTAGACAGAAAAGTAAACAGCAAAAGCATTACCAGAAGCAGTGTGGAAATGGTTTTTCGGAAACTGCGGGACAGAAGAATGGACGGAGAGGAGTTTCCCCTTCTGGTAAAGGGACCCAAAAAGCTGGGGGTATTCGGAGCCAGCTATATTTATCCTGTTCTGAAACGGCTGGAGTTGATAAGCCCGGAATAGGAAGAAAATCAGGTATGTATAACTGCCGGTTGTATATTTTTGAAAAATAAACTATAATAAACATTTGAACAGACAGCCTGGCTGGGCTGAGTAAAATTTATATATGCCGGAAACTATCTGCAGCCTCACAGAAACTGCAGATATATACCAATAAAAACAGGGAGTTGCAGAAGATGAGAGCAGAGGTTGTGAGCATGGATGCGAAGCATCCGGATAAAGAGGCAATAAAAAGAGCAGGACAGATCCTGAAGAACGGAGGACTGGTAGCTTTTCCCACAGAAACCGTATATGGACTGGGAGGAAATGCCCTGGATCCACGGGCATCCATGAAAATTTATGCGGCAAAGGGACGTCCGTCAGACAATCCTCTGATCATTCATATTGCAGATATGGACAGCCTGAAAGAAATTGTGGCAGAAATTCCTGCAAAGGCACAGCTGATGGCAGAGAAATTCTGGCCGGGACCTCTGACTATGATCCTTCCAAAAGCAGAGATTGTTCCCGGGGAAACAACCGGCGGTCTTGACAGCGTTGCGGTCCGCTTTCCAAGCGATCTGATCGCCCAGGAGCTGATCCGGGCAGCTGGCGGTTTTGTTGCGGCTCCAAGCGCAAACACATCGGGGCGCCCAAGTCCTACCAGAGCAGAGCATGTGGAGGAGGATCTGGGAGATGCCATTGATATGATCCTGGATGGAGGACAGGTTGGTATCGGACTGGAATCTACGATTGTAGATTTTACAGAGGATATTCCGGTAGTATTGAGGCCAGGGTATATTTCTCTGGAAATGCTTCAGGAGATTCTGGGTGAGGTACGGATGGACAGAGGACTTCTGATCACAGACAGCAGTGTTCATCCAAAAGCTCCGGGAATGAAATACCGTCATTATGCGCCGAAGGCGGATCTTGCTGTTGTGGAAGGAAACACAGAGCAGGTGATTGCCTGTATAAACCGTATGACAGAAGCAGAGGTGGAGCAGGGCAGACGCGTAGGGATCATTGCCACAGATGAAACGTCAGCTTTGTACAAAAACGCAATTGTGCGGAGCATCGGAAGCAGAGAAGATGAGGAAACCATTGCTCATCATCTTTACGAGGTGCTTCGGGACTTTGACGGGGACGGGGTAAACGTTATTTACTCAGAAGCATTTTACACGCCCAGAATGGGACAGGCTATTATGAACAGGCTTTTAAAAGCAGCAGGACATAAGATCATAAACGTACAGGAGGAACAGAAATGATAGCATTAGGATGTGACCACGGTGGATTTGAACTGAAACAGGAGATTAAAAAGCACCTGGATCAGCAGAATATAGAGTACATTGATTATGGATGTGACAGTCAGGAGGCTGTTGATTATCCGATTTATGCAAAAAAAGTAGCAAGAGCAATCCAGAACGGTGAGTGTGAAAAGGGAATTCTGATCTGCGGAACAGGCATTGGAATTTCCATTACAGCAAATAAATTCAAAGGAATCCGTGCTGCTCTGTGTACGGACTGCTTCAGCGCAGAGGCAACAAGACTTCACAATGACGCCAATGTTCTGGCAATGGGCGGAAGAGTTGTAGGCGCAGGCCTTGCGCTTAAAATCGTGGATACGTTCTTAAACACACCGTTTTCCAATGATGAAAGACATATCCGCAGAATCAGCCAGATAGAAGAAGACTGATAAAAACGTAACGGACAGGACATTCTGAAAAAAGAGTTGTCCTGTTTTCCTGAAGCGGGAAGCCCGGTGGATTCAGAGCATGGGCAGTTTATAAAGTAAGCTGGGGAGGGCTTTTTCAATGGATAATGAAAAAAGAATGGATTATATTTCCTGGGATGAGTATTTCATGGGGGTGGCAATGCTTTCCGGGATGCGTTCCAAGGATCCTCATTCTCAGGTGGGCGCCTGTATTGTAAGTGAGGACAATAAGATTCTTTCCATGGGCTACAACGGATTGCCGATGGGATGCTCGGATGATAAGTTTCCGTGGGCAAGAGAGGGAGATGCCCTTGATACAAAATATCTCTATGTGACTCACAGTGAGCTGAATGCAATCCTGAATTACAGAGGCGGAAGTCTGGAAGGAGCGAAACTGTATGTTTCTCTTTTTCCATGCAATGAGTGCGCCAAGGCTATTATTCAGGCAGGCATCAAGACCATTGTGTACGACTGTGATAAATACGAAAACACTCCGTCTGTGATCGCGTCCAAGCGTATGCTGGATGCCGCAGGAGTCAGATACTATAAATACAACCGTACCGGAAGAGAAATTAAGTTTACAGTCTGAAAGGGCAAAACAGGTGGCTGCACAGAAAAATCCTGTCAGATTTTTACGGAACAGTCATAAGAGTAGAAGATTTGTTCCCGGATTTCCGTTCAGGTGTAGGTTTGTTTTGGAATTTACGTTCAGGAGGCTTGACACCGGAGATTTTTTCGCATACAATGAATAAAAGTTCGTGGAAACAGAACTGAAAACAGTAAAACGGCAAAGAAGAGAATAGTACACGTGGAGCAATCTCAGAGAGAAATCCCGATGTCTGCACAGCAGCAGGCGGTGGTGTGAGGATTTTGTGCGTGAACCGTGGAACCGGCCTCGGAGCCCCGTGCAATTGAAGTACGGCGTATTTCTGCGTTAAAGAAACAGAGGAGAGCAGTATAAATACAGACTGTCAGTGAGACAGCTGTTTATGGAGGTACTGCTAATCAGGGTGGTACCGCCGAAGTCCTTCGGTCCCTTTGCAGGGATTGAAAGGGCTTTTTTATTTACATTAAAAAAGGAGAATGATCATGGCAAAAGAGAAAAAATTAGTAGAAGCCATCACTTCCATGGAGGAAGATTTTGCGCAGTGGTATACTGACGTAGTAAAAAAAGCAGAGCTTTGCGATTACACAAGTGTGAAAGGCTGTATGGTGATCAAACCGGCAGGCTATGCGATCTGGGAAAATATCCAGAATGAGCTGGACAGAAGATTCAAAGAGACAGGTGTTCAGAATGTTTATATGCCGATGTTTATTCCGGAGTCTCTTCTTCAGAAAGAAAAGGATCATGTAGAGGGATTTGCGCCGGAGGTAGCATGGGTTACTCATGGCGGTCTGGATCCTCTTCAGGAGCGTCTTTGTGTGCGTCCTACTTCTGAGACACTGTTCTGTGATTTTTATCAGAAGGAGATCCAGTCTCACAGAGATCTTCCAAAGGTTTACAATCAGTGGTGTTCTGTAGTCCGCTGGGAAAAAACAACCCGTCCGTTCCTGCGCTCCAGAGAATTTTTGTGGCAGGAGGGTCATACTGCTCATGCAACCGCAGAGGAAGCAGAAGAGAGAACCATTCAGATGCTGAACGTATATGCAGATTTCTGTGAGGAAGTTCTTGCGATCCCGGTTGTAAAAGGACAGAAAACAGACAAAGAAAAATTTGCCGGTGCAGAGGCTACTTATACGATCGAGTCTTTGATGCATGACGGAAAAGCTCTGCAGTCCGGAACCAGCCATAACTTCGGCGATGGTTTTGCAAAGGCATTCGGCATTCAGTATACAGATAAAGAAAACAAGCTTCAGTATGTTCATCAGACATCCTGGGGTATGACAACCCGTATGATCGGAGCCATTATTATGGTTCACGGTGACAACAGCGGTCTTGTGCTTCCTCCGAGAATCGCACCGGTACAGGCAGTGATCATTCCGATCCAGCAGCGCAAAGAGGGTGTCCTGGAAAAAGCAGATGAACTGTTTGAAACTCTGAAAGCAGCAGGAATCCGCGTGAAAGTGGACGATACAGACAGAAGTCCGGGATATAAATTCTCCGAGCAGGAAATGCGCGGTATCCCGGTTCGTATTGAGTGCGGTCCTAAGGATATCGAAAACGGACAGGCTGTAATCTGCCGCCGTGATACAAGAGAAAAATATGTGGTATCTTTTGAGGAACTGGCAGGAAAGGTTCAGGAAGTTCTGGATACCATGCAGAAAGATATGCTGGAAAGAGCCCGCGCTCATCGCGAAGCTCACACCTATGTTGCAACTGATTATGAAGAGTTCAAAGAGACGATCAATACAAAACCGGGCTTTGTAAAAGCAATGTGGTGCGGCGATCAGGCATGCGAGGACAAGATCAAGGAAGACGTACAGGCAACTTCCAGATGTATGCCGTTTGAACAGGAGCATTTAAGCGATGTGTGCGTATGCTGTGGAAAACCGGCGAAAAAAATGGTTTACTGGGGAAGAGCATATTAAGATGAAGCTGAATATACCTTCCGGCGCAGAAAGTATTCTGAATACGCTGGAACAGCATGGATATGAGGCATATGTGGTGGGCGGCTGTGTCCGGGATTCTATTCTGGGACGCTGCCCTGACGACTGGGATATTACAACCTCCGCTTCTCCAGAACAGGTAAAAGCGCTTTTCAGAAGAACTGTAGATACAGGACTTCAGCATGGAACAGTAACCGTTTTGATAGAAAAAGAAGGATTTGAGGTAACCACTTACCGGGTGGACGGAGACTATGAGGACGGCCGCCATCCAAAGGAGGTAAGGTTTACTTCAAGCCTTGAAGAGGATCTGAAGCGAAGAGATTTTACCATCAATGCCATGGCATATCACCCTGACCGGGGGCTTGTAGATCTTTTTGGCGGAATGGACGACATGGAAAAAAAGGTGATCCGCTGTGTTGGCGATCCCATGGAACGGTTTCAGGAGGATGTGCTCCGGATTCTGAGAGCGGTTCGTTTTTCCGCCCAGCTGGGATTTACTATTGAAGAGGAAACAAAAGAGGGAATCCGCGCGCTGGCTCCCAATCTCAGACTGGTCAGCGCCGAGAGGATCCAGGTGGAGCTTGTGAAGCTTCTTGTTTCCGGACATCCGGACTACCTTCGTGTGGCGTATGAAACAGGGATTACAGCAGAGTTTTTGCCGGAGTTTGATGTGTGCATGAAAACGGCTCAGAATACGCCTCACCACTGCTATACAGTGGGAGAGCACACGCTGAAAAGTCTTTTGAATGTCAGGGCGGACAAGGTTCTGCGTCTGACGATGCTTCTTCATGATATTGGCAAGCCGGTGGTAAAAACAACGGATGAAAATGGTCGCGATCATTTTAAAATGCACGGGCCGGAAAGTGAGCGGATGGCAAAAGCCATTTTGCGGCGGCTGAAATTTGATAATGACACCATGCATAAGGTTTGCAGGCTTGTTAAATGGCATGATGCCAGACCGGTTCCGGAAATGGCTTCTGTCAGAAGAGCTGTAAATCGCATCGGCGAAGATATTTTTCCTTTTTATCTGGAAGTTCAGAGAGCAGATATGCTGGCGCAGAGCGATTATCAGCGCCGGGAAAAAGAAGAACGCCTGAATGGTGTGAAATCCTGTTATGAGCAGATTCTGGAGAAAAAACAGTGTGTTTCTCTGAAGAGTCTGGCAGTTACAGGCAGGGATCTGATTCAGGAGGGCTGTAAGCCGGGTTCTCATCTGGGAGAAATTCTGGATCAGCTTCTGGAGCACGTTCTGGAATACCCGGAAGATAACAAAAAAGAAACACTGCTGGAACTGGTGAGGAAATCCGAGGATTAAATTTCAGAAGGCATGGGAATATATGATAAAAGGGGCTGTGAATAAGTCCCGAAAAGTGGGATGTGAAAAACTCAATCGAATTTTTCACATCCCACTTTTATCATATGACATGATTCTGCTCAAAATATTTCTGTATTGTGCAGGTATTTTGAACAGTCAAGAACAGAAAATGCAAAAAATACGTCAAAACACCTGGCGGGAACATACCGTGTGAACAGTTACGCATAATTTCCGCTCCTTTGTACATAAGTATAGAAAGTACAAAAAATGAGGGGGAAGCAGATTTGTATGATTATGGACTCAGCGTTCTGGAACAGTACGAGCTGACTGTAAAAAGTACAGCCCGTACCAGAGGCGGACTTCTCTGCCAGACTGACAGGGGAACGGCAGTGATACGGGAACAGCGGGGATCAGGAAAGAAACTCCAGAAGCAGCAGGAGCTTCTGCTAAAGTTGGAAGAAAAAGGATGCCTGGTAGACACTTTTCTGGAAAATAAAGAAGGAGAGCTGATTTCAACTGACCGGGACGGAATCGCCTATACCCTTCAGCGCTGGTACGAAGGGCGGGAATGTGACACAAGATCCAGAGAACAGATTCTGGAGGCAGTGGGTATGCTTGCCGGGATCCACAAGGAAATGAAACTTCCAACAGATCTTTCTTATATGGAAGAAAATCTGAATGACGAGTATCAGCGTCATAATCAGGAACTGAAAAAAATACGCAGATTTATCAGAAAAAAAGGCCCTGTATGTACTTTTGAAAAAGAGTATTTAAAATCTGTGGAATGGTTTCTGGAAAGAGGAGAGCTGGCTGTAAATATGCTCAGGGTTTCTGCCTATGAAAACCTCAGAGAAAAGGTGAAAACAGAAGGTACAGCCTGTCACGGGGAATACAATCAGCATAACGTTCTGATCATGAAATCAAAAACAGCAGTTACAGGGTTCTCTCACTGGTATTTTGGAGTTCAGATTGGAGATCTTTATCACTTTATGAGAAAAATACTGGAAAAATCAGGATGGAATGTGAATCTGGCAGAAGGAATGTTAAAAACGTATCACAGAATCCGTCCTATTTCCAGAGAAGAGTGGGAAAACCTAAAAATCCGATTTACTTATCCGGAAAAATTCTGGAAACTGTCGAATTATTATTATACCCACAACAAAGCCTGGATTTCCGAAAAAAATACGGAAAAGCTCCAGACACTGATCAGACAGAAAGAAAAGTGGGCAGCTTTCGGAGAACAGTGCTTTGGGAAATATGATCTTTAAAAGGCTGACAGAAGAAGTCAGATATAGTGTTTACACAGCATTATTGGGAAGAATGTTAGGCTTTGAAGATGCCGGGATTCCGAAATTTTGTGCAGGAGAAATTGTTCAGACTTCCATTTTTCTGAAAACAGGTGTATAATTAGAAATCATAAACTTCGCATAGCGGAGCCAAAAAACATACAGGGAGGTACAGCGGTATGGACTACAGAGAAGTATATGAGCAGTGGCTTGCGAACCCATACTTCGATGATGCAACAAAAGAGGAACTGAAAAACATCGCAGAAGAAGAGAATGAAATAAAAGAACGTTTTTATATGGATCTGGAATTTGGTACGGCGGGCCTGCGCGGAATCATCGGTGCAGGTACAAACCGTATGAATATTTATGTGGTAAGAAGAGCAACCCAGGGCCTTGCAAATTATATTGCGAAGGTGGGCAAACAGTCTCAGGGCGTTGCAATTGCTTATGATTCCCGCCATATGTCACCGGAGTTTGCGCAGGAAGCAGCTCTCTGCCTTGCTGCAAACGGGATCAAGGCTTATATTTTTGAGTCTTTAAGACCGACACCGGAGCTTTCTTTTGCAGTCCGTCACCTTGGCTGCGTTGCCGGAATCAATATCACTGCCAGCCACAATCCGCCGGAATACAATGGATATAAGGTATACTGGGAGGACGGCGCTCAGATCACTCCGCCTCATGATACCGGAATCATGGGAGAGGTAAAGGCAATCTCTGACTGGAATACTGTAAAAACCATGGACAAGGCTGAGGCAGAAAAATCCGGTCTTTATGAAGTGATCGGACAGCAGATTGACGATGCTTATATGGAAGAGCTGAAAAAACAGGTGATCCATCATGATGCCATTGCGGCAGAGGGCAAAAACCTGAAGATTGTTTACACTCCTCTTCATGGAACCGGAAATATTCCTGCAAGAAGAATCCTGAAAGAACTGGGCTTTGAAAATGTTTATGTTGTTAAGGAACAGGAACTTCCGGACGGTGCGTTTCCGACAGTAAGCTATCCGAACCCTGAAGCAGCAGAAGCCTTTGAGCTTGGTCTGAAGCTTGCAAAAGAAGTAGACGCTGACCTTGTTCTTGCAACAGACCCGGATGCAGACCGCCTGGGCGTACGCGTAAAGGACAAAAACGGCGAATACCATGATCTGACAGGAAATATGTCCGGCTGCCTTCTGGCAAACTATGAGATCGGACAGCGCAAAGCAGTAAACGGAAGCCTTCCTGAGGACGGCGCTCTGATCAAGACTATTGTTACCAGCAATCTGGCAGATGCCATTGCAAAAGGCTATGGCGTTGATCTCATTGAGGTTCTGACAGGATTTAAGTTTATCGGACAGCAGATCCTGGGCTTTGAGAACAGTGGAAAAGGAACTTATCTTTTTGGATTTGAAGAGAGCTATGGCTGTCTGATCGGTACATATGCAAGAGATAAGGACGCCATTGTGGCCACAATGGCGCTGTGCGAGGCTGCTGCTTACTATAAGACTCAGGGCAAAACTCTCTGGGATGCAATGATCGAGATGTATGATCAGTACGGATATTATAAGGATGATATCCAGTCCATTACTCTGAAAGGAATTGAAGGACTTCAGAAGATCCAGGAAATCATGGATACTCTTCGTAAGAACCCGCCTGCAGAGTTTGCTGGACATAAGGTGGTTTCTGCAAGAGATTATAAAAAGGACACCATTACAGACCTGGCAACCGGAGAAGTGAAGCCTACCGGACTTCCGAACTCTAACGTTCTGTACTATGATCTGACAGATGATGCATGGGTATGTGTCCGCCCGTCCGGTACAGAGCCAAAAGTAAAATTCTACTATGGAGTAAAAGGAACTTCTCTTGAGGATGCAGATGAAAAGTCTGCGGTTATGGGCAAGGCTGTTCTTGATATGGTCAACTCAATGATGTAATATGGTGAGAAGATGCAGAATTTTGATGAATTTATGGAAGTGGTAAAAAAAATCCGCAAGAACTGTCCCTGGGATAAGGTTCAGACACACGAAAGTCTGAAGCCCTACCTGATCAGTGAGACAAATGAGCTTCTTGAGGGGATCGATCGTCTGGAAACGCAGAATGACAGCGAAAATCTCTGTGAGGAGTTGGGAGATGTACTGTTTCAGGTTGCGCTTCACAGCGTGATCGCCCAGGAGGAGGGACTGTTTACCATTGAGGATGTGATAGATGGCATTTCTTCCAAAATGCAGTTTCGCCATCCGGGGATTTTTGCTCCGGAGGATGAGACAATGACTTCTCTTTCCTGGGATGAATTGAAAGAAATTGAAAAGAGCAGAAAGACAGAAAAGCTCTGAAAAGTATTTCAGGAACATCAGTCGAAAGCGTTCTTGCCCGCTCTGTTTACAGTAACCCGAAAGCCCCAGTTTACGGGGATTTGGCACAAAAAACCTTGACAATCTACAGGAAAAGGTATATAAATAGTAAATAGCGTGTGATCGACAGGAAGCATAACGCGATAATAAAGAAAGAGAGCATTTATAGGAGGAAACACCATGAATAAAACAGAATTAGTAGCAGCAATGGCGAAAGAGACAAATCTTTCCAGGAAAGATGTAGAAGCAGTTCTGAAATCTTTCACCGATGTTGTAGCATCCGAGCTCAAAAAAGGCGGAAAAATTCAGCTTGTAGGATTTGGTACCTTTGAAGTAAGCGAGAGAGCTGCAAGAGAAGGAAGAAATCCTCATACTGGTGAAACCATGAAAATCGAAGCTTCCAAAGCACCGAAATTCAAAGCTGGTAAGGCTTTAAAGGATCTTGTAAACGATAAATAATAAAGTTTGGCAGAGGGGGAACGGCGTGTTCCCCCTTTTTCTATGGACTATGAAATAAAAAAGAACAGGAGGTTTTGTATGCGCCTTGATAAATATCTGAAGGTTTCCCGTCTTATTAAAAGAAGAACAGTGGCAAACGAAGCCTGTGACGCAGGAAGAGTTTTGCTTAATGACAAACCCGCCAGAGCTTCTGCAGCAGTAAAGGCAGGAGATATTGTAGAAATCCAGTTTGGCGGAAAAAGCGTGAAAGTCGAAGTTCTTGATGTAAAAGAGACAGTCCGCAAGGAAGAGGCGGAAAGTATGTTCCGCTATCTGTAGTTTTTACGTCTATTTATAAGCGCTGTTTCATACATTGTTTATGGAAAGAAACAATGGGAGGCTGGCCCTTGGAAGAGAAAAAGACAATGTGCGCCCACAGGCTGACCCTTGATAACAGACAGGAGGGTACGGTCACAGGCGTCAGGGACATTCATTCTTTTAATGAAAGTGAGATTTTACTGGAAACAGAAGCCGGAAGACTTTCTGTAAAAGGAGAACTGCTTCATGTGCGGAGACTGAATCTGGAAAAGGGAGAGGCCGATATTGAAGGAAAAATAAACAGCTTGACCTATCTTTCGAAAAAAACAGAAAACAAAGAAGAATCTCTGCTGAAGCGGATGTTCCGGTAAAATATGAGCGGCTATATGGAGTATGAGGCAGCGCTGTTTCTTTTGTCCGTGCTGATGGGGGCGGTGCTTTTTCTCGTTTATAAGATTCTGACTGCTTTGAGGAAGGTGATTTCTCATCCGCCCTGGGCGGTGGATGCGGAGGACCTTTTTTACTGGATCGCAGCAGGGATTTTTATGTTTTCCGTGATATACAGGTTCAATCAGGGAACGCTCCGGTGTTTTCTTTTTGCAGGAAGTATTCTGGGAGCCTTTCTGTGCCGTGAAACGGTGGCAGATCTGTTTGAGAGGATTCTTGTGTTTCTGTGTGGAATTCCTGTGAAATTTGTAAAAATTTCAACAAAGAGGTTGCTATTTCTTTTTAAAAGAGGTAGTATTTTATTGTATAAGTATAAAAACAGGTCAAAAAAAGGTTTTAAAGCAAAGAGGATCAGTCAGGTTGAAAAAGTCAAAAAGAAAGAAAAGCAAAAAAAGAATAGCGAATAACTATCTGGGAATGGCTGTCATTTCAGTTGTTGTTCTTCTGCTTCTTGGCGGCCTGGCAATGAAAAGTCACAATCTCAGAAACAGGATCGCCTATTATGATGCCCAGGCAGCAGAGCTGAAACAGCAGATTTCCGATGAAAAAGAACGGACAAAGGAAATCGACAAGCGTACAGAGTATATGCAGACGGATGAGTATGCGGCAGAGGTTGCCAGAGACAGACTTGGGCTTGTAAAAGATAATGAAACTGTGTTTGAAGAAGAAAAATAACAGTATTCTGAATGCAGTGAACAGTAAAAATAACACAGATTTTGGCGAAAAGTTTTTTATGGCTTTCGCCTGTGTTTGACAGATATTTTAGAACCTGTCCTTTATAATAGCACTTGATGAAGTGTGTAAAGGGGAGGGGAAATATGCAGGAATGGATTATTGCCATGCTCGTGATCAGCCTACTGCTGATTTTCCGGGACATGGCAAAAACTATTTTGACGGGGCAGATGTCGAAAAAGGAAGAACCATTTGCTCCCGGAGAAAGCCATCCTCAGAAGGAGAAGGTGAAACGGTATGCGGCTTCCTTCCAGAAGCTGGCAGATACCTTTTACGGGATGCCCTACAGGAAGGAATATTTAAGCTCCGGTCAGGTTGATGTGATACTAAAAGACACCAATGAGGAGATGTGCAGCAGGTGCTATCACAGAGAAATATGCTGGGGAGAAAATGCCGGTTCTCTGAAGCAGGGCGGCGAGGCAATGATCCGTGCCATGGAAGAAGGGAACGAGGAAACGGTGGAAATGATCCGTCAGGAATGGGCGGAAATCTGCGGCAAGTCCATACAGTATCTGGAAACGGTCAGAGAACGTTTTCAGAAAGAAAAACAGAATCTGGTGTGGAGCAATCGCATGATCGAAAGCAGACTGGCAGTGGCGCAGCAGCTGACAGAGATATCCCGGATCATGGGAATGGTCGCAGAAGATATTTATGATATTTCCCCGGCGGATCCGAAGTTTCAGGAGAGTATCCGCAGGATCCTGAAAAAGCGTCATATTATGCTGAAAAATGTCTGGGTTATGGATAAGGTAGAGGGCCGCAGACAGATGTTTCTTACCATGAAAGCCAGAAGCGGACAATGCGTATCTGTGACAGAAGTTTCGCAGCTTCTGTCAGGCTTGTGTGAGTGTGCCATGACTTCTGCTGCCGACAGCAGAGGGATTGTAAACGGAGAATATCATACGGTACATTTTGTGGAAGACGTCAGCTATCAGGTAATGTACGGTGTGGCCAAGCTTACAAGAGAGGAAGAAAAGATTTCCGGAGACAACTATATCTGCAGACAGGAGGAAGGCGGAAAGTTTGTTATGTGTCTTTCTGACGGAATGGGTTCCGGTATGGATGCCTGCAGAGAAAGTGAGATCGTGGTGGAGCTTCTGGAGCAGTTTCTGGAATCCGGTTTTACTCAGGAGACAGCTGCCAGAATGGTAAATTCTGCTCTGGTGCTGAAAGGACGGGAGGGGATGTTTTCCACAGTCGATATCTGCGCTCTGGATCTTTATACAGGGATCTGCAGTTTTCTGAAGGCGGGGGCTGCATCTACCTTTATCAAACGTGATCACTGGGTGGAGGCGATTTCTTCAGAAAGTCTTGCAGCAGGACTGGTTCAGCAGATTGATTTTGACACGGCTTCCCGGAAACTGTATCATGGAGATTATCTGATCATGATGACGGATGGGGTTCTGGACGCCCTTCCTCTGGACAGGGAAGAAGAAACCATGAAAGAGATTATTATGGACGTTCAGGAGGAAAATCCCAGAGAGGTCAGCAGAGGAATTCTGGAACGGGTGCTGGGGTACAGCGATTACCGTGCCAGAGATGACATGACAGTGCTGGTAGCCAGTGTGCTGCGCAAGTAGAAACAAAAGAGGAGAAAAGCATAGATGCAGGAGCAGATTTATGCAAAAGTCCGCGCTTTTGCAGAAAAAAACAGGATGTTTGATCAGTGTGGGGCGGTGGCTGCCGGGATATCCGGAGGAGGGGATTCCGTCACCATGCTGGATATTCTGAACAGACTGAAAGAAGAATATGGATTTCAGATCACAGCCGTTCATGTAAATCACGGGATCCGGGGAGCAGAGGCGCAGCGGGATCAGGAAGCGGCAGAGGATCTGTGCAGAAAAATGGGGATTCCCTGCAGAGTATACGGTTTTGATGTTCCGAGCCTTGCTGCACAGTGGAAAATCGGTCTGGAAGAGGCAGGAAGGAGAGTCCGCAGACAGGCCTTTGAAGAAACGCTTGCCGGAGCGCAGATTTCAGAAGGGAAAAAGAAGGTGATCGCTCTTGCTCATAACCGGAACGATCTGGCGGAAACCATGCTTCATCATCTCTGCAGGGGTACCGGACTCAGAGGGCTTTCTTCCATGAAAGCGGCAGAGGATGGCATCGTCCGTCCGGTTCTCTGTCTGGAACGGAAGGAAATTGACGAGTATCTCAGAGAAAGAAACCTGCCTTATGTAACAGACAGCACAAATCTTCAGGATGAATATACCAGAAACAGGATCCGCCACCATGTGATCCCGGTTCTGGAACGTGAGATCAATGAAAAAACAGTGTCCCATATGGCAGAAACCTCTGAGCTGATCGGGCAGGCGGAGGTTTATTTCAGGGAAAAAGGCGCATCTCTGGCAGAAGGATGCCGCACCGAAAAGGGGGAGATCTTTTTTGGAGAAAACTTTCTGAAACATCCTGAAATCATCAGGAAGTATGCAGTGAGAGAAGCGGTTGAAAGGCTTGCAGGACAAAGAAAAGACATTTCCCTGACACATGTACGTGCAGTTCTGGAACTTTTTGAACTTCGTACCGGGGCATCGGTGAATCTTCCCTATCATCTGGAGGCTGTGAAAACATACGAAGGAATTCTTATAAGAAAGAAAAATTCAGAGGATCCGGTCAGGAACTTCCGGGAATATCCGCTTCCTGTAAATGGAAGTCTTACCTGTGACCTGGGAAACTTTGAAACAAAAATCTTTTCCTGGTCAGACCAGAAGATTTGTGAAAAAAAGTATACGAAATGGCTGGATTATGATAGAATAAAATACGATATATCTGTCCGCACCAGAAAAACCGGCGATTACCTTACGGTAAACAGTCAGGGACACCGCAAAAAACTGACACGGTGCATGATCGACGAAAAATTTCCGCGTGAACAGAGGGATAACATTCCTCTGATCGCAGAAGGAAGCGAGGTTCTCTGGATCGTGGGCGGAAGAATGAATGAAAGGTATAAGATCACATCAGAAACAAAGAATGTGCTGGAAATCAAATACCAAGGAGGAAAATATCATGAGTGAAAAAATCAGAGTATTACTCAGCGAAGAAGAAGTGGAGGCAAAAATCAGAGAGGTTGCCGCAAAAATCAGCAAAGATTATGAAGGAAAGGAACTTCACCTGATCTGTGTTTTAAAGGGCGGAGTATTTTTTACCTGTGAACTTGCAAAAAGGATTACTGTTCCGGTATCTCTTGACTTTATGTCTGTATCCAGCTATGGAGATGACACAAAATCAAGCGGTGTGGTAAGGATCGTGAAGGATCTGGATCAGCCTCTGATCGGCAAAGACGTACTGATCGTTGAGGATATCATTGACTCAGGAAGAACTCTGAGCTATCTGATCGAAATCCTGAAAGGACGTAATCCAAACAGTGTCCGTCTCTGCACACTGCTGGATAAACCGGAGAGAAGAGTAAAGGATGTAAATGTAGATTACTGCTGTTTCAATATCCCGGATGAGTTTGTTGTTGGATATGGTCTGGACTATGCCCAGAAATATCGCAATCTCCCGTTTATCGGCGTAGTAGAATTGGACACAGAAGAATGAAAGGAGATTCAGTTAAGTGAATAAACAGCCAAGCAGAATTGGCCTGTATCTGATTTTGACCGCATTGCTGGTGGGAGGCTATTTTTATCTGAGCAACCAGGTGTCCGGTCAGAATGACTATACCATAGAAGCATTGGAGCAGGCAGCAGAAGAAGGAAGAGTAAATGATGCGGTGATTTATCAGAACAGGGAAGTTCCTACCGGTTCTGTGGCTGCAGATATTGAGAACGAAGGACAGAAGCGCGTCTATGTAACGGATGTCAGGGATGCACAGGAAATGCTGAAGAAAAACAAGATTTCCCCTCTGGTAAAAGATGTTCCTCAGCAGAATGTGTTCCTTACCACACTTCTTCCTCTGCTTCTTACAGGAGGCCTGATCCTGTTCCTTTTCCTGATGATGAACAGACAGATGTCAGGAGGCGGAGGAAATGCCAAAATGATGAATTTTGGCAAGAGCCGTGCAAGGATGATGCTTCCGGACGACAAAAAAGTAACATTTCAGAATGTAGCCGGACTTCAGGAAGAAAAAGAAGATCTGGTTGAGGTGGTAGATTTTCTGAAATCGCCTCAGAAATATACGAACGTAGGCGCAAGGATCCCCAAAGGTGTGATTCTTGTAGGACCTCCGGGAACCGGAAAAACTCTTCTGGCAAAAGCTGTTGCCGGAGAAGCAGGCGTTCCGTTTTTCTCCATTTCAGGATCAGACTTTGTGGAGATGTTTGTAGGTGTGGGAGCTTCCCGTGTGAGGGATCTGTTTGAAGAAGGAAAGCGTCACGCACCATGTATTATTTTTATTGACGAGATCGATGCGGTTGCAAGACAGCGAGGAACCGGCATGGGCGGCGGACATGATGAGCGCGAGCAGACATTGAACCAGCTTCTTGTGGAAATGGATGGCTTCGGTGTCAATGAGGGCATTATTGTTATGGCTGCCACAAACCGTGTGGATATCCTGGATCCGGCCATTCTCCGTCCGGGACGTTTTGACCGTAAGGTTGCAGTTGGACGTCCGGATGTGAAAGGACGTGAGGAGATCCTTCGGGTTCATGCCAAAGACAAGCCCCTTGGCGAGGATGTAGACCTGGCACAGATTGCTCAGACTACAGCAGGATTCACAGGCGCAGATCTGGAAAACCTTCTGAACGAGGCGGCAATCATGGCTGCCAGAGACGGCCGCAGCTATGTAATGCAGCAGGATATCAAGCATGCGTTTATCAAAGTCGGAATCGGAGCAGAGAAGAGAAGCAAGGTGATTTCTGAAAAAGAGAAGAAGATCACTGCTTATCATGAGGCAGGTCATGCGATCCTTTTCCATGTACTTCCTGATATGGATCCGGTATATACCATTTCCATTATTCCGACAGGAGTGGGCGCAGCAGGCTATACCATGCCTCTTCCGGAAAATGACGAAATGTTCAATACAAAGGGAAAAATGCTCCAGGATATCACCACCCTTCTGGGAGGCCGTGTGGCGGAAGAGATTATTTTCGGAGACATTACCACAGGAGCGTCCAATGATATCCAGCGTGCAACTGCTACAGCCCGTGCAATGGTCATGCAGTACGGTATGTCTGAAAAAATGGGACTGATCGCTTACGGTGATGAAGGTGATGAAGTGTTCATTGGAAGAGATCTGGCTCACACAAGAAGCTACAGTGAAGAGGTTGCAAAGGATATCGATCAGGAAATCCATGATATCATTGACGGATGCCATCAGAAGGCCAGAGAGATCATTCTTGAGCATGAAGATGTGCTCCATAAATGCGCTGCTCTTCTGTTAGAGAAGGAAAAGGTGCAGAGAGACGAGTTTGAGGCACTTTTTACAGCATAAAATTACAGTGGCAAAAATACACATGTACAATATATCCAAAAACGAATATGCATTTTTGTGAACTTTGTGCACACTTATTTGTTGCCTCATGGTATTATATATATCGTAAAAACCCCCCAATACATTATATAGTTTTTGCTACACCCCATAAGAAGAAATACCTTCTCCAAAAAGCCAGCTTATCCCGCTGGCTTTTTTACTGTCTGTAAATATATATAAAATCATCTTGACATGATATTACGGGTATGTTACGATAACAATACTTTCGCATGGTAGAGTGACTACGTGATAACATAGAAGAGTGGAAATGAGAGGAGACAGACAGTATGAAGAAAAAAACAGTTGTGGTAATGATGGCGGCATTGATGGCAGCAGGCATGGTGTCTGCGGTAAACGTTCAGGCGGGAATAGAGGATAAAACATTGATCGTAGGTTTTGATGCGGAATATCCTCCTTATGGATATATGGATGAAAACGGAGAGTACACAGGTTTTGATCTGGAGCTTGCCCAGGCAGTGTGCGAACTGGAGGGGTGGGAGCTTGAGAAGAAACCTCTGAACTGGGACTCCAAGGATATGGAGCTGAATTCAGGATCTATTGACTGTATCTGGAATGGTTTTACCATGAACGGAAGAGAAGAGGAATATACATTTTCTGTCCCTTATGTGGATAACAGTCAGGTGATTGTTGTGGCAGAGGATTCCGGCATTGAGAAGCTTTCTGATCTTGCAGGCAAAACCGTAGGTGTTCAGGCCGCATCCGCAGCTCTGGATGTACTGAAAAGCGAGGAAGAAGGCGGACAGAAGAAACTGGCAGATACCTTTGCGGCTCTGAATGAATTTGCGGATTACAATACGGCATTTACAGAACTTCAGGCAGGAGCGCTTGATGCGCTGGCTATTGATATCGGTGTTGCAAAATATCAGATTAATTCCAGAGGGGAAGGATTTATGATCCTGGATGAAAGCCTGAATAAAGAGCAGTATGCCATTGGTTTCAAAAAAGGCAATGACGAGCTCTGCGAAATCGTAAATGCAGATCTTCAGAAGCTTGCTGAAGACGGAAAAGTGCAGGAACTTGCCGAAAAATATGAAATTGCAGATATGGTAAGTCTGAAAGCTTCCGGAGAAGAAAATGAAGATGCTGCAGAAAAAGAAGAAAAAACGGACTCTGAAAAAGCAGCAGAATAAAAGCTGCTGTGAACAGCAACGGATAAAAAAGATCCGGGCATAAATCAGATACCGGAATAAAAGATAAAGAAAAGCTGCTGTGCTGTAAATAGGAAACGTACAGCAGCTTTATTACGACAGGAAAGTTTTCCTGACTGATAACGGAGGAAAAAATATGAGTTTTCAGGTAATGCTCCAGCAGCTTTTCAGAGGATTCGGATCAACACTTATGATCTTCTGTCTGACCCTTCTGTTTTCGCTGCCTCTGGGCCTGGTGATATATTTTGGCAGGGTTTCCCGGTTTAAACCCCTTAGTCTGGTGGTGAAATGTTACATCTCTGTTATGAGAGGGACGCCGTTGATGCTGCAGCTTCTTCTGTGGTATTTCGGACCGTTTTATCTCTGGGGAATGAATATTGGAAACTATAAATTCACAGCGATCATCCTGGGCTGTTCTTTGAACTATGCCGCTTATTTTGCGGAGATATACAGATCCGGAATCGAGTCGATTCCAGCAGGGCAGTATGAGGCTGCGCAGCTTCTGGGCTACAGCAGACAGCAGACCTTTCTGAAGATTATTTTGCCCCAGATGATAAAAAATGTACTTCCCTCTGTGACCAATGAGGTGATCACACTGGTAAAGGATACCTCCCTTGTTTATTCGGTATCTTATATTGAAATGTTTGCGCTGGCAAAACAGATTGCAGCTGCGGAGACAACCGTTATGCCGTTCATTATTGCAGGTGTGTTCTACTATATATTTAATTTTGTGGTTGCCTGGGTGATGGAATGGTTTGAGAAAAAACTGAATTACTATCATTAGGAGGGTACGGAAATGAATCTTCTGGAAATGAAAAATATAAAAAAAGAATTTAACGGACAAAGCGTTCTGAAAGATATTTCTCTTCAGATAAAAGAAGGAGAGATTGTTTCCATTATCGGGCCCTCCGGTTCCGGAAAATCAACTCTTTTAAGATGTGCTACCATGCTGACAGACATTGACAGCGGAGAAATTTCCTATATGGGAAAAAGAACCGTGTGGATGGAAAACGGAAAGGCAGCTGTTCCCTCCGGAAAACAGTTAAAAGAAATACGCTCCTGTTTCGGACTGGTGTTTCAGAATTTTAATTTGTTTCCACACTATTCTGTAATCAAGAATATCACAGATGCGCCAATCCATGTACAGAAAAGAAACAGGGAGGAAGTTTACAGGGAAGCCCGGGAGCTTCTTGCAAAAATGGGGCTTTCTGACAAAGAAAACGCTTATCCCTGTCAGCTTTCCGGAGGTCAGTGCCAGCGTGTGGCTATTGCCAGGGCGCTTGCTCTGAATCCGAAGATCCTGTTTTTTGACGAACCTACCTCGGCTCTGGACCCTGAACTTACCGGAGAAGTGCTTCGGGTGATCCGCTCCCTTGCAGACCTTCATATTACAATGGTGATCGTTACCCATGAAATGAATTTTGCAAAAGATATTTCAGACCGGGTGATCTTTATGGATCAGGGAGTAATTGCGGTAGAGGGCACTCCTCAGCAGGTGTTTTCTTCCGATAATGTCCGTATGCGGGAATTTCTGGGCAAATTCCATCAGGGAGCCTGAGAAAAGAGGTTGCTTTTAAATGTGGGATGTTATATAATTTTCCTCGTATGATATGACTGTCAGGAAAAAGGCAGGAACAGAGATCCTGGCTCTGTCTGAAACCGGCAGATCACGGCAGGAATTTTTCAAATGATAGGAGAAACGGAATGAGCACAGACAGATATGTAAGTCCGCTTTCAGAGCGCTATGCAAGTAAAGAAATGCAGTATATTTTCTCACCGGATATGAAATTTCGTACATGGAGAAGATTATGGATCGCCCTTGCAGAGACAGAAAAAGAACTTGGCCTGAATATTACGCAGGAGCAGATCGATGAGCTGAAAGCTCACGCAGACGATATTAACTATGATGTGGCAAAAGAGAGAGAACGTCAGGTTCGCCATGACGTTATGTCCCACGTTTATGCATATGGGGTACAGTGCCCGAAAGCAAAGGGAATCATCCATCTGGGAGCTACTTCCTGTTATGTAGGTGATAATACAGATATTATCGTTATGGCAGAAGCTCTGAAGCTGGTTCGCAAGAAACTGGTTAATGTAATCGCAGAGCTGTCCAGATTTGCAGATAAATATAAAGATCAGCCAACACTGGCATTTACACATTTTCAGCCGGCGCAGCCTACAACAGTAGGAAAACGCGCTACCCTGTGGACTCAGGAATTTCTGATGGATCTGGAAGATCTTGAGTATGTTTTAGGCACACTGAGACTTCTGGGTTCCAAAGGAACAACCGGAACTCAGGCAAGTTTCCTTGAGCTTTTTGACGGAGATCAGGAAACAATTGACAAGATCGATCCGATGATCGCAGAAAAAATGGGATTTGAAAACTGCTATCCGGTATCCGGACAGACCTATTCCCGTAAGGTGGACACAAGAGTTCTTAATGTTCTTGCAGGAATTGCAGCAAGCGCTCATAAGATGTCCAATGATATCAGACTCCTTCAGCATCTGAAGGAAGTTGAGGAGCCTTTTGAGAAATCACAGATCGGTTCTTCTGCTATGGCATATAAGAGAAATCCTATGAGAAGCGAGCGTATTGCGTCACTTTCCAGATATGTGATGGTAGATGCCCTGAATCCGGCGATCACATCAGCAACTCAGTGGTTTGAGAGAACTCTGGATGATTCTGCAAACAAGAGACTGAGCGTTCCGGAGGGATTCCTTGCTATTGACGGAATTCTGGATCTGTGCCTTAATGTGGTAGACGGACTGGTTGTTTATCCGAAGGTAATCGAAAAACGTCTTCGTTCCGAGCTTCCGTTTATGGCAACAGAAAATATTATGATGGATGCAGTAAAGGCAGGCGGAGACCGTCAGGAGCTTCATGAGCGTATCAGAGAGCTTTCCATGGAGGCGGGACGCACTGTTAAAGTAGAAGGAAAAGACAATAATCTTCTGGAACTGATCGCAGCAGATCCGGCATTTAACCTGACTCTGGAAGAACTGGAGAAGACTATGGAGCCTTCCAGATATGTGGGAAGAGCAAAAGAGCAGACAGAGGTATTTCTTTCTAAGACAGTACAGCCTGTTCTGGAAGCCCACAAAGAACTTCTGGGAGTAACCGCAGAAATTAATGTATAATGAGATCAAAGAACAACACGAGGAGGAAATAGTGTTATGATCAAAGCAGTAGTTGGAGCAAACTGGGGAGATGAAGGAAAAGGTAAGATTACTGACATGCTTGCCCAGGAAGCGGATATTATCGTAAGATTTCAGGGAGGTGCCAACGCAGGTCATACGATCGTGAATGATTATGGTAAGTTTGCGCTTCACACACTTCCGTCAGGCGTATTTTATGACCATACCACAAGTATTATCGGCAATGGTGTGGCGCTGAACATTCCGGTGTTTTTCAAAGAATATCAGGAGGTTGTGGACAGAGGAGTTCCGGCTCCGAAGATCATGATCTCTGACAGAGCGCAGATCGTAATGCCGTATCATATTCTGTTTGACCAGTATGAGGAGGAGCGTCTGGGCGGTAAATCCTTTGGTTCCACAAAATCCGGTATTGCGCCGTTCTATTCTGATAAATATGCAAAAATCGGCTTCCAGGTAGCAGAGCTGTTTGACGAGGAAGCGCTCAGAGAAAAAGTAGAGCGTGTGTGTGAAACAAAAAATGTTCTTCTTGAGCATCTGTATCACAAACCTCTTCTGAATCCGGATGATATCATGGAAGAGCTGATGAAATATAAAGAAATGGTTGCTCCACATGTGGGAGATGTTTCTCTGTTCCTGTGGAATGCGCTGAAAGAAGGCAAAGAGATTCTTCTTGAGGGACAGCTTGGTTCTCTGAAGGATCCGGATCACGGAATTTATCCGATGGTAACTTCTTCTTCCACTCTGGCGGCTTATGGCGCTATCGGCGCAGGTGTTCCGCCATATGAGATTAAGCAGATCATTACTGTATGCAAGGCTTATTCCAGTGCAGTAGGAGCTGGCGCTTTTGTTTCTGAGATCTTTGGCGAAGAAGCTGACGAGCTCAGAAGAAGAGGCGGAGACGGTGGAGAATATGGTGCAACCACCGGACGTCCGAGACGTATGGGCTGGTTTGACTGTGTGGCTTCCAAATACGGCTGCCGTATGCAGGGTACAACTGATGTTGCATTTACTGTGCTTGATGTTCTGGGATATCTGGATGAAATTCCTGTTTGTACAGGTTATGAGATTGACGGAAAGGTTACAACAGAATTCCCTACAACAGGACTTCTGGAAAAAGCAAAACCGGTTCTGGAAGTACTTCCGGGATGGAAATGCGATATCCGTGGAATCAGAAAATACGAAGACCTGCCGGAAAACTGCCGCAAATATATAGAATTTGTGGAAAAACAGATCGGATTCCCAATTACAATGGTTTCCAACGGACCGGAAAGAAACGATATTATTTACAGAAAATAAATCAACAAAACGCCGGGGAAGTATCTTCGGCGTTTTTTAGTTACCGGAAAAAATATATTCTGTACGGATTTTTCGGTAACTGAAACTACAGCGGACAGCTAATAAGGAATCCGCTGTTATCAGAAAGGATGTGTACAGTATCAATGAGTAAATGGAAAAAAGGACTGGCTCTTGCAGGAGTGGTTTTTCTTCTGGTGATCTTCTGTCTTCCCATGTATTATGCCCTTACCGGAACCTTTTCAATGGGAAAATTTATGGCTTCTCTTGCAGGAGCGCTGTTTGCGGCCGTGATGGCTTATGCAATGTGGCTTATGTACAGGCTTCTCAACAGAAAAAGATTGGAAAAAGATGGACGCAGAATCAAGAATGTTATTTTTGATGTGGGTAATGTTCTGGTAGATTATGATTGGAAAACTTATCTGAAAGGCTTTCATTTCCCGGAAGAAGAGGAGAAGAAGCTGGCAAAGGAAATTTTTCAGAGTGATCTCTGGAATGAGAGAGATAAGGGGCTTTATGATGAGGAAGAATATATCCGTAAATTTATAGAAAAGGCTCCTGAATATAAAAAAGATATCCGAAGAGTTCTGAGAGAAACTCCGAAGACCATTGGAACAAAAGATTATGCTCAGACCTGGGTGCAGTATCTGAAAAAACGTGGATATCGTCTTTATATTCTTTCTAATTACAGTGAGTATATGTTGGAACGCACAAAGGCAAAAATGAATTTCCTGAAGTATATGGACGGAGCAGTATTTTCCTGTGACGTAAAAGAAGTGAAGCCGGAACCGGCGATTTATAAGATACTTCTGGAAGATTACGGTCTGAAACCAGAAGAATGTGTGTTTATTGATGACCGGGAGGAAAACTGCCGTGGAGCGCGCAAACTGGGAATGCATGCAGTGCGCTTTCATGATTTTAAACAGGCAGCGGCAGATCTGGAAGCTCTGGGCATAAAATAAAAATCCCGGAACCGCGTCAGAGCGTCAGTTCCGGAACCTTTAAAGGGGAGGATATAAGTATTTCCAAACTTGCTGCTGTTCACTCTGTTACGGCAGCAAAAGTTTTCGGGTGTTTCTGTTCATGGTTCCATTGCCACAGACAATGTGGAATGAACTTTTGTCTGTGGCCGGGAATGAAGTGAACAGTAACAGTATGACCATGATTTCAGTGTCTTATACATGGATCATAAAATCAGACGATTATATTTTTACGCAAGAGAAACAGGGATAAAATATGATTGTCTGAGATGATGCGGAATATATGTTGGGCAGGTCGCTGTGAACGAAGTAAACAGTAACGTTTTTGCCTGAATCAATGGAAAATGGGATAAAATAGGGTTTGTTTTTTGGAGATAAAAGTGCTATAATATGGACACTGGTGAAATTTGATAATACATTGAAAAGAGGATGAAACGACATGAGTGATAAAACAATTTTAGAGCAGTGGCGTGCAATGGCCTATGACCAGCAGGCAGACCGCAATAAACTTCAGCAGTTCTGGGCAACTTATTTTAATATTGAAAAAAACATTTATGAGCAGCTTCTTTCCAATCCGGATGAAGTGGTAAGCGGTACAGTTAAAGAACTTGCTGAGAAATACGGACAGGATGTTCTGACTATGGTTGGTTTCCTGGATGGTATCAATGACAGCCTTAAAGTTCCGAACCCTATTGAGACAATGGATGAGGACACTAAAGTAAACCTTGCTTTTGACAAAGAACTTCTTTACAAAAATATGGTTGATGCAAAAGCTGACTGGCTGTATGAGCTTCCTCAGTGGAACAATATTTTTACAGAGGAAAAACGTAAAGAGCTGTATAAAGAGCAGAAAAAATCCGGTACTGTTGTAAAACCGCACAAGATCGGACGTAACGATCCCTGTCCGTGCGGAAGCGGAAAGAAATATAAATTCTGCTGCGGCAAATAATGAAAATCAAAGACAATCTTGATTACATTATCGTGCTTGGTGCCCATGTGGACGGAACACGATTGAGTATGGCCCTTCTGGAACGCACCAGAAGGGCTTTGCAGTATCTGGAAAAGAATCCGGATACCAAAGCAGTTCTCTCCGGTGGACAGGGCAAAGGAGAAGCTGTCAGTGAGGCAAAAGCCATGTACGATTATCTGACCGGTCATGGAATCAGCGGAGAGAGACTGATTCTGGAAGACAGATCTACCAATACAAAAGAAAACCTGGATTTCAGCCTGAAAAAGATTGGTGATCTGAATAAGTCAGTAGGAATTGTTACAAATAATTTTCATGTGTTCCGTGGAGTTGCCATTGGAAAGAAATGCGGGTGCAGAAATATTTGCGGAATTTCCGCCCGATATCGTTCCTGGAGGCTTGTCATCTATATTTCAAGAGAAATTCTGGCTGTTATAAAAGATAAAATGATGGGTAATCTCTGATCTTACAGACAGAATACACAACATTGAATTAATAAGTGGAACCAGGTATTCTTTATATTTTCTGAACTTGCGCCTTTTTTTGTTTCCACATCCGTTCCCAAGATTTTTGAAAGCGCATAAAAACAGCTTGCGGAATATTGTTTATGGACAGGTCGAAAATGGCTGCTTTTTGCTTAGGATGCATAGCTTTAAAAACTAAAAATTGGATTTTTTTGTTTTGGAAAATTGGATGTTTTTTGTTTCGATTTCTTGACATTTATATAAGAGCGTGGTAAGATAATGCCAGTATAATTCCATATTGAACATATAAAGTGCTGACTGTTTTCCGCGAAATAGTCAGAAAAGGGAATCAGGTGAAAGTCCTGAGCGATCCGGTCACTGTAACAGAGGAGCGAATTTTCAAAAAACCATTGTACATATGTATGAGAAGGGGAAAAGGAGCATTGATCCTGAAGTCAGGAAACCTGCTTTGTATGGCGAGGTTGAACTTCCGTGTAAAGTGTAACAGCCAACCTGAAAAAATCCGCATTTTTCAGGCGTTGTCTGCTTTATGGAAGCAGGCATTTTTTATGGAATTCGCCTGTTCGTATGAATTATACTACCCTTAAAGGGTGATGATTAAATGGCAGGCGATACTACTCCGGATGCGTTCGTTCCCTCCGCATATTTTGAACGAATTCATGGTCTACCCCGGAGTAGATCGCACCCTCAAAATGATCTGTATATCGGCGTTTGGTACGCCGATTTTTTGTTATATTCCCTAGATGTGTAGATATAGGGTTCTGCACATTAAAATCAAAATTTGTAATATGCGTATATGAAAGAATATCATTGGTTATTTTGTATTAGTGGAAGATTAGCAGACAGTAAATGTATAAGCTTTCATCAGTTCATTTACAAGTGTATTTTATAAAAAATAAATACCGGATTTCAGACAATAGAACCTGTGATATGTGGATATGAAAGAATATATTGGTTTTGGTATCAGTGGAAGATTAGCAAATGGAAAAGGTATGAGTTTTCAGCAATCAATTTACTGTTATATTGTTAAATGCCGGTATAGTAAGAAACGTAAAGAAAATAGTTAACAGAAAATAAAAGGAGAAGGCTATGGAAAAACCATACTGGGAAGACAAGCATTATTCGTTTTTCAGCAATAAGGAATGTGAATATTTCCCCTGTCATGAGGGGGCAGATCCGGAAAATTTTAACTGTCTGTTCTGCTATTGCCCGCTTTATGCGCTGGGTGATAAATGTGGTGGAAATTTCCGTTACACAGATAAAGGAATCAAGGACTGTACAAACTGTCAGCTTCCCCATAAGAGGAAAAATTATGGATATGTAACGGGAAAATATGCGGAACTGGCAGAAATGATGAAAGAAATAAAGGATTCCGAGCAAAAATAGAGGCGTTGAGATTTTATTATTCGGTGAGCGTGTTTACAGAGACCCTGTTCTGTTTAGGAACGGGTCTGCAGAAACACTTTTAATCTGGGAATCTGATTGTTCAGAATCAGACTTTCAGGAAACATTTCTTCATGTACAAAATCAGCGGCATAGGTAAAATCCCCTACATGTTCTTTTCCATGACTGTCGCTGGAGAGAAGAATGGGAAGGTCATATTTTCGGCAGCAGCGGAGAATTTCCCGGTTATTGGTCCGTGTATCGCCCCGGTAGCTGTAAGGAGCCAGTGAAGCCTCGTTGATTTCAAAAATCACATTCTGTTTTTTAGATTCAAAAGCCAGCTTTTCATAATCTGCCGGAAAACGGGGATTATCGCAGTGCCCCAGAATCTTTACATGAGGATTTTTTATAGCATTTATGTAGGCTTCCGTGTTTTCTTCACAGGAAGCGTTTTTGTAATTCTGGGCATGGATACTGGCAATGGCATAGTCCAGTCTGGACAGCAGCTCTTCCTCCAGATCAATATGTCCTTCTTTATCAAGAATATTAAGTTCGATTCCATAGAATAATTCCAGACCAAAGCGTTTTCTTGGGGAAAAGGTCAGACTTCGGAAATAGGACGGAGTTCCGGCTGCCAGTGTGGCCGGACCGTGGTCCGTAATACCAAGAAGCTTCAGACCTTTTCTGGAAGCGGCTTTTGCCATTTCGGAAATCGTACAGCTGGTTCCGTGACCGCTTGCAATAGAATGTGTATGCATATCAGAAAGATACATAGTCTGCTCCTTATAAAGTAAATATAAAATATCCCTTATTTGCAGGGAATGACATAAAATTTACTTTTAGTATGGCAGGAATAAGGTGAGAAGTCAATGAAAAATGACAAAATTGCATGAGAACTGCAGGTGGCAGAGGGGGCATACGGGTAATTGCTGAATCATATAGGAGGCGACAGAAGGGACACACGGATAATTGCTGAATTATATAGGAGAAAAATAACATGAAAAAATTATTTTCTTCATTTAAACCTATACTCAGGAACTATTTTCTGATTTTACTTGTATATTTCTTCTTTTATGTTGCCAGTGGTGGTATGGAAAACAACATTCCATTTTTGTTTGAAAAAAGAATTGGAAATTCTCTGTATGGAATTTTTCTTTCTCTTTTAAGTATTATGGATGTTGTGCTGCCGCTTTTGATTGTATATTTTTCAAAAAAATTTTCACCTCTGGCAGTGGGAAGCTTGTCTTTGCTCCTGGGAGCCGGGGCGGCAGTAGGAATCTCTCTGACAGAGCATAAGGCAGTGGCTTTTGTGGGTCTGTTTCTGGTTTACTGTGTCAGGATTATGTTTAATTATTCGGCGGGAAATTCCTTTAATCTTGCAGTACCCTCAGAGGAACGGACAGGATATTTTGCTCTGAGGGATATTTTTCTTTATGGGGCGATAGCGATCAGTACATGGTTCAGCGGCTGGCTGATCGGCAAATGGAATATGGAGGCAGCCTATGGATTTTTGAGCGTGGGTTTTCTGATCGCTCTGGTTTTTACCTGGAATGGACGGAAGTGGATCCAGCGGGAAGAAGAGGAAAAAATACATTTAAAAGAGTACATAGAGCAGATTGGAAATGTAATTCGGGATCGTGTTGTACGCATGTTTTTACTGACAGAGATCGCAACAGGATTTTACGGCACGATTCTGCGGTTTATACCGCTTCTGGCGATTGTCCGGGAGATAGAGATTTCTGTGTTTTTGAAATATACGGCTGTTTTTACCGTGATTAACTGTATCTGCTCCCTGTTTCTCGCTCTTATTACAGACAGACTGGATAAAAAGTGGGTATATCTTTTTGATGTGGGCTTTGATATCGTATCAGTTGCACTGTTTCTGATTCCGACAGGAAACGTCTGGTTTATGGCAGGCTATTGCATCAGCCTTTTAAAGGATATGTTTGCGCCGGTGTCCTTTGGATATTTGTACGATTGTGTGGAAGTATGCCAGGGAGATAAAAATGCACCGGTAGTCCTTGGGGTGATTGAATCATTTTCCAATATACTAAATATTATGTTTCCATTGGTGATTGGCGCGTTGTGGATGCGGTTCTTTAACGGGATTCTTGTGGGATGTGCTGTGTTGCTGATGTTGGTGGTGGCGATGGGAGCAGTTGTATTTCCCGGAAGCAAAATAAAAGATGCAGAATAAAAATTATAGAATTTTCTGTAAGCTGCGGGATAAGATACTCTCAACTTGAGAATCCATTCAGATAAATTGATGACGGCAGCAAATTTTTTGGATGAAAAAGATAGAAGTCTGAGTGAGTACATGATATAATTATTCTATAGGATTCCTCTGTAGAACTGGAGGAAGAATGAAGAAACGAAAAACATTACAGGACCTGACGATCAAGGATAATTTTATGTTTGGCGCAGTAATGAGTGTGGAAGAAAACTGTAAGAGTTTTCTGGAAATGGTGCTTGGATTTCCGATTGCCCGTGTGGTGGTAAGCAAAGAAAAGAGTATGATCTATCATCCGGAGTACAAAGTGTACGTCTGGATATTTACGCTGAAGATACCAATCATAGCCACTACAATGTAGAAATGCAGGTACGAAAGAAAAAGGAACTTGGAAAAAGAAGCAGGTATTACCACAGTCAAATTGTGATGGAAGCTTTGGAAAGTGGCGAGGATTATGACACGCTTCCGGCTACATTTGTGATCTTTGTATGCGATTTCGATCCGTTTGATAAAAAACGATACTGTTATACGTTCCGAAATATATGCGAGGAAGATCCCGATGTAAAATTAAAAGATGACAGCTGTACTATTTTTCTGAGCACCAAAGGCGAGAATGAAGCAGAAGTATCACAGGAGCTTGTCAGGTTCTTAAAGTTTGCTACGGCTGATCTTGAAGCGAGTGAAGAGGAGTTTGGGGACGAACTGGTTCGGAAGTTCCAGAAAACAATCCGGCAGATTAAGACAGACCGGGAAATGGGAGAACGCTATATGATTTTTGAGGAAATGCTGAGGGAGGAAAAACAGGAAGGAAGAATTGAGGCCACACAGGAGGGGATTTTAGAACTTCTTGAGGAAATAGGAGAAATTCCCTGTGAGCTGCAGGAAAAGATTCGAAATCTTGAAAGCATTGAAATCCTGAAGGTTTTGCTTAAGCTGGCCGCAAGGACCGATTCTCTGGATGCATTTGAAGAAAAGGCAAAGATATATTTTAATTCAGAAGATAAAAAATAAGAAGTCGGCAATGATTCTGTATTGCCGGAAAACGATTCTGCCCCTGCGCCATTTTGGGCGGCAGGGGTCTGCAAAACTTTTATATATAAGAGTATCTTATTGATTCAATTAATTTTCAATCGAGAACATCAACAGAGGAATTCTATATTGGTAACTATGGAAATAACACAGGCATTGTTTTAAAAATCTGTAAAAAATGCAGAAACCTGTTGCTATTTTTCTTAAAAGCTGTTACAGTAAATAAAAAGTAAATCAGATAAAAGAGTACAGGATAGAGGTGCGGGTTTTATCAGTACCCGGAAACAGATGCAAGCATAGTCCTACAGGGAGTTTGTATCATGTCATGGCAGACAGTTTCCGGCGAAAGGAAAAACCGCCGAAGGGTTTTGACCGCCAGGAGGCAGAACCCTGGGCTGCAGAATAAGATTTTGCAGACTGTCACGGATGTGGAGCGCTATCAGGGACTGACAGGATCGGATAAATATCAGACAGGGATCAGATGCCATGGAGAACTCCGCGCGGAGACACATCCATGGCTCTTTTTATATCAGAGGGAGGAAAGATATGCGAAACAAAAGAAAAGCATTCCTGGCTGTTCTTACAATGATACTTCTGGGAATTCTGACAAGTCCGCTGTCTGTGTTTGCGGCAGAAGCGGAAGAGGCGGCACAGCCTGCGCTTTATGCTACATTCTGGGCGCTGATTCCGCCTGTAGTAGCCATTGCGCTGGCATTGATCACAAAGGAGGTATACAGCTCTCTGTTTCTGGGAATTCTGGTAGGTGGGCTTCTGTATTCCGGATTTTCCTTTGAGGGCACTGTAACACATATTTTCCAGGGAGGCATCATCAGTGTTCTGTCTGACAGCTATAATGTGGGAATCCTGATTTTTCTTGTGATTCTTGGATCAATGGTATGTATGATGAATAAGGCCGGCGGTTCTGCTGCTTTTGGACGCTGGGCTGCTAAACGGATCAAAACAAGAGTGGGAGCAGAGCTTGCTACGATCGTGCTGGGAGTTCTGATTTTTATTGATGATTATTTTAACTGTCTGACTGTTGGAAGTGTTATGCGGCCGGTAACGGATAAGCATCATGTATCCAGAGCAAAACTTGCTTATCTGATCGATGCAACTGCGGCTCCGGTGTGTATTATTGCGCCAATTTCATCCTGGGCGGCAGCAGTAAGTGGATTTGTAGAGGGAGAAGACGGACTTTCCATTTTTGTCAGAGCGATTCCCTATAATTTTTATGCGCTGCTTACCATTGTGATGATGGTAGGTATGGTGCTGATTAAAACAGAATTTGGAAGTATGAGAGTCCACGAGGTCAATGCTCTGAAAGGAGATATTTATACCACAGAGGGACGGCCTTATGCGGATGCAGAAAAAGGTGGAAAAGTAAATCCCAGAGGAAAAGTGATCGATCTTGTGATCCCTATTGTCTGCCTTGTGATCTGTTGTGTGATCGGTATGATCTATACGGGAGGATTTTTCAGCGGAACAGATTTTGTGACTGCATTTTCTCAGAGTGATGCGTCTGTCGGTCTGACGCTGGGAAGTTCATTTGCCCTTGTTCTTACTGTGATTTTTTATATGATCCGCAAAGTTCTTTCTTTTAAAGAATGTATGGATTCTATTCCGGAAGGCTTTAAGGCAATGGTTCCTGCAATTCTGATCCTGGTATTTGCCTGGTCCTTAAAATCCATGACAGACAGCCTTGGAGCAGCTGCGTTTGTAGAAAATGCGATGCGTTCTGCGGCAGGCGGACTGATGAACATTCTTCCTGCAATTATTTTCCTGGTTGGCTGCGGACTGGCTTTTGCAACAGGAACGTCATGGGGAACTTTTGGAATCCTCATTCCTATTGTAGTAGCTGTATTTGAGAACTCTGATCCGGAGCTTATGATCATTTCTATTTCTGCATGTATGGCAGGGGCAGTGTGTGGAGATCACTGTTCACCGATTTCAGATACAACGATCATGGCATCTGCCGGAGCGCAGTGCGATCATGTGAATCATGTGTCTACGCAGCTTCCGTATGCTATGATGGCAGCAGTAGTATCCTTTATTACCTATCTGGTGGCAGGCTTTGTAAAAACAGCCTGGATTGCTCTTCCGGTGGGAATTGTTCTGATGCTGATAACTCTTATGGTGATCCGTCGTATGAATCCTACACTGGAGGAACATCTGGAAAATGAAGTTCAGAAATAGCAGGAGGAAGTGTCTGGCATGAAAGAAGATTCCTGGGACAGAATGTTAAAAATCCGTACATCAGGACGGGATGATACAGGTTCAGACCAGTACAAATATCCTTATGAACCCACGCCTTATTCGGTATTGGAAAGGCTTGGAAACAGTGGTGAGATAGGAAAGAAAAATACGGTTCTTGATTATGGATGCGGGAAGGGACGGGTAGATTTCTTTTTGTCCTATCAGACTGGGTGCAGATCTGTCGGAATTGAATATAATGAGCGGTTTTATCAGGCGGCTCTTCGGAACCGGGAAAAGGCAGTTTCTTCCGGAAAAGTATGTTTTGAGCAGCAGGATGCAGCAGTTTATCAGGTTCCGGAACAGGTGGACCGGTGTTTTTTCTTTAATCCGTTCTGTCTGGAGATTCTCAAACAGGCAATGGCAAGGATACTGGAATCCTGGTATGAAAATCAACGGGAGATCAGACTGTATTTTTATTATCCTTCTCAGGAATATGAGATGTACCTTAATGGACTGGACGAATTGCAGTACAGAGGGATTATCCAGTGCATGGATCTGTTTCCCGGGAATGATATGAGAGAGAAAATCCTGATATTTTCGTTGCCATGAGCGGCAGGGACGCCTTTATAGGTTAAAATTAAGAAAATACAATAAAAATTAAGTGAAAAGGGACTGGAAAATTTTGGATTATTGACAGAAATAATGCAGGATCACCAGTCCCTTTTTCTATAAAAGTTTCGGGATTTCAGCCGAAAGGATGCTGATACAGGGATTTTTCAATGTTCATATAAAAATACAATAAATAAAAAACAACAAAAAAACACATATAAAAAACAACAAAAACCTCGCTTGTTTGGAAAAAGGTATGTTGCTTTTTGTTGACGCACAGGGAAGGATGGCGTATAATGACTGTATATGATACACGGCAGCCGGATTTTGTCCGGAAAAGCTGTGAGAAAGGAGAAGCGTGGAAATGTTTAATACCACAGATATTCCAAAGTCACCCAGAATCACACGACTGGTTGACCATCTGTATGAGAAAATGCCGGTGATCGAATCTGCCAGAGCAAAGCTGATTACAGAATCTTATCAGGCAACCGAAGGCAAACCTATGATTACCAGGCGTGCGGAGGCATTTGCTCATATACTGCGTCATATCCCCATCATTATACGCGATGAGGAGCTGATCGTAGGAAGCAGTACCATTGCGCCGAGAGGCTGTCAGACTTATCCCGAATTTTCTTATCAGTGGCTGGAGGATGAGCTGGATACGGTTGAAACGAGGAGCGCGGACCCGTTTTACATTGCCGAAGAAACAAAACAGGAGTTAAGAGAGGTACATAAATACTGGAAAGGGAAGACAACCAGTGAGCTGGCAACCTCCTACATGGCTCCGGAGGCAATAAAAGCCATTGAACATAATATTTTTACACCTGGAAACTATTTTTATAACGGTGTAGGTCATGTAACCGTAAAATATGAGGAAGTTCTTGCAATCGGCTATGAAGGAATCATGGCAAAAGCCCAGGCGGAGCTGGACAAATGTCAGGTGGGAGACGGTGATTATGCAAGGAGATCTCACTTTTTAAATGCAGTGATCTTAAGCTGTCAGGCAGTGATTGAATATGCACAGCGTTATGCGGCGCTGGCAGAAAAAATGGCTGCTGAATGCAATGATCCTGTAAGAAGAAATGAACTTGAGGTAATTGCTCTTAACTGCAGTCGTGTTCCTGCCAAGGGAGCCGGAAGTTTTTATGAGGCATGTCAGTCTTTCTGGTTTGTTCAGCAGCTTATTCAGCTGGAATCCAGCGGTCATTCCATCTCTCCGGGACGTTTTGACCAGTATATGTATCCTTATTATAAAAGGGATCTTGATAATGGAAATATTACCAGAGAGTTTGCGCAGGAACTTATGGACTGCATCTGGGTAAAACTGAACGACCTGAACAAATGTCGTGATGCTGCCTCAGCAGAAGGATTTGCCGGCTACAGCCTGTTCCAGAATCTGATCGCAGGCGGACAGAACAAAGACGGAGAGGATGTGACAAATGATCTTTCAATTATGTGCATCCAGGCGTCCATGCATGTTCATCTGCCGCAGCCGTCTCTTTCTGTAAGAGTATGGAACGGAACTCCACATGAATTTCTGATCAAGGCGGCAGAACTGACCAGAACAGGAATCGGACTTCCTGCTTATTATAATGACGAAGTGATCATTCCGGCTCTTCAGAACAGAGGACTTTCTCTTGAAGATGCCAGAGAGTATAACATTATCGGATGTGTAGAGCCTCAGAAAGCCGGAAAAACAGACGGCTGGCATGATGCAGCATTCTTCAATATGTGCCGTCCTCTGGAACTGGTATTTTCCAATGGAATGGACAAAGGGGAAATGGTGGGAATTCCTACAGGTGATGTAACAAAAATGACTACATTTGAGGAATTCTATGATGCCTATAAAAAACAGATGGATTACTGCATTTCCCTTCTTGTAAATGCTGACAATGCCATTGATGTGGCTCACGCAGAAAGATGCCCGCTGCCGTTTTTGTCTTCCATGGTAGATGACTGCATGAAGAGAGGCCTCTCTGTTCAGGAAGGCGGAGCGGTATATAATTTTACCGGTCCTCAGGGATTTGGAATCGCCAATATGGCAGATTCTCTTTACGCAGTGCGTCAGCTTGTATACAAAGACAGAAAAGTTTCCATGGAGGAATATAAAGAAGCTCTTATATGGAATTATGGAAAAGGCATTGACAGTCAGACGGCTGCGGATATGACCGCATCTATCCTGAAGGAGATGGAGCATCAGGGTTGTACCATTGATGAAAACACTGTGAAATCTGTGCTGGAAACAGTAATGACCATGAAGCCGTCAGAAGATCAGAAGGCACGTTTTGAGGAAATCCATTATATGATCGATGAGGTTCCGAAGTTTGGAAATGACATCCCGGAGGTTGACTATTTCGCAAGAGATGTGGCTTATACCTATACAAGACCTCTTCAGAATTATAAGAATCCAAGAGGCGGTCAGTTCCAGGCAGGTCTTTATCCGGTTTCTGCAAATGTTCCCCTTGGCGGACAGACAGGAGCGACACCGGACGGACGTTACGCTCATACCCCTGTTGCAGACGGAGTATCTCCTTCAGCAGGAAAGGATGTAAACGGACCTACTGCAGCTGCCAACTCTGTTGCCAGACTGGATCACTTTATTGTATCAAACGGAACTCTGTTTAATCAGAAATTCCATCCTTCTGCGCTGGCAGGAAGAGAGGGACTTGAGAAATTTACTGCTCTAATCCGTTCCTATTTTGATCAGAAGGGAATGCACATGCAGTTTAACGTAGTTGACAGAGATACGCTTCTGGATGCTCAGAAAAATCCTGAGAAATATAAACATCTGGTTGTCCGTGTTGCCGGCTACAGTGCGCTGTTTACAACTCTGTCAAGATCTCTTCAGGATGATATTATCCGGAGAACAGAACAGGGCTTCTGATCATGGGAAGGTGTCCGGGCGAAATATAACAGAAGCAGGACAGTGGATCAGAACCTGAGAGAGTATGAACAGAAAGGCATAATATGAGTTATTTAGATACCAAGGGCAGAGTTTTTGACATTCAGAGATACTCTGTTCACGACGGACCGGGAATCCGCACCATTGTTTTTCTGAAGGGCTGCGTGCTCAGATGCCGCTGGTGCTGTAATCCGGAATCTCAGGAATACAGGATACAGACCATGAAGGTGCTGGGAGAGGATAAGGTGATCGGGCAGGACACCACAGTGGCGGAGATGATTGCCGAGGTGGAAAAAGACAGACCTTATTATTATCGTTCCGGAGGGGGAATGACCCTTTCCGGAGGAGAATGTCTCTGTCAGCCTGAGTTTTCCAGAGATCTTCTTCGGGCGGCGAAAGAGCGGGGCATTAACACGGCGATCGAAAGTATGGCATGTGCGTCTTTTGATACCATTCAGGAACTGCTTCCGTATCTGGATCTTTATCTGATGGACATCAAACATACAGACCCCGAAAAGCACAGACAGTTTACGGGAAAATCCAATGAGCTGATGATGGAAAATGCCAGAAAGGTTGCCCTCTCCGGAAAAACAAAACTGATCATACGGGTACCGGTGATCCCTAACTTTAATGATACTGTGGAAGAAATCCGTGGGATTGCTGCTTTTGCAGATTCTCTTCCCGGAGTAAAAGAACTTCACCTTCTGCCTTATCACAGACTGGGGCAGGATAAATATGAAGGACTGGGAAGGGAGTATCTGATGGATGGGATTTTGCCTCCTGACAGAGAAAAAATGACAACTCTGAAGCGGGCGGCAGAAAGTATCACTTCCCTGTATGTTCAGATTGGCGGATAAAATATCGGTATTACAGTGGATTGTAATAAAAGTCAGAGCCTGGGGAGAACAGAGAATATGCAATTGTATGTTTTTTCAGGAAATGACAAAAAATAGAAACACAACAAAAACAACAACATAATACCGATAAAAACAACAGGAATCAACAAGAATTCCTTGACAACTTTGGTTTTAAGGAGTAAAATCTCCTTAGAAATAAAATAAGACACCTAATTGCTTAAGGAGGAAAAAAGCATGGTAAACGAGTTTGAAATCAAAAAACAGATTTGTGACATCGGAAGACGTATCTACAATCGCAACATGGTAGCAGCAAACGACGGAAATATTTCCGTAAAGCTGAATGACAATGAGTTTCTCTGCACACCAACAGGCGTGTCCAAAGGATTTATGACACCAGAGTATATCTGTAAGGTAGACGCAGAGGGTAATGTGATCCAGGCTAACCCGGGATTCAAACCTTCTTCTGAGATTAAAATGCACATGAGAGTATATAAGAAGAGACCGGACGTAGGATCTGTTGTACATGCTCATCCTGTATATGCAACTTCTTTTGCAATCGCAGGTATTCCGCTGACACAGCCGATCATGCCTGAGGCAGTTATCGCTCTCGGATGTGTTCCGATCGCTGAGTACGGTACACCTTCCACAAATGAGATTCCGGACAGACTGGAAAAATATCTTCCATATTTTGATGCAGTTCTTCTTGAGAGCCACGGAGCACTTACATGGTCTACAGACCTGAACGCTGCATATATGAAAATGGAGTCTGTTGAGTTCTACGCACAGCTTCTGTATCAGAGCAAACTTCTGGGCGGCCCGAAGGAATTCGACAAAGAAACTATCGAAAAACTGTATGAGATCAGAAGAAAAATGGGACTTCCGGGCAAACATCCGGCAGATCTCTGTCAGAATAAAGACGGCGTAAACTGCCATAACTGTGGTGGCTGCATGGTTGCTCATGCTCCGGAAGCATGCGCTCAGGAATCAGACGCTGAACTGATCGCAAACATCACAAAACAGGTAATGGCACAGCTTGGAATGAAATAATTCTGACGGAATGAATTAAGGAGGTCAATCTCATGCCAATAAGTGAGAACATGGTACAGGAAATTGTACAGGAAGTTATGGCGAAAATGCAGATTGCGGAAGCTCCGGCCGGAAAACATGGAATTTTTAAGGATATGAATGATGCGATCGAGGCTGCCAAAAAGGCGGAACTGATCGTGAAGAGAATGTCCATGGACCAGAGAGAAAAGATCATTACCTGCATTCGCAAAAAAATTAAACAAAATGCAGAAGTTCTGGCTCGTATGGGTGTGGAAGAAACCGGAATGGGAAATGTTGGGGACAAGATCCTGAAACATCATCTTGTAGCTGACAAAACACCGGGTACGGAAGACATTACCACAACAGCATGGTCTGGAGACAGAGGACTTACTCTGATCGAGATGGGACCTTTTGGCGTAATCGGCGCGATCACACCGTGTACAAACCCAAGCGAAACAGTTCTGTGCAATACGATTGGAATGCTGGCAGGCGGAAATACAGTTGTATTCAATCCTCATCCGGCAGCAATCAAAACTTCTATTTATGCAGTTAATCTACTGAACGAGGCTTCCCTGGAAGCAGGTGGCCCGGATAATATCGCGGTGACAGTAGAACATCCTACAATGGAAACCAGCGGTATTATGATGAAACATAAAGACATTCACCTGATCGCTGCAACAGGCGGCCCGGGTGTTGTGACAGCAGTTCTTTCCTCCGGAAAAAGAGGAATCGGTGCAGGTGCAGGAAATCCTCCGGCGCTTGTTGATGAGACTGCTGATATCCGCAAAGCGGCTCAGGATATTGTAAACGGATGTACTTTTGACAACAATCTTCCCTGCATTGCAGAAAAAGAAATTGTTGCAGTATCTTCCATTGCAGACGAGCTGATGCATTATCTTATTACTGAAAATGACTGCTACCTGGCTTCAAAGGAAGAACAGGACAAACTTACAGAGGTTGTTCTGGCAGGCGGCAAGCTGAATCGTAAATGTGTTGGTCGCGATGCGAGAACACTTCTGTCCATGATCGGAGTTGATGCGCCGGCAAATATCCGTTGCATCGTATTCGAAGGACCGAAGGAGCATCCGCTGATCACTGAAGAGCTTATGATGCCAATCCTTGGTATGGTAAGAGCAAGAGACTTTGACGATGCGGTAGAACAGGCTGTATGGCTGGAGCATGGCAATCGCCATTCAGCACATATCCACTCCAAAAACGTTGACAATATCACAAAGTATGCAAGAGCAATCGATACTGCAATCCTTGTAAAGAATGGCCCGTCTTATTCTGCACTTGGATTCGGCGGAGAAGGCTTCTGCACCTTTACGATCGCCAGCCGTACAGGAGAGGGACTTACAAGCGCAAGTACCTTTACAAAGAGAAGACGCTGCGTAATGTCTGACAGCCTTTGCATTCGTTAATCAGGAGGAATAGAACAATGGATATGAACAATGTAAATATTGAAGAAATTGTAAAACAGGTTCTTTCCGGTATGACAGGAAAGGGAGAGGCTCCTGTAGCTTCTACTTCTGCTCCTGCTACTGCAGCTCCGGCAGCAAACGGTGGAATTCCGAAAACTGCAAGAGTGGCAATGATGACCGAGAAAAAACATTTTGAGCTTCAGGAGTATCCGCTTCCGGAACTGGGAGATGACGACATCCTTGTTAAAGTTGAGGGATGCGGTGTCTGTGGAACTGACGCTCATGAATACAAAAACGACCCGTTTGGTCTGATTCCGGTAGTTCTCGGACACGAGGGAACCGGTGAGATCGTTGCCATGGGTAAAAACGTAACTGTTGATACAGCCGGCAAACCGGTAAAAGTAGGCGATAAAGTTGTTACCTGCATGATCTTCAAGGATGATCCGGAGATCACCATGTTTGACCTGAACAAGAAAAACGTGGGCGGCGCAGATGTATATGGACTTCTTCCGGATGATGATGTAAAATTCAATGGATGGTTCGCTGATTACATCTTTATCAGAGGCGGAAAATTCGGTTCCACATTCTTTAATGTAAGTGATCTGGATCTGGATTCACGTATTCTGATCGAGCCATGTGCAGTTCTTGTACATGCAGTAGAGAGAGCAAAAACAACAGGCATCCTGAAATTCAACAGCAGAGTTGTTGTTCAGGGCTGCGGACCGATCGGTCTTATCTGTATTGCAGTTCTCCGTACTATGGGTATTGAGCATATCTGTGCAGTGGACGGAAACGAGCAGCGCCTTGAGTTTGCAAAGAAAATGGGTGCAGACACAACTGTAAACTTTATGAACTATCAGGGTGTGGAAGCTCTTACAGCAGCAGTTGAGGAAGCTCAGGACGGACATCTTGCAGATTTCGCATTCCAGTGTACAGGAAATCCGAAGGCACATGCAAACATCTACAAATTTATCCGCAACGGCGGCGGACTCTGTGAACTTGGCTTCTTTATCAACGGCGGAGATGCACAGATCAATCCTCACTTTGACCTCTGCTCCAAAGAAATCAATCTGGTTGGCTCCTGGGTATACACTCTGAGAGATTATGCAACTACATTTGATTTCCTTAAGAGAGCAAAAGCAATCGGACTTCCAATGTCTGATCTTATCACTCACAAATTCCCGCTTGAGCAGATCAACGAGGCTCTTGAGACCAACCTTGCAATGACAGGTCTGAAGATTGCCATTGTGAATGAATAATCCGGAGAATAAAGGAGAAGCAAAATGGCAGAAGCTGTAGGAATTCTGGAAGTGTTTGGGCTGGCCACAGCCTTTGTAGCGGCAGATGCCGGATGTAAGGCAGCAAATGTCCGCCTGGAGGTATTCGATAAGAATAAACCTGCAAATGCAGACAGCCTGCCGGTACCGCTTCTGGTATGCATCAAATTCCGCGGAAGTGTGACGGATGTGACAGCAGCCGTTGAAACTGGAATGGAAGTAGCGAACCGGATGACTGGTGTGGTACAGCACTATATTATTCCGAACCCTGAAGAGGGAACGGAAAAAATGTTAAAGATCAGCGCACTTGATAAAAGCTGACAGAACATAGTCCCCAATTATATAAACTTGATTCAGGAGGAGAAATAAAATGGCACAGGAAGCATTAGGAATGGTAGAAACAAGAGGACTTACCGCTGCAATTGAGGCAGCAGACGCAATGACAAAAGCAGCAGAGGTTGCTCTTGTAGGAACAGAGAAAATCGGTTCCGGACTTGTAACAGTTATGGTTCGCGGAGATGTAGGAGCTGTTAAGGCTGCAGTAGAGAGCGGAAGCGCAGCAGCATCCAGACTTGGCGAGCTTGTAGCAACTCACGTAATTCCGAGACCTCACACAGACGTTGAGAAAATTCTGCCGACTGTTTAAAAAGCAGATATAAAACATACAGGCGTAAAGGAGTTCGCTCGTGAATAAAGCATATGGTTTTATTGAAATTACAGGTGTCGTAGCCGCTATGGATGCGCTGGACATTATGTGTAAAACTGCAGACGTTGAGCTGGCGTCATGGGAACGTAAGCTGGGCGGACGCCTGGTAACTCTTATTGTACAGGGTGATGTGTCGGCTGTCACCGAAGCCGTTGAAACAGCGGTAGCCAAAGCAATTAAGAAACCGGCAAGTTATGCAGTGATCGCGCGGCCCCATGAGGAAATTGTAAAGCTTGTGGAGCTCAGCGCAAGCCGATGGAAAAAACAGTCTGAAAAACAGACAGAAGAAAAGGCTGAACAGCCGGAAAAATAATTCAGGGATATTTTCCTGACAGGGATTATTGACAAGGAGGAAAAATCATGACACAGGAAGCATTAGGAATGGTTGAAACCAGAGGACTTACAGCAGCTATCGAAGCAGCAGACCAGATGTGCAAAGCAGCAAACGTTGCACTTGTAGGAACAGAGAAAATCGGTTCCGGACTTGTAACAGTTATGGTTCGCGGAGATGTAGGAGCTGTTAAATCTGCAGTAGAAAGCGGAAGCGCAGCAGCATCCAGACTTGGAGAGCTTGTAGCTACACATGTAATTCCAAGACCTCACACAGACGTTGAGAAGATCCTTCCGGTTCTTAAATAAGTCAGAGTAGGCGGTTCAGTCATGCGGCCGGGTCTTATTGCAGACCAGACAAAAGGACTGGAGCTTTCCGCAGATATGCGGTGGCTCTGACCCGGCTGTCTGACGCATGGCTGGATGTTTATTCAGAAAGCAGGTGTATTCTTGGAAGCAAAGAACATAGAGCTGATCACCAAAATGGTGATTGAGTCCATTAATAAAAATGAAAGCAAGGGCCAGGGCTTCATGGTTCCCATTGGAGTTTCCGCAAGACATATCCATCTGACACAGGAGCATGTAGAGGCTTTATTCGGACCGGGATATCAGCTTACAAAGAAAAAAGAGCTGATGGGAGGTCAGTTTGCATCAAACGAGACTGTCACTATTGTAGGTCTCAAGCTTCGTGCCATTGAGAATGTGAGGATTTTAGGACCAGTTCGTAAAGCATCTCAGGTTGAGGTATCTGCAACAGATGCCATTAAACTGGGAATGCAGGTTCCGGTTCGGGAATCCGGAGATGTAAGCGGAAGCGCTCCTGTTGCAATTGTAGGTCCCAAGGGGGCTGTTTATCTGAAAGAGGGATGTATTGTGGCTATGCGCCATATTCACATGTCTCCGAAAGATGCTCAGGCAGCAGGTGTAAAGGACGGCGATATCGTTTCTGTTAAGGCTGACAATGAACGCGGAACGATCTTTAATCAGGTAAAGATCCGTGTAGACGACAGCTTTACACTGGAAATGCATATTGATACAGATGAGGCCAATGCGGCAAAGATTGCCACAGGCAATACAGTTACTATTATAAAATAAGGTTCCTCCGAAAAGCAGGGGATGCAGCACAGGAAAAGATCCTTTGGGATATATGCGCCGCATCCCCATAGGAGGATTTAAGAAAAATATTTATGCGGAGGCTCACATGATTGTAGGCAAAGTAGTTGGAAGCGTGGTTTCCACGCGGAAAAGTGAAAAACTGATCGGACAGAAATTTATGATTGTAGAGCCGGTGCATCATATGAAATCAGAACTCAGCCAGATTGTCGCAATCGATATGATCGGTGCGGGAATCGGAGAGTATGTATTGGTGGCACAAGGAAGCGCAGCGCGAATTGGCTGCGGCGAAGAAACAGCACCTATTGATGCGGCGATAGTCGGAATCATTGATGACGGTGCGGGATTGGAGTAACGCCATGGAAATCAAAGAATTACAGAAAATAATGCAGGACAGCGGTGTGGCAGGTGCCGGCGGAGCCGGATTCCCGACTTATGCCAAGCTTACGGATAAGGCGGATACCATTCTCATGAACTGTGCGGAGTGCGAGCCGTTGCTTAAACTGCACAGACAGTTGCTGGAAAAGCATGCCTATGAGATTATGAAAACTTTCAATCTTGTAGCAGAAACAGTCGGTGCATCAGAGGCGATTATCGGCATTAAAAAATCTTATGTGCAGACAGTAAAAGCACTTCAGCAGCATATTGAAGAATTCCCGAGAGTAAGGATCCATCTTCTTGAAGAAGTTTATCCTATGGGCGACGAGGTTGTTCTGATCTATGAAGCTACCGGACGTGTGGTAAGACCTGGAGGTCTGCCTATTGAGCAGGGCGTTATCGTGTTCAATGTTGAGACGATCTACAACGTATACCGCGCGCTGGAAAAACAGATGCCTGTAACAGATAAATATGTATCTGTTGTGGCAGAGGTAAGCAAGCCTGTCACAGTTCGTGTACCTATTGGATGTACACTGGATGAAGTTGTGGCACAGGCTGGTGAAATTACAACAAAGGACGCCGTATATTTTGTAGGCGGACCTATGATGGGAAGAATCGGCAGCGGTTCTGATCCTGTAACAAAGACAACAAATGCGATTCTGGTCCTTCCAAAGGATCATCTGATCGTTATGAAGAAGCAGAGAACTTCTTCTATAGATTTAAAACGTGCAGCGTCTATTTGCTGCCAGTGTAATACTTGTACAGATCTCTGTCCGAGAAACAATCTGGGACATCCGATCGATCCGGCACGCTTTATGAGAGCGGCTGCCAATGGAGATTTTAGAGATCTGAATCCATATCTGGATTCTCATTTCTGCAGTTCCTGTGGTGTCTGCGAGATGTATGCATGCCCTCAGAGTCTGGCACCCAGAACACTTCTGGCAGATATGAAAGGCGGACTCAGAAAAGCAGGAATCAGACCTGCACAGGGCGTACAGCCGGTACCGGTGCAGCAGTCCAGAGAATACAGAAAAGTTCCGGAGGAACGTTTGATGGCCCGTCTTGGACTGACAAAATATGACAAGGATGCACCGATGGATGAAACTCTGGTAGCTGTGCCGAAGGTTAAGATCCTTCTGAGTCAGCATATCGGCGCTCCGGCACAGGCAATTGTGAAAGCAGGCGATGAAGTAACAAGAGGTCAGATGATTGCAAAGCCTGCTGACGGTTTAAGCGTCGGCATTCATGCAAGTATCTGCGGAAAAGTAACTGAAGTAACAGACCGCTACATCATAATTGCAGCAAAGTAGAAAGGACGTGCAGAACATGAGTAAAGCAATCGGAATGATTGAATTTAAAACCACTGCCACAGGTATCACAGCAGCGGATGCCATGGTAAAGACCTCTGACGTAGAGATCGTTGAGGCACAGACCGTATGTCCGGGTAAATATATTGCAATTATTACCGGTGATTTAAGTGCGGTAAAAGCGGCTGTTGACGCGGCAGTTACCACTTATGAAGATAAATGTATTGACAGCTTTGTACTGGGTAACCCTCACGAATCACTTTTTCCGGCAATGTATGGAACAACTGTGATCGAGGATATCAGCGCACTTGGAATTTTGGAAACATATGATGCTGCTTCCATTATCGAAGCAGCTGATCAGGCTGCCAAGACAGCTATCGTAGATGTGATCGAGCTTCGTATTGCAAAGGGTATGTGTGGAAAATCTTATATGATGCTTACAGGAGAAGTATCCGCAGTAGAAGCGTCCATCCAGAGAGCAAAAGAGTTTGTTGCAGAAAAAGGTATGTATCTTGATTCTTCTGTTATTGCTCATCCGGACAGACGTATGATCGATTCTATTTTATAATAAGTTCTCAAAAAGGGGGCAGGAGAAATGCTGGCATTAGAAAGACGGAATCTGATCCTTGAGAAGCTTCAGACAGAAAAGAGGGTTGTGGTAAGTGAACTCAGCCAACTTTACGAGGTGTCTGAAGAAACAATACGCCGGGATCTTGACAAGCTTGAAAAAGAAGGGCTTGCCACAAAAAGCTATGGCGGAGCCGTTATTAATGAAAATGTAAGCATTGACCTGCCTTTTAATATTCGTAAAAACCAGAATGTAAGCGGAAAACAGAAAATGGCAGAGATTGCGGCAGAGATGGTGAATGACGGAGATCATATTTTTCTGGATGCAAGCACCACCGCAGTTTTTATTGCAAAAGCCATAAAGGACAAGGAACGGCTTACCGTTATTACAAATTCCATGGAGATTTTGATAGAGCTTTCTGACGTGTCAGGCTGGAATATTATTTCCACCGGCGGAGTTATGAAAGAGGGATACCTTGCGTTTCTGGGGTCAAGAACAGAGGAGGTAATCCGATCCTATTATGTGGATAAGGTGTTCTTTTCCTGTAAATCTATTGACCAGGAATGGGGGATCATGGAATCCCAGGAGGCTTTTGGCACAACCAAAAAAGCCATGATCGCTTCCGGACGCAAAAAAATTCTGGTAGTTGACAGTACAAAATTTGATCAGACCGCTTTTTCTGTAGCAGGAAAACTGCGGGATTTAGATGTGGTTGTAACAGACAGAAAGCCCACTGAAAAGTGGCTTGCCCGTTTTGCAGATGCCGGAATCGAGTGCCGGTATCCCACACAGCCATAAAAAAGGAGCATCAGACATGAATACTTTTGAGATGAAAACAGTGATTCATTTTGGGGAGAACGCACTGGAAAGACTGAAGGATATTCCTTATAAAAGAGTTCTGATTATTACAGATCCCTTTGTTGTTCAGAGCAAAATGATCGACCTGATAACAGAGCCTCTGACAAGAGGCGGAAAAGAATATGATATTTTCCACAACGTAGTACCGGATGCGCCTGTAGATAAAATTGCAGATGGAGTAAAGAAATTTCTGAGCTTTCAGCCAGAGGTTGTTGTGGCAGTTGGCGGAGGCTCCGCTATTGACTCTTCAAAAGCGATCCGCGAATTTGCTTTAAAGATCAATCATTATGCAGAGGTTGGACTGATCGCAATTCCGACTACAAGCGGTACCGGTTCAGAAGTAACTTCCTTTGCAGTTGTGAATGACACAGAGGCAAAAGTGAAATATCCGCTTGTTTCAGACAGCCTTACAGCTGATGAGGCAATTCTGGATGCAGAGCTTGTAAAAAGTGTTCCTCCGTCTATTACAGCGGACACAGGAATGGATGTATTTACACACGCACTGGAATCCTATGTCAGCACAGGTCACAATGAATTTTCTTCTGCTCTGGCAGAAAAATCCATTGAAATCTGCGGAGTATTTCTTTTAAGAGCTTATCTGGATGGCAGTGATATGCATGCGCGTCAGAAAATGCATGTAGCTTCCTGTCTTGCAGGTCTTTCCTTTAATACTGCAGGTCTTGGAATCACACACAGTATGGCGCACCAGCTTGGCGCAATGTTCCATATTCCTCATGGAAGAGCCAACGCAATGCTTCTTCCTCATATTGTGGAATTTAATGCGAACATCAATAAGCACAGCAAAAGTCAGAAGGAATACCTTCCTGCGGTAAAACGTTATGCAAATATTGCTCATATCCTTGGACTGAGTAATTATAATAAAGTAATGAGCGTCCGTTCACTTGTAAACTGGATCCAGTTTATGCTGAAAGAGATGAATATTCCGCTTACCATTCAGGAAATCGGAACCATTACACCGGATGCGTACTTTGCGGCGGTGGATAAAATGGCTGAGGCAGCTCTTGCAGACGCCTGCACTCCTTCAAATCCACGTGTACCGACAAAAGAAGATATTATAAAGATTTATACAAAGCTGTGGTCCTTTTAAGCGGAAAGGAACATAGAAACTGAAACAGACTTTTCTGAAAAGGTAGACAATATGAAAAGATCGAAAAGAATCGAGGCTTTGGATCGCCGGGCAGTAAATAAAGACGGATTTATTGACGAATGGCCGGAAATGGGATTTGTGGCAATGCACAGTCCCTATGATCCGAAGCCTTCTGTAAAAATAGAAAACAATATTATCACAGAACTGGACGGAAAAAAGAGAGAAGATTTTGATTTTCTGGATCAGTTTATTGCGGATTATGCAATCCGTACAGACAGAGCTGAGGCATCTATGGCAGTTCCTTCCCTGGAGATTGCCAGAAAAATCGTAGATATCAATGTTTCCCGTAAGGAGATACTGGAGATTGTATCCGGAATTACTCCGGCAAAAATGGCGGAAGTCATCAACTGCCTGAATGTGGTGGAAATGATGATGGGAATGCAGAAAATGCGCGCCAGAAAGATTCCGGGAAATCAGGCTCATATTACAAACCTGAAGGATGATCCGGTGCAGATTGCAGCGGATGCTGCTGAAGGTGCTCTGAGAGGATTCAGTGAGGAAGAAACCACTATGGGTGTGGCACGATATGCTCCATTCAGCGCAATGGCTCTTCTGATCGGTTCTCAGGTGGGACGTCCGGGAGTGCTGACTCAGTGTTCTGCTGAGGAAGCTACAGAGCTGGAACTTGGTATCCGCGGACTTACCACTTATGCGGAAACACTTTCTGTTTATGGTACGGAAAAAGTATTTATTGACGGAGATGACACTCCGTATTCTAAGGCATTTCTGAATTCTGCCTATGCTTCCAGAGGATTAAAGGTACGTTTTACTTCCGGTGCAGGAAGTGAAGTGCTTATGGGAAGCAGCGAGATGAAATCCATGCTTTACCTTGAGTGCCGTTGTCTTTATGTGACAAAAGGCGCAGGAAGTCAGGGAATCCAGAACGGTTCTGTAAGCTGTATCGGTGTCACTGCAGGTGTACCGGCGGGAATCCGTGAGGTTATTGGTGAGAACCTTGTTGCAGCCCTTCTTGGACTGGAATGTGCATCTTCCAATGACCAGAGTTTTTCCAATTCTGATATGAGAAGAACAGCAAGGACTATGCTTCAGTTTATGCCGGGAACAGACTTTATCTTTTCCGGATATGCTGCAGAGCCCAATTATGACAATATGTTCGCAGGCTCCAACTTTGATGCCGAGGACTTTGACGATTATAATGTAATGCAGAGAGATATGCAGGTGGACGGAGGTCTTCGTCCTGTTACAGAGGAAGACGTGATCCGTGTGCGCCGCACTGCAGGCAAGGCTGTCCAGGCTGTGTTCAAATATCTTGGTTTAACTGAGGTAACGGACGAGCAGGTTGAGGCAGTTACCTATGCTCATGGAAGCAAAGATACGCTGAAGCGTGATGCGGCAGCAGATCTGATGTCTGCGGATGAAATGATGAAGCGTGGCATTACAGGTGTTGATGTGGTAAAAGCTCTTGCCGAAAGCGGTTATACAGAGCTTGCAGAAAATATCCTGAATATGCTGAAACAGAGAGTTATTGGTGATTATATGCATACGGCAGCAATTTTGGATGAACATTTCCAGGTGATGTCCGGTGTAAATACACCAAATGACTATATGGGGCCGGGAACCGGATATCGTGTTTCCGGCAAACGCTGGGAGGAGATCAAGGCAATTCCTCACAGAATCAATGTAAACGAATTTTAGGAGGTGCGCTATGGAAGTAAATGAACAACTGATCCGTGCGATCACTCAGGCGGTTGTGGAGCAGCTTCACCAGAATGGCGCACAGCCGGAAAAGGAAGTTCAGACACCGGAAGCATCCGGCTCCGGAAGCCTTGCCGGAAGAACACGGATGCGCCCGAAGCGTTCCTATGAAACTGCTGTAAAGGCAGCTCAGGGAACAGATCCCAGAGAGATTGTGATCGGTGTTGGAGCTGCTTTTCAGACAGAAATCCATAAGACCATGGGAGGAATCCCTCTTGAGGAGGTTCTTCGTAATGTAAAAGCCGGAATTGAGGAGGAAGGAATGACTTCCCGTGTGGTAAAAGTTCTGGATACCTCAGATGTATGTTTTATGGCGCTTCAGGCAGCTAAGCTTTCCGGTTCCGGTATTGGTATCGGAATCCAGTCAAAAGGAACTACAGTCATTCATCAGAAGGATCTGTATCCTCTTTCTAATTTGGAACTTTTTCCTCAGGCGCCGCTTATGAATCTGGAAACCTACCGTAAGATCGGTCAGAATGCAGCAAAGTACGTAAAAGGTGAAAAGGTAACGCCTATTGAGTGTACCAACGACCCTATGGTACGTGCGAAATACCAGGTAAAAGCAGCTTTGATGCACATTGTGGAAACAGAACAGCTGGACCCGGAAAAAGGAATGATCGAATGGGAGGGAGTAAGATGAGCAGCTATCCGTTAGGACAGAATGAAGCAGATACCATTACCTCCAAAACAGGAAAAAAGCTTTCGGACATTACTCTGGATGAAGTAAAAAGAGGTAATGTACAGGCGGAGGATATTAAAATATCTCCGGAAATGCTGAAACGCCAGGGACAGGTAGCAAAAGAGGCGGACAATCCTCAGATGGAAGCAAATTTCCAGAGGGCTTCTGAACTTGCAAATGTGCCTGATGAGGTGATACTGAACATGTACAACAAACTGCGCCCGAACCGTTCTACAAAAACAGAGCTTGTGTTGATGGCACAGGAACTTCTGGAAAAATACAGTGCGCCGCACTGTGCAAAGCTGGTTCTGGAAGCAGCAGAGATTTATGAAAAAAGGGGAATTCTTCTTTGAAACTGATTGCGGGTGTTGATATAGGAAATTCCACAACTGAAGTATGCATCGGGAGTGTGGGAGAGGATGGAAGTTTCCATTTCCTCTCCGGAGCTTCCCGGATGACAACCGGAACCAAGGGGACTTTGCCAAACGTTCACGGAATAAAGTCAGCGCTTCTGGAGGCTCTGGACAAGATCAGGCAGCCTTTAAGCGCTCTTGACCTTGTGCGCCTTAATGAGGCTGCGCCTGTGATCGGAGATACGGCAATGGAAACCATTACGGAGACTATCATTACAGAATCTTCTATGATCGGTCACAATCCCTCCACTCCGGCAGGAGCAGGGGAGGCGTCAGGCTATCTTCTTCATCTGGAAAATATCTGGAGAGGGAAGCCGGGGGTTCCTTATATTGTGGTGGCTGCAAATAAGTTTTCTTATGAAGAGGTTGCTTCAAGACTGAATCAGCACATTCCGGAGCTGGATATCCGGGGGCTGATCCTTCAGGCCGATGAAGCGGTCCTTGTGGAAAACCGTCTGAATAAAAAGATTCCCATTATTGATGAAGTCAGGCATATCAGCCGGGTTCCGGAAGATAAACTGGCAGCGATCGAAGTAGCTTTGCCGGGAACCGGAATACGGATGCTGAGTAATCCTTATGGAATTGCCACTCTTCTGGGACTGGATGCAGAGGAAACAAGAGCAGTTACCCCTATTGCAAAGAGCCTGATCGGAAAAAGAAGTGCGGTTGTGATCCGTACGCCAAACGGAAATATCAGAGAAAATGTACTTCCTGCAGGCGAGATCCATTTTCATGGAAGCAGGGAGCTGAGTGTAAATATTGATACCGGAGCAGATATCATTATGGATACGCTCCAGAAAGCCGGAGAGATCCGTGATATTGACGGGCAGCAGAATACCAATGTGGGAAACATGCTGGATCGGATCAAAAAAAGTATGACGGATGTTGCCGCAGACCGGGAGCAGGAGGTAAGAATTACAGACATTCTTGCAGTGGATACTCTGGCGCCCGTTGAGATATCCGGCTCACTTGCCGGAGAAACCTGTATGGAAAAGGCTGTGGGAATTGCTGCAATGGTAAAGACAAGACACCTTCCCATGCAGAAAATAGCAGAAAAACTGGAACAGGAACTTAAAGTGAAGGCGGTAGTTGCAGGTGTGGAAGCAGTCATGGCATCTCTTGGCGCTCTGACCACACCGGGAACAAAACTTCCCCTTGCGATTCTTGATATGGGAGGCGGTTCTACAGACGCTGCAGTGCTGGAGGAGGACGGAACAGTCCGCACCACACATCAGGCAGGTGCCGGAGAGCTTGTCACCATGCTGATACAGACAGAGCTTGGACTGGGAAGCCGTACAACGGCGGAACAGATCAAAAAATATCCGATGGGAAAGGTGGAGAGCCTTTTTCATATCAGACTGGAAAATGGTTCCATGCAGTTTTTTGAGGAGTCCATAGATCCGAGATATTATGGCCATGTGGTACTTCTGGCCCCTGGTGAAATGCTGAAGGTGGAAGAAGATATTCCAATGGAAAAAATTCTTGAAGTCAGAAGAGAAGCAAAGCGCAAAGTATTTGTGAGAAATGCTCTTCGGGCGCTGGAAATTGTGGCTCCTGATCATAATTTACGAAAAATATCAAACGTGGTTCTGGTTGGCGGCTCCGCTGAGGACTTTGAGATTCCGGAAATGCTGACAGAAGCCCTTGCAGAATACCGGATCGTCTGCGGACGGGGGAATATCCGGGGGACAGAGGGGCCGAGAAATGCAGTGGCCACAGGTTTGTTAATGTCATATTTAAACAGCTGAGATGAGGATATACGTTGTTATTGTTCACAGGTAATATTCTGCTGGGTGTTTTGTATATTTGCGTAAAACTGCCGGGATACGCAGGATAAAATATCATTGTTGCAGGTAATCCGGAATGGAAATTGCTCAAATTACTGGAAACAGAGCGGATGATAACGTAAATTGTTCAGATAAATGCTGTTTTGAAGAAAAAAATGTGCTATACTGAGAGTATCGTACAAAGTCCGGTCAGAGAGACGGCAGAGTTTCAGGAGGAAGCATGATCGTCAAAAAACCAACTGTAATTATATATACCAGAGATCCGGATGAAGATTTTTTAAGGGAAATCTGTGCGGGAATCGAAGAGGAAGGCGTTCTATATGAGATTCATTCCAGAGACACCGGTATGGATGAGCTTGCATTTGAAGCGGCAAAGGATTCTATGCTGGGCTCAGGAATTGGCATTGAAGAACAAAGAATTGCCATGCAGATGGCAAAACTTCCCAGAGGAAAAAATGTATTTGAGTTGAACAATCCTCGTTTCTGGCAATGCAGAAATCTTGGGGCAAACAGCGCAAGAGCGGTAAAAAAAATGCCGTTTAAGCCGGTTTACGGGGAAAACAGGGAGATGTCGTTATGAACATTTATACAAAAAGCGGTGATAAAGGAACAACAGATCTTGTCCGCACAAAAAATGTATCCAAGTCAGACGACCGTATTCAGCTTGTGGGAACGATTGATGAGCTGACAAGCCATCTGGGACTGGTAAAGACAATGATGGAGGATAAGGACACAGTTGCCATGCTGGAAAAAATCCAGCGCAGGCTGATCACAGTTATGGCAGGAGTGGCAGATCCTTATAACAGAGATTATAAAATAGAAGATACTCCGGTAGAGATTCTGGAACAGGAGATCGACCGCCTGGAAGGTCTGTTTCAGAGACCTAAGGAATTTGTCCTTCCCGGAACCAACAGACTGTCCGCTGAGCTGGATATAGCCCGGACAGTGGCAAGAAGGGCAGAACGTGCGCTGGCAGCAGTCAGTGTAAAGTTCGGAGCAGATAACGGAACAAAAAAATATATGAACCGTCTGGCAGATTATCTGTATGTGCTTGCCAGATATACTGACGCTACCCAGGCGGAAAAAGCGGAAAACTCCGGAGATATACAGGTATCCGGTGCGGAAAAGGAGAAGCTCATGGCAGAAGATCAGGGAACCCGGACAAGCGAAGCTGTGATTCAGGAAGTATTAAAAAGAATGGGAATCCAGGGCAGAATCACACTGGACAGCGCCAAGCGTCTTATAGAAAAGATCGAAAAGGAAGCAGAACGCCGGGGCAAAAAAGCAGTGATTGCAGTCTGTGGCCCGGATGGAAATCCAATTGCAGTTCATGTGATGGACGGCGCTTTTCTGGTGAGCTTTGATGTGGCAACCAAGAAAGCATATACTTCCGTGGCAGTCAAGATGTCCACAAAAGAACTCAGTGTTCTTGCTCAGCCAGGAGGAACTTTCTATGGCGTAGATAAGATGGACAACGGCAAGATTGTGATTTTTGGAGGCGGTGTACCGCTGAAGGTAGGAGATACGATCATTGGAGGCCTTGGCATCAGCGGAGGCACAGGAGAGGAGGACCACAGTCTGGCAGAGTACGGACTTTCAGTTCTCAACGAGATCCTGTAAAAAAGAAACATAGAAAAGGAGCGCATTGGCGCTCCTTTTTTTCGGTCAGAGAAGATTAAGTCCTTTTATATTTTCCCGGTGTGATCCCTTTATATTTTTTGAATGTACGGATAAAATAACTGAGATCGTTGAAACCGTTTCTGTAAGCAATTTCCGTAATAGAGTCGTCAGTTGTTGAAAGCTCATAGCAGGCCTGTTCAATTCTCTGTCTGTTCAGATAGTCCATAGGTGTCTGGTGAGTCATTTCAGAAAAAAATCTGCAGAAATACTTCGGTGACATGGACACAGAATCAGAAAGCTCCTGGAGAGTCAGAGGAGAAGCATAGTTATGCTCGATAAATTCCAGTACCTGTTTCAGCTGGAGGATTCTTTTGTAGTCTTTTCGTGCTTTTCGCACATTTTCCAGATAGTAATGTTTACCAAAAACAATACCGAAAAAGTGGTAAAATTGTCCAATTACAGTCAGTTCATACCCGTCCTGTTTTTGCCATAGAGCATCAAAAATACTGTTTACAGTAGTACAGATATCTTTTGCGGAGTCTGTAAAGTGATGAAAAATCATAATTTCCTGATGAATGATTTTCTGCATGTATCCGGCGCAGACAGAGTTGTGCTTTAAAAAAGCATTTCCGTCAAAAACAATGCACTGATAGACACAATCCTCAGGCATTCCGCTGTGAAGGATTCCACTGTGTACAAAAATGATATCTCCGGCTGTGGCCGTAAAACTTTTTTCGTCTAAAGTGACAGTGAGACTTCCTTTAAGGATACGCATGATTTCATATTCTACATGCCAGTGATAGGACATGATATAGCGGGGATGGGAAGAATCAATATGGTGAAATTCAAAAGGAAACTCGTAGGTCCCTCTTTTTCTGCTTTCATTTCGGTCAAGATCATGCAAGACAGCGAACCTCCTTCCGACAGTTTATAAAAATTTTATACATGAATCTAAAAAAGTGAATATTATACTATTTTTTGCCATTATAACACAAGTAATTACAGTATTGCAATTGTATAATAAGCATATAAATACCAGGGGCAATTATGGCTTCTGTCCATACAGCACGATTCTTTGGGATGAGTTGATATCAACATACAGAAATCCAGAGAGATAAAACTGAATTTTGCTGCAGAATAGAATCGGCAATAAGATTTGGTACGTTGCTGTAAATGGAAGGAAGCAGATTTTGTCCTGAGTAAACGAACGCAAAATGGAGGTAATAAACATTATGGCTAAGAGTAGATTAATCGGAAGCTATCCTGTAATCGGAATCAGACCTACAATCGATGGTCGTAGAGGTGCGCTTGATGTAAGAGGATCTCTGGAAGAGCAGACAATGAACATGGCTAAGTCTGCAGCAAAATTACTGGAAGAGAATTTAAAATATTCCAACGGAGAGCCGGTTAAAGTTGTTATTGCAGATACAACAATCGGTCGTGTTGGCGAAACAGCAGCTTGTGCTGATAAATTCAGAAGAGAGGGTGTTGATATCACTCTGACTGTTACACCTTGCTGGTGCTATGGTTCTGAGACTATGGATATGGATCCTCAGACAATCAAGGCTGTATGGGGCTTTAACGCAACAGAAAGACCTGGTGCAGTTTACCTTGCTTCCGTTCTGGCTACACATGCACAGAAAGGACTTCCGGCATTTGGTATCTACGGACATGAGGTTCAGGATGCTGACGACACAACAATTCCGGAAGACGTAAAAGAAAAAATCTTAAGATTCGGTCGTGCAGCAGTTGCAGCAGCTTCCATGAGAGGAAAATCCTGGCTGCAGATCGGTTCTATCTGTATGGGTATCGGCGGATCTATCGTTGATTCCGACTTTATTGAGTCCTACCTTGGAATGCGTGTAGAATCTGTTGACGAGGTAGAAATCATCCGTCGTATGACAGAGGGTATCTATGATCATGATGAGTTCGAGAGAGCTCTTGCATGGGCAAAAGAAACTTGCAAGATCGGATTCGATAAGAACCCGGAAGAACTTCAGATGTCCGAAGAGAAGAAAGAAGAGCAGTTCGAATTTGTTGTTAAGATGGCAGTTATCATTAAAGAGCTTATGAACGGCTGTGACAATCTTGCTCCGGAATTCTCCGAGGAAGCAATCGGACACAATGCTATCGCAGCAGGTTTCCAGGGACAGAGACAGTGGACAGACTTCTATCCGAACGGTGACTTTGCAGAGGCAGTTCTTAATACTTCCTTTGACTGGAATGGCGCAAGAGAGCCATACATCCTTGCTACAGAGAACGATGTTCTCAACGGACTTGGAATGCTGTTCATGAAACTTCTTACAAACCGTGCACAGATGTTCGCAGATGTTCGTACATACTGGAGCCCGGATGCAGTGAAGAGAGTAACTGGACATGATCTGGAAGGTGTTGCAAAAGAGAACGGCGGTATCATCCACCTGATCAACTCCGGTGCATGCTGCCTTGACGCTAACGGCGGTGCGAAAGATGAAAACGGCAATGCTGTTATGAAAGAATGGTGGGATGTAACAGAAGCAGACCAGAAAGCAATCATGGATGCTACTACCTGGAACGCAGCAGACAACGGATATTTCCGTGGAGGCGGATTCTCCTCCAGATTTGAAACAAAAGATCAGATGCCTGCAACTATGATCCGTCTGAACCTTGTAAAAGGACTTGGACCGGTTCTTCAGATTGCAGAGGGCTGGACTGTAGCTCTTCCGGAAGAAGTTTCTGATACTCTCTGGAAACGTACAGACTACACATGGCCTTGTACATGGTTTGCGCCAAGATGCGATGGCAAAGACGGCGCATTCAAGGATGCTTACAATGTAATGAACAACTGGGGCGCTAACCACGGTGCAATTTCCTACGGACATATCGGCGCAGACCTTATCACAATGGCTTCTATGCTGAGAATTCCGGTTTGCATGCACAACGTTCCGGAAGAGAAGATCTTCCGTCCGGCTGCATGGAATGCATTTGGAATGGACAAAGAGGGAGCAGACTTCCGTGCTTGCAAGAACTACGGACCTCTTTACAAATAAGACTTATATCGGCAGTTAAATGCCAGACGAAAATCCTCCGGAGAAATCCGGGGGATTTTTTTATATATGGCTGACTGGATGCGTACCTGCTTCTGGGAAGAAACCGAAGAATTATGCCCGGTACAGGCGCGCTCCGGTGATTTTTTTAAACAAAATGGAACGTAACCTTTGTCGTTATTTATCGGAAAAAGGAGAACGAAAAGGGATTATCAAACCATTAAAACTGTGCTATGATTGTTTTACAGTAACAGCAGAATCCGTAAGTTAATAAGGAAATCATACAAAGGAATGGGATTCGGGGAAACGCACAGAGCAAGGGGAAAAGAAAGATGAAAAAAACAGCGGGAATCTGGTTGGCAGCCATATTGTGTATGATTATTTCAGTGACGGTTTCGGCAGATGTTCAGAATAAAAAGACAGAACCGGATTATAAAACCGACTATTATATGATCGTGGAATCCAAAGCAGGGGGGATTGATATTTATGCCAACCCTGATCTTGAATCTGCGAAGCTGGCTAAGGAAATGATTCCCAATAGTACAGCGCTGCATATTGAGGGAGAAGTAGAGGATAAAGCACACAGCCGTATTTGGGGATATGTGCAGTACCATGGAATGAACGGATTTGTGCCTTTGGATGACTGCCGTCCGGCTGCATCCCGGCAGGAGGCTATTGATTCAGAACTGTATCTGGCAGGCAGAGATAATGTAAACGATCAGGCTGATTATGATATTATGGTTGTTGAAAATGGAGATATGGCGCTGTATCAGGGACCGGGAGAAAAATATGGAACAGTACCGGGAGTTGGTGATATAAAAAGCGGCGAAACATTACATATTACTCAGGATGCTCACATGAACGACGGAAGTTATTGGGGGATGACTACAGTAGATGGAAAACAGGGCTGGGTCAATCTGGATAAAGTAAAAAATCCGGATCAACAGGAGCTTCAGCAGTCAGACAGTACAGAAAATAGCCGGATTACTGGCAGGACAGACCATACTTTATCAGCAGAAAATGCGAAAACTTCTGATACGCCAGATCCTGCAGTATCCAAAGAAGAAGAGGAAGAACCGGAAACAGCATTGCCAGCAAATTCAGAAGAAGCCGGAAAACAGGAAGAAACATCATCTGCAACATCCAAAGCAGAGGAAAAAACGGAAACTACGCTGACTCCTTCTGCGGTTCCGGATGCAGCGGGAAATTCCACGGTGACCTCCACACCGAAAGCTGTAGCAGAAAATTTTTCCGGGAAAGTCAACGCTGTATCTGAGAAGGCGAATGCAGAGCGCTCATCTGCGGCTTCTAAAAAAGCGGAATCCACAGAAAAAACCGGACAGAGTAATATAGAAAGCGATAAAGAAAAAGGAAACATCAAAAAGAAAGAAGAAACTTCTGACAAAAATACAGAAAATCGTACAGGAGAAAAGCTACAGGAAACATCCGGGCAGACTGTAAAAACATCTTCCGGGATCCCGGCTCCGTTTCTATGGATTGCAGCCATAACAGTAGGGGCAACCGTGGGTGTTCTGATTTATCATTTTAAAAAGAGATAAAAAATAAAAGTACAGGAACCTTAAAGTGATATGTTTCCCTCTGATCAGACGTAAGGAAAAGAGGAATGATATCAAAAAGGAACCTGTACTTTTTGCATAATCTGAAAAATTTGATTTTTATTTTACGGGAAATTCCGGTTTCTATGGAATCGCCTATGCGTTGCTGCCCTTTGTATAAAAGTTGCAGAATCAGTCGTTAATCACAACGCCTTTCTGAAGCATAACATTTGCATACAGGGCTTTTTCGCTTGTGGAAATAATGCAGTAAGCAGTTTTTGCTTCATCATAAAAAGCAAAACGCTCGATATTTCCTACAACAGCATCTCCTCTGTCATCATATTTACGGATGATCTCTTTATATGTATCCCAGATTGGAGTTTCTACAGTGTCTCCCGGCATAACTTCCATAAGATTTACAGGATGCTCTGTATAAGTATCAAGTGGGAAAACTTTCAGGATAGCTTCCAGGATTTCCGGTACGCCATGTCCGTCACAACGGATAGTAATTGCATTTTTTCCCATGGATTCTACAGGAAAGTTTCCGTCAGCAATAACAAGACGGTCACTGTGTCCCATTTCGCATAATACTTTTAATAATTCTGGTGATAAGATTTCAGGAATTCCTTTTAACATAACAATACCTCCATTTATTTAGAATAAAATTTTCTAATATAAAATTTACCTGTATCTTCAGTTGTTGACAATAGAATATTTTCCTGTAAAAGATGAATATTTTCCAGTTGACAGAAACATTTCTATTAAAAAAACAGAGATGAGAGGATCGCGGAAAACAACACATTATTTTTCTGTGAGCATGAATGGAATCACTACACAGGTAAAGCAGAAACGGCAACCGGATATAAAAACAAATGATTGCCATATTCCATATTCCCCTGGTTTGTGGTAAGATACTTCATAAGAGATTATTCTATATGTTCAGAACGGGAGAGTTTTGCAGTTTATGTATCGCATATTACTTGTAGATGATGAGATCCTTGTAAGGGATGCCATAAAGGAAAATATAGACTGGGAAGGAATCGGATGCCAGTTGGTAGGCGACTGTGAAAATGGTCAGCAGGCAGCAGAATTTGTAAAGGAGCATCCGGTAGATATTGTGCTGACAGATATTCTGATGCCTTATATGGATGGAATGGAACTGAGCCATTTTCTTCACGACAATTATCCTGATATTGTGATTGTGATATTCAGTGGATTTGGGGAGTTTGAATATGCTAAAAAGGCAATCCAGTATAATGTCAGCGAATATCTTTTAAAACCAGTGACGGCTATGGAGCTGACCGGTGTGATCAATAAAATGAAAGAAAAGGTGGATCAGAAGCGACAGGAGAAGCAAAAAATGGAAAAGCTTACCAAGGCTTCTGAGAGTTACCGCAGAAATGCCCAGGTCATACGGTCAAAAGCAATAGAAGCGCTGGTAAACTGTACCACCAATGTGGAAGAAAGCCTGGAGCGGCTTAGAAATATGGGAATTGATCCGTCGGCAGTCAGATACAGAGTCGCTATGTTTGACATTGATATTTATTCCGATATGTATCAGCTGGATATGGAAAAACGCCAGGAAAGCGCTTTGATGGCGTTTGTACTTTATAATATCAGTGATGAGATTGTAAAGAGAGAACAGGCCGGCATTGTTTATCAGGAAGGCGGAAACAGGGTGTGCATTCTGTTTCAGGAAAAATGGAGCCGTGATTTTACTGCAAAGACAAAAGAAATTTGCAGGGAGATCAAGGATAAGATGAAAGAGGTAATGGGGATAGACGTATCAATGGGAATCGGAGACTGGGTAAAGAGTCCGGGAGAACTGATCTTGTCCCATGATATGGCTGCTCAGGTGATGCAGTACCGGTATCTTCTGGGTGGAGATCTTCTGATCGATATGGCAGAGCAGCGTTCCGTAAAGATCGTGCCTCTTGACCGGCTTCTGGATGAACTGTCCGAGGCATTAAAAACAGGAAAAAAAGAACAGGTGGAAAGTACGTTCCGGGAGATAAAAGATTCTATCTGCCAGGCGCTGGTAGAAAAAAGCCGTGCCTGTATGTATCTGCAGCAGATTGTCAGAACCATCGACCGGGTATGCGAGGATGTATCTGTGGATATGAAGAGAATTCTCAGCGGAAGGGACGAGCTTCTCCACAGCATTACGGAACAGAAGTCTTTTGACAATGCCTGCCGGATCGTGGAAGATTATATTATGAAAATCTTCAAGCTGCTTTCTGATATGAATAGTTCTACCGGACAGAGACAGGCAAGACTGGCTCTGAACTATATCCAGAAAAATTATATGGATCCGGACCTTAGTCTGAACGATATCTGCTCTTATTTGAATATCAGCACCAGTTATTTCAGTACAATATTTAAAGAGATGACAGGGGAAACTTTTACAGAGGTTCTGATCAGGACACGAATGGAAAAGGCTAAGGAACTTCTGGAAAACACTACTATGAAAAATTATGAGATTGCAGAAAAAGTTGGATTTTCTGATCCTCACTATTTTGGCATTTCTTTTAAAAAGATGACAGGAGTCACACCTACAGAATATGCCAGGGAGCGGAGAAAATGAAAAAAATCCAACCGGGCGACCTGATGATAAAAAAATTTAAAAGTATTCAGAGCGTTATTTTTGCAGTGCTGTCTGTACTGCTTCTGGGTGCAGTGATTATTATGACTGTAATCTCTTTAAGCTATACCAGGCAGTCTGTGTTTGAAAATTCATCTTTGTATACGCAGACCATTATCCAGCAGATGAATCAGAATATTGATTCTTATATTGATTATATGGAAAATACTTCCTATTTGGTTTCCAGTAATGAGGACGTACAGAAGTATCTTTTTGGGGACACTGCGGATCCTGAGGCAAGAGATCGCATTCTCAGTCAGTTTGAGACAATTCTGGACAGCCGCAGTGATATTCTGAATCTGGGAATTATTGCAGAAAACGGAAGAATGCTGATCAATGACGGACAGCGTCTTGCAAATCCGGATCTGGATATCCATTCTCAGGAATGGTATACCAATGCGCTGGAAGGCAGAGAAAGCGTTTATCTTACATCATCTCATGTTCAGCATGTGATCAGCGGAGAACGTCCCTGGGTAATCACTCTGAGCCGGGGAATCCGCAATATGGAAAAAGGGGCAGGACAGGAAAAAGAAGGCGTATTTTTTATTGATCTGAACTACAGTGCTATCAGTGAGCTGTGCGACCAGAATATGGTAGGAAATCAGGGCTATGCTTTTATCGTGGATGCAGCCGGAAATATTGTGTATCATCCGCAGCAGCAGCAGCTTTACAATGAACTTCAGACAGAGAATATTGATCTTGTTATGAACTCTGACTCTGATATTGTGACCTGGGGTGAGGGGATCAACAAAAAAATGTACTCCATTTCCAGATCAGAAAAAACAGGCTGGACGGTAGTAGACTGTGTAAGGGTGGAAGAGCTTTTGCGAAGAAGTAATGAAGCTCAGAGTATTTATGTTCTGGTGGCAATGGGGCTGATGGCAGTAGCTTTATTTTTTTCACGTTTTGTGGCAAAAAGCATCACGCTTCCTATTCAGCGGCTATGTGATTCCATGGAACGGGTCCAGGAGGGAGATTTCAGTGTTTCTGATATTGTGGTGGATTCCGAAAACGAAATCGGCAGCCTCACAAAATCTTTTAACGTTATGACTCAGAGAATCCATGAGCTTATGGTGCAGAATATCCGGGAACAGGAGGCAAAGAGAAAAAGCGAGCTGAAGGCTCTTCAGTCACAGATTAATCCTCATTTTCTGTATAATACTCTGGATTCCATTATCTGGATGGCAGAAGGCAAAAAAAACGAAGAGGTTGTATTGATGACTGCTTCGCTTGCCCGCCTTTTAAGACAGAGTATCAGTAATGAGGATGAACTGGTATCCATAGGGCAGGAAATTGAATATGCCAGAGGCTATCTGACAATCCAGAAAATGCGTTATAAGGACAAACTGGAATTTCAGATTGAAGTAGAACCTTCTATATTAAATATACGTCTGATAAAACTTGTTTTACAGCCGGTTATTGAAAACGCCATTTACCATGGCCTGAAATATAAAGAGAGCAGGGGCTTTCTCCAGGTAAAAGGATTTATGAAAAATGGAAATGTGGTACTGCAGGTAATTGACGATGGTGTGGGCATGGATCAGGAAACCCTGGATCATATTTACGAAAGACATAAAGTGGATTATCATTCTAACGGTGTCGGGATCTACAATGTCCAGAAAAGGCTTCAGCTTTATTATGGAAACGAGTATGGAATTGTCTATGAAAGTAAGGTAGGTGAAGGAACTACTGCCACAATTACAATACCGGGACAACAGGAGGGGCTGTCATGAAAAAATATGGAAAATGGATTGCAGTGGCATTGCTTCTCAGCCTGGTATTTGCTGCGGTAGCAGTAAATTATCATAAAAACGGAACAGAAGACCAGAATCGTCTTTCTATGATTTATATTCCAAAAGTAGTGGACAGCAGAAATGATTTCTGGACATCTCTCATTCAGGGAGTTCGTATGTCCGCACAGGAAGCGAATGTAGATATTGAAGTTATGGCTCCGGAGGAAGAAAATGACGTGGAAGGACAGAATCGACTTCTGAAGCAGGCAATCCTTAAAAATCCAGATGCGATTCTTATTTCTCCGTCCAGCTTTACAGAATCCGACAGTCTTCTTCGGGAAGCAAGAGATCAGGGGATACGGATTGCTTTTATTGATTCTTATACAGAGGAAAGCATTCAGGAGATTACAGTTGCCACAGACAATGTGGAGGCAGGAAAAAAACTTGGGGAATTTGCGGCTTCACTGCTGGAACCGGAGGATCAGATCGCAATCGTTGCTCATGTAAAGGGTGTTTCCACTGCTGTGGAAAGGGAAAAAGGCTTTCGGGAGGGCCTTGGAAACCTTGAAAAAAACATTGTAGATGTGGTGTACTGTGATTCCAGATATGATAAATCCTATGAACTTACCATGGAACTCATGAAAAAGTATCCGGGACTGAAAATGATCGCCGGAATGAACGAGTATTCTTCAGTGGGGGCGGCCAGAGCGGTGAAAGCCGCCGGAGCAGAAAAGAAGATTCAGGTGGTAGGCGTGGACAGTTCTCAGGAAGCCGTTCAGTTGATGGAACATGGTATTTTTCAGGGGATTGTTGTACAGAAAGCTTTTAAAATGGGATATCTGGGAGTCCAGGAAACAGTTCGTCTGCTTAAAGGAGAAACCTATGAGGCGGAGATCAACTCCGGCTGTGAGTTGGTGACACCGGAAAATATGTACACCAGCGAAATCGAAAAACTTCTTTTTCCGTTTAACACACTAAAAACAACAAAAACAGACGGCAATCCACAGTGAAATTTGGGGATATCAGTCAGGAAAAAAGGTAAAATATTTACTATACCGTAAATATTTTACCTTTTTTTGTAAGATATTCTATTACAATTATCAGGTTTTCACGTTATTATAGATTAAGAAAACACAGAGAGTGTGAAAAAACAGTAGGAGGGTGAAGAAATTGGAAAAGTTGAAACAAAATCCAATCGTAAAAAAGCTCGGCCTGAACAGGATTCTGCTTGTTGGGATCCTGATTCTCATGTTCGTAGTATTCAAAGTGGTTCTTGGAGATAAGTTTCCGGTAGGAGACAGTATCAAGTCTACATTGAACTATGTTTATTTCCTGGGCTTTTTGTCACTGGGCGTTACCTTTGTAATCGCTACAGGAGGAATTGATTTCTCCATCGGACCGGTTATGTTCTGCTGTGCGCTGGTTTCTGGCTACTGCATGACAAGCTATGGTGTTCCATGTGCAGCTGCTATGGTATTATGTGTGCTGATCGGTCTTTGCTTTGGTACTTTTAACGGATGGCTTGTATCTTACATGTCTGTACCGCCGTTTATCGTATCTATGGCATCTATGAACATTGCAAAAGGTCTTGCGTCTGTATTTACAAAAACACAGTCTGTAAGCTGGCCTATGGGCAGCGATCCGGAAAACGGATGGTTCAGAAACATTGTTTCTTATAAAGATTTTCCTGTAGGTATTGTGATCTTCCTTGCAGTAGCATTGATCTGCGGAATTATCCTTTATCGTACAAAACCGGGACGTTATATTCTCTGTCTTGGTTCCAACAGTGAGGCGGTTCGTCTTTCCGGTGTAAACACCAGAAAATGGCGTATGCTTTCTTATATGATCTGTGGAACTCTGGTAGGTATTGCCGCACTGTTCTTTGTAGCTACATATACAACTGTTCAGCCAGGATATGGTGATCAGTACAACAACGAGGCTATTGCTGGTTGCGTAATGGGTGGTACATCCATGGTTGGTGGACTTGCTTCCATCGGCGGTACTGTAATCGGTGTGTTCATCATTTCTCTTCTTCAGCAGGGAATCATGGCATTTGGTCTTGGTAAAGGACAGCAGATGATCATCACTGGTATCATTGTAATCGTTGCAGTTTACGCTGACGTTTCTGCAAGACGCAGAAAGAACTGATCGGAAGGGAGGATGTAACAATGGGTGAAGTTATTTTAACTATGAAGGACATTGATAAGTCCTTTCCTGGAGTTCATGCTCTGGATCACGTTAATTTTGAAGTGAAACGCGGCGAAGTACATGCGCTTATGGGAGAAAACGGTGCCGGAAAGTCCACACTTATGAAAGTTCTTACCGGTATTTATCAGAAAGATTCAGGATCCATTGTCTATAAAGGCAAGGAAACAGAATTTCATAACACAAGAGAAGCTCAGGACGCCGGTGTGGTTATCGTGCATCAGGAGCTGAACATGGTAGGTGACCTGACAGTTGCTCAGAACATTTTTATCGGTCGTGAGCCGAAAAAAGGTTTCCGCATTGATGACAAAAAAATGATCGAGGATTCCAGGAAACTGTTCCAGGATCTGAACATTGATATCGATCCAAAAGAAAAAATGCATAATCTGACAGTTGGTAAACAGCAGATGTGTGAGATCGCAAAAGCAATTTCCCACAAGGCAGAAGTTATCATCTTTGATGAGCCTTCAGCAGCTCTGACTGAAAAAGAGATTGCCGATCTGTTCGTTATCATTCGTGACCTTCGTGAAAAAGGTCTGGGTATTGTCTATATTTCTCACCGTATGGATGAGATCAAGGTTATTACAGACCGTGTTACTGTTATGCGTGACGGTGGTTATGTTGGAACACTTATCACCAAGGACAGTACAAAAGAAGACATTATCAACATGATGGTTGGACGTGTTATCTACGAAGATCCGAAGCAGCACAGCATGGTTGCACCGGATGCACCGGTTGTTCTTAAAGTAGAACATCTGAACGCAGGTAAGATGGTTCAGGACGTAAGCTTCGAGCTTCATAAAGGTGAAATCCTTGGTTTCTCCGGACTGATGGGTGCAGGTCGTACTGAGACAGCAAGAGCGCTGTTTGGTGCAGATCCGAAACAGAGCGGTAAAATTTCCATTATGGACAAGAGCGGTCAGCTGCGTGAAGTACAGATCAACAGTCCGCAGGATGCTGTTAAATATGGTATCGGTTATCTGTCAGAGGACAGAAGAAGATATGGATGCGTTGTTCAGAAGTCCTGTATCGAGAATACAACTCTGGCAACAATGGAGCAGTTTACAAAAGGCTTCCTGATCGACTCAGCGAAAGAAAAAGAAGTAACTGAGAAATACATCAAAGAGCTTGCAACCAAGACTCCTACTGCAGATCAGCTTGTTGTAAACCTTTCCGGTGGTAACCAGCAGAAAGTGGTTATTGCAAAATGGCTTACAAGAGACAGTGAAATCCTGATCTTCGACGAGCCGACAAGAGGTATCGACGTTGGTGCCAAGAATGAAATTTATAAACTGATGAACAGACTGGCAGCAGAAGGTAAATCAATCATCATGATTTCTTCTGAAATGACAGAAGTTCTCCGAATGAGTGACCGTATCATTATCATGTGTGAGGGTAAAGTGACAGGAGATATTGATATTTCTGAAGCTACCCAGGAAAACATCATGGATAAGGCTACACGTAGTATTGATTAAGGAGGACAGTCATGACTAAGAAGAAAAAAAGTATATTAAGTGATCAGAGATTTATCGTTTTAATTGTTGTTATTGCTCTGACAGCTGTATTCTCCATTATGAGTAAAGAGTTCAGACAGTACAACACAATGCTGAGTTTGCTGGATTTTTCATACTATGATCTTCTGATGGCAATCGGTGTTACCTTCCCGCTTATTACCGGAGGTGTAGACCTTTCCATCGGTACTGGTATGGTATGTTACGCACTGATCGGCGGAACTCTGATAAGAAGCCATGGCGTACCTGTTGTTGTTGCTATGTTGGTTTGCGTGCTTCTTGGAGTTCTGATTGGAGCACTGAACGGTGTTCTTATCGGTGTAATGAACCTGCCACCATTCCTTGCAACTCTTTGTACCTGTATGATTACCCGTGGTGCAGGATCTCTTTGTACTGCTACACCATGGCCGGGTCTTACACAGGAAGGCGGATGGTTCCATTCCATCTTCAAACTTACAATTGGTACAGGAAGAAGCGCAGATCGTTATCCAATCGGTTTTCTGTGGATGATCATTCTGGTTCTTCTGATGGAATATGTTCTGAAACATACAAAATTCGGACGTTATACCATCGCTATCGGTTCCAATAAAGAAGCAGCAGCTCTTTCCGGAATCAATGTTAAATTCTACCATGTTATGGTATATGTTGTATGCGGTCTGTTCACAGGTCTTGCAGCAATCGCATACGCAGCAGTAACTCCTACTGTACAGCCAGGTACTGGTGCCGGACTTGAGATGGATGCCATCGGTGGCGTATTTGTCGGTGGTGTGGCCGCTACAGGTGGTTACGGATCCGTACTTGGAACATTTGTTGGTATCTTTGTTATCATGCTTCTGAAAACAGGTCTTCCATATGTGGGACTTCAGGCAAACTGGCAGCAGATCATCACAGGTCTTGTACTGATCGTTGCGGTACTGATTGATATCATCAAAGAAAAGAAAGCTGCAGCATTATAAGATACAGTTTTCAATCACGTATGTAAACCGTCAGGCGGTTATGTCTGACGGTTCAGCATAAAAACTATATAATTTTTAAGGAGGATGTAGAACAATGAAAATTAAAAAACTCATCGCATTAGGCCTTTGTGCAGCAATGGTATCCGGTATGACAGTTGCTCCGGTATTCGCAGCAGAGGAAGAAGCAACAGAGGAAGCTGCTGAAACAGAAGAGGCAGCAGCAGAGGAAGAAAAAACAGAAGAAGCTGCTGATCCGGCAGCTCAGTTTGAGGGACTGAAAGCTAACGAAGCTTATGAATTCCCGATGATGGTTAAATCCTTCCAGTCCACATACTGGCAGGCAGCAGTTGAAGGTATGCAGAAAGCCGCTGATGAGCTGGGCGTTACTTTCACAGCACAGGGACCGAACAGTGAGTCTGATATCGCTGACCAGGTAAACATGATCAATACAGCTATCGCATCCAAACCAGTTGGTCTTGGTCTTGCAGCTTGCGACACATCTTCTGTAACAGATGCTCTTAAAAAATGTGCAGCAGACGGAATTCCGGTTGTAACATTTGATACAGGTGTTGCAGATGCTCCGGAAGGATCTGTAGTAGCAGAAGTTGTTACAGACAATGCTCAGGCTGGTGCAGTAGCAGCTGAGAATATGTACAAAGCAATCAAAGACGTTATTGCAAACGCTGAAGGTCAGGTTATCATCGGTGAAGTTAACCAGGATGCTACAGCTCAGAACATCCAGATGCGTGGTGCTGGATTCATCAACAAGATGATCGAGCTTATCCAGGCTGACGGAAAAACTGTTGCAGTTGCTGGTAACAAATTCTATGTAGACGCAGCAGAAGGCGCAGATGCTAAAGAAGCAGATGCAGACGTTGTTATCCAGGTTGCAGTTCCGGCTCAGACAACTGTAGAGCTTTGCTCCACAGAGGCTCAGGCTATCCTTTCCAAAGAAAACTGCATCGCTATCTTCGGTTCCAACCAGGTTGCAGCTGAGGGTGTTCTTGCAGCTAACGCTAACCTGAACGTTCTTGGTTCTGACGCAGCAGCAGGCGATGTTATCGGTGTTGGTTTCGATGCTGGTTCTATCATCAAAGCAGCTGTACAGGATGGCACATTCCTTGGTGCTGTTACACAGTCTCCTCTTATGATGGGATACTATGCAATCTACGCTCTGACAGCAGCAGCAAACGGAGATGAAGTTTCTGATGTTCCGACAGCTGGTTACTGGTATGACGCAACAAACATGGAAGACGAGGAAATCGCTCCTAACCTTTATGACTAATCTCTAGTCTCTAAGTTTTACACAATATTCATTATATCCCCAGAGGATTCTCTGGGGATATTTTAAATTAATTCATATCTGTCATGGAAGATGACAGATAAAGTAATGGTTTACAGATTACTGGAAACAGAGTGTACAGTGACAAATAAGGACACTTTTTAGACAAACAAGGTTCTTCCGACTTGAAGTATTTTCATGTAATATGATATTATTAAATATGGAAGAACTTATAAAACACAGCAGACACTAAAAGGAATCTTCTGTGTATATCTTACATATTTAGGAGGTTTTAATCATGGCAACATATTATCTTGCAGTAGACATTGGTGCATCCAGCGGACGACACATTCTGGGACATATGGAAAATGGAAAAATGATCCTGGAGGAAGTATACCGTTTTGAAAATGGTATGGTAAAAAAAGGTGACGAGCTTTGCTGGGAATTTGACCGCCTGTTCAAAGAGGTGATCAACGGCCTGAAAAAATGTAAAGAAATCGGTAAGATTCCGGTGAGCATGGGTGTTGATACCTGGGGCGTTGACTTTGTTCTCCTGGACAAAGACGGCAATGTTCTCGGAAACACAGTCGGATATCGTGACAGCCGTACTGAGGGAATGGATCAGGAAGTTTACAAAGTGATCTCCCAGGAAGAACTGTATGAGAGAACCGGTATTCAGAAAGCAATTTACAATACCATCTATCAGCTTATGTCAGTAAAAACAAAACATCCGGAGTATCTGGAGCAGGCAGAAACCCTTCTTCATGTACCGGATTACTTCCATTATCTTCTTACAGGCGTAAAGTCCTGCGAGTATACAGAGGCAACAACCGGCCAGCTGGTAAGCCCTGTTACAAAGGATTGGGACTATGAGCTGATCGACAAACTGGGATACCCGAGAAAAATTTTCCAGAAGCTGATCATGCCTGGCACAAGCATCGGACATTTTTCAGAAGCTGTGAAAAATGAAGTAGGCTTTGATCTTGAGGTAGTTGCTCCTGCAACTCATGACACTGGTTCCGCTGTACTTGCCGTACCTGCAAATGATGACGACTTTATTTATATCAGTTCAGGAACATGGTCACTGATGGGACTTGAGAGAGAGGTTGCAGACTGCTCAAAAGAGAGCTGTGCGCTGAACCTGACAAATGAAGGCGGCTACGCAGGTCGTTTCCGTTATCTGAAAAATATCATGGGTCTGTGGATGATCCAGTCTGTACGTCATGAGATCAACGACAAATACGGTTTTGCTGAGATCTGCGCTATGGCAGAAGAAGCAAAGGATTTCCCGTCCAGAGTAGACGCAAATGACGAGTGCTTCCTGGCACCGGCAAATATGACAGAAGAAGTGAAAGATTACTGCCGCAGAACCGGACAGAAAGTTCCGGAAACTCTTGGTGAGGTCGCTACTGTTATCTATGCCAGCCTTGCAGAGTGCTATGCAAAGACAGCAAAAGAGCTGGAGGAGATCACAGGAAGAACTTACAGCCGTATCCATGTTGTAGGCGGCGGTTCCAATGCAGGATATCTGAATGAACTGACAGCAAAGGCTACAGGCAAAGAAGTTCACGCAGGTCCGGGAGAGGCAACTGCAATCGGTAATATCACTGCCCAGATGTTAAAGGCAGAGGAATTTAAATCTATTGAAGAAGCAAGAACAGTAATTCACGAGTCCTTTGATATCAAAATTTATAATGCGTAAATAGCTTTATATTATTTTATATGAAGAGGAGAGTTCATTATGTTAGTTAATACGAAAGCAAAAGTCGGCGTGTTTTCTATTGCACTGGGAGCTTACCTTCCACAGTTCCCGTCACTGGTTCCGGAGTTTGAGTCACAGTACGCTGCGTTCATTAAAACAATTCCGGATACGGTAGAGGTTATTGACGGAGGAATGGTGACAACCAAGGAACAGGCAATGGAGGCAGGAGATAAATTCCGGGCGGCTGATGTTGACCTTGTATTTGTTCAGATGCTGACTTATGCCACTTCCTACAATATGCTTCCGGCAATCCGCGATCTTGATGTTCCGGTAGTTCTGGTAAATATCCAGAAGCTGAAAGCCCTGGATTATGAGCATACAGATATTGCTTCCTGGCTGGGAGAAGGATATGCCTGCGGAGCAGTAGGCGAAGCAGTTGCAGACCTTGAAAGAGCAGGAAAGAGACATGCTGTGATCACAGGTGTTGCAGAAGGCGGAGATCCGGCTGTTCAGGAGGAGATTGAAGACTGGTGCAGAGCTGCCCAGGTGAGAAGAAGATTTCGTGAAACTAATATTGCACAGATCGGCAGACCGTATCCGGGAATGATGGATCTGTATATTGATGAAACAAACCTCTATAACAGAATGTTCCTTTATACCAAACAGTTTGACTGGGAAAAGATGTGGGCTATCGCGGACGATATCACAGATGAAGATGCGATCCGCGCAAAGGCTCAGAACATTCTGGATACTTTTGAAATCGAAGGCGGCGGTACAATCGAAAAAGTCTGGGATATGGCAAAATATGTGGTTGCTTTTGAGCAGTGGGTAAAAGACGAGCATCTTGGTATGATTGCTTCCCATTACGATGGTTTTGCTCAGGGCAAGGCCGGTGTTCTTGACAGTATGCTGATCCCGGCATTTTCCATGCTGATCAAGCAGGGAACTGCATGTGCGGTTGAGGGAGATATGAAGGTTGCCATGGCAATGAGTATCCTGAAAACAATTTCCGGAACCGGACAGCTTTCCGAGATGTATTCTATTGACTTTAATGATGATATCTGTATCATCGGGCATTCTGGCAGCGGGGATGCTGACATCTCCGACAGAAAACCGACTATGAAGATTGTGAAGGTATTCCACGGCAAAACTGGCGGTGGATATCTGACACAGTTCTATCCATATACAGGTCCTGTTACTTATCTTGCCATTACACAGGATAAGGATGGAAACTTCAAGTTTGTTGTGGCAGAAGGTGTAAATGAGGAAGGTCCGATTCTTTCCTTTGGCGATACCAACATGAGAACCCGTTTTACCTGCGGAGCAAGAGAGTTTGTAAACCGTTGGAGTGAGGCCGGTCCTACGCACCACATGGCAGCTGCAACCGGAAGACATATTGACACAATCCTTAAAGTTGCAAAAATCTTTAACGTTCCGGTTGAGATCGTCACAAGATAAAACAGATCTTTCTGTTTTGGAAAAGTATCTGATATTTGCACACATTCAAAAAGGAATCTCCCGCATAACCATAATCGGTCTGCGGGAGGTTCCTTTTTGGGATTCTATGATAAATATTGGGGGGGATAAAAATCTTTTGATAAAAAAGAAATCAGCTGAAGTTTTGTGTCAATACTGTCCAGAGCTACAGCATGAACATAATTTCACAGGCCTTATTTCAGCTTCTGATGTTCTTTTTTCAGTTCACGGTAAAGTTCCATGGAATTCCAGTGTGCGGTGACAGGGGTAAGAACTGCTTTGAGATCAACATTTTTCAGCTGGTTATCCCGGAAAAACTGAAGAAATGAATCCATCTGGCTGTTGGAAAAATCCTTCATAACCAACATTTCCTCGCTGAAATTTTCGCCCATAGGGAACATGGAACTGGGTGTAAATCCAGGAATCTCAAAAAGATATCCCAGAGGATGAAACAGCTCGGAAGCAGATACCTCACGGATATCAACACCGGATTTTCTCAGATATCGTCTGATCTGTCTGGTGCGCTCATCCTGTGGAAAATGGTAGAGAAGAATCTGGGGTCTGGGAGCAGAAATACTGCCCATTGAGGAGCGGTTTAGGTTATTAAAATCAAATGTGTTCAAAAAAACACCTCCTGGTATCGTAATAGCGCAGTCAAGAATGACTGTTCAGTTTATAGGTTTCTATTTTAAATGATAAAAAATTAGTTCTAGTCATTAGAGATGATCTTAAATAATTATCATGTCTGTGATTCACGGATATTTCTCCGAGCCGGAATTCGGATCTGAACTTCGGTTCCCTGCCCCGGATTGCTGGAATAGGAGAGACCATAAGATTTACCATACAGCAACTGAAGTCTTTGGTGTGTATTGTATACAGCAATGTTTGTGCCGCCGGAGGAAGAACCTGTGCTGTTTTCGGAAATGATTGTGGAAAGTTTTTCCGGAGGAATTCCAACACCATCATCTGAGATCAGAAGTATGATATCTTCGTTTTCCATCCATCCGGTAAGAACAATTGTTCCGGATTTGGTATCCTTTTCCAGAATTCCATGGAGAACACAGTTTTCTATCACAGGCTGTAAGGTAAGTTTTGGTATCTGATAGTCTGTCAACTCATCCGGAATATCAGAAATAAAGGAAATGTTGTTGTGATAGCGCATGTTCTGGATTTTCAGGTAAATAGAAACATGTTCTTCCTCTTCACCGATGGTATTGATATTTTTTTTACGGCTCAGTGTCAGTTTATAAAATCGGGAAAGGCTTTGCACAGCACTGGAAATCTCGGAGGTCTGTCCCTGAAGCGCCATCCAGTTAATCATATCCATAGTATTATACAGAAAATGTGGGTTAATCTGTGCCTGCAGAGAATTAAATTCTGCGATTCGAAGCTCTTCTGCTGCTTTCATCTGCTCATTCATAAGCTGTTGGATTTTTCGAGTCATATAGTTATAGGTATCTATAAGATCGCCAATCTCGTCATGATAAACAGGGTTCTCCATGGGAACAGGGGAACCCTGCCGTACTTTGCCCATTTGATGAATTACAGAGGAAATCCGGCTACTTACAGATCGGGCCAGGAAGTGTGCCATGACTGAGGCAAGTAACAACACGGCAAGGTACATGAGTATATACTGCAACATGATAAAATTACTTTGTTTTAAAAGAGAAGAAGAGGGCAGGACAGTTATCATAAACCAACCGGGCTGCCGGATATTGTAAAATCCTGCATAAATCTTTTGATCGAGAATTGTTCTTTCAATGAAACCGTTGGAAGCCATAAAGGAATCTTCAACGGTTTGGTAATCTAAAAGATAAATGCCTGTTCCCGATTTATCAGTAGATGCTACAATGGCATTTCTTTCATTAATAATGTAAGATATGCTACCATCCAGAGTCAGATTCTTTCTCAATATTTTTGTCAGCTGATTTGAGGCAGAATAAAGGGAAATATAAGCCTGATGAGCCTTTCCCTGATAATAAAAGGTAGTAGAAACAATGTATGCCATGTCTCCGAAGGTGCTTTTTTCCCGCTCTCCCAGATAAAATTCGGGACAGTAAAGTTCGGATTTCCCGGTTCCCTGAAAAATTCCGTACCAGTAGGTTCCCTGGGCAAGACTCATTGGAACAAAGTAGTCCTGAGTCAGCTCATCATGAAAAAGTTTCACGGATTCTGTTGGGAAATCCATGTAGATCTGAAGTCCAGTAATGTTTTTTTGGTCAATAAGCTCCTGAACTTTTTTCTGGAATGTTTCTGCATTGTGGGAATCCAGAAGCATCTGGAAAGGAGAATTGACTGGCTGGTGAAATAATGTTTTATAAAATTCCAACTCTGTAATCTCTTCGTAGGCATCCAGAATTTTCTGGATGCTGGATTCTATCAAAGGTGCAGCTTTGGAGGAAGTGTCCTGTTCTTTGCGTATGGTATCAGAAACAACCATGTCATACAGTCTGCTGTAAAAAAAGATTCCAACGATAAGTACTGGAATAGTGATGGCAATAATCAGTACAATGGTGAACTTTGACTGCAGATTCATGTCTCCGTAGATCTGACGTAATTTTCTTAATAATCCTGTCATCTCAGATTTTTCTCCCTGTACTCAGAAGGTGAAAGTCCGCTGTATTTCCGGAAGCTCTTTCCAAAGTAATTGCCGTCGCTGTAGCCTACTCGGGATGAAATGTCTGAAATCCGGTATCTGGAATCCTTTAACAGCTGCTTGGCTTTTTCCATCCTGTATTCGGTAAGATACTGGTTTAAAGTGTGTCCTGTTTCATTTTTGAAAAAGGTACAGACATAGGAAGCTGAAAGAAAAACATGCTCACTGATATCTTTGACTGAAAGTGTTTCATCCATGTAGTGCTTTCCGATGTAGCTTTTGATTAGGTGAATGGTTGGATTTTCCTGTGCCTGATTTCCGACATGTTTCAACAAATATTCTGTTTGCTGTCGAAGGGTCTGATGCAGTTCAGAAAAAGTAAAACATCTGTCAATGATCTCCGCAATAGGTTCTGCGTAAATATCTTCTGACGGAAAAGTTTGTTTTCGGACTTTATCAAGAGCCAGGAAGAGTTTATAATAGAGATCTTTTACAGCATTCTGAAACACTTTTGTATTTTCAGTAAAATATTCCCGAAGTTCATCCAGAAGAACAAAGGTTGATTCCGGAAGCTCAGAGGAAAGTGAATTTGCAAAGTCGATTTCTGGTGAGGTAAAACAGAAATCAGGGGAGACTTTTGTATCTCTGTTCAGTTTATTAGGCGTTAGCAGTGTGTTTTCCGGGAAAAAGAAACTGTTCTGTAAAAGGATAACAGCGGAAGCATAAGACTGATAGGCTTTTGCCATTCCATAAACAGTTTCGCCAAGAGCCATGGAATATTTTCCCATACAGGAAAGATGATGGCAAATAAAATCCTCGATTTCTCTAAGACATCGGGAGGATGGGGCTGTCTGACCAAACAAAAAACCCAGGAGATTCTGATGTTTTTTGTCTGTGTAAACAAAATGAATATTTCTTTTTTCCAGAAAATCAGACAGTGCCTGATAAAACAGCTCCAGAGAAGATAGCTCCGGAAATGTATCCATTCTTATAATAAAGGAAATAAAAAAGGTGGAGTTGTTCATAGCAAAACCAAGTTCTTTGGAAAGCCTGCGAGCAGTCTGAATATCAGGCAGTGAGGGAAGTGTCAGAAGCAGCGCCAGACGGGAAGCTGTTTCCATGGATTTCAGAAATTCCCCTCTTCGTGAGCGGCGTTTTTGTATGTAAAGCTCAGTCGCTTCTCTGACTGCCTGGGAAACTTCAGAAGGATTCAGCGGTTTTTCGATATAGCTGACAGCTTTTAAACGAATGGCTGCTTTCAAATATTCTTTATCTGAGTAGCCACTCATAAAAACGGGAACAGAATCTGGAAGAATCTTTTCCAGCCGTTCCAGCATAGTGATCCCGTCCATGCGGGGCATACGTACATCACACAGAATAATCTCCGGACAGTAAAGACGGGCCTTTTCAAGACCGTGAATTCCGTCGTCAGCCTGAAGAATTTGGTCAATGCCAAGGGAGGCCCAGTCGATGGCACTGATCAATCCTGTGCGAGTAAGTTCTTCATCGTCTACGATCAGTAATTTCATAGGATTCTCCTTGTTATAAGTAAAAGTCAGATATAGTTTATCATATTTTAAACATGAATACGAGAAAAAAGCAGAAAGTTTTGTGCATATAAATGAAAAGATATTACCCGGATTCAAAAGATATTCCCATTTTATAAAAAAATAACCAATGGTAAAATAGAATCAATGAACAGATATAAAAAAGGAGGGGAAGAGCCGTGTCTGAATATGTACTTGAGTTAAAAGGCATTACAAAAATTTTCCCGGGTGTGAAGGCATTAAATAATGTACAGTTTCAGCTTAAGCCTGGCGAGGTTCATGCACTTATGGGTGAAAATGGTGCCGGAAAAAGTACGTTTATTAAGGTAATTACTGGTGTACATAAAGCAGAAGAAGGAGAAATGTTTCTGAACGGTAAGAAAGTGGAGTTCAGAGGACCAAAGGACGCTCAGATGGCAGGAATTGCAGCCGTATATCAGCATCCTACATCTTATCCTCATTTGACCGTTGCAGAAAATATCTTTATGGGTCATGAGATCATTAAAAACAAAATAATCCAGTGGAAGGCAATGAATACAGAAGCCAATAAGCTTCTTGCGCAGCTGGATGCAGATTTTGATGCCACAGAGGAAATGGGAACTTTAAGTGTGGCCCAGCAGCAGATGGTGGAAATTGCAAAAGCAATGTCTACCAATGCAAAAATCATTATTCTGGACGAGCCCACTGCTGCGCTGACAAGATCTGAGTCAGAAAAACTTTACACACTTGTGGACAAATTAAAGTCAGAGGGAGTTTCCATTATTTTTATTTCTCATCGTTTTGAAGATATGTACCGTTTGGCTTCCAGAGTTACTGTTTTTCGTGATTCCCAGTACATTGGAACCTATGATGTAAATGAAATTACAAATGCAGATCTGATCAAGGCAATGGTAGGTCGTGAGATCACTGATCTTTTTCCGAAACCTGAGATTCAGCCGGGAGAAGAAATTCTGAAAGTGGAAAAACTTTCCAGAACAGGATATTTTAAAGATATTTCCTTTGAGGTAAGAGCAGGAGAAATTCTTGGTCTGACGGGTTTGGTAGGCGCAGGCCGTACAGAAGTGGTGGAAGCTGTGTGCGGAATTACCCGTGCGGATTTTGGAAAGATTTATTTGGAAGGAAAGGAAGTTCATATCAAGCAACCGTCTGATGCAATGGAAAAAGGTATTATCCTTCTTCCGGAAGACCGTCAGAAAGAGGGGCTGATTATGAGCTGGGGACTAGGAAGAAACGTAACCCTTCCAACCATCAGTAAATATGCAAAAGGCGGAATGAATGACGAAAAGACAGAACGGGATCTGGCAAAGAAGCTTCTAGAAGAGGTAGATACCAAGGCCGTGGATATTTTCCAGCCTGCCAGCTCTCTGTCAGGTGGAAACCAGCAGAAAGTGGTGGTAGCCAAGGCTCTGAGTCAGGAAATGAAGGTTGTGATCATGGACGAACCCACCAAAGGCGTTGACGTTGGAGCAAAGGCAGAAATCTATGGAATTATGGGAGAACTGGCAAAAAAAGGATATGCCATAATTCTAATCTCTTCAGAAATGCCTGAGATTCTTGGTATGGCAGATCGTATTATTGTAATGTGCAACGGAAGAAAGACCGGTGAGCTTGGAAGAGAGGAAGCAACTCAGGAAAAAATCCTTGAACTTGCCATGGAAAAGGGGGCTGCAAAATAATGGAAAAGAAATCATTGGTAAAAAAGTTTACAGGCTCTCGTGAAGCCCTGCTTGCAGTTGTTCTGATTGTGCTTTTTATTGTCATAACAGCCATTAATCCGGCTTTTTTGACTACAAAATCTCTGATGGATATGCTGAAGAACAATGCGGTAACCATGGTAATGGCTCTGGGTATGCTGTGCGTTATGTTGGTAGGCGGAATTGATATTTCCATTATGTCTACTCTGGCACTGTCCGGTATGTCTATTGGTATGCTTTTAAAAAATGACAAGATTACAGGCACACCGCTGGTGTTTTTGATTGCTGTGGGAATTGGTATGATCTGTGGGCTTGTGGTTGGTCTTGTAATATCCAGGGCAGATGTGCCTCCGATCATTGCCACAATGGGATTTATGTACGTGTTTCGCGCTAGGGGATATCTGGTATCTAATGGCGGCGAGTGGGCCAGTGCAGCGGCACTTGGTGATTTTAAAAATTTTGCTACAGGTACTTTTCTGGGATTGAATCATGTAATTTGGGTGGTGATTCTGTGTTATGCATTCTTTTTCTGGTTTATGAAGTGGACCAGAACAGGAAGAATGATTTATGCGGTAGGAAGTAATGCCAGTGCGGCAGAGGTTTCTGGTATCAATGTAAAGAATATTAAACTACTTGTTTATGTGATTATGGGGCTTCTTGCAGGTCTTGGTGGAGCTCTTCAAGTTTCGGTATATGCATCTGCAATGCCTGATATGCAGTATGGCGGTGAAATGGATGTTATTGCTGCCTGCGTGATCGGCGGTGTCAGCATGAACGGCGGTCGCGGAAGTGTTTTGGGGGCTTTGTTCGGTTCTTTGATCCTTGCGACTATCGCAAAGGCGCTTCCTTTGATACCATTCTTTGATCAGCTCTGGCTGAATACCATAAAAGGACTGATTATTTTGATCGTAGTTGTAATGAACGTAGTGCTGCAGCGTGTGGCAGACAAAAATGCACTGAAAGGAAGGGAGATGTAATCATGGCTGGAAAATCCGGAAGAAGTATAAATAATGTACCAGAAAGTTCGGTAAAGCGAATGATTTTCTCCTGGGAGGGGATTCTGGTTCTGATTTTTATTGCCGTCAATATTTTCTGTGCAATGTTTTCTGAGTTTTACAATATCAGCAGTCTGCTTCGTCAGATGCCGGTTTATCTGGCAGAGGTGTTTCTTATGCTCCCCATGGCCTATATTTTGGTTCTTGGTGAGATTGATATTTCTGTTGGTTCTATTGTGTGTCTGTCAGCGACTATGTGCTGCATTGTGTGCAACATGGATGCACCGTTTATTGTAGTAGTCCTTACCGGTCTTGCTGTGGGAACTCTGTGTGGCGCTATTAACGGACTGATTCTTACAAAATTTACAGAGCTGCCTCCAATGATTGTTACACTGGCAACTCAGATTATTTTCCGTGGTATTGCAGAGATTATTTTGGGAAGCGGCGGAAGTATCACAATGACAAATCTGGATGGTTTCACTGCTATTGCAGGAAAAGTGGGGCAGGTTCCTTACATTCTGTTTCTGGTTGTGATCCTGTCTGTGATCTTTGCCCTTGTTCTTGGAAAAAGCACTTTTGGACGAAGAGTATATGCTATTGGAACAAACCGACTGACCGCATATTATTCCGGCATTCATGTACAGAAGATTCGCATGATTATTTATACAGTGATGGGAATGGTTTCCGGTCTCTGCGCTATCTTCCTTCTGTCATCATCTTTTGGAGCCAATACTACAACAGGAAACGGTTTTGAGATGGACGCTATTGCTATGGCAGTATTCGGAGGAATCTCCTCTACAGGCGGTAAAGGAAATATTGCAGGTGGTGTGATTGCGGCATTTATCATCGTATGTCTCCGTGTCGGACTGGGACAGCAGAATGTGCATGCACAGGTAATCCTTCTTATTATCGGAGTTCTTCTGATTGCGGCAGTTGCTCTTCCAAATATTATCGGACAGCTCAGAAGAACTGCAAAAAGTAAATAAACAATTGTAAAATTATGAAATATTGTTTTATGAAAGGTACTGCTTTTTCTGAGATGAGAGCAGTTCCATATAAAAATGCTGTAGTTTATGCAGCAGAAAAGTTACTGATTTCAGTAACCAAAAACTATATTATTCCAAGGGAGGAAAACAAAATGAACAAAAAAGTTATCAGCGCACTTCTTTGTGGAGCAATGGTTTTCGGAGCAGCAACTCCAGTTATGGCTGAAGGTGCAGGAGATGGACAGAAGATAGCACTTGTTGGGAAATCGGCAGGTAATGCGTTTTTTGAGATTGCAGCGACTTCTTTTAAGGAGACGGTTGAAGCAGAAGGTGGAAAAGTAGAGGTTGTATATCCGGAAACAGCGACTGCGGATGCTCAGATCAAAGTTCTTGACAACCTGATTTCCCAGGATTTTGACGCAATCTGTATTGCTGCAAATGATGTGAACGCTCTTCAGGCAAAACTGACAGAGGCAATGGATGCAGGAATCAAGGTATCTTCTTTTGACTCTGCGCCAAACAAAGACAGTCGTCAGGTATTTGTAAACCAGGCTGGTACTGTGGCGGTAGGGCAGGCTCTTATGGATGCTGTTCTTGATATTTCCGGAGGAGAAGGACAGTTCGCAATTCTTTCTGCCACATCTCAGGCCGCAAACCAGAACGCATGGATTGACGCTATGAAGAAAATTATGGAAGAAGATGAAAAATACAGCAAACTGGAACTTGTAGAGGTTGCTTACGGTGATGACGAGCCACAGAAATCTACAGATCAGACAGCAGCTCTTCTTCAGAACTATCCGGATCTGAAAGTTATCTGCGCGCCCACAACTGTTGGTATTGCAGCAGCTGCAAAATATCTTCAGGACAATGAATCCACATGTAAACTGACAGGTCTTGGCCTTCCCTCTGAAATGCTTGAATACACAGGCGATGACGATGCTCATTCCTGCCCGTACTTCTATCTGTGGGATATGCAGGGTCTTGGAAAACTCAGCGCTTACACAACTATGGCACTTGTAAAGGGTGACATTACAGGCGCACTTGACGAGACATTTACAGCTGGCAATCTTGGCGATTATACAATCACGGAGGCTGACGACAAAGGAACAGAGATTGTTCTTGGCGAGCCGCTTCAGTTCACACCTGAGAACATTGAAGAGTATGCAGAGCTGTACTAAAATAAAGCAATAGAAATAAGAAGCTTTTTTATACCAACTCATTTAAGAATCCTTTTTAAAGAGAGACGCTGTGAACCTGGCGTCTCTTTCTTATATGTGTTATGATAAAGAAAATCAGCAGGAGGGGGCGGAACATGCAGCAGGCGCTTTTGGATCATTTAAGAAAAATAACAGAAGAAGAGCAGAGAATTCTTGATGGAGCGTCAGAGGTAGACCAGGGGTTGTATACATCAGGAACAGATTTTACTGTGGACAGTGCAAAAATGCTGGAAGAGGGAAAACTGATCGCAGTACGGACTCACACCAGATTTGTATATTTTCCGTCTCACAGGCATAATTTTATTGAGGTACTTTATGTATGTGAAGGTTCCCTTACTAATATCATAGGGGGAAAGCAGGTAATTGTTGAGGCAGGGGAGCTTTTATTTCTGAATCAGTATACCAGGCACGAGATCCTTCCGGCAGAAAAAAATGATATCGCAATTAATTTTATGATTCTCCCGGAATTTTTTGATGTGGCCTATTCGATGGCAGGAAGCAATAATATCCTTGCAGATTTTCTTGTAAATGTGCTGCGGCAGAATGAAGAAAAGGGAGAGTATCTTCATTTTCGGGTGGCAGAAGTTTTGCAGATTCAGAATCTTCTAGAAAACATGATCTATTCACTGGTGACAGGCAGGGGAGATCAGAATCGGATCAATCAAACAACTATGGGACTGATTTTTCTGTATCTTCTGGATTCTGTCCAGTATGCAGAGATGAGAGTGCCGAATCAGTATGAAAATATGATATCCATGACAACTCTGGATTATATCGAGCAGAATTATAAGACGGCTACCCTGACAGAGCTGTGCGTTAAGCTTCACCTGCCCATGCATGTACTCAGTAAAATGATCAAAAAGAACACAGGGTTCAATTTTAAGGAGCTCCTCCAGAGGAAACGGCTGAATAAGGCTGTGGAGCTGATGTGCGAGACAGATCTTCCGATCAGCGATATCATTGCGGCTGTGGGGTATGAGAATGGCAGCTATTTTCACCGTGTTTTCAGGGAAAAGTATCATGTGACGCCAAGGGCGTTCCGGGAAATAAACAGAAAACGGGAGAGTGTACGTTTATAGGATTTTACAGATAGAGAAGGGGTATTACAAAATACATTAAAAAAATGTATTTTGTAATACCCCTTATTAGATTTTACTTTATCTTTGGCAATAGAAAAAAGAAATGTCTCAAGAAATGTGGAATCCGGGAAACAGAGATTTCTGCAGATTCCGAAGATATTTATGTAATATCATTGGTGTTTCTTTTTCTGTATGTACCTGAAGTAAAATCTGTAATTATTTTATCATATTTTATATGGATAGAAAAGAATCGGTTTTGTAGAAAAAACAGAGACATAATTGTGCAAAATACACAAAAGCTAATATGAAATAATTGGAAAAGGATATGATTAGCATAAAAATGCTGAGTTTTGACTGTAGCTGAAGTAAAAATAGAAAAGATCAATGGGATTTAGGACAACAAAAAATCCGAAACCTGAAGTTTCGGATTTTAGTAGCGAGAGGGGGATTCGAACCCTCGACACTACGGGTATGAACCGTATGCTCTAGCCAACTGAGCTATCTCGCCATGTCTGTTTATTCGGTTGTTATGGGGCCTATAGGGCTCGAACCTATGACCCTCTGCTTGTAAGGCAGATGCTCTCCCAGCTGAGCTAAGACCCCATATCTGTTGTCTGTTCAGTGGAAGTTTTTTTCGTTTCCCTCAACCGACTTCGTTAGTATATAACATATATATATAAATGTCAACACTTTTTTTGAAAAAAATTTATTTTTATTTTTTTCGGGAATTTATGTGATATACAAAGGGTTTTAGAGATGCTAAAAAAGTTTTTGTATAGTAACTTTTTTCCTGCTATGGTAAAATACTGATGATTACAAACAGAATAAAGAAGGGGAGGAATTATGACTGCTGATGAAGTATTTATGAAAAAGGCCATTGAGCTTGCCGGGCTTGCTGTGGAGCATGGAAATGAACCTTTTGGTGCAGTTCTGGTAAAAGATGGAGAAACAGTATACACAAATGAAAATCAGATCTATACGGCAACAGATCCTACTTTTCATGCTGAGGCAGGATTGATCCGGCGTTTTTGCAAAGAAACAGGAATTACGGATTTAAGCGATTATACTCTGTATTCAAGCTGTGAGCCCTGTTTTATGTGCTGCGGAGCCATGGTATGGGTAAAACTCGGAAGGCTGGTGTATGGAGCAAGTGACAGAGATCTATGTGAAATCCTGGGTGAGCAGGGGAATGACTGCGCAGATCTGGTATTTGAACGCTCACACTGGAAACCGGAAGTAACGTCAGGTGTTTTGCGGGAAGAAAGTATCCGGGTTCTGAAAGATTATTTTTCAGGACATCAGAAAGGATAAGATCAGGGGAGGATGTACATCAGCCGTTATAAAGTATCCGCATAAAATTTCCTCTGGGCATTTTTTCGTTTTTGTTGTATCATAATAATCGAATATGCCTGATTTCACAGGCAGTACAATAATCGAAAGGGGAATGGGACTGTGGGAAAGAAAATGCTCTTTGTTTTTAACCCCAGGGCAGGCAAGGGAAAGATCAAAACCCATCTGCTGGATATTATTGATATTTTTAATAAGAATGATTATGAAGTGATCATCCGCTCTACTCAGAAACCAAAGGATGCCTATGAGCAGGCAAAGGAGTATGCCAACGAGGTAGATTTGATCGTGTGCAGCGGAGGGGACGGAACTCTGGATGAGGTAGTAACCGGGATCATGGAAAAAAAGAGTGATGTGCCTATTGGGTATATCCCTGCGGGAAGTACCAATGATTTTGCAAACAGTCTGTTTATGCCAAAGAATATGACAGAGGCGGCGTCCATGATCATGGAGGAAGAACTGTATCACTGTGATATCGGAAGATTCAACAACCAGACCTTTGCCTATGTGGCGGCGTTTGGACTTTTTACAGACGTATCTTACGAGACAGACCAGGATCTGAAAAACGTTCTGGGTCATGTTGCCTATATCCTGGAAGGGGTCAAAAGACTTTTTGATATCAAATCCTATCATATGAAAGTAAAATCTGAGGAAATCGAAGTAGAAGATGATTTTATGGTGGGAATGATCACAAACTCCAGATCTGTAGGAGGGTTCAAGAATCTTACAGGCAAAAATGTGGATATGAATGACGGACTTTTTGAGGTGACTCTGATCGTAAAACCAAAGAATCCTCTGGAGCTTCAGGAGATCATGACGGCTCTTGTTATGGCTGAGGACAACACAGATCTTGTACATTCATTTAAAACAGGAAAAATTACAATAGAGGCAGAGGAAGCGGTACCGTGGACTCTGGACGGCGAATTTGGCGGAAACCAGAAAACCGTAGAAATAGAAAACATGCATAAAGCACTGAATCTGTATTTAAAAAGTACAAAAAAGAATTAAGTCAATCAAACAGAAAACATAAAGGAGAAAGCTAATGTCAGACTATACCAACGTAAAAGAACTCTTTGGATGTGATGTGTTCAATGATTCCGTTATGCAGGAGAGACTTCCCAAAAAGGTTTATAAAGATCTGAAAAAAACCATAGAAGAAGGAAAAGAGCTGTCTATGGAGATCGCGGATGTAGTTGCTCATGAAATGAAGGAATGGGCAATTGAAAAAGGGGCAACCCATTACAGCCACTGGTTCCAGCCGCTGACGGGAGTAACTGCGGAAAAACATGATGCTTTTATCACTGCTCCTATGGAAAACGGAAAGGTTCTTTTAAGCTTTTCCGGCAAAGAGCTTATAAAAGGAGAACCGGATGCGTCTTCTTTTCCATCCGGCGGTCTGAGAGCTACTTTTGAGGCAAGAGGCTATACAGCCTGGGACTGCACTTCCCCTGCGTTTGTGCGTCATGATGCAGCAGGCGCCACACTGTGTATTCCAACCGCATTCTGTTCTTACACAGGAGAGGCACTGGATCAGAAAACTCCCCTTCTCCGTTCCATGGAGGCGGTAAATAAACAGGCTCTGAGACTGATCCGTCTTTTTGGAAATACTACATCAAAAAAGGTAACTCCGTCTGTAGGAGCAGAGCAGGAATATTTTCTTATAGATAAAGAAAAATGGCTTCAGAGAAAAGACCTGACTTACACGGGCAGAACTCTGTTCGGCGCAATGCCGCCAAAGGGCCAGGAGATGGACGATCATTATCTGGGAACCATTCGTCAGAGAGTTTCCGCATATATGAAAGAAGTCAATGAAGAGTGCTGGAAACTGGGAATCACTGCAAAAACCCAGCACAATGAAGTGGCTCCGGCTCAGCATGAGCTTGCGCCTATTTATGCCCCGGCCAATATCGCAGCAGACCACAATCAGATGATGATGCGTATTCTGAAAAAAGTGGCAAGCCGCCATGGTCTGCGCTGTCTGCTTCATGAGAAACCTTTTGCAGGCGTCAATGGTTCCGGTAAGCACAACAACTGGTCTTTGACTACAGATGACGGGATCAATCTTCTGGAGCCGGGAAAAACACCTCATGAGAATATTCAGTTCCTCCTTGTTCTTACCTGTATTCTGAAGGCAGTGGATATCCATGCAGATCTTCTCCGTGAATCTGCGGCAGATGTAGGAAACGATCACCGTCTGGGAGGAAACGAAGCGCCGCCGGCTGTTATTTCCGTATTTCTGGGAGAACAGCTGGAGGATGTGCTGGATCAGCTGATCAGTACAGGAATGGCAACTCACAGCAAAAAGGGAAGCAAGCTTCACACAGGTGTAAAAACGCTTCCTGACTTTATGAAAGATGCCACAGACAGAAACAGAACTTCTCCTTTTGCCTTTACAGGAAATAAATTCGAGTTCCGTATGGTAGGTTCAAGAGATTCTATTTCTGAATGTAATGTGGTTTTAAATACCATTGCAGCCCAGGCCTTCAAAGAAGCCTGCGACCGTCTGGAGGCAGCTCCTGATTTCGACCTGGCAGTCCATGATCTGATCAAGGAATATGCAACAGAGCATCAGAGAATCGTATTTAACGGAAACGGCTATGCTCCGGAGTGGGAGGAAGAGGCAAAACGCCGGGGACTTCCAATGCTTCCGTCCATGGTAGACGCTATTCCGGCTCTTACAACAGAGAAAGCAGTAGAGCTTTTTGAAACCTTCCATGTATTTACAAAGGCAGAACTGGAATCCCGTGCGGAGATCCAGTATGAGATTTATGCAAAAGCCATTAATATTGAGGCAAAGACCATGCTGGATATTGCTACCAAGCAGATCATTCCGGCAGTGATCAAATATACTACGGTGCTTGCCCAGTCTGTAAACACAGTCCGTGCAGCAGCGGCAGTGGACGTCAGCGTACAGCTTGGACTTCTTACCAAATGCTCTGAGCGTCTTGCAAAGACAAACGAGGCTATGGAGAATCTGGCAGAGATGGTATCACGTATCGGAGAGTATTCGGAAGGAAGAGAACGTGCCGTATACTGCAGAGAAAAGGTAGTGACAGCCATGGAAGAGCTTCGCAGACCGGTGGATGAGCTGGAAATGCTGGTGGATAAGGAAATGTGGCCAATGCCTTCCTACGGCGATCTGATTTTTGAGGTGTAATATGGAAGAGTTGAGATTTCTGGAGGAGCAGCAGGTTTCTCCGGAACTGATCCGTCAGGTAGAAGACTTTCGGAATACCTATACCACAGATGAGGCTGCTGTTTACAGAATTGTGAAGCCCTCGATCCCCTTTTATGGAAAAGACATCCTGGAGATGGCCATTGCAGGTCTTCTCCGGGGTGAAAATCTTCTTCTGACAGGACCGAAAGCAACAGGAAAAAATATCCTGGCAGAGAATCTTGCTTATATTTTCGGCAGACCTTCCTATAATGTATCCTTTCATGTAAATACCAACAGCGGCGACCTGATTGGAACAGATACATTTGTTGACAACGAAGTAAAGCTTCGTAAAGGAAGTATTTATCAGTGTGCGGAATTTGGCGGTTTTGGAATCCTGGATGAGATCAATATGGCGAAAAATGATGCGGTATCTGTACTTCATGCGACCCTTGATTACCGCCGCTCCATTGATGTTCCGGGTTATGACAGAATTGACCTCCATCCGGCAGCCAGATTTATCGGAACCATGAATTATGGATATGCAGGAACAAAAGAACTGAATGAAGCTCTTGTTTCCCGTTTCCTGGTGATCGATATGCCGGCTCAGACAGAGGATTCTCTGAAGTTTATTTTTGATCAGATGTTTCCAGGCGCCAGAGCATCGGCGATAGAACAGTTTGCCGGTGTCTTTCTGGATCTTCAGAAAAAAGCCATGAATAGTGAGATTTCCACAAAGCCTCTGGATCTCAGAGGACTTCTGGCAGCCATGAAGATCGTAGATACAGGACTTTCTCCCTGGCAGGCGGTGCAGATGGGCGTGATCAACAAAACTTTTGACGTTTTTGAAAAAGAGATCGTGGAGGATGTAGTGAGAACCCGTATTCCACGGGAATGGACAAAAGAGGATGTCTATGAATAAGGAATTTCCCATAGAACTGGAGGACAGCCGGTTTGAACTGGAAAACAGACTGAAAAATCTTCTCTGGACTGTCAGCGGAGATTATGCGCTGGAAATGAAACCGGATGTGTCCCTGTTTCTAAGATCAGAGGCAATTGCCCTTTATGACGGTATCAAACAGGGGGCGTTTGCCAGGTTTTATGACAGAGATATGATGGGAATGTATCTGGTGAAAAAAGTGTTCCTGCAGGCAGATGAAATGTGCCTGACGCAGCTTGCCCAGCTTTGTATTGAAGAAGCTGTGGGAGAAAAAGTCTGTCAGGAACGTCCGGGAATCCGTTCCATTCAGCGAAAAGCCTGTGAGGACATTCTGGATCAGGAATTTGAGCAGATGTGCGCTCCGGGCAATACACTTGGGAGGCTGAGAGCAGCAGTGCTGAGAAGGCGTCTGGACGGCAGTTCTTACCGGGCGGAAAAAAAGCTTCAGGAACTGACAGAAACAGTGGCAGGCGCAGGCAGAGCGCAAAACACCATGGATCTGATCCGGATTGTGGACGAGCTCTATAACCGTCTTGTGGATCCGTCTTTTGAAGCTGTTCACGGGAATCTGGAAAAGGTACTTGCGGTCAGCGTAAAGGAACTTACAGATTATCCCTGGGAGGATTACCTTACAGAAGAGCTGTATGAGGAGGCTCTGGAAAGCTATGTGGAGCAGCTGACAGGAAATATGACAGCGCTGGAAGACCGGTCCGTTACAGAATCTATGGAAGAAGAACGAAGGACAAAACAGAAGATCACGGTTCTTCCTCCGGAGGTGCTGGAAAAAGCCCACACGTATGTAGAACTGAATTACGGCAAAACCTACCTGACTGAGGCGGAAGAAAAGCGGATCAACCATCTGATGTGCCGGGGAATACATGGAGACTGCAGTCTTTATTTCACAGAGGGAATACTGAAAAATCCTGTAAAGAGAAATTACCAGTATGAATATGCGGTCCGTCTGAAAAATAAAAACATCTGGCTGTATCATGACAGGCACAGAATTGTAAAGCATAATATCGCTGAGCTGACAGATACCCTTCGTAAATCCCTTACTCTGAGAGCAGAAACTCAGACGGTGCTGTCGGACAGAGGAACGATCGTTCCGTCCAGATTGTGGAGGATCGGAAGAAGCAGCGATGCAAAAATATTTCAGAGAGAACTGAAAGCGGATGCGGCTGATTTTGTGGTGGATGTGCTGATCGATGCAAGCGGATCTCAGATGAGCCGTCAGGGCGAGGTGGCAGCTCAGGCATATATTATCAGTGAGGCTCTGAGCAATGTAGAGATTCCTCACAGAGTTATGAGCTTCTGTACTTTCTGGGACTATACGATCCTGCACAGATTCCGGGAGTATGATGATCCCAGAACAGAAAATGAGAATATTTTTAATTATGTGACTTCTTCCAACAACCGGGACGGGCTTGCCATAAAAACAGTGGGCTACAGCCTTCTCCAAAGACAGGAAGAAAAGAAGATCCTCATTGTACTCAGCGACGGGCGGCCCTATGATGTGATCGTCAACAGACCGAATGCCAAAAATCCTCAGCCATACCGCGGAAATCTTGCGGTTTCGGATACAGCTACAGAAGTCCGCAGACTGAGAAATCTTGAGGTCAGTGTACTGGGGGTGTTCGCCGGGGAGGAAAAAGATCTTGCCACAGAAAAGAAAATTTTTGGCAAGGATTTTGCCTATATCCGGGACATATATAACTTTTCGAGAATCGTCGGAAGATATCTCAGAAAGCAGCTGGAAACAGAGTAACAGCCTGATATCCTGCAGAATAACAGGGATCAGGCTGTTGTTTTTTGTGGGAAATACATGGAACAGAGGAAAAAACTGTAATTTTTTTGCGTATTTTTGCAGATGATATCAAAAAAACAGTTGAATAATTTTGTGAAATCAGATATAATGTGTAAATGCAATAAAGGGATAGATAGGAGCCTGAAGGACTGTTATTTTTTTTATCATGAGTGTCCGCTATATAAGGACAAATGTTTACGCTAAAGTGGTAAAAAACGAAAACAGAGGAACTCTTTTATAGGAAAATCCTGAATTATACGAATAAAAGCGCATCCCTTTAATATTGTCAGAAAAAACAAAAAGGAGTGTATTTACGTGGGAAAATACGTTACAAAGCGAGTTCTTCTCGCTATTGTCACCGTTTTTATTGTCTGTGGTATCACATTCTTTGCCATGAACGCCATTCCGGGCGGACCTTTTGACGGTGAAAAAGCACTTTCTCCGGAAGTAAAAGAGGCACTGGAGAAGAGATTTAATCTGGATAAACCGGTAGGAGAGCAGTTTGTTCTTTATATGAAGAACCTTGCTCATGGAGATTTCGGTGTTTCCGCAAAAACAGGTCGTGACATCAAAACAACAATTTTTGAATCCTTTAAGGTTTCTGCAAAACTTGGAGGAATGGCAATCCTTACAGCCCTGGTGCTTGGCCTGATCTTTGGAAGTCTTGCTGCGCTTACAAGAAATCATCTTCCTGACCGGCTGATCATTTTCTTTTCAACATTGTTTACGTCGTTGCCCAGCTTTGTGTTTGCATCGCTTTTGCTGCTGGTATTCTGCGTTACTCTGAAGTGGGTTCCGGTGTGGAGTCCTGAGAACCAGAATTATGTGCTTCCGGTTATTGCGTTGGCAGCTTATCCTATGGCATACATCACACGTCTTACCAAGAGCAGCATGCTTGACGTTCTGGGACAGGATTATGTGCGTACCGCAAGAGCTAAGGGTGTATCCCGGATGAAAACGATTTTTAAACACACACTCAGAAATTCTCTGATTCCGGTTATCACTTATGTAGGCCCCATGACAGCCTCCATTCTTACAGGAAGCCTTGTGGTGGAAAAAATCTTTACCATCGGCGGTCTGGGTGCAAAATTTGTAGAGGCCATTACAAACAGAGATTATCCTCTGATCATGGGTACTACAATTTTCCTGGCGGTACTGATGGTAACGATGAACCTGATCACTGATATCGTATATAAGATGATCGACCCGAGAATTAAACTGGATTAAGGAGGAAACTAAGTGGATAACACCAGTAAAAATCTGGATGAGATGCCGAAGAAGTCGCCATTAAGCTTCCAGATTGATTTGAAAAAATTTGAAAAAGCAACTGATGAAGAGAAAAGACAGCAGGATGTTATGAGCGAGTCCACTTCTTTCTGGAAAGACGGATTCCGCAAGCTGAGAAGAAATCCGCTGGCTATGGGCAGCCTGGTAGTTCTGATTCTGATCGTTGGAATGATCTTTATCGTACCTCATGTAGTACCATATTCCTACTCTCAGATCATTACTGTAAATGGCAGAAGAGATAAAACAGCTTCCAATATGGCGCCGTTCCAGTACTCAGAACTGGAACAGAAGTACATAGAGGAAGGCGGTAAGGTATTCCCTCATATTATGGGAACAGACGAAATGGGACGTGATTACTTTGTTCGTGTTATTTACGGAACAAGAGTATCTCTGGCGGTTGGCCTTTTTGCCAGCATCATTGTCCTTATTATCGGAGTTATGTACGGAAGTATCTCGGGATACTTTGGAGGAAAGGTCGATCTGATCATGATGCGTATTGTGGATATTATATATTCGCTTCCCGATATGCTCATGGTGATCCTGCTTTCCGTGGTGCTCCGTGAAACGCTGAATGTAGACTCGATCCCATTCCTTCAGAAGCTGGGACCGAACATGATCTCCCTGTTTATTGTATTCGGTCTTCTGTACTGGACAGGTATGGCGCGTATGGTGCGTGGACAGATCCTTACTATTAAACAGAACGAATATGTGCTGGCAGCTAAGATCAGCGGCGCAAAATCAGGAAGAATCATCCGCAAGCATATTCTTCCAAACTGTATCAGTGTAATTATTGTATCAGGCGCTCTTCAGATCCCGTCAGCGATCTTTACAGAGAGTTTCCTGAGCTTTATCGGACTTGGCGTACAGGCTCCGATGCCTTCTCTTGGATCTCTGGCAAATGCGGGACGTGCGGGTCTGACTGCTTATCCTTATAAGCTGATCTTCCCGGCTATCATGATCTGTCTGATCACACTTGCATTTAACTTACTGGGCGACGGCCTTCGTGATGCCTTTGACCCGAAACTGAGGAGGGATTAAGATGAGTGAGAATATACTTTCAGTCGTAGACTTAAATACCTCTTTTCAAACTGACAGAGGAGAGGTTATGGCGGTAAACGGTGTTTCCTTTAATCTGGACAGGGGAAAAATTCTGGGAATTGTAGGAGAGTCCGGTTCCGGAAAAAGTGTTACCGCATATTCAATTATGCAAATTCTGGAAAAGAACGGAAGCATCAAAAAAGGCCAGGTTCTTTATAAAGGCCAGGATATTACACAGTTTTCAGAGAAACAGATGAGAGAATTCCGCGGAAAATGCTGCTCTATTATTTTCCAGGATCCCATGACAAGTCTGAATCCTGTATTTACTATTGGAAATCAGTTAAAAGAAGCAATCGAGCTTCATACAGAACGCAAAGGCAAGGTGGCAATGGACCGCGCCATTGAGATGCTGACCCTGGTTGGCGTCAACGAGCCGGAGAAACGTGTAAAACAGTATCCATACGAGCTTTCCGGAGGTATGCGTCAGCGTGTTATGATCGCTATGGCACTGGCATGTGAACCAGACATTCTGATCGCAGATGAGCCCACAACTGCTCTTGACGTAACCATTCAGGCGCAGATCCTGGAACTGATGCAGAGTCTTCAGAAAAAACTGGGTATGGCGATTATCATGGTAACACATGATCTTGGCGTTATTGCAGATATGTGTGATGAGATCATTGTTATGTACGGCGGCCGTGTCTGTGAGAGAGGAACTGCAGAGGATATTTTCTATCGTCCGGCTCATGAGTACACAAAGGGACTTCTGAAGTCTATTCCAAGTGTGGACCGCATGGGAGAGAAACTGATCCCGATCCCGGGAACTCCTATCAACCTTCTGAACATGCCGAAGGGCTGCGCATTCTGTCCGAGATGCGAAAATGCAATGAAAATCTGCATTGAGGAAATTCCACCGGAAGTTCAGATGCCTGACGGACATTTTGCTTCCTGCTGGATGAGTGTGAAGGAGCAGATAGAGGCGCAGCAGGAGGGAAAGAACAATGAGTAATGTAACAAATAAAAGCGAATATCTGGTTGAGGTCAACAACCTGAAACAGTATTTTCCTGTTAAGACAGGTTTTATGAAAAACACACCTCTGAAAGCTGTAGACGGTGTATCTTTTAACATTAAGCCCGGTGAGACTCTGGGTCTGGTAGGTGAATCCGGATGTGGAAAAACTACCGTAGGCCGCTCTCTTCTGAGATTATATACACCTACTTCCGGCGATGTGTTTTTTGACGGAAAAAGAGTAGATAAACACAGCATTGGCCATATGCGTAAGGAAATGCAGATGGTGTTTCAGGATCCGTATTCTTCTCTGAATCCACGAATGACAGTAGAAGATATTATCGGAGAGCCTCTGGATGTACATAAGCTGTATTCCGGTAAAGGTGAGCGCCGCGACAGGATCCTGGAGCTGATGGAACTGGTGGGACTGAATGCAGAGCATGCAACACGCTATGCTCATGAGTTCAGCGGCGGTCAGCGTCAGCGTATCGGTATTGCCAGAGCCCTTGCAACAAGACCAAGATTTATTGTATGTGATGAGGCAGTCAGCGCCCTTGACGTTTCCATTCAGGCGCAGGTGATCAATATGTTCGAGGAGCTTCAGGAGAAGCTGGGAGTAGCATACCTCTTTATCGCCCACGATCTTCTGGTGGTTCATCATATTTCCGACCGTATTGCGGTTATGTACCTGGGAAGGATCGTGGAGATCGCAGATGCAGACGATCTCAACGAATCTCCGATCCATCCGTATACTCAGTCACTGTTAAGTGCGGTACCTTATCCGGATCCTAAGGTTGCGAAAGAACGTCAGCGTATCATCCTTGAAGGTGATGTGCCAAGTCCTCTGCATATGCCTACCGGCTGTGCATTCCGTACCCGCTGCAAATATGCTACTGAGCGCTGTGCAAAAGAGTGCCCTACTCTGACAGACAGAGGAAACGGACATATGGTAGCATGCTTTAACAAATAAACCCGGATATCAGGACATACAATTTAAAGGGATACATTTTAAAAGGATACATTTACCGTGCAGGAATTGTGTGGTGTTTGTATAAACTGCAGTGAAAGCTGTAAATAAAATCCAGACAGGAGGAATTTTTTATGAAGAAGAAACACGTAGCACTTGCTCTTGCAGCAGCTATGGCAGTAACCACCGTAGGCGGGGCAACCGTATATGCTTCTGAAGAGCATGGACCATCCAGCGAAGCGGCACCGGCATGGGAGAACTATGATGCGCGCATCGCAGAAATCAGATCTGAAACAGACCTGGTTAAACGAGAGGCTCTGATGCATGAGGCAGAGGATGAGCTTATGAACACATGGGCGATCATTCCGCTGTATTATTACAATGATGTGTACATGCAGAGCACAGATGTAGACAACATTTATGCAAACCTGTTTGGCTTTAAATATTTCGGATTTGCAAAAGCTCCGGGCAATACTTTAAGCCTTCAGATCGCATCTGAGCCAAATAAACTTGACCCGGCTCTTAACTCTACTGTAGACGGCGCCTGCCTTGCAATTCTTGCATTCTCAGGTCTGTACAGCTATGATGCAGATGGAAAACTGGTTCCTGAGCTGGCAGAAGGCTGTGAGGTAAGTAAAGATGGTCTGACTTACACCTTTACTCTGAGAGACGGACTGAAATGGTCTGACGGTGAAGAGCTTAATGCAGAAGATGTGGTATACAGCTGGAACCGTCTTGTTACTCCTGAAACAGGTGCAGACTACTCCTATCTTGCTGACATCATTGCAAGAAAAGATGATGACACACTGGATATTGCAGGCTCAGGCAACACCTTTACTGTAAAACTGAAAGCTCCATGTGCATATTTCCTTGATCTGTGTGCATTCCCGGCATTTTATCCGGTTCCGCAGCAGTGCGTGGAATCAGCAGAAGGCGCTGATGGAAACCCGGGCGCATGGTGCGTGGAATCCGGCTTCGTTACTTCCGGTCCGATGACATGTACAGAGTGGAAACACAATGAGTCCATGACTTATGAGAAAAATCCGAACTACTTCAGAGCAGATGAGGTTTCTCTTGAGAAAGTTCAGTTCATGTTAAGTGCAGACGATACAGCAATCTGGAATGCATTTGAGGATGGTTCCCTGCAGTTTATCGACACAATCGCAACAGACATGATGGCAACAGCAAAAGAAAAAGAAGAATATCACAACATTCCTACACTGGGAACATACTATGCAGGATTTAATGTAAACAGTGACCTGTTCAAAGGTAAAACAATACAGCAGGCTGCAGATATGAGAAAGGCAATCAACCTTCTTATTGACCGCCAGTACATTGTTGACACAATCGCACAGGCTGATCAGGAAGTTGCAAACACCTTTATCCCAACCGGTATGTTAGACGGCAACGGAGGAGAATTCCGTACAAATGACGACGCTTACACATATCCGATGGAAGATGTTGTAGGATACTTTGATCCGAACGCATATGAGGAGAACCTGGAAGAGGCAAGAAAGCTTCTTGAAGGTGCCGGATATAAGTTCGATGAAAGTGGAATGCTTTCTGCAGAAACTCCGCTCAACATGACATATCTGACAAATGACGCAGAAGGCAATGTTAAGATCGGCGAGTCTATCCAGCAGGATCTGGCTGCTATCGGAATCAATGTAACTGTGGAAACCCGTGAGTGGTCTGTATTCCTTGACGAGAGAAAACAGGGTAAATTTGACTTCTGCCGTGAAGGTTGGCTGGCAGACTACAATGACCCGATCAACATGCTTGAAATGTGGGAAACAGAGTCCGGAAACAACGATATGCAGTTCGGAAGATAAGCATATCTGAGAAAATTTTTCTCTGAAATAAGCCAATATAAAAGCACTGCAAAGCAGGTAAAGAGATTATCTGCGGAGCAGTGCTTTTGTTGCATATTTATAAAATAAAACTGTATATTTATTGTATAAAAACAACTTGCATATGCTGTCGTAAATTAGTATAATGGAAAAAGGTTCGCAATAAAAATAAAGGGAGAGGAAATCAATGAATAACAAAGAGTTCAAACCGTATGTTCCGGCTGAAAAAATCACACCGGAAATGACGGTGACATCCATAATCATGGGTATGATCCTCGCTGTTGTATTCGGTGCAGCCAATGCCTATCTTGGCCTTCGCGTTGGTATGACCGTATCGGCTTCTATTCCGGCAGCAGTTATTTCCATGGGTGTTATACGCGTGATTATGAAGAAAAACTCCATTCTGGAGAGCAACCTGGTGCAGACGATCGGTTCTGCCGGAGAGTCTCTTGCAGCCGGAGCAATCTTCACAATGCCGGCCCTGTTTCTGTGGGCAGAAGAAGGCCTTACAGAAAAGCCGGGTATTGTAGAAATCACACTGATCGCACTTTGCGGCGGTATACTTGGTGTACTTTTTATGGTACCCCTTCGTAATGCTCTGATCGTAAAAGAGCATGCAACTCTTCTTTATCCGGAAGGAACTGCATGTGCAAACGTGCTTCTTGCAGGTGAAGAAGGAGGCTCCAATGCAGCTACTGTATTCTCCGGCATGGGAATTGCAGCTGCATTCAAATTTATCGTAGACGGTCTGAAGGTGATTCCTGCAGACGTTGCAGTTGCTTTTAAATCCTTTAAGGGCGAAATTGGTATGGAAGTATATCCGGCTCTTCTTGGTGTTGGCTATATCGTTGGACCGAGAATTGCTTCTTTCATGTTCGTAGGTTCCATTGTAGGATGGCTGGTGATCATTCCGCTGATCTGTCTGTTCGGACCTGATATTTCTCTGTACCCGGCAGAAGCTGGCGTAACTGTTTCACAGCTTTTTGCAGAGGGCGGAGCAGCAGCAATCTGGTCAAACTATGTAAAATACATCGGAGCAGGCGCTATCGCAACAGGCGGTATCATTTCTCTTATTAAATCTCTGCCTCTGATTATTTCTACCTTCCGTGATTCCATGAAGAGTATGAAAGGATCCCAGAACGGCGGTACTTTAAGAACAGATAAGGATCTTCCTATGGGCTTTATTCTGGCAGGAATCGTTGCTATGGTATTTATTATCTGGTTTGTTCCTGCAATCCCGGTAAACTTCCTGGGCGCGCTGATGATCGTGGTATTCGGCTTCTTCTTTGCAACCGTATCTTCCCGTATGGTTGGTATGATCGGTTCTTCCAATAACCCGGTATCCGGTATGGCGATTGCCACACTGCTTCTTGCTACTTTTGCCATCAAGGCAACAGGAGAAACCGGTATTGACGGAATGAAAGGCGCTATTGCGATCGGTTCCGTTATCTGTATCGTTGCTGCTATTGCAGGCGACACTTCTCAGGACCTGAAGACAGGATACCTTCTTGGTGCAACACCGAAGACACAGCAGATCGGCGAGCTCCTTGGCGTTGTTGTTTCCGGTCTTGCTATCGGTGGAGTTCTCTATCTTCTTGACGCTGCATGGGGATATGGCACTGCAGAGGTTCCTGCTCCTCAGGCTGGTCTGATGAAGATGATTGTTGAGGGTATCATGGGCGGAGATCTGCCATGGACTCTGGTATTTGTAGGTGTATTCCTTGCTCTGGGCCTGGAAATCTTAAGAATTCCGGTAATGCCTTTTGCAATTGGACTTTACCTTCCGATTTACCTGAACACAACCATTATGATCGGTGGTATTGTTCGTATGTTCCTGGATAGACGTAAAAATGTTGACAGCAAAACAAAAGAATCTCAGGTTACCAATGGTACTCTGTACTGCGCGGGTATGATCGCCGGAGAGGGACTTGTGGGTATTTTCCTGGCTATTCTGGCAGTTGCCGGAATCAGTATTCCTGCATTTATCAATCTGGGAAATATCGGCGGCGTTGTGATCATGGCTCTCATGATCCTTGGTCTTCTGAAATTCTCCTTATGGAATAAAAGAAAAGCCTGATGAGAAAAAAGAAAGATAAAGGTATGCAGATCAACTATCTGGATCTTATTCCGGAAAAAAATCAGTCGCTGAAATGGCACACAGATCTGAAGGACAGAGTGATCCTTGAAGTGGAAAACACAGGGATCATGAACAAAATCGCCCAGACTGTATTTAACAAGCCGCGTTTTACCAAAGTCCATCTGGACGCTCAGGGAAGCTTTATCTGGCCTCTGATCGACGGAAAACGTACAGTGACAGATATTGCGCTTCTGGTAAAGGATAAATTCGGGGAGGCAGCTGAACCTCTGTATCCCAGGATTATCAAGTATTTCCAGATTGTTGAAAGCTATCATTTTATTAAATTTGTAAATATGCCTCAGAAATAGGGCAGACTAAGAGCGGGAAGCGGCATGGGCCGTCTCCCGTTCTTTTAGGATAAGGGACGCTTTATCGCGTTAGAGTTATATCACTACAGGAGGAGGCTTTTATATGAAACTGGCAGGAAAAAGATCTATATGGCTTGAGTATCTGGTTATTTTTCTGGGAACAGGGCTGATGGCAACTGCGATCAAGGCATGCTTTGATTCATGCGGACTGGTTACAGGCGGCTTTTCCGGAGCAGCCATTCTGGTAAAGGAGTGGACCAGAGGAATTGTGGAAAACGGAGTCCCTCTGTGGGTGACGAACCTGAGTCTGAATATTCCTCTTTTTATTCTGGCAACAAAGCTGAAAGGATTTTCTTTTGTAAAAAAAGCTCTGGTGGGAGATATGACTCTTACCATGTGGCTGGCAGTTCTTCCGGAGTGGAAGCTTTCTGATGATCTTCTTCTTTCCTCCGTTTACGGAGGGATCATCCTTGGCGCAGGAATCGGAATGGTATTTCTGGGCGGAGGTACAACCGGAGGAACGGACATGCTTGCTGCCATTATCCAGAAATATATGCGTCATTATACCATTGCGCAAATCATGCAGTTTATTGACGGTTCCATTGTCCTTGTGGGTATGTATGTATTCGGAATCCGTAAAGGGCTTTATGCCATCATTGCAGTTTATCTTGTAACAAAGGTATCGGACGGGTTGATCGAAGGTCTGAAATTTTCAAAAGAAGTGAATATTATTACGGATAAGCCGGAAGCCATTGCAAGGATGATCATCCATGATCTTGACCGGGGCGTAACAGGAATTTCTGCAAAGGGAATGTATTCCGGTCAGGAAAAACTGATGCTTTACTGCGTGGTTGGAAAGAAAGAACTGGTTCAGCTGAAAGAAAAAATTGATGAGATTGATCCCAAAGCATTTGTGATTGTAGGCGATGCAAGAGAGGTCCATGGAGAAGGGTTTATAGAAAGATAGGAAAAATACACAAAAATCACCTGAAAATTTGTAACAAATTTACGATTTCCTCTTTTAATTTTGGTGATATTGTATTAAAATACCTTTATGTACAGGTTTCTTTATGGGAAAAAGAAGAGACATGCAGAATGCATGAGAAGGGATGTTTGCAGATGATATCAAATCAGGTACTTCAGAATACACTGGAAGGGTTAAAGGAAATATCCAGAATCGAGTTTTGTATTATAGACACAGAAGGAAAGGTTCTGGCATCCACATTTTCGGATTTTTCAGTTCAGCCGGGAGATGTGCAGGCGTTTGTAGAATCTCAGGCTGACAGTCAGCTTGTAAAAGGATTTCAGTATTTTAAGGTGTGCGACGATTATCAGCTGGAATATATTCTGGTTGCACATGGCGACGATGAGGACACTTATATGGTTGGCAAGCTGGCAGCGTTCCAGGTGCAGAATCTGATCGTTGCTTATAAAGAACGTTTTGATAAGGACAGCTTTATCAAAAATCTTCTTCTTGATAATCTTTTGCTGGTGGATATCTACAACCGTGCCAAGAAACTTCATATTGATGCGGACGTACGCCGTGTTGTTATGATCATGGAGCTTCAGCAGGAAAAAGACCACAATGCAATGGAAGCGGTAAAGAGCTTTTTCGGCGGAAAAACAAAAGATTTTATTACGGCAGTGGATGAGAGAAGCATTATTATCGTGAAACAGCTTGAAGACGGAGAAGGCTACAGTGATATGGATAAGCTGGCTCATGCGATTCTTGACACACTGGGCTTTGGTCTGGAGAACGGCACTCATATCGCATACGGAACAATTGTCTGTGAGCTGAAAGAGGTTTCCAGATCTTATAAAGAGGCAAGAATGGCTCTGGATGTTGGAAAAATCTTTTTCGGTGACAGGGATGTGATCGCATACAGTTCCCTGGGAATTGGCAGACTGATCTATCAGCTTCCGATACCGCTTTGTAAAATGTTCATCAAAGAAATTTTTGAAAATAAATCTCCGGATGATTTTGACGAAGAAACACTTGTCACAATTGACAAATTCTTTGAGAACAGCCTGAACGTGTCTGAGACATCAAGACAGCTTTACATTCACAGAAATACATTGGTATACCGTCTTGACAAACTTCAGAAAAGCACAGGGCTTGACCTGAGAGTGTTTGAGGATGCCATTACATTCAAGATTGCTCTTATGGTTGTAAGATATATGAAATATATGGAGACACTGGAATACTGATGCGGAAAACATATGGGATTGCTGTTTTACCTCGGCGTGCAACAGTATCATGTGAGCAGTTATCATCTGGTTCCATATAAACAGTAGGGGAGGATTCTTTGGAATTCTCCCCATTCTTAAACAATAAATTAATGTAAAAATTTTATGAAAATCTTTTGGATTTCAAAAAAACACTTGAAATTCTTTCGGAAGTATGTTACAACATTGTTACAAAAACATTAAAATGCTTATTTGCGGGATGCAAACTGATACTGCCGGAATCCCATGGCAGTATTTTTCTGTGAAGAGAAAGCAATGGTTTGTTCTAAAAGGAGGAACATATGATAGATCTGATTGATGTAAGTAAGTCATACGGAAAAGGTCTTCCGGCTGTCAGTCATGCGAACTTACATGTGGATAAAGGAGAGTTCGTTTTTGTAGTAGGAAGCAGCGGGTCCGGTAAGTCAACTCTGATCAAGCTTCTGATGAAAGAACTTGACAGTACCAGCGGTCAGCTGATCGTAAGCGGTGAGCGTCTGGAAACAATGAAACACAGCAGAGTTGCCAAATACCGAAGAAAACTTGGCGTTGTATTCCAGGATTTCCGTCTGCTTAAAGACAGAAATGTATATGAAAATGTAGCTTTTGCCCAGCGTGTGATCGGAAGGCCGGGAAAGGTGATCCGTAAGCGTGTTCCTGAAGTGCTTATGGAGGTTGGACTTGCAGAGAAATATAAATCCTATCCGGATGAGCTTTCCGGTGGTGAGCAGCAGAGAGTGGCTCTTGCCAGAGCGCTTGTAAATCGTCCGGATATTCTGCTTGCAGATGAGCCGACCGGAAATCTTGATCCCCAGACAGCAGAGGAGATCATGAATCTTCTGGCAGAGATCAACGAGCGCGGAACGACTGTATTGGTAGTAACCCATAATAAAGAAATTGTAAACTCCATGAAAAAACGTGTTGTTACCATGCATGAGGGCGTCATTGTCAGCGATGAGAAAGAAGGAGGATATCATGAGGCCTAGTACCATATGGTTTACCCTGAAACAGGGTGTTAAAAATATAAAAAGAAACTGGATGTTTTCCATTGCGTCAATTCTTACAATGGCGGCATGTATCTTTCTTGTAGGTATTTTTTATTCTATTGTAAACAATGTGGATAATATTGCTCACAAAGTAGAGCAGGAAGTGCCGATCACAGTATTTTTTGACGAGGGAACAACCCAGGAACAGATTGATATGATCGGCGAGCAGATCAGACAGCGCCCGGAAGTGCAGGAAATCGTATTTACCTCTGCAGATGAGGCGTGGAATGAATATAAGGAAAAATATTTTGACGGATCTGAGGCCGCAGAGGGATTCCGGGATGACAATCCACTTGTAAACTCTGCCAACTATGCAGTTTACATGAATCAGATTGAAAAGCAGACAGAGCTGGTTAATTTTATTCAGGGGCTGGAGCATGTGCGCGAGGTAAATCAGTCAGAGGAGGCGGCAAAAACTCTGGGAAGCTTTAACCGTCTTGTGTCCTACGCTTCTATGGCAATTATCATAGTGCTTCTGCTGATTTCTGTTTTCCTGATCAGCAATACGGTTTCCGTTGGTATTTCTGTCCGTAAGGAAGAAATCGGAATTATGAAATATATAGGAGCCACAGATGGGTTTGTCCGGGCGCCTTTTGTGATGGAAGGTATTGTTCTCGGTATTGTAGGCGCAGCGATTCCTCTGATAGCTCTGTATTTTGTTTATAGTTCAGCGATAGAGTATATACTGACAAGATTTAATGTTCTCACAGGCATTGTTGCGTTTATTCCGGTAACAGAGATTTATAAAGCACTTGTTCCTATTGGCCTTGCACTGGGAATTGGAATCGGTCTGATTGGAAGCTTCCTGACAACCAGAAAACATCTTCGGGTATAAGGAGAAGTATCCCGGCACAGTCAGTATACATAAAAAGTCCGGATTTTTCCGGAAATGATTTTTGAAAATAAAGAGAAATGAACAAGCGGCATAAGGCTTTGTCTTTCAGCGGAAAGAGAGCATTGTGCCGTTTGTTTTTACAGGGGGCAGGAATATCAATGAAAAATAAAGAGTATATAAAAGGAATTGCTGCAGGCGTTGCACTTTCTCTGGCAGTGGGAGCAGGCGGATATCTGGGCTATCGCCTTCAGTATGACGGAGTTCTTTCGGATTCGGAGCATGTACGCAAGTTGAAATTTCTGGAACATCTGATCGATGAAGAGTATTTGGGGGAAGTAGATCAGGAAAAACTTGCAGAGGGGCTTTATACAGGTCTGGTATATGGTCTGGGAGATGTCTATTCCAGATACTACACGGCAGAGGAATATGAGCAGGAGAATTCTTCCACTATGGGAGCCTATGTGGGAATTGGTATTGCAATGCAGAAAAATAAGGAAGGCGGCGTCCGGATCGTGGAATGTTACGAAGAAGGTCCGGGGGACAAGGCAGGGCTGAAGGCCGGAGATATCATCAGCGGTATTGACGGCACAGATATCACGGAAAAGGATGTCTCAGAAGTTGTGGACATGATCAGAGAAAGCGGAAAGGAAAAAGTGGTTCTGACCGTTCACAGACAGAATGTGGAAAAAGCCATGGAAGTGACTGTAGAGATCACAAATGTGGAGCTTCCTTCTGTATTCAGTGAGATGCTTGAAAATCAGGTGGGATATATCAGGATATCTGAGTTTACAGACGTGACTCCGGCTCAGTACGAGAAAGCGTTTTCCGGGCTGAAGGAACAGGGAATGGAGAAACTGGTGGTGGATCTGAGAGGAAATCCGGGAGGACTTCTGACTTCTGTATGTGAAATATTAAACAGTATTCTTCCGGAAGGGCTGATCGTATATACGGAAGATAAATACGGAAACCGCAGTGAGGAAAGATCAGAAGGCAAAACACCACTGGATATGCCTTTTGCGGTATTGGTAAACGAAAACAGCGCCAGCGCTTCGGAGATTTTTGCCGGAGCGGTCCAGGATTATGGAATCGGCACGATCGTGGGAACTGTTACTTATGGAAAAGGCGTGGTTCAGGAGCTTCGACCCCTCAGTGACGGAAGCGCGGTAAAGCTTACGGTTTCCAATTACTACACGCCAAAAGGACACTCCATTAATGAAGTGGGCATCAAACCGGATGTGGAGGTGAAACCGGATCCGGAGCTTTTGAATCAGGAGGAGATTACGCATGAGGAGGACAATCAGCTTCAGGAATCGCTGAAAGTGTTATAAAGGTATTGTCAGTTCTTTTTCATTTTTGTTGCACATATCGAACTGTAATGGTATGATAAATGCACAGAACGGCTTCCGTAACAGCGGAGCATATTAAGACAGCCTGATGTTATGATCTATAAAATGGAGGGGAAAACATGAAGAATTATGTGATCACAACGGATAACAATGCAGATCTGCCGGAAAATTATTACAGAGAACATGGGGTGGGCTGTATGTACCTCAGTTATACAATAGATGGAACGCATTATACTCATGAGAACTTTATGGAGGAATCTGAATTTTATAAGAAAATGAGAACAGGTTCCATGCCAACAACTGCTCAGGTGAATCCGGAAGAGGCAAAAGAACTGTTTGAGCCATATCTGAAAGAGGGAAAAGACATTCTGCATATTGCTTTTTCCTCCGGTCTCAGCGGAACCTGCAATAGCTGCCGGATCGCGGCAGAAGAACTTCTGGAAGAGTATCCGGATCGCAGGATCACGATCGTAGATTCTCTCAGCGCATCTCTGGGGCAGGGGCTTCTGGTTTATCTGGCGCAGAAGAGGAAGGAAGACGGCCAGGATATGGATACAGTGGCAGAATGGACAGAACAGCATAAGAAAAATATCGTACATCTGTTTACCGTGGATGATCTGGATCATCTGCACAGGGGAGGGCGTGTGTCAAAAACAGCAGCAGTCCTGGGCGGTATGCTGAATATCAAACCGATTCTGCATGTGGACGAAGAAGGGAAGCTGATTCCCATAGGAAAGGTACGGGGGCGCAAAAAATCTCTTCTGGAGCTGGCTGCTCTGATGGACAAAAAAATCGGAACCTATGCTTCTTCTTGTGATACCGTGTTTATCAGTCATGGGGACTGTCTGGAAGAGGCTCAGTATCTGGCAGATAAAATAAAAGAAACATATCAGGTAAAGACAGAGATCATCAATTATGTAGGCGCAGTGATCGGCGCTCATTCCGGTCCGGGCACAATGGCTTTGTTTTTTGTGGGAGATGAGAGATAACAAACGTCAGGTATCTGTGATAAATAATATTTCAAAGTAATAAAAATGTAATAAAATCATAATAATTTGTAAAAAAAGCTTGCTTTTTCTTCAATCTTTCCGTAAAATAGAAAAGAAAGGCTGGCGTCAGACAGAGCTGCCAGCAGGAAATACATTCAGAATTCATCTTGAGAAAGGAAGGGTTGAATGAAAACAATAGGAAAAAGATGTGCGGCATTTCTTCTGGCCGCAGTTATGCTGGCTACCACTGTTTTTTGTACGGAAGTTCCGGTAAGCGCTGCAAGTATTAGAAATGAGAAGATTTCAGTAAAAATCGATGCCTCTTCTACAGTGGCTCTTAAGATCAGCTGGAAGCCGTCCTCTATGGCTCAGGGATATGCGATCTACAGAAGAGAGTCTGTAAAAAAGCCGTTCCAGCGCATTAAGATAGTCGGCAGAGAAGTTACATCATATCTGGATCGTAATCTTCCAAGCGGAAAGTCATACCAGTATGCTGTCCGGGCTTACCGCAAAGAAAACGGCAAGAATGTTTACAGTGGATATACAACAGCAATCGCATCCACCCGTCCCCTGGCTCCGGCTTCTATCAGAGCAAAAGCTGTATCAGAAAAAAGAGTTAATGTATCCTGGAATCCAGTATCAAGAGCAGATGGCTACAGAGTATACAAGAAAGTTGCAGGAAAAAGCTGGACGCTTGTGGCAGATGTGAAAAAAGACAGAAAATCGCTGGCAGATATGAAGGTTTCTCCAAGTACTAAGTATATATACAGTATTCGTTCATACAGATTAAGCGGCGGTGTAAAGTATACTTCAAATCTGGTGCAGAGCCAAGAAACAGAAACTGGCGCAGGAGACTCCGGTGACAGCGGCAACCATTCAAAATATAATTCTGCTCAGAAAGATGTTATGAAGAAAATCCTGTACGCAGTGGAAACCGGAGGTCAGGTTTACGGAAGACAGGATTATACGGATTTCACAGAAGCATATACCAACAGTGGAGCAGAACATGCAATCACCATTGGCGCAGGCCAGTGGTATGCAAATGAAGCAAGAAGGCTGCTTCTTCTGATCCATGAAACTATGAGCGCTAAAGAATATGCAAAATATGACCCGAAAAATTATGTGTGGAATGATGTGAAAAACATAAAAGACTGGTCTTCTTACAGACTTCCGGAGGAATCAGGAAGAGCCCGGATCATGGTCAAGCTGATCAGCTCTCCTACAGGTATCAAATGTCAGGATCAGCTGATGTACCAGCAAATAGGAGAAATGGAAGCGATAATTCGCGAGAAATATCATGTCACAGAAGTCAGGTCAGTAGGAATGTTTATTAACATCCTTCATCAGGGCGGGGAAGGTTCAGTTGCCCGGGTTCTGAAAAAGACAAAAAGACCGGTAACTCTTGATAATATCTATCATGCCCTTCAGTCAGATACAGGCAATCAGGTAGGGGCATATAAGTCAAGACAGAAATTTGTCTATGAGGCGCTGAAAACATATATGAGATAAGAAAAATTCACAGCAGAGCAATGATGGAAGAACAGTTTCCGCATTGCTCTGTTTTATCGTATTTT
>NZ_JAJQXX010000009.1 GCF_028767025.1 Blautia sp. XA-2221
GTCTTTAGACTCCAGTGCCGGTAACAGACCCTTATAGGGTCAAAGCAAACCACCGGCTAAGCCGGTGGTCGTGATTGCAGAAACAAAGGAACAATGCAATAAAAAAGGAGGTTCGCATTATGACCCAAAACAACAATTCATGGAGAAAAACTTATTTTACACTTCTTGCCGGACAAGCAATATCCTTTATTAGCAGCGGTATTTTGCAAATGGCCATTATCTTTTATTTGGTTGCGAAAACTAATTCTGCAATCATATTGACGGCGGCAACACTGATTGGATTTTTGCCGCAAGCCTGTTTAGGCCCGTTTGCAGGTGCTTTTGTTGACCGGCACAGCCGTAAAAGCGTAATGATTGGTGCGGATTTGATAATTGCCGCCGCTGGCGGTATTCTGGCGCTGGTGGCGTTTTACATGGAATTGCCCGTATGGTCTATTATGGTTGTCCTGTTAATCCGAAGTGCGGGAACTGCTTTTCATTCTCCAGCATTCAGCGCAGCAACACCTATGATTGTGCCAAAAGAGGAACTTACAAAATGCGCTGGTTACACGCAGACCATGCAAGCAGTAAGTGCGATTATCAGTCCAGCTGCCGCAGCGTTTTTATATGCTGTTTGGCCTCTTAATGCAATTATATTGTTAGATATTGTGGGTGCAATCCTTGCCTGTGTGACTGTTGCGATTTCGTCCATACCAACGCCTGAACTATGTCCAGAAACGAAAAGACAACAGTTTTTACAGGATATGAAAGAGGGGTATGTGGTATTAAAGCAAAACAGGGGCCTCTTTGCTCTGCTCTGGATTGGTGTAATTTATATGTTCTTTTATATGCCAATCAGTACGCTTTTTCCTCTCATCTGTATGTCATACTTCAAAGGAACACCGGCCCATGCCTCTGCCGCTGAAATTGCTTTTGCGGTTGGTATGCTGCTTGGCGGAGTCATTCTGAGCATTTGGGGCGGTTTTAAGAAACGGCGGTACACCATCGGTCTTTCCGTTCTCCTGATGGGCGTTAGCAATATGCTCTCCGGGCTTTTGCCGCCAGACGCATTTCTTGTCTTTGTTGTGTGCTGTACTGTTATGGGAATTTCCGCTCCATTTTACGGTGTGCAAAATGCGATTTTTCAAGAAACGGTCAAACCAGAATATCTGGGGAGAGTTTTTTCTCTACTGACAAGCGCCGCTTCCCTCGCCATGCCGTTTGGCCTTGTCATTTCCGGGCCTCTGGCGGAGCGGCTGGGAGTTGAGAAATGGTTTGTCATTTGCGGAATTGGCATTATCATCGTTGCGCTTGCCGTATTTTTACTACCCGGTTTGAGAGAGATTGACAATACGCAATAATCAACTGCACCTTTTTCTATTACTAAACAAAATGCCTGGATGGTGGTTCTGAAAAACCAGAACCGCCGTTCAGGCATTTTTTATCTTCGTCCTCTCTGCGGTTTTGGATTCTTCAGCAAGTCGGATTTTTCCGCAATCTTTTTCAGCCACTTCCGTTCTTCTACTGACAGCTTCCTAAAATTCAGCTTGAGCCGTTTGCAGATAAACGCCAAGTACGCTTGTTCCGTGTCGCTGTCCTGGCTGACGATTTCACCAGCAGTTTCCAGCATTTCTTTTAGCGGGTTATCCTCTGGGACGCTGAAAAAATCGTCCTTGTGTGTTTCCCGCAGAGCAAGGGCAATCCCGTTTATGTCCCGTTGTATCACATAGCGGCAAAACTCGTCCTCATCAATATGGGCGGTGATAAGCTGTCTTAACTGCGTATCACTCATGCCAGGATTATGCTTTTTTATAACAGTTGCGCTCATCGTGTCCACTATGGCGTTTGCACCCTGCGCCTGTTTCAGTGCCGTTCCGTTCACATAGATTTCAAGGTCAGCCATCAGCCGGGGGAAATCCGGGTGCGCCGCCAGCTCACACAGCAGGGTATTGTCTATCCTCCCGCTTTTCAGCAGGTCAATCATTTCATCACTCAAACGCAGGTCTGCAAGATCGGCGTTTGGGTGATTTTTCATTTCAGACAGCCCCAGCAGATAATCAGCGGTCACACCGTAAAACTTCGCCAGCCGGATAAGGGCATAGTGGCTGATGTCCTTGAAGTCTTCCGTTTCGTAACTGCCCAGCGCAGACTTGGAAAGCCCGGTCTGCTCCGCAAGCTGCCCCAGCGTCAAGCCACGCTCCACACGTAGGTCTTTTAATCGCTCTTGTATGGATAAAGACATATTCACCCTCCTTGCTAGCTCAACGAAAGAGAAGCCGTTATGCTATGTACTATGCTCATAGCATAACGGCATAGGCATTTACAGTTTTATTTTACCATTTGCTACATCTTCACGAAATTTATCAACAAGCTTCGCTGTCAGCTTGGATTTACCGTAGTGTTCAAGTACAAAAGTACGATAACTTTTTCCATCTACAAGCACATCACTTTTTCTGGTCAACAACCAATTTCCGTTACCTCCTCCCTGTTCTCTAATATTCCAGTCTTTCCCATATCTTTTATAGATTTCATCTTTTTTACCTTGAACAGACATTGATTCGCTTGGAATATAAACAATTTGCATAATAGCTCCTCCTTTATTTTGTGCAAGAAGACCAGAAACCTGAATTTGTCTTTTATCTTTTTTTGATTATATCACAAATCCGAGAGCGTGGAAATAGGGAGTTTTTCAGGCTGATTTCCTACCTCTTGGATATACGGCACAGGCGGTCAAAAAGGTGTAGACTTGGGATAGTTCATCGATGGACAAGCACCTTGGAAACAGAACACGCCAAAGAAAACGGAGGGACGCATGAGCAAAAGACCCTATCAACACCTGCCGCCGCTGGAACACAGGCCGGACGGCTCCCCCTACCGCATAACCCCGCCCCAGAAGAGACGAGCCAGCGGCCTGATACGCCGGGAGTGCTGCAACTGCGAGGACGGAAACTGCCTTGCGCTGGACGATGGCGACACCTGCGCCTGTCCGCAGATGATTTCGTTCTCCGTCTGCTGCAAGTGGTTCCGCTGGGCGGTCTTGCCGCTGGACAGGACGCTGGAAGCGGAGATTTACCGGGACAGGGACTTGAAACGCTGTGCGGAGTGCGGCGGTGTGTTCGTCCCGAAGTCCAACCGGGGCAAATACTGCCCGGACTGCGCCGCCAGAGTTCACAGGCGGCAGAAAACAGAAAGTGAACGGAAAAGGAGGTCTGCTGTGGACAGTTAAGAGCGGGAAAAGCCTTGATTTGCAAGGCTCCGCAAGCCCTCAACCGGGGCGGCTGGTATCATTTATCATTCGCCCCGGAAAACGGGCCTCTAACCGTCCACAAAACACGCTATGACAAACACGATTTATATTCACCAGCCGGAAAAGGCGTTCAGTTTCACCCGGCTCCCCAATTTCCTTTTTGAAGCACCCACATTCCAGCCCTTGAGCAACGAAGCGAAGGTGCTGTATGCCTTTGTCCTGCGCCGGGCGGAGTTGTCCCGGAAGAACGGCTGGGCGGACGAGTACGGGCGGGTCTACCTGTACTACCCCATCTGCGAGGTGGTCGCTTTGCTCCGCTGCGGGCGGCAGAAAGCGGTCAACACCCTGCGGGAGTTGCAGTATGCGGGGCTGGTGGAAATCCAGAAACAGGGCTGTGGAAAACCCAACCGCATTTACCCGAAATCCTATGAAGCGGTTCCAAACACCGACTTCAAGAAATCCGGTTATGGTACGCCGGAGGGCTGAAAACCGTACTTGGCGAGTACGAAAATCAATCCTCTTGAAGTACGGAAATCTGACGGTATATAGAAATACAGAGATTAAAACCATCTATTTACATTCATTCCATTCCAATCCTATCAGAGATATTTTCGGCGGGAAAACCCGCCGGAAAGGAATGGAATGGGGAAAGGAGTTCAATGGCACAACACGCAATTTTGCGATTTGAGAAGCACAAGGGCCACCCGGCGGGGCCGCTGGAAGCCCACCATGAACGGAAAAAGGAGCAGTACGCCAGCAACCCGGACATTGACACCAGCCGGAGCAAGTACAATTTCCACATCGTCAAGCCGGATGGCCGCTACTACCATTTCATTCAGAGCCGCATCGAGCAGGCCAGATGCCGCACCCGCAAGGACAGCACTCGGTTTGTGGACACGCTGATTACCGCCAGCCCGGAGTTTTTCAAGGGCAAGTCCCCAAAGGAGATAGCGGCCTACTTCCAGAGGGCGGCGGACTTCCTCATTGACCGGGTGGGCCGGGAGAACATCGTTTCGGCTATGGTACACATGGATGAAAAAACGCCCCATCTGCACTTGGTCTTTGTGCCGCTGACAAAGGACAACCGCCTGTGCGCCAAAGAAATTATCGGCAACCGGGCCAATCTGACGAAGTGGCAGGACGATTTTCACGCCTGTATGGTGGAGCAGTACCCCGACCTGGAGCGTGGGGAAAGCGCCAGCAAGACGGGCCGGAAGCATATCCCCACCCGGCTGTTCAAACAGGCGGTCAACCTCTCCAAACAGGCGAGGGCCATTGAAGCGGTTCTCTCCGGCATTACCCCGCTGAACGCCGGAAAGAAGAAAGAGGAAGCCCTCTCCATGCTGAAAAAGTGGTTTCCGCAGATGGAGAACTTCTCCGGGCAACTGAAAAAATACAAGGTCACAATCAATGACTTGTTAGCGGAAAATGAAAAGCTGGAAGTCAGGGCAAAGGCCAGCGAAAAAGGCAAGATGAATGACACGATGGAACGGGCGAAGTTAAAAAGCGAACTGGACGATATGCGGCGGCTGGTTGACCGTATCCCGCCGGAGATTTTAGCGGAACTGAAACGGCAACAGCGGCAGCATGGAAAGGAAAGGTGATCTTATAAGTAATATCAGATACAAAAAGGAAATCGAAATCGTGACTTTTCAGGGAAAGGAAATCACACTGGAAAATCTCTCCCCGGTGTTCACGCCGGAACAGGAAGCAGCCAAACGCCGGGAACTGGAACAGCAGCTTTATGAGGTGTTCCGCAAGTACGCCGACAAGCGGGAGAGTGAGGAAGCCGGGACATAAGGTTTTCCAAACCCATCATTGATTTGCGGGGCTGCTGGCGGTATAATAGAACTGTCAGCAGCTCCGTTTCTTTTTTAAGAAAAGGAGCGACAATATGAACAATCGGATAGACGCAATCTATGCAAGACAATCGGTAGACAAAAAGGACAGCATTTCCATTGAAAGCCAGATTGAATTTTGCAAATACGAGTTGAAAGGCGGTAACTGCAAGGAATACACAGACAAAGGGTACAGCGGCAAGAACACAGACCGTCCGAAGTTTCAAGAACTGGTGCGGGACATCAAGCGGGGCTTGATTGCAAAGGTCGTGGTTTACAAGCTCGACCGTATCAGCCGTTCCATTCTGGACTTTGCCAACATGATGGAGCTGTTCCAGCAGTACAATGTGGAGTTTGTGTCCTCTACGGAAAAGTTTGATACCTCCACGCCGATGGGACGGGCCATGCTGAATATCTGTATCGTGTTCGCCCAGCTTGAACGGGAAACGATACAGAAGCGGGTAACGGACGCTTACTACTCCCGCAGTCAGCGGGGCTTTAAGATGGGCGGGAAAGCCCCTTACGGCTTCCATACGGAGCCTATCAAGATGGACGGTATCAACACAAAGAAGCTGGTGGTAAACCCGGAGGAAGCGGCCAATATCCGGCTGATGTTTGAGATGTACGCCCAGCCCACAACTTCCTACGGGGACATTACCCGGTACTTTGCCGAACAGGGGATTTTGTTCCATGGCAAAGAGCTGATACGCCCCACGCTGGCGCAGATGTTACGCAATCCTGTCTATGTGCAGGCAGACCTTGATGTGTACGAATTTTTCAAAAGTCAAGGTACAGTCATTGTCAATGACGTTGCCGATTTTACGGGCATGAACGGCTGCTATCTGTATCAAGGGCGAGATGTAAAGGCCAGCAAGAAAAACGACTTAAAAGACCAAATGCTGGTACTGGCTCCCCATGAGGGTATCGTCCCCTCCGACACCTGGCTGACCTGCCGCAAGAAGCTGATGAACAACATGAAAATCCAGTCTGCCCGGAAAGCCACCCACACATGGCTGGCAGGAAAAATCAAGTGCGGGAATTGCGGGTATGCTCTTATGAGTATCTACAATCCCTCCGGCAAACAGTATCTCCGCTGCACGAAACGGCTGGACAATAAAAGCTGTCCTGGCTGTGGGAAAATCATCACTTCGGAACTGGAAGCGGTTGTTTATCAGCAGATGGTAAAGAAGCTGGCAAGCTACAAGACGCTGACAGGAAAAAAGAAAGCGGCAAAGGCAAACCCGAAAATCACCGCCCTGCAAGTGGAACTTGCCCATGTAGACAGCGAGATTGAAAAGCTGGTGGACAGTCTGACGGGGGCAAACAATGTCCTGTTCTCCTATGTGAATGTGAAGATAGCGGAACTGGACGGGCGCAAGCAGGAACTTCTGGCAAGGATAGCGGAGTTGACTGTGGAGGCCATCAGCCCGGAACAGGTCAGCCAGATTTCCGGCTACCTCGATACCTGGGAGAATGTATCTTTTGATGACAAGCGGCGTGTGGTGGATTTGATGATCACCACCATAGCCGCCACAAGCGACAGCTTGAACATCACATGGAAAATCTGACTGGCGGCACCCCTCCCGTCAGATACCTACCCTGTGTAGTCCCTTGTAAACTGTACTTTCAAATGTTATAAATATTGTAAGCGGTCAAGAGTATCCGGAGGGATACTCATATGACAGTATAGAGATACAGTCTGAAACAGAGCCTTATGGATTAACAGTTTTTCTAAAAGATGAGCCGTCTGCAGCCAAGCTTGAAGATGAATTGCAGGTTAATGCAGATATGACATTTGATTTGATTGGTAATTTGGGAACAATTGATTATAAAACAGCAGATAGCAAAGAAATTATTGCATCATATGAACGGTGATATATTTTTAGTCAACTTTTAGACGATTTGAAGAGCGGAATATAAAAAGGCGTATGGAAGTTTTAGATCCATACGCTTTTTTGAAAAAAATCATTTTTGAACAAGAGATTTGTAAGAACATATTTTCTATTCAGAGCCGGTTACAATTCCATATCATATGACTTTTTCTTAGTCCGAGCAGGCTGATTTCGCCGTATTTCCTGTTTCCTCTGATATTCAAGTTCCCATGCACGATGGGAGAAAACATCAGGATCCTCCACATTGAGATAATCCACCTCATCGGCTGCAATATCACGACGGTGATAGTCATAATACTTACCAAAAGTACCTTTGAGCTGTTCAATCAGCTTATCCCGGAAATCAGGACGTATCTGGATTCTGGTATCCAGTAACTCGGTATATTGTTCTGGTTCAGGACGAAATTTTTCTTCACGGAAAGCGGCGGCGTCTTTTTCAAGCTGTTTTTGGAGCGAGATGTCCTGAAAATCCAGGACATTAAGATTGTTATTCATTTGGTCATATTTCTTGGATAGATTTGTCATATCTTTATCGGTAGAGCATTCTGCCTGGAAGATTAGCTGCTCTTTCCTTGATTTCAGTTCTTCGATTTCTTCGGTAATAGTGGTAAGCTGCTGATTTAATTTTATATGCTGGATGGGATTCAAAATACTGGTTTTATCCTTTTGCACATTCAGTTCTTTCCGTTCCGTAACTTTAGCTTTGAGTTTCTTTTTAACGGTGTTGTATTTATTCAGTATTGGATTAAAATGATTCATCCAGTCATGGATCACTTCTTTTTGCATCTCATTGTGGAGCAAATGATATTGTGTAAAAATCATGTGATTTCGGATTGCTTCCAGTGTTTCTGCAATTATCGGAACAGACTTTTCTACAGCTTCAGCCAGTTTTGCTACTTTTGCTTTTAATTCTCGGAGCATTTTGTTATCCGCACGAATCTGACGGTTGATTTCACAGCGGTCTGCTATCATGCCTTTCTTTTCCATATTCTGGGCAATGTAGCCTTCATGGATAGTTGGCTGTTCGGTGATTCCCTGATCTGCAAAGCTGCGGTGATCAATGGTAGCATTTATCTGATTACGTGCAAGCATTTTATTTACGGCATCTGCCCAGTTTGCCCGCCAGATGCAAAGTTGTTCATCACTGTTCCATTGTTCGGAAATAGGATTCTGTCTGCCATATCGGCTACTTTTGGGGTGTTTATCAATCCGTTCATATCCTTTTTCCTGTGCAACAGAGGAAGTCAGATATTCTTTCTTTTTCCCAACTTTATAGCGATATTGCTTTTCCCATCCCTGTTTCTGAGCAGTTTTAAATTCAGAAGCAGTAAATCCTTTTTCTTCTCCATCTTTGATACAGAGATATTCTTTTTCGGTTTTATACTGCCATGTTCCATTTTCATTTAGTGGGCGGACAGTAAGAAGAATGTGTGCATGGGGATTGTGACCATCTGTATCGTGAATAGCAAAATCAGCACACATCCCCATATCTACAAAATTCTTTTTAATAAAATCCTGAAGAAGAGAAATATTGCTGTCTTTATCCAACTCAACAGGGAGTGCGACAACAAATTCTCTTGCCAGTCGGCTGTCTTTGGTCTTTTCGGTTTCTTCCACAGCGTTCCAGAGTTGTTCCCGGTCAATCCATTTGGATGGAGCCATTGGAGGAAGCATCACTTCCTGATAGATCAGACCCTGCTTTCTGGTGTAGTCATGCTGAATGCCATCGTAATCATTGTACATGCGGCTACAGCTCATATAAGCAGAAGCAGCAACAGCAGACCGACCGGAACCACGGCTGACGACTTTAGCTTGCATATGATAAATTGCCATATCTGGCACCTCCTTTCGATGTTGCCTGCAACAGCGGATAAAGCCCTCGCCAGAGCGCACGAGCCCCGAAGGGGATACCACTGCCTGATTTATCAGGTGGTGAGTAAGTGCGCCCTTCGGGAGTAGAATTTCGGTATCTACAGCCCTCGTAACCGGATCAGAAGTTCCCGTTTCAAGAGATCTAAATCCATCTCCCGGACATGCGGAGCAACGCTTTCAAGAATAGCCCCTTCCTGGATCAATCTGTGTGTTCTGGCATTCCGTTCTTTTTTTCGGTTTCTTGCTTCGGCTTCCTCCTGCCGGTGCTTTGCCTGTAAAAGTGCTTTTTCTTCCGGTATCATAGTCTTTTTATCTGCCATGTCTGGCACCTCCTTTTTTATGCCCGTTTCCGGGCTTTTTTGGTTTTGATTTTTCATAACTGGTACTGATTTTTCTGGAAATAGCAGCGATACATTCAATCAATGTGCATCAATGGAGAGAGCAGTATCGCCGCTAAGTGATTATGGGTATCATATGGCACCAATTTCTGTTATTTTTGATACAGAATGTCATTACAACAATATTTTTTTCGCTTCATGTAGATTTGCAGAGGCATTGTCCTTTCGGATATTGCGGTTGTTGATTCGGATGGGAGCACAGCGTTCCAAAATCCTGTCATAGATTCGGCTGTGCGCCATGTCAGTTGGCTTGTTCAATTCTTCCAAGGTGAGGTTGGTCGTTACGATCAGTGGCTTTTTGCTGCGGTAACGGCTGTCGATCACATTGAATACCTGTTCAAGGGCAAATTCAGAATTCCGTTCAATCCCAAGGTCATCAATGATCAGCAGGCTATATCGGTTCAGACTGTCGATAAACTGGTTCCTGTCTTCAAAATGCATTCCGCTCAGGGTATTCAGGATCCGGGAAAAATTTGTCATCAGCACCGGAACACCTTTTTCCAGAAGGGCATTGGCAATGCAGCCTGCAAAGAAGGATTTCCCAGTACCGACATTTCCCCAGAGGAGAAGACCGGAGGAATTGGCTTTCATATCTTCCCAGTTCTCCACATATTTGTGGGCGTATGCCATCTCCGGGTTGATGCCGTTATCTTTGTCAAATGTATAATCATAAAGTGCCTTATCCTGTAACCCGCTGGCTTTCATCCGTTCGATTTCTGCCTGTTTCTCCAGCAGTTTCCGTTTGGTTTCTTCCTGTTCATAGAGTTCCTGCTGGCATTTGCACCGGATGGGCGGCATGAATACCCTGCCCTGCAAGGTGTACCTGCCCTGCCGGGGTGTATGGCATTTGGCGCAGTAAATCAGGTGGTCGGAGTCATGAAAATATTCATCCGACTGCAATTCTCTGTTTGGTTCCTTATTGGTCAGTTCTTCTGTAAACTTTTTCATAATGTTTCGTACTCCTCACTTTCGTAAATGCTTTGCCGGGAAGGGGGATTGTCCTGCCTTGCCCAGTTGATGATGGTGGCTGCATGGTTCTGGTAGTGCTTTCCGGTGGAAGCCATGTAGCCGGATAACCGTTCGATATATTCCTGCCAGTCTGAAACCGACTGTCTGACTTCTTCCAGTTCCTTTTCTGACAGGAATACATTTTGAAATTTTCCATAGGGAGAGCGTTTCTCCTGACTCTCTCTTTTTGATAAATCGTTCTTATTTCTCTCTTTCTTATTACCGGACAGTTTTCTGTCTGTCTCAGGGAAAGAATCCTGTCTGTCAGCCGGACAGTTTTCTGTCTGTCTTACGGAAAGAATGTTGTCTGTCTGGCAGAATGCTTTTTCCGGGAATTTCACATAGATCCGGTTCGGATGACCGGCACCCTGGCGTTTTCGGATGATCAGATCCTGTTTTTCTAGTGCGGCCAGGGATGTTTTAATGGTCATCTGGCTTTTGTGAAGGACTTCTGCCATGGATTCGATGGTAAAATAGAGAAACACATGACCGGATTCATCCGTCCAGCCTTCGTTTTTCAGGGAAAGTCTTGCACGGTCAAGCAGAACCATATAGAGCAGTTTCGTTGTTTCATTCAGCTCCATATCCAGAAGGAACCGGGGAAACACCATATAAGGCGGCAGGCTGGTGTCTGTTGTTATAAATTCTGTCATGTGCTCACCTCCTTACCTTCCGTTATTCTCCGAGAAAATCCCAGTCTATATCTGCTTCCGGTCCAGATTCTTCCGGTGCCGGAAAGGATGCCCTGTTTTGGGGCTCCCTTTGTGTCAGTCCTGCTGTCAGCCCGGAGAGGAAGAGGGGAAGTGCCTGTTTCAGGCTCCTTTCCACTGCCTCCACGATCTGGTTTACAAATTGTTCTTCCCGTTCCCTTGTTTCCAGATAAGGGTCTTCCTGTGTGCGGTAATAACGGTCAAAATAATCGACCAAGGCGAGGGCAATTACATGGCTGTAGGATTTGAATTCCTGCTTGTCCATGGTCTGCAGATATTCCCAGGCTTTCCTTTGCAGATCTTTCTCCAGATTAAAGCGGAGGTTTGTGCTTCGGATATTGTTTCTCATCGGCTACTCCCTCCTTTTCAGGGTCATCTGTGCCAGATATTCGTAACCTTTCGCTGTAGCACAGATATCATCAAGGATTGTGACACGGGCTTTGTCATACGTTCCAAAATTCCGAATCAGGCAGCCGCCACCGCCTACCACGTACAGCCGCATCAGGTCAGGATTGTATTCATATTTGCGGAGTGTGGCGAAAATATCAGCTACATACTGTCTGGCAACTGCTGTAATGCAGTCCAGGTATGGTGCGGCAATATCAGCTGTTCCGAACCGAAGAATCTGTTCTACGGTAGATTCCTCGATTTTTACTCCAAACCTGTCCAGAATGGCATTCTTTGCGGCAATCATGCACTGGTTTACCCCAAATTTTTCTGTCCAGCAGCGGCTCTCCTGAGCTTTTTTGTTGTTGATATATAGGATATTCATGGTTCCGTTCCCGATATCTGCAAGGAGATTGGTTCCCTTAAAATCTCCCAGATGGTTCACAACAGCCGGATATCCTTGTGGGTAAAGACTGCATCCTACAAAGCGGATGTGATAGTTTTTGCTGTTAAATGAGAAGAGGACTTCCGGGTTTTGGAGCAGATAGGAACGGAATGCCTCCCGTTGGTTCCGGATCCATGTCAGGGGAAGCCCGGCAGCCAGATGGACATCTGCTTCATGGATGGAAAAGACATTCAACTCCCGTGCCACTGCCATCAGTGTCAGGAGATAATAATCTTCATCCATAGCCTTATCCGGGATAAATTCTTTGTGCCCTTCGCCGATCCGGTAATAGGTTCCATTGTATTCAAGAATGTTTCCGGTAAAGATTGGCTCTGTTTCGTAAGCGGTGATTCCGGTAGGGGTGACCGTGTTGGCAGTTTTAATGTTGCCGTAGCCATGATCCACGGCAATGATTTTTGTGTTTCTGATTTCTCTCATAAAAATCCCTCCTGTTTTTGTATTGATTTCCTCAGCAGTTCGTACCTGTGTAGTACTGGCCTGCTGTGGGATAAGCATACAAAAATCAGAAAGGGAAGGCATTGAGAAGAAATTGAGTTTGAATTGAGAAAAATGGATACCAATATATAAGAGCGTATATGAATAATGTTGTATAGAGTATTCAAACAAATATATATTTGCTGAAATTAAAAGAACTTTCTCCCAAAAGTGGGAAAAAGTCATATAGACATAACAAAAGACACTTCGTATGACAATGTGTGATAATGCCATCCGAAGTGTCTTTGTTTCCAGGATTACCTTTTTTTCATTTTGATTATACCGATTCCAATAAGACAAGCACTGATTAATCCACCAGCAATTAAAATTATTACATAGACATTTGCATTGAAACTGATGTCTGTACTCCAATTTGAAAAGTTGACGTGACTGATAGTAAGTTGTCTTTTATGTTCAATAAGAAAAGTACAGATATCGTTGGAAAAAATCATCCATATACTACACAAGAAAGTACTGATTCCGGCTTTGATGAAAGAATTTACAGGTAAATATCTTATTGTGAGGAAAATGAGCCATACACCTAGCATAAGGACGAATGCAACAATGCTTCCTGTTTTCATTCCAGCCATTCCTGAGCGGTAACATACAATGAATATTGTAAGATATAGCCATAACGTGTCCCATATCATAGTAATAAGAGCTTTTTTATCAGATAAAACAGGTGGCAAAGTGATATTTCGTATTATAAAAGGGAAGAATACTACAGATAATCCGAATAAAGTAGGGATTGACCAATATAGGAATTCTCCGCCTCCATTCATGGCATCCACGAAAAAGAAAATCAGCAATAAAGCGGCAATACTGCATAGGATACATTTTAAAATTCTTTTTTGTGAAGATATCAAAGGAATTACAGTAAGTGCAGCAACAAGCATCATGGATGCAGTGACCACAAGAAATACACCAAGTCCTCCTCCGCTTGCCATAGATACAATAAAGGTAATAATGATTGGCAGAAGAAGGATACCTGCTATAACAACGCCGGCTTTAAACGCGGCATTCTGTTCTTTTTGAGCGTGACGGGCAAGAACTCCTTTTGATTCCTGTTTGATAACTGTGTTAATGGTATTATTCGCTAACTGTTCATAAGTATTTCTGCATTTAGGACAGTCAGTTAGATGCTGTTCTACCAGTTGGCAACTTGCCAAGCTGCATGCATGGTCATAATAAAGTGGCAGAAGATCCTGCACAATATCACATTGATTTTGATTATTATTCATGTTCATCCATCCTTTCTTTGATTTTTAATCTTGCCCTATGATAAGTAACTCTTGCCCAGTTCTCTGTTTTACCAAAGATAGTTCCAATCTGTGAAAATGATAATTCTCCAAATACCCTAAGCTGGAATACTTCTTTATAAGGCTCCTGAAGTTCATGAAGTATGAGATGGATCTGAAGAGCTGTGTCCTGATCTTCATAATTATCTACCATATCAAAAGATACTTCAGAGCTAGCTTCATCAAAAGATGCATATTTAGTATTTTTTCTACATTCATCAATTGCAAGGTTTTTAGCAATACTACAAAGCCAGGTAAATTCGCTGGACTTGCCTTCGTATGTGTGTTTTGCAGTCATAGCTTTATAAAAAGTATTTTGGGTAATTTCCTCCGCAAGAGACTGATTTTTTACAATAGTCATCACATATGAGTAAACCTGCAGATAATATGAATTGTACAATTTCTCATAATCCAGAACTGTTCACCTCCTTTTTACATAGATTAGACGGAGAAAGGATAGTTTCGTTACAAATTTTTTCGGTTTTATTTTATTATTTGTTTTTGGAAGCCAGGATTCCCCTTGCCAGTGCGATGCCTACCTGCGGATACAGTTCCTGAATTTCCTGATATTTCTCTTCAATCAGTTCCGGCTCATCAGCCCAGACATTCTCATAAATCTTCATGGCTTTTTTGAAATGGGTTTTAGCCTGTGAGATATTTGCTGTGATCAGGCAGATATTTCCCATGGATTCCTGTACCTGGGCATAGTCCAGACAGGTATCGGAGTTGTATTCTTTGATGATCTGCACAAGTTTCTGGAGGGCAGCCATTGCCCGTTCCGGCTCCTGCAATTCTGTCAATAAGGCAGCATAATTGTTGATCTGGGGAATGCTGTCATTGGTATAAAGCAGTTGGTACTGCTCAAGCAGGAAGATTCCCTTTTCCATGTGTTCTTTTGCAAGCGCTGCCTGACCATTTAGGCGGTAAAGACCGCCCAGATTCGCATGAAGGTTGGAGACAAGGTGGGCATTGTCTTCTGTGATTTCTTTGATCTGTGCAAGGGCTTCCTTTTCAAGTTTGATGGCTTTTTCCGGCTTTGTTTCCATACATGCCTGATAGTCCAGTAATAATGCACGGTCAGTATCGGCACCGTTTCCATTCCCTTTCAAAAGCTGCTTCATCTCACAGATAATCTCTTTCATACCTTTCTTGTAACGGTATTTCTCCATATATGGGAAGATATCTTCCAGAAACAGCAGGTATTTGGTCGGATCATCTTTTTCTATCATCCGCATGATATTCCCGACTGTCTGGAACAGTTTTTTATAATAGCTGACTTCTGTTCCATGCATCAGACATATTTTTTGCAGGGAATTAAGCAAAGTATGGCAGCCTGTGACCGAAGGTTTTGTTTCTGAAAGGGCAATCTCCTGAATCATCGGATGCAGGGAAATTGTATGCCGTGTAGTTGCTTGTACAAAACCTGTTTCAATCAGATCATTGATGTCATTTAAGTCAGTTAATCCAAGCCAGTCAGCAAAAATACGGGCGGAAATACCGGCAGGAGGCAGAAAGCAAAGGTTCCGCATGATTTCCTGTTGTTCCACGGATATGGAATAAAGAGAAAACAGAGTGTGGATATGGTTATAGTAAGTAGCCTTGCTGTTTTGCCCGTCTTTGATGGCACTGATTTTATCTTCATTTTCAAGGGATGCTTTTTCTTCCCGTAGCTTTTCCAGTAAGTGTTCCGGAGGTAGAATCCCATTTTCCAGTAGTTTTGCAGCCAGCTCTACTGCAAAGGTATGGCGATGGACGATTTCTATAATCTCTTCCACCAGTGTTTGGTGTACTTCTGCTTCAGAATAAAATGCAGCTGCCAGTTGAAACAGGCTGGCTGGATCCCTGATCTCTTTTAACTGCAGGATACAGTGTCCGTCAAATTTACTTCTGGTCGTGAAAAGAATCCTGCACCGGTATTTCAGAACCACCGGCAGAAAACTGTCCTGCGTGGCAGTGACGTTGAAATTGTCTATGATGAGCAGTGTATCATCTTTCAGAGAACGGAGAAACCGGTTGTGCTTCCGGAAACGTTCTTCTTCCCCATCTTCCGGCAGATCGTCGGTAAAATCCATGTCTGTGACAGCCTGATGTAAATCACCGGCATATTCTACATACAGGATGTTCGTATAATATTTTTTGTATTGCTTTGCATATGCTTTCGCCAGTTCACTTTTTCCAATCCCGGCAATTCCATAGAGAAATACTTTGCTGTTTTCTTCCAGCATTGTATGTAATTCGTCCAGTTCTTCTTCTCTTCCAAGAAAATGGCGGCATGGTCTGGGAACTTCACTGTCCATGATGTAATCCAGAATAACCGGGGAGAGAGAGCCGCCTGCAAGCAGCTTTTGGTTTCTGGTGTCCCGTTTGATAAATTGGCGTTCCATACCAAAGGAGATTAGTTTTGCCAGAAAGAGAAGCCGTGAATCAATCGGCTTGTATAGGGCTGCCAGCTTTTTCTTTTTTGCTTCGGAGATTGTGGCATCCTGCATGAACAGGAGATAAACATCCTGCAGTGCTTTGTTACAGTCGGTCATTAATGGTATAAGATTATGCTGCAGCGTTTCAGCCAGCTTTTCCTGCTTGCTTGGTCTTGCATAGTAAGTGCAGATTTTGGGACTGATCTTCGCCTGTCCGGTCATCCACCGGCAGACCAGCCCATTGTCAAAAGAAAAATCTTTGCTTTCCGGGCTGTCCATAAAATCCTCAAATACTTCATATAAAAATTCAGGCTGGTTCATCTGGTTACTTTCGCTGATATGATTTTTTAAACATGTAATTATGGAGCTAAAATCGCATCGATCCAAACGCAATCCCACCTTTTCGTATCAATTCTGTTTGTATTAGGTACTAAACTTCCTATATAATAACACAAACATATGTTCTGAACAATGGTATTTCAATTATATGAACCAAAATAAATGAGAAACAGTCAATTCACTCTCAATTTCTGTTCAATGAGAAGCCAGAAACTTTCCTGTAGAATGACCACAGAATAAAAAACAGGGAAGGAGAAGCTTGTGAAACAGAATATAGAATTTGAACGGTGCATTGATTTTCTTGTGCGGATGATAGATAAATATGGCGAAGAGCTGCTCCGGGAACTGGAGGAAGATAAGGAAAACAATGGACAGGAGAAAAAAGAAGAAAATGAAAAGAAAAAAGAAGCGGCAGCTTCCTGAGATAAAAATTTCAGGGCTGCCGCTTTTTTCGTGTATTTCCAATCAGATAAATTTTAAAAGCTGATGAAGAGTGTGTGGATCATTGTTCTGGGAAGAAGTAATACGAGTGTCAAATGGCTTGAAATGATTCTGTGTATAAAAGTTCAGAAGAAATTCATTATCCTCACATTCAAGAAATTCCATAACACCGCCTACGGAATATTGGAGATTGGATATGGTCTCCAGTGCAAATCCCAGTAGAATGTTCCCAGGAATCCGTTTTTCCTTTGGAAGAGAATAGTTCTTTCCTAACTGGGCAATCAGGTAAGCTGCTGTGGTGTAAGACTGTGTTTCTTCATCCAGAATGCTGACACGGGCAAGTTTTTTTGCCATGGTTTTGCTGATATTTGAGGCACGGACAGAAATCGGTTTAACTGCAAGGGAAAAATAGCCAACCAGTGAAGCATCTTCGGCATCAAATACCAGATAAGTAATAGACTGATCTTTTTTGGTAAATTCGATTGCATTATGTAATAAAAAGTATTCAACATCAGGGTTTTTTGGACAGAAAAAATCGGAGAGTAAATCGTAAAGACTTTCCTCTCCGATATAAGTCGGTTCGTCTTTATCCAAATATGCCCGAATGTTGATAGTAAAATATTTATCAGACATGTTATTTCTTCCTTTTTGCCATTAAAGCTAAAATTTCTTTTGGATCGGTTAACTGGCGTCCGGGAAGTGTCTGCTTTGGTGTGCGGTCACGATCGGCTTCGTCAATCGCTGCGACAAAACGCTTTACGCTTTTGGGATTGGATACGACAAAATTATGAGTAATACTTGAAGTAGCCATACTAACACCTCCTCTTTTTCTGGCTTTTTGTGCATTTATAGTATATGCAATGCGCGATAAAAACACAATATCGAAAACAGAAATAATTCTAAATAATTTTCGAACCGGATATTTATTAGACGCTTCCGGTGAGCGAGCAATATTTTCGAGTCGATCACTTATAAGCCGCCAACGGTGGGCGGGCAATATTTACGATGACAGGTCTTTCTGTCTCTATCATTATTATATGTTTTTGGGAAAAATATGTCAATTGGGTTTAAAAATTTATGAAAATCAAGTATTGAATACGGTTGGAACAAATGATAAAATTTAGTTGGGACAATAAAAACTCTAATGAATGAGGTAAATGTTAATGAAAAATAAGAAAATTAGATGTTATGTATATATACGAGTCTCCACCACCATGCAGGTGGATGGTTACAGTCTGGATGCTCAGAGAGATAAACTGCGAAAATATGCAGAGTATCAGAACATGGAGATTGTACAGGAATTTGCGGATGAAGGAAAATCCGGCAAAAGTGTAGAAGGCAGACCGGAATTTCAACGGATGTTGGACAATATTGAAAGTGGTACAGATAATATACAGTTTGTATTGGTATTTAAGCTGTCACGATTTGGACGTAATGCAGCGGATGTATTAAATTCTTTACAACGGATGCAGGATTTTGGAGTAAATCTGATCTGTGTAGAGGATGGCATTGACAGTTCTAAAGACAGTGGAAAACTGATGATTTCCGTTTTGTCAGCGGTGGCAGAAATTGAACGTGAGAATATTCTGGTGCAGACGATGGAAGGACGGAAACAGAAAGCAAGAGAAGGGAAATGGAACGGTGGATTTGCCCCATATGGTTATAAACTGGTAAATGGAGAACTTCGGATTGCAGAGGATGAGGCAGAGGTAATCCGATTGATCTATGATAAATTTATCCATACCAATATGGGAATGAGTGCCATTGCCTCATGGCTGAACCAGCATGGGTATAAAAAGAAAAAGAGACAGAATAATACACTGGATGCTTTTGCTACTTCCTTTATTAAAGGGGTTCTGGATAATCCGGTCTACTGTGGAAAGCTGGCATTTGGCCGCAGAAAGAATGAGAAAGTTCCCGGAACAAGAAATGAATACCGGATTGTGAAGCAGGAAGAATATATGCTGAACGATGGTATTCATGAAGGAATCATTTCCGAAGAGGATTGGGAACTGGCACATCAGAAACGTCAGAAAACAGGAGTATCTTATGAAAAGACACACAGTCTGGAACATGAACATATCTTATCCGGTATTTTAAAATGCCCTCTGTGTGGCAGTGGAATGTATGGGAATGTCAATCGGAAAAAACGAAAGGACGGTACGTTATATAAGGATTATTTTTATTATGCCTGCAAGCATCGGAGATTGGTGGATGGACATAATTGCAGCTACCGCAAACAGTGGAGCGAAGATAAGGTGAACGATGCGGTAGAAGAAGTAATCCGGAAGCTGGTGCGGAATCCCAAATTTGAAGAAGCCATTTTGAATAAAATCGGTGCAAGGATTGACACGTCGGAAGTGGAAAAGGAAATTGAAGAATTAGAAAAACAGCACCGACAGCTGACAGGCGCAAAGAACCGGATTGGACAGCAGATGGACAGCCTGGATATTACAGATCGTTTTTATGAGAAAAAATATCAGGATATGGAGACAAGACTGTATCGTCTCTATGATGAAATCGAGGGTGTGGAGAACAGCATCAGTGAAGTCAAGAACCGTCTGCTGAATATCAAACAGAAGAAAATATCAGAAGATAACGTCTACCAATTTTTGCTGTATTTTGATAAACTATATGACAAGTTCACGGATCTGGAAAAAAAAGAATTTTTAAACAGTTTTGTAGAACAGGTAGACATTTATGAGCAGGAGCAGCCGGATGGCAGATTCCTGAAGCACATTAAGTTCCGTTTTCCGGTGTATTTCAATGGTTCGGAAATAGAAGAACTTAGTTGGGACAATGAAAGTACCGTTGAGACTGTGTGCCTTTTGGGCAAACGAAAACCAGATGCCAAGGTAAAAATAGGCATTGATATGGATGATTATTACCGTATCAGGGAGAATGCCGAAAGCAAATAAACCTTTACAAAACTGAATAATACACTGAAACAAAGCAAGACAGAAGCTGTTGATGCGTTAGAAGATAACGTGTCAGCGGCTTTTTCTTTTTATCTGAAAATCTATTAGTAAAATCTGAAGGGAGTATGCATCAAGTGATACAGGAGAACTCTTGGAGTGAGTTTTACAAAATTATCACAAAATGTTTCCTGCCTATTTCTCCTGTCATATAATGTTTTGCAAATTATTTTGTAGGGATGTTCGCTGATAATAGGTATTTATGATATCATGTAAAGTAATCGTATTCATTTTTTCTTCAGCAGTTTTTTGGATTTCATCATAGAATCCCTGCAAAGACAACTGAATATTAATGCCAATGCCGCAATCAGGGTTGGTATGAGTATCTAAATGAAGCAGAGGTTTCTCGCCTTCAACTGCTTTATAAATATCCAGCAATGTGATCTGGTCTGCTGGTTTTGAAAGAGAAGGACGGGCATGTCCGGCTACACTGGTCATAAGTCCGGCTTTTTTTAGCTTTAACATAAGCTGGCGTACAAAGCCGGGATTTGTATGGACACTTTCTGCAATTGAGGCACTGGTGAGAGATTTTTCCTGGTTGATAGCAATCAGAACCATCACATGAACAGTATCACTTAATTTCGTTGAGTATTTCATGATAAGAAACTCCTTGTAGTATGATATAATGATCTTGTTTTCACGGTTTTGGGGTGAAAATATTTCTAGTTTGTTTAAAACATCCTAAGTTATCAACAGTTCTTTTTTATGTGTTAATAAACTGTACATTTTTTAGCATTTTGATGATTGTAAATAATATAATTACAACTATAATGGAGATTAAAAGAAAAGTCAACACAGTAATGAAACTTATGGCAAAGGAGAACTTATGAAATACAAAAATCAAACAGAAAATCGTGCATTTCAGGAAATGTTGCAGGCAGCAGTAAAACGGTTGCAAAATCGTTCCGGAGAGGATATTGCTGCAAAAAGTGGGGCTGTTTTTCATAGCAGCCGAAATGTGCTTGAAGTACTGAGTTTTTATGAAACGATTGAAATTCAACTCCCTGAATTTTGTATTAACTCAGACATGGACGAATGGCATTATCTGACATTGCTGCATTATCTGGATATGGCCGATGGAACAGAAGGTTCACAGAAGCTTATTACTTTTGGTAACCTGAAAGATGGATTGATTCGAGGAACCAAGTTTGACCGGACTGCAGAGCAGAAACTGGAAAAGCTTTTGCAGGATAAAGATCCTGAGAAAATTCAGAAAGCATGTAAAAACCTGGGTGCAGAATTCGCAGAGACAAAGGCGGATTTGTGTGCTGTTTTTCCAGTTCTGCCAAGATATCCGGTAACTTTAAAGATATGGTTTGCAGATGAAGAATTTCCTGTATCTGGCAAAATATTTCTTCAGGATCATGCCGATCATTATCTGAGTGTAGAAGATGCAGTAACAGTTGGAGAAATTTTACTGCAAAAATTATCGGAAGCATTTTCTTCTCTCTGATCATGAATCAGAAAACTTTCCAGCCCGGCTTTGATAAATTTGTCAATTGTTGTCTGAATCTGTTTCCAGTCATTACAGTGATTGCGGAGCATCAGTCTGTTGATGGAAAGGCAGCCATTCATTTGAAAATAAAAAACCGATTCTGCCTGTTCAAAGGTCAGGAGGCTGTGTGACATAAGCCAGGTCACATAGCCTTCTTTTGTATTTTCTGCTAATTTTTCCAGAAGAATGGGGGCAATTGCATCATCCAGAAACAGTGCCCTGTATTGTGATTCCATCTGTATTTTCTGACAGAACGGATAGGAACAGCTTTTTTGATTTAGACAGAATAAATGATCTACAGTTGTTAACATATCCTGAGTCATATCATTAAAAATATCTGATAATACATCATGGATATCGTAGTAATGAAGATAAAAAGTGCCACGGTTGATTTCAGCATTTTTGCAGATCTCTGTAACTGTAATTTTCGTAAAACTTTTCTGCTTTAACAATTCTAAGAACGTATCTTTTATGGTTTGTCTGGTATAGCGGGTACGGCGATCTTGTTTTCTCGTTTTTTCTGACATTATATACTCCTGTATTATTTGGGATCATATGATTTCTCAACAATTTTTCTGATGTGTTGAGTAACCATACAAATCTCACAGACTGATTGTTGTAATTTATATAGTAACAACTATAATGAGGTTAAAAGAAAAAGTCAACAGATTGTTCAGAATTTTAGGAGGAAAAACATGGGACATGTAATTGCAGTATCAGGAAAAGGCGGCGTAGGAAAAACAACTCTTTGTGGATTGTTGATCCAGTATTTATGTGAAAGCGGAAAACGTCCGGTCCTGGCGGTGGATGCAGATGCAAATGCAAATTTAAACGAAGTGCTCGGTGTTGAGCCGGAGATCACACTTGGGGAGCTGAGAGAAGAAATTGAGCGGGCAGGCGTAGACCCACGATATCAGATTCCCTCCGGTATGACAAAACAGGCATATCTGGAAATGCGTCTTTCTGATGCGATTGCAGAAGAAGACGATTATGATTTGATGGTAATGGGACGAACCCAGGGACAGGGCTGCTATTGTTTTGTAAATGGTCTTGTGCAGACCCAGGTTCAGAAACTGCAAAGCCATTATCCATATATTGTGGTTGATAACGAAGCAGGTATGGAACATATCAGCAGAGGAATCCTGCCAATGATGGAAGTTGCCATTCTTGTAAGTGACTGTTCCAGAAGAGGTGTTCAGGCAGCCGGACGTATTGCAAAGCTGATGAAGGAGTTAAACTTTAAACCACAGAAAACCGGATTAATCGTGAATCGTGTTCCGGATGGAAAACTGGATGCCGGAACTCTGGAAGAAATCCGAAATCAGGGATTGGAATTGTTAGGGGTTGTACCACATGATGACCAGGTATATCAGTATGACTGTGATGGAAAGCCGATCATACAGCTTCCGAAAGATTCTCCTGTAAGAAGTGCACTGGGAGAAATTGTAAAGAAGTTAGGATTGTGAGTTGGAGGATTGAAAGTTTGAAGATTGAGTAAACAGAAATATTATCTGACTTGGTATAACTAATTGCAAAGAAAGGAAAATCTTCATGAGAAATCATTGGACAGAAATAGAAAAATATTTAGAAGACCAGAAGATAGCGCAGGAACTGATTGGAGAACTGAGAGATTTTCACATGCGTTATGAGGTAGAGGATCAGGTAAAGGAACGGGTAGAAAAACCGGATATCCTATTTTATGGGAAAAAGATTTTGGAAATGTCAATAGCAGCGCTTCTTCAGGGAGATAACCTGTTACTTTCCGGTGCGAAAGCTACAGGGAAAAATGTACTATGTGAGACACTGGCATGGATATTCGGAAGACCGGAATACGACATTTCTTTTCATGTAAATACAGACAGTGCCGATCTGATTGGAACGGATACCTTTATAAATAATGAGGTTCGCCTTCGGAAAGGCCCCATCTACCAATGCGCGGAATTTGGAGGATTTGGAATCCTGGACGAAATCAATATGGCAAAAAATGATGCGGTTTCTGTACTGCATGCCACACTGGATCATCGGCGCAGAATTGATATTCCAGGATATAACAGGATTTTACTTCATCCGGCAACACGATTTATCGGCACGATGAATTATGGTTACGCAGGTACCAGAGAGCTAAATGAAGCATTGGTTTCAAGGTTTATGGTAATTGATATGCCTGAAATGGATGAGGATAGTGTCCTTTTTGTATTAAGACAACATTTTCCAGATGGGGAAAAAAGTGCACTGAAAGCTTTTGCAGGACTGTTTCTGGATTTGCAGATCAAAGCTTATCATGGAGAAATCTCAACAAAATCTCTTGACCTGAGAGGATTGATTTCTGCTGTAAAAGCCACAAGAAGCGGACTTTCTCCAATTGATGCAATCCAGATGGGAATCATAAATAAAAGTTTTGATGTATTTGAAAAAGAGATCGTAGAAGATGTGGTTTCTACCAGAATCCCATCTTCCTGGACCGGAAAAGACATATGGGGGTAAACTTGTATGGAGGATGTCAGATGGCCGGCAGAACAACTGGAAGAACATCGTCTGGAGGTCAGCAATCGTATCAGAAATCTTTTTTGGACAGTCAGTGGTGATTATGATATAGAATTTAAACCGGACACAGAAAAATATGTTTATTTAAAACAAACGGTTCTATATGAGGCAGTGAAGCAGGGTGCCTTTGCACGATATTTTGATCAGAAGAAACTTGGCATGTATTTGATGAAAAAAATACATTTTTCTGCTGGAGAAGATATACTTTTGCCTCTTGCTGGATTATGCATGGATGCTGCAGTGAATCGTTTTATCATTCGAGAACGTTTGGGAACAAAGGAAATCAGAGAACAGGCGTTCAGAGAATTGGAAAAGGCCGAGGAAGAACAGGTATCAGACAAAGCTGGAACAGACCTGATTCACAGGATCAGGCTTCTGTATATAAGGCATGTTCTGGAGAACACAGACGATAAGGGAATGGATCCACAGGTAGAGATTGCATTGTACAAGATTCTTTCTCTGAAGGATGCAGAAAATACGGAAGATGTCATAAACGTGATAGATGAGATTTATAATCATGTTCTGGATCCCTCTTTTGAAAAAAAGAATGGAAATCTGGAGAAGATTCTGAATTTACCGGATATGGCATTGGCCAATGACGCGTGGCAGGAATGCATGACGGATGAACAGATGGAAGACATCATTCAAAAATATCTTTCTAATCTCAAAAAAAAGATGATGAGTCTGGATATCAGAAACAAAAAGAAAAAAAGATTTTATTTCTCTCCGGAAAATGAAGAAGTTCCGGAAAGCTCGGAGAATATAAATCCACAGGCAGTGCGACGGATACGGGAATATGTGGAACTGAATTACGGAAAATCGTATCTAAGTGAAGCGGAGCAGGCCAGAGTCAACCGGAAATTTTGTACAGGAATCCACAAAAACTGTAACCTGTATCTTACAGACGGAATTTTACAGAACCCTGTGATAAAAAATAATCAATACCGTTTTGCTCAGCTGCAGTTTGAAAAAAATAAAGCCTATTATGGAAATAATCACTGGATCATCAAAAGAAATATTTCTGTGTTGGCAGAGTCACTGAAACGGGCCTTTATAATCCGAAAGGATGATTTTGTCAGCAGATCTGATGCAGGACAGCTTGTTCCTGAGAGATTATGGAAAATTGGAAGAACAGACGATGACAAGTTATTTAATAGAAAAAAGAGATCTGACGATTCTGAGTTTGTAATAGACGTCCTGATTGATTCCAGTGGTTCCCAGGCTGACAGACAGGCTCAGGTAGCGGCGCAGGGATATATTATCAGTGAAGCATTAAGCCAGGCAGGAATTCCTCATCGGGTGACAGGATACTGTGCTTTCTGGGGATATACAGTACTTCAGAGATTTCGGGATTATGAAGATCCAAGGGAAACAAATGAAAGAATCTTTCAATTTCGTGCATATGCCAATAACAGAGATGGGCTTGCACTGAAAACAGTCGGTTCCTCTCTCATGGAGCGACCGGAAAAAAATAAGATTTTAATCGTATTAAGTGATGGAAAACCCTGTGATACGAGCATACAACGACCAGGAACCCGCCAGCCCAAGATCTATGACGGAGAAAAAGCTGTGAAAGATACTGCATATGAGGTACGTCGGGCCAGAAATCAGGGAATTTTCGTAATTGGTATTTTTGTAGGGAATGAAGAAGAGCTCTCCGTGGAAAAGAGAATCTATGGAAAAGACTTTGCCTATATTCGTAATATCAGCAATTTTTCCCGTATAGTAGGAACTTTTTTGCGAAGACAAATTGATATGGAATGAAAATGGAGGAATCACTATGGGTAAAATTGAATTTGCCAATTGCCAGGATGTAAGAAATCAGAAAAAGATACAGGAATTAGATTGTCCACGCTGTCATGAACCGGGAGGCATTGAAGCCTTTGCGAAAGACGGGATACTTGCAGAGGACGGAGTATGTGATAACTGCGGATATATTCTTCCAGAAGGAACAGAACTGGAGGAAGTGGAGTAAGACAGTTTGAAGTAATCCCGAATCTCACCTATAAATCCGGTGAACAGATGGAGCAACTTGGAAAGTATGGTTTTCTTCGCAGAGATTATCTGAAAAACCATCGAAATTCAACCTATCAGGTGATGCTTCTGCAGGATACGATAGGAGAGCATCTTCTGGAAGTGGACAAGGCAGCCAGGGAACGGGAAGAAGTGATTCTGAAACAGTTGGAAGAAAAAGAACCACTGCCGGATAAGGAGAAAGATCAGATGGCATGGGTAAGAGCTGCCAATCAGCACAGAGCGATTGCAGAAGAGATTATCCTGAAAGAATTGATTTATGTATAAGGATTGCCAGTAACTAATCTGGCAGGTAACTGATAAAAATAGAATATTGTGAGCGAAGTAAGGCGTGAGTCATAAGATATGGCTTGCGTCTTTTTCTTTTGAACTGGAAAGGGGATGGGAGCATGGCACAGATTTTTCGTGTAGAGAGAACTAAGAATTTTACGGTAATGAGTAATCATCATTTCAAGAATAAGAATCTGACATTGAAAGCGAAAGGTCTATTATCGCTGATGTTAAGTTTGCCAGATGACTGGAATTACAATATGCAAGGACTGGCAACATTGAGCAGAGGACTATTATGTGCTGACACTGGCGGCTATCGCAAGGGAACTGGATGGGAAATGTATGAACCGGGCAACGGTACATATCGCTGCCGGACTTCCCCTTACCTGGGTAGCTACACAGAAAGAAGACTTTCAGAAATATCTTCTCCAGAATGAATGTGTAGATTTTACATTCCGTAATAAAGAGTATCATGTGGAGTTTGCAGGTGCTGATATTTACCCACAGGGATTTACAGCAGCCTTTTACCGCTTACAGGATTTCAAAGGAATCAACATGCTTGTGGATATTGGAAACGGAACTATGAACATCATGTATATCAACAATTCCCGTCCATTAGAGAAGAAATGCTTTACAGAGAAATATGGAACACATCAGTGTGTGCTTGCTGTAAGGGAATCCCTGCTGAAAGAACTGGGAACAGTAGTGGACGATCTAGTGATTGAGCAGGTGATCCGTACCGGTACAGCAGATATTGGTGAGAAATATCTGACAGTGATTCGTAAAACTGCCGGAGATTATACGAAAGAAATCTTTCATAAGCTGAGGGAACGGGAATACAATCCAGAACTGATGCGTCTGTATGTAGTGGGCGGTGGCGGTTGTATGATCCAGAACTTCGGAGAATATGACAAGAACCGAGTGACGATTGTACGGGACATCTGTGCCACAGCGAAAGGTTATGAAGCAATGACCGTAAGGAAGATCCAGAGAAACGGAGGGATGCTTGTATGAGAAAAGAACGGAAAATCATCAATACCAATATCCGTTTGAACCTTTGTGATGAACAGGACAGGCAGGCATGGGAATATTTGCAGACGATGGACAGGGAAAAATATAAATCGTACACCAGAGCAGTTGTAGTTGCTTTAAACGATTATTTTTCCAGAGAGTACAGGAATGAAGCAGATCCGTATCTGGAAACCAGAGAAAAGGAAGATGCTTTTCAGGAAAGGGTGGAAACAGCTATCCGGGATGGAGTAAAAGAATCCGTTCCGATGGCTATGGCGAAGAACCTGAGAAATATTCATCTGGGTGCTACAATTGTGGGAATTTATCGCCAGGATGTTTATGAGATTCCACCGGATGCCATTCGTGAGTTGATTATAAATGCTATGGTACATCGTAGTTATCTGGATCATGGTACGATACAGGTAGCGGTATATGACAACCGATTGGAAATTACTTCTCCAGGAAAGCTGCCAATGGGACAAACGATGGAGCGTATGAAAGAAGGCTATTCCAAAATCAGAAATGAAGCCCTTGCCCATGCGTTTGCCTATATGAACCTGATTGAGCATTGGGGAAGCGGCATTCCGAGAATTATTGATAAAGTAAAAGCTGCCGGATTGCGGGAGCTGGAGTTTATTGGTGGCGAAGTTGATTTGCGTATTAATATTTATCGAGATCAGGTTGCTACCAATAACGCCATGATTAACGCCAATGGCACTAAAAATGGCGCTAATGGCGTTAAATGTGGCGTTGATGATGGCACTAATATCGCTGAAGTGCCGCTTAATAAGGAACAGACGCAGATAGAAAAATTGTTGCAGATTATAGAGAAGAATCCGTCTGCAACACAGGCCTATTATGCAGAAAAAATGGGTATATCGAAAAGAACGATTTCTCGAATGTTCGCTTCTTTACAGGAAAAAGGTAGATTGGTACAGGGCGGAACAAAACGAAAAGCAAATTGGAAAATTATAAGGTAGGAGGACAGCATGGATACAGATAAAATAATACAAGATTTAAATCGCAGATTTGCTGCACCTCTTTCTGAGTTTTATCAGCGTCGTATCATTTTCTGGTACGATGAAGATAAGGAATTTGAGGATAAATTGGATGAAGTGGTTTTAGAAAATGCAAAGGTGATTGCACTGACTGGAAATAATGCGTTTTCTGTAAAAAACTGCTTTCAGTAGATGATTTGAGCACAAATTATCTGGTTTACAGTCTGTGTGTCTATAACCGCCCTGATGATAACTGGCTTCTGGATGTGGAGCTTTACAGCGAAGAGTTTCGGGCGAATCTGATTTCTATCTGGATGGATGAGATGGGACTTATATCAAATCCAGCAATGAGGAAACAGGTTAAGAATTATCGTGCTTATTTCAATGCGAAAGACCGTCGTTTGAAAGTTAGCACGCAGAATAAAGTTCCGGAAACACCGGCACAGTTACACATGGCTGTCATGGAGGCAATCTGTGGATTGAAAGATGCACAGCCTAATATGATTCTCCGTAGTGTGTTCCAGGCGGGACTGGATTTGAATAATAATACGGTTTATCAGGATTTTGTAAAATATCATGCAGACGCAGCATTTTGGGCGATGGTTCGTTAGGGATGCGGATTTGTGGAGGAAGAACCAGATCTTGGGCGGTTGGCAATTCATCTGCTTTTAACCGCGGCGACCCGTACCATGCGGCAGGAATATCTTGCCGGACTGGACGGTTTTATTTCTGAATGGCTTCATAGTGACAACATTCCGCAATTATATGATGTGGCACGTTATGTTGAGGATGAAGCTCGTCTGTATCAGCGTTTTGAAAAGCTGACAGTAGAAGATTTGGTAGGAACAGAGTGCTTTCCGTGTATTAACGAAGTAATTCTGACAAAGCTAATGACAGAGATTAGTGACCATCAGGTTTACTTTACAGATGAGGACGGCAAGCAGATTAGTGATATTCAGAAGATTATTGCAGATAAGACCAGTGATAACGGTGCAGAAAGAACTTTCCGTTGTCAGTTTAATCTAAAATCTCTAAAATACAGCAATACAGCTACTTATTATCTGGTAATTGCAGATGAACAGGGATTACAGATGCCACAGCGGGAGCCATTCCAGATTGACATCGCCTTTGCGGTGGACGAGTTTGATTTTTTTAGTTAATGCCGCAGGAGGAGAGAAAGATGGAGCAATTTGCAGAGGGTGAAAGTACCCATGAAGAAATAAAGAACAAGCTCCGTCAGAACTTTGACGGTAAGATTGTTCGGAAAGACCTGACAAAGAAAATTAAAGAAGTCTCACGTGGAAAATGAGATGTCTAAAATGAATCTGCCGGAAACCGTACCTGCTGTGGTATAAACCATAAGCCGTTGTCGTAAAATGTGGTAAGAAAATCAGACGAATATATTTTTCCAAGAATTTGTCGTAAAAATGTGGTCAAACCAAGAAAATCGAGTGCGAAAGTAAGTGAAAAATCCCTGTGAAGCCCGTAAAATTAAGGCTTCACAAAATCTTCACAAAAAAAATTAGCACTCACCTCTTGACAGTGCTAACAATAGGCGTTATAGTACAGCTAGAACAAAGGAAGAGGGATAAGAGATAAGAAGATTGAAAGAAAATCTCTTAGATGTCCTTCATACCAACCGGGTTCAGAACTTAAAACTTATTTCAAGATAGATCATAAAAGAAAAGGGAGAGATGACTTATGTTAATGCCTAGTATTTTTGGAGAAAACTTATTTGATGATTTCTTTACACCGTTCTATTATGATGACAAAGATGAGAAAAAAGCAGAAAAGAAACTGTACGGACACAGAGCACAGAATCTTCTGAAGACCGATATTAAAGAAACCAAAGAAGGTTATGAGCTTGTGATTGATGTTCCTGGCTTCAAGAAAGAGGAAGTTAAGGTAGCATTGAAAGATGGATATCTGACAGTCAGTGCAGCCAAAGGTCTCGATGAAGAAGAGGATGACAAGAAGACAGGACGCTACATTAGACGTGAACGTTACTCAGATGCCTGTGAGCGAAGCTTTTATGTAGGTGAAGATGTTACACAGGAAGACATCAAGGGTGAGTACAAACACGGTATCCTGAAACTGTTTGTTCCGAAAAAAGAAGCAAAACCGGTTTCCAACGATCCAAAATATATCACCATTGAATGATAATGGCAGCATCTGATCGATAAAAGTTCGTGATACTGCCCGGAGACTTCGGGCGGTATCCTTAAAATAGATTAGTAAGTAACAGTCGAAAGACTTAAAAATAGATTTGTTTGTCATGAAAAGGAGAGATGACTTATGTTGATGCCTAGTATTTTTGGAGAAAACTTATTTGATGATGACTGGATGGACTTCCCGTTTAAAGATGAGTTCTGGGGCAAGAAGAATCCGCTTTATGGTAAACATGCGCAGAACATGATGAAAACGGATATCCGTGAAACTGATGGCAGTTATGAACTGGATGTGGACCTTCCGGGATTTAAGAAAGACGAGATCAAGGTTCAGCTGAAGGATGGTTATCTGACACTGTCAGCAGCCAAAGGTCTTGATAAAGATGAACAGGATAAGAAGGGCAACTACATCAGACGTGAACGTTATGCTGGTACTTTAAGCAGAAGTTTCTATGTTGGTGATGCAGTCAGTGAAGAAGATATCCATGCGAAATATGAAAACGGTATTCTGAAACTTTCTGTTCCGAAGAAAGCACCGAAAGCCGTTGAAGAAAAAGATGGTTACATCGCAATCGAAGGTTAACTTCCATTGCTTATTCTCCCCCATATATAGCCGGGATCCGAAAGGGTTCCGGCTTTTTTACATGAGAAATAAATTATTCTGTTGTATTGCGGCGAATTAATATAGGTGTAATCTGTTTATGGATGGGTTCACCCAATGGTTTGGGAACACGCTTTTTCTGTTCCTCCATCTGCTGGACCAGAAGATCCATGGCAGTTTTTGCAATCACATCGATCTGCTGTTCGATGGTTGTGATCGGAAGGATTGCCTCGTTGGCAATCGGAGAATTGTCAAATCCAACAATCTCGTAAGTGGAAGGAAATGTCCCGTATTTTTGGAAAATTAAATTAAGAAACATATTAGCATAGGTATCGTTCGCAAGAAAGATACCTTTTTTTTGATCGGGGTATTTTGATTCTATCTTATTGAAAATCTCTCGGATTGCATCTAAAAGCTCATGATAAGAATCACCTGTTACACTCAAATCTATATCATATGGCACATGATATTCTTCACAAGTTGCCTGAAAGGCCCGGATTCGGTCATACGCCGGGGCGGATTTATTCACATTGACATTTATGTGAATTAATATATCACATTTATCTCGAATCAACAGAGAAGTAGCCTGAAGTGCTCCCATATAGTTGTCAGTATTGACGCTGCTGATATGTTCTGCTTCGCGTTCAATTGCGATGACAGGAATCTGGTAGGAAGCGAGTTTCTCAGATGGAAGAGTGTGACTTAAAACAATCAGTCCTTCAATCTGATAAGACAGAAGTTCTTCAATATACTGTTGTTCTTCTTCTGCGCCATGTTCGCTGACGAAAACAAGAAACTTATAATGATAATCACGGTAGCTGGAAAGAAATTGTGTCAGCATCTCAGAATAATAGTGCAGGTAAAGATTCGGAACAATGATTCCAATAAATTCACTTTTTCCATTTGCCAGAACTTTTGCCAGCTTATTCTTTTTATATCCAAGTGTGTCAAGAGCCTGTGAAATCTTTTCCTGGTTTTCTAAGGTAAGAGAATCAGGATGATTGAAGTATCTTGATATTGTAGTTTTTGAAAAATTGGTGTATTCCGCAATATCTGCAAAAGTTACCTGTTTCTTTTTACTCATAAAAGTTGAATCTCCTTCAATATGATGGCTGACGGTTAATAATATTTTTCAGTATAGCAATTTTGATGGAAAAACGCAACGATAAAATAACTGATTACGTAACCGGTTATTTTAGTATATAAAAGTGTTGACAGAAAGAAATGGATATAGTAATATCAAATTATAAAATAACCGGTTACGTAACCGGTTCTCATAAAATCAATGGAATGGAGGAAAAAGTGCATGAAAAGAATGCAAAATCAAGCAAAGTCCGTAAGCAAGCGAACGTTGAGAGAAAAGATGACTTATGTGAAGAAAAACTGGCAGTTATATCTTTTTTTCCTGATGCCAGGACTTTTACTGACAATTATTTTTAAGTATCTCCCGATGGGAGGGCTTCTGATTGCTTTTGAAGACTACAATGTAATAAAAGGAGTTCTTGGTAGTCCCTGGGTAGGGCTTGAGTATTTCAGACGATTCTTATCTTCACCAGATTTTATGAACTATCTGATGAATACGTTGAAATTGAGTATCTATGGATTACTGTGGGGATTTCCGGTTCCAATCATTCTTGCATTGCTTCTGAATCGTATTCGTAAGACCGGAATTAAGAAGAAAGTGCAGCTTTTGATCTATATGCCAAACTTTATTTCAGTCATCGTGCTTTGTGGTATGGTTCGTATGCTTTTATCTCCTGTAGGCCCACTGAATAAAGTATTAGGAATCAGTACAAACTGGATGACAATGCCTTCTGCATTCCGGACAATTTACATTGCAAGTGGAATCTGGCAGACCGCAGGATGGGCATCTATCATGTACACAGCAGCACTGGCGAATGCCAGCAAGGAGCTGGAAGAAGCAGCCCTCATGGATGGAGCGAATCTTCTGCAGCAGATCTGGTATGTAGAATTGCCGGCAATTAAGAATATCATTGTAATTCAGTTTATTTTGCAGGCTGGAAATATCATGAGTATTGGTTTCGAAAAAGCTTATGCTTTACAGACAGATATGAACCTTCCGGCATCAGAAATCCTGTCTACATATGTATACCGTATTGGACTTCTGAATGGAGACTATGGATATTCGACAGCGGTAGGTCTTTTCAATTCAGTTGTAAATGTTATCTTGCTGATCTTTGTGAACTGGGTTGTTAAGAAACTGAATGATGGAGAAGGATTATAGAAAAGAGGGAGAAGAGATGGAGAAAAAAAAGAGAAAATATTCAAGGACAGACAAAGTAATCCTTGGAATCGGATTTACTATTCTTGGTTTATTCGTCCTTTCTATAGCGATACCGATTATTTATGTAGTACTCGCATCCTTTATGGATCCTACTGTTTTGAATAACCAGGGATTGAGTTTTAACACCAAGGACTGGACATTAGACGCATATCGAAGAGTATTAGAGAACGAAATGATCTGGCGTGGATTTTTGAATTCCTTCCTGTATTCACTTGCATTTGCAGTAATTTCTGTTTTTGTGACATTACTGGCTGCGTATCCACTGTCAAAGAAGGAATTTGTAGGAAGAGACTTTTTCAATGTTATTTTCCTGATCACAATGTTCTTTGGTGGTGGAATGATTCCTACATTTATCCTGATCAATCAGCTGCACATGGTTAATACAGTGTGGGCAATCCTGATTCCAGGAGCATTTAATGTATGGAATATGATTCTTGCCAGAACTTATTATCAGTCAATCCCGACAGAATTAAGAGAAGCATCTGCGATTGACGGTGCAAATGAGATCCAGCATTTCTTTAAAATCATGCTTCCGGTATGTAAGCCAATCATCGCAGTACTGGCACTCTGGTCTTTTGTTGGAATGTGGAACAGTTATTTCGATGCAATGATTTATCTGAATGATGCAAATCTTCAGCCATTACAGCTGGTACTCCGTTCCATCCTGGTACAGAATACACCACAGCCTGGAATGATCGCTGATATTCAGAGTACAGCAGAAATGGCAAAAGTAGCAGAACAGCTGAAATATGCAACGATCGTAGTATCAAGTTTACCACTGTTAGTAATGTACCCATTCTTCCAGAAATACTTTGATGAAGGAATTATGGTCGGATCGGTAAAAGGCTAATAAGAAAGGAACGATACAGATATGAAGAAAAGAAAAGTAAATGCATTGCTTGCAATTATACTGTCCCTGACGATGATGGTGGGAGTTGCAGGATGTGGGAAAAAGCAGCAGCTTGAGGCTGAAATTGATCCGGGTACACCTGTATCGGAGGTGCAGTTTCCATTAAAGGAAACTGCAGAGCTTTCCTTTATTACAAGTGCACCGGCTACATCAACACAGGATCCGAATGAACGAGTAATTTTTCAGCGAATGGAAGAGCAGACCAATGTTCATATTGACTGGACTTGTTTTGTATCGGATCAGTTCTCTGATAAGAAGAATCTGGCGCTTGCACAATTTGGAAATCTGCCAGATGGATTATTCAATGCCGGAATGAGTGATTATGATCTGTTGCGTTATGCAAAACAGGGGATTATCATTCCGCTGGAAAATCTGATAGATAAATATATGCCGAATTTACAGGCAGTGTTTGAAAAATATCCAGAATACAGGACAATGTGCACCGCACCAGATGGACATATTTATTCCTTCCCATGGATTGAACAGCTTGGTTCTGGGAAAGAAGCCATTCAGGCAATCGGAGATATTCCGTATATTAATAAAAAATGGTTGGATTATCTAGGACTCGAGATTCCGACAACAACAGATGAACTGGAACAGGTATTGATTCAATTCCGTGATCATGCAGATGAGCTTGAAAAAGAATTTTCGATTGAAGGTGCTGTGATTCCAATGTCATTTATCATCAATAATGGTGACCAGGATCCGGCAATTCTGCTCAATGGATTTGGAGAAGGCTATGGAGATACAGGAGATCATTTCGCTGTAACGGACGAAGGAAAAGTTATTTATACAACCGTTCAGGAAGGATACAAAGAAGGAATTGAGTGGTTACATAAACTTGTAACAGAGGATCTGGTCGACCCGGAAGCATTTACACAAGAGTGGTCTACTTATGTCGCCAAAGGAAAGAATCACCGCTATGGTCTCTGCTTTACATGGGATATCGCCAATATTGATAATAATGAAGATTATGTTATGCTGCCGGCTCTGACAGGACCAGATGGTATGCGGAACATTACAAGACAGAATAACAGTGAAACAAGTGGATATGATCGTGGAAGATGTGTTCTTACATCCAGCTGCCGTAACACAGCACTTGCTGCTGCATGGATCGATCAGATGTATGCACCACTTCAGTCACCGCAGAATAACTGGGGAACTTATGGAGAGAAGGATTCCTTTAACATTTTTGAACTGTCTACCAATAAAGATGGTGGAGAAATGCTGAAACACATGGATCTGGGGGATCAGTCTCCGGTAGAAGTACGTGAAGCACAATCTGTAAATGGTCCTCTTGCAGTTCTGAATGAATATTATGACGTCTATGTAACACAGCCAGAGGATGCAAAATGGCGTCTGGACAATATGCATGAAACTTATTTACAGGATATGAACAGTAAATATGTTTATCCAAACGTATTCATGAGCATTGATGATACCAATAAAGTATCTCAGTATGATACAGATATCAAAAAATATGCAGAACAGAAGAAAGCAGACTGGATCCTGAATGGCGGAATTGAAAAAGAGTGGGATTTTTATCTGAAGAAAATGGAACAGTATGGACTTTCTGATTATATTTCAATTAAACAGAAATACTTTGATGAGTATCAGAAGTCGTTGAGTGAAGAAAAATAACGATACAAACAACAGGAGAATTTTCATGAGTGAGATGTTAGAAAAGGCTAGAAAATATGAAGCTGAACAGGGGCTGCAGATAAAAGCAGAGGATCGACCGGCTTTTCATGTGAGTCCATATGTTGGATGGATGAATGATCCAAATGGTTTTTCCTGCTATCAGGGAGAGTATCATTTGTTTTACCAGTATAATCCATATGATACACATTGGAACAGTATGCACTGGGGCCATGTGGTAAGTAAAGATCTGCTTCACTGGGAATATCTTCCGGCAGCTCTGGCACCGGATGAAGATTATGATAAGATAGGATGTTTTTCAGGAAGTGCAATAGAACTGGACGACGGCAGACAGCTGCTGATTTATACTGCTGTAGATCAGGAGACGCTTGAAGATGGAACGGCAAGGGATATTCAGACACAGGCAGTGGCTGTTGGAGATGGAAAAAATTATAAGAAATATGAAAAGAATCCGGTTCTGACAGCTAAAGACTTGCCGGAAGGTGCAAGTAAAGTGGATTTCCGGGATCCAAAGATCTGGAAAGAAAAAGATGGGTACTTCTATTGTGTGATCGGAAGCCGTCCGGCAGATGGAAGTGGACAGATTCTTCTTTATAAAAGTGCAGATGGATTTGAATGGGAATTTGTCAGTGTACTGGCAGAAAATAAAAAACGTTATGGAAAGATGTGGGAGTGTCCGGACTTTTTCGAATTAGATGGAAAACATGTTCTTCTGACAAGTCCACAGGACATGTTGCCGGAAGGACTGGAGTTCCATAATGGAAATGGGACCTTATGTATCATCGGAGAGATGGATCCGGAGACACATACCTTAAAAGAAGAGACAGTACAAAGCGTCGATTATGGAATGGATTATTATGCAATGCAGACTTTGCTTGCACCGGATGGCCGTAGAATTATGATTGCCTGGATGCAGAACTGGGATACGACTGCTCATCGTTGTAATGACTCAAAATGGTTTGCGCAAATGAGTCTGCCGAGAGAAGTGTCTGTCAAAAACGGAAGACTTTATCAGACTCCGATCAAAGAACTCGATGCAATGCGTAAAGACAGAGTTGAGTACAACGATGTAGTAATAGATAATGATGCGATCACATTAGACAAAATCGAAGGACGAACTATAGATATGGAACTTGTGATACGTCCGGAAGATAAAGAAAATGTGTATAAGAAATTTGTATTACGTTTTGCACAAAATGAGAAGTTTTATACAGAATTAAGTTTCCGCCCGGATGAGTCTGTCCTGAAAATTGACAGAAAATTTTCAGGAACCGAACGAGCATTAGTTCATCAGAGAAGGTGTCTGGTAAATGGCGATGCCAATGAATTAAAGCTTCGTGTGATCTTGGATAGATTCAGTGCTGAAATATTTATTAATGACGGTAAGCAGGTTATGTCTGCTGTTATATTTACAGAACAAGAGGCAAAAGGAATTTCATTCTTTGCTGAAGGTGCAGCTAAAATCGATATAGTGAAATACAATCTGGTTTAGGACAAAAATTATATTGAAATTGAAGATGCATGGATAATGATAGGGGATTCCTGAAACGGGAATCCCTTTTGCATATAGGAGCATAGTATCAATGATAGAAGAAATGTCGTTTTTTGCGGCAGAATGGAGAATATGATGAAAAAATATGATGTAGTGGCACTTGGAGAATTGTTAATTGATTTTACAGAAAATGGAAAAAGTAATCAGGGAAACCCACTTTTTGAGGCAAATCCAGGAGGCGCACCCTGCAATGTACTTGCAATGCTGACGAAACTAGGACATAAGACGGCATTCATCGGAAAAGTAGGTGAAGACTTTTTCGGAGAACAGCTGAGAGATGTGATAACAGAAGTAGGGATTGATGCAAAAGGATTATGTACAGACAAGGAAATCCATACAACACTGGCAATGGTGCATACTTATCCGGATGGAGACAGAGATTTCTCATTTTATCGAAATCCGGGAGCAGACATGATGTTGAATAAAACGGAAGTTCAGGCAGAACTTATTAAAGAAACAAAAATCTTCCATTTCGGAACATTGTCTATGACACATGAAGGAGTACGTGAAGCAACAAAAGAAGCAATCCATATTGCAGAAGAGTCTGGTGCAGTTATTTCTTTTGATCCGAACTTACGTCCACCTCTTTGGAATTCTTTGGATGAGGCAAAGGAACAGGTATTATATGGATTAGCACACTGTCATATTCTGAAAATTTCAGATAATGAGATTCAGTGGCTGACAGGTGAAGAAGATTATACTGCCGGGGTAAACTGGATTAGAGAAAGATATCAGATTCAGTTGATTCTTGTATCTATGGGGAAAGAAGGAAGTCGTGCATACTATAACGGAACGATGGTAGAAGTAAAACCGTTCCTTCAGAAAAATACAATTGAGACAACAGGAGCAGGAGATACATTCTGTGGTTGTGTATTACATTATATTTGTGAACACGGAATGGAAGGTTTAGATGAAAATAAACTAAAGGAAATGTTGACTTTTGCAAATGCAGCAGCATCTGTGATCACAACAAGAAAAGGAGCATTGCGTGTAATGCCGACGAGGGATGAAATTCAGAAAACATGTGAAATGTGAAGATGACATTCTGAAACTTTCTGTTCCGAAGAAAGCACCGAAAGTCGTTGAAGAAAAAGATGGTTATATCGCAATTGAAGGTTAACTTCCCGGGTAAGCTTAAGATGATGGAAAAGAAACGTCCGCAGAACTTTCTTCTTACCGGCATGAGCGATCTCTCCGGATGGAAGCCGGAATGGAGAGATGAGGTATTTGTAAAGATCCGTGAAAATCCGCAGCATCAGTTCCTGTTCCTTACCAAGCGACCTGATTCGCTGGATTTTGATACCGATCTGGAAAACGCATGGTTTGGCGTTACGGTGACGAGGAAAGCAGAACTGTGGCGTATCGACGCCCTTCGGAAAAACGTCAGAGCAAAACATTACCATGTTACCTTTGAGCCGTTATTCGATGATCCCGGCACAGTTGACCTTTCCGGAATCAATTGGATCGTTGTCGGCACCATGACCGGAGCTCAGAGCAGGAAGATTCATACGGAGCCGGAATGGGCATGGTCTCTGACGGACCAGGCACATAAGCTTGGCATTCCGGTGTTTATGAAGGAAGACCTTGTCCCTATCATAGGGGATGAAAATATGATTCAGGAAATGCCGGAAGAATTTAATAAAGTGTTAGAGGTACAGAAATCATGGAAGAAGTAATGAATGGAATCCTCATTCGTGAGGTGGAAACAAAGAACATCATGACTAAGTCTAGTCTGCCGGTAGGCGGTTACTCGGTCAATCCCTATGTGGGCTGTACACATGCCTGCAAGTATTGCTATGCTTCTTTTATGAAGCGCTTTACCGGGCACAAGGAGGAATGGGGCACTTTCCTTGATGTGAAGCATTGGCCGGAAATTAAAAATCCGAAGAAATATGCCGGACAGCGGGTGGTCATCGGTTCTGTGACAGATGGCTACAATCCACAGGAGGAGCAATTCGGGAATACCAGAAAACTTCTGGAGCAGCTGATCGGCAGTGACGCAGATATTCTGATCTGCACAAAGTCGGATCTTGTGGTACGGGATATTGATCTGTTGAAGAAGCTTGGACGTGTAACCGTTTCATGGTCGATCAACACACTAGATGAAAATTTCAAGAACGATATGGATTCTGCTTCGAGCATTGAGCACCGTATCGCTGCTATGAAGCAGGTATATGAGGCAGGTATCCGTACAGTCTGTTTCGTATCCCCGGTATTCCCCGGTATCACGGATTTTGAAGCAATCTTTGAGCGGGTAAAGAATCAGTGCGATCTGTTCTGGCTCGAAAATCTCAATCTTCGAGGCGGTTTCAAAAAGACAATTATGGATTATATCGCCGGAAAATATCCTGATCTTGTACCACTTTACGACGAGATCTATAACAAGCATAACCGCAGCTACTTTGAAGCACTTGAAGTAAAAGCTGAGAAAATGGCTAAGAAGTATGATTGTGCCTTTGTGGATAATGAAATGCCTTATGGCAGAGTCCCGCAGGGGCATCCGGTGATCGTGGATTATTTCTATCATGAGGAAATCCGTGGGACAGAGAATACCGGAAAAAGAAATCGCTAAATTCAAGTTTGTAGAATACAAAATTTAATATGAAATGTGAGATAGAGCGTATGGAAATAATCTATACGTTCTATTTTTTTGCCTTTTTGAAAAAAGTGATTAAAAAACTATTGACATTTTGTTACTGGAAAAGAGTGTTTATATCTTTTATTTCTTTTAGCTGAAAAGTACAGTATTCCTTCAGGTTACTTCTGGTTGTAAACAAAATCTGGTAGCGATATTTTAATACTACTGACAGAAAGCTGTCCTGTGTCGCAGTGACATTAAAATTATCTATGATAAGCAGAGTATCGGATTTCAGGGAACGAAGGAAACGGTTATGTCTTTGAAACCGTTCCTGTTCAGTGCTTTCCGGCAGATCGTCAATAAAATCCATGTCAGTAATATCCTGATGAAGATTGCCGGTATATTCTACATAAAGGATATTGGTGTATTGCTTTATGTACCGCTTTGCGTAGGCTTTGGCAAGTTCACTTTTTCCGATTCCGGCGATTCCGCAAAGAAAAACATGACGGTTTTCCTCAAGCATGGTATATAATTCTTCCAGTTCTTTATCTCTTCCGATAAAATGACGGCATGGTTTCGGAACCTCACTGTCCATAATATAATCCAGCACAATGGGGGATAAAGCGCCTCCGGCGAGCTGCTTCTGATTTTTGGTATTACGTTTGATGAATTGGCGTTCCATGCCAAAAGAAATCAGTTTTGCAAGAAACAGCAGTCTTGAACTGGCTGGTTTATATAAGGGAGTCAGATTTTTCTTTTTCGCATCTGAGATGCTGTCATCCTGAATGAATAAAGTGTAAATATCTTGTATAGCCATATTACAGTCAGACATCAGTGGAAGAAGATTCTGGTGGATGGTATGGGCTAATTTTTCCTGATTGGATGGCTTGGAATAGTAAGTGGATATTTTAGGACTGATTTTAGCCTGACCAGTCATCCAGCGGCAAACCAGACCGTTATCCATTGAAAAATCCTGATTTGCCGAATCATCCATAAAATCTTCAAATAATTCGTATAAAAAATCAGGCTGACTCATTTGATTACTTTCGCTGATATGATTTTTTAAGCAAGTGCTAATAGAAGAAAAATCGCATCGATTCAATAGAAATTCCCCTTTCGTAGTTAAGATTAAGTATATCTATCATAACACGAACATACATTCGAATTCAAGGGAATGCGGATATTTTTAAAGTGATTGTGTCAATTTACAATCAAATTCTATTCAATGTGGTTTTCCGGCAGGTTCTGTAAAATAAGCTCAGATCAAAACAATAACAGGAGGAGCTTATGCAACAGAATATTGAATTTGAGCGGTGCATTGATTTTCTGGTACGGATGATTGATAAGTACGGCGCTGAAGTCCTCCGGGAGTTGGAGGAAGAAAAACAGAATAAGGAAGAAAAAGAAGCGGCAGTTTTCTGAAATACAAAATGTAAATCAGACTGTCGTTTTTTTGTGAAATTATTCGGTTGCGTTATCTTTTACTTCTGCAAGCATAATCTGCTCTAGTTGGTCAATATCTGGAAATACCACTTTTTTGCCTCTGGAATGAAGTTGACGAATTTTTTTCATACGTGTTGTTACTTCCCTGTGAATGGAATGCTTAACAGGAACCGGATTATTATTTCGAGTATGTATATGGTCAAGATAGTAATCTCTGATTGGAAACATATTCTGGAGAAGAAAAGCAGCTTCTTTTCCATCAAATTCACCTAAAACAATCGTTAGGCACTTTCCGTATTTAGCCACCTGTTTATCGTGTATTGCTTTAAACTTTTCTACACGAGAACTGAGTGGAACCATCCATAACAGAGAAGTTTTATTGTCACGCAGACAGTAAAAAGTAGGACGGTATGTACCGCCCTCTTTGTTCTGCATTAAGTTGGAATCCTGTACTTTTTCAAAGTATTCATCTTTAATATGGTAAACGTATCCTTCTTGATATATCATGTTTATCACCTATAAAATAAGCCCTGCCATGCGGCAGGGCCGAAATTTTCGAGCCGGACATTTATTAGACGCTTCCGGTGAGCGAACAATATTTTCGAGCCGATCACTTATAAGCCGCCAACGGTGGGCGAACAATATTTTCGATGACAGAAATCCTGTCTCTATCATTATTATATGGTTGTAACGAAAATATGTCAATAAAAAATAAAAAGAAGTATTGAAAATAGTTGGAACAAGTACTAAAATAAAGTTGGGACAACAAAACGGAGTTATATTGCGAGGAAGATTATGAAGAATAAAAAGATTAAATGCGATATATATACCAGAGTATCCACAACCATGCAGGTAGATGGATACAGTCTAGATGCTCAGAAAGAAAATCTCAAGAGATATGCGGAATTTCAGAATATGGAAATCGTAAATGAGTATTCCGATGAAGGTAAATCTGGAAAAAGCGTAGAGGGCAGACCGGAATTTCAGAGAATGTTGGATAATATTAAGAATGGCACAGATGAGGTGCAGTTTGTGCTGGTGTTCAAGCTTTCCAGATTCGGTCGTAATGCAGCGGACGTTTTAAATTCTTTGCAGCGGATGCAGGATTTTGGAGTGAATCTGATCTGTGTTGAAGATGGAATTGACAGCTCAAAAGATAGTGGAAAGCTGATGATTTCTGTTCTGTCTGCGGTGGCAGAGATTGAACGAGAGAATATCCTTGTTCAGACAATGGAGGGACGTAAGCAGAAAGCCAGGGAAGGAAAATGGAATGGTGGATTTGCTCCGTATGGTTATGAATTAGTAAATGGAGAATTGCAGATTGCAGAGGACGAAGCAGAGATTATTCGTCTGATCTATGACAGATTTATTCATACCAATATGGGAATCTCTGCGATTGCTGCATGGCTGAACCAGCATGGATATAAAAAGAAAAAACGACAGAATAATACATTGGACGCATTTGCCTCTTCCTTTATAAAAGGCGTTCTGGATAATCCGGTATACTGTGGAAAGTTGGCTTATGGACGAAGGAAGAACGAGAAAGTTTCTGGTACAAGAAATGAATATCGCATTGTAAAGCAGGAAAATTATATGCTGCACGATGGTATCCATGAAGGGATTATTTCGGAAACAGACTGGGAGCTGGCTCATCAAAAACGGAAAAAAACAGGTGTGAAATATGAAAAGACACATAGCCTCGATCATGAGCATATTTTATCCGGAATATTGAGATGTCCGTTATGTGGAAGCGGTATGTATGGAAACGTGAACCGAAAGAAAAAGAAAGACGGAACCTTATATAAGGATTATTTCTATTATGCCTGCAAACATCGTCGCCTGGTAGATGGTCATAAATGTGGATATCGTAAACAATGGAGCGAGGAGAAGATTAACAATGCAGTGGAAGAAGTTATTCGGAAGCTGGTGAAGAATTCGAAATTTGAAGAAGCAATTCTGAATAAAATCGGTTCAAGAATAGATACAGAAGAAATAGAAAAAGAGATTGAAAGACTGGAAAAACAGCACAGGCAACTGACCGGAGCAAAAGCAAGGCTTGGACAGCAGATGGATAGTCTGGATATCATGGATAAATTTTATGAAAAGAAATATCAGGATATGGAGACACGCTTATATCGTCTATATGATGAAATTGAAGGCGTGGAGAACAGTATAGAAGAAGTTAAGAATCGCCTGCTGAATATCCGGCAACAGAAAATATCAGAAGAAAACGTCTATCAATTTCTTTTATATTTTGATAAACTATATGATAAGTTCACCGACCTGGAGAAGAAAGAATTTCTTAACAGCTTTGTGGAACAGGTGGACATTTACGAGCAGGAGCAGCCAGATGGCAGATTCCTGAAGCACATAAAGTTCCGTTTTCCGGTGTATTTTGGAGATAGGGAAATACAGGAACTTTGTTGGGACAATGAAAGTACCGTTGAGACGGTCTGTTTGCTGTCTAAGAAAGAAAAATAAGTACCAAAAAGTGGCGTATTTCCGGGATTTTTGTGAGGTTTGCACCATTACGGGAGCCTTGCGGAAAGTCCGGTTTTCTTGTATGAGAACTTATCTACCGGACAGCCGGACTGACCGGAATTGAAACGGTGAAAAATGCGGTAGGGTTTAGGCTGTGGATTAGATGTCAGAGGTTGAGGCAGTGATATAGATAACAGAGCCGACTGCAGTTCAGACCACTCGATACTCGAAGGGGTAGCAGGCAGTGGATTGGATAACAAGGAAAATTTTTAAAAAGTTCACCCAAAATGTATAAATAGTGATATAATAATTGATTACAAAGGAAGGAGGTTGAGATAATGAGCTATAGAGTTTTAGACGTATGTCGTCATGTAATTAATTACAGCAATGAGCATGATTATGGCATCTCAAATTTAAAACTTCAGAAAGTACTTTATTTTATTCAGGCTTATTTTCTGACAAAAAAGAAAGATCACACTTCTTGTTTTGATGAGAAAATTGAAGCATGGGATTTTGGGCCTGTTGTGCCAGAAGCATACCATGAGTATAAGCAGTATGGAAGCGGAGATATACCTACGATAGAATCATATATCATGTTCGACGAAGATGATATATGGAACTCTAAGAGAGTCGGATTTGAGGACACGGCTATTACAGATGAGGATAAAGCCCTTATTGATAAAGTCGTAGATAAATTTGCAGATTACTCAGCGACAGACCTTGTATCGTTGACACATAGACAGTCGCCATGGATTGACGCTTATGCTCCGTATCAAAATAACGAGATAACAATCAATGCGATAAGGGAGTATTTTAATGGCTGATGACAATTTGGATGTGTTGCTCCGAACTACAGACAATCGAACAATGTCGTTGGAGCAGTCAAAAAAATTTACCAATACCAAAAGAAAAATCAACGGGATCTGTAAGGCGTTGTCTCTGAATACACAGAAATATGACCCACAGAAAACAGTTGAAAATATTGCATCATATATTTCATCAAGTAATAAGTTGGATAGAATCCTTTATTCAGAGATAAGTAATTATGTTTACTCATTGGAAATGTCAGAGCGAGGAATTTTTGCTACAAACTTAGAAAAATTATTGCTGTATTCACTTGATGATAACAATGGGGTAAATGATGATTGCAAGAAAATGATTGTAAAGATTTACGACCATTTTCAACTGGCGCTACATCAGATTGAAAACGTTAATAATATTTTTGCAAATAGTATTGAAGATGCAAAAGAAAACCTGCAAAAGCAGATAAAAGGTGTTGAAAAAGAATACATCTCTATACTTGGTATTTTTGCTGCAATTGTATTGGCATTTGTTGGGGGGATAACATTTTCAACATCTGTTTTGCAGAATATTTCTGCTGTAAGCGTTTTTAGATTACTGCTGGTGGTTGATTTCTTGGCATTTGTGCTTATTAATGTAATATATATTTTGGTCAAATTCATTTTTACAATTAATGAGAAGAACACAAAACTCTTTAATATTAAGGCATTGAACATTGCATGTTTAGTTATTGCTATGATTATAGTTCTTTCATGGATACTCAATGCTAACCAGATTCCAGATTTTATTTCACAATTTTTGCCTTGGAGTAAATAATAAACAACCCTCTCAGCCATGATGGTCAATCATGGCTGAGAGGGTTTCTTGCGTCGTAAGCGCAAAATATTGCTACGCTACCCATGAATCACGCTTGCACCAAAATGATAGATGCAAGCGTTTTCCTCTATTTTAGTTTTGACAGTTCGCTTTCGCAGTCTCGCTCCATGGGGCAAGCTGTTCCAGCTGTTCATCTGACATTTTATCGTCTGGTCGCTGTGATAAGAGGTATGTCAGATATTTGTAGGTATTCAGGTCATTCGCTTTTGCCATCTCAACCATTGTATACACAATAGCACTAGAGGCCGCTCCCTTCGGACTGGCACTGAACAGCCAGTTCCTCCGGCCAACAGTGAATGGTCTGATTGCATTCTCGCTAAGATTGTTGGATAAACTGCAATGACCATCTTCCAGATAGGTCATCAGGGTGTCTTTTCGATTTTGGGCATAGTTCACCGCTTTCGCCAAACGGGTCCCCTTGTTTGGGCGCTGTTGATCCAGCCAATTCCAGAATGCCTCCAGTATTGGCTTCTCCTTTTCAAGACGGAACTGTTTTCTCTGCTCCGCAGTATGATTTTTTGCTTTTGAGTACCGCTCACAATCAAACAGCTTGGAGCAGAATTGTACTCCCTGCACCGCCGGAAGGCTGTAATCATACTCTTTCCCTTTCGGTATGGCATCTGTGAAATAACGTCTCACATGTGCCCAGCAAGAGCAGCGTTTTATATCCGGCAGATTGTTATAACCCTGATATCCGTCGGTCTCCAGATATCCACGGAACCCTTGCAGGAAAGATGCTGCATGGAACTTTGCCCTTGGCTCTGTGTAATGATAGAGCAGGATCGGCGGAAGCCCATCTTCTCCACTGCGGAAGAGCCACATCCAGGAATCTGTTTCAGGATTGCGCTCCGGCTCATTCAGTACCTGAACTCGAGTTTCATCTGCCATCAGATATTTACGCATTCGTAACTGGCGGTGAAAATAATCATAAACATGACAGAGGTAATTCTCGGCACAGTAAATGATCCAGTTAGCAAGCGTAGCCCGGCTTAATGGGACACCCAGCTGCTTCCATTCCGATTCCTGCCGGTTTAATGGCAGACCATTCTGGTACTTCTGGTGCATTGCCCATCCTACAACGGATTCCGATGCATAACTTTCTGGGATCAATGGTTCCTGAACAGGCGCTTTGACAAATGTCTGATCATCTGGGTGTTCCTCTGATATGGCACATTCCGGGCATTTATAGGTTTCACGATAGATATTTACTACTTTCCCTTTGGCAGGGGTAAACCGGAATTCATGGCGGACGAATTCTTTCCCAATACATTCCATCTGCGTTCCGCAGGTTGGACAGTTTCGCTCCTCCTCCGGAAGAGAAATGATCTCGTCGCAGGAAGGAACATTTTTAAAGAGATCCGCATGTGTCCGTCGTGCTTTTCGCTTATGTTCTGGAACAGTGATGTCATCAGGAAGTTCCTGTTTCCATGTCGGATCTGCTTCCTGCTCGGCTTCATCAAAAAAATTCAGCTGACCATCGATATCTTTCCGTTTTTCACTGGAAGTACCAAAAAGCTTCTTCGTGAGATATTCAATCTGCTGACGAAGATTTTCTTTTTCCAGACGGTCTGCTTCCAATGTTTTTTGTAAAGACTGGATCAGTTCTGTCTGTACGGAAATCGTTGTATTCAGTTGGTTGATCATGTCCTTGTACGCAAGGATTTTTGAATCTTTTGAATTACCAGCCATATGTCTTCTGCTCCTTTTTTACTGCTCTTATTATACCATAAAAAGCAATGAAAAAGAAGCAGAAAACCCAGTATTTACAAGGGATTGCAGACATGATACAGGGTGTGGAAAGCTCTCCATTTTTGTTGGTTGGCATAGAGGTTTTACACGATCATTCCGTAGGTTTGAATGCTTTTGGTTGTTCGATTTCAAGACCGGACATGAGCCAGTCGAATTGCTGCCAGGTCAGTTGCTTTACTTCCAACTGATTTCTGGGCCAGCGGAATCTGCCCTGGACTTCCATACGTTTATACAGCAACACAAATCCGTCAGATTCCCAGAGCAAAGCTTTGATCCTGTCACAACGTTTTCCACAGAAAAGATACAGGGCGCTTCGCCTTGGATCCATATGGAGTTGATCCTCTACAATAGCACACAGCCCGTCAATGGATTTCCGCATATCCGTTCTGCCTGTTACGATATAGATTTCATCGGCGGCTGTGATATCCCCTAACATTCCAACTCCTTCACAATGCGAAGCGTTTGAGCCAGAAGCTGAGGATCTGTTCCATTTGGTATTGTTAGATGAAAACTTCCTACAGACAGCTTCATTGGCTCTGCTACGGAAAGGTTATTTCTTTCCGTAGCTAACGGAATCACATTTAATGGCTGTTCATATGGGAGCGGGTCAGTATCATGAAAATCCACTCTGACAACTTCCTGGCTTTCCGGTGCACGATAGCTGCGTCCGGTTGACGCTGGCAAATCCACACAACCTTTCTGACGCAGTCTTTTTACCCAGTTGTAAAAAGTTCCCGGTTTGATGTCGTGTTCCACACACCATTGATGATCTGTCAATCCACTTTGACGGCATTCCATGATGAGACGGTATTGTTCTTCGGCAGGTATTCTTTTGCTTCTCATGAGCACACCTCCATAAATCGGATAGAGTAAAATGCTCGCATCTATCATTTCTAGCAAGAGAAGATGAAGTGAAATGCTTGCATTTTCTAATGATTATTATGGATTCATTTTTAGGGCAACACAATCCGTTGAAGTATTTTGCGCTTACGGACAAAAAATCCCATTTGTTCAGCTTTGATGTTTATAAAGTTGTAAAGAAGAATTGAAGGTAAAAGTATTAAAACAAAGTAGCAGACAGGAGAGATTGGTTTAGATATGGCAGAGTATATGGGTGAATATAAAATAATAAGAAGGATGGACGGTGGTGGAAATGCAAATGTTTTTGTTGCGGAGAATGTGAGCGGTGAAGCAGTAGCTATTAAAATTCTTCGAGAAGAAAGTGGTAATGGAAAAAAGGCGAAGAAAAGAAATAGAAAAAAGAGAATACGTTTTAAGATTGAAACGGAAATGGTAGTTGAGATTCAGGACGAAATTAAAGGGGTAATTCCTATTTTTTCTTATGGTTTACCTGATAAAAGAACAAAAAAATATTGGTACGCAATGCCAATTGCTATACCCCTTGAAGACAAATTAAAGGAAGTAAAAAGTCTTGAAGATAAAGTGAATTGTGTTTTGGAACTGGCAATAACTTTAGAAGCGTTACATAAAAAAGATATTGTTCATCGAGATATAAAGCCGAAAAATATATACTTTTATAATGGTAAATATTGTCTTGGAGATTTTGGCTTAGTTGACTATCCCGAAAAGAGAGATTTGACATCATTTCAAGAAGCAGTTGGTCCAAAGGCTACAATGGCTCCTGAAATGAGATATAATGCAAAAAATGCTGATGGTAAAAAGGCAGATGTGTATTCTCTTGCAAAAACATTGTGGATTGTGTTGACTGGAGTAGATCATGGATTTGAAGGTAGATATGAGGAAGATGATGCAATAATTGGATTGCGCAATGATAAGCGGTATAAAAAAGAACATTTAGTGGAATTGGAAGCACTATTAAAGCAGGCAACAGAGTATGATCCTGTATTGCGACCTAGCATGAGGACTTTTGTGACAACACTTGAAAAGTGGTTGGAGATAGTAAGCAATTTTCAAAAAGCAATTATAGTGAGTGGAAATATTTACAGAATAGGTTGTTTCCTAAAACTGTACCATTACATACTGAGTGGAGAGATATAGATTCTATTATAAAAATTTTAAATGATATAGGAAGTATGCCTGGACTAAATCATATGTTTTTGCCAATTGGAGGAGGAAAGGATATTGAAACGGCAAAATGTGCAAACGAAGAAAGCTGTATCTGTTTGGTAGCCGGAGGCTGTAACTATATATTTAAACCGCATAAGTTGGAATTGGAAAATTATGGAAAAAGTGATTATAGATGGAGTTATTTCAGATTACAATTAGAACCAATAGAACCTATTTCTGATGCGATATATGAGGATTGTCGTGAGTTATTGATAGAAGATTTTCCTGGACATTATATAGCAAGTGATCTGGCGAATTATGGAAGATATAATGATGGAACAGAGTTCCCTAAAGGGTACAGACAAGTTGACAGATTTTTGAATGGGTCGTTTGTTATTTTTTCAAAACAGTCTGTATATAATCATATCTCTGGAACTTATGATGCAAGGCATAATAAAATGAGCAGTATAGAATTTCGACATTATATTGGAACTATGAGACAATCATATTATATGATGAAAGATTTCAATAAATTTTTAAGCATTTATCAGAAGAATCCATTTAGTACTAAAGAAGAAAAAGAGAAAATAGAAATTCATAGGAAAATAGAGGAAGGTTGCAAGTTTGACAAATTTATTGAAGAAAATTGGGATAAGTGGTGTTTAAAAGAGATTTGTGATAAAAATAATAATAAAAATGATGGTAAGTTGGAATTTGCTATTATGTTTCATATAAACGGTGGAACTTTTGGTGCAAGAAAATATGTGGCGGAGAACGGATATATTTGTGAAGAAGATGTTATCCCATATCCAGTAAGCAAGGATGGGAAATATATATTTACAGATTTTAACGGAGCAGTTAAGGCCATTGTTGAAATGAAAGATTATATTAAAAAATTATGCAATGAATCAGGGATAGTATGGCAGGAAATGGGGATTTATTTTACAATAAAACTGTTTCGGATAAAACCACCATCACATGTGTTTACTGAAAAAGAAATTAAAGAAGTATTAAGATCAGGAAATGATTTTAGGAATAATCGATTGGTTATTGATGAAGAAGGATATGCTCAGTTAATAGATAGTGATTTACATTATGAACATTATCGTTATCCTGTATCCAAGGAGAGTTATGATGCTCGAAATAATTATGTTGGGCAATATGCAAATTTGGATGATGTAAGCGGGATTTATCAGGCTATGCTTGATGGTTGGTTACATCATTTGCGCACAGGGCAAAGGTATGATGTTGATTATTATGAGCAATGTGAAGACACAGAAAAGATGTTAGCAGAATTAGAACAATACTATCAATAGAGACACAGTCTGAAATAGAGCGTAAACGCTCAACAGTAAGTACCTTGACATTTTTTGGCGGCTGCTCGGAAACGTTCTTCTTCGGTATCCTCCGGTAAATCATCAGTAAAATACATGTCCGTAACAGACTGATGTAAATCTCCGGCATATTCAAAATATAGGATGTTTGTGTAATGTTTTTTATATTGCTTTGCATAGGATTTTGCCAGTTCGCTTTTTCCAATTCCGGCAATTCCGTAAAGAAATACTTTGCTATTATCTTCCAGAAGAGAATGTAATTCTGTTGTTTCATCCTCTCTCCCTACAAAATGACGGCATGGTCTTGGAATTTCGCTATCCATAATATAATCCAGTACCATTGGTGAAAGGGAACCACCTGCGATTAATTTCTGATTTTTGGTATCACGTTTAATAAACGGGCGTTCCATACCGAAAGAAATCAGTTTTGCCAAAAACAGCAGACGGAAATCGACAGGTTTGTATAGAGGAGCAAGTTCTGCTTTTTGGGCTTCAGAAATTGAAGAATCCTGGATAAATAAGGCATAAATTTCTTGAAGTGTCCTGTTATAGTCTGCCATTAACGGAAGAATATTCCGATGTATGGTTTCCGCCAGTTTTTCCTGATTGCTTGGTCTTGCATAAAAAGAAGATATTTTGGGACTGATTTTCGCCTGACCTGTCATCCAGCGGCAAACCAGACCATTATCCAGAGTAAATTCTTTGTTCTCAGGACTGTCTAAAAAAATCTTCAAATATTTCGTATAAAAATCCAGGCTGGCTCATCTGATTGCTTTCACTGATTTGGGTTTTTAAATATGTCATTATCGAACTAAAATCACAACGATCCAATAGGCATTTCCTCTTTTCTATAGGTTAAATTGAGTGAATAGGTTTTGAATAAGTATATCATATCACGAACATATATTCGCTTCAAGATAAAGAGGGATTTTCATCATATGATTTTCTCAATTTAAGGTCAATTCCGGTTCAATGCTGTTTATGAAGAAATTCTGTAAAATAAGCTCAGATTAAAACAATGACAGGAGGAGCTTATGCAACAGAATATTGAATTTGAGCGGTGCATTGATTTTCTGGTACGGATGATTGATAAGTACGGTGATGAAGTCCTCCGGGAGTTGGAGGAAGAAAAACAGAATAAGAAAGAAAAAGAAGCGGCAGTTTCCTGAAATACAAAATGTAAATCAGACTGTCGCTTTTTTATGTGTTTTCAGATGAATTTCAAAAGCTGATGCAGAGTGTGTGGCTCATTGTTCTGGGAAGTGATAATACGGGTATCAAATAGCTTGAAATGATTCTGTGTATAAAAGTTCAGAAGAAATTTATTATCCTCGCATTCAAGAAATTCCATAACACCGCCTACGGAATATTTGAGGCTGGATATGGTTTCCAGTGCAAATCCCAGTAGGATGTTTCCAGGAATTCGTTTTTCCCTTGGTAGAGAATAGTTTTTTCCTAACTGTGCAATTAGGTAAGCTGCTGTGTTGTAAGACTGTGTTTCTTCATCCAGAATACTGACACGGGACAGTTTCTTTGCCATCGTCTTACTGATATTTGAAGCTCGGACAGATATTGGCTTTACTGTAAGGGAAAAATAACCGACCAGTGAAGCGTCTTCGGCATCGAACACCAGATAAGTGATAGACTGATCTTTTTTGGTAAACTCAATCGCATTATGTAATAAAAAGTATTCCACATCGGGATTTTTTGGACAAGAAAAATCGGAGAGTAAGTCGTAAAGACTTTCCTCTCCGAGATAAGTCGGTTCATCTTTATCCAAATATGCCCGAATATTAACAGTAAAATATTTATCAGACATGTTTTTTCTTCCTTTTTGACATTAAAGCTAAAATTTCCTGTGGGTTCGTTAATTGACGTCCGGGAAGTGCCTGCTTTGGTGTGCGGTCACGATCAGCTTCATCAATCGCTGCAACAAAACGTTTTACGCTATTTGGATTGAATACGACAAAATTATGAGTAATACTTGAAGTAGCCATACTAACACCTCCTCTTTTTTGGCTTCTTGTGTATTTATAGTATATGCAATGTGTGATAAAAATACAATATCAAAAACTGAAATAATTTCTAAATAATTTCAAGCCGGATATTTATTAGACGCTTCCGGTAAGCGGACAATATTTTCGAGCCAGTCATTTATAAGTCGCCAATGGTGGGCGGGCAATATTTTGATAACAGAAATGCTCTGTATCTAACTTAATTATACGATTGACAGAGAAATGCGTCAATAAGAAAAATAAGCATTGAAAATGGTTGGAATGAGTACTAAAATAAAGTTGGGACATAAAATGAAGGTTACATTATGAAATAATAAGAATTGTAGGTGGAAGGTTTGAACATAGAAGCATATGATGCAGATTCATTGAGAAAGATGGTTAGGTTGCTTGAATATGAGAACAAGATATTAAAAGATAAATTGAAGAAAGCAGGCATTTCATATGAAGAGGTGAATCCTTTTGAAGAAAAAATAGAAAGTGCAGAAGAATATGACCTGGATCAAGGGAATCGTATTGTGAATCCGCCGTATATTACAGAGAAAATGGCAATACGTTTCTTTTCGATGTTTTGGGGAAGAGAAGATGTATATGCCAGACGGGGAAAGAACGGGGGGTATTTTCCACAATGCGCAAATCGTTGGAATGACCGGCTTTGTCCTAAACAACGTAAAGAGAAGGTATTGTGTGATGAATGTGAAAATACCAAATGGATTAGTTTGGATGTTAAAAAAATAATTGCTCATTTGTTAGGCACAAAAGAAGATGGATCAGATGCAATAGGTGTATATCCTTTACTGCCAAATGGTACATGCAGATTTATTGTATTTGATTTTGATAATCACGAAAAAGGAGCAGAGGTTACGGACTTTGCAAATACGGATAATGAGTGGCATAAAGAAGTGAATGCTCTTAGAAAAATGTGTGAGCTTAATGGTATCAGACCTTTAGTTGAGAGATCTCGATCTGGAAAAGGTGCCCATGTATGGATTTTCTTTAAAAAGGCAATACCTGCGGCAACAGCAAGGAATTTTGGATTTCTCCTATTAGACAAGGGTTCAACTTCCATCAATCTGAAATCGTTTCATTATTATGATAGAATGTATCCTTCGCAGGATGTGGCAAGCAGCATAGGTAATTTGATTGCATTGCCATTACAGGGGCAGGCACTTAAAAATGGAAATAGTGCTTTTGTAGATGAAAATTGGAATGCATATCCTGATCAATGGGATGCTCTTTTCAATAAAACAAGAAAGCTGGGAATAGAAGATGTTGAACAATGCATGGCAAAATGGCAGGGAGAATTAGCAGAAGTCAGAGGAATGCTTACTAATATTGAGAAGAATGTCAGACCGAAACCATGGAGGAAGAAATGTGAGTTTTGTAAGTCAGATGTTGTGGGCAAGCTTCACATGGTATTGGGCAATGGAGTTTATATTGATACTCTGAATCTTATGCCAAGAATACAAAATCAGATTCGTAGTTTGGCGGCATTTGATAATCCGGAATTTTACAAAAATAAAAGGCTGGGATATTCTAATTATTATAATTTCAGTGCTGTATATTTAGGTAAGGATATAGATGGATATATACAGATTCCGAGAGGACTGCGGGAAAATATTATACAGGAATGTGAAAAAGCAGGCATTTCAGTTGATGTTTCAGATCAAAGAGAAACAGGACAACCTATCAGAGTATCTTTTAAAGGTGATTTGCGAATGCAACAGGAATTAGCAGCAGAAAAATTATTATCACATTCAGATGGGGTTTTGAGTGCGGCAACTGCATTTGGAAAGACTGTAGTATGTAGTTACCTTATTGCAGAGCGAAAAGTAAATACGCTCATTTTGCTGCAAAGTAAAGATTTGCTTAATCAGTGGGTTGATGAATTGAATCATTTCTTAGAGATAAGAGAAGAACCACCGGATTATGAAACAAAAACAGGAAGAAAGAAAAAAAGAAATAGTGTGATTGGCATTTTGCACGGAAATAAAAATACATTAACAGGGATCATAGATGTTGCAATGGTTGGTTCAATGTACAGCAGAGGAAAATTTAATGAACGAATTAATTCTTACGGAATGGTAATTATGGATGAATGTCATCACGCAGCTTCTAACACATCTATGGAATTATTGCAGAAAATAAATGCAAAATACGTATATGGTGTTTCTGCTACACCTAAACGTGGTGACAGTCTTGATCGGATTATCTATATGCTGCTGGGACCTTTGAGACATAGATTTACTGCGTTGGAGAGGGCTAAGGAGCAAGGGATTGGACATTATTTTGTCCCAAGATACACAAGAGTAGTTGATACTGCAGAAAGCAAGGATAATATTAATAAAGCATATAATTTGATTAGCACCAGTAAGGTGCGCAATGAAATGATCATAGATGATGTTATAACTTGTGTTGCAAGAAAACAAACTCCTGTAATTTTAACAAGATTTAAAGAACATGCAAAATTTTTACATGATGCCTTAAAGGAAAAAGCAGATCATGTATTCCTTCTATATGGGGATAATTCGGATAAGGAAAATGCTGAAATAAGAGTAAAATTAAAGCAGATACCTGAAAATGAATCGCTTATTTTGGTGGCAACTGGTCAGAAAATAGGAGAAGGGTTTGATTTTCCAAGACTGGATGTATTAATGCTTGCAGCACCTGTATCTTTTGAAGGACGCCTGGAACAGTATGTAGGTAGATTAAACAGAGATTATGTCGGAAAAGAAGCCGTTTATGTGTATGATTATATCGATTCGCATGTGCGTTATTTTGATAAAATGTATGCAAAAAGATTGAGAACATATAGGAAGATGGGATTTTCAATCTGGACGCAAGAGTTGCAATCTAAACAAATAATAAATGCAATATTTGATTCTGTAAATTATACCGAAAAATTTGAGCAAGATATTGTAGAGTCTGAAAAAATGGTGGTAATTTCCAGTCCGGATATCAGACAAGATAAAATTGACAGATTTTTATTACTAATCAAGAAGAGACAGGAAGTAGGGGTAAAGGTCACAGTTATTACAACAGATCCGGAAGATATTATTTATGGAAAGTCGGATGTATGTTATGAATTAATCAGAACAATGCATTTGGTAGGAATAAATGTGATAACAAGAACAGAAGTAGAAGAATGTTTTGCCGTTATTGATGATGAAATAGTATGGCATGGTGGGATGAATCTACTTGGAAAAGCTGATGTCTGGGATAACTTAATGCGTATCAGAAATTCACAAGTTGCAACTGAATTGTTGGAAATTGCGTTGGGATGTTCTGAGGAGAGGAGGAAAAGTGAATAAAAAGATTAAATGCGATATATATACCAGAGTATCCACAACCATGCAGATAGATGGCTACAGTCTGGATGCTCAGAAAGAAAAAATCAAGAGATATGCGGAATTTCAGAACATGGAAATCGTAAATGAGTATTCCGATGAAGGTAAATCTGGAAAGAGCGTAGAGGGCAGACCGGAATTTCAACGGATGTTAGACAATATTGAAAATGGTATAGATGATGTACAGTTTGTACTGGTATTCAAACTTTCCAGATTCGGTCGTAATGCGGCAGATGTTTTGAGTTCTCTGCAGCGGATGCAGGATTTTGGAGTGAATCTGATCTGTGTTGAAGATGGAATTGACAGCTCAAAAGATAGTGGAAAGCTGATGATTTCTGTTCTGTCTGCGGTGGCAGAGATTGAACGAGAGAATATCCTTGTTCAGACAATGGAGGGATGTAAGCAGAAAGCAAGGGAAGGAAAATGGAACGGTGGATTTGCTCCATATGGCTATGAATTGGTAAATGGAGAATTGCAGATTGCAGAGGATGAAGCGGAAATTATTCGTCTGATCTATGATAAATTTATTCATACCAATATGGGAATCTCTGCGATTGCTGCATGGCTGAACCAGCATGGATATAAAAAGAAAAAACGACAGAATAATACACTGGACGCATTTGCCGCATCATTTATAAAAGGTGTTTTGGACAATCCGGTTTACTGTGGAAAATTGGCTTATGGACGAAGAAAGAATGAGAAAGTTCCTGGAACACGAAATGAATATCGTATTGTAAAACAGGAGAATTATATGTTATATGATAGTATTCATGAAGGGATTATCTCAGAGACAGACTGGGAACTGGCACACCAGAAAAGGGTAAAAAATGGAGTGAAATATGAGAAGATACATAGCTTAGATCATGAACATATTTTATCTGGAATTTTGAAATGTCCGTTATGTGGAAGCGGAATGTACGGAAATGTGAACCGAAAGAAAAAGAAAGATGGAACTTTGTATAAGGATTATTTTTATTATGCCTGTAAGCATCGTCGCTTAATGAATGGTCATAGATGTGATTACCATAAGCAATGGAGCGAGGATAAGATCAACAATGCCGTTGAAGAGGTTATTAGAAAGTTGGTACAGAATCCTAAATTTGAAGAAGCAATCCGAAAAAAAATCGGTTCAAGGATTGATACAGATGAAATTGAAAGAGAAATCGAAAATTTGGAAAAACAGCACAGGCAGCTGACCGGAGCAAAAGCAAGGCTTGGACAGCAGATGGATAGTCTGGATATCATGGATAAATTTTATGAAAAGAAATATCAGGATATGGAGACAAGGTTATACCGTTTGTATGATGAGATTGAAGGCGTGGAGAACAGTATAGAAGAAGTCAAGAACCGCTTGTTGAATATCCGGCAACAGAAAATATCAGAAGAAAACGTCTATCAATTTCTTTTATATTTTGATAAACTATATGATAAGTTCACTGACTTGGAGAAGAAAGAATTTCTCAACAGTTTTGTAGAACAGGTGGACATTTACGAGCAGGAGCAGCCAGATGGCAGATTCCTGAAGCACATAAAGTTCCGTTTCCCGGTGTATTTTGGAGACAGGGAGACACAGGAACTTTGTTGGGACAAAGAAAGCACCGTTGAGACTTGTGTGTTGCTACAAAGACGAACTATGTAGAAATCCTTAATTTTAGGCACTTTTTCAAGCATATCGTCTTTACGAGCGAGGGCGATAAAATCAGAAATAAAGAGATAAAAAACTATATCAATGTTTCGGTAGTAGTTGACATAGAGTGTGGGAACACAAACAATTAAATATTAAACTTTAGGGGTACTTGTTAAAAAAGTATCCCTTTTCAATGTAAGACGTTCAGAAATGAGCGTCTATTTTGAAATGAGCTGAAAGAACTTGAAAAAGATTAAATCTTATACAGATATCTGGAACGAGGAAAAAGTCTTGTATGCAATCAATGGCTTTAACTCGAAAAACGTCTAGAAATTAGGCGTTCCAGCACAGAAAAACTTCCGGAAAAGTCTGTATCAGGAGATATAGGATTTGCCGGAAGTTTTATTAAAAACTGTTTATATCTGTATAACACAAAACAGAAATTATGCAGCGTAATACTGGCCTGATCTGAATGTTTTATTTCACGGAGATGGTATAAAATTGTTTAAATGTTTCTCCGGCAGCCAGTGTGTTGATATTTTGTTTTGTAGAAAGCTCATCTGTAAAGCCAGTGTTGTCGCAGCGTCCCATCCAGGGTTCCAGGCAGACGAAAGGAGAGTCCGGTGCGCTCCAGATACCAAAATTCGGAAAGCCCTTACAAGTGAGCTCCACATAAGGAGTTCCATCTGGAAAGGCAATTCCCACCCGGGTTACCTGACTGTTATCAAACACAAGAGTATCGTTGTCAAAAAGCCTTCTGATGATGTGACAGCGTCCGTGCTTCAGAGCAAGCGGATAAGTTTTTCCTTCAAATACAGTTCCATGGGAAAGGTCCAGGAGACTGCAGGTAAGCTCTGATTCATCGTTGAAAGTAAGATAATACTGATCTTGAGAAGTACCTGGAATAGCAGGGACATTAAAAGCAGGATGTCCTCCGATTGTAAAGTACATGGTTTGAGAATCCTCATTGATAACGGTCCAGTGTACAGTCAGGTTTCCTCCGGAAAGTTCATGTGTGATGAGAAGCCGGAAATCAAAAGGATACATTTCCTTTGTTGAATCGGAAGAGGTTACAAGGTGGGTGACAGAGGTCTGTGAGGACTCTGTACAGGTGAATTCCATATCACGGACGAACCCGTGCTGTCCGCAGTGATAGGTTTTTCCGTTAATAAGACATTCATTCTCATAATAACGGCCTACGTTTGGGAACAGGACAGGGGCATGGCGATCCCAGTAAGCAGGATCGGCATTCCATAGTACCTGTCGGTCATTTGTTTTGTCATAGAGTTCAGTCAGCTCAGCGCCAAGATCATTGATCTGCACCCGAAGCTGATCGTTTTCCAGTGTGCGAATCATAATATACCCTCCAATAAAAAATTTGATGTATCAAGTATATCAGATTTCTGAAAAAATAACGAGAAAAACTGCACATATCAATGAAAAAATAATATGTGCAGCTTTTTAATATCCTGTTATTTAATTAATTTTCCACATCGGTTTCTTTTTCAGTTTCCGGCAGTTCTATAACAGCTTCAGTGATTTTATGCTTTGCAACAGATTTTACATGAATGCTCATACCGTTGCTTTCACAGGTGAACTGGCTGCCGTCCTCCGGAATACTGTCAATAATGCTGTAGATAAAACCGTTAAAGGTGTCATAATCCCCTTCCGGAAGGTTAAGATGAAGGGTATCAGCTACATCATCCATTTCTACATCACCGCGAACCAGCCATGAATTTGGAGAAATCTGCTGTATCTTTTCCGTATTTTCTTCATTTTCTTCATAGATATCGCCTACCAGTTCTTCAATCAGGTCGTGGAGAGTGGCAATACCGGACATTTCACCATATTCATCAAGAAGAACAGCAAAGTAATTCCGGGATTGCTTCATGTGATCAAAAAGCTTTGCAGCTTTCATGCTTTCCGGAATGAAATAAGCAGGCTTTACGGCTTTTGTCAGAATGTTTTCTCTGGTACGTTCATCCAGACAGAAGTAAGCTTTTGTATCCAGAATACCAATAATATTTTCTTTGGTTTCCTGACAGACCGGATAGTAGCTGTGACGATTCTGATAAATAATATTTTTCCATTCCTCAAGAGAATCTTCTGTATCCAGGACAATTACATCTGTACGGTGTGTGCAGACCTGTTCGGCGGTAATATCATGAAAATCAAAAATATTCTGAATAAATTCGTTTTCCTGTGTATCAATGACACCCTGGGCATTTCCTTCCATAAGCATCATCTGGATTTCTTCCTTTGTTACCTGTTCGTCGTCTTCGGCAGGATTGATCCCCATAAGCTTCAGAATCAGGTTAGTAGAGCCTGTAAGCAGGGATACCAGAGGGGAGAAAACCTTGGAAACTCCGTAGAGGGTAGGAGCAAGTCCAAGAGAAAGTGCCTCGGAGTTTTTCATTGCAATTCGTTTTGGTACCAGTTCGCCGAATACAATGCTAATATAGGAAAGAACAATAGTAATAATGACAACCGCAATGGAGTTCAGTGTTGCTCTGGGAACCGGAACGCCGATAGAAATCAGGGCATCTACGATCACGCCTGCAAAGTTATCAGATGCAAATGCACTGTTGAGAAATCCGGACAGAGTGATGGCAACCTGAATGGTGGCGAGAAAACGGGCCGGCTGTTCCGTAAGGAGAGAAAGTTTCTTTGCCCGCTTGTTGCCGTCCTCCACCAGATGCCGGAGTTTAGCCTCATTCATGGAGATAACGGCGATCTCCGCACTGGCGAAAACTGCATTCAAAAATGTAAATACAATAATCAGTATAACAGATCCTATCATGATTAAATTTTAATTCCCTTCTGTAAGTTAATAAGTAAACTGCCCCAGGGCAGGTAAAATGACAAAAAGGTATAGCCTATAAGCATGCTCACAGGCTATACCTCTATATATACATAATGACAATGCGGGAATCCATAATATTTATAGTATGATTTTCATCGGAATTGTCTTCCACGCAAAATTCACATCCTTTCTGCTTATTAATGAGAAAGATAGCATATTTCAGGTAAACTGTCAAGAAATAACTTGCTGTTTACGCCGCTCTCAGTTACGGACGAATGCCTGCGAATGGCTACAAAGACAACGGCCTTATGAATATAAAAATACTATTTAATTTAGAAAAGAAATATGCTATAGTTATTCCTGTAATACTATACCCGGGGTGAAGCCGGAGTTATTGGAGAAACGAAGATAACAGGGAGAATGCCGGAAGTATGTGCATGCCACACGCCGGGCGGACTTCCTGTTTTTATTTTGCAGGAAAATCTGTTTGTTTAAAGACAGATTTTCCGGAAAATGGGACATACAAAAACTAACAGAGATAAAGCGGGAGTTAAGGTGAAATAAGAAATGGAAGCAAGAGAGGTATTGACTAAATTTAAACAAAATGAGATCACTCTGGAAGAAGCAGAACATTATTTCCGAAAACAGCCTTTTGAGGAAATGGATTATGCAAAGCTGGATTCTCACAGAGAGATTCGAAGCGGATTCCCGGAGGTGATTTTTTGCAGCGGAAAAGCAGACGTCCATTTTACGCACATATTTAAAAAACTGTATGAAGAAAACGGCGAGGTATTCGGAACCAGAGCGTCCAGACATCAGTATGAACTGGTAAAAGAGATGTTTCCTCAGACGGAATATGATGAGATTTCGCATATTATCAAGATAGAAAAAGAAAAAAAGGAACGTGTGGGAAAGATTGCAGTGTGTACTGCCGGAACTGCTGATATTCCGGTAGCAGAAGAAGCTGCCCAGACTGCAGAATATTTTGGGGCAAAGGTAGAAAGAATCTATGATGTAGGGGTCAGCGGGATCCACAGACTTTTTTCCAGACTGGATGTGATCCAGGAGGCTAACTGTGTGATTGCTGTGGCAGGCATGGAAGGCGCCCTTGCCAGTGTGCTGGGAGGACTGGTGGATAAACCGGTGATCGCAGTACCTACTTCTGTGGGATACGGGGCAAGTATGCATGGACTTTCTGCGCTTCTGACAATGATCAATTCCTGTGCCAATGGGATTGCAGTTGTTAATATTGACAATGGCTATGGGGCAGGATATATAGCAACCCAGATCAACAGGCTTGGGTGCAGAGAAAAATAAAGGAGAGATTTATGGGAAGGACATTATATCTGGAATGTTATTCCGGAATCAGCGGGGATATGACGGTGGCGGCGCTTCTTGATCTGGGGGCAGATCAGAAAGTACTGGAAAAAGCACTTTCCAGTATCCGGGCTGACGGATTCCGTACAGAGATCACCCGGGTAAAAAAGTCCGGACTGGATGCCTGTGATTTTTCTGTGATACTGGATAAAAATCATGAGAATCATGACCATGATATGGAATATCTTCACGGCTATAGCAGGGAGCAGGCACATCATAGCCATACAGATGAGTATACACATATACATGACTGTACAGAGAATGATCATGTACATTTTTATATAGAAGAATCGGACAATGGGGAAGAACCTTCCCATGTAGAAGGAGCGCATCATGGGAAAGAGTTTTCTTACACAGAAGGAGTGCATCATGGGAAAGAGTTTTCTTACACAGAAGGAGTGCATCATGGGAAAGAGCTTTCTTACACAGAAGGAGCGCATCATGGGAAAGAATTTCCTCATACAGAAGAACCAGATTATGAACAAAGACCTTTTCATATCGGGGAATCAGGACATGCTCATGTGCATACTCATGAACACAGAGGAATGAAAGAAATCCGTGAGATTCTTTTGAATGCAGAGATGACAGAACAGGCAAAGAATACAGCGCTTCACATTTTTCAGATTCTGGCAAAGGCAGAGGCAAAGGCTCATGGAGTATCAGAAGAACAGGTACATTTTCATGAGGTAGGTGCAGTGGATTCCATTGTGGACGTTGTAGCAGTTGCAGTGTGTCTGGATAATCTGAACATTACAGAAGTGATCGTGCCAAGGCTCTGTGAGGGAACAGGATTTGTACGCTGTCAGCATGGGATGCTTCCTGTGCCTGTGCCGGCAGTTGTAAATATTGTGCAGCAGAATCAGCTTGCTTTAAAGATCACGGATGTTGAGGGAGAACTGGTAACGCCCACAGGGGCAGCTATTGCAGCTGCCATAAGGACATCCGATCGTCTTCCTGAAAAATTTACAGTAGACAGAACCGGAATTGGGGCAGGTAAGCGGAAGTATGCGTGTCCGGGAATTTTAAGGGCAATGTTGATCACTGCGGAAGAGAAAAAAGAGGATTCTGTGCAGAAAGATGTGATATGGAAACTGGAAACTAATGTGGACGACTGCACGGGAGAAGAACTTGGAAACGTAATGAATCTTCTTTTTGGCGCAGGAGCCAGGGATGTGTATTATACACCGGCTTATATGAAAAAAAATCGTCCGGCATGGATACTGTCAGTGCTTTGTACAGAAGAGGATATTGCTGTTCTGGAAGAAATTCTTTTTCGGCAGACAACCACTATTGGCATTCGGAGATGCCAGATGGAACGAACTGTTTTAAAAAGAGAAATTCAAAAGCTTTTGATGCCAGATGGGATGGCGACAGTAAAGATATGTACCCTTCCGGACGGAAGCAGAAGATGTTATCCGGAATATGAAAGTGTGGCAGTTTTTGCAGCAGAAAATCATATAAGTTACAGAGAGGCATGGGAACGGATCAGGAATTACTGGATAAAAGAAAGGTGAGGCATCAGATGAAAACAGGACTTGTTTTGGAAGGCGGAGCAATGCGTGGAATTTACACAGCGGGAGTTCTGGATGTATTTTTGGAAAACCAGATTCATTTTGACGGAGTGATCGGGGTTTCGGCAGGGGCGCTCCACGGCTGTTCTTTTGTGTCAGGCCAGAAAGGCAGAAGCATCCGGTATTATAAAAAATACAGGAATGACAAACACTTTATGAGTCTGTGGAGCCTGGTACACACAGGGGAAGTTGTGGGAAAACAGTTCTGCTATCATGAAATTCCGGAACGTCTGGATCCTTATGATTATGAAGCTTTTTTTAAATCGGATACCGCATTTTATGCAGTTTGTACTAATCTGGAAACCGGAAAGCCAGAATATATCAGAATTACAGATATGCTGAATCAGGTGGATGTGATGAGGGCTTCAGCGTCCATGCCGTATGTATCCCGGATTGTTGACTGGGAAGGCAAAAAGCTTCTGGACGGGGGCTGTACGGATAGTATTCCGGTCAGTCAGTTCCAGAAAATGGGGTATAAAAGGAATGTGGTGGTACTTACCAGAGAAGAGGGTTTTGTAAAAGAACCGGAAATGGTAAAACTGGCGGAGATTTATTATCACAGATATCCCAGATTTGTAGAGGCTTTGAAAAACAGACATGAAGTATATAATCAGACACTGGCAGATATCCGCACTATGGAAAAAAACGGAGAGGCATTTGTGATCCGCCCAAGTCGCAGACTGACTGTGGGAAGAATGGAAAGTGACATGGAAAAAATTCAGAAGATATATGAGCTTGGGAAAAAGGATGCAAAAAGGAATATCAATGCACTGAAAATGTGGTTGGCTCAGGAAGAGAAAATATAAAAGAAAGGCGTTAAAAAAGAAAAAGGAGATTTTTATGTTTGATACGATAGTAAATGTGATTAATCAGATGGACAAAATGGTTTGGGGCTGGTGGATGATCTTTCTGCTTCTTGGAACGCATATTTTTATGACGATCCGGACGGGATTTATACAGAGGAAGATTGGAAAAGCAATCAGACTGTCTGTGACAAAAGACCCGGATGCGGAAGGAGAGGTCAGCCAGTTTGGCGCTTTGACAACTGCTCTGGCATCTACCATCGGTACAGGAAATATCATTGGTGTGGGAACCGCGGTAGCGTTGGGCGGGCCAGGCGCTGTTTTCTGGTGCTGGATCACCGGTGTTTTTGGGATCGCAACCAAGTACAGTGAATCTCTGATCGCAGTGAAATATCGTGTGAAGACAAAAGATGGCAGAATGCAGGGCGGAGCCATGTATGCCCTGGAACGCGGGTTGAACATGAAGTGGCTGGGAATGATTTTTGCGTTTCTGGCAGGTTTTGCTTCGCTTGGAATCGGCTGTGCCACTCAGGTAAATGCCATTGCCACTGTCTGTGAGGAAAATCTGAATATTGCTCCGGCGTTGGTGGGAATTGTAGTGGCCGCTCTGACTGCTCTGGTTATTTTTGGAGGGATCCGTTCTATTGCAAAGGTATGTGAAAAACTGGTTCCTTTTATGGCAGCTTTTTATATTCTGGGCTGTGTGATCATTCTGGGACTGAATTTTGATTTTATTATTCCGGCAGTAAAAACCATCTGCAGGCTTGCCTTTACTCCGGGAGCCGCAGCAGGCGGTCTGGTTGGAAGAGGAATCATGATGGCAATGCAGTATGGAATCGCCAGAGGACTTTTTTCAAATGAATCCGGACTTGGATCCGCTCCTATTGCCGCCGCTGCAGCGCAGACAAGAAATCCGGTACGTCAGGCGCTTGTATCCAGCACCGGAACTTTCTGGGATACGGTGGTGGTCTGCCTGATGACAGGTCTGGTTCTTGTAACCAGCATTATGAAAAATCCGTCCATTGATATGTCCAATATTACGGACGGAGGAATCCTTACGACTTTGGCATTTCAGCAGATTCCGGTATTCGGTCCTGTTATTCTGGTTGTGGGGATTATTTCCTTTGCTTATTCAACTGTCCTCGGATGGGCTTATTACGGAGAGCGATGTGTGGAATATTTTGCAGGGAAGGCGGGACTGATCCCGTACAGAGTGATTTATGTTATTGTTGCAGCAGTGGCTCCGGTAGTTTCCCTGAATCTGGTATGGACGGTTGCAGATATTCTGAATGCGCTTATGGCAATTCCAAACCTGGTTGCAGTAATTCTTTTGTCAGATGTAATTGTAAAGGAAACAAAAAAATACATAAATGATCTTAATAAAAAAGACGATACTCCGGTAGAAGTGATCGACCGGTAAACAAAAAATCCGTATTGTATGTCTGAAAAATGGCGACAATGCGGATTTTTTACAAAAATATTAATAAAAAAAGAAAATAATATTGCGAAAGAGCTTCTGGTTTTGTATAATGAAGAATGGAAAATACCGTTAAGGAGTAAAAAAATGTTATTTAACTCGTATATTTTTATCCTGTTTTTTTTACCGGTAACTTTGCTGGGATATTATGGACTTCACAAATGTGGCAGACATACTCTGGCAAAGATTGAGCTGGTGTCTATGTCATTGTGGTTTTACGGATACTTTAATCCCAGTTATCTATGGATCATGGGAAGCAGCATCTGTGTAAACTATGTTCTCTCCCAGTGCCTGCAGAAGAAGTGGAAACTGGACAAAAGACAACTTATATTTTTGAAGAGGGGACTTCTGGCCGTCGGTCTTATATTTAATTTGGGACTGATTTTTTATTTCAAGTATTATGATTTCTTTGTTGATAATCTGAACAAAGCCTTTTCCACCAGTTTTGAACTTAAACATATTATTCTTCCTTTGGGAATCAGCTTTTTTACCTTCCAGCAGGTGTCCTATGTGATTGACTCGTACAAGGGAGAAACAAAAGAATATAACTTTGTGGATTATGCACTGTTTGTTACCTTTTTTCCTCAGCTGGTAGCCGGTCCCATTGTACTGCACAATGAGGTTCTTCCGCAGTTTGCAGACAAGAAGAACTGGAAGATTAATTCAGATAATATGTCCTATGGCTTATATTTATTTTCAGCAGGTCTTATGAAAAAGGTAATTATAGCAGACACGCTAAGTAAAGTGGTTAGCTGGGGCTATGGGAATGTGGATACAGGTATTACATCAATGGAAGGAATCCTGATGATGCTGTCCTACACATTCCAGATTTATTTTGATTTCAGTGGATATTCTGATATGGCAACAGGACTTGGATCCATGTTTAATATTAAGATCCCCATGAACTTTAATTCGCCGTACAAAGCAGTGTCTGTGGTGGATTTTTGGAACCGCTGGCATCTGACATTGACCCGTTTTCTTCGTACCTATGTATATTTTCCTCTGGGAGGAAGCCGGAAAGGTACAGTCCGTACATACATTAATATTATTATTGTATTCCTGGTCAGCGGATTGTGGCATGGGGCGAACTGGACATTTATTTTCTGGGGATTTCTTCATGGTCTGGCAAATGCGTTTACCAGAATGTTTAAAAAGCAGTGGGGAAGAATGCACACGGCTCTCCAGTGGATGCTGACATTTTTATTTGTTAATATAACCTGGATTTTCTTCAGGGCGGGAACAATTTCTCAGGCATGGTCTGTGATCAAAACGATTTTCAGTTTCCAGAATCTGAATGTAAGAGCAGGAATGCTCAATCAGTTTCAGCTGAAAGAAATTTCCATGCTTTATAACCATATTCCGGGAGTCAATGAAATTGTTTCATCTATCAGAGGATTTGATGCGCTCCTCTTCCTGGGAGGCTGCCTTTTTATCTGTCTGGCGTTCAGGAACAACCAGGAAAAACCTTTCCGTCCTACGGTGAGCATTGCGCTGGCAACGATTATATTCCTGGTGTGGGGGATTTTATCTCTTTCCGGTATATCGGAATTTCTTTACTTTAATTTTTAAAAGGAGACTGAGATGGACAGCCGTAAATTTATAAAACTTGTGCTTGGAGGAACTGCGGCAGTTTTGCTGTGTGTAGGAGGTGCCACTGTAGTTCTGGATCCGTTTTTTCATTATCATAAGGCGCTGGAAGGGGTGCAATATCCTCTTAATGACGGAATGGAACGGTACCTGAATGATGGAATTATCAAAACCTACGATTATGATGCTGCGATTGTGGGAACATCTATGATGCAAAATTTCAAGACATCGCAGTTTGACAGCCTTTTTGGTACAAAGTCCATAAAAGTGACTCTTACAGGAGAAACCTACTGGACTATCGATCAGGAAGTAAGAAAGGTACTAAAGGAAAATCCAGATACAAAGATTATTTTCCGGTGTTTGGATTATAATAAAATATTTCAGGATGAGAATGTACATAATTATGCTAACTATCCGGAATATCTTTATGACAATAATATTTTTAATGATGTGAATTATCTTCTGAACAAGGATATTTTTCTGAACGATACTCTTGATGTAGTTAAGCATAATCTTCAGGGAAAACCTACCACTACAATGGATGAGTACAGTTTTTGGGAAAAAGAACACCCGGTAGGCAGAGAGAAGGTAATGAAAAGCTATGAAAGACCGGCAGAAAAGACAGACCAGAAGCCTTTCACGGAAAAGGACAGACAGGCAGTTACACACAATGTGGAAACGAATGTACTGGAAACAGTGAGAGAAAATCCGGACACCATGTTTTATTTCTATACGCCGCCGTACAGCATTGCCTGGTGGGATTCGGAATACCGCAAAGGGATGCTTGAACGCTACTGTGAAGCAGAAAAGCTTCAGGCAGAGCTTTTGCTCCCCTATGACAATGTACGTCTTTATACCTTTGCAGATCAGTATGAGATTATAACAGATCTTGATCAGTATATGGATATTTTTCACTATGGTTCTGCAGTCAGCAATCAGATCATCGACTGGATCTATGAGGGAACAGGTCTTCTGACAGCAGACAATTATAAGGATAAAATTGACTCTGTAAAAGAATATTATATGAATTACGACTATGATGACGTGTTTGGGGGAGAGGGAAATGTCTGAACACAGCTTACAGATCATTGCGCATATCCACAATGACTTTCCGGAAAAATTCGGCGTTCCTCATCAGAGCGGATGGCTGAAAGAGCAGAAAGCTCAGATTATTTTTGAGCCGGAATACAGAATGCCGGAAGCTTTCCGGGGAATTGAAGAATATGATTATATCTGGCTGATCTGGCAGTTTTCAGAGGCAGTGGAAAAAGGGTGGAGCCCTACGGTGCGTCCACCCAGACTGGGAGGAAATGTGCGGAAAGGTGTTTTTGCCACCAGATCCCCCTTTCGCCCCAATCATCTGGGACTGTCCTGTGTACGCCTGGAAAAGGTGGAGCGGCATCCGAGCCTGGGAACCATACTTTACGTATCAGGCGCAGACCTTATGAATGGAACCCCTGTCTTTGATATTAAGCCATACCTTCCTTATGTGGAAAGTCATCCGGGGGCGTCAGGAGGCTTTACCGATCAGATTGAGAGGAGTAGACTTACCGTGGAGTTTCCGCTGGGATTACAGGAGAAAATTCCTGCGGAGCAGAGAAGGGCTCTTATTGAGGTTTTGGAAAACGATCCCAGACCGGGATACCAGGAGGATCCAGACAGAGTCTACGGACTCTCTTATGGAACTAAAAATATAAAATTTCGTGTAAAAGAAAAGGTTCTGACAGTCTGCGAAGTTACAGATTATAAAAAAGAACAAAAATCTTTTGACAAATAAAGAATACTGTGGTAAGCTATTTGTAATGAGTTAGCAAATGCTAACTCAAAAATTTATCTTTAAGTTAGTCTTGAACAACAAAGGAGAGCGGGATATGAGTGTTGTAATCGTAGGTGGCAATGAGCGTATGGTATGTCAGTATGAAAATATCTGTAAAGGATATGGATGTAAGGCAAAAGTTTTCGCAAAAGAAAAAGGCACTATGAAAAAGAAAATCGGGGCGCCGGATCTTCTGATTCTTTTTACCAACACAGTATCTCACAAAATGATCAACTGTGCGGTGGAGGAAGCAAAGAGAAAATCTATTCCCGTATGCAGATGCCACAGCAGCAGTGCGTCTGCGCTGGAAAATATTATGAAGGAATATTGTGCGTAAATATCGATAAAATGAAACATAAATTTCGCTAAAATCAAAGAAATACTTGCAAAAATCTTCCTTTTTCAATAAAATAAAAGTCAGATTTTCTATTATGCTGTTTCCGCAAAGGGACAGCTGTTAAATGAAGAAGGGTGAGAGGAAGTATTATGAAAAAAGTGGTGAAATTTGGAGGAAGCTCTCTGGCAAATGCAGAGCAGTTTCGCAAAGTCGGAGATATTATCCGCAGTGAAGAAAGCAGACGTTATGTGGTGCCGTCTGCGCCCGGAAAGAGGTTTTCCGGTGACACAAAGGTAACGGATCTTCTGTATGCATGCTATGACAGAGCTGCCCGGGGAAAAGAATTCGACGGCATTTTTCAGGAAATTAAAGAGCGTTATTATGAGATCATCAGAGGGCTCGAGCTGAAACTTTCTCTGGAGGAAGAATTTGCTCAGATAGAAGCAGACTTTAATGCTCAGGCAGGCACAGATTATGCAGCGTCCAGAGGTGAGTTTTTAAACGGAAAAATTATGGCAGCGTATCTTGGCTACGAATTTATTGACGCTGCATCGGTGATTCGCTTTGATAAGAACGGAAATTTTGACGGGGACAAAACAGACCGTCTTCTTGGCAAACGACTTTCCAAATGCGAACGCGCGGTGATACCGGGATTTTATGGGGCAAAGGAAGACGGAACGGTCCAGACATTTTCCAGAGGAGGTTCTGATGTGACGGGCTCTCTTGTTGCAAGAGCAGTCCATGCAGATATTTATGAGAACTGGACAGATGTTTCCGGTTTTCTTGTGACAGATCCAAGGATTGTGGAGGATCCGGCTGTGATCGAAACAATCACTTACAGAGAGCTTCGAGAGCTTTCTTATATGGGTGCAACCGTGCTCCATGAGGAAGCGATTTTCCCGGTCAGAAGAGAAGGAATCCCCATTAATATCAGAAATACCAACCGTCCTCAGGACAGGGGAACCTTTATTGTGGAAAGCACCTGCCGCAAGCCCAGATATGTGATCACAGGAATTGCAGGAAAAAAAGGCTTCTGTTCTATCAACATCGAAAAATCCATGATGAACAGTGAGGTAGGCTTTGGAAGAAAGATTCTTCAGGTTTTTGAAGACCAGGGAATTAATTTTGAGCATGTTCCATCCGGAATTGATACTATGACTGTTTATGTTCATCAGGATGAGTTTGAAGAGAAAGAGCAGCAGGTGATCGCAGGTATTCACAGAGCCGTACAGCCTGACTTTGTGGAAATGGAATCAGATCTTGCTTTGATCGCTGTTGTGGGACGTGGAATGAAATCTCAGAGAGGAACTGCAGGACGTGTATTTGCAGCTCTGGCTCATGCCCATGTAAACGTAAAAATGATCGATCAGGGTTCCAGTGAGCTGAACATTATCATAGGCGTTGAGAACCGTGATTTTGAAACTGCGGTAAAAGCAATCTATGATATTTTTGTGGAAACACAGCTTTAAATGAAAAATAATCATGTAATAAAAAATTCCAGATTTGTTCTGGAATTTTTTTAGTTCGTCCCGTTTTATTGGGTTGACACAAACGTCTGTTTGGAATAAAATAACTACAAACAAATGTTTGGGAGGCCTATATGGTTATTCAGGAGTCAATGACAATAATGGAAAAGCTGGAAATACTGGCAGATGCAGCGAAGTATGATGTTGCCTGTACTTCCAGCGGCACATCCAGAAAAGGGGACGGAACAGGGATTGGAAACAGTATTTCGGCAGGAATCTGCCACAGTTTTGCAGGAGACGGAAGGTGTATCAGCCTTCTGAAAGTTCTTTATACCAATGAGTGTGTATTTGACTGCAAATATTGTGTGAACCGTGCTTCCAATGACGTGATTCGGGCAAGCTTTACTCCGGAGGAGATCAGCAGGCTTACAATAGAGTTTTACAGAAGAAATTATATTGAAGGTCTGTTTTTAAGTTCCGGGGTAAAGGGATCACCGGATACCACCATGGAGGAGCTGATCCGTTCTGTGGAAATTTTAAGAAAACAGTATCATTTTCAGGGGTACATTCACCTGAAAGCAATTCCGGGCGCTTCACCGGAACTGATCCAAAAGGCAGGCTATCTTGCGGATCGTATGAGCGTAAATCTGGAACTTCCCACTGCAGAGGGACTGAAAAAACTGGCTCCTCATAAAAGCAGGACTACGATTCTCCGTCCTATGAAGCAGATCAGGAACAGAAGGGAAGAAAACAGACAGGAACTGGCCCTTTACCGGCATGCTCCGGAATTTGTGCCTGCCGGACAGAGCACCCAGATGATCGTAGGAGCGGTGGGAGAAAGTGATTTTCAGATTGTTTCAGTTGCAGAGGCTCTGTACAGGCAGTTTTCTCTGAAAAGGGTATTTTATTCTGCTTTTGTAGCAGTAAATGAAGATAAAGATCTTCCTTTGCTTCCCCAGGGACCGCCGATTTTAAGAGAGCACAGGCTGTATCAGGCAGACTGGCTTCTCAGATTTTATGGTTTTCGGGCAGAAGAGCTTTTGTCGGAAAAGCATCCGAATTTTAATCTGTTCCTGGATCCCAAATGTGACTGGGCTATTAGCCATCTGGAATGTTTTCCTGTGGAGATCAACCGGGCAGATTACCGGACGCTTCTTCGGGTTCCGGGAATCGGCGAGAAGTCTGCAAGAAGGATTCTGGGCGCCAGGAGATATCATACGCTGGATTTTTCCGACCTGAAAAAGATCGGGGTGGTGATGAAACGCGCAGTGTATTTTATTACCTGCAACGGAAGGCAGATGTACCCGGTAAAGCTGGATGAGGATTATATAGTAAGGAATATTCTGGGATCAGGCACAGGGAATAATCCTGCAGATACCGGGATTACCTACAGGCAGCTGTCACTGTTTGATGCAGATCTGGCTGCGCCGGGAATGGAAGGGGTGAACGTTTGTGGAGTATAAAAAGAAAATACTGATCTGCGAAGATACTATGGAAGGGATCTTTACGGCTGTTTATGATGGCTGGCGTTGGGCAAATAGAGGATTTTCCGTGGGAATTGCTGTCAGAGAGCCGGATTATCCGGAACTTTTTGCAGAAACTGTGGAGATCGTTTCGGACTCCGTCAAGACCTTTAAGGTTGCCCGAACTATAAAAAACCGGCTTGGAGGGAAGGTTTATGAGGCTGTGTGTTATGCAGCGGTATCTCTTCATCCGGAAAAAGGAACAGCAATCTTTTATCTCCTTCGCAGAGCGTTGGAAAATGGAAAAACAGATACACGGGTGCTGGAAGCTCTGGCAGACCCGGCAGTGAGTCTTGTCTCCTCCCTTCAGGTAAAGGTATGGCATGAGATCCACAGGTTTTATGGTTTTGTGCGGTTTCGAGAGATTGGCAATGGAGTTCTTTTTTCGGAAATCCAACCGGAAAATAATATCCTGGAACTTCTGGCACCCCATTTTTCTGATCGTTTTCCAAATGAAAACTGGATGATCTACGACAAAAAAAGGCAGAAGGTTCTGGCGCATGAGCAGGGAAGAGAATGTACTGTTTATGTACAGGCAGTATTAAATACAGAAGAGATGGATCCGGTGCAGTCAGATGAGTATGAGAATCTCTGGAAAACATTCTGCAGTCATATTACCATATCCGAAAGGAAGAATCCCGGTATTCAGAAGCAATTTGTTCCATTAAAATTTCGTTCAAATATGCTGGAATTCAGCTGAAAAAGTACCTGAAAAACAGAGAAATACATAGAAAAATTGTATAATAAGTCGAAAAATATGAAGAAAATTTGAATACTGTTGACAAATTCTTTACAGGGTGACAAAATATCGCCTGGTGCAGAAAACATTAGGAGGATGAGAAAAATGAAAGAACATCAGATTATGTTAAATGCCACAGAGGATGTAAAGGAATTCGTCAATGCGGCAAGCAAATGTGATTTTGACATTGATATTTCATATAACAGAATTATAATCGACGCAAAATCCCTTTTGGGAATTCTCAGCATGGATCTGACCAGAAAGCTTACTGTCAGATGTTATGGAGAAAACACTCATTTCAATGAAGTTATAGCAAAATTTGCAGTTGCATAAACGATTACAGATGTCAGAGGCGCATAACCTGGGAACAGGTATGCGCCTTTTCAGAATAGGAAGAATTTAGCTTTAATGGAAAAATTTATTAATGGAAGATTTTAGATTTTGGGGGAAGCAGAAAAACTATGGAAAAGAAAATAGTCCGTATTTCTGTCCGTAATCTTGTAGAATTTATTTTGAGAAGCGGAGATCTGGACAGCGGAAGCGGTGTGCAGGATAAGGAGGCAATGCTGAAGGGAAGCCGTATCCATCGCAAAATCCAAAAGCAGATGGGAGGCAGCTACCGGCCTGAGGTTTCTCTGAAACAGGACACGGAATATGATGATCTGATCCTTCGGGTAGAGGGAAGAGCGGACGGGATTTTTACAGAAGAGGAAAGTGTGTGTATTGATGAGATCAAAGGCGTTTATAAAAAACTGGAACATCTGGAAAGTCCTGTGGAGATCCACAGAGCTCAGGCCATGTGTTATGCCTGGATTTATATGCTGCAGAATGATCTGGAAAAAATAGATGTTCAGATGACATATGCTCATCTGGATACAGAAGAAATCCGTCGGTTTCGGGAATCTTTTTCTAGGAAGGAGCTGGAAACCTGGTACCAGAAACTGACGGCAGAATATCACAAATGGGTGTCTTTCAGGCTAAGCTGGCAGGAAAAAAGAAATGCATCTATGGAAAATCTGGAATTTCCCTTTCCCTACCGCAAGGGACAGAGAGAAATGGTTGCCGGAGTTTATCATGCTGTTTCCAGCAAAAGGCAGATTTTTGTACAGGCGCCTACAGGAGTGGGAAAAACCATGTCCTCTGTATTTCCTTCTGTGCGGGCAATAGGAGAAGGAAAAGGAGATCTGCTTTTTTATCTGACGGCAAAGACCATTACCAGAACTGTTGCTCAGGATGCGTTTGAGATTCTCAGGAAAAAGGGACTTCTTTTTCAGACAGTAACCATCACTGCAAAGGAAAAGCTGTGCTTTTGTGAAAAAACGGAATGTACACCTGAGAAATGTCCCTATGCAAAAGGACATTTTGACAGAGTAAATGATGCAGTTTATGAGCTGTGGACGGGGGAGCAGTCCTTCAGCCGCGAAAAGATTTTGGAACAGGCAGAAAAATGGAAGGTGTGTCCTTTTGAAATGTGTCTGGATCTCAGCTCCTGGGTGGATGGGATCATCTGCGATTATAATTATGTGTTTGATCCCAATGTGAAACTGAAGCGCTTTTTTGGAGACGGGGCATCCGGAGATTATATTTTTCTGATTGATGAAGCGCACAATCTGGCGGAACGGGGCAGGGAAATGTACAGCGCCTCTCTTGCCAGAGAAGATATTATGGAAATCAGGAAATATATAAAACCTTACAGCGCACGTCTTTACCGGACTTTGGGACGGGCAGCCAGACAGTTCCTTGAAATTAAAAAGGAGGGAGAGCCGGAAAGAATTCTGGAAAGTACAGGCACTCTGCCTATGACTCTGCTTCAGGCCCAGGGAGAAATGGACAGGCTGCTGGAGGAGCCGCCTTCCCAGGAGGTTGTGGACAGAATCCTTGACTTTTATTTTGAGGTCCGTGATTTTCTGAATATCTCAGAGCTTGTAGATGAGAATTATGAAATTTATACCTCAGAGGGAGAAGATGGGAAATTCAGGATACGGCTTTTCTGTGTAAATCCGGCATCTAACCTTCAGGAATGTCTGAATAAAGGGAAAAGTGCGGTGTTTTTTTCGGCTACCTTGCTTCCAATGCAGTATTACAGAAAAATCCTCAGCACAAGAGAAGATGACTATGGCATTTATGTGCGCTCTCCCTTTGATCCGGAGAAACGGTGTATTCTTACTTGTGTAGATGTAAGCAGCCGGTATACCAGGAGAGGCTATGAGGAATACCGCAGGATCGCAGAATATATTGCCCGGATGGCCTGGCAGAAAAAAGGCAATTATATGGTGTTTTTTCCATCATATAAGCTTCTTGAAGATGTAAAGCAGGTGTACGATCAGGAATTTGCAGCAGATTGGGTAACATGCGTGTGCCAGACTCCGTCTATGAATGAGAGAGACAGGGAAGAGTTTCTGGAAAGATTTAAAGAACAGGGAGAAACCACGCTTTTGGGCTTTTGTATTATGGGCGGGATTTTTTCAGAGGGGATCGACCTTATGGGAAATCGTCTGATCGGGACTGCCATTGTAGGTACAGGACTTCCTCAGGTAAATATAGAAAGGGAAGTTTTAAAAAAGCATTATGACAGGCTTGGAGAAAACGGATTTGATTATGCATACCGGTTTCCCGGAATGAATAAGGTTCTGCAGGCAGCCGGGAGAGTGATACGCACAAAAGAGGATGTGGGCTGCATTCTTCTGATGGACGAAAGATTTAGAAGCGCCGGGTACCGCAGCCTTTTTCCGGAAGAATGGAATGATGTACATATTTGCAGAATGGGAAATGTGGAGTATATTCTGAAAGATTTCTGGAAACGCAATGTGCTTGACATCCAATGAAATTCAGGTATACTGTAAAAAATGCAGCGGTAAAAGATGTTACTGTTCACACTGTCCGGGAAACTTTTGTCAAAGTAACCTCCAAAGTACCTTTGATGACGGTGTTTTCCGGTATGTATCGGTGTAGTGGCAAAATGTGTCAAAACATCCGGCGGAATATAAGATGTGAACAGTCAGTAAAATACTGCTGATTAGGATAAGTATGGAATACCCCGGTAAATTCTGGGAGAAAGGAACGTCTGATCTTTAAAAGAGATCGGACCATAAAAGATTTATGCCTGGAATATTTTTTCGGCGTGCAGTGACTGCCGGCATTCTCTGTCTGTCCGTGGGGCTGACAATGCCCGTATATGAAGCAGAACAGGAATCAGAAAGCATTTTGTCCTCAGTGGGTGAGGCACAGGTAAAGCCTGTTGGAGACGGGGCGGGAACCTATCTTTTAAAAAGTGAGGGATTTTACTGTCTGAAGGAAGATGGAACCAGACATACAGAACCGGCGGTTCATTATTTTGATCATATGGAAATTGACGGAACCGTTCTGGATGGTTTTTATTATCATGATGAGTCAGGCCATTTTGAAGCCGGAAATCCCCGTATTGTTCAGCTTAGCGGACTGACCTGTATGGATCCGGGCAATGAGGGGGCAGAGGCAGAGTTTGACGGTCTGTATATGGCAGCTAATCTGGGAAAGCTTACTGCGGCGCCTCAGATCAGATATATGACCGGTCTTACAGTTGATAAGATTTCCTATGAAGGATATTACTTTTTTGATGAAAACGGTAGGATGATCACGACTCCTGGATATCATGAGGTGGAAATGACCTCCAACGGTCAGAAATTTTCAGGAACTTATTATTTCGGAGGAGAGAACGGCGTTCTGGTTCAGGCAGAAGGGACTACTCCGGAGGGATTTCCTGTAGATGATACCGGAAGGGTTTCCGATATTGAGAACCTTGGAATGGATACTCTAAAGCCGCGGCTTGAATCCATGCTCTCTGAATATGACGGAGTCTGGAGCGTTTATGTAAAAAATCTGAATACAGGGGAAGAAATTCTTCTGAACGAAACACCTTTGTACTCTGCCAGTTTGATCAAAGCCTTTGTGATGGCAGAAACCTATGAAAATATGGAAGACGTACTGACACATGAGGAAGCGCTTATGAAGTCAGATCGTGCGGCAGCGGAAAAAAAGGTGGACGATCTTCTCTGGAACATGATCACTGTCAGCGATAATGAGTCCTGCAATGAGCTTGGCAGGTTGCAGTCAGAAAAACATGATTTTCTTGACGGTGCAAAAAAGGTAAACGAATATCTGAAAAAAGAGGGATATGAGAATACTTCCTATCAGAGTACCCTGCATCCGTCTTCTTCCCCGAAACTGAATCTGGGAGGCCATAATACAACAACTGTAAAAGACTGCGGAATTCTTCTGGAAAGGATTTTCCGGGGGGAATGTGTCAGTGAGGAGGCCTCTGCAGAAATGCTCGACCTTTTGATGAATCAGAAAAATACTGCCAAGATTCCCTCTGGGATCAGTGCAGACATTCCAATCGCCAACAAAACTGGTGAAACAGATTCCGATCAGCACGATATGGCGATCGTGTATGGTCCAAAAACAACCTATATTCTCTGTGTAATGTCTGAGGATTTTAAAAGTGGAAGCGAAGCCATTGACAATATCAGGAGTATTTCGGGAGTGGTCTATAATTATCTGAATCTCTCCTGAAAGAAACATAATTTTTTTGCTTGACCCTTATAATTTTTTGATATAAAATAAAAACAGAACAGAAAAAGAAAGGAGATCTGAACATGAACGTAGTATATACAGATAAAGCTCCGGCAGCAATTGGACCATATTCTCAGGCAATTATTTTAAACGGAGTATTATTCACTTCCGGACAGATCCCGGTAGATCCGGCTACAGGAGAAATCGCAGGAGATACTATTGAAGCTCAGGCAGAGCAGGTAATGAAAAATCTGGAGGCTGTGGCAAAGGAAGCCGGAACAGACCTTGCAAACGCTGTAAAAACAACCTGTTTCCTTGCTGATATGGGTGATTTTGCAGCATTTAATGAAATTTATGCAAAATATTTCGTAAACAAACCTGCACGTTCCTGTGTGGCTGTAAAAACGCTTCCGAAGAATGTTCTCTGCGAAGTGGAAATGATCGCAGCTGTTGAGAAATAAGATCTGACAGGAAATAAGCAGAAGCTCAAAATGCATTTCAACGAACAGTAACAGCGTAATATAAGGGAAATCCCCGGAGGGAATCTGGGGGTTTCTTTTTGTGTGGAAATCATGTATAATATCAGACTGTAATAGTATATCTGAAATCAGGAGGAAAGAAATAAATGCGAGTCGATACGGATGACTTTGGCCGACCTTGCAGGTGCGGGAGAGAACATCATACAGAAGTAAAGGAAATCATGATAGAAGAGGGTGCTGTTAAGAAGCTTGAAGAAGCCATGTCAGATGGATTCCTGAAGGAATATATTTCTCCGCTTCTCATCTGCGATACCAATACGCTGAAAGCCACAGAAGAATGTATGGAAGATATTTATGACCGCTGCCAGGTCCTGACACTGGACGCAGAGGGACTTCATGCAGACGAACATGCTGTGGAGATCGTGGAGAATTATATGGAAGAAGATATTGACCTGATCCTGGCAGTAGGAAGCGGAACCATTCATGACATCAGTCGATATCTGGCTTATCAGTACAAAATTCCCTTTATTTCCGTTCCCACTGCGGCCAGCGTGGACGGATTCGTATCAAATGTTGCGGCAATGACCTGGAAAGGTCTGAAAAAAACAGTACCGGCAGTAGCTCCTTTAGCTGTATTTGCGGATACTGATATTTTTGCTCATGCTCCCAAAAGGCTGACTGCCTCAGGTGTTTCAGATCTTCTGGGAAGATATATCTGTCTTACAGACTGGAAGATCGCCAGCCTTCTGACAGGTGAATATATCTGCAATGAAATTATAGAAATGGAAGAAAAAGCCCTGAAAACTGTTTGCAGCTGTGTGAAAGGGATTGCCTCAGGTGAGCCGGAGGATTGTGAAAAGCTGATGTATGCGCTGATCCTTTCCGGCCTTGCCATGCAGATGGCGGGGAATTCCAGACCGGCTTCCTGCGCGGAACATCATCTTTCTCATCTCTGGGAGATGGAAGTGGTAAACGGACCTCTGGATGCCCTTCACGGCGAAAAAGTTTCTGTTGGGACTCTCCTTGTACTGAGAGAATACAAAAGGCTTGCGCGGGCAATAAGAGAAGGGCGCTGTCAGCTGAGAAACTGTGAGGAAGATGCTGCTCTCCTGGAGAAATATTTCGGTTCCAGAGGTATTCTGGAAGCAATACAGAAAGAAAATGACCCGGAGTTGCTCTGTGAGATAAATCCTTCCAGGCTGGCAGACAGTCTGGATGTGATCGCAGAGATGATAGAGGAACTTCCGGAAGAGGAAGAGCTGCTTCATCTGATGGAACTGGCAGGCTGTAAAAAAAGTGTTTATGAGATCGGACTGACAGATGAGATCGTGTCTGTCAGCCTGAAACTGGCGCCCTATGTGAAAAGAAGCCTGAGCTTTTTGAGAATCAGCCGGCTTCTGGATGTGAAAGGAGAATGACCATGAGAGTTGGAATGGGATATGATGTACATAAACTGACAGAGAACCGTGATCTGATCCTTGGAGGCGTGAACATCCCGTGGGAAAAAGGGCTTCTGGGACATTCGGATGCAGACGTTCTGATCCATGCTGTTATGGATGCTCTTCTGGGAGCAGCGGCTCTGGGGGACATCGGAAAACATTTTCCGGATACAGACCCTGCCTACAAGGGAATATCCAGCGTAAAGCTTCTGACACATGTGATGGAGCTTCTGAGACAAAATCATTTTTCTGTGGGAAATGTAGATGCTGTGATCATTGCCCAGAAACCGAAGATGGCGCCTCATATTCCTCAGATGCGCAAAAATCTGGCTCAGGCAATGGGCGTGGAAGAAAACAGAATTAATATCAAGGCAACAACTGAAGAAGGGCTGGGCTTTACCGGACGAGGAGAAGGAATTGCCTCTCAGGCGATCTGTCTTCTGGAAGAAGTTTAAAGTCTTGGAATCAGGAGAAATTGTCATTACCGAAAAACAGAAATCGGAGGAAAGGAATTATGAAGCTTTTTAATACCATGACACGAAAAAAAGAAGAATTCGTGCCTCTGGAAGAGGGAAAGGTAAGAATGTATGTCTGCGGACCTACTGTTTATAATCTGATCCATATTGGAAATGCGCGCCCAATGATCATTTTTGATACTGTGCGCCGCTATATGGAATACAGGGGCTATGAGGTGAATTTTGTGTCCAACTTTACAGATGTGGATGACAAGATCATCAAAAAAGCCATTGAAGAAGGCGTAAGCCCTGAGGAGATTTCAGGCAGATATATTGAAGAGTGCAAAAAGGATATGGCAGGAATGAATGTAAAACCTGCAACCACACATCCGCAGGCAACTCAGGAGATCGACGGCATGATCGAAATGATCCAGACTCTTATTGACAAAGGCTATGCATATCCGGTTGCGGACGGAACCGTTTATTTCCGTGTAAAAAACTTTAAGGAATATGGTAAGCTTTCTCATAAAAATCTGGATGACCTGCAGTCCGGTTTCCGCGCTCTTCAGGTTTCCGGAGAGGATCAGAGGGAAGATCCCATGGATTTTGTTCTCTGGAAACCGAAAAAAGAAGGAGAGCCTTACTGGACTTCCCCCTGGTGCGACGGACGTCCCGGCTGGCATATTGAGTGCTCTGTTATGTCAAAAAAATATCTGGGAGAAGAAATTGACATTCACGCAGGCGGCGAGGATCTTATTTTCCCTCACCATGAAAATGAGATTGCTCAGAGCGAATGCTGCAATGGCAAAACCTTTGCAAAATACTGGATGCACAATGGTTTCCTGAACATTGACAATCGCAAAATGTCAAAATCCCTCGGAAATTTTCGCACAGTAAGAGAGATCAGCCAGCAGTATGATCTGCAGGTTCTGAGATTCTTTATGCTGAACGCTCATTACAGAAGTCCACTGAACTTCAGTGCAGAGCTGATGGAGTCTGCAAAAAATTCTCTGGAGCGTATCCTGGAGGGAGCAGCCCGTCTGAATGACCGCAAAGCTTCCAATACAGAAGCGGTCAGCCAGGCAGAGAAGAAGCTTCTGGAAGAGGCGGATACTTACCGTCAGAAATTTGAAGCAGCCATGGATGATGACTTTAATACAGCAGACGCTCTGGCGGCAGTTTTCGAGCTTGTAAAATTTTCAAATACAAATGTGGATGAAAAGAGCAGCGGAGAGTTTGCAGGAAGTCTTCTGGATATGCTTGTAAAGCTCTGCGATGTTCTTGGTCTTATTGTTCTTAAAAAAGAGGAAGCTCTTGATTCTGATATCGAGGTTCTGATCCAGGAACGTCAGGATGCAAGAAAGGCAAAAGACTTTGCCAGAGCTGACGAGATCAGGGATCAGCTTCTTGAAATGGGAATCGAGCTTAAGGATACCCGTGAGGGAGTAAAATGGAAACGAATTTAAGTAAGCTGAACGAACTGTTTCATCTGGAGAAACAGGATATCCGAAGTTATTCCCCTCTGACACTGGCTTATATAGGAGACGGCGTTTATGAGCTGATCATTCGGACGATTCTTGTAAAAAAAGGAAACTGTCCGGTAAACCGTCTTCACAAAAAGGCAAGCAGTCTTGTAAAGGCGGCAGCCCAGTCAGGGATTATGGAGATTATTGAAAAGGAACTGACTCCGGAAGAATTAAGTGTTTACAGGAGAGGCCGCAACGCTCATTCTCCTACTATGGCAAAACATGCAACTATGGCAGATTACCGCAGAGCCACAGGCTTTGAGGCTCTGATGGGATATCTGTATCTGAAGGAAGAATACACACGGATAATCACACTGATCCGTATGGGAATCGGGGAGGAAATTTTATGAGCGAGCAGATAGAAGGCCGCAACGCGGTTCTGGAAGCTTTTCGTTCCGGGAGATGCGTGGATAAACTGTTTATTCTGGACGGCTGTCAGGACGGACCGGTCCGTACCATAGCCAGAGAAGCGCGCAAAAAAGATACCATTATCAATTATGTTTCAAAAGAACGGCTGGATCAGCTCAGTGAAACAAGAGCGCACCAGGGAGTTATTGCTCAGGTGGCAGCCTATGAATATTCTACGGTTGAAGAAATTCTGGCAAGAGCAGAGGAAAAAGGAGAACCTCCGTTTCTGGTTCTTCTTGATAATGTAGAGGATCCCCATAATCTGGGTGCGATCATCCGTACTGCCAATCTGGCCGGAGCCCACGGCGTGATCATTCCGAAGAGACGCTCTGTGGGACTGACTTCCACAGTTGCAAAAACCTCAGCGGGAGCCCTTCACTACACTCCTGTAGCAAAGGTGACAAATCTTGTGCGCACCATAGAGGAACTGAAGGAAAAGGGAATCTGGTTTGTGTGTGCGGATATGGGGGGAGAGTCCATGTACAGACTGAACCTTACCGGACCGATAGGAATGATCGTTGGAAATGAGGGAGAGGGAGTCAGCCGTCTTGTGAGAGAGGCCTGTGATTTTACAGCTTCTATTCCAATGAAGGGAGATATAGATTCCCTGAATGCCTCTGTGGCAGCAGGCGTGCTTGCCTATGAGATCGTGCGTCAGAGACTGAAAGCAGAATAAATACGGAAAACGGAGGCAGTATGATCCGCTACGGGCAGTGCAGTGATGAGGAACTGATTGAAAGGCTCCGAAATGGAGAAAGCGAAATCTCGGATTATCTGATGGAAAAATATAAGGGGATTGTCAAAAAAAGAGCAAGAGCCATGTACCTGATCGGAGGAGAAACAGATGATCTGATACAGGAAGGAATGATTGGACTTTTTAAGGCTGTTCAGGATTACCGGCCGGACAGAGAAGCGTCTTTTCGTACCTTTGCAGGGCTGTGCATAGACAGACAGCTTTACAGCGCAGTAAAAAATTCTACCAGGCAGAAACATATTCCCCTGAATTCCTATGTGTCTCTCAGTGAAGAGGAGGAAAGCGGAAGTCTGGAAGGGCTCTGGTCAGAAAATCCGGAAGCGCTGGTGATCGACAGGGAGAATACTGGGATTCTTGAAAAAGAGATCAGCAAAACATTAAGCCCAATGGAAAATAAAGTGCTGGACTATTATCTCCGGGGTTATGGTTATGTGCAGATTGCAGAGATCATGGGAAAAACGCCGAAATCCATTGATAATGCTCTGCAGAGAATACGGGCAAAGATCAGAACCTGCATTGAGAAATTTCAAATATAATATTAACCTTTCTTTTACAGATAAAAAGTAGTACAATAAAATAAGCTTATTTTTTAGGAATATATCATAATGACCAGAAGGTCAGAAATGAAAGGAGCGGTATATTATGGCAAAAAGAAACAAATATTGGGGATTTGTAGCAGTAGGAGCAGTTGCGGCAGCGGCAGCCGGAGCAGTTGCGGCAATGGTACTGAAGAAAAAAAGAGTCAGTGAGTTCGATGATTTTGATGATGATTTCGAGGAATTTGAATTCCCTGAAGACACAGAAGAGGAACCGGAGGAGGCAGAGGAAGAGATCCACGAGGCTTTTGCTGCATGGGAGGAAGCTGAGGAAGCGGTAGAACATGCTGCTGAAACCAGTGAAGAGCCGGCAGAAAAAACAGAAGAAGCTACTGCGGAAACAGCTGAGACGTATGCAGATGAAACCGAAGAGAAAACTTCTCAGGAAACAGCCGCAGACGAAACAGAAGATAAAACAGAGGAAACCACTGCAGAAGAAGAGCTGAGCGAAGAAGCTTCTGATGAAAATGCTGCAGAAGAAAAAACAGAATAAAAAGCATACGGGAAACACCGATTCATATGAGGACCATGAGCGCCTGCATTTGAACCGGTGTTTTTTTGCTCTGTGTCAGGTTTTGGGGCGGGATTCTTAAATATCGGGGGAAACGTATTGAAGCAGGGGAAGTCCCCTGTTTTTTTGCTCCATGTCAATAGTTGGGACGGCGTTCTTTGGAAAGTCGCCCCGTTTTTGTATTTTTATCCTGAATTTGTGCAGTAAAGGAGCTTCTGACAGCATACAAAAAATGAAAACATAAAAAAAGATTGTCCACAGTAAATGCCACATATTGTAGAAATAAATTGGATATTGTAAAAATATAACAGAGAAACAGTGCCCAAAAATGTTTTCCCATGTTAAATATGAAAAATGAAATATTTGGTACAGGAAGGCGAGGAAAGAGAAACGTGTATTGTGAAAAATGTGGAACGAAACTTGATGATAATGCCAGATTCTGCCCAAATTGCGGCTCGCCTGTAGAGGCAGAAAACATCCCAAAAGGGAATGGAGAAAATCACAATAATCAAGCAGAAGAACAGGATATTTTTCAGTGGGAAACACCGTCTGTTCCGGATAATCAGCCATCCCCGGGAAGTAAAGGCGGAAATAAGACCACATGGATCGTCAGCATTGTGGCAACAATCGCAATCATACTTGTAACAGGCGGTCTGGTCTGGTATCTGTTAAAACCCGACAGTGCTTCCAATGATGATGTGGTAGTAAATCCCGTTAAATCAGCCATGAAAGAAGATTTTGATGCTTCAGAAGGCTCAGAGGAAATAGAGGAGCGGAAAAGTGATTCCGTAGAAACAACAGAACAGAATGAAGAAGTAACAGAAGAAACAGAGGAGATTCCGGAAACGGAAAACATGGGGATAAAAACAGAGGAAGCTGCAAATACCCATAAAAAAATGCAGGATCCCGTACAGCAGGCAGAAAAAAATCATCCGGAACCGGCGCCGGCGAATGTATCAGAGGAGGTTCCGGCCTCGGCAGTGCTTTATGGGGGCGTGCCGGATGTTTCCTTATTAGAAGAGATTCCGGTTATTTCTGCAAATGCCACCTCCACGATATCTCAGACAAAAACAAACAACAATGCTATGCTACTTTTTGACAAAAGAGATGATACAAGCTGGCAGGAGGGTGTGGCAGGCTATGGAATCAATGAATCGGTAAGCTTCAGCTTTGATGGTCATCATAAGGTAAAATACATTGCTTTTAAACTGGGCAACTGGAAAAACGACAAATACTATTATGGAAATGCAAAACCGAAAACAGTGAACCTTGTTTTTGGAGATTATTCTGGACAGGTTACCTTTACAGGAGAACGGAAGGTAGAATGGGTGGAGGTGTCGCCCTCTGTAAATGCAGACAGTATGAGGCTGGAGATCAAGGATGTGTATCCCGGAACAAGCTGGGAGGATACCTGTATCTCAGAAATTACTGTTTATGCAGAATAAACAGAAGTGAAAAAATAAAATATATGAGGTGAGAGTATGCTTTCAGAGGAAATGATAAGTCGGCTTGTGCTTGAAATCAAACGTTTCCTTCTGGCAGACGCCATGCTTTTAAGTCGCGCGTCAGACGAACAGCTGATGCGGAGAATCGCTGATGTGGCGGACCATAAGCTTGGAAATGTCAGTCTGTCACCACAGGAGAGATCACGAGTAGTACGACTGGTATTCAGTTCCATCCGTGGTCTTGGAATCCTTGATGAGATTCTGGCAGACGACAGTATTACCGAAGTGATGATCAATGGCCCGGACAATATTTTTGTGGAACATGCAGGACGGCTGTACCGTCTGAACAAAAAATTTGATAATGAGCGTCAGCTGGAGGATATTATCCAGAAAATCGTAGGAAAGGCAGGGAAGGAAGTCAATCAGGCAAATCCGATCGTGGATACCAGACTTCCGGACGGTTCCCGTGTCAATGTCGTACTTCCTCCGGTTTCGCTGTCAGGCCCTATAGTTACTATACGAAAATTTTCAAAAACGCCTATGACAGTGGAAATGCTGCTAAAATATGGCTCTCTTACCCGGGAGGCGGCGGTTTTTCTGGAGAAGCTGGTTCGGGCAAAATATAACATTTTTATCAGTGGAGGTACCGGCTCGGGAAAAACAACGTTTCTGAACGCTTTATCCAATTTTATCCCAGGGGACGAACGTATTATCACCATTGAAGATTCGGCAGAGCTTCAGATCAAAAATATAGAGAATCTGGTAAGCCTGGAAACAAGAAATGCAAATACTTCAGGCAGGGGAGAAATTTCCATTCGCGATCTGATCCGCTCTGCTCTTCGTATGCGCCCCGAAAGGATCGTAGTGGGAGAGGTACGCGGAGCAGAGGCACTTGATATGCTGCAGGCTATGAATACCGGACATGACGGTTCTCTTTCTACCGGCCATGCCAATTCCACCAGAGATATGTTAAGCCGACTGGAAACAATGGTGCTTCAGGGCAACGACGGACTGCCTCTTCCGGCTATCCGTCAGCAGATTTCCTCTGCGTTGGATATTATCATCCACTTATCCAGGCTGAGAGATAAATCCAGACGCACCATGGAGATTACAGAAGTCCTTGGATATGAAAACGGGGAGATTCAGCTGAATCCTCTGTTTGTTTTTAAAGAAACAGAGGGAAGCACACTGGAAAAAGTAGAGGGGCATCTGGTAAGAACCGGAAATCCTCTGAGAAATGACTATAAACTGAGACTTCAGGGAGTCAGCAGCAGAATATAGGGGAAGCCATGAAAAAAGAAAAGGTAAAAAAAGAGAAAGCAATAAAAAAGAAAGCAATAAAAGAAAAGCCTGTAAAAATGAAAAAGACAGGACAGGCAAAAGAAAAACATATAAAAGAGGCAAGAGCAAAAAATAAAAAACACAGAAAAAAATATGTGCCGGAAAAGGCGCTTTTCGGACATGCAGATGATTATTACGTGTACCGGATGAACTCTGTGGAAAAAGGTCTGGGGGCCCTGATGGGATTTGGAACAGGATTTTTTGTCTGCATGGTATTTTTCAGGAGTATTCTGTTTTCTGTTATTGCAGGAGGGCTTCTGGCTGTTCCGGGAATCGCAAAATACAGAAATTACCTGAAGGAAAAACGAATGCAGAATCTTCTGTTTCAGTTCCGGGATATGATGGAATCCCTATCCGCCTCCTATTCAGCAGGCAAAAATACACAGGGCGCTTTTCAGGACGCGTGTGCGGATCTGATTTCCATATATGGAGAAAAAGCAGATATTGTACATGAGCTGAAGCTCATCGTCAGCGGTTTGTACAATGGACAGAATATTGACGATATGCTGTCAAATTTTGCCCTGAGAAGTCATCTGGACGATATTGAAAGCTTTGCCACTATTTTTGAGGTGACAAACCGGTACGGAGGAAATCTGAAAAAGGTCGTGGGAGAGACAAGACAGATCATCAATGAAAAAATTGAGACAGAAATGGAAATACGAACCCTTCTCACTGCAAACAAAAACGACCTGAACATTATGATTCTGATGCCGGTTGTTCTGATGCTGATGCTTGGTGGAATGGGCGATATGTCCATTGTGCAGAACACTCCTGTCAATGTGGTGATCAAGCTGACAGCTCTTGCCCTGTTTGGAGGAGCCTATTATATGGGAAGAAAAATTGTTGATATTCGGATATAGGAGAAGAGAACGTGGAATTATTTCAGTTGATACTGCTGGCTGTCACCACACCCTTTGCTTTGATCTGGCTGTTTCTGGCAGCAGCAAAAGGAAAAAAATACAGACAGTACACAAACAGCGCTTTTGCCAGAGAATTTCAGATGAGCGATCTGTTCTGCGTGGGATTTTCTGTGATGGAGATTCTTCATATCAGTACAAAAAGCCGGAGAGCCCAGGCAAAGATCAAGGAGATCTCTGAGATCAAAGGAAAACGGTATGCAGAATATTATTATTTTATTCTGCTGGGAGCAAAAACCACTTACATATTTACCATTTTGATATTTGTCTGTCTTCTGGCTGTGCTTGCTGCCAGCGTGGAGGCGTTGCTTCTGGGATTATTACTGGGAGGACTGGCAATCGCCTATCTGGATTTGTCTTTACAGGATAAGCTGACAGCCCGGAGACAGGAGCTGGTGCTTGACCTTCCTCAGGTGTTGTCAAAGCTGACGCTTCTGGTAAATTCCGGAATGGTACTCCGGGATGCCTGGAAGCGGGTGTCTGTTACAGGAGACAGAGCTCTCTATCAGGAAATGCAGAACACCAGCATGGAAATCGAAAACGGCATCATGGAAACAGACGCTTACCGGAATTTTGCAGAACGCTGCAATGTAAAGGAGATCAGGAAGTTTGCCTCTCTGGTCATCCAGAACCTGAAAAAAGGAAATGAGGAGCTTGCCTATTTTCTGAAAGACCTTTCCGATGAAATGTGGGAGGTAAAGAAAAATGAAGTAAAACAAAAGGGAGAAAAAGCCAATTCCAGACTTCTTCTTCCTATGATGCTGATTTTTATAGGAATCCTGATCATGATTCTGGTTCCGGTATTTCAGCAGATGGGATAATAAACGGCTAAGACCGGTTTATTATAAATGAGTACACAGACATAAGGAGGAAATAAGAGATGATGAGAAAAATGGATATGCTGTGGATCGGAGCAAAAGCCCGTATTCACAATTTCTGGGAGGATTTTAAGACAGAGGAAAAAGGCGCAGCGGAGATTGTGGCGATTATTCTGATCATTGTTGTTGTGATTGCATTGGCAGTTGTTTTTAAGGATAAGATTTCAGAGTTACTGGATAAAGTAATGGGACAGGCAGATAGCTTTGTAGAGAGTGAATCAGGCCTCTGATTTTTAAACAATGAAAAAAAAGGACAATAACACCCAGCGTGGGGCTATTATGGTGGAAGCCGCCATTTATTTTCCTATTACCATTGCCGTTGTGATGGCAGTGATTTATTTTGGGCTGTTTAAAATGCAGGAAAGCTATTTTTTCTTTCAGGTAGAGAGAGCAGCCATGGAGCTTGCCAGAGAGACCGCTTATCCGGGGTATGATAAGTTTACTCCGGATAAGCCTATGGAAAATACAAGAGTGGATTTTGACTGGGAGGATGGCCCCACTGAATCACAGGTAAAAAACTATTACAGCTCCTATAAAGGCTCTGCCTCCAACATTTATCGCTGGGGGCTGGACAGTGAAGCAAAGCAGAGGGCTGCCGCTTATCAGGAAGCACTGAAAAAGCACAGCGCTTTGTTTTCCCTGGGAAAAACAGAAGCCTATGTAGGGCTGGAAAATTCATTTCTCAGTAAATCAGTGCGGGCAGAGCTGCGCTATGTGATTCCCACGCCGGGAATCCTGCGCTTTGTGGGAGTCAGAGATGACATTACGATTTATGCGGCAGCCTACCAGCCGGTAATGAATACTACGGATTTTGTCCGGAACATTGATCTTGCCTGGGATATGGGCAGCTTTCTTTTAGAAAAGCTGGGAATGGAGGGGCAGGCTGAAAAGTTCAGTCAGGCCTTTGACAAGGTAAGTAATATTTTATTTTAGGAAACAGAAGGAGGAGGGAAGCAGATGCGGTTATTCTGCGGAAAACAGGGAGGGTCGATCTGTGTGTTTTTAACCCTGATCCTGGTACCGGTATTATTGTTCAGTGGGATTATTGTGGATGCTTCCCGCCTTTTTGCGTCAAAGACAGTTGTTTCAGGAGCCGGTGATCTGGCTATGAATGCAGCTCTTGCACAGTATGATAAAATGCTGAAGGATTCTTATGGACTGACCGCTATGGCAAAGGATCCCGGTTCGCCCCAGGAGCAGGAAGCCCTGAAGAAAATGTTCTGTGAATCAATCAGCGCCAGGTACCTGAAGCGTGCAGACAGTGATGATCTCAGCTCTGTGATTCAGGTTTCTCTTGCAGAGAATGGCTTTGAGGCAAAAGGGGTATCGTCCTCTTCCCTTGCAGACGTGAATGTTCTGCGCCAGCAGATCGTGGAATATATGAAATTTCGCGGTCCTGTTTATATTGCTGACGATATTATAGAAAAATTAAAAAAACTGCCTTTTAAAAATGTAACGAAACAGAAAATATATGTGGACACAAAAACAGATTACGGACAGGCGGCGTCTGAACTCAGTGATCCAATGAAAAAGGCAAAAGAGGCCATTGATACACAGGCTGCTTCTATTGGACAGATTCAGAATTCCGACCCTGCGGGGATGGTGGCAGCATATCAGCAGAAGTCTGTGTTCTGGCTGGCGGCAAAATCCCTGCAGATGTATCTGAATGAAGAGATTACTGCAAATTTTCCGCCGGATACGCCCAATGAAATCTCTTATGAGATGATAGGAAATTATCTGGATGATTCTGTTGTTTTGACAGAAGGCGCTTCCGCATTTCCGGAAGACACCTACAGAAAGATGATAACACTTCTGGCTTTGGACAGCTGGATAAAGGCTCTTGAGCTTCAGCCGCAGACAGGAAAGATCATTACGGAGGAGAATGGCTTTTCCTCAGAGCAGATCAATGCCTATAACAACATTTCCAAAAATATAAAAAACAATATTGCTGTGATGAATCGAAGCCATGACCAGGCTGCAAAAGAATATCAGGATGGTATTAAAAGTCTGGAAAAGAATGCAGATACGATTATCAGCGCAGGAAATGAGGCGGTAAAGCAGCTGAAAAAGATCAGGGATAAATGGAAGGATGTAAAAAAGAAAAGAGCATTATATGACGATGCCCGCACATCACTTATAAATGCAGGGGAAAGTCCAGGCGAAGATGAGGAAGGAGAAAAGATACAAATCAATGAGGAGCAGCTGGAGAACCAGATTGCTCTGCTTGAAGCAAATACAGAAGCTGCAAAGGTATATAAAGAAAATATAAAAAAGTTAAAAACAATACCTGAGACACTGAAAAAACAGCAGGTCAGTGAGAATGAAGGAACATGGCTTGAGCTGAACCCGGCGTCGGAGGCAATCCAGGGATTCTGGACAAACCATAATATTCTGGGAGATGTGGGAGTTCCTGAGACCTCCGGATTACAGAATCCTCAGGCAGGCTTATTTTATCAGAGTTCACTTGAAAATATGAAGGATGAGTCAGCCGATACATCTGAGGAGGGGAAACAGCGAAAAGAACATCAGAAAGAAGCAAAAGAGAAGGAAAAGGTTGCCAATGAAGCAAAAGATAAAATCCTTAACGCTGTAGGGAACGAAAGAAATCTGAAAAAGGATGCAGAGGGATTTCCTGACAGATTCCCCAGCGGTCTGGCAAAGGTAAACGCCAGCGGGAATACAGATCAGAACCCCAATACAGATACTTCAGACGATAATGCGGCGGTGGATGCGGCAAAAGAAAATATGGGATGGCTGGACAGTCTCGCAGCCTGTCTGGACAGCCTTGCAGGCAACGTGCTGGAGCAGGCGTATCTGATGGAATACATATCAGAAATGTTTAACTGCATGACAACAGTTCCCGAAGATAAATCCCTCAGCGGAAGATCACTTTTGGAGGACCATGTGATCATAAATGGTGAGATTGAATACATTCTTTATGGAAATGCTTCCACTGCAACAAATAAATCCATTGCCTATTCCAGCCTTTATGCAGCCCGGCTTGCCATTGATATGCTGTATGTTTTTATGGATAAAGAGAAAAATGCTGCTGCAAATGCCATTGCCGGCGCAGTCAGCAGCGCTTCCGGGCAGGCATGGCTGTACCCGATCATCAAATACGGCTATCTCTGCTGCAGCGCAATTACCCTGGCGGCACAGGACACAGCCAGTCTGACAAGTACGGACAAAAACATCAATGCAGTTCTTGTCTGGCCGGATGAAGATGTCTGCCGTATCAGGTTTACTTATAAGGATTACATGAAGCTGTTTCTTCTGATCTCCATGATGGACGATTCAGGAAAAAACAAGATGGTTGCCCGTGCAGGGGACTGCATTCAGCTGAATATCAGAGAGGAACTGAGCAGTAAATATACCATGGTGACATTAAAGGCAGAGGTGGATGCATCCACTACGTTTTTGCCAAAGGTGCCGGAGTTTCTGGGACAGTCAGCAAGTACGGACAATGGAAAAAGGCGGATCAAATACAGAAGTGTTCTGGCGTATTAACAGGAGAGGAAGATGAAAAAGGAAAGACAAAAAGGTTCCATAACCGTAGAGGCAACGCTTTTTATTCCCATATTTTTGTTTGCATTTATGAGTATTTACAGTCTGGTTTCTTTTGCAAGAGCGCAGCTTCTGATACAGTATGCGGCAGATCAGGCTGCCAGGGAGGTTGCCCAGTACAGCTATATTCTGGAAAAAACAGGTATTCTGAACGCATATCAGGGAACAGGACAGGAGGCGGCCGGTTTTGGCAGCAGCCTGAAAGAAATTCAGGAAAATCTGTCTCTGATCGATGACGCAGCACAGAAGCTTGTATCCGGACAGGGAACTGTGGATGATGCGGTTGGCATGGGAAATGCAGGAAAAGACATATATGACAATATAGAGGGCTATGTGTCCAGTCCAAAGGAATTTATTAACGGAGTGCTCAGCTCTGTAAAATCTCAGAGCTGGGATGCACTGTCCTCCTATATGGTTGGGACAGTGGGAAAATCCTGCGTGCTTCAGCAGCTTTCCGTTGCCTCGGGAACCACAGATACGGATGCATATCTGGAAAGCCTTGGAGTTTCAAATCTCAGATATGATAACAGCTCCTGGTGCAGGGAAGGCTCCAGTGAGGTGAAAATTGTGGTGGATTACGATATAAAAAGCAGTTTTCCTTTTTTTGATCTGCCGCCCAGACATTACCGTGTGTGCGCGTCTACCAGAGTCTGGTCAGGAGCGTAAAAGGAGAGTCTTATGAAGTATTTAAAAGAACTGTTAAAAGAGAAAAAATATGTGCCTGTGATCATTGCGGTACTGGTGGTAACAGAGGCGTTTCTGTTTACATTTTACGGATATCACTGGCTGAAAACTGTGAGATATCTGATCCTGTCTGCCTTTCTTGTTGTTCTGGGATTTATAGATTCAAAAAGAACACTGATTCCCAATCAGCTTCTGATTATGATGCTTGTGGCAAGAGCCATGCTTCTGATTGGCGAGATCGGAGCAGAGCCTGCATGGTGGAAGGAATGTCTGAAATCTGCATTTGGCGGCCTTGGTCTTGGTCTGGTGATTTTTCTGGCAGCCTGGTTTTTGTCAAGAAAGAGCATTGGAATGGGAGATGTAAAGCTTGCGGCTGTGATCGGCTGGTATCTGGGAGGCTCCCTGATCTGGTTTGATCTGGTGGTGTGTCTCAGCTTGTCTGCAATATTCAGTATTGTGCAGCTTTTGCGAAAAAAACTGACCATGAAGGATTCCATTCCGCTGGCGCCGTTTTTTTCAGTGGGAACCATCTTGATTTTGATAATTGGATTTTAGGGAGAGGTTATGAAAAAATTGATGATTGTTGCAGTGGCAGCTCTTCTGGGACTGTCATGGTGGACTACATTTTCATCTGCAGTACAAAAGCCTGCGGAATATCAGAGCTATCTGGCAGAAGCGCAGAAAAATGAGAAAAAGGGAATTTATTATGACGCGATCCTTAACTATCAGAAGGCTCTGGAATACCATCCGGAAAATATGGATATCTATCTGAAGATCGCAGAGGCTTACAAGAATCTGGGAGATGAAAACGGATTTATACAGGCCTGTACACAGGCTATGAATCTGGAGGGAGACGGCGAGCAGGCGGTAATGATCCTGGCAGATTATTACCTGGAAAAGGGACAGAAAGGAGACGCCATTGCGCTTTTGCAGGCACAGATCCAGCAGCAGGAATCCAATGGCTCTCTCAGGGCAAAGCTGAACTCGCTTGCAGGAGGATTTGACTATATTGGAGAGGAGTATGATGAGATTTCCAATGCCTGCGGCTCCTGTATGCTGGTAAAATCAGGAGAGGATCTCGGTATTACAGATCTTCAGGGGAACGTGGTGATCCGCGCTCAGTATGAACAGATGGGCATGTTTGGAGAAAATGGATTTGCGCCTGTTCAAAAGGACGGAATGTGGTATTACATAGACACAAATAATTATAAAAGGCGGCAGCCGGATGAGGAATATGAATTCCTGGGAGTCTGCAATCAGGGCGCTATCCCGGCAAAAAAAGACGGGAAATGGGGATATCTCAATGAGGATTTTCAACCTGTAACTAAATTTGAATATGACGGCGCCACCCCGTTTTTAAATGGATTAGCAGCCTTGAAAAAAGGCCAAAAGTGGGCCATTATCAATACGGAACTTAAGGCAGTGACGGATTTTGGCTTTGACGATATTGTGTGTGATGACTGGGGATTTTGTTCCAGAAACGGAGTGGTTTTTGCAAAAATAGGAGAAAAATATTATCTGATCAACAGTGAAGGCGTGCAGATCGGTGATGAATACGATGCGGTTTCTCCGTTTTTGTCATCCGGTCCCGCGGCTGTTATGCAGGCAGGAAAATGGGGATTTGTCTCTTCAAAAGGAGATCAGGTTTTAAAGTGCATGTTTGAAAATGCTTCAGCATTTTCCGAACTGGGATATGCTCCTGTATGCTCAGGTGGGAAATGGGGATTTATTAAGGAAAACGGAGATTTTGTGGTGGAACCTCAGTTTGAGGGAGCAAAAACCTTTAATAAAGAAGGGGCTGCTCCTGTAAAAGAAAATGGAAAATGGAAGCTGATCCAACTTGATATTTATTAAAATAGGAGGGAAAAAGATGGAATTTATCTATGATTTTGCAGACGGACATACAGCATTCAGCTATGTTTCAAAGAAGAATGAAATTCTTGATACAGAGGTCTGGGATGTGATCAGCAGCGGAGCAGTAAGTAAATATCTGCTTCCGGTTTTTATGAAAAAAGAAAATGACGGATATACCTTTGTTTATGACATAGCCGGGATGATCAATATGATGGCATGGACAGACGGACAAACGAAAGATGAACAGATGGAAACAGACAGAAAGATAGAGGCTGCCGTAAAAGAAGTGCGAAGAAAAGGAATTCCACAGGAGGAAATACTCACAGAAAAGCAGTATATATATGTGGTGGTATCTACAGGAGAGATAAAGCTGATCTGTATTCCTGTGAAGGCAGATACAGAAAAGGCTTTTCATACTAATGCAGGGAAAAGCTTTGGTAAAGCATCCGAATCTCCTCTTCCGCTGATACCGCCGGAGCCAATGGGGGATATGCCGGGAGAGCTTTTTATAGAGAAACCAGTAGAGAGCAAAAGCAGCTGGTGGAGAAGAAAATCTACTGAGAAAAACAGAGAACCGGAAAATATTCCGGCACCGCCCATACCTGAGGAACTGGTTTATGACAGGCAGGAGGTGGATCAGGGAAATGCAGAGTGGCAGGAGAGTGGAATTTCAGGGCAGATAGGAAAGGATACTCCTGAAAAAGATATATGGAAAGAAGCAGAAACTCAGAACGAATTTCCGTATAGAGGTTCATGGAATGGAGAAGAAAAGCAGGATCGCTGGGATCAGCCGGAAGCTGTAAATTCCTGGGGTGATTTGGAAAATCAGAAATCCCTGGAACAGTCAGAATGGTCCAAACCCTGGGAACAGAAAAGTGCTTCACAGATTCCGGACCCGGTGCAGATGTCTGCAGAACCTGTGCCGGAGCAGAGCCTTTCTGATGATGACTCGGAAACGGTACTGTTACGTGACGACGGAGACAGCGAAACCGTACTTTTAAAACAGCCGCAGAAAATTTTGGCGAAGCTTATCCGCATGAATACCCGGGAGATTTTTTCCGTGACAACGGAAAACTGTAAAATTGGAAAAAGGGCATTGATGTCTGATATCTGTGTCCGAAATAACCCAACCATCAGCAGAGAGCATTGTGTGATCCGGTTTCGGGATGGAGAGTATTATATTGAAGATATGGATTCCAGTAATTATACATATCTGAATGGAATCCGTGTAATGCCCGGACACCCTAAAAAGCTTCAGGAAGAAGACAGGATCAGACTTTCTGACGAAGAGTTTATTTTCCGAAAGGGAGAGTGACAGATAATGAAAGAGATAAAAAAGAAAATATCAAAGCCAGATCCCAAAATCCTGATTCCTGTGATCGTGGGAGCGGTCTGTGCGCTTATAGTTGCAGTTGTGATCATTTTTATGAACCCTGAAAATACAACGGCAGGACAGCTTCAGAAAAAGCTGGAGCTTGGAGATAAATATCTGGAATCCGGCGATTATGAAAAGGCAGAGTTTACTTTTCAGGAAGCGCTGAAAATTGATGAAAAATCACCGGATGCAACGATTAAACTGGCAGATACATACAATAAAATGAAAAAGCCTGAAAAGGCTTTGAAGATGCTGAAACAGACAAACAAAAACCTGGAAAATATGCCTGTGGCCAAGCTAAATTCCAATCCGGATGGCTGGAAAAACAAGATGAATATGTACGAAACCGTTTATAAGCAGACAGAGCAGCTTTATCAGGACAGCGGAAACCAGATGCCGGCTGATATGTCAGAAGATGTGATCAATGTTTTTAACGATATACATATATACATCAATGATTATGTAACACCTACACCAAAGCCTGCGAAAAAGCCAGGCAAAAAAGAGGATAAAGAGGAAACGACACCTGCACCTGAACAGGAGGTAACACCGGAGAAAACCCCTGTTCCCGAGCCAACAGTAATGCCGGAGGAAACTCCTGCTCCTGAGCCCACTGTAACGCCGGAGGAAACTCCTATTCCTGAGCCCACTGCAATACCGGAAGAGGATCAGGAAGAAGAATCCACAGTAATTCCTGAAATAAGTCCGGAAGCTACAGTTATGCCATCCAACCCGGAACTTCAGCCGGAACCTGCTCCGGAATCCACTGAAGATCCTTCCGGAGATATGGGAATACCGCCGGCAGTTCCGGATTATCCGGAAGAACCGATGGTTCCCCCGGCAGATCAGAACAATGAAGAGATACCTCCGGCAGAGCAGGAGGGCCAGACAGAACAGAATGTGCCTGTCCCGGAAAATACACCGGATCAGATTCTGGATGCCTTTGCCGCCCAGTTTCTTGCAGAAAGTCCGCGGTCATCTCTCAGTACACCGGCTTCCTATACTTACGGGGATGAATCCGGTATGGCGGCAGCCAGCGGAACACTTGGAGCAGAGAAACGGGATTTTAACGGTGATGGAATGCCGGAACTGCTGGTGATCTCTGTCAGAAACGGACAGCTTGTTCTGGACATCTATACAGCAGCTGGCGGAACAGCGTCCATGGTTTCTTCTGTTTCTTTTGAGGAATGCTTTGGAAAGGCTGTGGAAGGCGTTACATACGGTGGAACACAGACCTGCTTTATCAGAGAAAACGGATCAGGGTTCGATATCGGAATGGCCGGCTATTATTTTGGAATGAATACAGGAGACGGAAATCCCGGAGCCAAAACAGTGGCAGCGATTTATACCATGGGAGCTGATGGAAGCCTTAATATGTCAGCCTCCGCTTCACTGATAAACGGAACCATATCTTCCCCGCAGGAAGGCGGAAAGGACGGATTTATCAGCGCTCTTTCCGGCGCAGGAATGAGCGGCTCCTGGGTATCCGAAAGCGCAGATGTACTTTCAGGAATGGACCTTGTAAACAATCCGGTTCAGGATATGGCAGCAGTACCAAATCCACTTTCAGGCGGACTTGCAGGAAAAGAGCCGGGAGTACAGGATCTTGTTGTGGTAAATGCAGGAATGCAGCCTGGAACAGGAAGCATGAACTTCAGTGTCACAGACAATACTACATGCGGAAAATAAGGGAGAGGACAGAATGCTGAAGCACATATCAGATACCTATGAAATTATAGAAAAAATCGGCGCCGGAAACAGCGGAGAGGTTTATAAGGCATACCATAAAAATCTGAAAAAATATGTTGTACTGAAAAAAATCCGGGCAGAGGTCAAGGATGTTCTGAATAATCGTGCGGAGGCAGATGTACTGAAAAATCTCCACCATCCCTGTCTGCCCCAGGTGTTTGATTTCCTGGAGGCAGACGGAGATGTATACACAGTAATGGACTATATTCCGGGAAATTCTTTCCGGGAATATCTGGATGCAGGTACAGAGTTTAAAGAAAAATCAGTGATTATCTGGGCAAGACAGATCTGTGCCACTTTAAGTTACCTGCACAGCCAGAAGCCACCCATTATTCACAGCGATCTGAAGCCGGGAAATATTATGCTGAAACCTGATGGGAATATCTGCCTTATTGATTTTAATATATCGGCAAGCCTGGATGGAGATACTGCCTGGGTGACCGGATATACCAATGGATATGCGCCTCCGGAACAGATAGAGGCGTTGCGTTATAATCAGAATGAGCTGGATCATTCCCTTTGGAAGACCATTGACAGAAGAGCGGATATTTACAGTTTGGGAGCAGTTCTTTATCACCTTATGACAGGGAAAAAGCCTTCTCAGGATGAAAATGGGTATGTGGAAGACATTCGCAGCCGTGGAATCCGCATCAACCAGGTATTTGCCCATATTATTATGAAATGCCTGGAGCCCAGACCGGAAAAACGTTATCAGTCGGCAGAGGCGCTTCTGGGCGATCTGAGAGGTATTGAAAAAAAGGACAGACGATACCGGGAGCTTTGCAAAAAGCAAAAAGGAATTTATATACTGGTGATCGCCTTTATGGCGGTCAGTGCCGTGCTTACTGTGAACGGATATTTCCGCAGAGATGTGGACCGGAGAAAACAGTATGAGGAACTTGTACGGCTGGAATCTCAGTGTGTGACATCCGGAGAATTTGAGAATTTTGAATCCTATTATCAGAAAGCAGCTGGTCTTATGCCGGAAAGGCTGGATGCTTACTATCAGAAAGCCCTGGCTTTGAACCAGCAGAGACAGTATGGAGATAACATTAATTTTATCAATGAAAAGATCCTGTCCAATCCGGAAATTGAAGTGGGTGCAGAAGCTTTAAATAATGTGTACTATCTTCTTGGAAATTCCTATGAAAAGCAGGAGGATTATGAAAATGCCGCAAAATGCTATGAAAAAGCCATAGAGATCAAGCCGGACAACAGTGATTATTACCGCGATTATGCCATTGCTCTTGCCTATGCCGGAGATCTGGACAAGGCTCAGAAGGCACTTGATACAGCCAGAAGTCAGTGCCTTGATTCCGTGGAAATTGATTATGTACAGGGAGAAATTTTGTATAATGCTCAGGATTTTCAGGGTGCAAAAGAAATTTTTCTGACCTGTATGGAAAAGGTCCAGGATGACTATGTGAAAATGCGCGCCTGTATTATGACATGTAAGTGTATTGATGCGTTGGAGGATGGCGTAGGCGGTTATGATGAGAAGATACAGCTTCTTGAAAAGGCGCGGAAGGAACTTCCTGCAGAATACAATATAGGCGTTCTTGAGACTCTGGGACAGGTATACAGTGACATGGGAAATGACACAGGAGACACTTCTTACTATACAAAGGCAGTTGAGGTGCTAAAACAGATCCAGAAGCAGGGAATGGGAAGTTACGATACAGATTATAATCTGGTTGTTCTCTATCAGAATATGGGAAAACATGACGAGGCTTCTGCGCTTCTGAAAGAGATGCTTGAGGAGTACGGAGAGAATTACCGTACTTATAAAGCTATGGCTTTTTTGGAAGCGTCAAAACAGCAGGCGGTGGATGTAAATCAGCGGAGCTATGGATTGTTTAAAGAATATTATGAAAAAGCGGAGAAGCTTTATCAGCAGCAGCTTGAAAATAATGTAAACGATATGGAAATGGAAAGGCTGAAGCTGATGTATGACCAGGCGGCTGCCAACGGCTGGTTCAGTAGCTGAAAACACAAAATCAGAAAACAGAACTCTGTTATAAGAAGTTGGGAGGAACAAAAATGGGAGCAGGCATTGTAATGATGGTCGGCGGAATTGTGGGAATGGTAGTATGTATGATTCTTCTTTGTATTCTGCCCGGAATGTTTGAAAAACAGAGAAAAAAGCTGCTTAGTGAAATTGAAAATGAGATTTAGCAGCAGGGAGAGAGCATCTGCATATGAAAAATGACAACAGAAGAAAACAGGTAGAACAGTTAATGAAACAAGAAAACAGTCATAAATCAGGAAATACATTGTGGGTTCTGCTTTTTATAGGTATGGTCTGTATGTTCCTTGTAATGGGACTTCTGTGCTATTCCTTTGTGGGAATGAAAAAAGAACTGCAAAAGAACAGACAGGCAGCAGAAAAAACAGAGACTGAAATATCAGAAACCATCAGTCAGATGAAAGAGGAAATCCAGAATCTGAATGAAAAGGTTCTGGCTCAGGAACAGGAAATTGCAGATTATAAAAAGAATGACCGAGTTCAGGGTGAAGCTGTACAGAATCCACAGGAAGAAGAAAATGCAATGATCGGTCCTCCGGCTCGTCCGGCGCTTTCTGTTGATCAGCTTTCTCCGGGGCAGATTATTGACAGTTTTCAGATCCAGGGCAATGAAAATATGTTTTTTAAGGCGTATGAGATTTCAGAAGGAGACGCTGTATATAACAGAATCTACGGAAAATCGTATTATGAAAATGAAAACATAGGGCTTCAGGATCTCAGATACCTGAAAATGCTCCATTATAATTTTAACCATGAAGTGCAGGTAGGCGAAATGATCGTAAACGCTGCGATCAGCAATGATGTACTCAGTGTTTTTCAGGAATTATTTGCAGTGGGGTATGAAATTCAGTCCATGCGTCTGATCGATGACTTCTGGACAGGAGACGGGGATTCTTCTGACAGCAATTCCATTGACAATAACAATACGTCTGCGTTTTGTTACCGCCAGATCACAGGGGGAGGAAATTTGTCCAATCATGCCTATGGAAGAGCCATTGACATTAATCCACAGCAGAATCCTTATGTGTGGAACTCCCAGGGACAGCTTCAGTGGAGCCACGAAAATGCTTCTCCCTATGTTGACCGCACCTGCGGAGATCCTCATGTGATCGTCGAAAATGATGTGTGTTATAATATCTTTGCAAAATATGGATTCAGCTGGGGTGGTTTATGGAGTAATCCGGTAGATTATCAGCATTTTGAAAAAGAATCCTGACAAAATTATGTTGGTATTGGAACGGGGGTTTTCCGTATTGCATGAAGACTATAAAAATTCCCGCAAAAGGTGTCATATATTGCAGGTACAGTTTGTTATATATAAGAATAAGAACGGTATTTTTCAAAGAATAAGATGAATTTTATAAATAGAAGATAATATACACCAAAAAAGGAAGATGGCAGACTGAAATAGAAAATTTTGACTGGAGGGAGAAAATGTACTGTAAGAAATGCGGAGCAGAGACACAAAGCAATTCTGTATATTGTCCTAAGTGCGGTGTTAAGCTGGGAAACGATGAAGAAATGCCTGAAGTTCCATACAGTGATGGACCGGAAGGATCAGGAACAAATGCCCCCTTGTGGGAACCGGGAAGTAATAAAAATAAAAGATCAGAAGATCTACAATATTCGGATGAAACTTCCTGCCCGTGGGACTCAGAGTTTCTGAAATATTCAGGAACACAGGGATATCCGGGGGATCTGGGATATCAGGAAAGGGCGGACGAGGAGAAAACGGGAAAGCGGTGGATAAAGTGGCTTGTAGGAGGAACGATAGGAGTGGTCGTTGTGGCTGCTACAGGAATCCTGGCGTGGAAAATCCTGAAGCCCTCTGAACAGGAAACACTAGAACCCACTGTTAAAATAGGGGAGGCAGTAGCGGAGATAAAAAATGAAAGCTCAGATAAAAAGACTGCTTCGCCAAGTGAAGAAACAGAAAAATATGAAAATATAGAAAGTAAAGACGATATCTCAGTGGCTCTTTCACAGGAGTCAGAGATGGAAGATTCGGAAACGAATGTATCAGAAAGTGAAGGATATACTTTTGAACAGAACAGTGCTTCAGGAGGAGCTTTTCTATTAGAAACAGCGGGACCGGATCTTACCTCCCTGAGAGAGGCAGAAGTGATCACTGCAAATGCAACCTCTGTTTTTTCTCAGTCTGATGAAGACCACAGTCCTATGCTGCTGTTTGACAAAAAAGACAATACATACTGGCAGGAGGGAATAGAAGGACCGGGTAAAGGAGAGAGTGTAAGCTTTGGACTGGACGATACATATCATATCCAGTATCTGGGATTTAAGCTGGGCAACTGGACGGATGATCCGCATTATTCTGAAAGCTCAAAGCCCAAAACAGTAACCATTACAGCAGGCGGCAGTTCCGGGCAGGTGACCTTTGACGGTGATAAAAAAGTAGAGTGGGTAAAAGCTGATTCTCCTGTGACAGCAGACTCTGTTATGCTGAAAATCGATGATGTAGACACAGGAACTGCTGAGGATACCTGTATTACAGAAATTATGATTTATGGAAAATAAATAAAAAACTGCTGGTTCTAAAAAATAAAAATACCCGCCGGACAGATGAAAGAGATCATCAAAGTTCCGGCAGGTATTTTTTTGCTTTATTTTATTGTTTTGCGGAGTTGTTAAGCTTTTGGAAGCTTAAAGGAGCTTTTCAGAGAAACAATACGGTTAAATACCGGCTGTCCCTCTTTGGAATCGTGAATGTCTGCACAGAAGAATCCGTTTCTCACAAACTGGAAGCTGTCATAGCCTTTTGCTTTCATAAGCTCAGGTTCCACATAAGCGGTAACAGTAGTCAGAGAATTAGGGTTCAGGTTCAGAGAACCATCTTCCTTGTTATAAACACCTTTTTCTTCATCTACGATATTTTCGTAAAGACGAACAGTAGCCTGTGCTGCCTGAGAAGCCTCTACCCAGTGGATGGTACCTTTTACTTTACGGCCGTCCGGCGCATTTCCACCCTTGGTAGACGGATCATAGGTACAATGTACCACTCTGACAGTTCCGTCATCATCTGCTTCAAAACCTGTACAGGTAACAAAATATGCATTCATGAGACGTACTTCGGTGCCAAGGAACAGTCTTTTGTATTTTTTCGGAGGATCGATCATAAAGTCTTCGCGCTCAATGTAAAGCTCTTTTCCAAAAGGAATTTTACGGGAGCCCAGAGATTCGTTTTCCATGTTATTAGGAGCGTCCAGATATTCAATCTCGCCTTCCGGATAGTTGTCGATCACCAGCTTGATCGGGTCAAGGACTGCCATCATACGGGGACGTTTCAGTTTCAGATCCTCACGGATACAATATTCCAACATTGCATAATCTACAGAACTGTTGGCTTTGGAAACACCGCAGAGCTCTACGAACATTTTAATGGATTCCGGTGTAAAACCACGGCGTCTCAGAGCTGCAATGGATACCAGACGGGGATCGTCCCAGCCGTCTACAATACCGTCTTCCACAAGTTTTTTGATGTAACGTTTTCCGGTAACAACATTGGTAAGATAAAGCTTTGCAAACTCGATCTGTTTCGGAGGATGAGGATATTCCAGTTCTTTTACAACCCAGTCATAAAGTGGTCTGTGATCCTCAAATTCCAGAGTACAGATAGAATGAGTAATGCCTTCAATGGCGTCCTCAATGGGGTGAGCAAAGTCATACATAGGGTAAATGCACCATTTATCGCCGGTATTGTGATGAGTCATGTGAGCCACACGGTAGATAACCGGATCTCTCATGTTCATGTTTGGAGATGCCATATCGATTTTTGCACGGAGTACTTTTTCTCCGTCCGCATATTTGCCATCTTTCATTTCCTGGAAAAGCTGAAGATTTTCTTCTACAGAACGGTTGCGGTAAGGGCTTTCCTTGCCGGGCTCTGTAAGAGTTCCGCGGTACTGGCGGATTTCATCAGCAGTGAGATCGCAGACAAAAGCTTTGCCTTTTTTGATCAGCTTTACGGCTGCCTCATACATCTGGTCAAAATAATCAGATGCAAAGAAAAGACGATCTTCCCAGTCTGCTCCAAGCCAGTGGATATCTTCTTTAATGGATTCGACAAATTCTGTTTTTTCTTTGGTAGGGTTGGTGTCGTCAAAACGCATATTGAACTTGCCGTTATATTCCTGGGCCAGTCCGTAATTTAAAAGAATCGATTTGGCATGGCCGATATGAAGATAGCCGTTAGGTTCCGGTGGGAATCGTGTGTGTACGGTATCATATACGCCTTCGGCTAAATCTTTATCAATAATATTTTCGATAAAATTTTTGGAAATGGTTTCGTTTTCCATCTCTTTCCCTCCTGAAATGTTCTTGATTATCTATCATATCATAAAATTCAGGAATTTAAAAGTTTTTATGAGAAAACCTTCAGAAAAACTTGTATGAGAAAACTTTCAGAAGAATTCTTGAAAATGTTGACGGATTAAAAGTATAACTTCCGGTTAATCGTGGGAAAAGAAGCAGAAAATAAAAAATAACCAGAACGATTGTTCTGATTACTTCCTTGATTACTTTTGATTTCTTATATAGGCAAAAAGCCTTTAAAATGAATGATTTTAGACAGCTGATGACGGGAATTGAACCCGTGACCCCTTCCTTACCAAGGAAGTGCTCTACCTCTGAGCCACATCAGCATTTATAACGACAACTGTATTGCGCCGCTCACAGTTGATTATATTAACAGAAGAGCGCGCGATTGTCAATATTTTATTTTAAAATTTTGCAAAAAAATTACGGAAAGAAGTGTAAAAGCAATTTCCGGTTCTTTGACTGGTTTTTGAAGGAAAAATAAAAGAACAATTTCCGGTTTTTCATCTGTAAGAAAAACGAAAGAATAAGGTCGGGCTTTTGGTTGCCTTTTAAAATTTTGTTTCCGGAGAATGAAATGGAACGTTCGTTGTTCTTTTTTGGGAACTTTTTTGGGAATCGGGGGTTTATTTGTTTATTTTTCCGGTTGCGACAATTTTCCCGAAAGGTTATACTGTAATACAGAAGAGAAGAATAAAAAAGGAATGATCAGATTATGAGAAAAATAATTCTGGCTTCGGCATCTCCAAGGCGCAGAGAGCTTCTGGCTGGTGCAGGAGTGAGTTTTAAAGTTTGCCCCGGAAACGGAGAGGAACATATTACAGGAACAGATCCGGAAGAAGTGGTAAAAGAATTGTCTTCCCAGAAAGCTTTTGCAGCCGTTTTTCCGGAGGCGGAAAATGGAACAGTGATCCTCGGTGCAGATACTGTGGTGGTATTTGAGGGAAAAATACTGGGTAAGCCAAAAAATGAAGAGGATGCGGTACAGACGTTGAAAATGCTCCAGGGAAATACTCATCAGGTTTATACAGGGGTTACCATTCTGGAAAATAATCAGGGACAATGGAAGAAGACTTCCTTTGCAGAACGGACGGATGTGACTTTTTATCCGGTATCAGATAAGGAAATCCTGGATTATGTAAAAACAAAGGAACCTATGGACAAAGCAGGAAGCTATGGGATCCAGGGGCGATTCGGTATTTATGTAAAAAGTATTTCAGGAGAATATTCCAATGTAGTGGGACTGCCTGTGGGACGCCTGTTTTATGAAGCAAAAAAATCAGGCATAGAACTGAGGTGGCAGGAATGATAAAAGCATGTATCTTTGACCTTGACGGAACTCTGGCTGATACCCTGGAATCCATGGCAACAGTAGCAAATGAACTGATGGATGAAATGGGACTGAAAAGACAGCCGGTGGATCATTTCAGATATTACTGCGGCGAGGGAGCCGATATGCTGGTGCGTCGCTGCCTGAAAGATGCCGGAGATCCACAGCTGGAATATTATGAAGAAGTGCGTAAAAAGTACAGAGAGCGGTTTAATGCAGATCCTCTGTATAAAGTAAAGATATATCAGGGAATCCCGGAGCTTCTGAAACGGCTGAAAAAACAGGGAACTGCCCTTGCAGTGTGTTCCAATAAACCTCATGACGCGGCAGTGAAAGTTGTGGCGGAACTGTTTGATGATACCTTTGATTTTGTAATCGGGCAGAGTGAGGAAATTCGCAGAAAACCTGCGCCTGACGGACCTTTGAAAGCTGCAGAAGTATTTGGGGTAAAACCAGAAGAATGTCTTTATATCGGAGATACCGGAACCGACATGGAAACCGGAAACGCAGCGGGAATGCATACGGTTGGTGTTCTCTGGGGATTCAGAGACAGGCAGGAACTTCAGGAAAGCGGAGCCGGAATTATCATACAAACACCGGAAGAATTATTAAAAATTTACGAGGAATACAACAATGATTAAATTAGTGGCAAGTGATCTTGATGGAACTCTTCTTTTAAATGGCGCACAGCAGCTTCCGGAAGAGATTTTTCCGCTGATCAGAGAACTGAAAAAAATGGGGATACTTTTTGTGGCAGCAAGCGGAAGACAGTATCCGAACATGAGAAGACTGTTTGACCCGGTGGCAGATGAGATGGCTTTTATCTGTGAAAACGGAGCCCTTGCAGTGAGAAATGAAAAGGTTTTTTATCAGGATAATTTTGAACCGGAACTGGTGAGAGAAATTCTGGAAGCGATAGAAGAAAAGGACGGCGCAGAATTTTCCTGCGCAACCAGAGATTTCTATTATATACATCCGAAAACGCAGCACTATCTGGATCTGATGACAAAGGTTGTAAAAACCACAAGCAAAGTGATAGAAAGTCTTGACGAGATAAAAGAACCCTGTATGAAGCTGGCAGTATATGAAAGAGGGCTTAAGGAGGATTCTATCCGTTACTGGCAGGAACGTTTTTCTGATAAATGTACAGTTGTAACTTCAGGGACGGAATGGGTGGATTTTATTCCCTTTGGGACAAATAAGGCAAAAGGTCTAAAAGAATATCAGAACCGTCTTGGGATCAAACCGGAGGAATGTGTGGTATTCGGGGATGAATACAATGACATTGAGATGCTGAAAGCAGTTCCCTGGAGTTTTGCCATGGAGCATGCAAAACCAGGGGTAATAGAAGCGGCATCTTATACGGCAGAAAGAGTAGAAACGGTCCTGGAACGTCTGATCAGAGCAAATGGAAAAATTGAGGAGGTAATCTGAATATGTATACAAAAGAAAGTGTTGAAACATTTCTGAAAGAGCAGGGCAGACTGTATGATGAACCGGTGGCAGAAAGCTATGAGGAGGCAGAAGAATTTCTTGAGGACTGCATGGCTGTTGAGGTAAAAACCTTAAAAGAGGTACGTCGTTATCTGGACGAAACAGGAGCAGATATTGAGGGAATGACAGATGAGGAGCTGAAGGAGGCAAGCGAAGTGTTTGCGCTGCCTTCCGGAAGCTACCTGATCGTAGAGGGATAGGAATACAGAATAAGAAACGGGAGAGCACTGAGGAAAAACGGTCAGAGCTCTCCTGTTTTGTTAAATAAAGATCATCCATGTAAGAAAAAATGTGCTATGATATATGACAGTGAAAAATAAAGGCGGATTTTCTGCCTGTAGGGAGGAACAGATGATATGTTGGAATTAAGAAACATCAGTTTCCAGGTGCCTGATGAAAAAACAAGAAACGCAAAAAAAATCGGAATTTTAAATGATGTAAGTCTGACCCTGGAAGATAACCAGTTTGTGGTAATCACCGGACCAAACGGCGGAGGAAAGTCTACCCTGGCAAAAATCATTGCCGGGATTGAAAAGCCCACATCCGGTCAGATACTTTTTGATGGACAGGATATTACGGATATGAGTATTACAGACAGGGCAAAGCTGGGAATCAGCTATGCTTTTCAGCAGCCGGTGCGCTTTAAAGGGGTGACAGTCTTTGATCTTCTCCGTCTGGCAGCAGGAAAAGAAATCTCTGTAGCCGGAGCCTGTGAATATCTTTCAAAGGTTGGTTTATGTGCAAAAGATTATATCCGCAGAGAAGTGAACGGAAGTCTCTCGGGCGGTGAGATCAAAAGGATTGAGATTGCAACGATCCTGGCACGAAAAACAAGAGTGTCTGTTTTTGATGAACCGGAGGCAGGGATTGATCTCTGGAGTTTTCAGAATTTGATTCAGGTTTTTGAGGAAATGCATGAACAGCTTCACGGCTCCATTCTGATCATTTCACATCAGGAACGCATTTTGAATATTGCAGATCAGATCATTCTGATCGCAGATGGAAAACTGGTGAAAAAAGGAACAAAGGAAGAGATTCTTCCGGAACTTCTGGGAACAGCAAATGCAGCGCCATCCTGTGATAAGGCTGCAAATCGTAAATAAAGGGGAGAGTGAGAAAAATGGACGCAATACAGAGAGAACTGCTGATGCAGGTAACCGGACTTCATGAGATCCCTGCAGGAGCTTATAATATCCGTTCCAATGGACAGAGTATTAACAGAAAAAGTACAGAAAATATAGAAATTATCAGTAAACCTGACAAAAGCGGTATTGAGATCCATATTAAACCGGGAACAAAAAAAGAAAGTGTTCATATTCCGGTGATCATGAGCCAGTCCGGTCTTGAGGAAATGGTTTACAATGACTTTTATGTAGGGGAGGACGCAGATGTTACGATTATTGCCGGCTGCGGGATACACAACGGAGGGGATGCCTCCAGTCGGCATGACGGGATCCACAGATTTTTTATCGGCAAAAATGCTCATGTAAAGTATGTAGAAAAACACTACGGAAGCGGAAACGGAAGTGGAGAGCGGATTATGAACCCTGTAACCGAGATCAGTCTGGACGAGGACAGCTTTATGGAAATGGAAACCGTCCAGATCAGAGGCGTGGATTCTACAAAGAGAGAAAACAAAGCACATTTGAAATCCGGTGCAAAGCTGGTGGTAATGGAGCGTCTGATGACTCACGGAAAACAGAAGGCAGAAAGCTGGTTTGACGTGCAGCTTGACGGGGAAGATTCCTCTGCAAATATTGTTTCCCGTTCTGTGGCAAGAGATGAATCCTGGCAGCTGTTCCAGTCCCACATCAGTGGTAACACTCGATGCAGCGGACATACGGAATGCGATGCGATTATTATGGAAAATGCAAAGATCAGTGCAGTTCCTCAGCTTACAGCCAATCATGTGGATGCGGCTCTGATCCATGAAGCTGCCATTGGAAAAATTGCCGGAGAGCAGCTTGTTAAGCTGATGACGCTGGGGCTTACGGAAGAAGAAGCAGAGGAGCAGATCATCAGCGGATTCTTAAAATAAAAATGTTTATCAGATGAAAAAATAAAAATGACCGGAGAAAAAATGCAGGCAGCTGCAGGTTTTGTTATTGTCCACATCGTATTTCAAGCAGGGCGCTGTAAGTGGACAGTGACAGTTTCTCCGGCTTTTTTCCAGGTAAAACAGAAATTACATGGCTGTTTCCGGATATGATATAATGGCTGTACAGGAAATAAAAGACACGGAAGTATGTCTTTGCTTACAGCAGGATAATTCCTGTAAAAAGTCCATGACTCCGGTAAAAATGGGCATAATAGAAAAGTAACAGAAAGCAGAAAAGGAGGATGACTTATGAGAGCAAAAAGAATTGCAGCAATCATCATGTCTGTTTTTATGGTGTTGTCCCTTCTTCCATCAGCTGTTTTTGCGGCAGCGGTTTCCACTTTGGAAGGGCAGGTTAAAATCAGCGGAAATGCAACTCCGGGAACGACTCTCAGTGTTGATCTGAAAGGAGTAAAACCGGAAGGAATATCAGCGGACAGCGTCAGTTATGTGTGGTCCAGAAAGGCTGCATCTGATACAGAAAACAGGAACCTTACAGAACTCAGCAGGGAAAAAACATATTCTGTGACACAGGATGATGTGGGATCGAAGATCCTGCTGACAATTACCGGACTGGAAGAGAAAGGTTATACCGGAAGCCTGAAAGCAGAAACCGCAGAGATAAAAGCAGTTTCTCAGGAACCTGAACAGACAGAAGAGAACGGCAGTCAGGAAGAAGCTGAAGCTCTGCCGGAGGAACCGTCTCAGGAAAGTACCGGACAGCCGGTTCAGGAAGAAAACAAGGATGAGATTGCGGAAGAATCCGGAAAAGAATCCGGAAGTGAATCTGTAGACAGTATCCCGCCGGCACAGGAAGACACAGCTGTGCAGGAAGAACAACAGGACAGTGAACCGGAGGATGCTTTAAATGAAGGCGAAATTCTCACACCGGTCGATCCGTCGGATGAGGAGAACGGCGAGGCCGGAAGTGAGTCTGTGGACGGAATTCCACCTGCACAGGAAGATGAAGAAATAGTTCCGGAAGAGGGCGGACAGGAAATTCCTTCTGATACAGAAGAGCAGATTTTCAGCGCAGAAGTGATCACAGAGGATGGAGCAGGAGTCCTGGATTTTGGCATTCTTCCGGTGGGAGAAACAGCAGACGGAACAACGAAGAGTGTAACAGTAAGGAACACGGGAACAGAGCCACTGCATTTTCTGGAAAACACTCCGGAGCATTTTGCGGTACAGGACATTCATGAACCCCTTGAACCCGGAGCAGAGGCAGTGCTTTGGGTATCGCCAAGGCAGGGAACCGTAGCGGGAACCTATGAAGATACCATTGCATATCAGACAGAGGAAGGCACAGAGGTTTCCTTTACAGCAAGAATGGTTCTGACTGATTCAGAGAAACCTGAAATTCCTGAAGGATCTGCACTGACTGCTGATCTGGAGTCTTTGGGATTCACCACACAGGATGCTCAGAAGGTGGTGATCACCAATCATTCCTCCGAAGATATCACAGTTGAGGTGTTAACAGAGGCAGGAAAGGTGATTGCCGATCCAGGTACAGCAGTTGTACCGGCAGGAGGAAATTCCGAGTTCACTGTGATTCCGGCTGAGGATCTGGAAACAGATAAAGATTATCAGGATGTTTTATCTTTTACAGATATTAACAACAGCAATAATACAGTGTCGATACCGGTGAAACTGAATATTCCTGCAGAGAAGCCGCAGGGCGGCAGTGATGTTGTTGCAGACACCGATGTGGTAGATTTTGGTGGAGTGATCGAAGGATATACGGAAGCTCCGGCAGAAAAATCTGTGACACTGACTAACCAGGGTACGGAAGAAGCTAGTCTTTCACAGCCGGCAAGTGAGAATGGGGATTTTAAATTCTTTGATGTTGTTCTTGTGGATCAGAAGATTGCGGCAGGAGGAAATACTGCGGTGATCATACGGCCAAGAACCGGACTGGCGGCAGGAACCTATAAAGAGAGTTTTGCAGTCATGGACGAAATCTCAGGAAAGAAGGTTCAGATAACAGCGAACCTGACAGTTGAGGCTGTAAATCACAGTCTGAGCGCAGCGCCTTCCGAACTGGATTTTGCATCAGCAAAAAAAGGATACGGACAGATAAAGGCTCAGCAGGTTACTGTTACAAATAATGGAAATGCTTCTGAGACACTGGCGCAGCCTGTGGGAAAAAACTTTGAAGTAAGTAAAGCAGATGTTTCGGCCCTGACTCTGAAGCCGGGAGATTCTGTAAGTTTTACTGTAAGACCAAAGAACGGACTTGATGTAAATACTTATCAGGAAAACATAGAGATTGCTTCTGAAAATACAAAAGCAGGCTTTAAGGCAGCTTTTCGTGTGATTAAAGGAAATGCTTCTCTGATCAAGATCCAGGCTCCGGCCGATATCACAGGACTGAAAAACGGAACAAAGAAGGACGCAAAATCTCTGAAGCTTCCGTCAGTGATTGTAATTGAAACAAGTTCAGGAAATATGAATGCGGAAGTGTCCTGGGATGTTAAGAACTGCAGTTATGATCCGACCAGAACAGAAGCGCAGAACTTCCGTGTTCAGGGAACTGTGAAACTTCCAAAAGGCGTTGATAATGATAAAAATCTGAAACTTGTAACAAGTGTAAAGGTCAGCGTGAAAGCGTATACTCCAAAAACTGTATCTGCAGATCAGAATAAGATCACAGGAATCGAATATAAGGGAGTATATACTACACAATCCAGAATTTCTTTTACTGCAGTAGGCGCGGGAATGGATAATGCATCACCGGGAAAAGGAGATACCAGATATCTTCCTTTAAGCTGGACTGTGATCAATACAAACAACTGGGACGCAGCTCCGTATACTGCTACTTTTGGATTGGCTGAGAGTGGCGATTACACACTGAAGGTTAAGTTCCAGCTTCAGACTTATGACGGAAAAACCTGGAAGGGAACGGAATCCTATGATACAAAGTCAGTACTATTTACGATTTCCAAGGCAAAGGTTACTGCGCCGGGACAGAACCTTACCCCTGCAGCAAACCGCAAAAATTCAGTAAAAACAGGAGATGATTCACCAATTGCTGTTTTTGTGGTAATTCTCGTAGTAGCTGCAGCAGCCATTGCAGGCGTGATTATTTACCGTAAAAAGAAATAAAAAGTTACAAAATAAAATTACTAGCACTCATTCGAAATGAGTGCTAGTTTTTTCTTGACTTTTATGAGAAAGGGTATTACTATATATCACAGAAATGAAAAACAAAGGAGTGTGGAATACATGGCTGTAAAGCATGGTAACTTATCAATTAACAGTGACAACATTTTTCCTATTATAAAAAAGTGGCTTTATTCAGATCATGATATTTTTGTGCGCGAGCTTGTATCAAACGGATGCGATGCGATTACCAAGCTGAAAAAGCTGGAGGTAATGGGAGAATATAGTTTCCCGGAAAACTATAAACCCGCAATTCAGGTAACCGTTGATTCTGAAAAAAAGACCCTGAAATTTACTGATAACGGTATTGGTATGACCGCAGATGAGGTGGAGGAATACATTACTCAGATTGCCTTTTCCGGCGCTACAGAATTTCTGGAAAAATATAAAGACAAAACAACAGACGATCAGATGATCGGACATTTTGGTCTGGGATTTTACTCTGCTTTTATGGTGGCAGATGAAGTGCATATTGATACTCTGTCTTATAAAGAAGGATCTGTTCCGGTTCACTGGACCTGCGATGGTGGAACAGAATATGATATTCAGGATGGAAATAAAGATACAGTAGGTACAGAGATCACTCTGTTTCTGAATGAAGAGAGCCTGGAATTCTGTAATGAATACCGTATGCGTGAGGTTCTTGAAAAATACTGTTCTTTTATGCCTGTAAATATTTATCTGGCAAAAGAAAATGCAGAGCAGGAATATGAGACAATTGACGAAGCTGATTTAAGAGATGATGATGTTGTTGTTGAGCATATTCACGAAGAGGCAAAAACAGAGGAAAAAGAAAATGATAAAGGAGAAAAGGAAACAGTAGAAATTTCTCCGGCAAGAGACCGCGTAAAGATCAACAAACGTCCGGTTTCTTTAAGCGATCCTCAGCCGCTCTGGATGAAACATCCGAATGAATGTACAGACGAAGAATATAAAGAGTTTTACCGTAAGGTATTTATGGATTATAAAGAGCCGTTGTTCTGGATTCACCTGAACATGGATTATCCTTTTAATCTGAAAGGAATTCTGTATTTCCCGAAGATCAATACAGAGTATGATTCCATTGAGGGAACTATTAAACTTTATAACAACCAGGTATTTATTGCAGATAATATTAAAGAAGTGATCCCTGAATTCCTTCTTCTTCTGAAAGGTGTGATCGACTGCCCGGATCTTCCGCTGAACGTATCAAGAAGTGCACTTCAGAATGATGGATTTGTTCAGAAGATTTCTGAATATATTGCGAAAAAAGTAGCTGACAAGCTGACTGGAATGTGTAAGACAGACCGTGAATCTTACGAAAAATACTGGGATGATATCAGTCCGTTCATTAAATTTGGATGCATTAAAGACTCAAAATTTGCAGACAAACTTCATGACTATATTCTGTTTAAAGACCTGGACAACAAATATCTTACATTGAAAGACTGTATAGAGGCAAACAGGAAAGAAGAGGCAGAGCATACTGAGGAAGAGGCTCGGGAGAATACAGAAGAAAATAAGGATGAGAAAGAACTGGAAAAGACAACTGTCTTTTATGTGACAGATCCGGTACAGCAGAGCCAGTATATCAATATGTTTAAAGAAGCTGGAAAGAATGCAGTTATTCTTTCTCATAATATTGATACTGCCTTTATTTCTCACCTTGAACAGAGAGACCAGGAACTTCAGTTTAAGAGAATTGACGCAGATCTGACAGAAGAGCTGAAAGGAGAAGGGGCTGCAGATGAAGATACAGCCAAGACTCTGACAGAGCTTTTCCGTAAAAATCTGAATAAAGAAAAACTGGAAGTAAAAGTAGAAAGTCTGAAAAATGAAGCAGTATCTGCAATGATGATGCTCTCTGAAGAAAGCCGTCGTATGCAGGATATGATGAAAATGTATAATATGTACGGAATGGATCCGGGAATGTTTGGTGGTCAGGAAACACTTGTTTTAAATATTAACCATCCTCTGGTGAAGTTCCTTGCAGAAAATCAGGAGTCTGAACATGCGGCCGTTATCTGTGAACAGCTTTATGATCTGGCAATGATCAGCCATAAACAGCTTTCACCTGATGAAATGACAAAATTTGTTCAGAGAAGCAATGATATTTTAATGTTGCTGACAAAATAAATCGAAATGAATGTGAGCGAAATCCCGGTACCTGAAAAGGCAACCGGGATTTTTGAGTTTTCTAAAAGACAAAAGACTATTCTTTTATGAAAAAATAGAGCAATAATCACGAAGAAATAAGCACAAAATGTTCTAATAGAGCGAAAAATATAAAATTATATATTATTTTGATACAAAAGACAAAAAATTAATATTGACAAATTGCTCTGTGATTCTTATGCTAGACAAGTATGTCCAAACAAGGTTTTGTCGAAGAATCTCGAAAAAATATGAGAATTTCTTTTTCTTTCGAAGTCCCACGAGTTATTTATGAAAAGGGAAAAAGTAGAAAAAATGTCGTATAGTATATAGAAGAAAAAGAAAATTTGAAATAAATTTCAGAGGAGAACGAAATGAGGAAAGTATACCATTTAATCAGGCAGATGGGAGTAACATCAAAATACAAAGGATATTATTTTGTGGCAGATGCTGTGAAGCTGTCCATGGAGACAGCCGGATATCCCTTGAGAATTACCAAGGATGTATATCCGCCGCTAGCAAGAAAATATAAGTCTACTCCAAACAATATTGAACATGATATCCGTACGGTGGTTAATGTCTGTTGGTCTGCGAACAAAGATCAAATGGATAGGATTGCCGGATATCCTCTGAGCTACAAGCCTACAAACAGTGAATTTGTAGATATGCTGGCATTTTATCTCAGTGCAGATGAGAGATAGTGGATAAAAAATGTGTATTACAGGACCTCGCAGTCAATGCCAAGACAGCGGAAAAAGTTCTGAACAGCAGCGTCCCAAAGCTGTTCGGCGCGTTTGTCCATGGAAAAGTATGTTTGGGCAATCCCTGTAGTACACAAAAGCATATTGTTTTTATACTGTATAATGAAAGAAAAACTGCTGACAGCGGAAAAAAGATCAGATTCCTTTTCTTCAAAAATAGAGAAAAACTGTTCCGGTGAAAGCTGAAATACAATTTTAAATTGCAGCGGGGTCCGTTTCCCGCGTATGATTGAAAAGCAAAAAGGTTTTATTTCTTTCCATGCAGAATAAACAGTCCCCTTTTGGGTCAGGATATTCTGTGTATCGGTATCAAAAAACTCTTTATTTATCTTCCCGTCTATGGAAAAAGTATTGAAGGTTGTGACAGAAACTTCTGCCATGGGAAAATGATCAAAGGTTTCCCCGATCAGAAGTCGGTTCATAAATCCTTTGACATCGTTGATTTTCAGTGCAAGCATATTC